>NZ_JALLIY010000022.1 GCF_023242315.1 Pseudomonas sp. MWU13-2105
ATAACTCCAGCTGGATGCACATGTTGGTGTGGATCGGCCTGTTCGGCCTGGTGGCGAGCTTTCACGGCATCATCCTCGGCTACTCGCGGCAGTTCTTCGCCCTGGCCCGGGCCGGTTACCTGCCGCGTTCGCTGGCCAAACTGTCACGTTTCCAGACCCCGCACCGGGCCATCCTGGCCGGCGGCGTGGTCGGCATCGCAGCGATCTACAGCGACGGGCTGGTCAACCTGCAAGGCATGAGCCTGACGGCGGCGATGATCACCATGTCGGTATTCGGCGCCATCGTGATGTACATCATCAGCATGCTGAGCCTGTTCAAGCTGCGTAAAACCGAGCCGAACCTGGAACGCAGCTTCCGCGCGCCAGGCTACCCGATCGTCCCGGGGATCGCCCTGGTCCTGGCGGTGGTCTGCCTGATCGCGATGGCCTGGTTCAACACCCTGATCGGCCTGATCTTCCTTGGCTTCATGGCGGTGGGCTTTATCTACTTCCAGTTGACCGCCAGCCAGCGCTCGGACGCGCCGGCGGACGCTATGCTCACAGGTAACTGATTGCACCAGCACGGGGCGTCAATCCGGGCGCCCCGCACTACAAAATTACGACGCCACCCCTGTGGCGAGGGGGCTTGCCCCCGCTGGGTCGCGAAGCGGCCCTGAAACCAGCGACTGCGCTGTATCAGGCAGAACGGACGCTCAGCGTTTACGACTGCTACGCAGCCGAGCGTGGCGGTGCGGCGTTCCGACAAGCCCACTCGCCACATTGGTTGTCTGCTTCCACAGAAACCGTTCAGACTCAAGAGGACACCGCACCATGGCCACATTCGCCCATTCCGTCGGCGCCCAGACCTATCGCTTCGACAGCCTCAAGGACGTCATGGCCAAGGCCAGCCCGGCCCGCTCCGGGGATTTCCTGGCCGGCGTCGCCGCCCTCAATGACGGCGAACGGGTCGCGGCGCAGATGGCCCTGGCCAATATTCCGCTCAAGCATTTCCTCGAGGAAATGCTGATCCCCTACGAATCCGACGAAGTCACCCGGCTGATCGTCGACACCCATGACAAACAGGCCTTCGCCGTCGTCAGCCACCTGACCGTCGGCGGCCTGCGCGACTGGCTGCTCAGCGACGCCGCCGACGAACAGAGCCTGCGCGCCCTGGCCCCGGGCCTGACCCCGGAAATGGCCGCCGCCGTGTCGAAGATCATGCGCGTCCAGGACCTGGTGCTGGTGGCGCAAAAAATCCGCGTGGTGACCAAGTTCCGCGGCACCCTGGGCCTGCGCGGCCGGCTGTCGACCCGCCTGCAACCCAACCACCCCACCGACGATCCGGCCGGCATCGCCGCCAGCGTCCTCGACGGCCTGCTCTACGGCAACGGCGACGCGATGATCGGCATCAACCCGGCCACCGACAGCCTGAGCTCGATCTGCGACCTGCTGAACATGCTCGATGCCGTGATCAAGCGTTACGAAATCCCCACCCAGGCCTGCATGCTGACCCATGTCACCACCTCCATCGAGGCGATCAACCGCGGCGTGCCGCTGGACCTGGTGTTCCAGTCGATTGCCGGCACCGAAGCGGCCAACGCCAGTTTCGGCATCAACCTGAACGTCCTGCAGGAAGGCTATGACGCCGGCCTGAGCCTGAATCGCGGCACCCTCGGGCAGAACCTGATGTATTTCGAAACCGGCCAGGGCAGCGCGCTGTCGGCCAACGCCCACTTCGGCGTCGACCAGCAGACCTGCGAAACCCGCGCCTACGCCGTGGCCCGGCATTTCAAGCCATTCCTGGTCAACACCGTGGTCGGTTTTATCGGCCCGGAATACCTCTACAACGGCAAGCAGATCATCCGCGCCGGCCTCGAAGACCACTTCTGTGGCAAGCTGCTGGGCGTGCCCATGGGCTGCGACATCTGCTATACCAACCACGCCGAAGCCGACCAGGACGACATGGACACCCTGCTGACCCTGCTGGGTGTGGCCGGGATCAACTTCATCATGGGCATTCCCGGTTCCGACGACATCATGCTCAACTACCAGACCACCTCGTTCCACGATGCCCTGTACGCCCGCCAGACCCTGGGCCTGAAGCCCGCGCCGGAGTTCGAGCAATGGCTGGCGAAGATGGGCATCTTTACCCAGGCCGATGGCAAGGTGCATTTCGGCAACAGCCTGCCCCCGGCATTTCGCCAGGCGCTGGCGCAGCTCGGATGAACGACATGGCCAACGAAATCGACAACGACAACCCCTGGCTGCAACTGCGCCGCCTGACCCCGGCGCGTATCGCCCTGGGTCGCACCGGCACCAGCCTGACCACCAGCGCGCAACTGGATTTCCAGTTCGCCCACGCCCAGGCCCGCGACGCCGTGCACCTGCCGTTCGACCACACCGGCTTGAGTGCGCAACTCGCCGAGCGCGGTCGGGAAACCTTGCTGCTGCACAGTGCCGCCGACGACCGCCACAGCTACCTGCAACGCCCGGACCTGGGCCGCAAGCTCAACGCCGCCTCGGCGCAGTTGCTCAAGGAACATGCGGCCGCCCACCCGGGCGGGGTTGACCTGGCCATTATCGTTGCCGACGGCCTGTCGGCGCTGGCAGTGCATCGGCACACCCTGCCCTTCCTCGCCCGCCTGGAGGAACAGATCCAGGCCGAAGGCTGGTCGACGTCGCCAGTGATCCTGGTGGAACAGGGCCGGGTTGCGGTGGCCGACGAAATCGGCGAATTGCTCGGGGCGAAAATGACCGTGATCCTGATCGGCGAGCGCCCGGGCCTGAGCTCGCCGGACAGCCTGGGTATGTATTTCACCTATAATCCAAAAGTCGGCCTGACCGACGCCTACCGCAACTGCATCTCCAACGTACGCCTGGAGGGCATGAGTTACGGCATGGCCGCGCACAAACTGCTGTACCTGATGAAAGAAGCCTGCCGCCGACAATTATCGGGGGTCAATCTCAAGGACGAGGCTCAAGTGCAAACGCTGGAGAGTGAATCGGATGTCCATTCAAACGGCAACTTCCTACTGAGCCCGCCCCAAGAATGACCGTCATCCGGATTGCGCTTTTCCCGCGCTTTGGGCAGCATCGACGCTGCGGCTGCCCGAGTGAACCGTTTGCCGTCATATCCACGAAGTTGAGGCCTGATCTATGCGGATTACTCAAGCGACCCTGGAACATCTGGACCTGCTGACGCCCCTGTTCGTCAAATACCGTGAATTCTACGGTGCCTTGCCCTTCCCTGATTCATCGCGCAACTTCCTGGAAAAACGCCTACGGCGCAAAGAGTCGGTGATTTACCTGGCCCTGCCGGACGATGACGACAGCAAGCTGCTCGGTTTCTGCCAATTGTATCCAAGCTTTTCTTCGCTCTCGCTCAAGCGGGTGTGGATCCTCAACGACATCTACGTCGCCGAGGATGCCCGCCGCCAGCTGGTGGCCGACAACCTGATGCGCATGGCGAAGAAAATGGCCCGTGAGACCCACGCCGTTCGTCTGCGCGTGTCCACCAGCAGCAACAACCTGGTGGCACAGAAAACCTACGAATCCATTGGTTTTCGCGAAGACAGCGAATTCAAGAACTACGTATTGCCGATCGACGACAAATAACCGCCATACGCGCCTGTAGGCGCTGGCTTGTCGGGACGCCGCACCGCAGCGATCGCGTTGGTGAACCTCACATCGCGATCACCGGCGCTCTCGCAGACTTGCGCACAGCCTTTGCTCGACATCCCCCGCTACAAACTCAGCAGGCAGAAATCTCCCCAACTCTTATAATCCCGCTTTCCCACGGAATGTACGAAAAAACTACATTCCCTGTAGTTAACTACGTATATCTATTTTCCTTGCACGGGTCCGCCGAGTCGGACCGTTCACACAGGTGCCACCCATGGATTTCAACCCGATCGACATAGTCCTGCATCTCGATGTCTACCTCGACATGCTGGTGAACAACTACGGGCCCTGGATCTACGCCATCCTGTTCCTGGTGATCTTCTGCGAAACCGGCCTGGTGGTGATGCCGTTCCTGCCGGGTGATTCGCTGCTGTTCATCGCCGGCGCGGTGGCCGCGGGCGGTGGCATGGACCCGGTGCTGCTGGCCGGCCTGCTGATGCTGGCGGCGATTCTCGGCGACAGCACCAACTACATCATCGGCCGAACGGCGGGCGAGAAACTCTTCAGCAACCCGAACTCGAAGATCTTCCGTCGCGACTACCTGCAAAAGACCCACGACTTCTACGACCGCCATGGCGGCAAGACCGTGACCCTGGCGCGCTTCCTGCCGATCCTGCGGACCTTTGCACCGTTCGTCGCCGGCGTAGGCAAAATGCCCTACCCACGCTTCTTCCTGTTCAGCCTCCTGGGCACTGTGCTCTGGGTCGGCGGCCTGGTCACCCTGGGTTATTTCTTCGGCAACGTACCGTTCATCAAGAAAAACCTGTCGCTGCTGGTGGTCGGCATCATCCTGCTGTCGCTGCTGCCGATGATCATCGGCGTGCTTCGCAGCCGCTTCGGCAACGCCGCGTCCAAAGCCGGCACCCACTGATCCCGTGTGGTCGCTGAGTGCCTGGCGTCGTCGGCGAACCCTGGCCCGCCATCCGGTTGCCGATGAAACCTGGCAACGGGTCCGCGAACACCTGAGTTTCCTCGACGGCCTGAGCGACGTCGAGGATCGCTGGCTGCGCGAACACAGCGTGCTGTTCCTCGATGACAAGCACCTGAGTGCCTTGCCGGGCGTGGAACTGGACCAGGAGCGCCGCCTGCTGCTGGCGGCCCAGGCGCAACTGCCGCTGCTGCACCTGGGGGAGTTGAACTGGTACCAGGGTTTCCATGAAATCGTCCTCTACCCGGACGACTTCCTCAGCCCCCAGCGCCATCGCGACGCCAGCGGCGTGGAGCACGAATGGGATGCCGAGCACAGCGGCGAAGCCTGGCAACAGGGCCCGATCATCCTCGCGTGGCCCGGCGTACAGGCCAGCGGCGGCTGGGAAGGCTACAACCTGGTGATCCACGAACTGGCGCACAAGCTCGACATGCTCAGCGGCAGCGCCAACGGCCTGCCACCCTTGCACGGCGACATGCGCGTGGGCGACTGGGCCAAGGTCATGCAACACGCCTACGACGACCTCAATCGCCAGCTGGACCGCAACCCCGATGCCGACACCGCGATTGATCCTTATGCCGCGGAAAACCCGGCGGAATTCTTCGCGGTGACCAGCGAATATTTCTTCAGTGCCCCGGATATCCTGGCCACGGCCTACCCACAGGTCTATGAGCAATTGCGCGCGTTCTACCGCCAGGACCCACTGGCGCGGCTGCGGCATCTGCAAGCCCACGACCCGCGGTATCAGACTAAAGACTAACGCCGAAATCCCGGCCACAGCCTTGCCCTTGTGGGAGCGGAGCTTGCCCGCGAAGACTTCCTCAAGACCGCTAAAAGCTTCGCGGGCAAGCTCCGCTCCCACATGTCCCACAGTGATTACCATCGCGCGCCGGCTCGTTTCCCAGAATTCCGCGGCGCCTCCGCACGTCCTGTGACCCGTGGCATCGCCCCCGGAATATGCCTATAATCCCGCCACTTTTTGGTCAAACCGGCCAAGTTTTCTGATCAACCAACGGGGGCATCGCCCAATGAGCTACAGCAAGATTCCGGCTGGTAAAGACCTGCCGAACGACATCTACGTCGCGATCGAGATTCCGGCCAACCACGCGCCGATCAAATACGAAATCGACAAAGACAGCGATTGCCTGTTCGTTGACCGGTTCATGGCCACCCCGATGTTCTACCCGGCCAACTACGGTTTCATCCCCAACACCCTGGCTGACGACGGCGACCCCCTCGACGTGCTGGTCGTGACCCCGTACCCGGTTGCGCCAGGCTCGGTCATCCGTGCCCGTCCGGTCGGCATCCTGCACATGACCGACGACGGCGGCGGCGACGCCAAGGTCCTCGCGGTGCCGCACGACAAGCTGTCGCAGCTGTACGTCGACGTGAAGGAATACACCGACCTGCCAGCGCTGCTGCTGGAGCAGATCAAGCACTTCTTCGAGAACTACAAGGATCTCGAAAAAGGCAAGTGGGTGAAAATCGAAGGTTGGGGCAATGCCGAAGCCGCCCGTGCCGAAATCCTGAAGTCGGTCGCCGCTTACAAGGGCTGATCCGCCGCGCCCTGGCGCGAATTGAAGAACCCCGGCTTGCCGGGGTTTTTTTGTGCTCGTTTACCAATAAACAAACAAGAGTTTTAATGAATAAACACAATGATTCAGATTCAGCTATTTGAGTGTAGGAGCTCTGAACAAGCCCAATCAGTTCGTGTGCTTTTCGGAACAATTTTTGAACACCTCGTTTATTTAAACAGGTGTAGCACGCCAGTAAACTCCGTATTCATGAATACATCAGGCGATCGCTTAAGGGCCCTCCTGCGGGAGTGCCACCTATCTGCTTCGGACTTCGCAGCCAACCGGCAAGTGACACCGCAGCACGTCAACAACTGGTTCAAGCGCGGCATACCCATGGCGCGACTGGACGAGATAGCCGAGCTGTTGTGCGTCAATAGCCGCTGGCTGCGCACCGGCGACGGGGCCAAGCACCCGTGTGGTTCGGCCGCCGAGGCGGAGGGTGAACGCGAGCATCTGCCCGCCCATGATCAGGAACCTTACTCAGCTCGCGACGATCTCGCGGCCACCGAGCGCAACGACGTGCAGGTGCCGCTGTACAAGGAGACGCCAGCGGCCCACGGGTCGAGCCAGACCCAGGTTGCAATCATGCCCGGGCGCAAGGTACGCCTGCCCTATCGTATCCTCCAGGCCATGGGCGTCGAGCCGGACCAGGCGATCTGCGCGCCCATGACCGGTAACAGCATGGCGGAAAAGATCCAGGACGGTTCCACCATTGCCATCGACCGCAGCTTGACCCAGGTGGTGGACGGCGAGATGTACGCACTGGAGCACGACGGCATGTTGCGGGTGAAGTATGTCTACCGCCTGCCGGCGGGGGCCTTGCGGCTGCGTAGCCACAATAGTGCCGAGTATCCGGACGAAGTGTTCAGCGCGGAGCAGCTCGAGGCACAGAGCGTGCGGATACTGGGTTGGGTGTTCTGGTGGTCGACGCTGAACAAGCGACGGCCGCCGGTGCCATCGAAATAGGGGACAAGATCCCCTGTTGTCTGAAAACGACAGCTCTGGCGTGTGCTTTTCGCTGGGAATCTGTCGTAAATGCCGGTATCCTGCGCGGCACATTTGGGTAGCGTCCTGCTTGCAGCAGGCCAGATTGCCCACGACACGGCGCGAGACAACTGCGCGGTGTCCCACAACCAGATTTGCTCTGGATGTACGTTTTGAAGGCGAGTGAGGCTTACCAAAAATAAGTCAAACCCGTCCCCGAGAAGCCGGCCACAAGCCGGCTTTTTAATGCCTGTTTGAAAGGTATTCTATCTTCTGAAATCCGCTGCGGATGCGTCATCACCTGCCAGTTCGCGCTCATTCTGCTCGATACTCGGCATCAACGGGAATATCGAGGGTGAAGGTCGTGCCCTGTCCAGCCCCGTCGCTGTGCACAGTCAAGCTACCGCCCATTTCCTGCGCGGCCAGCGCGCAGCTGTGCAGGCCGAAACCGTGTCCGTTCTTACGCGTGGTGAAGCCATGCGAGAAAATGCGAACCAGGTTTTCCGGCGTAATCCCGTCGCCGTTGTCGGCCACCGTGATGCGCAATACTGGCCCGTCGGCGAGGGCGGCGCCGAGCGTGATACTCGGGCTGCGATCAACCACGGCGTCCAATGCCTGCTTGGCGTTGCGGATCAGGTTCAGCAGAATCTGCAGTATCCGATGCCGGTCCAGCTGCAGCAGGGGCAAGTCGGCAACCTCCTTGACCACCGTCACCTCGTGGCGCGCCAGTGATCCGGCATTCATGCGCAGGGCATCATCGATTAATTCCTCGACCGGCACTGTCTCGACGACATTGACGTTACCGGCATGGGACTGCTGGGCAGCGACGATGCTCTTGATATGGTTGATGCCCTTGGTAAGCTGCTCCAGTTCTTCGATGATGCCCTGCTGCTCCGCCGTCACCACCACTGCCAGTCTGAGCAGGTATTCGGGCAACATCTTTCCTTTCTGGTCGCCGGTGAGAAAATCGCTCAGATCATGGACGTGTTCGTTCATCAGATGAGCCACCCTGGTCAGTCCCTGCGTCTTGGAGGCGCGCATCTGGCTACTGATCACATCGGCCGAGACATTCACGCTGTTGAGCACGTTACCGATGTTGTGCAGCACATTATTGGCGATCTCGGCCATGCCAGCCTGACGGGATTTTGCATGCAGTTCAGTTTGTATCTGGCTCATGCGTAGCGCCGCGCGTATGCGAGCCTTGAGCTCCAGCGGCGAGAAGGGTTTGGCGATATAGTCGTCGGCGCCGCTCTCCAGCCCGGAGACGCTGGCCTCACTGCCGCCGCGGGCGGTCAACAGGATCACGGGTAAATGGGCGAAACCGGCGCTGGACTTGATTCTGGCGGTCAGACCAAAGCCGTCGAGTTTCGGCATCATCACATCCGAGACGACGACATCGATGGAGCGACGCTGCAGGAGTGCCCAGGCCTGCTCTCCATCCGCTGCGGTGGCGACGACGTAGTCGTTGTGCAAAAGCTCGCTGAGGTAGCTGAGCATTTCCGGACTGTCGTCGACCAGCAGTACTCGGGATCGCAAGGCCTGTTCCGGATGCGGCTCGTCGCCTGTAGCCTCGTCCGTTGAAGGTCGCTCGTTGCTACTGCCGGAGTGGCCGTCGTCGAAACGCAGGTGGCGTTGCTCGGTACTGCTTGTCGTGCTCGCTGACGACCGCTCGTGCAGATTGCCGGCTTCGGCCGGCACGGTGTTTTGCTCTGCCCCCAGCGGAAATCGAACAAAGAAGCACGAACCCCGTCCGGGTTCGCTGTTGACGCCGACCTCACCGCCCATCAGTTCGACCAGATCCTTGACCAGGGCGAGACCGATGCCTGTGCCGCTGTAGTGGCGCGTGGCCGAGTTGTCGATCTGGGAAAACCGCTGGAACAGCAGCGCTAGTTTGTCAGGCGCAATGCCAATGCCCGAGTCCTGCACCGCGAGTTCAAAGCGCTCGCCATCGAGCGGAGTCACCGCCAAGTGCACGCTGCCGCCAGCGGGCGTGAACTTGATGGCATTGCTCACCAGGTTGAGAAGTATCTTCTCGAAGTGCCGGGGGTCCAGGAACACCGTGCCGAGCGCGGGATCGATGTACCAGGTCAAGGTGCAGCCCTTGCCCTCGGCCACCATGGCGGCATCGTCGGCCAGCACCCCAACCGTCTTGTTCAAGTCAACTGGCGCCGGACACAACTCAAACTTGCCCGCTTCGGCCTTGGAGAAATCGAGAATGTCGTTCACCCGGTTCAGCAAGCGCAGCGCGTTGCGCTGGACGCGGTCGAGTTGCGCATGCCAGTCCGTCGGCGGCGCGCCCGCCGCCGTAAGCTGCTCCAGAGGGGCGAGAATGAGGGTCAGGGGGGTGCGCAGTTCGTGGCTGACCGTGGCGACGAAATCGCTCTTTGCCTGGTTCGCCGCCTCGGCCTGGTTGCGCGCCTGAATGAGTTCGACGGCCTGCGCCTCCAGCACCTCGGTCTGCTGGTGCAGTGCGTCGGTCCGTTCGGCGACCATTCTCTCCAAAGAGGCCTGGACCTGCTGTCGTTCCGCTTCGGCCTCGGCCTCCAGTACCCGGATACGCAGGGCATTTTCCTGGAACACCCGGACGGCGCGGGTCATGATCCCTATCTCGTCGCCGCGTTCGGCGCTGGCGATCTCGGCGTTCAGGTCGCCGGCCGCAAGCCGGCGCATGACCGAGGCCAGGACCACGATGGGTTGCGCGACAAAGCGCGACGTGCTCCAGGCAATGGCGCCGGCCAGCAGGATGGCGACGGTGCCGGCGATCACCGTTGCCAGCATGCCGCGATCATTGTGGACCACTGCGTCGGAGCGCGCTTCGCCGGCGAAGCGCGCGACCAGTTGGCCGGCACTTCGCGCCTCGTTGCGCACCTGATCGCGCGCGGCGCTCAAAGAGTCGCTCGCCTGATGGAACTTGACGAATGCTGCCCGGTAGCCAGCAATCTGGTCGTAGACCGAGAGGGGCGCGGCTTGGGTTTGCAATCCTCCGGGCGAGGGAAGAACGCGGGAGAGCCGGGAGAGCTCATCGAGGAGGTCGCCGACGAAGCCGGCGACCTCGGCCGATGGTGACAGGCGGAACGACAGGGTCTGCGCCTCCAGGGTGGCGACGCGCTCGGCGAAACGCTTGGACAACGCGGAGGCATTGTGCAGCAAACCGGTTGCGGCCTGAATGTCGTTTGCGTCATGAGCCACGTGTTCGCTCGCTTCGCCCAGCATCGCCTCAAGACGCTCGAGCGTATCCCCGACAACGGCGAGATGCTGCAAGGTCTCGCTGCCCCGGAGCCTGGGGGCCTCGCCAAGGTGCTCGACCGCCAGCCTGGCTGCGGCGACCGCGGCGGTCAACTGATCCAGGGTCTCTCCCGCCTGCGACGCGTCCATCACCTCGCGCAATTGCTCGACCACGGGCGGGAGGGCCGCGCAGGCGGCGCGCGCTCCGGTGGCGGCGGCCCCATCATCGGTCGCCAATACCTTGGCCACATTGGCGACGACGACCCGTTCGCCGTTGCGCAGGATATCCAGGATGCGATGGGCGCTTTCGATGTTGCTGACCCGCACCTCATGATCGGCGATGCGGGAGTCAAGCCCCTTCAGCCCATCGGCGATACCCTGTTCGACGAGGATCGTCGCCTCTCGCATTCGGCCATAATGGTCGGTCATGTTCTCCGTTTCGCCATCCATGGTCAGGGTCGCCGCCCGCAAGGTGGCGATCGCTTCGGCAAGTCTCTCCAGACTGCCCTTGAGCGACTCCGCCTCCGCCGCCGGAATCGTGGTGAGGCCGGCGATGGCGGTCGCCACCATGGCTTCGGCCTGGGACAGGCTTTCCTGGTCACGGGTGGCGATAAAGTTTTCCACCCGCCCGGTGGCCGCGTTGACCGAGGCCAGGATCTCCGCGGAATGGCTGGCGGAATCCACCGCACGTTCCATGCCCCGCAGCCCGTAGAGGTCCACCAGCGATACCGTCAGCATCAGGAGCACCAGTGCGGCGACCGCCAGCCCGATCCTGACGGCAATAGGCCTGTCCCTGGCGGGTTTGAATGCCAACATGGAGCCTCGCCTCCTCACTCCCCGCTACGGCTTCGCAACCTTCGGCAGAGGCATCGGCGTATGGTTGGTGGCGGCGTCGATCATCGCCACGACGGAGGCTTGGCTGTAGGAGGGATTGGCGGCGGCACCCACCGGCATGGTGGCGAGCCAGGTATCCAGGTCTTTCGCATCGATACGTACCAGCGGTACCTCGACGAACTTCGGCACCTGCTTACCCGCCAGAATCTGCTGGGCCACCCAGAAACCCACCTGGGAAACACTCGGGGAGGCAGAAACCGAGACGGTTTCATAGCCGTTGGCATCGCGTTCCTGTTTCCACAGGGCGAGTTCGTCCTGACGGTTGCCCATCACGATGATTGGCAAGGGGCGTCCCGCAGCCTTGAATGCCAGGGCCGCGCCATAACCGTCACCGCCCTGAGTAGCGACGGCATCGATGCTCGGCAGCGACGGCAGCGCCAGCGCCACCTCCTTGCGTGCGACGGAAGCCGTCCAGTTCCCGTACACGGTCTTGGCGAACTTCAGACCCGGGTAGTCGCCAGCAGCCTTGTGAATACCGTCGCTGATGTTTTGATCGGTGGCATCGCCGGCAATACCGCGGATCTCCAGCAGCGTACCGTTGCCCTTGAGGCGCTCGGCGATATAGTCCATTTCCACGCGGCCCATGGCGGACCAGTCGTAGTCCACCGTATAGACGCAGCGCTCGGTCACCAGGCTGGCCATGACCACCACCACGATACCGGCGTTACAGGCATCCTGGATCACCCCATTGAGGGCTGTGTCGGATGCGGCCAGGATGACGATGGCGTTGACGCCCTGGACGATCAGATCCTGGATATGCGCCGCCTGTTCCGACGCCGAGTTGTTGGCACTGACCACCGGTGCCTCCTGGATCAAGCCATCCTTTTTGGCTGTGGCCGCAACCTCCTGCCAGTTGCGCACCATCACCTTGCGAAAATCGCTGCCCGCGTAGGAGTTGCTGAAGGCGATGCGTTTGCTTGCGGTAGGGCCATTGGCGATGCCGCCGTCGGCAGCCTGGGCCGTAATGGCGGCAAGCATCGCCAGCCCGGTCAGGCCGCCGACGAAGCGGCGCAAGATTTTCTCGATCGATTTGGCGTTCATGCTGTTCTCCATCGGGCTTGGGATTTACCACCGGCACCTGCCGACCGCCTCGAACGACTGCTGGATCCGGTTTGAAGCAGGTCGCTCTTCGATCACCAGAATTGCAGCGTCAGTGGGGGATCGGCACTATGCGGCTAAAATAGTGGTACCGCCTGCTGGCCGGATCCCGGGAGGCGCTATCGATAAAGGCAATGGGGTATAGCTGGATATGAAGCGCTAAATACATACGGACTCCTTCCTGGACGGCCGACAACTGGAAAAAGTGCAGTGTTTACATTAGGGCTGAGCATAGTCTCAACGCTCCCGCCGCGTTGGGAAAATGACGTCAACCTGGATTCTTTCCGCAAATAGTGGATGGCCCGTGTACCGAAGTGCTTGGCGTTGAGCGGCAGGCAGGCGTGACTATCGTTCTCGCGGACTGCCAGCGAATGCGGGTTGTCGCCGGGCAGCTTGATCCCGTCCGTGGCGGCCTCAAGGGCAATCCTGGCCATGACTTTGTGCTCGGATTCAGTCGGAATCAGCGTCAGGAACGGCGGCTCGTCGGCATTGTTGGCGACAATCACAATATGGGCCTGCGGATCGGAGGCTATCTCGTCAACTCGGAATTTTCCGCCGGTGGCATCAGCGACTCACGGGCAAGATCGGAGTGCGGTTTGGCCAGGTGTATCGCTCATGCCTTTATCTCTCGTGTTTTTTGGTTCAGCCTTCGCGATGTATACCGTCACTTTCATGACTCAGGCCTTACACAAAGTGACATAGACCTCACCAAGCTCCTCCTCGAAATTTTCCTCTATAAAATAGCTCCCATCTTTTACAAAAATAGTCGGATGAAACAGCTTGCTAAAAAACAGATAAAAATCATTACTTATGGCGTTCGTCCTCATCACCATATAAAGATATTCGAATTTCGAGAGACTTCGCCCCTCATTGGCTTTCAAAAAAGCCCCATACCCCTGGGTGTCTTTCTGTTCATCCGTCACTTGGGAAACTCCTCCGGCTTTACAGCACGTACTTGCGGGCCACCTGGGTAACTCTTTCCACTGGGGGACACATTGAGTTCATTAAACCTCACGTTCGGACGCGGGATTCCACCATGCTCCTTTCCCGATCCCCAGGCGCCATAAAGCGCACCCTTGCCAATTGCCGGATGGGTATGGAACGCGTTGGCAAAAAGCTGCGTTCGTCCTGGATGGCCTGCAGCACCGCCGCTTCGGCACGTTCCTTCAACGGTCATTCACTCCTTGAGAGGGACCGACAGGAACAGAAAATCAGGTGTTCGGCCCAGTTGCCGAAGCTTACGGTCGAGGCCAAAAGAAAGTGCCCGCATTGGATGCCAGACAACTCAACACTATCTGTAGGATCTTGGCGCTAAGGCCCGCTCAACAAGCAGGCACCCCCTCGGAGATCCCGCTACAATCCCGCCGAGAGATTGCCAAGATGCTCGCTCACGTGCCAAATCCTGCTTTCCAACTCGCGGTGTGCCCTGGCACCCACCGCCGCCGTCCCGGGCGATCCCCGGTCACCGGCTGAACTGGGTTGCCTGAACATGACACTGCTGCACATCCCGACCCTGCTGCTGGTCTCGGTCTTCATCTTCTGCCTGATGGGGCTGCTGAGCCTGCACGCCTGGCTGCGTGAAACCCGCGAACGCTGCCTCGCCTACCTGGGCAGCATGATGTTGCTGGCGTCCCTCGGCATCCTGCTGGTGAGCTTGCGTGGCCTGGGCGTCGACTTTGTGCCGCTGGTGGTCGGCAACGTGGTCCTGTTGCTCAGCGCTGCCATGAACTGGACCGCCATGCGCGTGTTTGCCGGACGCCCGCCTTCAGTGCCGGGCATGCTCGCGGGTGCGGCGACCTGGCTGGCGCTGTGCCTGCTGCCAGGCTTCTTCGAATCGCTGCCATTGCGGGTGGCCGCCTACTCGGCGCTGGCAGCCGGCTACGGCGGGCTGACCCTGCTGGAGTTCTGGCGGAGCCGGCACAGCCTCGAAGCGTCCTATCTGCCCGCGTTGACCCTGACGGCGCTGAATACCCTGTTCTACTGCGTGCGGATCTTTACCGATACCGGCATCGGCCTGGAGCAGGCAAACGCGGGCAGCGGCGAAGGTGTGCCGTTCTTCTCCTTCATGCTGTTCGAATCCATGCTCTACATAGTCGGGATCGGCTACGTGACCCTGGCCATGGTCAAGGAGCGCGCCGAACGCCAGCTCAAGGCGGCGGCCTATAGCGATCCCCTGACCGGCATCGGCAACCGGCGATCGTTCATGCTCAAGAGTGAAAAACTGCTGGCCGACTGCAAACGGCGCAAGACGGCGGCGGCACTGCTGCTCTGCGACCTGGATCACTTCAAGCACCTGAACGACACCTTCGGCCATGCGGTGGGCGACCAGGCGCTGATCGCCTTCGGCCGGGTAACGACACAGATCCTGCGCCCGGCGGATGTGTTCGGGCGCATTGGCGGCGAAGAGTTTGCCTGTGTGCTGGGCGACAGCGACGCAGCCAGCGCATTGGCAGTGGCGGAGCGAATTCGCGCCGCGTTTGCCGGGCTGACGCTGCTGGAGCCCGGTTTTCTCAGTGTGAGCATCGGGCTGGTGGCCACGGAGGAGTCGGGGTACGAGCTTTCGCGGTTGCTGTCGGTGGCGGATGAGGCGCTTTATGAGGCCAAGGGAAAAGGCCGCAATCGGGTGGAGGTGGCTTGCTAGCCGGACGTGCGTCCCTACGGAGATACCCGCAGCCACCGATCCCGCAGCGTAACCATCATCTGCCCACCCCCAGTGCCGGCCAGCTGGCAATCGGCAATCGCCGATTCCAGTTCGGGCTGTTCCAAGGCGCAGACCTGCTGGATCGATGACATGCTTCAGCCCGCGGTCTTTTCTTTACCAGCGTGAGGCAATTGCCCGACCGGACAATCCGCCACGCCCACCGTGCGCCGGGTGATGTTCTCCACATTCTCCCTGGCCTTGCGCGCATCCAGGACCCAGGTGCGGTAGAACTCGAACGGACAGTCGGCGATGCCCTTGTCGCCATCGCCGGAATCGTAGATCCCGGTGTAGCCACGGTGCAGCAGCTTGAACAGATGGTTCTGCGACTGATCGTTGGCCCGGGCATCGCGGATCTGCGAGATCGACAGCTGGGCGTACTGGATGCCCATTTCCTCTTCCCCACACTCGCCCAGGGTCCGGCCATCGAAACCGATGATCGCCGAGTGCCCGAAGTACGAATACACCCCATCGAAACCGGCGGCGTTGGCCACCGCGACATAGCAGTTATTGGCCCAGGCCATGCTCTTGGACATCTGCACCTGTTGCTCCTTGGCCGGGTACATATAGCCCTGGCAGCGGACGATCAGTTCCGCGCCCTTCATCGCACAGTCGCGCCAGATCTCCGGGTAGTTGCCGTCGTCGCAGATGATCAGGCTGATCTTCATGCCCTTGGGGCCGTCGCAGACATAGGTGCGATCGCCGGGGTACCAACCCTCGATGGGGCACCAGGGAATGCATTTGCGATAGCGCTGGACGATCCGCCCCTGATTGTCGATCAGCACCAGGGTGTTGTAGGGCGCCTTGTGCGGATGTTCCTCGTGGCGCTCGCCGGTCAGGGAAAACACGCCCCAGGTATTGGCCTCGCGGCAGGCCGCGGAAAAGATCGCGGTTTCTTCGCCGGGAATCGTCGCGGCGGTGGCCATCATCTCATCATGGTCATAGAGGATGCCCATGGTGCTGTACTCGGGGAACACCACCAGGTCCATACCCGGCAGCCCCTGTTTCATGCCCTTGATCACCTCGGCGATCTTGCGGGCATTGTCGATGACCTCGGCCTTGCTGTGCAGGCGCGGCATCTTGTAGTTCACGACAGCAACACCGACGGTATCCGGGCTGCTGGAAATATCGCCATGGCGCATGAAGAACACCTCTGTCAGTGACTGATCATCCAGGGCCGAGGCCCGGTCTTGCTCTTGAGTCCGAGGGGATTGGCCTTGCTTGGCGCCACCGGTTTGCTTGGCGCGCAGCAACCGCAGCCCTTGGGATGGCGGCGCTGCTGGAACTCGGCGACGGTCTGCGGGGCGTGAGCGCTGCGCTCGTTGGTGGCGATGGCCTGGCGCTGGCTGCTCGACAGGCAGTTCAAGGCCGGTGCCGATAACTGCAGGCCACCGCCAGCGCCGCCGCAATAGGGGCACTGGCAAGGCTCATGGCGCTGATTCATCGGCCGCAACATCGTGAATGTACCGCAGGCCTGGCACTGGTATTCGTAGGTCGGCATGTTGGGTCCTCCGGAGCGTTGATGGCGTGTTACAGATCGGGCGCGATGGGCAGGTCGATGCTGCCGTCCAGGTGCTTGATCGGACCGTTGGCGTCGGGGTTGATATCGAAGTCGAAGATCTCGGTCGGCAGCCACAAGGTCGCGCAGGCGTTGGGGATATCCACCACGCCGCTGATATGGCCCTGCACCGGCGCCGAGCCCAGCAAGGCATAACCCTGGGCCGGGGAGTAGCCGAACTTGGTCAGGTAGTTGATCGCGTTGAGACAGGCCTGGCGGTAGGCGACGTTGACGTCGAGGTAGTGCTGCTGGCCACTCTCGTCCACCGAGATGCCTTCGAAGATCAGGTAGTTCTTGTAATTCGGGGTGATCGGGCTGGGCTTGAACACCGGGTTCTTGATCCCGTACTTGGCCATGCCGCCCTTGATCAGCTCGACCTTCATGTGCACCCAGCCGGCCATCTCGATGGCGCCGCAAAAGGTGATCTCGCCGTCGCCCTGGCTGAAGTGCAAATCGCCCACCGACAAGCCGGCGCCATTGACGTAGACCGGGAAGAAAATCTTCGAACCGCGGGACAGATCCTTGATATCGCAGTTACCGCCATGCTCGCGCGGCGGCACGGTGCGGGCGCCGGTGGTGGCGGCGTCATCGCGGGCCTGGCCCTTGAGTTTGCCCATATGCGCGGTGGCGGCCAGTGGCGCGTTGGCCAGGGGCGGTACGCGGGTCGGGTTGGTGTCGATCAGTTCCTGCTCGCGACGGTTCCAGTCGGCGAGCATCACCGGGTCAGGCAGGCAACCGATCAGGCCGGGGTGGATCAAGCCGGCGAAGTTGACCCCGGGGATATGCCGCGAGCTGGTGAACATGCCTTTGAAATCCCAGATGGCTTTCTGCGCGCTGGGGAAATGGTCGGTGAGAAAGCCGCCGCCGTTCTGCCGCGAGAAGAAACCGTTGAAGCCCCACTGCGAGTCGGCCTTGGCGCCGATGTCCAGCAGGTCGACTACCAGCAGGTCACCGGGTTCGGCGCCGTGTACGCCGACCGGGCCGGAGAGGTAGTGCACGGTGGAGAGGTCGATATCGCGCACGTCGGAAGCGTCATCGTTGTTCTTGATCGCCCCGGCGGTCCAGTCGTAGGTTTCGAGGATGAAGTCATCCCCCGGCTTGACCCAGCAGGCCATCGGGATATCCGGATGCCAGCGGTTGTGGATCTGCTCGTTCTCGGTGGCGGGCTGGTTGAGGTCGACTTTGATCAAGGTATCGGTCATGGCAAAGCTCCTGGACAGTAGGGATGTACAGCGTTGCTGGCAGTCTCGAATGGCGGCGCGAATCGGCCAATACGTCGGATGACGTAGCTCCCACAGGACGGCGGTGTCTAGACGGAGAGGTAGCGGCTGATGGTCGCTTCGTCGACCTTGTCGCGGGTTTCCTCGATGACGAAACGCCCCTTCTCGATCACCAGGAAGCGGTCGGCGATTTCCAGGGTGAAGGACAGCACCTGCTCCGAAACCACGATGGTCAAATCCCGCAAATTGCGGATCTCCTTCAGGGTCCGGGCGATGTCCTTGATGATCGACGGCTGGATGCCCTCGGTAGGTTCGTCCAGCAACAGCACCTTGGGATTGGTCGCCAGCGCCCGGGCAATCGCCAGTTGTTGCTGTTGCCCGCCCGAAAGGTTGCCGCCCTTGCGCGAGCGCATGTCGTGGAGCACCGGGAACAATGCATAGAGGTCTTCCGGCACCTGGCCCCGGGCCGAAGCCGGCAAGCCGGTCTGGATATTTTCCAGCACCGTCATGCTGGGAAAGATCATCCGTCCCTGGGGCACATAGGCGATGCCGTGCTCGACCCGCTCATGGGTCTCAAGGCTGGAGACCTCGCACCCATCGACACTGACCTGCCCGCCCCACTGCGGGAGAATGCCCATCAGGCTCTTGAACAGCGTGGTCTTGCCCATGCCGTTGCGCCCCATCACGGCGACGATTTCCTGCTTGGCCACAACCAGGTCGAGGTCGTGGAGGATCTGGCTCTGGCCGTAGCCACAGGACAGCTTGTTGACGTTGAACATGCCTGCTTCCTCAGTGGCCCAGATAGACTTCGATGACTTTCGGATTGTTCTGCACCGACTCCATGCTGCCCTCGGCCAGCACCTTGCCCTGGTGCAGCACCGTGACCTTGTGGGCGATGCTCTTGACGAACTCCATGTCGTGCTCGATCACCAGCACCGAACGGCCCTGGCTGATGCGCTTGAGCAACTCGGCGGTCTGCACCCGCTCGTTGACGCTCATCCCGGCGACCGGTTCGTCGAGCATCAACAGGTCGGGGTTCTGCATCAGCAACATGCCGATCTCCAGCCACTGTTTCTGGCCGTGGGAAAGCAGGTCGGCCTGTTGCTCCAGCAAGTCGCCGAGAAAGATCTCCCGGGCCACCTCCTCCACCCGGGCAATCACCGCCGCACTGCGCTTGAAGAACAAAGCGCTGAACACCTTGCGGCCCGCCGGATAGGACATCTCCAGGTTCTCGAACACCGTGAGGTTTTCGTAGATCGACGGGTTCTGGAATTTGCGCCCGACCCCGGCGCGAACGATGTTGTACTCGTGCATCTTGGTCAGCTCTTTCCCGTCGAACTGGATACTGCCGCTGGTGGCGCGGGTCTTGCCGCAGATCAGGTCGAGCACCGTGGTCTTGCCGGCGCCGTTGGGCCCGATCACCACCCGCACCTCATTGCGGTCGATATACAGGTTGAGGTTATCCACTGCCTTGAAACCATCGAAGGACACCGTCAGCCCTTCGATGGCGAGCACCGGTTTATTCATCTGAAAACCGATGGCGGTCATGGCTGTGTCTCCAGGGAAGGACGTTCAGGGGCCGGGGCTTTCGCTTCGGTAAGCAGCGCTTGCGGCACCGACGCGACCAGCGGTTGTGAGCCAGAAGAACGCCGCAGCAATCGACTCAGGGCCTGGCGACCATGGCTGTCCCAAAGTCCGGCCAACCCATTGGGGAAGTACATGACCACGGCAATGAACAGTCCGCCCATCAGGTACAGCCACAGCTCGGGAAAGGACTCGGAGAAATAGGTCTTGCCGTAGTTCACCAGCAAGGCTCCGTACACCGCGCCGAGCAACGACATACGCCCGCCGACCGCGGTAAAGATCACCATCTCGATGGACGGCACGATGCCGACGAACGACGGTGACATGAAGCCCACCTGCAAGGCGAACATCGCGCCGCCAATCGCCGAGAAACCGGCGGCAATGCAGAACACGAAGATCTTGAAGGTCGCCACGTCATAACCGGAGAAGCGCACCCGCTCCTCCTTGTCGCGCATCGCCATCAGCAAGCGGCCCAGCTTGGACGCGAGGACAAAACGACCGATGAAAATGCAGCCGAACAGCAATCCCGCATTGATGAAGTACAGCAGCAGCTTGGCGCTGTCGCTGCGCAGGTCCCAACCGAGCAGGGTCTTGAGATCGGTGATGCCATTGACCCCGCCGCTCAAGCCCTGCTGGCCGACAATCAGCACCGTGAGAATCAGCGCGATGGCCTGGGTGACGATGGAGAAATACACATCCCCGACCCGTCGTTTGAACAGCGCCATGCCGATGATAAAAGCCAGCAGCACCGGCACCAGGATCACCGCCAACAGCGTGAAGCTGAAACTGTGAAACGGCACCCAGAGCCACGGCAGTTCGGTGATCTGGTTCCAGTCCATAAAGTCCGGAATGCCCGGCGTGGTCTGGATCTTGGTGCTGAGCGGATCGGAGGCTTCGAGCTTGAGAAACATCGCCATGCAGTAGCCGCCGACACCGAAAAACACCCCCTGCCCGAGGCTGAGAATGCCGCCATAGCCCCAGCACAACACCAGGCCGACGGCGACAAACGCGTAGGTCAGGTATTTGCCGACCATGTTCAGGCGGAAGGCATCCAGGGTCAGAGGGAACACCACGAAAATCAGCAGCGCCAACAGCGCCACGCCGAGCAGGTTCGGCTTGCCCGCCAGCATCTTGTCTAGAACGTTCATCGGCTCGCCTCTACTTGCGCACTTTGATGGAGAACAGCCCTTGGGGGCGCAGCATCAGGATCAGGATGACCCCGGACAGGGTCAGCACCTTGGCCATCGAGCCGCTGAGGAAAAACTCCGAGATCGATTGGGTCTGGGCAATCACGAAGGCCGACGCGATGGTGCCGAACAGGCTTTGCGCACCGCCGAAAACCACCACCAGGAAGGTGTCGACGATGTACTGCGAGCCGGCGGTGGGCCCGGTGGAACCGATGGTGGTGAAGGCCGCGCCGGCCACCCC
This sequence comes from Pseudomonas sp. MWU13-2105, assembly GCF_023242315.1. Classification (GTDB taxonomy): domain Bacteria; phylum Pseudomonadota; class Gammaproteobacteria; order Pseudomonadales; family Pseudomonadaceae; genus Aquipseudomonas. Next base: position 20,855 of record NZ_JALLIY010000022.1, read on the forward strand.
GGCCACCCCGCAACCCAGGGCGAAGGTCATGCGATCGACCTTGCGGGTATTGATGCCCACGGCCCGGCTCATCAGCCGGTTCTGCACCGTGGCCCGTACGTGCAGGCCCCAGCGCGAGCGGTAGAGCAGGACAAAAATCCCCGCCGTCAGCAACAAGGTCAGGGCCATCATGAACAGGCCGTTGCGCGGGATCTCGATGGCGTCGGTGAGGTTGAACGAACCCATCAGCCACTCCGGTGGCGTGGCACTGACTTCACGGGCGCCGAACACCGAACGGAAGGTCTGCTGCATGACCAGGGACAGGCCCCAGGTGGCCAGCAGCGTGTCCAGCGGGCGCTTGTAGAGGCGGCTGATCATCGCCCACTCCACCAGCCAGCCGATGGCGCCGGCGACCAGGAAAGACAGGGCGATGGCGAAGAAAAAATAGTAGGGCTGGAACGCCGGAGCGAAATGGCTGGTCAGGCTCGAACAGACATAGGTGGTGTAGGCACCGATGGTGAGGAACTCGCCGTGGGCCATATTGATGACCCCCATTTGCCCGAAGATGATCGCCAGCCCCAGTGCCATCAACAGCAGCACGCAGAACACGGACAAGCCGTTGAACCCCTGCATGGCCGCGATGGCACCAAATTCCGATAGCCATTCCATGATGATGGTCTCCTGTTGGGAGGTAGAAATAAAAAACCGCATTGCCGGCAAGCCAGCCCCTACAGATAGGTGCTCCACAACAAAGGTTTCGTCGTACCCGGCCTCTGTAGGAGCCAGCTTGCTGGCGATAGCGGTCGAGCGTTATTGGTAACCTTTAGGGAACGGATTCGGTTCAATCAGACCGGACTCGTAGACCACCTTGAACTGACCATTGGGCTGCACTTCACCGATGCGGGTCTTGCTCCACAGGTGATGGTTTTCGTGCACTTTCACGTAGCCTTCAGGCGCGGTTTTCAACTCGATGCCTGGCGAGGCCGCGACCACTTTGTCGACATCGAAGCTACCCGCCTTCTCCACCGCCGCCTTCCACAACCACGGGCCGAGGTAAGCCGCCTGGGTCACGTCGCCGATCACCGCGTCCTTGCCGTACTTGGCCTTGAAGGCTTCGACGAAGGCTTTGTTGTTCGGGTTGTCCAAACTCTGGAAGTACTTCATCGAGGCATAGAAACCGGCCATGTTCTCGCCGCCGATACCCAGCAGTTCGTCTTCGGTCACCGACAGGGTGAGCAAGGTCTGCTTGGAGGAATTGACGCCCGCCGCATTCAGTTGCTTGTAGAACGCCACGTTGGAACCACCGACCACGGCGGCAAACACCACATCAGGTTTCTTCAGCTTGACCTTGTTGATCAGCGAGCCGAACTGGGTGTTGCCCAGCGGGTAGTAGTCCTCCCCGACCACGGTGCCGTGCAGCACGTTTTCAATATGCTTGCGGGCGATCTTCATCGAGGTGCGTGGCCAGATGTAATCCGAACCCACCAGGTAGAAAGTCTTGGCGCCCTTGGTCTTGGCGATCCAGTCGAGGCTGGCGAGGATTTGCTGAGTGGCTTCCTGGCCGGTGTAGATCACGTTCTTCGACTGCTCCAGCCCTTCATAGAAAGTCGGGTAGTAGAGCAGGCCGTTTTCCTTCTCGAAGATCGGCAGCACGGCCTTGCGCGAGGCCGAGGTCCAGCAGCCGAACACCGTTGCCACCTTGTCGTTGACCAGCAGCTTCTTGGCCTTCTCGGCGAAGGTCGGCCAGTCGGAGGCGCCGTCTTCCTGGATCACCTTGATCTGCCGACCGAGGATGCCGCCCGAAGCGTTGATCTGTTCGATGGCCAGACGTTCGGCCTGGATCGAACCGGTTTCGGAAATCGCCATGGTGCCGGTGGCCGAGTGCAACTGGCCGACGGTGACTTCGGTCGGGGTCACGGCCAGGCCGGTGCTATTGGCCTCGTCCGCCATGACCCCCTGGCTGAACACACTGGCGGCCAGTAACGACAGGGCCGCCGCTCCCAGCGCCAGACGGCGCGGCAACAGACCTTGGGTGCGGATCAATCGTGGTTCCATGCTGCTACTCCTCTGCGGTGGCGCTGCGGGTTCGCCTCGGGGGCGGCCAGCAACGGTGATGGCATCAGCATGGCGGCGAGGAGCAGTGGCCGGTATACGCAGCCTGACGTAAAGGCATACGTCATTTGACGTAGGGAAATTCGCACCAAGCTGGCGCAGGCTAGCGCCCCAGGTCCGTGCCACCTGACAGCCTTACGCGCAGGCGCACGCACGGGTAATCACTGGTGCGGCCCGGCAGCCTGGGGCATGAAAATTGCTCAATTTTTCACCACTACAACGCCAGGCACGGAGCGCCTTGACCGCAGGAGTCCTACACCGTGCTACCACCCGGCACCCAGCGCATCGCCAAGATCCGTCGCGACTACAACAGCTGGGTCGCCGACGAGACCATGGAGGACTACGCCCTGCGCTATACGCCGAAGTCCTTTCGCAAGTGGTCGGAGCTGCGTATCGCCAACACCGCTTTAGGCGCTGTGTCGTTCCTCGCTCTGGAGGCGATCGGCGGGGTGCTGGCCCTGAGTTATGGGTTCACCAACACCTTCTGGGCGATTCTCGCGGTGAGCCTGGTGATCTTCTTCACCGGCCTGCCCATCAGCTACTACGCCGCCCGCTACGGCGTCGACATGGACCTGCTGACCCGCGGCGCCGGCTTCGGCTATATCGGCTCGACCATCACCTCGCTGATCTACGCCAGCTTCACCTTCCTGTTCTTCGCCCTGGAAGCGGCGATCATGGCCCTGGCCCTGGAGCTGTATTTCCATATCCCGCTGGCCTTCGCCTATGTGATCTGCTCCGTACTGGTGATCCCGCTGGTGGCCTATGGGGTGACGCTGATCAGTCGCCTGCAGCTCTGGACCCAACCGTTGTGGCTGGTGTTGCTGGTACTGCCCTATCTGTTCGTGCTGGTGAAAAATCCCCAGGCTTTCAGCGACTGGACCAGCTTCCTCGGCCGCAGTACCAGCGGCGGCGACTTCAACCTGCTGGAATTTTGTGCGGCCTGCACCGTGGCCCTGTCGCTGGTGACGCAGATCGGCGAACAGGTCGACTACCTGCGCTTTCTGCCGGAGAAAACCGCGGCCAACCGCAAACGCTGGTGGGCCGCGCTGCTCTGCGCCGGCCCCGGCTGGATCATCCCCGGCGCCCTGAAGATGGCCGGCGGCGCCTTCCTGGCCTTTCTCGCCCTGCAACACGAAATCCCCATGGAGCGTGCCGCCGAGCCGACGCAGATGTACCTGGTGGCCTTCAGTTATGTGTTCTCCTCGCCGGAATGGGTTCTGGGCGCCATGGTCCTGTTCGTGTTCGTCTCGCAGATGAAGATCAACCTGACCAATGCCTACGCCGGCTCGCTGGCCTGGTCGAACTTCTTCGCCCGGGTCACCCACAGCCATCCCGGCCGCGTGGTCTGGCTGGTGTTCAATGTGGCGATTGCGCTGATGCTGATGGAGCTGGGGGTGTTCGATGTCATCGACCAGGTGCTCGGCCTCTACGCCAATATCGCCACCGCCTGGATCGGCTGCGTGGTCGCTGACCTGGTGATCAACAAGCCGCTGGGGCTGTCGCCGAAACACATCGAGTTCAAGCGCGCGCACCTCTACGACATCAACCCGGTGGGTGTCGGCTCGATGCTGATTGCCTCGCTGCTGTCGATCCTCGCCCACTTCGGCCTGTTCGGCGCCCTGGCCCAGGCCGCGCCGCCCTTTGTCGCTCTCGGTACCGCGCTGATCATGGTCCCGCTGTTGGCCTGGGCTACCGGCAGCCGCTACTACATCGCCCGCAGCAGCGACCCGTTGCTGCTGCGCCCGGTAGAGCCGAGCACACAGATCACCTGCGGCCTATGCAGCAACCCGTTCGAAAGCGCGGACATGGCGTTCTGTCCGGCCTACAGCACGCCCATCTGCTCGCTGTGCTGTTCGCTGGATGCGCGTTGCGGCGACCGTTGCAAACCCCAGGGGCGCCTGTCCGCGCAGTTCGAATCGCTGTTGCGCTGGCTGCTGCCGAGCACCCTGGTCCCGCGCCTGCACACCCGGCTGATGCATTACCTCGGTCTGCTGCTGGTGCTGATCCTGATGCTCAGCGGCGCCCTGGCGCTGATCTACGGCCAGGCGTCCCAGGGTTTGCCCCATTCGGCGACCTTGTACCAGGCGTTTTTCAAGGCCTTCCTGACCCTCTCGATGTTGGCGGCGATCCTCGCCTGGTGGATCGTCCTGACCCGCGAAAGTCGCCATGTGGCCCAGGAAGAGTCGACCCGCCAGACCCAGTTGCTGATGCAGGAAATCGCCGCCCACCGTCTGACCGACCAGGCGTTGCAGGATGCCAAGGAAGCCTCCGAGGCGGCCAACGCGGCGAAGAGTCGCTATATCACCGGGCTGTCCCATGAACTGCGCACGCCGCTCAACAGCATCCTCGGTTTTACCCAGAACCTGCAGCGCGACGCGGCCATGCCGGAGCAGCACCAGGATGCCCTGGCGACCATCCTGCGCAGTGGCTCGCACTTGCTGTCGCTGATCGACGGCCTGCTCGACGTGGCCAAGATCGAGGCCGGCAAACTGCGCCTGGAACTGACGGAGATTCCGTTCCCGGAACTGATCCATGACCTGGAACTGATGTTCACTCCGCAGGCCCAGGAGAAAGGTCTGCGCTTTCGCCTGGAACTGATCGGCAAGATGCCGGCGGTGGTGCGTGGCGATGAGAAACGTGTGCGGCAGATCCTGATCAACCTGCTGGGCAATGCGGTCAATTTCACCGACAGCGGCGAGGTTTGCCTGCGGGTCAGTTACATGCGTGAAACGGCGACCTTCGAGATTATCGACACCGGTATCGGCATCGACCCCGAACATATCGAGCGGATCTTCCAGCCGTTCGAACGTGGCGACCTGATGCGCCAGGACAAGGGCGTCGGCCTCGGTCTGACCATCACCCGCATGCTTACTTCGTTGATGGGCGGCGAGTTGCAGGTCAAGAGTCAGCAGGACAAGGGCACCTGCTTCCAGGTGCGGCTGTTTCTGTCCCAGGTGCGCGCGCCCCAGGCCGTGGTCCATGTCGAGCACGACATCATCGGCTACCAGGGGCCCCGGCGCCGGGTGCTGGTGGTGGACGATCATGTCGACCATCGCAAGGTGCTCAATGGCATGCTCACGCCGCTGGGCTTCGAGGTGGTGCAGGCCAGCAATGGGCAGGAAGCGATTCGTCAGGTGGCGTTGCTGGGGCCGGACCTGATTCTGATGGACCTGTCGATGCCGACCATGGATGGCTGGGAGACGAGCCGCCTGATCCGCCGCAATGCGCTGTCCACGGTGCCGATCATCGTGATCTCGGCCAATGCTTTCAGCGATGAGCGCAACCTGGCCAGCGCCTGCAATGACTATCTGGCCAAACCGGTGCGTACCCCGGAGTTACTGGAGCGGATTCAGAGACAACTTGACCTGCATTGGGTGCGGCGTGAAAAGCCGGCGCCGGCAGCACTCCCCGAACCCTGGGTCTTGCCCTCACACCCTGACCTTGTCGCCCTCGGAGAACTCAGCGCCATCGGCTATGTCCGTGGCCTGCAGGAAAAGCTCGACAGCATCCAGGCCGAGGCACCCGACACGGCGGCGTTTATCGGGTCGATCCGCAAGCTGCTGAAGAACTTTCGCCTGGACGAAATCAACCGCACCCTCAAGGAGGCAGAAGATGAATGCACTGACCACAGTCGCTGAACCCGGTGTCGTGCTGATTGTGGATGACACCCCGGACAATCTTGCCCTGCTCTCCGACGCGCTTAACGATGCCGGTTATATGGTGCTGGTGGCGCTGGATGGGTTGAGTGCGTTGAACCGGATCGAGCGCCGGCGCCCGGACCTGATTCTGCTGGATGCGATGATGCCGGGGTTGGATGGGTTTGAGACCTGTCGGCGGATCAAGGCACAACCGGAGAGTGCTGATATTCCGGTGCTGTTCATGACGGCGCTGACGGAGAGTCGGCATGTGGTTCAGGGGTTTGAGGTGGGTGGTAGCGATTACGTGACCAAGCCGATTCAGATCGATGAGGTGCTGGCTCGGGTGGCGGCGCATCTGCGGACTTCACGTATTTTGCATTCGGCGCGTGCGGCGTCGCAGCCAGTGGCGGCCTTGAGTTTGAATGATGAACCGGCCAGCCAGGTGCTATCGGCGCGCTTTCAACTGACGGGCCGTGAGGTGGAAGTGTTGCGCTGGGTAGCCTGTGGAAAAACCAATCGCGACATCGGCACCATCCTCGATTTGAGCCCGCGTACGGTGAACAAGCATCTGGAGCATGTGTATATCAAGCTGGGGGTGGAGACGAGGACGGCGGCGACGTCGGTGGTGCTTTCGGCAATGACTGAGCATCGGCGGATGTAGCGGCTTCGATCATTTTCGTGACGTCACGGAAATGATCGACAGCATCCAGTCCAGTGACTTCACATGTGGCTATGGCGCGCTGAATGGCGATGAGAAAATTCATTTTCAGTGATCTTGCGGCGCCAGCAAGACAACTCGCTTTCCTTTGAATGAAGTTTCCTAGAAAATCCTGAGCGCTTGTGCCTGCCAATTTCGGTGGCTAGTCTTCAGTCGTCACTGCACATCAGTGATCGGGTTTAGTAGCCCGCCGTTTGACTAGGCGCAAAGTGCCCCCTTCAGCAAGGCGATGTCTTTCGACCTGCGCTTTATGGTGGCCGTGCGCAGGGCGCCTTCGGGTGCGCCGGGCCTAGTCACCGGTCTACTAACCTGCGTTCGGCCGCCACCCTTGAATCGTTTAGTAGCGATAGTAGCGGCTCCGTACTGACCGACTAGGAGTCACGCAGCATGTTCAAAATCACTCCCAACCCACCGGGAACATCCGGTATCGATAGCATCGACCCACAAGCCGCTGATCGCGCTTTGGCGTACTACATACTGCCTCAAGGCGGCGGTCCAAAACGCCCCGATGTCACAGGAACACAGAACCAAGCCCCTGCCCCGCAAAGCCGAGAAGACGCCCTCGTCAACGCCAGCTCAATCCTCGACTCCGCTGCCGCCACCGCCTATGAGAATGCGGACAACCTCACGGGCGCCAGTCGCAAAGTGGCAATGGGTGTGGTGCATCTGATCGAGTTAGCTCAACGGCAGCTGGATTCAGTGATTGAAGAGCAGCCCGCAGGGGTAACAAGCTGACGGAAAGCAGCGCGACATACAGGGGGAGCTTGCTCCTAATGCCTGTCAGTTAAGAGCGATCTTAACTGACTGAAATTTGTGGCGAGCGGGCTTGCCCGCGCTCGGCTGCGAAGCAGTCGCAAAATCGGCATACTCGGTCTCCCTGATAGGCTACGTTCGCTGGTTTCGGGGCCGCTTCGCGCCCCAGCGTGGGCAAGCCCACTCGCCACAAGACCGCGCTCCGCTTCAAGCTTCCCTGAGCGACTGGCATTGAAGCTTGCTCCCCTTTTTTCACGCATGCCTCTGGACACCTGGCTGACTTCACTGGCTAATACTTCCATCAATCCTTTCGGCTCACTCACCTCGGACTCGTCAATTGTGCTGAACCGCAACGCCCTGATGGCCCAACTCTCTGCCGCACCCGATGACATTGCCGCGCGCGCTTCGCTTTATCGCGATTTGCTCGACAGTGGAGAGGCTTCACTGGATGGATTACGAGTCGCTGCCGGCCTGTGCGATCCGGCCGCTATCGCCGCAGTTGCGCAGTTGAACGCCACCGCGCATAGCAATCGCCCCAAGGCATTGTTGTCGCAGCTTCGTGGACTGCCCGTAGACCATATCGTGTTGGAGAATGCCGAGCCTGACTGGCTTGATGCCCTGGCTGGGCTGCCACTGCGTACCCTGGTACTCAACAGCCCGAATTTCAGCTGCGATCAGACTGTGTGGCAACGTTTGCCAGCCACAGCCCTCGAAACATTGGAAATCACCGGTTTTTCGCGCGATGACAACGCCACCAGCCTCCCGTCACTCGAACGGTTGCGCCGGCTGAAGTTGGAAACCTACGGCGAGGACTTCGACGACCGTTTCCTCCAGCAACTCGGCAGTGGCGCGCTGCAGGAGCTGTCGTTGAACCGTTGTGATGAGGTCACCGACGACGGCCTGCTCGGGCTGTCACGACTCAAGTTGCGCTCACTCACATTCGAACGCGCAGGGGAACTCACCTCACATGGAATGCAGCACTTGGGGCATCATCCACTCGAACAGCTATCGCTCGGCTGGAATGGCGCAATCCTGAAGGAGCCTTCCTGGCTCCACAGCCTGACCGCATTGCGCTCGCTGAGCCTCGATTACTGTTACGCAACCGACGCCATGCTTCACGCCATCCGAGACCTGCCGATCGAACGGCTTTCGCTGCAATCTTCGTATATCTGCGAGGACGACATCGCGGAGCTGGAAGGCATGCCACTCGCCGATCTGGATCTCAAATCTTCACAGCAAATGATCGAGAGGCTCGATGTGCTGCACGCGTTTCCACTGAAACGCCTGGGGCTCTCCGATGTGCAAGGTATCGACGCGCATACGTTGTCCGACCTGCGCGGTTTGGACCTGGAATCGCTGGACCTTTCATTGAACGACATCACCGGGAAAGAGCTGAAACAACTGGCCGGTCTGCCGCTGAAGAGGCTTAATCTCAGTTTTTGTCGCGGCATCGACGGCAAGGCTTTGCGAATGCTCGTCGAATTGGGATTGCCGTTGGAGCAACTTGAGATAAGCGGTCTGGATCTACGCGATGCCGACCTGGCTTGCTTGCGCGATCTACCGCTGCAACGACTCGGTTTATATGAAAGTCCTTGGCTCACCGACGCCGGAGTGGCCCACCTGGCGCATTTGCCACTGCGAGATCTGACACTCGCGGCGGGTCCGGGAGAATCGCAGCTCACTTCAGCCGTGGTGTCCGTGTTGGAGCAGTTGCCGCTACAAAAACTGTGGTTGCCGAACTGCTCAGGGATCAGCGCAGAAGGATGGGACCGCTTGGCCAGATTGCCGGCCCACGTGACTGGGCCCGGTATTTGACAGGTCGTGGAAATCCACATAACCACTGAGTCGTATCAGTCCTAAGCACCTGGAAAATCGAGGGCCCAGCAGGAGAGTTCGCGCTCCCGGCCAACTGCCCTTTCAGCGTTTTAACACCGTCAAATCAGCTGCGTTTTTTCAGTGATCTTGCAGTGCCTGCAAGACAACTCGCTTTCCTTTGAATGAAGTTTCCTAGAAAATCCTGAGCGCTTGCGCCTGCTAATTTCGATGACTAGTCTTCAGTCCGTCACTGCATATCAGTGATCGGGTTTGGTAGCCCGGTATAGATTGGCGCACAGCGCCCCCTTGGAATGAGGCGTTTTTTATTGCCTGCATTTTATGGTGGCTGTGCGCAGGGCACCTTCGGGCGCGCCGGTTTCTCCAATCTTCCGGTCTACCAACCTGTGTACAGCCGCCACCCCAATCGTTTGGTAGCGATACTGGTGACGGCTCCATCCGTGAGATTGGAGATTTGCCATGTACAAAGTCACACCCAACCCACCGGGAACCTCCGGAATCGAAAGCATTGACCCCCAAGCCGCTGATCGCGCCTTGGCGTACTACATATTGCCTCAGGGCGGCGGTCCAAAACGCCCTGGTATCGCAGGAATACAAGGCAAGCCCCCGGCGCCACAAAGCCGAGAAGAAGCCCTCGTCAACGCGAGCTCAATACTGGACTCCGCTGCCGCCACTGCTTATGAAAATGCAGACAACCTAAGCGGTGCGAATCGCAAAGTGGCGATGGGTGTCGTGCATCTGATCGAGTTGGCTCAACGACAAGTTGATTCCGTGATTGAGGACCAGTCCGCTGGGGTAACAAACTGACGGGTACAAGCCCAGTGCGATTTAGAGGGGAGCAGTGCTCCCCTTTTTGCTGACGACTACAAAGCTCTCCCCATCAGGTGCTCGTAAGATTTTTCGTCGAGCTAACAGGATATTTCTCCTTCTCTGGACAGCCATTTCTAAGACTTCGTTTTTTATGTGAGACTCTCCTGCAAATTCACAGGATTTGACTTACATAGTGGCGCATGATGCGAAATGAATGAGCTCTCCCGACTGCAAAGCCCCGCCGCCGTCCAAGCCGCCTTTGACGAGTTCTCAACCCTGGGACGCTCTGCCTTTCTGAAGCGGTATGGCTTCGGAAAATCGAGGTACTTCCTGGCGCGCAACCCACGAAATGGCGAACAGTGCGATATCAAAGCCGTTGTGGCGGTTGCCTACGGCGTGCAATTCCCATCTGACGGCCCACTGAGCGCGACAGCGCTTGTGGAAAACGAAGCGACCGTCGCGGCCAAATTGCAGTCGCTCGGGTTCGATGTGATCCGAATCGGAGAGGACTGGTCGCAGGACGAAGTCGATGCGACCGTAGCCGATTACTTTGAAATGCTGCGGCTTGAAGCTGAACAGCGCCCCTACAACAAAACCGAACACAACAGCGCATTACGCGCCCGACTCAACGGACGAAGCAAAGGTTCGGTGGAACTCAAGCATTCGAACATCAGCGCCATTTTGGCTGGCCTGGAATTGCCATTTATTCAGGGCTACAAGCCACGAGGTAACAGCCAGCTTTTACTGCGCCAAGCGGTTCAGGCCTATGTCACAGATAACCGCAGCGTCATGCATAAAGTTGTCGATGCACTGGAGGAAGTAAAAGCGCCCGGGGAAAAGACCTACACCAGCACCGTGCTGGTGGATGCGCCCAAGAAGGAAGCTTTACTTCAGGTATCCGAAGCCACATCGCGCATCCGCATACCCCGTAAGCTCAATTTCGCGGCACGTGACGAAGCCAACCGGCAACTGGGCCGCAGCGGAGAAGAATGGGTCATCGGCTACGAGCACCAGCGGTTGCAGGAGGCTGGCTACCCGGATCTGATTCAGCAACTGGAATGGATATCGGACACCCGAGGCGACGGTGCCGGGTTCGATATTTTGTCGTTCGATACACCGGTGGACCATCGGTACATCGAAGTCAAAACCACCAACAATGGAATAGCGGCGCCCTTCATCATCAGCCACAACGAGCTGCAGTTCTCAAAAGAGATGGATCAACAGTTCTTTCTCTACCGAGTGTTTGAACTGCGCAACGCGCCCAAGCTCTTCATTCTGCGCGGCGATCTGTCGGATCATCTGTACCTGAAGCCTTTGGATTTCAGAGCGAGCTTTCGAAACTACGTTGGCTGAATTTCCAGCCGACCAATCACACGGAGTCAGTTTGGCTGTGACTTCCATGGTGACTTCCATGGTCGCCCATCAGACCCCGACTAATCGGGACCGATGGGCGACCTGCTTAAAAAGCTCGAGTCATCAGTGACTCTCTCACGGAGGCCTTGGCATGGATAATCGGACAGAACGGAAAAAATGGCAGCCATGAAACGCCCTCGCCTGCTGGCCGTGCAAGCACACCCAGGTTTCACACTGAAGCTGACCTTCATGGACGGACAGGTTTTCAACCTGGATATGAACGACGATATCAAGCACTACCCAGGCTTGAAGCCATCGAGCGATGCTGATGCGTTCGCCTGCGCGGCCATTAGCGACGGTGGCTGGACCGTTGAATCGGCGGACCTGGATATTCAGGTCGGCGCTGACACGCTGTACCTCTTTACAGGATTACCTGAAGGCTGAGACCAAAGACTTCACCGAAGTATTGGACAGTGAGTTCAAGGGACCACTGTCGGCGACTTCATCCACAGGTAAATCATGACGTTTTTCCTACATCCAGTCTTCCACGCGCAGACCTGGTACCCGGTCAAACTCACGAAGGTTGTTTGTGACCAGAATCAGGCCCTGTGAACGGGCGTGTCCGGCAATCATCTGGTCGTAGGGACCAATAGGCTTGCCAGCTCTGGCCAACTCGGCACGAAGCTGGCCCGTATGCGCGGCCGCGCCCTGATCGTATTTCAAGACATCCAAGCGCGCCGCAAAGCCCTCTACCTCCGCCAAATTCCGCTCTGGATTCAGCGATTTTTCCGCGCCGTAGATCAGCTCCATCAATGTCACGGTGCTGATGGACAGCTGCCCACTGTGCGCTTTGAATACCTCGCGCACATGCTGGGGTTTGTTCTTTATGGTGAAAATGCAGATGTTGGTGTCGAGCATGAACTTGAGCATCAAAACAACTCCCGCTCCTGCTCAACTGGTTGCTCACGATCAGCCATGAAATCAGCGGTTACCCCCTCGCCATCAAACCAGCTATCCCACGACTCACCCGCAGGGGTAATAATCCGGGCTCTGCCGATAGCGACAACATCAACACGCCTTACGTCGTCAGGTAGCGCAGCGGCCTTTGGCAAGCGCACAGCCTGGCTACGATTGCTCTGAAATACGGAACCTTGCTCCATGTGACACCTCAGGGATATGCCTTACGTATATCCCACTGTAAAACAGTGAAGGGATATGTCAACGGTATATCCAAATTTTTCTTGAATGGACTCGCTGGACTCCCGTTTCATTGGGCCAAGCATCGTTACCCATCACACCGAGACTGTCTGTCGCCCAACATCCTCGTTGAGCATCAGCATTTGGGACCAGACAAGAACGAAGTTTCCGACGTGTCGCTGAAACGAGATTTCAGCGACACGTTCTTCCCTCATGTTGCCGTCAGCGACATATCCCCACCACGTGTCGTCAAAACCGCAAAACAGAGACACGTTAGGCCAGGACCTGAGCATTCTCAGGGATAACTAAACCGCCTCGCCAACGTCAGTTCCCCCGGCGCCCGCATCGGCACGATGAACGATTCCATCTTCTCGTTCACCGTCCCCTCCTCCGTAATCACCGTAACCTTCGCCGTGGTCAGTGGCTGCACGGCATTCTCCTGCCCGCCGCTCTCGTCATCGTCACTGCGATAACCACCACCGAAGTAGTTCACATAGATCAGGTACTGGCCTTTGATCGGTGCGGGCATGGAGAAAATCTCCGGACCGTAGCCGGTGGTCACGTCCACATCCAACGCCGCACCATTCGGAGCGACCCGGTCGCCGTACCAGATATGCGCACCATCCGGCGTCACCACATGCAAATCCAGGTCAGTGCCGTCCGTATCCCACGACAACAGAATCCGCAACTTGGCCGGGGTCGCCCCGCCGCCCACATTGAGAAACTGCACCCGCTTGCGCTGCTGCCCATCCGGGCTGCGCACTTCAACGCTATTACTGCCAGTGGGAAACGAAAACGGTCGATCAAAATTCCCCGACTCATCGATCTTCAACGGCATGCTCACGCCATTGACGATCAGATTCCCCGGCATCCTGGCGCTCTTCGGCGCGCCCTTGATCATGCCCCGGATCCGCGCCGTATCCGCCTGGCCCGCAGGGGTGTTAACCGACGAGGCCGGGTAGTTGACGGTCTGGCGGAAGTGTTCGCCGTCCGGCGAGCCGGCATGCCAGCCGCCCTTGGGCGTGTCCAGCTGGATGCCGCTGTCGGCATGGGCCGCGTTCAGCACAACCAGGGCGCCGAGGAACAGGACAACGGTGGAGATGCGCAATTTCATGGCCTATTCCAGTAACAGGTGACGGGCAAGCCCTTCGACGTAATCTTCGTCCTGGCCGTTCGGATGGGCCTCGAACGCCAGGTGCAGGTATTCATGGGTCAGGTCGAGTCGGTCCTGCTGGGTCAGCACGCCGCGCACATAGATGCGTTGGCGCTCGCGGTCGACATAAGGCCGACCGTAAGACACCCGACAGACCGCAAACTGGCTCAATTCGTTATAGCCGACTTCCTGGTCCAGGCGCTGGCGCCAGACGCGACGCTGTTTCAGCAGCCATTCCTGCGCTGCCGGCAACGGCTTACACGAAGCCACCGGGTTGTCCCAGCGGCTCAAACTCGCACGCGGATAAGCGTGCTGGAGAATCTGGTCGTAACGCTCGCCGTCCTTGGCCTGTTCCACCGCCTGTTGCCAGGACAGCTTGTCCGGGCCCGACTGATCAGAGTGGTAAGTCACCGGGCTGCCCGCCAGCACCAGGTCGCTGGTCCAGGCCGCGATACCCCGAGCTTCGGCGGTGGCCGGACGTGGAGCAACGCGCTGACGGCCGCTGCTGTCGTCAATGCTCAGGCAGTCGCCGCTACGGCCAGCGTTCTGCAACAGGTAGGTGCGGATCGCCACGGCCAGGGCCTTGGCGGCTTCGACCGGTTCGGTCTTGGCTTCACGTTGCAGGACACGGGCGACGTATTCCTCACGGTCCAGCCGCGCAACCAACTGCGGCTGACCGGCGTTCAGCAGCAGGAAGAGTTCGCCCGCGCTTTCGATATCCAACTGGTTGCCATTGGCGAAGTCGACCCGATAGTGGCCTTGCAAGGCACCGTTGGGAGCGGCTTGGCCATCAGCACGGGTAACACCTTTCAGCGGATAACGGGAAAACAGATCGACCTGCACGCAACGCCCGGCATCTTCGGACGAAGGCGATGGCAAGAAGCTACCCAGCACATCCGAGTAGTGCCGCAGCACCATCTGGCTGGTACCGCGACCACCAGCCCAAAGCGGCGTGCCGTCTTCCAACCAACCGGCAAAACCGCCCTGGCGTGAGTGCGCATCCTGGTCGCCGAGCCAGCTCCAGGTCTTGACCCGCACGCGCCCGCCGAGCAGCCCCACCGCCTGACCATCGGCGGCATTGAGCACCACGTCCAGCAGCAGTTTGCGCGCCGAGTCCTGAGCGGGCAGCGTGCGCAGCGCTTCCAACAATTGCACCACGGGGACACGGGTTTGCGGTTGCAGTTGGTTGAAACTCAGTAGCCAAGCGGGCGCCTGCCGTGCCTGCCAGTAGGCGCGCCATTGACCGTCATCGATCTTCAAACGCTTGGGATCAAAGTACAAACCACAGGAACGGACCAAGGCAGCATCCCGGGCAATACTGCCGCCCGGGGTGCAGCAATAGACTTCCTCGTGATCCTGCCCATGACAATCGTAGGCAGGCTCTTTCTGGTCGGTGTCCACCAACCAGGCATAGACGAAGAGTTTCCACAGGCTGCCCAACGGCGTTTGCAGATCCGCCGGCAACGGCTCGCGGTTGAGCACCTGGGTGGTGTTCAACTGCACCAGTTCATAACCACCTGCGGTTTTCCAGGCCAGGCGCAAGGGCGCTTCCTCTGCCGTCGCCAGCAGAGGAACGATACACAACAGTAACCAAGCCAGTGGGCGGGTCATGTTATTCGACTGTGATCTGCCCAAGCGCCGGCTTCTGCTCCTGGGCCTGGTGCTCTGGCGCATAGATCTGGCTGAAACGCGCCGGCGGCAACTTGAACTGGCCCTTCTGCGAGAAGCGGATCAGGTGGCGCAGGCGCACTTCACCGTTGAGGCTGTTGACCGGTACACCGTAAGCCATCTGCCCCGGTTCGAAATGCGCCTTCTCCAAAGGCGTGGCTTCAGCACCGGCCAGCCCGGCAAGGTTGACGCCCCAGGTGGTGCGCTCAACGTCCGCACCCGGCGGCAACGGCACTTCGAGCATGCCGTAGCGCAACGGTTTGGGGCTCTTGGTGCTGAGGATCACTTCGTCCAGGTAGAGGCTGTCGCTGGACAACGGCTTGTCGCCCACGGCCTTGAGGCTGAAGGTGTAGGCGTCGTCGCCCGGCACCAGTTCCAGCAAGCGACGCTTGATCTGCACCGGCAGGTCGTCCGGCACTTTCTGCTGGCTGAGGTAGCTCAGTTTGGCCCGCAATGGACGCTCCTGTGCACCGCTCACGGTCAGCACGCTCGGCACACCCGTGCCCTGCCATTGCCAGTAGTTTTCACCGGTCCCGCCCTGACGCGCTTGCCAGCCTTCGCCCGGGATCAGGGTGACCGTTTTCGGGGTCTGCTCGACGCTGCGTTGCAGCCAGGTCAGGGCCAGCGCACGTTCCAGGGTCGATTGCTGCGGCAACAGACGTTGCAACAGGTCCTGGGCCAGGTCGGCGTTGAACGGTTTGATCGACAGGTTCAAGGCGCTGGCGAACGGTTGCGAGCTGGCACCGAGGCGCTGTTCGGCCGCGGGCAGTTGCTTGCTGAACGCATCCGGCAAGGCGACTTTGCTCTGGCGGGCCAGGGCGGCGGTCAGCACTCGCGCACTGGCCAGGCCCAGGGCCGAATCCGGTGCGCTCATGATCACGCTGTCCTGGCCATCGTCCATCAGGTTGGCGTCGGCGCCCTCGCCGGCTTTCGCCAGTTCGTCCATCAGGCCGCTCAGCAGGGTGTTCACCGGCAGTTGCATGTCCTTGGCGAACGACAGTACCAGCGCCCGTTGCAGCAATGGCGTGACGGCGGCCTGTTTGCCGTAGACATCCAGCACCCGCTGCCAGTGATCCGGCGGCAGGCTGATGCCCAGCGCCTTGCTGGCGTGCCAGTCGGCGTAATAGGCGTAACCGGTCAGGAAAGCATCCGGAGTGACATCTTCACCCCACCAGGTGAACCAGGCATCCGGCCCGGCCATCGAGACCAGCCGCAGGCGGCTGTTCTGCATGATCAGACGCAGACGGTCGCGCACCTGGGCGTTGGCCGACAGCGCCGGGTAGGCGATGCTCAACGGCAGCAGCTGGCTGGCGGTCTGTTCAACGCCGCCATAGGGGTAGCTGAGCAGATCATCGAGGTTGGCGCGGAACAGCGCTTGCGGGCTGTCGTCGAGACGCAGGCGGATATCGCTGGCGTCCGCCGGCAGGCTCAGCGGGGTGTCGCCGCTGGCTACGCTGAGGTTCTGGCTTTGTGTCACTTGCCAGCCGTCACCCACTGCACTCAAGCGTACCGCCAGGGCATCCTGGGATTTGCCATCCTGTTGCAGCTCGGCGCTCCAGTCGCCACTGCTCAGCGGGGTCGCCGGCAGCGGGATGTAGTTGATGCCTTTGTTCAGCGACAGCGGCAGACGCTGTTCCTGACCGGCGTAGCGAATCACCAGTTCGGCCTTGACCGGCTTGTCGGCCTGGCTGAAAGCGAACAGGCCAAGCTTCGGTTGGTCGCCAGTGCGGAAGTGGGTCGGGCCGCTCCATTTCAGGTACAGCGGTTTGTCGGAACGGATGAACTGGTTCTTCTGCCCCACCTGCCCGGCATCGGCGATGGCCCGGGCGGTGATGCGCCAGCGGGTCAGGGAGTCCGGCATGCGGAAGGTGAAACGCACCTTGCCGTTGGCGTCGGTCACCAGCTCCGGCTGCCAGGCAGCGGTGTCGACGTCTTCACGGCGCGGCCGCTCCAGCACTTTCACCCCACGTTCGCTGCGGTTGGCCTTGCCCGGTGCGCCCGGGCTGCCCGGCAATGCCACGTCGTAGCTGATAAACGACAGGCTGGCGCTGGTGCGCACGTTGTTGCGCCGTGGGTGGTAGAAAAACTGGTCGATGCTCGGTGCCACTTCCGGTTGCAGCGCGTAGATCATTTCATCCACCACGCTGACGGTCAGGTGCGCCGGGATCGGCTTGCCGGCGAACTGGGTGGTCAGGTCCACCGAGACGGTGTCACCCGGTTGGTAGCTTTCTTTGTCGGTGGCGATGGCCACCTCGATCTGCGGCGTGGTGACCTTGAGGCCGGCGTTCTGGAAGCTGTATTCGCCGCCCTTGGTGTAGAGCACCGAGAAGGTCAGGTTGGGAGCGTAGTTGTCCTTCACCGGAATCCGCGCACGGTATTGCGTGTCGCTGATTTTTTCCAGGCGCAACCAATCGCCGCCCTTGGACAGTAATGCGGTAGCTTCGACCTTGTCGCGTTCCAGCGAGAGCAGCGCGTCGGTGACCGGCTCCGGGAAGGTGATCAGCGCCAGGGCTTCATCACCGGCCTGGTACTCGGGCTTGTCGAGGAGGATTTCCACGGTGCCGGGCACGGCTTTCACGCCATCGCCGGTCACCGAATGGCCAGTGGCGCCAAGGATGCGCTCGTGATCGTCCTTGAGCGACAGGTTGTAGGTGCCGGGACGGTCGAAGGTGACGCTGAAGCCTTTGTCGTTGGCCGCCAGCTTGCCGCCACCGGTGGACTGGTCTTCCAGGCGGACCCAGCTATAGGTGCTCGGCGTGCCGGCATTGGGCTGGGCAACAGTGGACTCGCTGGCATAGCCGAACGCGACCTTCTCGCCGGTCGCACTGAAGCGCTGCGGCGCCGACAGGCGATAGCGGGCCGCGCCACGCTCGATCAGGATTTCCTTGGTGGTCTTGACCCGATACGCCGCGCCATCGCTGGCAAACACGGTGAGCATGTAACGGCTCGGTTTTTCCGCCGCCGGCAGGTCAAGCACGGCCTGGCCCTTGTCGTCGGTGGTCAGTTCGGTGCTGGTCAGTTCCACCGGGAATTGCCCGAGGTATTGCAGCTCGTTGTCAACCATCGACAGTTGCTGGGCACGCAGGCTCAGTTGCACGCGGGCATCGGCCACCGGCTTGCCGTCCGGGTAAAGCAACAGCAATTTGCCCTTGATCGGCTCGCCAGTGCGGAAGTCCTGCTTGGCCAGGTCCATGGAAATTTCAAAGTGCGGCTTGATGTACTCGGCGACGCGGAAGGCGCTGCTGTAGGTCTGGTCGCGGTAGTTGAAACGCAGTTCGTAACCGCCGGCCACGGCGTTGTCCGGCAGTTGGAAACGGCCCTGGGTCCCGGACTTGGCGTCCAGGTTCAGGTCCAGGGTCTGCAAGGTGGTGCCGGTGGCATCCAGCACGCTGACGCGCACCGGGGCGGTGGTCGGGTTGACCGAGTCGCGGGCGTTCTTGAATTCGCGACCGACGATCTTCATCGACACCCAATCCCCCGGCCGGTACAACGGCCGGTCGGTGAAGGCGTAGAGCTTGGTGTCGTAGATTTCGCTGTCGTAATAGAAGTTCTCGGAGACGAAGACACCGCCCTCGTCGTCCTCGCCGATCATGAACGAGCGCTCCGGGCTGACGTGCTTGAGGCGCAGCAGGCCATCGGCATCGGTCTCGCCGCTGCTCATCACGCCCAGGCCGTCGGTCCACAGCACCTTGACCTTGGGCACCGAGCTGCCTTCATGCTTGCGTGCCGCCCAGACCAGCAGTTCGTCGCCGGCGATCTTGCTCACGGCCACGGTGTTGGAGACAAACACCACGGTGGTCGCGCGGTATTTGCCGATCAGCGCTTCCACCAGGTACAAACCCGGCTTGAGTTTGCCCAGCGGGATATAGACGTTACCGGGAGCAACGCTGATGAACTGG
Organism: Pseudomonas sp. MWU13-2105; assembly: GCF_023242315.1. Classification (GTDB taxonomy): domain Bacteria; phylum Pseudomonadota; class Gammaproteobacteria; order Pseudomonadales; family Pseudomonadaceae; genus Aquipseudomonas. The sequence goes on from NZ_JALLIY010000022.1 coordinate 39,968, forward strand.
CTGGAGGAGCCGGCCAGGTCGACGCCCTTCGGCGGTTGGATCGGCTTGGCGTCCCACAGCGGGTAGCGGAACTGGCTGACCATTGGCAGGCCGGGCAGCGGCGCGTATTGCGGATGATTGTCGTACGGGGTCGGCGCAGCGATGGCCTGGCCCATTTTCAGTTCCGGTACTTCCTCGGTCACTTGCTTGCGCGACTCGTAGGAGAACGCCCGCTGCATCACGCGACGGGATTTGCGGTACCAGTTGTCCCACAGGTAGGCCAGGGTGTTGGACAGCCCTTCGCCCTTGAACTGGCCGTCGCTGACCACCCGGTGCAGGTTCTTCTGCCGCTTGAGGAATTCCAGCGGCTGGTCGATGCGGTACACGCGGATATCCGCACCGCCGTAAGGCTCCATGCGGAAACGCCGGTAGTCGCGGCCCGGCGCTTCGAGGCGGACCAGGGCCTGCTCGTCGCTGGCGAAGCTACTGTCGGCCAGCAGGAAGAAACTCTCGCCGGCCACCGGCGTGTAGTTGCTCGGCGGCACCGAGTCATCGGCGGCAGCGGCGACAACCGGCAGCAGCACGGCCAGGGCGAAAACCATTCGGGAAAACAGACGCTTCATGGGAGACCCGTTCATCGAGAGAGGAAGTTCAGCCGGTAGACGCCGATGAAGTTGGGGTTCGTTGCATCGGGTATCCATCGGGTGTCCTTCCATGTCATGAGTTGCTGCACGCTGGCGGAGCGCATGCCGTTATCGGTGGGGGTGGTGGTGCCGGTGTGATAGGCGATGTTGCGGCCCATCCAGATCATCAGGTGCTGGTCGTCGCCCTGGTCGAAGAACAGCAGGTCGCCGGGCCGCGCCTGGTTGAGGTCGCGGCTGACCAGTTGACTGTTGAACTGGATCAGCTTGATCGCATTGACGTAGGGCCCGACCTTGCCGCCGCCCTGTTGCCATTGCTGGGCCAGGTTGCGCTGGCCCTCGCTGAGGACCAGTTCGGGCGGCAGGTAGCGGTTGGACAGGCCATTGGCCCGCAACCATTTGTCGTCATGGGTTTTCAGCGCTTCGTTGGCGGCGAAACGCACCAGCCCGGCGCAGTCCTGCTGGTACCAGCGCGGGCTCGGGCCCTGGGTCAGTTGCTCCTGGGCGATACGCACGAACCAGGCGCGGAACACCTGCGATTGCTCGACGTCCAGGGGCGGTGTTTCCAGGGCGAACGCGGGCACGCTGAACAGCAGCGCCAGCACGCACAGGCCTTTCCGGGCACGCCCCCCCATTGTGGCGAGTGGGCTTGCCCACGCTGGGGTGCGCAGCAGCCCTGAAACCTGCAAGCGAGGTCGATCTGACGGAATGCGTTGGCCGGTTTTGCGACTGCTGCGCAGTCGAACGTGGGCAAGCCCACTCGCCACAGTGGTGCAGCGTTGCCATCCCGATAGCGCCGTGCCAATCGCGAACATAGGCGTCACATCGCGCGCCATTGCAGCGGCAACCACTGCCAGTGGCCGTCCGGCTCGCTGCCTTCCGGCAGGGTCAGGGCGTACTTGCCGAAACCGGCGAGCTTTTGCAGCTTGGGAATCAGGTGGGTCTGCGCGGCGTTGCGGAACACCGGCTCCATGTCCTGCGGCAGGCTGTCGAGGGTTTCCTGCTGCATCAGTTGCGCCAGGGAGTCCGGGCCGAGGTAGACCGGCATCAGCACGTCCTTGGGCAGCACGTCGGCCAGCGGCGGGAAGTGCTTGTCTAGGGTGCCAAGGGCCTTGTCCACCAGCTTGTCATCCAGGGAAAACAACAGGGTCGAACCGTGTCGCGCCAGGCTCACGCGGAAGAAGCCCTTGCCGGTGATGGCGTCGGGGTTCTCGGCTTCCTTGGCGGCGTACTGGCCAAAGGTCGAACTGACCTGGCGCTTCCATTGGTGAACGCTGTCTTTGTGCTGCTCGTCGATGGGGAACAGGCCGCCGTCGACATTGCTTTCCTTGCTCCCGACCATCGAGCCGAACAGCTTGCCCAGGTCGGCGTCGAGACTGTCATTGTCCTTGGTCAGGTTCGCCACCAGCAACGGTGTGTACAGGCGCGAGTCGGCGTACCAGCAAAGGCCGGCGGCACCGCTCATATGCTCGGTGAGTTTCTTCGCGGTGGCCTCGTCGGCCCCCAGTTTGACCAGCAGCGGTTGTTGCTGCTCGGCGGCCAACGGCAGCGCGACGCAGGCGCTGGCGCCCACCGGCATGGCTTGCCAGATCGGCTTGAAGTCGAAGTCGGCGGCTTTGTCCTGCTCATCCAGGGCGAGGAAGCTGTGCCAGCCCTTGTCGTCCATATCCAGGCGCAGGCCGGCGAAGTTGGGGATAAAGCGCTGGTAACCCATGGCCAGGACGCTGGACGCAATCGAGATGCGCTGCTTCACGACCGTTTCACGGGGCTTGAGACCGAAGGCTTCGGGGAACAGTTTGTCGCCGTTGAGCAACGCCGCCAGGGCCTGGGTCGAGACCTCGCCCGGGGACAATTCGCTGTCGTCGCTGGTTTGCTCATAGAGCCGCTCCGGATTGGACAGCACCACCAGCTTGTCGCCACGGGAGGCGAACAACAGGGCTTTGCTGGCGTTGTAGGCCAGGCGATAGAGCGGCACGCTGTCACCGGCGACTTTCACTTCGCCGACCTTGGTCAGTTGGGTGTCGTCCAGCGCGACATGGGCCAGGGGTTCGAGCAGCTTGGCCAGGCCGCCGCGGTCCATCACCAGCAGGAAGTCCTTGAGCCGACCGTCGGCACCACGCCACAGGGCGATATCCGCCGGCTGGTCGAAGAGTTGCTCGATCAGGTTGTCCTGCAGCTTGAGGTCATGCTCGTAGATGATCCGCCGCAGGCTGCCGATCAGGCCGAGACGATCACCGTGGGTTTCGTAATAGAAGACGAAATCCTCGGTCAGGGTGTCGCGCAGGAACGGCACGCTGAGCAGGTCCTTGGGCAACTGGCTCAGCGAGGCGGTTTCCAGCAGCGCGTCCGGGCGGCTCACGCCGAGTTTTTCCAGGGCCAGCTCCGGCGCCGGGGCGGCCGGCTTGTGGTGGAAAAACCAGCCCAGGCCGCCGGCCACCGTAGCGGCCACGCATAGCCCGAGCACAAGGCCCAGCCAACGGCGCGAGCCGGCAGGTTGAGGGGCAGCCGGTACAGCGGCGTCCGGGGAAGCTGTGTTATCGCTCATGTTCGCAAAGCCCATTCATCCGTGGAGCGGGATGTTCAATAGTTGAAGGTCTTGACCAGCAGCAGGTCGCCGATGGCACGCAGGGGCACGGTGAAGCTCTCGCGCTTTTCATCGACGGTGTTTTCGTTGAGCACCAGGTTGATCTGCGAGGTGATGACCTCGTTCTGGTTGGCGCGCTCGGTAAAGTTATAGCCGTCGCTGGCGCTGTAGTTGCCCCAGTAGTTCACATAAATCAGGTAGGTGCCGTGCAGCGGCGCGGTCATGGTGAACATTTCCGGGCCGGGGCCGTCGACGCCGTCCGGGTCGAGGCCGCCGCCGTTGGTCAACGCCGGATGGGCGTAGAAGGCGTGCTGGCCGTCGGGGGTGATGATGTGCAGGTCGAGTTCGGCCTTGGGGTCGTCCCAGCCGAGGACCACGCGGATACGCGCCGGGGTGATCTGCTTGTTGGCTTCGTAGAACTGCACGCGCTTGAGCGACTTGCCCGTGGAACTGCGCACTTCGACGCTGTTGGAGCCGGCGCCGAAGGCATAGGGCCGGACGAAGCGGCCGGCGTCGTCGGTGTAGAGATTCAGCGGGTTGCCGTTGACCGACAGGATATGCGGCTCACGCGGCCCGGAGGGCGGATTGATCCGGCCTTCGATGGGCGTGCGGCTGCGCTGGATACCACGGTCGATGGGCGGCGTGGGGTAGGCCACCTGCGGCGCATCCTTGCGGTCGAGAAGACCAGCATAACGCCAGCCGCCGGTCGGTTCCCGAAGCTCGGCCGAGGGCTCGGCCCAGGCGGTCGTGGCCCAGAGGGCGATCAGGATGGGAAAAAACCGGCGCATCAACAGCCTCCTTGCCATGCATCATAGAAACCCTGCGCAAGATCCACAGCGCACTCCCGACACGGTATCGGTCAGAGAAGACCTGTCGATGACAGGTAGGGGAAGCGGCAGAGGTTAGCGATTCGAAGGTTGTTAGACAATGGAGACAAAGCGGTATTTGTGAGGTGGCTCAGCAAATAAATCAGGTTCCTCGTGTGAACCCCGGAAAGCCTTGTAAAACAAGGCAAAAGGCCACTATCCAAACAGTGTTTTCCGATCGACTTGCAGTTTTCATATCGACGAGAAACAGATACACGATGCCCCTTACAAAACAACCGGAGTCGCCGGCCGAAGCTTGGCGAAATCACTCTCGGACAAACCGACCTTTGTCCGAACCTCGACAGCGGCGATCAATGTCGCCCTGGTGACCCGCGCCGCGTTAACTCGACTTCATATGCAGAACCGAGACCGGCAAGTCCTTCTGGAATTGCTCCAGTTCATCATTCATCGAAGAGTTCCTCCTTCAATTGCTTCAGGAACACGGCAGGTAGGTTGTCAAATTTTGACTTGAATACAGCAATGCCGTATCCACAAACAATCATGGGTATGTATCGCACTGTCACGATCACGACAGTGATCATCCCGAGAGCGTGAAAACGATCCACTATTCTGTTCAGGACAAAGCGAGTGGTAGCCCCTCGCATTTGCCCCGAAACCCGCTGTCTGCTAGTGTCGCGCCCGTTCAACGCCTACCGAGATCGCCGCCATGGCCCGCAAAAAAGCTTCCCTGGACTTCGAGCAATCCCTTGCCGACCTGCAAACCCTGGTCGAACGCCTGGAGAACGGCGAATTGTCGTTGGAAGACTCGCTGACCGCCTTTGAACAAGGCATCCGCCTGACCCGCGACTGCCAGGGTGCCCTGGCCCAGGCCGAGCAGAAGGTGCAGATCCTCCTCGAACGCGACGGCGAACTGGCCGAAGAACCCTTCGACGCGGAACAAGCAGAATGATCAAAGCCTATCAGGCCAGCAGCCAGGCCCGGGTCAACGCCGCACTCGACACCCTGTTCAGCGCCCCCAGCGCCGAACTCGCCCGCCTCTATGAAGCCATGCGCTACAGCGTGATGAACGGCGGCAAGCGCGTGCGTCCACTGCTCGCCTACGCCGCCTGCGAAGCCCTCGGCGGCAAGCCGGAACAGGCCAACGGCGCGGCCTGCGCGGTGGAACTGATCCATGCCTACTCGCTGGTCCACGACGACCTGCCGGCCATGGACGACGACGACCTGCGTCGCGGCCAGCCGACCACCCACAAGGCGTTCGACGAAGCCTGTGCGATCCTCGCCGGTGACGGCCTGCAAAGCCTGGCCTTCAGCGCCCTGCTCGACCCGAATCTGAGCGAGCTGAACGCCGATATCCGCCTGAGCATGGTCACCACCCTGGCCCAGGCCGCAGGCCCGGCCGGCATGGTCGGCGGCCAGGCCATCGACCTCGGTGCCGTGGGCCTCAAGCTCGACCAGAAGGCCCTGGAATACATGCACCGGCACAAGACCGGCGCGCTGATCGAAGCCAGCGTCAAGCTCGGCGCCCTGGCCAGCGGCCAGGCGCAAAAGGACGAACTGCGCTCGCTGCAGGCCTACGCCCAGGCCATCGGCCTGGCTTTCCAGGTGCAGGACGATATCCTCGACGTGGAAAGCGACACCGCCACCCTCGGCAAGCGCCAGGGTGCCGATATCGCCCGCGACAAACCGACCTACCCGGCCCTGCTCGGCCTGGACGCGGCCAAGGCCTACGCCCTGGAACTGCGCGACCAGGCGCTGCACGCCCTGCGACCGTTTGACGCGTGTGCCGAACCGTTGCGCGACCTAGCCCGTTATATCGTCGAACGGCGCAGCTGAGCCAAACGCCGCGCCCAAGGCCGCATATCGGCCAACTTCGACGCTCCGCGTGGGCAGCGTGCGATGCATCAGGTAAACTGCCGCCTCTTCTATACCTATAACGATTCGCCTGATGCCCACGACGTTCCATGAGATTCCCCGCAAGCGCCCGACCACGCCCCTGCTGGACCGTGCCGACACGCCGGCCGGCCTGCGCCGGTTAGGTGAAGCCGAGCTGGAAACCCTGGCCGATGAACTGCGCCAGGAGTTGCTCTATTCGGTCGGCCAGACCGGCGGGCACTTCGGTGCCGGCCTTGGCGTGATCGAACTGACCATCGCGTTGCACTATGTCTTCGACACCCCGGACGACCGGCTGGTGTGGGACGTGGGCCATCAGGCGTATCCGCACAAGATCCTCACCGGTCGTCGCGAGCGCATGCACACCCTGCGTCAGAAAGGTGGCCTGGCGGCTTTCCCGCGCCGTTCGGAGAGCGAATACGACACCTTTGGCGTCGGTCACTCGAGCACCTCCATCAGCGCCGCCCTGGGCATGGCCATCGCCGCCCGCCTGCAGAACAGCGATCGCAAGGCGATTGCCGTTATCGGTGACGGCGCGCTGACCGCCGGCATGGCCTTCGAGGCGCTGAACCACGCGCCGGAAGTCGACGCCAACATGCTGGTGATCCTCAACGACAACGACATGTCGATTTCGCGCAATGTCGGCGGCCTGTCCAACTACCTGGCGAAGATTCTCTCCAGCCGCACCTACGCGAGCATGCGCGAAGGCAGCAAGAAAGTGCTGTCGCGCCTGCCCGGGGCCTGGGAAATCGCCCGGCGTACCGAAGAATACGCCAAGGGCATGCTGGTCCCCGGCACCCTGTTCGAAGAGCTGGGCTGGAACTATATCGGCCCGATCGACGGTCATGACCTGCCGACCCTGATCGCCACCCTGCGCAATATGCGCGACCTCAAGGGCCCGCAGTTCCTGCATGTGGTGACCAAGAAGGGCAAGGGCTTCGCCCCGGCGGAAGTCGACCCGATCGGCTACCACGCGATCACCAAGCTCGAACCCCTGGACGCCCCGGCCGCCGCGCCGAAGAAGGCCAGTGGACCGAAATACTCCGGTGTGTTCGGCGAATGGCTGTGCGACATGGCCGCCGCCGATTCGCGCCTGGTGGGCATTACTCCGGCGATGAAGGAAGGCTCGGACCTGGTGGCCTTCAGCGAGCGTTTCCCGCTGCGCTACTTCGACGTCGCGATTGCCGAACAACACGCGGTGACCTTCGCCGCCGGCATGGCCTGCGAAGGCGCCAAGCCGGTGGTGGCGATCTACTCGACCTTCCTGCAACGCGGTTATGACCAGTTGGTGCATGACGTCGCGGTGCAGAACCTCGACGTACTGTTCGCCATCGACCGCGCCGGCCTGGTGGGCGAAGACGGCCCGACCCATGCCGGCAGTTTTGACCTGTCGTACCTGCGTTGCATCCCCGGCATGCTGGTGATGACCCCGAGCGACGAGAACGAACTGCGCAAGATGCTGACCACCGGGCATTTGTACAACGGTCCGGCGGCGGTGCGTTATCCACGCGGTACCGGGCCGAATGCGACCATCGAGAAGAATCTGGAACCGATCGAGATCGGCAAGGGCGTGGTTCGCCGCCGGGGCAGCAAGGTCGCCCTGCTGGTGTTTGGCGTGCAGTTGAGCGAGGCATTGATCGTCGCCGAGAAGCTTGATGCGAGCGTGGTCGACATGCGTTTCGTCAAACCGCTGGATGAAGCCCTGGTACGCGAGATTGCCGGCAGCCATGAGCTGCTGGTGACCATCGAGGAAAACGCCATCATGGGCGGCGCCGGGGCGGCGGTCAGCGAGTTCCTGGCGCGTGACAACCTGCTCAAGCCGATCCTGCACCTGGGTCTGCCGGATGTGTACGTCGAACACGCGAAGCCGGCGCAGATGCTGGCGGAGTGCGGGTTGGATGTGGCGGGGATCGAAGCGTCGGTGACCGGGCGGATGAAGCTGCTGGGATTGTAAGCCCCTTGCGCCCTCCTGGAGCGCAGCGACTTGTGGCGAGCGGGCTTGCCCGCGCTGGGGCGCGAAGCGCCCCTAAAATCGGCAGCCTCATTGTGTCAAATGGAAGGTAATCACAGGTTTTACGACTGCTGCACAGCCGAGCGCGGCGCTCCGACAAGCCCGCTCGCCACAAAACCCAGTACAGCTCAGGATCGTCTTTGACCTAGCACCCTTCCAAGCCAAAGGGATAGTGTCGATCAGCCCAGCTGTCGCGGAATGCGGTACAGGTAGAACAGCACCACCGTGGACAGCACCAGCAGCATCAATGGCACCGCCTCCAACCCGACGAACACCGCCAGGGTGCCGATCCAGGTCGGTAACGCCGCCACCACCAGGGCCTTGCGCCGCACATTTGCCAGCTCGATCCAGGCCGCCGGTTCTTCCGGACTGTCCAGCGCCGCCTGGGTCGCGATCAGCGAGCGCTTGTAAGCCCCGAAAAAGCGCAGGCTGACAAACATCGAAGCCACCCCGGCAATGAAAAACGGCATCGCCAGCACCGGCAACAACGGCTCGGTCTGGCCGAAAAACCAGTTGGCGACAAACAGCGGCAATACACTCAGCACCAACTGCTTCCACCAGCCCAGCGACAGCCGACGCTTCACCTGGCCGCGGGTCACGCCGGGTCCGCCTCGCTCTGGTGCTCGTTGCCCATCATATGGCCGAGCTTGCCAGCCTTGGTCGCCAGATAGAGTTTGTTGTGCGGGTTCTGTCCGGTTTGCAGCGGCACGCGCTCGGCCACGGTGATGCCCATCTCGGTCAAGGCCTTGACCTTGCGCGGGTTGTTGGTCATCAGGCGCAGCGACTTGATGCCCAGGTGTTCGAGCATCGGCCGGCAGATGGAATAGTCACGCTGGTCGGCGGCAAAGCCCAGGCGCTCGTTGGCCTCGACCGTGTCGGCACCGCCATCCTGCAATTCATAGGCGCGGATCTTGTTCATCAGGCCAATGCCGCGCCCTTCCTGGCGCAAGTACAGCAAGACGCCGCGACCTTCGAGGGCAATCGCCCGCAGGGCCGCCTCCAGCTGCGAGCCGCAGTCGCAGCGCTGGCTGAACAAGGCATCGCCGGTCAGGCATTCGGAATGCACACGGCCAAGAACCGGTGCGCCATCCGCCACATCCCCCAGGGTCAGCACGACGTGTTCACGGCCGGTGGCTTCTTCGAGAAAGCCATTCATGGTGAAGGTCGCAAAAGGGGTTGGCAGTTTGGAAGCGGCGACGAAAACGACGGGCACCGTGTGCTCCTGATCAGTATGAGGACTGGAAATTCGCAGAGGTCGCATTGTAACAGTAGGTTCCTACAGACGCTTAGGCTGAATTATCCATGATAACTATCAATAGGTTTGATTCGTCGGCACCGGCAGCGGCATGGCGTCAAACGGATAAGGCTGTTTCCAGTGTTTGAAAATGGCCCGGAGCTCACCACTTTTGACCAGTTCCTCCATGCGCTGGTCGTACAGGGCCATCAGTGAACGCCCCCGCGCATTGTTGGCGAACCCCAGGTACAGCGGCAGGTCGAGCAAATGGCTGCGCTGGAACATTTCCGGGTGCGCGGCATGACCTTGCACCTCACTCACCTCGGACAACGCATCGATGTAGTAATCAGCGCGACCATGGGCCAGCATCGACAACACGCCGTCGCGCCGCGCGATTTCGTTGTAGTGGCGGATATTGGGCAGGTAATCCTGGTATTTGTAGCCGCGCATCCAGGCCAGGCGATAGATACCCAGGGTTTCCAGGGTCGGCTGCGGATTGCTGGCCAGCCCCAGGGCATAGAGATGATCGACATCGAAATGCCAGCGCGGATACAGCGCACCCGCCACCTCATTGCGATAAGCCGCCACCCAGGCGTCCGCTTCCCCGCGCTGCACCAGCCCGATCGCCCGGACGTAGGGCTCGGTGCTGATCAGCACCTTGACGCCCTTGGGCTCGAAGATCTCGCGCATGACATCCCAGGCCATGCCGCGACCGTCGGCGCCGGTGTAGTCGACCCATTCCTCGCTGGCGAGGTGGATCAGCCCAGGCGCGGAAGTTTCTTCGCGCGCCTGAACGACATTGCCTACAACGCCACCCGCCCACAGACAGAGCAGCACGACCCACAACCTACAGCCAGACATGCCTGAGTCCTCAGGTAAAGAGGTGCACCAGCCCTTGCATGGCCAGCCAGGCGAACACCCCGGCGAGCACGTCGTCGAGCATGATGCCGACGCCGCCGTGGACATGCCGGTCGATCCAGCGGATCGGCCAGGGCTTGAGGATGTCGAAAAAGCGGAACAACGCAAAACCCGCCAGCAACCAGTACCAACCGTCCGGCACCAGCCAGAGGGTGATCCACATCCCGACCATCTCGTCCCAGACGATGCCCTCGTGGTCGTGTACCCGCAGATCGTTGGCGACCTTGCCGCACAGCCAGAAGCCGAACAGCATGGTGACGCCAAGCATCAGCCAGTAACCCCAGTCGGGCAACATCTGCCATAACGGTATAAAGGGTAGCGCAACCAGCGAACCCCAGGTGCCCGGAGCCTTGGGCAAGGTCCCGGAACCGAAGCCGAAGGCCAGGAAATGCCAGGGATTGCGCCAGACCGACGGCGGCACGAACTCGGCCGGGACCTGCTTGGGATGATCTGTCACGGTGTCTCCGGAAAATGTTGGTAACCCCGGCGCGCCGGCGTGATGTCGCGGCCGGAGCTGTCCAGCAGGACCACGCCCTGCCCGCCCAGTACCTGGCCGATCACCCGTACCGCTGGGTACGCGGCCAGTAACCCGGGCCACTCGTCGGCTGGCAGGGTAAAGGCCAGTACGTAGTCATCGCCACCACTGAGGGCCGCCTCCTGGGCGCCGTCCTGACCGAGAAAGGCCTGCAACGCCGACGACAACGGCAGCGCGTCGCGCTCCACCTGCAATCTGACGGAGGATGCCGCCGCGATATGCCCGCAATCTGCCAATAGTCCGTCGGAAATATCCAGCGCCGAGGTCGCCTTGTTGCGCAAGTACTGCCCCAGTGCCAATTGCGGCTTGGGCGACCAGTAGTGCTCCAGCAGCGGCTCGGCAATCGCCGGCGCCGCCGTACGCTGCCCCAGCACCAGCGGCAAGGCGCCCGCGGCATTGCCCAGCTCGCCGCCGACACACAGCAGGTCGCCGATTTGCGCGCCGCCGCGGGTCAGCGCCTGGCCCGTGGGCACCCGGCCGAACACCGTCAGCGTCAGGCACAACGGCCCACGAGTGGTGTCGCCGCCCACCAGGCGCAAGTCGCAATGTTGCGCCATCAGGTTCAAGCCACGGGCAAAGGCCTGCAACCAGTTGGCGTCGTTGTGCGGCAGGGTCAGGGCGAGGGTAAAGGCCAGGGGCATCGCGCCCATGGCGGCCAGGTCGCTGGCGGCAACAGCCAGCGTGCGCTGGCCGAGCAGAAAAGGGTCGCAGGGGTCGACGAAGTGCACACCGGCCACCAGGGTGTCGGTGGAAATCGCCAGTTGTTCCCCTGCGGGGACGCTCAGCAGCGCGCAGTCATCGCCGATGCCCAGGGCAACACCCTCGCCGCCCTGCGCACAGGGCGCGGCGGCGAAGAAGTTGCGGATCAGCTCGAACTCGCCCATGCACAGGTCAAGCGCGGATCAGCGCTTGAACGCCTTCACTTCAGCTTCACGCAGGCGCGGTGCCAGCTTGTCGAGCACACCGTTGACGAACTTGTGACCGTCGGTGGAACCGTAGACCTTGGCCAGTTCGATGCCTTCGTTGATCACCACGCGGTACGGCACGTCGACGCGCTTGAGCAGTTCCCAGGTGGACAGGCGCAATACCGCCAGTTCAACCGGGTCCAGCTCTTCGATCTCGATGTCCAGGCACGGCTTGAGCACGGTGTCGATTTCGCTCTTGAACTGTGGCACGCCGTGGAGGATTTCACGGAAGTAGGCGCCGTCGACATCGCTGAAATCGTTGTCGACCCGGAACTGCGCCTCGATCTCGTTCAGCGACTGCTTGGCCATGTGCCACTGGTACAGGGCCTGGGTCGCGAGCTGACGGGCTTCGCGACGCTTGACGCTCTTGGAGGGCTTGCCAGCGCCTTCAGGCTTCGGCTCGCGCGGGTTGAAACGATCGCTTTCGTCGCTAATCACACAGCCTCCAATTGCGCCAGCAAGCTGACCATTTCCAGGGCGGAAAGGGCGGCTTCGGCGCCTTTGTTGCCGGCCTTGGTGCCGGAACGTTCGATGGCTTGTTCAATGGAGTCGACGGTCAGCACGCCGAAGGCCACTGGCACGCCGAATTCCATGGAGACCTGGGCCAGGCCTTTGGTGCATTCGCCGGCCACGTATTCGAAGTGCGGCGTACCGCCACGAATGACCGCGCCGAGGGCGATGATCGCCGAGAAGTCGCCTTTCTGCGCGACTTTCTGCGCGACCAGCGGGATTTCGAAGGCGCCAGGTGCGCGGATGAGGGTGATGTCGCTTTCGCTGACACCGTGGCGAACCAGGGCGTCAACTGCGCCGCTCACCAGGCTTTCGACAACGAAGCTGTTGAAGCGGCCGACCACCAGGGCGTAACGGCCTTTGGGGGCGATGAAGGTACCTTCGATGGTCTTCAGGGTCATTCGACAATTCTCTTAAAGAGCCGGGGCGCGCCTAGTACGCGCCCCTCAGGGATATTTGAACCGCGAATCAAGGGCCGCGAGCAGCCAGTCTTTATTCGGAGGGCACGTATTCTACTACTTCCAGGTCGAAACCGGATATCGCATTGAACTTCATCGGCGCACTCATCAGGCGCATTTTGCGTACGCCCAGGTCGCGCAGGATCTGCGAACCGGCACCGACGATGCTGTAGGTGGTCGGTTTTTTCGCCGGCACCTGCTCGGCGGTCTCGCGGATATGCGCCAGCAGCACGTCGCCATCCAGCGGGTGCCCGAGCAGCAGCACCACGCCGCTGCCGGCCTCGGCCACCGCGGCCATGGCGGCGCGCAGGCTCCAGCGCCCCGGTTGCTTGACCATCAGCAGGTCGCGCAACGGGTCCATGTTGTGCACCCGCACCAGCGTCGGTTCTTCGGCGCAGAAGCTGCCCAGGGTCAACGCCATGTGCACGTCGCCTTCCACCGAATCACGATAGGTCACCAGGGTGAAATGCCCCAGTTCGCTGTCCAGCGGCTGCTCGGCAATCCGCTGAACGGTACGTTCGTGGATCATCCGGTAGTGGATCAGGTCGGCGATGGTGCCGATCTTGATGTTGTGTTCGGCGGCGAAGGTTTCCAGTTCGGCGCGACGGGACATGGTGCCGTCGTCGTTCATCACTTCGCAGATCACCCCGCTCGGCTCGAAACCGGCCATGCGCGCCAGGTCGCAGGCCGCTTCGGTGTGGCCGGCACGGGCCAGGGTACCGCCGGGCTGGGCCATCAGCGGGAAGATGTGACCGGGACTGACGATGTCTTCGGCCTTGGCGTCCTTGGCCGCCGCCGCTTGCACGGTGCGGGCGCGGTCGGCGGCGGAAATGCCGGTGGTCACCCCTTCGCTGGCCTCGATCGATACGGTGAACTTGGTGCCGAAACCGGAACCGTTGCGCGGCGCCATCAGCGGCAGCTTGAGCAGTTCGCAGCGCTCGCGGCTCATCGGCATGCAGATCAGGCCACGGGCGTGCTTGGCCATGAAGTTGATGTGTTCGGCCTTGCAGCATTCGGCGGCCATGATCAGGTCGCCTTCGTTCTCGCGGTCTTCGTCATCCATGAGGATGACCATCTTGCCCTGGCGAATGTCTTCGACCAGTTCTTCAATCGTATTGAGCGCCACGCGGCACCCCCCTTCTTTCAAAATTTGAGTGTCAGGATTTGAGGTAGCCGTTGGCGGCCAGGAAACTTTCGGTAATGCCGCCGCTCGACGGCTCCGCGGCCTTGTCGCCCAGCAGCAGGCGCTCCAGGTAACGGGCCAGCAGGTCGACTTCGAGGTTGACCTGACGACCAGGACGGTAGTCGGCCATGATGGTTTCGGCCAGGGTGTGCGGGACGATGGTCAGTTCGAACTCCGCGCCGTTCACCGCGTTTACCGTCAGGCTGGTGCCGTCGACGGTGATCGAACCCTTGTGGGCGATGTACTTGGCCAGCTCTTTCGGTGCGCGGATACGGAACTGGATGGCCCGGGCGTTTTCTTCCCGGGCAACCACTTCGCCGACACCGTCGACATGGCCGCTGACCAGGTGCCCGCCGAGACGGGTGGTCGGGGTCAGGGCTTTTTCCAGGTTGACCCGGCTGCCGGCTTTCAACTGGCTGAAGGCGGTGCAGTCCAGGGTTTCGCGGCTGACGTCGGCCCAGAAGCCGTCGCCCGGCAGTTCGACGGCGGTCAGGCAGACGCCGTTCACCGCGATGCTGTCGCCGAGCTTGACGTCGGCCAGGTCCAGCTTGCCGGTTTCCACGTAGACGCGGACATCGCCGCCCTTGGGATTGAGGGCACGGATACTGCCGATGGATTCGATAATGCCGGTAAACATGAAGTCCTCCTCGAGAACAGGCCCGCGCGTGGCGCAAGCCAAAAATTATACGCCGGGAGCCGGGTCAGGTATTGCGGTGACTCGCCAGTCACTGCCGACTGCGCGCATTTCGGTGATTTTCAGCCGGGGCGCCTGGTCCATCCGCTCCAGTGGCCAGTCCAACAATGGACGCGCCGTGGAGCCGAGAAACTGACCGGCGACAAACAATTGGTATTCGTCCACCAGGCCTTGCCGGGCAAAGGCGCCCGCCAGGCGTGGGCCGGCCTCCACCAGCACCTCGTTGACGCCACGGGCGGCCAGTTCGGTCAGCAGGCGGCGCAGGTCGACGTGACCTTCGGCACCGGGCACCTCCAGCAATTCATGGCCCTGGGCCTGATAGCGTTCGGTGGCGCCTGGGACACAGGTCACCACCAGCGCCGGGGCCGCCATGAAGAAAGCGGCATCCAGCGGTACCCGCAGGCGCCCGTCGATCAGCACCCGCAGGGGCGGACGGCGTTCGGCCAGGGCCGTCAGCTCCGGATCGAGGCCCAGCTCGGCGGGGCGCACGGTCATCCGCGCATTGTCCGCCAGCACGCTGTCGGCACCGGTCAGCACCACGCTGGCCTGGGCCCGCAGGCGCTGCACGGCGGAACGCGCCTGCGGTCCGGTAATCCACTGGCTTTCGCCGCTGGCCATGGCCGTGCGCCCGTCCAGGCTCATCGCCAACTTGACCCGCACAAACGGCACGCCATGCTCCATGCGTTTGAGGAAGCCCTGGTTCAGCGCCCGCGCCTCACCTTCGAGCACACCGCTGTGTACGGCGATGCCGGCATCGGCCAGACGCTTGAGGCCGCGCCCGGCGACTTCCGGGTTGGGGTCCTGCATGGCCGCGACCACCCGCGCCACGCCGGCCTTGACCAGGGCGTCGGCGCACGGTGGCGTACGGCCAAAGTGGCTGCACGGCTCGAGAGTCACGTAGGCCGTGGCGCCACGGGCGTTTTCACCCGCCTCGCGCAAGGCATGCACCTCGGCATGCGGTTCGCCGGCGCGCACGTGCCAGCCTTCGCCGACCACCGCGCCGGCCTGCACGATCACGCAACCGACCCGTGGGTTCGGGTGGGTCGAGTAGCGGCCCTTGCGGGCCAGCTCCAGGGCACGGGCCATGTAGTGGGCGTCGAGGACGGCCTGCTCGGTCGAATGGCTCATTCTTTGGCGGGCTCGCGGGCGAGGCGGTCGATCTCTTCGCGGAACTCATTGAGGTCCTGGAAGCGGCGATAGACCGAAGCGAAACGGATATAGGCGACTTCATCGAGTTTCTGCAACTCGGCCATCACCAGTTCACCGACGACCAGCGACTTGACCTCGCGCTCGCCGGTGGCCCGCAGCTTGTGCTTGATGTGCACCAGCGCGGCCTCCAGGCGTTCGACACTGACCGGGCGCTTTTCCAGCGCCCGCTGCATGCCGGCGCGGAGTTTGTCTTCGTCGAAGGGTTGGCGGCTGCCATCCTGTTTGATCAGGCGTGGCAGGACCAGTTCGGCGGTCTCGAAGGTGGTAAAACGTTCACCGCAGGCCAGGCATTCGCGCCGGCGGCGCACCTGTTCGCCCTCGGCGACCAGACGCGAGTCGATGACTTTGGTGTCGTTGGCACCGCAGAAGGGACAGTGCATGGTGGCAGGCAACAAAAAATGGGAGGGCCATGGTAGCGCATCCCCGTGGCAAGACAAGCCATAGGGTTTGCGGTATACAGTCGCCCGACTACCTTTTATACAGATAGATGCAGCGTATTTCGCCTTGGGTTGGAGCCGTTCATGTCAGTACGACCGCTTGTTTTGCTCAGTCTCGCCGGCCTGTTGGCCGCTTGTGGCAGCCCGCCACCCAAACCGGCCCCGGCGGTCCCGGTCCAGCAGCAGACAAGCAAACCAGTCAATCCCTATGAAGCACTCGGCCCGCTGCCCAGTTTTCAACGTGAATTGAGCGGCACCTTGCAAGGTGTGCCCGCGGGCGCGGAAGTGGAGCTGGCGTTGCTGGTGATCGATGAACGCGGCCGCCCACAGCAGTTGCTGGCCAGCAGCAAGATCCGAGGTACCGGCCAGGTGCTGCCCTTCCAGTTGCGCTTCAATCCGGAGGTGTTCCCGCTGGGCAGCCGGGTAGAGCTGCGCGGACGGGCCAGCCAGTCCGGGCAATTGATCCTGCACCTGCCGTCGCGAACCATCACCGAGCCGACCACCCAGGCCCTCGGCCAGTTGCAATTCTTCAGCGCGCCATGAGGACACCGGCGGACCTGCAATGCGCCTTGGGCGAGTTGCTCGGCGATGCGCAACTGGTGGCCTGTGAATTGCCGGGAACCGCGTTGCAGTTGTGGCTGATCGACGCGCACAACATGGATCGCGCCTTTACCCCGGAAGAAACCCGGCGAATCCTGCATGAGCCGCCTTATTGGAGTTTCTGCTGGGCCAGCGGCCTGGCCATGGCCCGCTACCTGGCGCAAAACCCGCACTGGGTGGCGGGCAAGCGGGTGCTGGATTTCGGTGCCGGTTCCGGCGTGGCGGCGATTGCCGCCGCCCGGGCCGGAGCACTGGAAGTGGTGGCCTGCGACCTCGACCCGCTGGCGCTGGCGGCCTGTCGGGCGAATGCCGCGCTCAACGGGGTGGAGCTGAATTACAGCGCGGACTTTTTCGCCGAGGGCGATCGCTTCGACCTGATCCTGGTGGCGGATGTGCTGTATGACCGGGAGAACCTGCCATTGCTCGATCAATTTCTCAGCCGCGGCCAGGAGGCCCTGGTGGCGGATTCGCGGGTGCGGGATTTCCGCCATCCGTTGTATCGCCGCCTGGAAATGCTCGAGGCCTTCACCCTGCCGGACCTGGCGGAGCCGGAGGAGTTTCGCCATGTCAGTCTCTACCACGCCCGGCGTCAGCATGCTTTCGGCCATCCCGCGCAGGCTTTATAGTGGCTCCATTCCCTGTTTTCCGAGATTCCGATGACTCAGCCCGCCCCCTACATCTTCGACGCCACCACCGCTGATTTCGACCAATCGGTGATCGAGAACTCGTTCCACAAGCCGGTGCTGGTGGACTTCTGGGCCGAGTGGTGCGCGCCCTGCAAGGCCTTGATGCCGATGCTGCAACAGATCGCCGAGAGCTACCAGGGTGAACTGCTGCTGGCCAAGGTCGACTGCGATGCCGAACAGGACATCGTCGCCCGCTTCGGCATTCGCAGCCTGCCCACCGTGGTGCTGTTCAAGGACGGCCAGCCGGTGGACGGTTTCGCCGGTGCCCAGCCGGAATCGGCGGTGCGCAAAATGCTCGAACCGCATGTACAGATGCCACCGCCGGCGGCGGCCGACCCGCTCGAACAGGCCGAGGCGCTGTTCAGCGAAGGCCGGATCGGTGATGCCGAAGCTGTCCTCAAGGAACTGCTGGGCGAAGACAACAGCAATGCCAAGGCACTGATTCTTTATGGCCGTTGCCTGGCCGAGCGTGGAGAGTTGGGCGAAGCCCAGGCGGTGCTGGACGCGGTGAAGAGCGACGAGCACAAGGCCGCGCTGGCGGGTGCCAAGGCGCAGCTGACTTTCTTGCGCCAAGCTGCGGACCTGCCGGAGGTCGCCGATTTGAAGGCGCGCCTGGCGCAAAACCCGCAGGATGACGAAGCGGCCTATCAGCTGGCGGTACAACAACTGTCGCGCCAGCAGTACGAGGCGGCGCTGGACGGTTTGCTCAAGCTGTTCATCCGTAATCGCGGCTACAGCGAAGGCTTGCCCCACAAGACCTTGCTGCAGGTGTTCGATCTGCTGGGCAACGACCATCCGCTGGTGACCACCTACCGTCGCCGGTTGTTCGCTGCGTTGTACTGACCTTGTGGGAGCTGGTTTTATCTGTGAAGAGGCCCGTGAGGCCACCAAGAGCTTTGCGGGCAAGCTCCGCTCCCACATTCAAAGAATGTTCCGCCCTCAGGCCTCGACCCAGCTGTAAAGCGGCGAATCCGTCCCGCTCAGCACCTTGATCTCGCTGCAATGGCGCAAGCGCACCAACAAGCGCTTGGCCGCCGCCGTGCTCCCGGCCAACCCTTCCAACTGTCCCAGCAACTGCGGTCCATCAATCTGCCCGGCCTGGCGCACCAGATCCCTGGCCGTCTGCCACAAGGCATCATCCTGGCTCACCGGACGCGCCACCAGCGCAACATCCGCATCGGCCGGCACGCTCACCTGCAACTGCGCCCCCAGCCGCGCCCAGTCGCCCTCATCCAGTTCCACCGTCAAATCCACCGGCCATTGGCCGACAGTGCCTCGAATTCGCACCATGCTGCCCTCCTCGCTATGCAAGGGACCATGCTCCCACGCGCCACCCAAGACGCCAAGTCAGTGGTCGCACAAAGCATAAAATGTTATAAGATCACATAACAAAATACCCTTGTTACCGTTCCTGGAGAAACGCCATGCGCCACCTGCTGCTCGCCCTGCCTTTTGCCTTGCTCCCGCTGGTTGCCGCCCAGGCTCATGAAGCCCACGAACATGGCAGCCTCGGTGCCCACGAGCACGGCGTTGGCCGGCTGAACGCGGCACTCGACGGGCAGACCCTGGAACTGGAACTGCAAAGTCCGGCGATGAACCTGGTGGGCTTCGAGCACCCGGCGACCAGCGATGCCGACAAGGCCAAGGTCACCGCCGTGCGCGCCTTGCTGGACAAACCGCTGGAGCTGTTCAACCTGCCGAAGGCCGCCGGTTGCGTGGTGGCCAACCAGGAACTGCAAAGCCCGCTGTTCGGCGACCCGGCGCCTGAAGAGGCCGATGACGATGATGACGACGATCACGCCTCGCAAGCCGCCACCGGCACCCAGCCCGCCGTGGCCGAGCATCATCACGACCACAGCGAAATCCACGCCCATTACCAATTCACCTGCGCCACTCCGGCCGCGCTGAAGACCCTGGACCTGGGCCAGGTGTTCAAGACTTTCCCGGCGACTCACAAGATCCAGGTGCAGTTGATTTCCGGCAGTGGCCAACAAGGGGTTGACGCCACGCCAGAGGCTGCCACCCTGAAGTTCTGATCCACCCCAATCCTTGTAGGAATGGCGCTTGTCTGTGGGAGCGGAGCTTGCCCGCTCCCACAGACAGATAAACACCCATCCCACCAAGAGCCCATCACCTGTGAATCGGCCTTTATGACCCAAGCACTTATCGAACTGTCCGACCTGGGCTTCAACTGGCCCGGTCATCCGCAGTTGCTGGATATCCCGGTGTTCCGCCTGGAACCGGGCGAAACTCTGTTCCTCAAAGGCCCCAGCGGCAGCGGCAAGACCACCTTGCTCGGCCTGCTCGGCGGCGTGCAGAAACCCAGCCGCGGCAGCATCCGCCTGCTCGGCCAGGAACTCACCGAGCTGGGTGCCGGCGCCCGCGACCGTTTTCGCGTCGACCACACCGGCTATATTTTCCAGCAGTTCAACCTGTTGCCGTTTCTCTCGGTGCGCGAGAACGTCGAGCTGCCTTGCCACTTTTCCAAGCTGCGCGCCAGCCGCGCGATCCAGCGCCACGGCAGCGCCGACCAGGCCGCCGCGACCCTGCTCGCGCACCTCGGCCTGAGCGATCCGGCCCTGCTGGAACGGCGTGCCGACTCGCTGTCCATCGGCCAGCAACAACGGGTTGCCGCTGCCCGCGCCTTGATCGGCCAGCCGGAGTTGGTAATCGCCGACGAACCGACTTCAGCGCTGGACTACGATGCCCGCGAAGCCTTTATCCGACTGCTGTTCGCCGAATGTCGCGAAGCCGGCTCGAGCCTGCTGTTCGTCAGCCATGACCAGAGCCTGGCACCGCTGTTCGACCGTCACCTGTCGCTGTCCGAATTGAATCGCGCGGCCACGCCCGCGGAGGTCTGAGATGTATCTGTTTCGTCTGGCCCTGGCCAGCCTGGCCAACCGCCGCTTCACCGCCCTGCTCACGGCCTTCGCCATCGCCCTGTCGGTCTGCCTGCTGCTGGCCGTGGAACGCGTGCGCACCGAAGCCCGCGCCAGCTTCGCCAGCACCATCAGCGGCACCGACCTGATCGTCGGCGCCCGCTCGGGCTCGGTGAACCTGCTGCTGTACTCGGTGTTTCGCATCGGCAACGCCACCAACAACATCCGCTGGGACAGCTTCGAGCACTTCGCCAGCAACCCGAAAGTGAAGTGGGCGATCCCGATGTCCCTCGGCGACTCCCATCGCGGCTACCGGGTACTGGGTACCAACGAGGCCTATTTCGAGCATTACCAGTACGGCCACCAGCAGAACCTGCAACTGGCCGAGGGTCGCCCGTTCGCCACCGATCCGTTCGAGGTGGTGCTCGGCGCCGAAGTGGCCGAAGCACTGCACTACAAGCTCGGCGACAAGCTGGTGCTGGCCCATGGCGTGGCCGCCATCAGCCTGGTCAAGCATGACGACAAGCCCTTCACCGTGGTCGGCATCCTCAAGCGCACCGGCACTCCGGTAGACCGCACGCTGCATATCAGCCTCGGCGGCATGGAGGCGATCCACATCGACTGGCACGATGGCGTGCCGGCCCACGGGGCCGGGCGCATCAGCGCCGACCAGGCGCGCAATATGGACCTGACGCCGCAAGCCATCACCGCCTTCATGCTCGGCCTGAACAACAAGGTCTCGACCTTCGCCCTGCAACGCGAGATCAACGAGTTCCGTGGCGAGCCGATGCTGGCAATCCTCCCGGGCGTGGCCTTGCAGGAGCTGTGGAGCCTGATGGGCACGGCGGAAAAGGCGCTGTTCGTGGTCTCGCTGTTCGTGGTCCTGACCGGTTTGATCGGCATGCTCACGGCGATCCTCACCAGCCTCAACGAACGCCGTCGGGAAATGGCGATCCTGCGCTCGGTGGGCGCGCGGCCTTGGCATATCGCCAGTTTGCTGATCCTCGAAGCCTTTGCCCTGGCGCTGTCCGGGGTGGTGGCCGGGGTTGGCCTGTTGTATCTGTGTATCGCCCTGGCCCAGGGTTATGTGCAGTCGAACTACGGGCTGTACCTGCCGTTGTCCTGGCCAAGCGAATATGAATGGACGCTGCTCGGCGGTATCCTCGTCGCCGCCCTGTTGATGGGCAGCGTGCCGGCCTGGCGCGCCTATCGACAATCCCTGGCCGACGGCCTGTCCATCCGTTTATGAGTGTTGCGATGAAGAATAGAGTCCTGGGCGCTGCGTTACTGGCGCTGTCCGTGGTGACGGCCACGCCGCTGTGGGCCGCTGACAAACCCAGGGAATTGGCCTGGCAGGACATGATTCCAGCCGATGCACCGCCGGAAGTCCCGCAGATGACACCGCTGCATGATCTGTCGAAACTCGGCAGCACGGACCTCGAGTCAGCGCCGGCGGCCAGGCAGTCGCTGCCCGATGCTCCAGTGGTCAAGGCACTCGACGGCCAGCATGTGCGCCTGCCGGGGTATATCGTACCGCTGGAAGTCAGCGAGGAAGGGCGAACCACGGAGTTTCTGCTGGTGCCGTATTTCGGCGCCTGCATTCACGTGCCGCCGCCGCCATCGAACCAGATCGTGCATGTGACCAGCGAGCTGGGGGTCAAGGTCGACGAGTTGTACCAGCCGTACTGGATCGAGGGTGACATGCAGGTCAAGCAGAGCACCAGCGATCTGGCGGATGCCGGGTACAGCATGGCGGCGCAGAAGATCTACGTGTACGAGTTGCCGGAGTAAACCCCGTCGCCCGGCGGTGGCTGCCTGCGAAGAGGTCGCCGGGAACAACACAAAAGTTCCCGCTCCAGCCCGGCCATTGGCCTTTCATTGAGCCAGGTCAAAGATTGGCCCTGCTTTTCATTGAGCTGAGTCAAAAGCCGACCCGGCTCGCTCTTTACCATTGGACCCAATGAATTTGAACCGTCCTTTGGAGCCCCCCCAATGCACAAGTCCCTGCTCAGCGCCTCTCTCATTGCGCTCGCTCTCGCAGCGCCCCTTGCCCACGCCCACCAGGCGGGTGATTTCATCGTCCGCGCCGGTACCGCCACCGTCGCACCGAACGACAGCAGCGGCGACCTGAAACTCGACGGCGCAAAAGTTTCCGGCACCAAAGCCACGGTAGACAGTGACACCCAACTGGGCCTGGCCTTCGCCTACATGTTCACCGACCATATCGGCCTGGAACTGCTGGCCGCGACACCTTTCCACCACGAAGTCGCCGTCAAGGGCCTCGGCCCGGCACTGGATGGCAAGCTGGGGGATATCAAGCAACTGCCACCGACCCTGTCGCTGCAGTACTACCCGATGGAAGCCAGCTCGAAATTCCAGCCTTACGCTGGTATCGGCATCAACTACACCATGTTCTTTGGTGAAGACCTGACCAGCAAGCGCAAGGATGAAGGCTTCAGCAACATGAAGCTACAGAACTCGGTGGGCCTGGCCGGGCAATTGGGCTTCGACTACATGCTCACCGACCGCATGCTGCTCAACGCCTCGGTCTGGTATATCGACATCGACACCAAGGCCACCATCGACGGCCCGACCGCCTTGGGCGTAGGCCAGACCAAGGTGGATGTGAAGGTCGATCCATGGGTCTACATGGTCGGTATCGGCTACAAGTTCTAAGCCGAATCACAGCCTGTGGCGAACGGACTTGCCACAAGAACGCGATACCAGCGTTCCATCACCCCATGAAAAAAGGCGCCTTGATCAGGCGCCTTTTTTCATTTTGGACGCTCGACTTCAGCGCCCCAGCAAACGCGCCAATCCGACACTCATGGGCGTCGGTTCAGGCAATGCGAAGCGCTCGAGCATCCGCTGGTTGTTCGCCCGCGAATGGCGGATATCGCCGGGGCGTGCCGGCTCGTAGCTCAGCGGCGGCAGCGCGCCGACCACTTCGCCCAGCGCCGCCAGCATCTGCTTGAGCGTCGTCGCCCGGTTCAGGCCAACGTTGACCGCGCCCTCCTGCACCCGCGGCACCTTGAGAGCCTGCACCAGGATCTGCACCAGATCGCCGACGTAGATGAAGTCCCGGGTCTGCTCGCCATCGCCGAAGATGGTGATCGGCAAGCCCTTCAAGGCCCGCTCGCAGAAAATACTGATCACCCCGGAATACGGCGAGGACGGATCCTGGCGCGGCCCGAAGACATTGAAGAAACGGAAGATCACCGGCTCCAGGCCATGCTGGCGGCGATAGAAGTCCAGATACTGCTCGCTGGCCAGCTTGTCCGAGGCATAGGGCGTCAGCGGGGCCTTGGCGGTGTCTTCGACGATGGACTCGCCTTCGCCGTTATTGCCGTAGACCGCCGCGCTGGAGGCGAACAACACCCGCTTGACGCCCGTCTGGCGCATGGCCTCGCAGACGTTCAGCGTACCGATGAAGTTGCTCTGGTGGGTCCGCACCGGGTCCTCCACCGACGCCTGCACCGAGGCCACCGCCGCCAGGTGCACCACTGCCTGGCAACCGCGCATCACCTGCGCCACCAGGGCGGCATCGGCAACATCGCCCTCGATCAGTTCGACCCGGGGATTGTCCAGGGCCAGATTGCTGCGCTTGCCGCTGGACAGATCATCGAGGATACGCAGCGAGTAACCTTGCGCCAACAACGCCTCGGCCAGGTTCGAACCGATGAACCCGGCACCTCCGGTGATCAGAATGGGGGCATCAGCCATGACGATAGAACCTGTCGAGTAGTGCCGGCAACGCCGCGCGCCAGGCTCGCGGCTTGATACCGAAGGTATGGAGAATCTTCTTGCAGGCCAGCACCGCGTGCTGCGGCTCTTCCGCGGCATCCGGGCGCGCGGCATGGGCCTGGGCGGTCGGCGCCTCGATGGCCAGCGGGTGCAACTGCCGGGCTTCGGTGAGAATCGCCTGGCCCAGGGCCAGCGGCGTGGTCGCCTCGTGGCCGGCGTAGTGGTAGGTCCCCCACAGCGGCGCGGCGCAATCGAGTTGCTTGAGCACCGAAATGATCACCCGCGCGGCGTCATCCACCGGAGTCGGGTTGCCGCGCCGGTCATCGGCCATCAGCAGCTCGTCGGGTTTCTCGGCCCGGGCCAGGAAACGCCCGAGGGTGCCCTCGGTGCTGTCATCGAGCAACCAGCCGAAACGCAGTAACACATGCTGCGGACAGGTGGCGCGCACGCTCTGTTCGATCCGCCACAGTGCCTGGCCGCGCAGGCCCAGGGGCACGGGCTCGTCTTTTTCGCTGTAGGCGGTAGCCCGCGAGCCGTCGAACACCCGGTAGCTGGAAGGTTGCAGGAGGATGATGTTGTGATGCTGGCAGAGTTCGGCCAGGCGCTCGACCGCACGCTCCTGGTCGGCCAGGCGCGCCTCGCCGACCGTCTCCGCCTGGAACCAGTCGAAGTAGAAGGCAAGGTTGATCAACGCATCCGGACGGGTGTCGTCGAGCAGTTGCGTGAGGCTCGCGGCGTCCCAGCCGTCTTGTGGCGGACGGGGAGCGAGGAAACCGATATCTTCCTCCGCACCCAGGCGAATCAGCGCCTGCCCAAGGGCATTTCCGCCGCCCAGTAACATAAGGCGCATTCGCATAGAGTCAGCAGGCCCAGGTCTGTTCAGAACGATGGTGGTTAGCGGCAAAGCTTGTGGCTCAACCGCTGGCAATAGCCAGAATCCTTGCATTTTGCGGGTTTTGCGCGCAACCGTCACGGATAAAGTGCCTGGAGGTACCGTTGTGGCGAGGGGGCTTGCCCCCGTTCGGCTGCGAAGCAGTCGCAAAATCGGCCAT
Organism: Pseudomonas sp. MWU13-2105; assembly: GCF_023242315.1. GTDB lineage: Bacteria > Pseudomonadota > Gammaproteobacteria > Pseudomonadales > Pseudomonadaceae > Aquipseudomonas. Next base: position 65,004 of record NZ_JALLIY010000022.1, read on the forward strand.
CGCGGCCTATCTGTTAGACCTGGATGACCGGTTTGGGGCCGCTTCGCGACCTAGCGCGGGCAAGCCCGCTCGCCACATGACGGAGACAGGCTCAAGTCCCTCACTACTTGCAACTTGGGCCGTGCGACCGCATAAATAAACCCATGAATCTCCCTGAATCAGTCCACGACGCCCTGGCAGGGTTCCACCCGGCCGTCAGCGCCTGGTTTCGCAATACCTTCCCCGACGTGACCGCCGCCCAGGCCCGTGCCTGGCCGTTGATCCGCCAGCGCCGTTCGACGCTGATCGCCGCGCCCACCGGCTCCGGCAAGACCCTGACGGCCTTTCTCGCGGTGATCGACGACCTGGTCCACCAGGGCCTGGCCCAGGGCGGCGCACTGCCGGATGCCACCCTGATCGTCTATGTCTCGCCGCTCAAGGCGCTGTCCAACGATATCCGCATCAACCTGCAGGAGCCACTGGCGGGTATCACCGCACAGCTCGAACTTCTGGGCCTGCCACCGTTATCCATCAGCACCGCGGTACGCACCGGCGACACCCCGCAGAACGAACGCACGCGCCTGCGCAAGACCGCCCCGCATATCCTGGTGACCACGCCGGAATCGCTCTACGTGCTGCTCGGTTCCGACTCTGGCCGACGCATGCTGGGCACCGTGCGTACGGTGATCGTTGACGAGATCCACGCCATCGCCGCCAGCAAGCGCGGCAGCCACCTGGCCCTGAGCCTGGAACGTTTGCAGGCATTGTGTGGCGAGTCGTTGTTGCGCATCGGCCTGTCGGCCACGCAAAAGCCCATCGATGCGGTGTCGCGCTTTCTGGTGGGCAGCGGGCGCAACTGCGAAATCATCGATATCGGCCACGCCCGCCCCCGCGACCTGGGCCTTGAGGTGCCCCCCGTGCCGCTGACGGCGGTGATGGCCAACGATGTCTGGGAACTGGTCTACGAACGCCTCGCCGAACTCGCCCGGCAGCACCGCACCACGCTGGTTTTCGTCAACACCCGGCGCCTGGCCGAACGCCTGGCCCGGCACTTGAGCGAGCGCCTGGGCAAAGAGGCGGTGGCCGCCCACCACGGCAGCCTGGCCAAGGAGCAGCGCCTGGATGCCGAGCAACGGCTCAAGCGCGGTGAACTGCAGGTACTGATCGCCACTGCCTCGCTGGAACTGGGTATAGATATCGGCGAAGTCGAGTTGGTCTGCCAGATCGGCTCGCCGCGCTCCATCGCGGCCTTTCTGCAACGGGTCGGGCGCTCCGGTCATCAGGTCGGCGGTACGCCCAAGGGCCGGCTGTTCGCCACCTCACGGGACGAATTGATCGAATGCGCCGCCCTGCTCGACTGCGTGCGCCGGGGCGAACTGGATACCCTGCTGATCCCCCGCGCACCGCTGGATGTGCTGGCCCAGCAGATCGTCGCCGAGGTCAGTTGCCGGGAATGGCAGGAGCAGCCGCTGCTGGAGCTGATCCGTCGGGCCGCCCCCTATGCCGAACTGGACGAGGCCCACTACCAGGCGTTGTTGCGGATGCTCGCCGAAGGTTTCAACAGTCGCCAGGGCCTGCGCAGCGCCTATATCCATCGCGACGCCCTGAGCAACAGCCTGCGCGGCCGCCGCGGCAGCCAACTGACCGCCCTCACCAGCGGCGGGACCATCCCGGACAACGCCGACTACAGCGTGCTGCTCGAACCCCAGGCCCTGAATATCGGCACGGTGCATGAGGACTTCGCGGTGGAAAGCATCGCCGGCGATGTGTTCCAGCTGGGCAACAGTTCCTATCGCATCCTGCGGGTCGAAACCGGCAAGGTACGGGTCGAGGATGCCCACGGCCAGCCGCCGAGCATTCCGTTCTGGCTCGGCGAGGCACCGGGGCGCAGCGCCGAGCTGTCCTTTGCCGTGGCGCGCCTGCATGCCCACCTGGATGCGCTGCTGGGCGCGACGCCGGGAGACTTGCAGCCAAGCCTCGACTGGCTGCGCCAGATCCTCGGCCTGGACCCGGCCAGCGCCGAGCAGATCGTCGAGTACCTGGCCCGCGCGCGACAATGCCTGGGCGCCCTGCCCTCGCAGGACACCCTGATCATGGAGCGCTTCTTCGACGAATCCGGCGGTACCCAGTTGGTGATCCACACGCTGTTCGGCAGCCGGATCAACCGCGCCTGGGGCCTGGCCCTGCGCAAGCGTTTCTGCCGCACCTTCAACTTCGAATTGCAGGCCGCCGCCAGCGAAGACGCCATTGTGCTGTCGCTGTCCAGCAGCCACAGCTTTGCCCTGGACGAAGTCTGGCGTTACATCAACAGCCGCACGGCCGAACCCATCCTGATCCAGGCCGTGCTCGACGCCCCGTTGTTCGGCGTGCGCTGGCGCTGGAATGCCGGGGTCGCGCTGGCGCTGCCGCGTTTTGTCGGCGGGCGCAAGGTGGCGCCGCAGATCCAGCGGATGAAAAGCGAAGACCTGACCGCCTGCGTGTTCCCGGACCAGATCGCCTGCCTGGAAAACCTTGCCGGCGAGCGCGAGATTCCCGACCACCCGCTGGTGGAGCAGACCCTCGACGATTGCCTGCATGAGGCCATGGATTGTGAAGGCTGGCTGACCCTGCTGCGCCGCATGGAAGCCGGCGACGTGCGGCTGATCGCCCGCGACCTGCCGGCGCCCTCGCCCCTGGCGGCGGAAATCCTCAGCGCCCGGCCGTACACTTTTCTCGACGATGCGCCGCTGGAGGAGCGTCGCACCCAGGCCGTGCTGAACCGCCGCTGGAGCGATTCGAGCAGCACCGACGACCTCGGCGCGCTGGATGCCGAGGCCATCCAGGCCGTGGCCGCGGAAGCCTGGCCCGCGCCCAACGGCGAGGATGAAATGCATGAGGCGTTGATGAGCCTGGCCGCGATCAGCGACGCCGAGGCCCAGGCCAATCCTTCGTGGCCGGCCTGGCTTGAGGCACTCGCGGGAAAAGGTCGCGCCACCCGTTTGCAAGTCGATGCATCGCACACGTTGTGGACCGCCCTGGAGCGCCTGACCTCCCTGCAAGCACTTTATCCACAGGCCGTGCTGCACCCGCTCTTGCAAGCACCAGCGGGTTTCGACCAACCCTGGGAAGCTGACGAAGCCGCCGTTGAAGTGGTCCGCGCCCGTCTCAGTGGTTTTGCCCCGCTGACGCTGGCCGAGATCGCCGAGCCCCTGGCGCTGTCCAACGCCACACTGGCCCAGGCCCTGGCGAAGCTGGAAAGCGAAGGTTATGTGCTGCGCGGTCAGTTCAGCCCGGGGACGCCTCGGGAACAGTGGTGCGAACGTCACCTGCTGGCGCGCATCCACCGTTACACGGTCAAGCGCCTGCGGCGGGAAATCGAGCCGGTGGCGGTGCAGGACTTCATGCGCTTTCTGTTTGACTGGCAGCACCTTTCCCCCGCCTGCCAGGGCCAGGGCAGCGCCGCCCTGGCGATGATCGTCAGCCAGTTCGAAGGCTACCCGGTGGCCGCCGGGGCCTGGGACAGCGATGTGCTGGCCGCGCGCCTCAAAGAGTATTCGCCGACCTGGCTCGATGAATTGTGTCGCTCGGGCAAGCTGGTCTGGGCCCGCCTCAGTGCCCGAGGCAAAAGCACCAACGCGGCCTCACGCAGCACGCCGGTGGTGTTGCTGCCCCGGGGCCAGGTCGCACTGTGGAGCAGCCTGGCGGAACAGACGGCGGTGGCAGAGTTGTCACCCCGTACACAGAAGGTCCATGCCGCGCTGACACAACAAGGCGCGCTGTTTTTCGATGAGTTGCTGCACGAGGCCCATCTGCTGCCCACCGAACTGGAAACCGCCTTGCAGGAGCTGGTCGGCGCCGGGTGGGTGAATGCCGACAGCTTTGCCGGCCTGCGGGCACTGATCACTCCGGCCAGCAAACGCCAGGCCCGCGGTTCCCGGCGTGGGCGTGGAGCCTTTGTCGGCGGGATGGACGACGCCGGGCGCTGGGCCTTGCTGCGCCGTTCAGCGGAGGCCGTGCCGACAGGCGGCCAGGTGCCCGCTGAAACCCTGGAACATATCGCCATGACCTTGTTGCGCCGTTACGGCGTAGTGTTCTGGCGCGTGCTGGAGCGTGAGGCGGACTGGTTGCCGAGCTGGCGGGAATTGCTGCGCACCTTTCATCGGCTGGAAGCCCGTGGCGAGATTCGCGGCGGACGTTTTATCAGCGGCTTGGCCGGCGAGCAGTTTGCCTTGCCGGAGGCGATTCCGTTGTTGCGCGAAGTGCGCCGGCGCCCGGCGGATGGCAGCCTGGTCGCAGTGTGCGGCGCAGACCCGCTGAACCTGGCGGGAACCTTGCTGCCGGGGAGCAAGGTAGCGGCGCTGGCGGGGAATCGCCTGGTATATCGCGATGGCGTCCCGGCGGCGGCGGAGATCGCCGGCCAGCAGTTGTATTGGCTCGAACTGGATCAGGCGGCAGCGGCCGAAGTCCGCAAGAAACTGACCCGATACCGTCTCTGAAACCACCACACAACCCATATAGGAGCCGGCATGCCGGTGATGACGTCCGCAAGATCGCCGCAAGACTCACGGGCCTCATCGCCGGCAAGCCGGCTCCCACAGATCAGTGTTCTACCACCGAAATGCTGTCATGTCCGGCCCATACGGCGTACGCGCGCTCCCAGGGTTTCGTGGCGGCACCGATCTTTGCTCTCAAGTCAAATATGTTGTGCCATTACCTGTATTTTTCCGCACAAGTGAAACGACGACACTGCGCTCCTGATCAAACCTACCGGAGTTGCAGCCATGCCCATTGCCTTGCTGGCGCTGACCCTCAGCGCCTTTGCCATCGGGACGACCGAGTTCGTCATCGTTGGCCTGTTACCCACCATCGGCGCCGACCTGGGGGTCGACCTGCCTTCCGCCGGCCTGCTGGTCAGCCTCTATGCCCTGGGTGTCGCCATCGGCGCCCCGGTGCTGACCGCCCTCACCGGCAAGGTCCCGCGCAAGCTCCTGCTGCTGTCGCTGATGGTGCTGTTCACCCTCGGCAACCTGCTGGCCTGGCAAGCGCCGAGCTACGAATCGCTGATCCTCGCGCGGATCGTCACCGGCCTGGCCCATGGAGTGTTCTTCTCCATCGGCTCAACCATCGCCACCAGCCTGGTGCCGAAGGAAAAAGCCGCCAGTGCGATTGCCATCATGTTCACCGGCCTGACCGTGGCCCTGGTTACCGGCGTACCGCTGGGGACCTTTATCGGCCAGCACTTCGGTTGGCGTGAAACCTTTCTCGCCGTGTCCGCCCTGGGTGTGATCGCCTTTATTGGCAGCCTGGTCTATGTGCCGAAGAACATCGCGCACAACAAACCGGCGTCGCTGCTGCAACAACTGCAAGTGTTGAAACAACCGCGCCTGCTGCTGGTGTACGCAATGACCGCGGCCGGCTATGGCGGCACCTTTATCGCGTTCACCTTCCTGGCGCCGATCCTTCAGGACATCTCCGGCTTTCAGCCCGGCACCGTCAGCCTGGTGCTGCTGGTCTACGGCGTCTCGGTGGCGGTGGGGAATATCTGGGGCGGGAAACTGGCGGACAAACGCGGCCCCATCGGTGCGCTGAAACTGATCTTCCTGTTGCTGGCGGTCGTGTTGTTCGTGCTGGGCTTCACCGCCGGCAATCCATGGCTGGTCCTGTTGACCGTATTGGCCTGGGGCGCGGTGGCCTTCGGCAACGTGCCGGGCCTGCAGATCTATGTGGTACGCCAAGCCGAGCATCACACGCCGCAGGCGGTGGATGTGGCCTCGGGCCTGAACATCGCCGCCTTCAACCTCGGCATTGCCGGTGGCGCCTGGGCCGGTGGCTTGATCGTCGCCAACCTGGGGCTGATCCATACCACCTGGATTGGCGGCCTGGTGGTGCTGCTGGCCCTGGCACTGACGGCCTGGAGCGGTCGGCTGGATCGACTGGGGCCGGTATATGCGGAGCCTGCCGAAGGTTCGGCACGGGTGGTAGCCGGGCACTGAGGCCAGCGCTGACACCACGAGACTCACCGTGAAACCCCATCCCTTGTAGGAGCATGGCTCGCCAGCGAAGAGGCCCTCAAGATCGCCAAAAGCTTCGCGGGCAAGCCCTGCGCCTATAGACCTCAGGTTGAAATACGCTTCCTGTGGAGCCAGCTTGCTGGCGATGAACGATAACGCGGTGGCGTCTGAAACACCGCGGCGCCTGCATCGCCAGCAAGCTGGCGCCTACAAGGGGAGCGTATTCACTCCCTGGACTTGCGGTGTTCCGTGACAGTCAGGCCAGCATGCCCCCAATTATCGGTATCCACTTCCTCGATCACGATATGGGTCAACTCCGGCGGTTTGCCGAGGACTCGTTGCAGGGTCTCGGTGATTTCGGCGATGACCTGGGCTTTCTGCTCGCGGGTCACGCCCTCACGGGTAATACGAACGCTGACAAAAGGCATGCTGTGCTCCAGTGGTTGAAAGAAGATTTACCGACACGCTGGTGGAACTCACTCTATTACCCCAAACTCATTTGATAAATACGGATTCCCGTACCTCATTTGATCCCCCAGTGTAATCAATCATGCGACGACAGTTCGACGACCTCATGCTCGGCAGCATCGAGCTGTTTTGCCTGGCGGCCGAGGCCGGCAGTTTCACCGCCGCCGCGCAGGTGGCCGGGGTTACGCCGGCGGCGGTGAGTCGCTCGATCTCACGCATGGAAGAGCGCCTCGGCGTACGCCTGTTCACCCGCACCACCCGCAGCGTGCGCCTGACCGAGGGCGGCCGCAGCTACTTCGAGCAATGCCGCCAGGCCCTGACCCAACTGACCGAAGCACAGCGCGAAGTCATGGGCAAACAGCAGGAGCCGGCCGGCACCTTGCGCATCAGCATCCCGACCACCTACGCCCACCACCGCATCCTGCCGCTGCTGCCGGCCTTTCGCGCATGCTATCCGGCGGTGAAGGTCGAAGTGCATATCAGCAACCGCAATATCGACTTCGTCGAAGAAGGCTACGACCTGGCGATCCGGGTGCGGGTGCTGCCCGACTCGGGGCTGATTGCCCGGCACCTGGAAGACGCGGCGCTGGTAGTGATCGCCACGCCGCAGTACCTGCAACGAGCCGGTACACCACAGACGCTGGAAGACCTGCAACAACACGAGTGCATCCAGTTCGAACTGCCCAGCAGCGGGCGCCGGATTGCCTGGCTGTTCAAGGATGCCGAGGACAAGGAACGGGAGCTGCTGGCCGAGAGCAGCTACTGTTGCTCCGACGATGTACTGGGCGGAGTGACCCTGGCGAAGCACGGTGCCGGGCTGTTCCAGACTTATCGCTTCATTGTCGAGAAGGAGCTGGCTGAGGGTTCCCTGGTGGAAGTGCTCAAGCCCTTTGCCGGACGTTCTCGGCCGTTCAGCCTGCTCTATCCACACGGGCGGCATGTGCCGCTGCGCTTGAAGGCGTTTGTGGATTTCTTGCTGGAATATCGGCAGAGCTGGAACGCCTGAAACCCGCCGATCAACAGACACCCCTAATCCGGAAGGTTCAGGCCTTGCATCAAACGCGGCATCGTCGCCACGAATCCAAGCCGCGCCGATTCGCGCTGCAATGCCTTCAAGGCCTGCGCACTTGAGTCATCGCAGCGCTGCAGCCATTGCCCGGCCACCTCGATCAAGCGCACATGATGACTGACCCAGGCACAGGGCGCCGACTGGGCGACGGCCAGCAGGCCCCGGGCATGCCGGTCCGCTGGCGCGAAATCGCCACAGAGCAGGCCAGCCTCCGCCGCCGCCACCCTGAAACGCAGGGCGTTGTGCGCCAGGCAGTCTTGAGTGAGCAAGGCTTCGCCCCGCACCAGAGCCTGGCGACTCAGTTGCGCGTCGTCGACGATCAAGGCCAGGCTGCCGTAGATCCAGGGGCCGATGTAACGCTGCAACGCGAAACGCTCCACCAGACCGACGGCGTCCAGGATCAGTGCCTGCGCCCGCTCGCGTTCATTCCGGCGCAAGGCGACACGAGCCAAGCCCTCCAGCAGAATCGCCTCGAAACGACTGGCACCAATGCCACGGGCCAATCCCAGGGCATCCGCCAGTTCCTGCCCGGCCGGCTCGTCCTGCCCCGTAGCCACCAGCACCCAGGCGGCGGTCAGTCGGGAAAAGACCTCCGCGCGCCGGTTACCGATCTGGCGACTGCAAACCACCGCGTCCATGGCGTCACGCAAAGCCAGCGCCGGCTGGCCCAGATAAAGGTGCGTCGAGCCACGGGCACTGCGGCTGCCCGCCTCGACATGCGCCAACCCGTGTCGTTCACACAAGCGCACGCATTGGTCGAAGACCTCATAGGCGGTTTGCATCCGCCCCTGGGCATAGTAGGAGTCACCAATGCCACTCAGGGCCTTGGCTTCGGTTTCGAGGTTCGCCGCGATACGCGAAAAGGACAGCGATGTCTCATGCAGGCGTCGGCATTCGGCGTAGTCCCCCCGTGGAAAGTAGATATCGCCGCGCAGCTGATACAAGCGGGCCAGAGCCGTGTTCGCCTGCAAATCGCGGGCGATGGGCAGTATCGACTCGATCAGCCGCTCCTCGTCCTCCAGGCAATCCAGCGTATTGAGGATCGGCGCCAGCCCCAGCGCCGCCTCGATACGCTCCTGTGCCGACTCGGCCAGCAGCAGCGCGCGCTGGAAACAGTCCCGCGCCCGGGCCGTTTGCCCCAGGCCCGAATGGGCCTGGCCACAACACAGTGCCAAGGTAAAACTGCCTGCCGCGCGCTCGACGAAACACTCACTCTGCTCGCCCAACGCAAGCACGCTGTCGTACTGGCAGGCCTGCAGTTTCTCGGCCATGGCCATCAGCAAGGCATCGAAGGCCGCCGGATCCTTGGCCCGCAACAGGTGCTGGGCATACAGGCTTCGGTCACGCTCGCGGTACAGGTTCGCCACCTCACGGTGCAACTGTTCGCGCACGGCATCCGGCATCGCATCGTAAAGGCAGTGCATGACCAGGTCATGGACGAACAGATAACGGCCCGGCTCGGCTTCCCGCAGCAGGCCCTGGCGCATGTCCGCGCTCGGAAGATAGTCGGGCTGCCCCAGGGCCTCGCGCCAGAGCGCCAACTCACAGCGGTTGCCGAAGATTGCGGCATAACGCAGGGCACGCCGTTGCTCGGGCAGCAGCCGGTCGAAACGCGTCTGGATCAGATGACGCAGGCTGTCCGGGAACACCCCCTCGCGACTCGCCAGCAGTTGCGTCAGGTACAGCGGATTGCCCTGGGCACGCTTGACGCAGTCGGCCCTGTAGGCTGGATCGACGCCGATAAACTGATCCGCCAGGACACTGGCTTCGCGCGCCCGGATCGGCGCGATATCAAGCAGGCTCATGGGATTGGTGCAATACGGGCGCAGCGCACTTTCCAACGGGTCGCCCTCATGCCGCGAGGTCAGCAACCAGACTACCGGTGCTTCGTCAGTCGCATCGAGCAGTTTGCCCAGCAAGGTGCACAGCGCACTATCCGCCCAGTGCAGATCCTCGATGCAGATCAACAATGGCTGCTGCACCGCCACCCGCAGCAACAACTGCAAGAGGGCCGAGAACAAGCCCTGGGTCCGCACCTCGTTGCTCATTGCCGCATACTGCGATAGTGAAGACTTGAGGGGCTCGTCGGCCCGATACGCCGCCATCAGCACCCGCAGGAACATCGCGTGTTCGTCTGCCAGTTTCAAGCGCAGCAATGCGCTTTCCAGCTCCAACGCTCCGGCCTGGGGCTGCTTACCCAGGCCAAGCAGGCTGCGCGCCAATTGCCCCAGGGGCCACAAGGCGCTGTCCATGCCGAAATCCAGTACATCGCTGTGATGACAGGCAAAACCACCTTGCCGGGCCATCTCGAAGAACTCGGTGACCAGGCGGGTCTTGCCGATACCGGCCATGCCACGCACATAAACCACATGGCCGTCCTGGTACGCCTGGGTGGCCTCGATCACCCCCTTGAACTGCAGCACTTCGACGGCCCGCCCCACCAACGGGCGCGGGGCGTTTTCGTCAAGATGACGCAGGCGCAAGCATTGGCTATAAGCGGGAAACGCTTCCCCGGTCGCGGAGAACTCGAACCGTGCGCGAAGCTGCTCCACCAACCCCTGGGCGACATGGACCGGGGCATTGCCATGCCGGTCGACACGCTTGTGGCCGAGCAACTGGCGCAACGCCTCGTCTACCGCCGCAGCCTCGCCCTCCTGGCGAACCAGTTGCAGCACAATCCCGTGGCCAGGCCTGACGAACTGTTCGCGACTCAACGCCAGCGCACAGAGCAACGCGCGTTCACTGTCGCTGCGATACGCCTGCGGGGCACCAAACCGGGCAGTCACGACATCAGCCGGAGACACCACCGGCACACCGCCGAACTGGCGAATCAGCCGCTCGATCTCCGCCCCCGGAGACGCCCGTTGCTGCGGGTCGATGACGGCTCCCAGCACATCGGTTTCAAAGCTCAGTTCCAGCACATAGCGGATCACATCGTCATCGATCGGCCGCAACGTCTGCATTGCCCATGCCGTCTCGTGCAGTTCGGCAATCGACTGCTCGATTTCCACCAGGGCGCTGGAGACCGAATGCCCCAGCAACGCCCCGACATCGATCTGGAACGCCGTCGCCAGGTGCCGGGCCGTCCGATAGAGCACCGGTTTGCCCGTTTCAGCACGCTTGATGGAGGCAATGGACACACACAGATGGCGGTTCAGGCAGGCCTCGGCCAGGGTTTCCTGGCTCAGGCCGTGCTGTTTGCGCAACCCTTTCAACAAACCGGCATCCAGTAGCACGCGCCCGTCGGAGATCACCGGGGCCCGTTTGGTCAAGGCAGTAAACGCGCTCTGTTTGGAGTCCATGTCAATCGTCCCGGCGGTACCTGGGCAGCCGCCCGAGTGTACTCCACATCTGATACCAAACTGATACCAGACTGACACTGCTCTGGACTGTCTCGACGACGCCACGCTTCCGATACTGGCCCCCGTCAATTGAGCCCAATTGATCACACCAGGATAACGGGAGAAGGCAATGAGCGATGGGACGAAGGACGACGCAGGCAGCTCGGACAAGGCACCACGGGATATCGGCGGTTCACAGTTGCTGGGACGGGGCTTGAACCGGCTGGACTGGGCCGAGGAAAGCAAGGAGTGCCAGAAAGTAGGCGACACCGAAAGCGGCAAGCGTCCGGTGCCTTACAAAAACACGGTGTACAACGTGGGCAAACACGTCACCATGACCACGGTGACCAAGGAGAACTATTTCACCGAGACGTTTCTCTCGCGGGATGAATACGAGAAACACACTCAGTCCAGCGTCGAAGTCTCGGGCAGCTACGGTGCGTTTTCCGGCGGTTTCAAGGCCACCTTCGGCACTGATATCAAAAAGCTCGAAGAGCGTGAAGCGGCGATCTACAACCACACCGTGCGGCTGTGGAAGCTGACATTCGAGGTCAACCCGGCAAACAGTACCGACGCATTCAAGGAGCGGGTCAAGGAACTGCCGTTGAACTTTGATCCGGCTCATCCCAAAGCCTTCTTCAATTTCTTTGTCGAATTCGGTGCCGATATTGTCAACGAGGTGGTCGTCGGCGGCGCACTGAATTATGCGATGACGGCTCTCAAGACCTATCTCAACGAGAAGAACACCCTCGATGCCATGGTCAAGGCCGAGTACGGCACCTTCATCAGCGCGACCGCCTCAACCTCGATCTCGGAAGAGATCAAGAAACACCTGGCCCACCGCAGCGTCAGCCTGACCACCCAGGGCGGCACGCACTCCATCAACTTCAATGCTGGCGCTCCCAACAACTGTAACGCGGACTTCATGGCCTGGCGCGAATCCCTGCCCGATGATCCCAAGGTCGTGGAGCTGAAACTGGTGCCGATCTACCTCTTCGTCAAGGAGGGCGAAACCCGCACCGCGCTGGAGGCGGCCTATCAGTGGTACACCAGCTACAAGACGGAAATCGAAGCGAACTGGAAGGAGTCGATGATTATCGTCGGCCGCTCCAGCCTGCCAACCACCGTCAGTACCGCGGCCAAAGGCCCGGCCTTGCGCATGGTCTTCGTCGACAGCAACAGCAAAAGCACCAGCGAAAGCTATCACTATCCCCCACAGGCAGATGCCGCCCAGGAAACCTTCGATCAGTTCTGGGACGCCCTGGCCCTGCTACTCAAGCAAAAAACCGGCTACAAGTTGCTGATGGCGACAGAACGCTGGCCACGGGATAAAAAACACTACCCGAGCCCGTCCATGCGTGAGGCTCTCCGCCAGAACGGCGCCAGCGAGCGAGCGCTGCAACGCTGGGAAAGCCTGACCCAGAAAAGCCAACCCAACCCGATCGCCGGCCTGACCTATGTGCTGGCCGGCAATGACTTCGAGTTTCCAGGGGTCGATGGCCTGATCGTCGGTTTCGGTCAGCCGGGAAAAGACCTCAACCCGACGGTGAAGGTTGTGGCCCGCCTTGCCCATGACTCGTTCGGCCGGGTGAAAGTGGTCCAGACGGGCAAGACCCTCGAAGACCCGAAAACCGTGCTGTATATCGTGCGCAACAACACCGGGGCCAACCCGGCGCTGGCCATGGATCCGCAACACCAGGACCGGGTGGCGATGCAGACACCCGATACGCAAAACCCCGGGCAATTCTGGTACATGCCCGAACTGGAAAAGCCCTACCCTGAAATCAACCACCCGGTCCTGCTGATCAACTATCAGACGGGGACTTGCCTGCAAGGCATGCTCGACCAGGGCGACTGCCGCCTGACCCCCATGGGCCCTGGCCGACAACAGGACGATGTGATCTGGGACCGGCGTGGCGACCATGTCTTTCACCTGCTGATGGTGTACTACCATCACCACCACCTGAACCTGACCCAGGTCGAGAAGCGCGCGGCGGTACGTCCTTGGCGCGAACCCCATGGCATGGACTGGTTCCGCGAGGCGCATGTGCCGTTCAGTTGACGGCATGACACCTGGCGGATAAAGCTCGTCGTCCCGGCCTGCACGCCGGGGCGACCAGTCTTGAACAGGCGGCGGGACACTGCCGCCCTTGCTGCCCCACTCTCACCTTGGCGGGCCGACCACAATGCAACTCTTCAACTGCGTGCCTTTTATCGGTGATGGCGATGAGGTCAATCTCGACACCACCCAGTTCCCTTATCTGTACAACGACCATGGCCTGGCGCGACTCAAGGCCCATGCGGAAGGTCGCTTGATTCACCTGGCGCCGGACAACCCCGGCCTTGAACGGGGGGCCCGCTATGCCGGTGTTACCTGGGAGCCCAAGGAAATCCCCAGCAATAGCGGCTCCTACACGATAAAGTCCTTCGACTTTCACGCCCGGGAGGTGCGTTACGAGCCGATGTGGGCCACCGAAGAAACCGCTCAGGCCTTTGGCATGACCTTGCTGCGCAGCGGCGAGTGCATCCGCTTCGACTATAAGCAACTGATCCTCGGCCAGTACACCTATGGCAAATGGGCCGGTCACCAATCGCCCTACCTCGGGGTCGCGCGCCAGCGCGAGTTGCTGACCTACAACCCGACCGACCTGGAATACCACGCCTTTCCCCACGCGTTCTTTTCCCGCTATGGCCGGCTACCGCTGGTGATCAGCGTGGCGCGCTGGCGACCTTTCGTGGACGAGATCTTTCTCGCCGACCTGTGGCTGCGCCCCGGGGACGCGCTGGTACTGCCCCCCAAGACCTTTCCCGATGCCCCGCTGTCCGGCGCGTCCCCGGAGCAAAAGCGCCTGAAGATCGTCGATATGCACGGCAATCGAAACTCAGCCCTCGCCTGCTGGTTCAAGGAGGGTGAGGACAGCCTGTTGACGGAAACCATCCTGGCCAATCATGACCTGATGAACTCCGAAACGGGCAGGCCCCACTATCACGAAGAACAGGCGCCGACCCGGCATGAAACACCGGCGGACTTCCTCTGATACACCATCGGCAGCCGTGACGCCCCGGGAATCAATCGTAAGTGATCGAGATGGTCACGTTGGTGGCCAGGGTCCCCTGGCCGAGCGCGCCAGCGGTCTTGTGGTAGGCCCCGAGCAACGGCAGGACCGCCAGGCTACCGGTCGTCGCCACAGTGCGACTGCGCTGGGCAACCGTGCCATTGGCGGGAATGGTCGAGGTCCCGCCACCTGCCGGCCGCTGCGCCAGCCACAGGCCGATACCGCTCGCGGTCCCGGTATTGGCAAAGCGCGCGCCATCCCCGGCGGCAGGCGTGCCAGCAAACAGGAAGGTCACATTGCGGATATCCGTATCGCAGTTGGCGCTGATCTGGAAGTTGTAGCTTCCAGCATGCGCGACGCCCTCAAAATCCGGAACCTTGACGGTGGGCAGCGTGATCGGGCGGTTCACATCACTGAGCGCCAGGTTACAGGTACCACCGTCGATCCGACCGCTGAAACGCAGGATGCCGGTAGTGGCGGCGTGGGCCACGCTGGCGGTAATACTGACGCTGATCGCCAACAGCAAAGGCAAGGCTCGAAGGTTCATCGGGTAGTCCTCATGCGGTTTCAGTTATAGGTAATAGAGACGGTGGCGGTACTGGCGAGCGTGCCCTTGCCGACCGTGCCGATCTTCCAGTACGAGGCTCCCAGCGGTAGCACCGCGCGGTTGCCAGACACCGCCACGGTGCGCCGGCTGTCGGTACCGTCGGCACGGATGGTCTGGGCGACTCCGCCGATGCGTGAATAGAGCTGCAGGCCGATACCGCTGGCCGTGCCGGTGTTGGCGAAGCGATAGCTGCTCCCGGGAGCGGGCGTACCGGAAAAGGCGAAGGTGACGCTGGAGGCATCGCTGCAATTGGCCGTCAACTCGAAGTCGCGGGCGCCCGCCGAGTTTGCGTTGGTGAAATCACTGACGCGCACGTTATTCAAGGTAATGGCGCGGTTGACATCGCCGGCGGCGAGATCGCAGGTGGCACTGGGGGCGACAAAGCGCACGGCCGTGTTCAGGACCGCCGTGTGGATATTGTTTCCATACCATCTGTTTTCATGGAGATTCCCGCTAGCGTAGGTGCCGCTGGCAACTGGCCCGATCTTGTAAAAACGCGCCTGCATCGTGCGGATGTCATGCCGATATTGTGCCGCCGGAAGCGTTGCCGCCTGGCTTCTCATATTGAGGTGATAGGTGGCCCCGGAGAGAAGCGTCGCCACGATCTGGATGCCAACGCCAGGAACATTCGTCCGATGAACGCGACCACTCACCCCCGGTACCGTCACCACATCCGCATCGGTATAACGCCCGGTTTCCACCTGCGAGACGGGGGCATTGCAGGTACTGACACCACTCGGATAGGCGCCGGTAAATACCTGGCTGGCGATCAACCCGCCCACCGGCAAAGTGGACGGCACGGTGATGGTGGCCGGAAAGGACACGCTGGTTCGGCCGTTCGGGTAATAATCGCACGCGTGGGCGGCGAGCGGCAGGCCAAGGACCAGCAGTGTCGGAATGAATGAGGTGGAAGGTTTCATGTTCAGTCCCGCAAGAATGAAATAAGGCATTGGTCGGCGTCGGGGGTGGCTGTTCACGCTCCGATCAACTGGTTTCATCGGTGGTGTCGCGCTCGTCCGCCCCAGGCACTTCCTCCGAGGCGATGGCGACATCACCCTGGCAATCGCCACCGTCCAGCAGACGCAAGCGTTCGGCGCCGGCAGCAGAAAGCCCTGGGCTCAGGTCGTAGTCGAAACGGCACGCGGCCGTGGCGAGGGACCCCCATTTGACCGTCAACTGACCCTGCTCCCGTGGCACACGGACAAAGGCTTTGCCGCCCTGCCCGACCATGCCGACGCTGGCGCCGTTTTCATCGAATACATCGGCGCCGAAGGGCAGCGGGCTGCCATCCTCGCGCAGCGCCGTGATCAACATGGCCTGACCGCTGACGGTCTCGTACTTGAGCATCACCACGGCACCGGCCCGTGGCGCGACGTTCTGCGCGGCGGCCTTGAGTTCCACGTCGACGGACAAGTCCTTGGGGTCCAGTTCGACGACGTTCTTGCGATACGGGGTGAGATGGGGGACCACGGCAAAGCCGCTCTCCCCTACTTGCCCACCATGATTGCCATTGACCCGCGCGCCCACCGCATCGGGCACCTCGACGACGCCCAGGGTGTCGCCCAGTTCCGGGGCCAGGGTCACGCCGCCCGGGTGGACGACGATACCGCCGGTCATGCCGAGCGACGCCGTACGGTAGGCATTGCCCTGGCCATAGCTGCCGGAAACCACGCCGTATCGTCCCAGGTACTGCAGGTCGGCGCTGGCGGCATTGCTACCACCCTGGTTGTGGTTGGTGCTGGCGCCATAGACGAATTCGCTGCGCTCGCCGAAGCTGCCGCCCAGGCTGACCCGCTCGCCGCTGTTCCGGTCGCCGTGGTAGGCGGCGGTCGTCAGGGTCGGCGCGCGGCCGCCGCTGCCCAGGGGCATGCTCAGGGTCAGGTCGATCTGCTTGTCGACCCGGTCACTCAGCAGGTCGCGGCTGCGCTGGGCGCTGACGGTGTAGTGCAGCCCCTTCCAGTTGGCGGTGTAGCCGGTGGTGAAGGTCAGGTTGCCGCTCTTGCGGTTCCAGTAGTTCTGCGACGAGCCGGTGAGATAGACCGAGCCATTGCCCAGGCTCTGATTGAGGCTGACGTCCATGCGGTCACGCAGCCGCGAAACCCGGTCCAGGTCGAGCCCCTCGAGCGCGAGGTCGCGGACCCGCGCGGCATCGCGCACGCTGAGGAAATCCTCGGTGGAATAGCGGTACGCGCCGAGGGCGAAATGGGTGCCGGTGTCGGCAAAGTTCTTGCTGTAGCGCAGCTGCACACTTTGCCCATGGCGCGAACCGTGCCGCGGGATCCGTGCGTTCGAGTTCGTCAGGTCGAACGACAGCGCGCCGAGCGGGGTATTGAACGCCGCGCCGAACAACTGCGAATGATAGTCCTCGCCCAGTACCGCCCCGGTGTAGCCGGTCAGCAGGTTGCTGAGGCCGTGCTGATAGGTCGCCTGCATCAGCGTGGGTGGGCGCCGCAGGCCCACTTCATCCAGTTGCCCGACACTCAGCGCGTAGCGGTTGTAACCGGGGCGCAGCAGGTTGGCGTTGGTGGCGAACGGTACGATGAACTGGCGCTGGCGCCCGTCGGCCTCGGTGACGGTGACTTCCAGGTCTCCGCCGTAGCCGGTGGGAAACAGGTCGTCGAGCACGAACGGACCGGGCGCCACGCTGACCTCGTCCAACAGGATGCCGCGCTGGCGCACGCTGACCCTGGCGTTGGTCTCGGCGGTCCCACGCACCACCGGGGCAAAACCGGTCACGGAGTCCGGCAGCATGCGGTCATCGGTAAACAGGCTGGCGCCCCGCAGGCGGACGCTGTCGAACAGCTCGCCGGAGGTGTAGATCTCCCCCGCCATCAGCTGCGACTGCAGGGCGGACAACTCGCGCTGCACATAGCTGGCACTGCCCTGGTAGCCGGAACCGCCAGCATTGGAACGGCTGTAGCTACCGTTATGGCGAAAATGCCAGTCGCCTAGATTGAGCCCGGTGTTCAGGCCCAGGTAGCTCGACGCCAGCGAACGGCCATTGGCCTCGGTGGTATAGGTGTTGGCGTTGTAGCGCACAAAGGCCGCATCGACCCCGCTGTCCCACTGCTGCGGGCTGACATACCCGCGTGCCTTGCGCGCCAGGTACAGCTGCGGGACCTGCAGGTTCAGGCGGTTTTCGCCCGCGTCGAAGCGAGCGCTGGCGCCCGGGATATAGGTGGCGATATCGCCGCAGGCCGACTCG
Source organism: Pseudomonas sp. MWU13-2105 (assembly GCF_023242315.1). GTDB lineage: Bacteria > Pseudomonadota > Gammaproteobacteria > Pseudomonadales > Pseudomonadaceae > Aquipseudomonas. The sequence continues at coordinate 82,719 of NZ_JALLIY010000022.1, forward strand.
GCGGGAAACGCCGGCGGTGTGGCTTCGCCAGCCTTGGCGGCCTGCTCGGCGATACCATCGAGGTCGATGCCGAACGTCAGCAGCACCTCACGCTCCAGGCACAGTTGCGCGGCGTCCTGGCCCGCGACTGCGGCGAAGGACAAGGTTTCACGGCCGATCCACTGATCGTTCAGGTAGACATCGGCACGGTAGGTCCCGGGCAACACGACATTGCCCTGGTTGAACCTGGAAATATCGACCTGCAACCCGGCCGCTCCACCCGGAAAAAAGGCCGGGTTGAACGCCACATGCTCGACCCCATGGCTCACCATGGCCTGGGCACCGCCGAGCATTAACAGGCTACGGGCAATAAGCGTCAATCGATGGCGTGACAGGGGCCAATTCCCTGCTCTGGCTGGCGTGTTCGAACTCATGTGTACCATTCCAAAAAGTAGGTTCTGTCCGAATTTCGGCAAAGCGAGCCCCTACCCCGATGGAGGGGCAAAAAACCGGGCTTGAGGTAAGACGGGGCGGTTAAGCGCGAACACGGTCCCTGTAGGAGCGGCCGGTCGACGCTCGATTGCCCGCGAAGCTCTTGGCGTACTCACGGACCTCTTCGCGAACAAGCTCTGCGCCTACAATTACGTAGCGTTTTCAATACCCCATTAGCGGGCAGCTACGGCGGAAGACAAGGCGTCTCGGACAGTCATGGTGTGATCCTGGCCTTGTGCGAGACCCTGACCCCGAAGTCATCGATCGTCTCGAACTCGGCGGTCATCGCGGTACTCGGCCGCGACTTCAGGCTGGGCAACAAAAACCGGTTGCGGCCATTGGGCAGCACCATGTTCTCGGCTCCCGACGCACCGGGTTCGCGGGCATGACGCTGTCCCGCCGCCACCAGCTCGATCTGATCGAAGCTCAGGTGATAAGGCGTCGGGTTATAGACTTCCAGCATCTGGCCCTGCTCGCTGGAAACGTGCCGCCATTGCAGTTTCGCCGCGGCGGCCTCGACCTCGTAGGGCAGCTTCGTCGGGCGGAAGAACAACTTGACCCGAGTGCGGAAAGCCAACTGCAACTGGTTGCTCTGTTCGGCGTCCAGCGCCTGGGACGGCACCTCCAGCAGGTTGAACCAGAACAGGCTCTCGCGCTCTTGCGGCAGCGGCTCGCCGGTATAGGACAACCGCAGGACCTGATGCTGCTCCGGCTCCATGCGAAAGATCGGCGGGGTGACCAGAAAGGGGATCCCGGCCAGGTCCGGCGTGGATTGCTCGTCGCCGTTGTCCAGCCAGACCTGGAGCAGCACCGGCCTCTGGTTCTTGCTTTCGAGCCTGAGGGTCACTTCCTTTTCGTGCTGCGGGTAGATCACGCGTGTGCCGCTGAGGACCACACTCGCCTGCACCGGAACGGCGGCCAGCAGCGCCATCAGCAGGGCCATGGCCGGCGCCAGGGTGCGGGAAATCGAAGTCGCATTCATGCCATGGGTTATCCGCTGCATTTAAAACACCAGGCCGGCCGAGTGGCGCACGCGGGCACCGAAGTCACTGACGGCGGTGTATTCGACCTTCGCGGCGCCATTGGGTCGGCTCGTCAGCCCGGGCAGTGCAAAGACTTTGACGTCACCGGAGGGCAGCAACAGACTGTCGTTGGCCGCCTTGTTCGCCGCCTTGCTATAACGCTGGCCATCGCCAAGCAAGTCGACCGAGGCGAGCGAAACATGGTACGGCGTGGGGTTGGTGGCTTGCAGGGCATAGCCCTGTTCATGCGGTACCAGTTTCCACTGCAATTTCGACGCGGCGCTATTGACCGGGTAAGGCAGCGCCTGCGGACGCAGGAACACCCGCAAGCGTGTACGGAAAGACAATTCGATCTGGTTCTTTTGCGCGGCATCGGCGGCGCTCGGCGGCACTTCCAGCACGTTCAGCCAGAACAGGCTTTCGCGGTCGCCGGGCAGCGGTTCGCCGGAATAACGCAGGCGCACGGCCTGTTGCTGGTTCGGCTCGATCCGGAAGATCGGCGGGGTCAGGGTGAACGGCGCTTGCGCGGTCGCCGGCGTCGAGTGTCGGTCGCCGGCGTCCAGCCAGGTCTGCACCAGCGCCGGACGGCTGCCCTTGTTCTCCAGGCGGACAATGACTTCCTGCTGGTCGGCGGGATAGATCACGCGGGTGCCATGGATGATCACCCCGGCCTGGGCGGGCAGCCCCTGCAACGCTGACAGGGCAACAGCACAGGCGGCAAAAGCGAAGCGGGCCATGCTTTTCATCGGCTGGGTTCTCTTCGGGTCTGTCGGGTCAGAAGGAAGGACCTGCGCTGCTATCACAGGTCCCTGGCAGGCAAGGTTTGCGCAGGCAGACCTCAGTCGGCGTACTCGACCATGAAGCCGACACGGGTATTGACCGTACCCTCGGTGGCCACGCCGCTGGCGTACATCTGCGCGGCCAGCGGGATCAGCGCCTGGTTGTCGGCGATGACCACGCCTTCCGACTTCTCGGTGTAGACGTTCAGCGGCGTACCTTCGCGGCTGGTTACCTCGACCTGGACATTCTTCGCGGTGGCGGTATCGCTCGGATCGTCGTGACCATCGACGTTCAAGCGTCCGGTGGCGACATCGATCGCCGGGCTGGTCGGATCGAACGCGACCATGGCGGTACGCCCATTGGTGCAGGCACCCTCGCCCGGCGCACCGATGCGAATGGTGAAACCGGTCAGGTTGGCGCGATCCCCCGCATTCGACAGCCGCGAAGCCGAGACACCGCCCAGATTCACGTCCTTGACCACGGCCCCGGTACCCGGCGCCGAGCCTTCGACGGTGCAGGTCACATCGGTTACCAGACCGCTGAAATTGATCACGCCGTCGTTGGCGGACACCGGCAGCGAGACCGCCGCGGCCAGGGCCAGAGAAGCAGCAACGGTGGAGAGTGCAGTAATTTTCATGGTGTTCCCGTTCGTAGGTTTATGAACTCCCCTGCGACGGTCAGGCTCGGCACCCAAGTTCCGGGAGCGCCTCGATCATCGGGGGAAACCCTACTTTGGCCATGAGCGCTGGTATTACCCATCGAGAAATAACGAGTCTTCACTCGTGATTTCTCGAAAACTCGCACAGCCTCCCCCCAATCGTGTCAAACGCCCTCACACTAGACTTTCGGGAAGACTTCAACGCGGCCTTGCCCTCCCGAAGAGCGCATTGCGACCTCTAGGCCCATAGGTTATAAATTGACCATAAAGACAGATAATTCTTACAAAGAATTACACTTACAACACGGATCTTCTTCATGTCCCCTTCGTTTTCCAGCCCATACAGCGTTATGTTGTTAGACGACCATGAGGTGGTTCGACAAGGGATCGAAATCGGCCTGGCTAAGGAAACCGACCTTGAAGTGATCGGCTCCTTCGGTACCAGCCGGGAGCTGGTCAGCGCACTGGCGCAGCGGCTGGCGGACGTGGTGGTGATCGACTTCATCCTCGGGCCTTCGGAAATCGACGGCATCAACCTGATTCGGGTGCTCAGGCGACGCTTCGGCAAATGCAAGCCGCTGGTCCTGTCCTCGCACTACACGCCAGCCACCGTCGCCTTGGCGCTGAAAGCCGGGAGCCGGGGTTTCCTGGGCAAGGTGCAGAACATGGGGGAACTGGCCAACGCCATTCGAACCGTCGCCCAAGGTCGGATTTACCTACAGCCCTCCATGACCGCACTGATAACGGAGGCGCATTCGGGTTTTCCTCTGGCCAACCTGGGTTCGGGCAGCGAACTGTCCACCTCGTTGACCCAGAGCGCCAACCTCTCGCCGAGAGAACAGGAAGTGCTGCGTTGTTTCCTCGATGGTATGTCCGTGAACGCAATCGCCGCGAAGTTTTCGCGCAGTGCCAATACCATCAGCACGCAAAAACAAGCGGCTTATCGCAAGCTCGGCATCAAGAACGACAGCGAGTTGTTCAAGATCTTCCATCAGACCCGGGAATCGATCTCTCAGGAATAAGACCACTGTCAGGTCATGCGGCGGTTGAACAGGCCGGACAAGGCGCTCGACCGGGCCAGGCTCGATATGAAAGCCCAGGCACCGGCGTCGAGCCCGGCGCCGTACTGGTCGTGGACGATCAGCCCGCCCACCGTTTTATCCTCAACGAACAACTCAAGATCCTGGGCATCCGCGCCGTGGTGGTATCGAGCGGTGCGCAAGCGTTGCAAGTCATAGAGCAGCAGCCCATCCGACTGCTGCTACTGGACTGCTATATGCCGGAGATCAACGGCTACGAGGTGGCCCGGCGCATTCGGGCGCGGGAGCGCGGGCCGGAGTATTTGCCGATCATCGCCCTCTCCGTGCAGAGCGGCCCGGCCCACCAGAAGCGCTGCATGGACAGTGGCATGGACGGCGTACTGAAGAAGCCCCTGTATCTGGATGCGTTGCGCAATCTGTTGCAGTTGTGGCTTGACCATGAGCCCTCGCCGGCCGCGCGGCCAGTGCCGCATTACGATGCCGCCATGTTGCAGTCGCTGTACCGTGAAGCCCTGGAAAAAGACCTGGCGACGCTCCAGGGCGCGGTCAGCCGGGCAGACTTTGCCGAGGCCAGCCACCGCGCTCATCGAATAAAAGGAGCCGGCTTGATGATGGGCGCGCAAGCGATTGCCGAGACGGCCAAGGTGCTTGAGCAAGCCATCGGCGCCAGGGCCGGCGAGCTGACCATGCGGGACGCCGTTGCACAACTGCAGCAGAGCATCGAAGACTGGTACCGATAGTTTCAGCCGGCAGCGATGCGATGACCCCGCCCGGCCTCGGACAGCGCCAGGTCGACACAGCGCTGCGCCAGCACGGTCGTCGGGTCGACCAGCGCCACCTGGTGGCCGCGTACCTGGAAGTCGTCGCAGTGGCGGAGCACCAGAGGCAGTTCCGTGCAGCCGAGGATGATCACCTCGGCGCCCAGTTCACACAGGTGCTCGACCGCCAGCAGCAATTGCTCCTTGCACAGGCCATCAGTGAACCCCGCCTTGATACCGCGCTCGCCATAAATCGCGCTCATCACCAGCTCCTGATAGTCGAAGCCGGGAATCAACAGGGGCAAACCGGCGTGACCGGCAGCCTGGTGGTAGACCTGGCTTTGCAGCGTGCCCGAGGTGGCGAGCAAGCCGATGCGCTTGCCGCTGCCGTGCTGGCGGGCAATCGCCGCGACGGTTTCGCTGAGCATGTTGACGATCGGCACTCGCAGGTAAGGCTGCAGCCGCTCGACGAAGGCATGGGCGGTGTTGCACGGAATCGCAATGGCCTGCGCGCCGGCACTTTCCAGGCGCTTGCAGGTGGCGTAGAGCGCCAGGCTCGGGTCGGCTTCGGCGAACAGGAGGTTGGCCGTGCGATCCGGGATCTGCGGGTTCTGCTCCACCACCATCTTGATATGTTCCTGGTCGCGTCCCGCCGGGGTGTGGCAGACCACCTTGGCCATGAAGTCCACGGTGGCCGCCGGACCGACACCACCGACGATTCCCAGTTTGAACGGTGCATGGGTTGGCTCATCGTCGGCCGTGGTCACGGCGGCGGCATAGATCTCGTTGATATCGAGCACGCTCAGGCCGCGCCGCTGCAAATCGGCGCAGACCAGCGACAGCTCGGTCAGCCCCGGCACGATCAGGTTCGCCCCCTGCGCCTGCAGCGACAGGCAGGCCTGGTACACGCCTTCCAGAGGTACGCCTTGCAGGTAGCCGTCCTTGATTCCGTTGAGGCCGTACATGGCGTCCATCAGGGCGCACTGGTCCGGCTCGGGTGGATAGACCAACTGGAAGTCGCCGCCCAGATAGCGCTCGAACAAGCCGGAGTGACGTACATAGTCAGAAGCCAGAATCCCCAGTCGCGTGCCCGGCTCGGCGATCCGGCGAATATGTTCGGCCAGGGCCGCCATCAGGTCGAGGACCGGGATCCCCAGCTCCTGCTGGATCTCTTCACGAAACGTCTGGCTGGCGAAACACGGCAGCACCACCGCGTCGATCCCACCCGCCTCGAAGGACTGGCAGACCTGGAACACATAGAACTTGCGCGCGGTCATGCTCGCTTCGCGGTCCAGGGGCAGTAGCACGTCCTTGAACGGATGCTGTTCGAACAGGAAGTGATAGCGGCCCTGATCCGCCAGCACTGCCCTGGACTTGACCAGTTTGAAGAACAGATCGCCACCGGCCAGCGAGCCGAGGCCGCCGACGATGCCGAGCTTGCGGGCGACCGGCAGTGCCGTGACGTTTTTGCCTTGGATATTCATGGTCGGGGTTCTCAAGCCGCGGTCGCCGGGGTACGCGTCAGTGCAGCGGATGAGGCGGCGGGCAACTTCTCCTCCTCGACCTCATGCGCCAGCTCGGCGCGGGCAACCACTGCGGTGGCGATACTGTTGCCGACCACATTGGTCGCGGTGCGCGCCATATCGAGGAACTGGTCGATGCCGATGATCAACAACAGGCCGGCTTCGGGCAGGTTGAACATCGGCAGGGTCGCGGCCACCACCACGACCGAAGCGCGGGCGACACCGGCCATGCCTTTGCTGGTGACCATCAGGGTCAGCAGGATCAGCAACTGCTGGGTGAAGCTCAGCTCGATGTTATAGGCCTGGGCGATAAACAGGATGGCAAAGGACTGATACATCATCGAGCCGTCCAGATTGAACGAGTAACCGAGGGGCAGGACGAAGCTGGACACACGTTTCGGTGCGCCGAACTTTTCCAGGGCCTCCATGGTTTTCGGGTAGGCGGACTCACTGCTGGCGGTGGAAAACGCCAACAGGATGGGCTCCTTGATCAACTTGCCAAGGGTGAACACCGAACGCCCGAGAAACAGGTAGCCGGCACCGAACAGTACCGCCCAGAGCAGCGTGATACCGAGGTAGAACTCGGCGATCAGCTTACCGTAGTCAAGCAGCAGGCCCAGACCTTCGGTGGTGATCGCGCTGGCAATGGCGGCGAACACGCCGATGGGCGCGAAAGCCATGACGTAGTCGGTGATCTTGAACATCACCTTGGCCAGTTCATCTACCAAGCGGGTGATCCGGGTGAAACCGGCCTGCTTCAGACCCGCCAGGGCGAAACCGAAAAACAGCGAGAACACCACGATCTGCAGGATCTCGTTGTTGGCCATGGCTTCGGCAATGCTGCGCGGGAACACGTGGCCGACAAATACCTTGAGGCTGAAGTCGCCAGTGCTCACTACCTGGGTCGCGACGGCCCCTTGGTCGAGGTGCAGGTTCATCCCGGCGCCGGGTTGGAACAGGTTGACCAGCAGCATGCCGATCAGCAGGGAGATCAGCGACGCGCTGATAAACCAGGCCATCGCGCGGCTGCCGATGCGGCCCACCGAACGCGAACTGCCGAGGCTGGCGATACCGCCCACCAGGGTAGCGAACACCAGGGGCGCGATAATCATCTTGATCATTCGCAGGAAGATATCGGTAACCATCGAGAAGTAGGCGGCGATGTCCTTGGCTGCCTTGGCGTCCGCCGCGAAGTGATGGCACAGCCAGCCGACCATGACCCCGGCGACAATGCCGATGGCGATGTGACGGGGCAATCTGTTTTTGTTCATGGTGTTTCCCTCAAGTCTGTTGTCGGTTTTTTGCTTGGCAGGAAAAGAATCGTTGGCCCGGCCGCTCTGCGGCGCCGCGCCCAAGTGCAGCACTTATAAACACCTCGGTCCTTTGTAGGAGCTGGCTTGCCAGCGATGGCGTCCGCATGATCGATGCAAGACTCACGGGCCTCATCGCTGCGATGCGGCGTCCCGACAAGCCAGCGCCTGCAGGGGACCGTGTCCATGGGCCGATTCTAAGGTGAGCCGGATCGGCAGATGATGAGTAATCGCCATCACCCGATGCGCTTTTGGAATAGTTATGAAAAAGCCGACGAAGCCCGGCGGGCGCTGACGTAGACTCGTGATCACCGCGACCGAGGTGCGCAACATGCAAATCAAGTGGCTGGACGATCTCCTGGCGATCGAGCAACACCAGAACTTCTCCCGGGCCGCCGAGGTGCGCTGCGTCACTCAATCGGCGCTGTCACGGCGTATTCGTTCGCTGGAAGATTGGGTCGGCGCGCAACTGGTCGACCGCGGCACTTACCCGGTACAACTGACCCAGGCCGGCCAACTGTTTTGCGAACAGGGTCGCGAAGCACTGGCGGCGTTGCTGGAATTACGCTCGACCCTGCGCCAGGACGAAAAAATGCCTGGGCGTTCGATTCAGATCACGGCGGGCCATAGTCTGTCGATCACCTTCCTGCCCAAATGGCTGGCGCAATTCCAGAAGCACCACGAGCCGTTCAACGTGCGGGTGGTTGCGGCGAATATCCACGACGCGGTGATTGCCCTGGCGGAAGGTAATTGCGACCTGATGATCGTGTACCACCACCCGCAGGCGCCGATCCTGATCGACGCCGACAAGTTCGCCAGCCTGCCCCTGGGGCGGGACACCTTCCTGCCGTTCTGTGCGCCGGACCGTAGTGGTAAGCCGCTGTATCGACTGCCTGGCAAGGCCGGCAAAGCGGTCCCGTACCTGGCTTACACCGCCACGACATTTCTCGGACGGGTGGCCGACCTGATCCTCAAGAACGCGGCCACGCCCTGCGAACTGACCCGTTGCTATGAGGCCGACATGACCATGTTGCTGATGCAGATGGCCATCGAAGGGTATGGCGTGGCCTGGCTACCGCAGAGCGCCGCCGCGCCGGCCGTGGGCAGCGGGCAGTTGGTGAAAGCCGGCGGTAATGAATGGAATACCGGCCTGGAGATTCGCGCCTATTGTTCGCTGGCGAACCAGAATCCGACCATGCGTGAATTGTGGGAAACCCTGGGGAAGGCTTCGCGGGAGGTGAGTGAGTAGAAGATCGCGTCGGCGACTTAGGAAAAAGTTGAGCTTTTCTGCAGATCTTAAGACTTTATTGGCTGGCTAAAGAAAACTGCGTGGTCGAACCAAAAATCAAGATTTTCATCATGGGCCTGGCTGAATATGTTTCACGGTCTCAGCGGGCGCCTAAACTGGGTTCACCCACTAACCGAAGGACATAGAATGCTCATTGTCTTCAGCGGCCTTCCTGGTACCGGAAAAACGACTATCGCCAGTGGCCTTGCCACCAGAACAAGCGCCGTGTATCTGCGGATCGATACGATTGAGCAGGCCATCCGAAACTCCGGAGCTCTGGCACAAGACGTGGGGCGAAGCGGTTACATGGTCGCCAATGAGCTTGCTCTGAGCAATCTTCGTTTTGGCAGCACTGTCATAGTCGACTGTGTTAACCCAGTCAGCGAAAGCCGTAAAGCGTGGAACGAAATCGCCATACGCGCGGGTGTTCCATTAGTGAATATCCAGGTGGTTTGCTCTGATAAACATGAACATCAGCGACGGGTAGAAGCCAGGAAGATTGATATTCCCGGGCTGGCGCCACCCACCTGGCAGTCTGTATTGGCTCATGAGTATGAACCGTGGGATAACGCCCCGTTTGATATAGACACAACCCTGACGTCTGCGACGGAGGCAGTGGCAATGATCGCCAAACAATTTTTACCCAAGGAATAGCGCCAGCTAAAATCCCAACGCAACAAGAGGCGAGCAGCAGACGCTTACCCTGAACAATCCACTATACCGGTTGAAATTTTTCGACTTAAATCCCCCCCGCCAGTCACATTGCAGCCCCCTCATCGTGCGCGCTACCTTTTCCCTGTCGCAGTCAATTCGGCGACCGGCCTTGGTAACCCGACCAGATACAGGCGCAAACAGTGCCCAATCACGATTGCAGGCGTTTTTTTGTGTCCGCATTTTTCATGCTATGGCGGCTGTGCGTGGGAGGACTTCGGTCCTGCCGGGTTCCTGTATCTCCGGTTTACCAACCTGCGCACAGCTGCCACCCATTCGCTTGGTAACGAACGTGGTAACTCTCACATTGATACGGGGGTTTTATCCATGCAGGCTTTCAGTACACTCGTAAATCTCACTTTCCTCGCAACATTCAATAGTCAGAAACTTCCTCATATCATGACTGATGCCGGTGGTGTGCGATGAGCGATCACACCGACATCAAAACCCTCGGTGTCATCACCTTTTCCCAATGCGGCCCCCAAGGTCGTGAACTGTTCCGTGTGAACCCCGGCGTTCCCATTCTGGAAACCATGGAACACGCATCCCTCCTACTCTATGGCGCCAAAGCACTCTCCCTGGATGCCGCCCTGGAAAGCGATGGCGAACGTTATGCCTGGGCATCGCATTACCTGGGCGAGATGGGCAAGGCGGTCATCGATGATTTAACACAGGGAATGTTGCGCGGGACGTCGGTGTAAGCGGGTAATAACAGGCAATAAAAAGCCCGTGGCATTGATAGCCACGGGCTTTTGACTAGCATTTCAACTGCGCTGTATTAGAACGGAATATCGTCATCAAAGCTGTCGAAATCAGGAGCCGGCTGCGGTGCGGCCTGCTGTGGCGCCGGACGCGATTGCTGCGGGGCCGACTGCTGTGGACGCGGCGCCTGTTGTGGGCGAGGAGCCTGCTGCCGTGGCGCGGACTGATCGTAACCGCCGCCTTGTTGGTCGCCCTGTTGTGGACGGCCACCCAGCAGTTGCATGGTGCCCTGCATGTCGACGACGATTTCGGTGGTGTAGCGCTTGATGCCGTCTTTTTCCCACTCGCGGGTCTGCAGCTTGCCTTCGATGTAGACCTGCGAACCTTTACGCAGGTACTCGCCGGCAATCTCGGCAACCTTGCCGAACATCGACACACGGTGCCACTCGGTCTTCTCGACCTTCTGACCGGTCTGCTTGTCGGTCCACTGTTCGCTGGTCGCCAGACTCAGGTTGGTCACGGCGTTGCCATTGGGCAGGTAGCGAACTTCAGGATCCTGGCCGCACGTGCCGACCAATATGACTTTGTTAACCCCACGGGCCATAACGTTCTCCTAGGCTTCGCACGCTTGTGGCGCTGGTTCGTTGACCAGGCGCTCAAGAGTCGTGCGATCCAACAATTCGGTGTCCAATTTGATGTAAATGGCGGCCTCTTCGGCCACCACTACTGCATCGGTTACCCCTACGAGAGCCTTAAGGCGCTCGACCAGACCTGCTTCGCGGATCGCTTCAGGCGATAACGGCACGCGCAGGCTCGTCACGTAGGGAGGTTCGCGCATGGTAACAGCAAAGGCCAGCCAGAGGGCAGCCAGACCGGCGCATCCAAGGAAAACCGCCGACAAACCGCCATGCTGGAACATCCAGCCGCCCATGATTCCGCCGAGCGCCGAGCCGAGGAACTGGCTGGTGGAATACACCCCCATCGCCGTGCCCTTGCCGCCCGCCGGTGAAACCTTGCTGATCAACGACGGCAAGGAAGCTTCCAGCAGATTGAACGCGGTGAAGAACACCACCGTACCAATCACCAGGGCCCGCAAACTGTCGCCGAACTCCCAGAAGAATAGCTCAGTGAGCATCAGGGTCGTCACGGCACCGAGTAAAACTCGTTTCATTTTGCGTTTCTTCTCGCCATAGATGATGAACGGGATCATGGCGAAGAAGGAAATCAGCAGCGCGGTCAGGTACACCCACCAGTGCTGCTCCTTGGGCAACCCGGCTTTTTCCACCAGGGCCAGGGGCAAGGCGACAAAGCTCGACATCAGCATCGCGTGCAGGACGAAGATCCCCAGGTCCAGGCGCAGCAGGTCGGGATGCTTGAGGGTCGGCAGCAACGCCTGGCGGGCCACCCCGGATTCACGGTGCTGCAACGGGCCGAGGGCGCGCGGCACCATGAAGGCGATGATCAGGATCCCCAGCAGCGCCATGCCGCCGGTGGCCAGGAACAGTCCTGACAGACCAAAGGCGCGGGTCAGCAACGGACCGACGACCATCGCCACGGCGAACGACAGGCCGATGGTCATGCCGATCATGGCCATGGCCTTGGTCCGGTGCTGTTCGCGGGTCAGGTCGGAGAGCAACGCCATCACCGCCGCGGAAATCGCCCCGGCACCTTGCAGGATCCGCCCGGCGATCACGCCCCAGATCGAATCGGCGTTGGCCGCCAGCAGGCTGCCCAGGGCAAAGACCACCAGCCCCAGGTAGATCACCGGGCGCCGACCGATGCGGTCGGAAATGATCCCGAAGGGAATCTGGAACACCGCCTGGGTCAGGCCATAAGCGCCGATGGCCAGGCCGATCAGGGCCGGTGTCGCCCCCGCGAGATCCATCCCGTAAGTAGCCAGAACCGGCAACACCATGAACATGCCAAGCATACGGAAAGCGAACACCAGGGCCAGACCGCTTGCCGCGCGGGTCTCGCTGCCACTCATGCGGTCGCTGTGGGGATCGTGCATGGAAAAACCTCGTGTGAACCGGCGGCGATTCTACCAGTCCCATCGATACAGGGGATACATGGCGACGCTTTGTCGCGAGCTGTCATGCAAGACTGAAATACTGTCGTCCGATAGTGTGCATCCATCCAGTATTTAGCCTTATACTCTTGCGTTTACCGCCCGCCGTGCGAGGCCATCTTGGACAAGATCCTGATTCGTGGGGCTCGAACCCACAACCTGAAGAACATCGACCTGACCCTGCCCCGGGACAAGCTGATCGTGATCACCGGCTTGTCCGGGTCCGGCAAATCGTCGCTGGCCTTCGACACCTTATACGCCGAAGGGCAACGCCGTTACGTGGAATCGCTGTCGGCCTATGCCCGGCAGTTCCTGTCGATGATGGAAAAACCCGACGTCGACACCATCGAAGGCCTGTCGCCGGCGATCTCCATCGAGCAGAAGTCGACTTCGCATAACCCGCGTTCGACGGTCGGTACCATCACCGAAATCTACGACTACCTGCGCCTGCTGTATGCGCGCGTAGGCACCCCGCGCTGCCCGGACCACGATATCCCGCTGGAAGCCCAGACCGTCAGCCAGATGGTCGACCTGGTGCTGGCCCAGCCCGAAGGCGCCAAGCTGATGTTGCTGGCACCGGTGATCCGCGAGCGCAAGGGCGAGCACCTGTCGGTGTTCGAAGAGCTGCGGGCGCAGGGCTTTGTCCGCGCGCGGGTCAACGGCCGGCTCTGCGAGCTGGACGAAGTGCCCAAGCTCGACAAGCAGAAGAAGCATTCCATCGATGTGGTGGTCGACCGTTTCAAGGTCCGTGGCGATCTGCAACAGCGCCTGGCCGAGTCCTTCGAGACCGCGCTGAAGCTGGCCGATGGTATCGCCCTGGTGGCGCCGATGGACGACGAACCCGGCGAGGAGATGATCTTCTCCGCACGTTTCGCCTGCCCGATCTGCGGCCATGCCATCAGCGAGCTGGAACCCAAGCTGTTCTCCTTCAACAACCCGGCCGGCGCCTGCCCGACCTGTGACGGCCTGGGGGTGAAGCAGTTCTTCGACACCAAGCGCCTGGTCAATGGTGAGTTGACCCTGGCCGAAGGTGCGATCCGCGGCTGGGACCGGCGCAACGTCTATTATTTCCAGATGCTCGGCTCGCTGGCGTCCCATTACGGGTTCAGCCTGGAAGTGCCGTTCAACACACTGCCGGCGGACCAGCAGAAGTTCATCCTGCAAGGCAGCGGCAGCCAGAACGTCGACTTCAAGTACCTCAACGACCGCGGCGATATCGTCAAGCGCTCCCACCCGTTCGAAGGCATCGTGCCGAACCTGGAGCGTCGCTACCGCGAAACCGAATCGGCCACCGTGCGCGAAGAGCTGGCCAAGTTCCTCAGCACCCAGCCGTGCCCGGACTGCCGTGGCACGCGCCTGCGCCGCGAGGCGCGGCACGTGTGGGTGGGCGAGAAGACCCTGCCGGCGGTGACCAACCTGCCGATCGGCGATGCCTGCGAATACTTCGCCGTGCTGAAGCTGACCGGCCGTCGCGGCGAAATCGCCGACAAGATTCTCAAGGAAATCCGCGAGCGTCTGCAGTTCCTGGTCAACGTCGGCCTGGACTATCTGTCCCTGGACCGCAGCGCCGACACCCTGTCCGGTGGCGAAGCGCAGCGCATTCGCCTGGCCAGCCAGATCGGTGCCGGCCTGGTGGGGGTGTTGTACATCCTCGACGAACCGTCCATCGGTTTACACCAGCGCGACAACGACCGCCTGCTCGGCACCCTGAAGCACCTGCGCGACATCGGCAACACGGTGATCGTGGTCGAGCACGATGAAGACGCCATTCGCCTGGCGGACTATGTGGTCGACATCGGCCCGGGTGCGGGCGTGCACGGCGGCCATATCGTCGCCGAAGGAACCCCGGCCGAGGTCATGGCCCATCCCGACTCGTTGACCGGCAAGTACTTGTCCGGCCGGGTGAAGATTGAAGTGCCAGGTAAACGCACGCCGCGCAACAAGAAACGGGTGCTGAGTCTCAAGGGCGCGCGTGGCAACAACTTGCGCAACGTCGACCTGGAGATCCCGCTGGGCCTGCTGACCTGCGTGACGGGCGTGTCCGGCTCCGGCAAGTCGACACTGATCAACAACACCCTGTTCCCCCTCAGCGCCACCGCGCTCAATGGCGCGACGACCCTGGAGGCCGCGGCCCACGACAGCATCAACGGCCTGCAGCACCTGGACAAGGTGGTGGATATCGACCAGAGCCCCATCGGTCGCACCCCGCGTTCGAACCCGGCGACCTACACCGGCTTGTTCACGCCGATCCGCGAGTTGTTCGCCGGCGTCCCGGAGTCCCGTTCACGGGGTTATGGCCCGGGGCGCTTCTCGTTCAACGTCAAGGGCGGGCGCTGCGAAGCCTGCCAGGGCGATGGCCTGATCAAGGTGGAGATGCACTTCCTGCCGGACATCTATGTGCCGTGCGACGTGTGCAAGAGCAAGCGCTACAACCGCGAAACCCTCGAGATCAAGTACAAGGGCAAGAGCATCCACGAGGTGCTGGAGATGACCATCGAGGAGGCGCGGGAGTTCTTCGACGCGGTTCCCGCACTGGCGCGCAAACTGCAGACGCTGATGGACGTGGGCCTGTCGTATATCAAGCTGGGGCAATCGGCGACCACCCTGTCGGGTGGCGAGGCGCAGCGGGTCAAGCTGTCCCGCGAGCTGTCCAAGCGCGATACCGGCAAGACCCTGTACATCCTCGACGAGCCGACCACCGGCCTGCACTTCGCGGACATCCAGCAACTGCTGGACGTGCTGCACCGCCTGCGCGACCACGGCAATACCGTGGTGGTGATCGAGCACAACCTGGACGTGATCAAGACTGCCGACTGGTTGGTGGATCTTGGGCCTGAGGGCGGTTCCAAGGGAGGGCAGATCATTGCGGTCGGTACGCCGGAGCAAGTCGCGGAAATGCCGCAGTCCCATACCGGGCATTACCTGAAACCGTTGTTGCTGCGCGACCGGGCGTAACCGCCTGGAATGAAAAAGCCCCTGTCATTGGCTGATGACAGGGGCTTTTTCATTGGTGCTCAAATCGCTATCGCCGCGCAGCAGCGGTCATGCTCAAAACTGCGATTGCAGGTAATTCTGCAAACCGATGGACTTGATCAACCCCAACTGCTTCTCCAGCCAGTAAGTGTGATCTTCCTCGGTATCGGCCAGTTGCTGGCGCAAGATCTCGCGGGTGACATAATCCTGGTGCAGTTCACAGAGCTCGATGCCCTTGCACAGCGCGGCACGCACCTTGTATTCCAGGCGCAGGTCGGCGGCGAACATGTCCGGCACCGTGGTACCGATGTCCAGGTCGTCCGGACGCATGCGCGGCGTGCCTTCCAGCATCAAGATCCGACGCATCAACGCATCGGCGTGCTGTGCCTCTTCTTCCATCTCGTGATTGATGCGCTCGTAGAGCTTGCTGAAGCCCCAGTCCTCGTACATCCGCGAATGGATGAAATACTGATCACGGGCCGCCAGTTCACCGGTCAGCAACGTGTTGAGGTAATCGACTACGACCTGGTTACCTTGCATCGCCCTACATCTCCCTGCTTGAAAGCCGGTATTTTGAACCAAGCTGACCGGCAGGTCACTGAAAAAGCGCAAATAAAGTAAAGATTATCCGAGAAAAACAGCCTAAAAAACGCAAAAACCGCCCGAAGTGAGGGCGGTTCTGCTTCTCGTTTAGACTTAGTTCAGCACTACGCCCAACGCTTTGGCGATCCCTTCGCCGTAAGCCTGATCGGCCTTGAAGAAATGCTGCAACTGGCGCTCGACCACATCGTCGGAAACACCCGCCATCGCACCGGCGATATTGCTGATCAACAGCGCTTTCTGCTCGGCGCTCATCAGGCGGAACAACGCACCCGCGTGGCTGTAGTAGTCGGTGTCTTCACGGTGATCGTAACGATCCGCCGCGCCACTGAGGGCCAAGGCCGGCTCAGCGTAGCGAGGAGCCTGTTTGGGCGCGTCGACGTAGCTGTTGGGCTCGTAGTTCGGCGTCGCGCCACCGTTGCTGCCAAAGGCCATGGAGCCGTCACGCTGGTAGCTGTTGACCGGGCTGCGCGGGGCATTCACCGGCAGTTGCTGATGGTTGGTGCCGACACGGTAGCGGTGGGCATCAGCGTAGGCGAAGACCCGGCCTTGTAGCATGCGGTCCGGCGACAGGCCGACACCCGGCACCATGTTGCTCGGACCGAAAGCCGCCTGCTCGACTTCAGCAAAGTAGTTCAGCGGGTTGCGGTTGAGCTCCAGTTCGCCAACTTCGATCAGCGGAAACTCTTTCTGCGACCAGGTTTTGGTCACGTCGAAGGGGTTCTCGTAATGCGCCGCGGCCTGGGCCTCGGTCATGATCTGGATGCACACGCTCCATTTCGGAAAGTCGCCGCGCTCGATGGCGCCGAACAGATCGCGCTGGGCGTAGTCAGGATCGGTCCCCGCCAGGCGTGCCGCCTCGGCCGGAGCCAGGTTCTTGATGCCCTGCTTGGTCTTGTAGTGCCATTTCACCCAGTGCCGCTCACCCTTGGCGTTGATCAGGCTGTAGGTGTGGCTGCCGAAGCCGTGCATGTGACGGTAGCCGTCCGGGATCCCACGGTCCGAGAACAGGATGGTGACCTGGTGCAGCGCCTCCGGTGAGTGCGACCAGAAGTCCCACATCATCTGCGCACTTTTCAGGTTGCTTTGCGGCAGGCGTTTCTGGGTGTGGATAAAGTCGGGGAATTTCAGCGGATCGCGGATAAAGAACACCGGCGTGTTGTTGCCGACGATGTCCCAGTTGCCTTCCTCGGTGTAGAACTTCAGGGCGAAGCCGCGAGGGTCGCGCTCGGTGTCTGCCGAACCGCGCTCGCCACCCACGGTGGAGAAGCGCAGGAAGGTCGGGGTCTGTTTGCCCACGGACTCGAACAGCTTGGCGCTGGTGTACTGGGTAATGTCCTTGGAAACGGTGAACGTACCGTAGGCACCCGAGCCCTTGGCGTGTACGCGGCGCTCAGGGATGTTTTCGCGGTTGAAGTGAGCAAGCTTCTCGATCAGGTGAAAGTCGTCGAGCAGCAGCGGGCCACGGGGGCCGGCGGAACGGGAATTCTGGTTGTCAGCGACAGGCGCACCACTGGCAGTCGTAAGGGTTTTGTTCTGGCTCATGCGATCGTCTTCCTCTGTCAGTCTCTAAACCGCCGGCTAATCGGCTGAAAAGGAGTATTGATCATCAATATGACATTCACAAATTCATTAATCTGCTCACATCAATAGAAAATATCTACCAATGACTCCAGCTCATAGCGTGCAGTCAGGGCAGTGTAGAAGCTTGTACTCATGATGCGTTTCTTGCGCGCACAAAAAACCGGGCACTAGGCCCGGTTTCTTGTTTCAGACTGACGTCTTACTCGGCAGATACAGCTTCGCCGGCAGTAGCACGATCAACCAACTCGACGTACGCCATAGGCGCGTTGTCGCCAGTGCGGAAACCGCACTTGAGGATGCGCAGGTAGCCACCCTCACGGGTAGCGTAGCGCTTGCCCAGGTCGTTGAAGAGCTTACCAACGATAGCTTTCGAACGAGTACGGTCGAAAGCCAGACGGCGGTTAGCCAGGCTATCTACTTTGGCCAGGGTGATCAGCGGCTCAGCAACGCGACGCAGTTCTTTGGCTTTTGGCAGAGTCGTTTTGATCAGCTCGTGCTCGAACAGCGACACTGCCATGTTTTGAAACATGGCCTTGCGGTGCGAGCTGGTGCGGCTCAGGTGACGACCACTTTTACGATGACGCATGGTTCATTCCTTACCAAACACAACGTTCGGTGATTACGACGATCAGGCAGTCGCCTTGTCGTCCTTCTTAAGACTTGCAGGCGGCCAGTTGTCGAGGCGCATGCCGAGGGACAGACCGCGGGAGGCCAGAACGTCCTTGATTTCAGTCAAGGATTTCTTGCCCAGGTTCGGAGTCTTCAACAGCTCTACTTCGGTACGCTGAATCAGGTCGCCGATGTAGTAGATGTTTTCCGCCTTAAGGCAGTTGGCCGAACGTACAGTCAGTTCCAGATCGTCAACCGGGCGAAGCAGGATCGGATCGATCTCGTCTTCCTGCTCGATTACCACTGGCTCACTGTCACCTTTGAGGTCGACGAACGCAGCCAACTGCTGTTGCAGGATGGTTGCAGCACGGCGGATAGCCTCTTCAGGATCCAGGGTACCGTTGGTTTCCAGATCAAT
Organism: Pseudomonas sp. MWU13-2105; assembly: GCF_023242315.1. Classification (GTDB taxonomy): domain Bacteria; phylum Pseudomonadota; class Gammaproteobacteria; order Pseudomonadales; family Pseudomonadaceae; genus Aquipseudomonas. Next base: position 101,234 of record NZ_JALLIY010000022.1, read on the forward strand.
AACCAGCTTGTCCAGGTTGGTACGCTGCTCGACACGGGCGTTTTCCACCACGTAAGCGATACGGCGAACCGGGCTGAACGAAGAGTCGAGCTGCAAGCGACCGATGCTGCGGCTTTCGTCTTCATCGCTCTGACGCGAGTCTGCTGGTTCATAACCACGACCACGAGCTACGGTGAGCTTCATGTTCAAGGCGCCGTTAGACGCCAGGTTGGCGATTACGTGATCGGGGTTAACGATCTCGACATCATGATCCAGCTGAATATCGGCAGCGGTAACCACCCCCGAACCCTTCTTCGACAAGGTCAGCGTAACTTCGTCACGGCCGTGCAGCTTGATAGCCAGACCTTTAAGGTTCAACAGGATTTCAATGACGTCTTCCTGTACACCTTCGATGGCGCTGTACTCGTGGAGCACACCGTCAATCTCGGCCTCGACTACTGCACAGCCTGGCATTGAGGACAACAGGATGCGGCGCAGCGCGTTGCCCAGGGTGTGGCCAAAACCACGCTCGAGAGGCTCGAGGGTGATTTTAGCGCGGGTTGGACTGACAACCTGCACGTCAATGTGACGGGGTGTCAGGAACTCATTTACCGAAATCTGCATGGATGCACCTATTTTCTAGCCCTTACTTGGAGTAGAGCTCGACAATCAGGCTTTCGTTGATGTCGGCGGAGAGGTCACTGCGAGCAGGCACGTTCTTGAAAACGCCCGACTTCTTCTCAGTGTCCACTTCTACCCATTCTACGCGGCCACGCTGGGCACACAGATCGAGAGCCTGGACAATGCGCAGTTGATTCTTAGCCTTCTCACGAATAGCTACCACGTCACCAGCACGAACCTGGTAGGACGGGACGTTGACGGTTTTGCCGTTAACGCTGATCGACTTGTGCGATACCAGTTGACGGGATTCGGCACGAGTCGAGCCAAAACCCATACGGTATACAACGTTGTCCAGACGGCATTCGAGCAGTTGCAGCAGGTTCTCACCGGTTGCGCCTTTACGGCCGGCAGCTTCTTTGTAGTAGCCGCTGAACTGACGCTCAAGAACGCCATAAATACGACGGACCTTCTGCTTTTCACGCAGTTGAGTGCCGTAGTCGGACTGGCGACCGCGGCGTTGGCCGTGGATACCAGGTGCTGCTTCGATGTTGCACTTGGATTCGATAGCGCGCACGCCGCTCTTCAGGAAGAGATCGGTGCCTTCGCGACGAGCCAGTTTGCATTTTGGACCAATGTAACGAGCCATTCTTTACAATCTCCTGGATTACACGCGGCGCTTCTTCGGCGGACGGCACCCGTTGTGCGGGATTGGCGTCACGTCGGTGATGCTGGCGATCTTATAGCCACAGCCGTTCAATGCACGGACAGCGGACTCACGACCTGGACCTGGACCTTTGACGTTGACGTCGAGGTTTTTCAGGCCATATTCCAGCGCAGCTTGACCAGCACGTTCAGCAGCTACTTGAGCAGCGAACGGGGTGGACTTGCGGGAACCGCGGAAACCCGAACCACCGGAGGTAGCCCAGGAAAGAGCGTTACCTTGACGGTCGGTGATGGTCACGATGGTGTTGTTGAAAGACGCGTGGATGTGGGCGATGCCATCAACCACTGTCTTTTTAATTTTCTTACGAGGACGAGCAGCAGGTTTTGCCATGACTAGATTCCTGTCGATTCGCTGGTGCGATTACTTGCGGATCGGCTTACGCGGACCTTTGCGAGTACGCGCGTTGGTCTTGGTACGCTGACCGCGTACTGGCAGACCACGACGATGGCGCAGACCGCGATAGCAGCCCAAGTCCATCAAGCGTTTGATTTTCATGTTGATTTCGCGACGCAGGTCACCTTCAGTGGTGAACTTCGCCACTTCGCCACGCAGCTGTTCAATCTGCTCGTCGCTCAGATCCTTGATCTTTGCGGCTGGGTTGACCCCAGTCACTGCACAAATTTTCTGTGCAGTAGTGCGACCAACACCATAGATGTAGGTCAGCGAGATAACAGTGTGCTTGTTATCTGGAATGTTAACGCCTGCAATACGGGCCATTCAGTGGGACTCCAATTGACAGCTACCTACGCCCCGGAAGCCAAGAAATAGGGCGCGAGATAATATCGCTGTAATAACAAATAATCAACCCAGCAGCGCACTAGCTGCTGGGCTTTTAGCAGATCACACTCAGCCTTGGCGCTGTTTGTGACGCGGTTCCGCGCTGCAAATTACTCGAACCACACCTTCGCGGCGAATAATCTTGCAGTTACGGCACAGCTTTTTCACCGATGCACGAACTTTCATCACCAACTCCTCGAACCTTATGGGTCAGCGCAGCATGCCGCTGCCGTAACCCTTCAGGTTGGCTTTCTTCATCAGGGATTCGTACTGGTGCGAAACGAGGTGCGATTGTACTTGGGACATGAAGTCCATCACAACCACGACCACGATCAGCAACGAGGTCCCGCCAAGGTAGAACGGTACGTTTGCCGCAACCACCAGGAACTGGGGCAGCAGGCACACGGCCGTCATATAAAGAGCACCGAACATGGTCAAACGGGTCAGAACGCCATCAATGTAGCGCGCCGACTGCTCGCCTGGACGGATACCCGGAATAAAGGCACCGGACTTCTTCAGGTTTTCCGCTACGTCTTTCGGATTGAACATCAACGCCGTATAGAAGAAGCAGAAGAAAATAATCCCTGCACTAAACAGCAGAATATTCAACGGCTGACCAGGAGCGATCGACTGCGAGATGTCCTGCAACCAGCCCATACCTTCAGACTGACCGAACCAGGCACCCAGCGAAGCCGGGAACAGCAAGATGCTGCTCGCGAAGATAGCAGGAATAACACCGGCCATATTCACCTTCAGCGGCAGGTGGCTGGTCTGCGCAGCGAAGACCTTGCGGCCCTGCTGACGCTTGGCGTAGTGAACAGCAATACGACGCTGGCCACGCTCAATGAACACCACGAAACCGATGATCGCTACTGCCAACAAACCGATGGCAACCAAAGCGAAGATGTTGATATCGCCCTGACGCGCAGACTCGAAAGACTGCCCGATTGCTCTCGGAAGACCGGCGACGATACCCGAAAAAATCAACATCGAGATACCGTTGCCCACACCGCGCTCGGTAATCTGCTCGCCCAACCACATCATGAACATCGCGCCGGCCACGAAAGTGGACACCGCAACGAAATGGAAGCTGAAGCCAGCACTAAACGAGACGCCCTGGTTAGCCAGGCCAATGGACATGCCAATGGCTTGGACAAGTGCCAGGACGACGGTGCCATAGCGGGTGTATTGGCTGATCTTACGACGACCAGCCTCACCTTCCTTCTTCAACTGCTCCAGCTGCGGGCTGACGGCGGACATCAACTGCATGATGATCGATGCCGAAATGTACGGCATGATCCCCAGTGCAAAGATGCTCATCCGCTCCAGCGCGCCGCCGGAAAACATGTTGAACAAGCTAAGAATGGTCCCCTCATTCTGTCGAAACAGGTCCGCCAGCCGGTCCGGGTTGATACCTGGAACTGGGATGTGTGCGCCTATCCGGTAGACGATAATCGCCAGGAATAGAAAACGCAGTCGAGCCCAGAGCTCGGATAACCCGCCTTTGCTGAGCGCTGAGAGAGCACCTTGCTTAGCCATTTATTCCTCGAACTTGCCGCCAGCTGCTTCGATAGCCGCACGCGCACCTTTGGTGGCTGCGATGCCCTTGATAGTTACTGCGCGAGTCACTTCGCCCGACAGCATGATTTTCACACGCTGTACGTTCTGGTTGATCACGTTGGCATCTTTCAGGGACTGCACGGTGACGATGTCGCCGTCCACTTTGGCCAGCTCGGACAGACGCACTTCTGCGCGGTCCATGGCTTTCAGGGAAACGAAACCGAACTTCGGCAGGCGACGATGCAGCGGCTGTTGACCGCCTTCAAAGCCTGGAGCAATGGTGCCACCGGAGCGGGAGGTCTGACCTTTGTGGCCACGGCCACCGGTCTTACCCAAACCGCTACCGATACCACGGCCCGGACGATGCTTTTCGCGACGGGAACCCGGCGCTGGACTCAGATCATTGAGTTTCATCGATTAACCCTCTACACGCAGCATGTAGTAAGCCTTGTTGATCATCCCGCGATTCTCGGGAGTATCCTGGACTTCTACAGTGTGACCGATGCGACGCAGACCCAGACCCTTAACGCACAGTCTGTGGTTAGGGATGCGGCCGGTCATGCTTTTGATCAGCGTTACTTTAACGGTTGCCATGATCACATGATCTCCGCTGCAGTTTTGCCGCGCTTGGCAGCAATGGACTCAGGGGACTGCATTGCTTTCAAACCTTTGAAAGTGGCGTGAACCACGTTTACCGGGTTAGTCGAGCCGTAGCACTTGGCCAGAACGTTCTGCACACCAGCCACTTCGAGGACAGCACGCATAGCGCCGCCAGCGATGATACCGGTACCTTCAGAAGCAGGCTGCATGTAAACCTTGGAAGCGCCGTGGGCGGATTTCATGGCGTACTGCAGAGTGGTACCGTTCAGGTCCACCTGGATCATGTTGCGACGAGCAGCTTCCATAGCCTTCTGGATCGCGGCAGGCACTTCACGTGACTTGCCACGGCCGAAGCCTACACGGCCCTTGCCATCACCTACCACGGTCAACGCGGTGAAGGTGAAGATACGGCCGCCTTTAACGGTTTTGGCTACGCGGTTAACTTGAACCAGCTTCTCGATGTAGCCTTCGTCGCGCTTTTGGTCGTTATTTGACATAACTTAGAACTCCAGCCCAGCTTCACGAGCAGCATCAGCCAGCGCCTTGACGCGGCCGTGATACTTGAAGCCAGAGCGGTCGAAAGCCACCTGCGAGACGCCAGCGGCTTTAGCACGCGTAGCGACCAGCTGGCCAACCTTAGTGGCCGCGTCGATGTTGCCAGTGGCACCATCACGCAGTTCTTTGTCCAAAGTCGAGGCACTTGCCAGGACTTTGTTGCCGTCGGCCGAAATGACCTGGGCGTAGATGTGCTGCGAAGAGCGGAACACGCAGAGACGCACGACTTCGAGTTCGTGCATTTTCAGGCGTGCTTTGCGAGCGCGACGCAGTCGAGTAACTTTTTTGTCGGTCATTTGCTATGCCCTACTTCTTCTTGGCTTCTTTACGACGGACGACTTCGTCCGCGTAGCGCACACCTTTGCCTTTGTACGGCTCTGGTGGACGGAAGTCGCGGATCTCAGCGGCCACCTGACCTACCAGCTGCTTATCGATACCCTTGATCAGGATATCGGTTTGGCTAGGGGTCTCAGCGGTGATGCCTTCCGGCAGTTCGTAATCCACTGGGTGCGAGAAGCCAAGGGCCAGGTTCAACACCGTGCCTTTTGCTTGCGCTTTGTAACCAACACCGACCAGCTGGAGCTTGCGCTCGAAGCCTTGGCTTACGCCTTGGACCATGTTGTTTACCAACGCACGCGTGGTACCGGCCATTGCGCGAGTTTGTTGATCGCCATTGCGAGCAGCAAAACGCAGCTCACCAGCTTCTTCAACGATCTCAACGGACGAATGGATGTTCAGTTCAAGAGTACCCTTGGCACCCTTCACCGAAAGCTGTTGGCCTGCGAATTTTACTTCGACACCGGCTGGCAGCTTAACGGGGTTCTTAGCGACGCGAGACATGCTTATCCCCCCTTAGAACACAGTGCAAAGAACTTCGCCGCCGACACCGGCAGCGCGCGCAGCACGATCCGTCATCACACCTTTGTTGGTGGAGACGATAGACACGCCGAGACCGCCACGAACTTTTGGCAGATCCTCAACGGACTTGTACTGACGCAGGCCTGGACGGCTAACGCGCTTCACTTCCTCGATGACCGGACGGCCTTCGAAGTATTTCAGCTCGATGGATAGCAACGGCTTGGTTTCGCTGCTGATCTGATAACCCGCGATGTAACCTTCGTCCTTCAGGACTTTTGCTACAGCCACCTTCAACGTGGAAGACGGCATGCTTACGACGGACTTTTCAGCCATCTGGGCATTACGGATTCGAGTTAGCATGTCCGCTAACGGGTCCTGCATACTCATGGGCTAGACGCTCCTGATACAAAAAGAATTAGCCTTGCGGCTACAACTGTCGCCGAGTATCTCCACACGTAAAAAGTGCAGGCTCAGGCGAGCCGGTCATTCTAGACACACCCCAGAAATGAATCAAGCCCCAAAAGGGGCTTGATTCATACTCAAGGTCACCGATGGTCGGTTCTTGCGAGTCCGACCACCGCGACTTGGGCGGTATGGCTTACCAGCTGGCTTTAACCAGACCTGGTACGTCACCACGCATGGCCGCTTCACGCAGCTTGTTACGGCCGAGGCCGAACTTGCGGTAAACGCCGTGCGGACGACCAGTGATGCGGCAGCGGTTACGCATGCGCGAAGCGCTGGCGTCACGTGGCTGCTTCTGCAGGGCTACCGAAGCTTCCCAACGCGCTTCTGGACTTGCGTTCAGATCGACGATGATAGCTTTCAGTGCTGCACGCTTGGTGGCGTACTTGGCAACGGTGAGCTGACGCTTCAGCTCACGGTTTTTCATGCTCTTCTTGGCCATTTTCCTACTCCAATCAGTTGCGGAACGGGAATTTGAAAGCACGCAGCAATGCGCGACCTTCATCATCGTTCTTGGCAGTGGTGGTCAGGGTAATGTCCAGACCGCGCAGAGCATCGATCTTGTCGTAATCGATTTCCGGGAAAATGATCTGCTCTTTCACGCCCATGCTGTAGTTGCCACGACCGTCGAAGGACTTGGCATTCAGGCCGCGGAAGTCGCGAACCCGAGGCAGGGAGATCGACAGCAGACGATCCAGGAACTCATACATACGATCGCGACGCAGGGTCACTTTGACACCGATCGGCCAACCTTCGCGGACTTTGAAGCCAGCGATGGATTTGCGAGCGTGAGTCACAACGACTTTCTGGCCGGTGATCTTCTCCAGGTCAGCCACAGCGTGTTCGATGACTTTCTTGTCACCGATCGCTTCGCCCAGACCCATGTTCAGGGTGATCTTGGTAATGCGCGGAACTTCCATCACGTTCGCCAGCTTAAGTTCTTCCTTAAGCTTCGGAGCGATTTCCTTCCGGTAAATCTCTTTCAGTCGTGCCATGGTCTTCTACCTAGCAGTGTTCAAGCATCAACCGCTTTTTGGGTCGACTTGAAGACACGAATTTTTTTGCCGTCTTCTACTTTGAAACCAACGCGGTCAGCCTTGTTGGTTTCGCCGTTGAAAATGGCGACGTTGGAAGCGTGCAGTGGCGCTTCTTTTTCGACGATACCGCCCTGTACGCCCGACATCGGGTTAGGCTTGGTATGACGCTTGACCAGGTTCAGACCACCAACGACCAGACGGTCGTCAGCGAGAACCTTGAGCACCTTACCGCGCTTACCTTTGTCTTTGCCGGCGATCACGATGATCTCGTCGTCACGACGAATCTTTTGCATGTCGGATCTCCTTACAGCACTTCTGGGGCGAGCGAGACGATCTTCATGAACTTCTCAGTACGAAGTTCACGGGTCACTGGCCCAAAGATACGGGTGCCGATCGGCTCTTGCTTGTTGTTCAACAGAACAGCAGCGTTGCCATCAAAGCGGATAATGGAGCCGTCAGCACGACGGACGCCATGGCGAGTGCGGACTACGACAGCAGTCATCACTTGGCCTTTCTTCACTTTACCGCGCGGAATTGCTTCCTTGACGGTTACTTTGATGATGTCACCGATACCAGCGTAACGACGATGCGAGCCACCCAGCACCTTGATGCACATAACGCGGCGAGCGCCGCTGTTATCGGCCACATCGAGCATGGATTGAGTCTGAATCATATAATTTCTCCGACCCCTAGCCCTTAGACTTCCACAGCGCGTTCGAGAACATCAACCAGCGCCCAAGACTTGGTCTTGGCCATCGGACGAGTTTCACGAATCGTGACCTTGTCGCCAATGTGGCACTGGTTGGTTTCGTCGTGCGCGTGCAGCTTAGTCGAACGCTTAACGTATTTACCGTAGATCGGGTGCTTGACGCGACGCTCGATCAGAACGGTGATGGTCTTGTCCATTTTGTCGCTGACAACACGGCCAGTCAGCGTACGGACGGTCTTTTCGGCTTCAGCCATGATCACTTACCTGCCTGCTGGTTGAGCACAGTCTTCACACGAGCGATGTCGCGCTTAACTTGCGAGAGCAGGTGAGACTGCCCCAACTGGCCAGTTGCTTTCTGCATACGCAGATTGAACTGGTCGCGCAGCAGGCCGAGCAGTTGCTCGTTCAGCTGCTGTGCTGATTTTTCACGAAGTTCATTCGCTTTCATCACATCACCGTCCGTTTAACAAAAGCGGTGGCGAGCGGCAGCTTTGCAGCAGCCAGGGCAAAAGCCTCACGCGCCAGCTCTTCAGTAACACCCTCGATTTCATACAGGACTTTGCCTGGCTGAATCTGGGCAACCCAGTACTCCACGTTACCCTTACCTTTACCCATCCGAACTTCGAGGGGCTTTTTGGAAATAGGCTTGTCCGGGAACACACGGATCCAGATCTTGCCGCCACGTTTTACGTGACGGGTCAGAGCACGACGCGCTGACTCGATCTGACGAGCGGTGAGACGACCACGAGCTACAGACTTCAGCGCGAACTCGCCGAAGCTGACTTTGCTACCGCGCTGAGCCAGACCACGGTTGTGGCCTGTCATCTGCTTGCGGAACTTCGTACGCTTTGGTTGCAACATTTGGCGTACCCCTTACTTAGCAGCTTTTTTACGAGGCGCTGGTGCTTGTGGTTTCAGTTCTTCTTGGCGACCACCAATTACTTCGCCTTTGAAGATCCAAACCTTTACACCGATCACACCGTAAGTGGTGTGAGCTTCGTAGTTGGCATAGTCGATGTCGGCACGCAGGGTGTGCAGTGGCACACGACCTTCGCGATACCATTCAGTACGTGCGATTTCAGCACCGCCGAGACGACCGCTCACTTGGATTTTGATGCCTTTGGCACCAATGCGCATGGCGTTCTGTACGGCGCGCTTCATGGCGCGACGGAACATCACACGACGCTCCAGCTGCTGAGCTACGCTCTGGGCAACCAGCATACCGTCGAGCTCCGGCTTGCGGATCTCTTCGATATTGATGTGCACAGGCACACCCATTTGCTTGGTCAGGTCCTGACGCAGTTTCTCAACATCCTCACCTTTCTTCCCGATAACGATACCTGGACGAGCGGTGTGGATGGTGATGCGTGCAGTTTGGGCCGGACGATGGATATCGATACGGCTTACGGACGCGCTTTTTAGTTTGTCTTGGAGGTACTCACGCACTTTCAGATCTGCGAGCAAATAGTCCGCATAAGTCCGACCGTCTGCGTACCAGACGGAGGTGTGCTCCTTGACGATTCCCAGGCGAATGCCAATGGGATGTACTTTCTGACCCATCTCTTCGACTCCGTTACTTGTCAGCAACCTTGACAGTGATATGGCAAGACCGCTTGACGATGCGATCAGCCCGGCCTTTGGCACGCGGCATGATGCGCTTCAGCGAACGCCCTTCGTTGACGAAAACGGTGCTGACCTTCAGGTCATCAACGTCTGCGCCTTCGTTATGCTCGGCGTTGGCTACGGCCGACTCCAGCACTTTCTTCATGATCTCGGCGGCTTTCTTACTGCTGAAAGCCAACAAGTTGAGCGCTTCGCCCACCTTCTTCCCGCGGATCTGGTCGGCGACCAAGCGGGCTTTCTGGGCGGAGATTCGAGCGCCCGACAACTTAGCGGCTACTTCCATTTCCTAACCCCTTAACGCTTGGCTTTCTTGTCAGCCACGTGCCCACGATATGTGCGGGTACCGGCAAACTCGCCCAGTTTGTGGCCGACCATGTCTTCGTTCACGAGAACGGGGACGTGTTGACGACCGTTATGCACAGCGATGGTCAAACCGACCATTTGTGGCAGGATCATGGAACGGCGCGACCAGGTCTTAACTGGTTTGCGATCGTTCTTTTCCGCCGCCACTTCGATCTTCTTCAGTAGGTGAAGATCGATAAAAGGACCTTTTTTCAGAGAACGTGGCACTGTCGTATCCCTCTATTTACTTGCGACGACGGACGATCATTTTGTCGGTACGCTTATTACCACGAGTCTTCGCGCCCTTAGTCGGGAAGCCCCACGGCGATACCGGATGACGACCACCAGAGGTACGACCTTCACCACCACCATGTGGGTGGTCAACCGGGTTCATGGCAACACCACGAACGGTTGGGCGAACGCCACGCCAGCGTTTGGCACCGGCTTTACCCAGGGAACGCAGGCTGTGCTCGGAGTTCGAGACTTCGCCCAGCGTTGCACGGCATTCCGACAGCACTTTACGCATTTCACCGGAACGCAGACGCAGGGTCACGTAGACACCTTCACGAGCGATCAGCTGAGCCGAAGCACCAGCGGAACGAGCGATCTGTGCACCTTTACCTGGCTTCAGTTCGATGCCGTGTACGGTGGAACCCACTGGGATGTTGCGCAGTTGCAGAGCGTTACCTGGCTTGATTGGAGCCAGTGCGCCTGCGATCAGCTGGTCGCCAGCACTCACGCCTTTAGGCGCGATGATGTAGCGACGCTCGCCGTCTGCGTACAGCAGCAGAGCGATGTGAGCAGTACGGTTTGGATCGTATTCGATACGCTCGACAGTGGCAGCGATGCCATCTTTGTCGTTGCGACGGAAATCGACCAGACGATAATGCTGCTTATGACCACCACCGATGTGACGAGTGGTAATACGGCCATTGTTGTTACGACCACCAGACTTCGATTTTTTCTCGAGCAGCGGTGCGTGAGGAGCGCCTTTATGCAGCTCCTTGTTGACCACCTTGACCACAAAACGGCGGCCAGGGGAAGTCGGTTTGCATTTAACGATTGCCATGATGCACCCCTTCCTTACTCAGCACTGCTGCTGAAATCGAGATCTTGGCCTGGCTGAAGGGAGATAACTGCCTTCTTCCAGTCATTACGCTTGCCCAGACCGCGAGCAGTGCGCTTGCTTTTACCCAGGACATTCAGGGTAGTCACACGCTCTACTTTCACGCTGAACAGGCTTTCGACGGCCTTCTTGATTTCCAGCTTGGTTGCGTCAGTCGCAACCTTGAAAACGAACTGACCTTTCTTGTCTGCCAGGACCGTAGCCTTCTCGGAAACGTGCGGGCCAAGCAGAACTTTAAATACGCGTTCCTGGTTCATCCCAGCAGCTCCTCGAATTTCTTCACGGCCGACACGGTGATCAACACCTTGTCGTATGCGATCAGACTAACTGGATCGGAACCCTGTACGTCACGGACATCGACGTGAGGCAGGTTACGAGCAGCCAGGTACAGGTTCTGATCAACAGCGTCGGACACGATCAGAACGTCGGTCAGACTCATGCCAGTCAGTTTGTTCAGCAGGTCTTTGGTTTTCGGCGTTTCAACAGCGAAATCCTGAACCACGACCAGACGATCAGTACGCACCAGCTCAGCAAGGATGGAACGCATTGCTGCGCGATACATCTTCTTGTTCAGCTTCTGGGAGTGATCCTGAGGACGAGCTGCGAAAGTGGTACCGCCGCCACGCCAGATTGGGCTACGGATAGTACCGGCACGAGCACGGCCAGTACCTTTCTGACGCCATGGGCGCTTGCCGCCACCGGAAACGTCGGAACGGGTCTTTTGCTGCTTGCTACCTTGACGGCCGCCAGCCATGTAGGCCACGACTGCTTGGTGAACCAGCGTCTCGTTGAATTCGCCGCCAAATGTCAGTTCGGAAACTTCGATCGCTTGAGCGTCATTTACATTTAATTGCATGTCAGCTTCCCCTTAACCGCGAGCCTTGGCTGCTGGACGTACAACCAAGTTGCCGCCAGTAGCGCCAGGAACAGCGCCCTTGACCAACAACAGATTGCGTTCAGCGTCCACGCGCACTACTTCGAGGGACTGCACGGTCACGCGCTCAGCGCCCATATGACCGGACATTTTTTTGCCCTTGAATACACGACCAGGAGTCTGGCACTGGCCGATAGAGCCTGGAACGCGGTGGGACACGGAGTTACCGTGGGTGTTATCTTGCCCGCGGAAATTCCAGCGCTTGATCGTACCCTGGAAGCCTTTACCCTTGGACTGACCGGTTACATCAACCAGTTGACCAGCAGCGAAGATTTCAGCGTTGATCAGATCGCCGGCCTGGTAGTCGCCTTCTTCAAGACGGAACTCCATTACGGTGCGACCAGCGGCAACGTTCGCTTTAGCGAAGTGGCCAGCTTGAGCAGCTGTAACACGCGAAGCACGACGCTCGCCGACAGTGACTTGCACTGCACGATAGCCATCGGTCTCTTCAGTTTTGAACTGGGTGACGCGATTCGGCTCGATCTCAATGACCGTAACCGGAATGGAGACACCTTCTTCGGTGAAAATACGGGTCATACCGCATTTACGACCGACTACACCAATAGTCATGTTGTAAACCTCATGAGTGTACGGGGCTTTCACCCGCTATGGCCGCCCATTTCAGAGCGTTACACGACTAAGACCGAGTCTTAGCCGAGGCTGATCTGCACTTCCACACCTGCCGCAAGATCAAGCTTCATCAGCGCATCAACGGTTTTATCCGTTGGCTGGACGATGTCCAGTACACGCTTATGAGTACGGATCTCGTACTGGTCGCGCGCGTCTTTGTTGACGTGCGGGGAGACCAGAACGGTGAACCGCTCTTTACGGGTAGGCAGTGGAATTGGACCACGCACTTGAGCACCAGTACGTTTCGCGGTTTCCACGATTTCCTGGGTGGATTGGTCGATCAGGCGATGGTCAAAAGCCTTCAACCTGATACGGATTTGCTGATTTTGCATTGGATTTCAGACTCCGGCTGCTATTCCCACCGAGCGCAATACGCCCGTTAAAAGGAGGCGCAATTCTATAGACGGCCCTGATAGGTGTCAACCTAATAAAAAAACCCCCGCTAGGCGGGGGTTTTTTCAAAGCATCGAAGCACTCTCAAAAGAGAAGCTTACTCGATGATTTTGGCTACGACGCCAGCGCCGACGGTACGACCGCCTTCACGGATAGCGAAACGCAGACCGTCTTCCATCGCGATGGTTTTGATCAGAGTGACAGTCATCTGGATGTTGTCACCTGGCATTACCATCTCAACGCCTTCTGGCAGCTCGCAGTTACCAGTCACGTCAGTAGTACGGAAGTAGAACTGTGGACGGTAGCCTTTGAAGAACGGAGTATGACGACCGCCTTCTTCTTTGCTCAGAACGTAAACTTCGGCGGTGAACTTGGTGTGCGGCTTGACCGAACCTGGCTTGACCAGAACCTGGCCACGCTCAACGTCGTCACGCTTGGTACCACGCAGCAGAACGCCACAGTTCTCGCCTGCACGACCTTCGTCGAGCAGTTTACGGAACATTTCAACACCGGTGCAGGTGGTGACGGTGGTGTCACGCAGACCAACGATTTCCAGTGGATCTTGAACGCGAACGATACCGCGCTCGATACGACCAGTCACAACAGTACCGCGACCCGAGATCGAGAATACGTCTTCGATTGGCATCAGGAATGGCTTGTCGGTCAGACGAACTGGTTCTGGGATGTAGCTGTCCAGGGTTTCAACCAGTTTACGAACGGCAGTGGTGCCCATTTCGTTGTCGTCTTTGCCTTCCAGCGCCATACGAGCGGAACCGATGATGATTGGAGTGTCATCACCCGGGAAGTCGTAAGTGCTCAGCAGGTCGCGCACTTCCATCTCAACCAGTTCCAGCAGCTCAGCGTCGTCTACCAGGTCAGCCTTGTTCAGGAAAACCACGATGTACGGAACGCCTACCTGACGGGACAGCAGGATGTGCTCACGGGTTTGTGGCATCGGACCATCAGCGGCCGAGCAAACCAGGATCGCGCCGTCCATCTGGGCAGCACCGGTGATCATGTTCTTCACGTAGTCAGCGTGACCTGGGCAGTCAACGTGAGCGTAGTGACGGATCTTCGAGTTGTACTCGACGTGCGCGGTGTTGATGGTGATACCACGAGCTTTTTCTTCTGGCGCGCTGTCGATTTTATCGAAATCAACGATAGCCGAACCGAAAACTTCGGAGCAAACACGAGTCAGAGCAGCGGTCAGCGTGGTTTTACCGTGGTCGACGTGACCGATGGTGCCAACGTTGACGTGCGGGAGGGAACGATCAAATTTTTCTTTAGCCACGACAATTAACTCCTAGCCTAAAGGGCTGAATCAGCCTTGTTTTTTAACGAGAGCTTCGACGATGTTCGACGGAGCTTCGGAGTATTTGGAGAATTCCATAGAGTAGCTCGCGCGACCCTGGGACATGGAACGAACATCGGTCGCATAACCGAACATTTCGCCCAACGGAACCTCGGCGCGGATCACCTTGCCGGAAACCGTATCTTCCATACCCTGGATCAGACCACGACGACGGTTCAGGTCACCCATCACGTCACCCATGTAGTCCTCAGGTGTTACAACTTCTACCTTCATGATCGGCTCAAGTACAACACCGCCGCCCTTGGACGCGAGTTGCTTGGTCGCCATGGAAGCAGCCACCTTGAACGCCATCTCGTTGGAGTCGACGTCGTGGTAAGAACCATCAAACACAGTAGCCTTCAGGCCGATCAGCGGATAACCGGCAACAACGCCGTTCTTCATCTGCTCTTCGATACCCTTCTGGATAGCCGGGATGTATTCCTTCGGAACCACACCACCAACCACTTCGTTCACGAATTGCAGACCTTCCTGACCTTCGTCAGCCGGCGCAAAACGAATCCAGCAGTGACCGAACTGGCCACGACCGCCGGACTGGCGAACGAACTTGCCTTCGATTTCGCAGTTCTTCGTGATTTTCTCACGATAGGAAACCTGAGGCTTACCGATGTTGGCTTCGACGTTGAACTCACGGCGCATCCGGTCAACCAGGATGTCCAGGTGCAATTCGCCCATGCCGGAGATGATCGTTTGACCAGTCTCTTCATCAGTCTTGACGCGGAAAGATGGGTCTTCCTGAGCAAGTTTGCCCAGCGCGATACCCATTTTTTCCTGGTCATCCTTGGTCTTCGGCTCAACGGCAACCGAGATAACCGGCTCCGGGAAGTCCATGCGAACCAGGATGATTGGCTTGTCAGCCGAGCACAAGGTATCACCGGTGGTGACGTCCTTCATGCCGATCAGGGCCGCGATGTCGCCAGCGCGTACTTCCTTGATCTCTTCACGGGTGTTGGCATGCATCTGCACCATACGACCCACGCGCTCTTTCTTGCCCTTGACCGAGTTGATCACGCCGTCACCGGAGCTCAACACGCCCGAGTAAACGCGAGCAAAGGTCAGGGTACCCACGAATGGGTCAGTGGCGATTTTGAACGCCAGAGCGGAGAACGGTTCGCTGTCGTCTGCATGACGCTCCATGGCGATAGTCTCGTCATCCGGATCGGAACCCTTGATGGCAGGAATGTCGACAGGTGCAGGCAGGTAGTCGATAACAGCGTCGAGAACCAGGGGAACGCCCTTGTTCTTGAAGGAAGAACCGCAAACAGCCAGGACGATTTCGCCAGCGATGGTCCGCTGACGCAGGGCGCCCTTGATTTCCTCGATGGTGAGCTCTTCGCCCTCGAGGTACTTGTTCATCAGCTCTTCGTTGGCTTCGGCAGCCGCCTCAACCATGTTGCTGCGCCACTCTTCAGCCAGTTCCTGCAGTTCAGCAGGGATAGGCTCGCGACGAGCAGCCATGCCTTTGTCGGCATCATCCCAGTAGACGGCTTCCATGGACATCAGATCGATCTGACCCTGGAAGTTGTCTTCGGAACCGATAGCCAACTGGATAGGCACCGGAGTGTGACCCAGGCGCTGCTTGATCTGCGCAACAACACGCAGGAAGTTCGCACCGGCACGGTCCATCTTGTTCACGTAAACGAGACGTGGAACACCGTACTTGTTGGCTTGACGCCATACGGTTTCAGACTGAGGCTCGACACCGGAAGTACCGCAGAACACTACGACCGCACCGTCGAGTACGCGCAGCGAACGCTCTACTTCAATGGTGAAGTCAACGTGGCCGGGGGTATCGATGATGTTGAAGCGGTGCTTGGGAAACTGCTTGGCAGAACCTTCCCAGAATGCGGTGGTCGCAGCGGAGGTAATGGTAATACCCCGCTCCTGCTCCTGCACCATCCAGTCCATGGTCGCGGCGCCGTCGTGCACCTCGCCCATTTTGTGGTTTACGCCCGTGTAAAACAGGACGCGCTCAGTAGTCGTGGTCTTACCCGCGTCCACGTGAGCAACGATACCAATGTTACGGTAGCGTTTAATATCGGTTGTACGAGCCATAAAGCCCTCGCAAATTGAATGACGCTAAAATTAGAAGCGGTAGTGCGAGAAAGCCTTGTTGGCTTCAGCCATACGGTGCACGTCTTCACGCTTCTTAACTGCAGCACCTTTACCTTCGGCGGCGTCCAACAGTTCGCCAGCCAAACGCAGAGCCATGGACTTCTCGCCGCGCTTGCGGGCGAAGTCTACCAACCAGCGCATTGCCAGAGCGTTACGACGGGACGGACGAACTTCGACCGGAACCTGGTAAGTAGCACCGCCTACACGGCGCGACTTCACTTCGACCAGCGGAGCGATGGCGTCGAGTGCTTTCTCGAAGAGTTCCAGGGGGTCGGCGTTTTTGCGCTCTTTGACTTTTTCCAGAGCACCATAAACGATACGTTCGGCCACGGCTTTCTTGCCGCTTTCCATCACGTGGTTCATGAATTTGGCGAGAATCTGGCTACCGTATTTCGGATCGTCCAGAATCTCACGCTTGGCTGCTACACGACGTCTTGGCATTGATAAGCCCTCAAACGGTCTTCAGGTTAGCCCGGGAACATGACACCCAGTGGATGTACGCCCGACCTTACTCTTATCGACTCAAAAAAATAAAAATCAGTTACTGCAGCAAACGACCGATTACTTCGGACGCTTGGTACCGTATTTCGAACGACCTTGGTTACGACCTTTGACGCCGGAAGTATCCAGGGAGCCGCGAACGGTGTGATAACGAACACCTGGCAAGTCTTTTACACGACCGCCACGGATCAGTACCACGCTGTGTTCTTGCAGGTTGTGGCCTTCACCGCCGATGTACGAGGAAACCTCGAAACCGTTGGTCAGGCGCACACGGCATACTTTACGCAGTGCCGAGTTAGGTTTTTTCGGCGTGGTGGTGTACACACGAGTGCACACGCCACGACGTTGCGGGCAGTTCTGCAGCGCAGGTACGTCGGATTTCTCGACGATACGCTTACGCGGCTGACGTACCAGCTGGTTGATAGTTGCCATCTACTAGCTCCACTGTTGTCTTGCGACGCTATTGTCTTGCAAGAAAAGCAAAATGGCAGGAACGAGTTCCCGCCAAATTTAGGGGTACAAGAGTCTAAAGAGGATCTTGTCCCCAGTCAAGACAAGGCCCCGATCTCCTCACACCGACCATCGCAACAAAAAATGTCGCGATGGCATTGGCGGAGGCTACCAGGGCCTTGTTCTCACTACCGCGGAACTCAGTTACCGCTTGAGTTCAGCGCTTCGGTCAGTGCAGCTTCCACTTCACTGGCGCTTACGCGCAACGGTTTGTCCAGTTCACGACGACGCTTGCGCTCGCTGTGATAGGCCAGACCGGTACCGGCCGGGATCAGACGACCCACAACCACGTTTTCTTTCAGGCCGCGCAGGTAATCGCGCTTGCCGGTAACGGCCGCTTCGGTCAGTACGCGGGTGGTCTCTTGGAAAGAGGCCGCGGAGATGAACGATTCGGTCGACAACGACGCCTTGGTGATACCCAGCAGAACCCGCGTGAACTTGGACACGAACTTGTCGTCCGCAGCCAAACGCTCGTTCTCTACCAGGACGTGAGTCAATTCCATCTGGTCGCCCTTGATGAAAGTGGAATCGCCGGATTCAGCGATTTCAACTTTACGCAGCATCTGACGCAGGATGGTCTCGATGTGCTTATCGTTGATCTTCACGCCTTGCAGACGGTAAACGTCCTGGATCTCGTTGACGATGTACTTGGCCAGCGCACTTACACCCAGCAGACGCAGGATGTCGTGTGGATCGCTTGGACCGTCGGAGATGACTTCGCCGCGGTTCACTTGTTCGCCTTCGAAGACGTTCAGGTGACGCCACTTCGGAATCAGCTCTTCATACGGATCACTGCCATCGTTCGGAGTAATGACCAGACGGCGCTTGCCCTTGGTCTCTTTACCGAACGCGATGGTGCCGCTGACTTCAGCCAGAATCGAGGCTTCTTTCGGACGACGCGCTTCGAACAAGTCGGCAACGCGCGGCAGACCACCGGTGATGTCACGGGTCTTCGAAGTCTCTTGCGGGATACGCGCGATAACGTCGCCGATCGCGATTTTCGCACCATCCGCCACACCGACCAGGGCGTTGGCTGGCAGGAAGTACTGAGCGATAACGTCAGTGCCTGGCAGCAACAGATCCTTGCCGTTGTCGTCGACCATCTTCACCGCAGGACGAATGTCCTTGCCGGCTGCTGGACGGTCTTTCGCGTCGAGGACTTCAATGTTGGTCATACCGGTCAATTCGTCAGTCTGACGCTTGATCGTGATGCCTTCTTCCATGCCCACGTAGGTCACGGTACCTTTCATTTCGGTAACGATTGGGTGAGTGTGCGGATCCCACTTGGCCACGATTGCGCCAGCGTCGACCTTGTCACCCTCTTTAACCGAAATCACTGCACCGTACGGCAGCTTGTAGCGCTCGCGCTCACGACCGTAGTCGTCGGCGATTGCCAGTTCACCGGAACGGGACACGGCAACCAGGTGGCCATCCACTCGCTCAACGTGCTTCAGGTTGTGCAGACGGACGGTACCGCCATTCTTCACCTGAACGCTGTCGGCCGCGGAGGTCCGGCTTGCCGCACCACCGATGTGGAACGTACGCATGGTCAGCTGGGTACCCGGCTCACCGATGGACTGGGCAGCGATAACGCCGACTGCTTCACCGATGTTCACCTGGTGACCACGAGCCAAGTCACGGCCGTAGCACTTGGCGCAGATGCCATAACGGGTTTCGCAACTGATTGGCGAGCGCACGATGACTTCGTCGATGCTGTTCAGCTCGATGAATTCAACCCACTTCTCGTCGACCAGGGTGCCGGCAGGAACGATAACTTCCTCGGTGCCCGGCTTGAAGACGTCACGAGCGATCACTCGACCCAGAACGCGCTCACCCAACGGCTCGACAACGTCGCCGCCTTCGATGTGCGGCGTCATGAGCAAGCCTTGCTCAGTGCCACAGTCGACTTCGGTCACCACCAGATCCTGCGCCACGTCTACCAGACGACGGGTCAGGTAACCGGAGTTCGCGGTTTTCAACGCGGTATCCGCGAGACCCTTACGAGCACCGTGAGTGGAGATGAAGTACTGGAGTACGCTCAGGCCTTCACGGAAGTTCGCGGTGATCGGCGTCTCGATGATCGAGCCGTCCGGCTTGGCCATCAGGCCACGCATACCGGCCAGCTGACGGATCTGTGCAGCGGAACCCCGCGCACCCGAGTCGGCCATCATGTACATCGAGTTGAAGGATTCCTGGTCGACTTCGTCGCCATGACGGTCGATGACCTTCTCTTTCGAGAGGTTGGCCATCATCGCCTTGGACACTTCGTCGTTCGCCTTGGACCACAAGTCGATCACTTTGTTGTACTTCTCGCCCTGGGTTACCAGGCCGGAGGCGTACTGACTTTCGATCTCTTTCACTTCGTCGGTGGCAGCACCAATGATGCGGGCTTTTTCATCCGGGATAACGAAGTCGTTAACACCGATGGAAACGCCGGAAATGGTCGAATAGGCAAAACCGGTGTACATCAACTGGTCAGCGAAGATCACGGTCTCTTTCAAACCAACCACGCGGTAGCACTGGTTGATCAGCTTGGAGATCGCCTTCTTCTTCATCGGCAGGTTGACGACGTCGAACGACAGGCCGGCCGGAACCACCTGGAACAACAGCGCACGGCCGACAGTGGTGTCGACGATACGGGTGTTCTTGACGCTGCCACCATCACGATCATTGACGGTTTCGTTGATCCGAACCTTGATCTTGGCGTGCAGGGCGGCTTCGCCGGCGCGGAATACGCGGTCGACTTCCTGCAGGTCGGCAAAGATACGACCTTCGCCCTTGGCGTTGATTGCTTCACGGGTCATGTAGTACAGACCCAATACAACGTCCTGCGACGGAACGATGATCGGCTCACCGTTGGCTGGCGACAGGATGTTGTTGGTCGACATCATCAACGCACGCGCTTCGAGCTGGGCTTCCAGCGTCAGCGGTACGTGCACGGCCATTTGGTCGCCGTCGAAGTCGGCGTTGTACGCAGCACAGACCAGCGGGTGCAGCTGGATAGCCTTACCTTCGATCAGTACCGGTTCAAACGCCTGGATACCCAGACGGTGAAGGGTCGGTGCACGGTTGAGGAGAACCGGGTGTTCGCGAATCACTTCAGCAAGAACGTCCCAAACCTCTGGCAGTTCGCGCTCGACCATTTTCTTGGCGGCTTTGATGGTGGTCGCCAGACCACGCATTTCCAGCTTGCCGAAAATGAACGGCTTGAACAGCTCGAGAGCCATCTTCTTCGGCAGACCGCACTGGTGCAGACGCAGGGTCGGACCTACGGTAATTACCGAACGACCGGAGTAGTCAACACGCTTACCGAGCAAGTTCTGACGGAAACGACCTTGCTTACCCTTGATCATGTCAGCCAGGGATTTCAGAGGACGCTTGTTCGAACCGGTGATGGCGCGACCGCGACGACCGTTGTCCAGCAGCGCATCCACAGCTTCCTGCAGCATGCGCTTTTCGTTGCGCACGATGATGTCAGGCGCGGACAGGTCCAGCAGGCGCTTCAAACGGTTGTTACGGTTGATCACTCGACGATACAGATCGTTGAGGTCGGAAGTCGCGAAGCGACCGCCATCGAGCGGAACCAGTGGACGCAGGTCTGGCGGCAGAACCGGCAGAACGGTCAGTACCATCCACTCTGGCAGGTTGCCGGAACCCTGGAAGGCTTCCATCAACTTCAGACGCTTGGACAGCTTCTTGATCTTGGTTTCGGAGTTGGTTTGCGGAATTTCTTCGCGCAGACGGCCAATCTCGTGTTCCAGGTCGATCGCGTGCAGCAGTTCGCGGACAGCTTCAGCACCCATGCGGGCGTCGAAGTCATCACCGAACTCTTCGAGGGCTTCGAAGTACTGCTCGTCGTTCAGCAGCTGGCCTTTTTCAAGGGTGGTCATGCCCGGATCGATAACGACGTAGCTCTCGAAGTAGAGAACGCGCTCGATATCACGCAGGGTCATGTCCATCAGCAAGCCGATACGCGACGGCAGGGACTTCAGGAACCAGATGTGGGCAACCGGCGAAGCCAGTTCGATGTGCGCCATGCGCTCACGACGAACCTTGGCCAGTGCGACTTCAACGCCGCACTTCTCGCAGATCACACCACGGTGCTTCAAGCGCTTGTACTTACCGCACAGGCACTCGTAATCCTTGACCGGGCCAAAGATCTTGGCGCAGAACAGGCCGTCACGCTCAGGTTTGAACGTACGGTAGTTGATGGTTTCCGGCTTTTTAACTTCACCGAACGACCACGAACGGATCATCTCAGGCGATGCCAATCCGATACGGATGGCGTCGAACTCTTCGACTTGACCCTGGTTTTTCAGCAAATTCAGTAGGTCTTTCAAGGCCTTTCCTCCTGGCGGAGCAGAGAGCGGGCCATACAGCCCCGCTCTCGATTCGCGTCACGTGTTATTCGGTTTCCAGATCGATATCGATGCCGAGGGAACGAATTTCCTTGATCAACACGTTGAAGGACTCGGGCATGCCCGGCTCCATACGGTGATCGCCGTCCACGATGTTTTTGTACATCTTGGTCCGACCGTTCACATCGTCCGACTTCACTGTGAGCATTTCTTGCAGAGTGTATGCGGCACCGTATGCTTCCAGTGCCCAGACCTCCATCTCCCCGAAACGCTGACCACCGAACTGCGCCTTACCACCCAGCGGCTGCTGGGTAACCAGGCTGTACGAACCGGTAGAACGAGCGTGCATCTTGTCGTCTACCAAGTGGTTCAGCTTCAGCATGTACATGTAGCCAACGGTAACCGGACGCTCGAACTTGTTGCCGGTACGACCATCGAACAGTTGCATCTGGCCGCTTTCCGGCAGGTCTGCCAGCTTCAGCATGGCCTTGATTTCAACTTCCTTGGCACCGTCGAACACTGGGGTGGCCATTGGCACGCCAGCCTTGAGGTTGTGCGCCAAGTCGAGGATTTCCTGGTCGGAGAAGCTGTCCAGGTCCTCGTTGCGACCGCCGATCTCGTTGTAGATCTCGTGCAGGAACTTGCGCAGGTCAGCGACCTTGCGTTGCTCCTCGATCATGCGGTTGATCTTCTCGCCCAAGCCCTTGGCCGCCAGGCCCAGGTGGGTTTCGAGGATCTGACCGACGTTCATACGCGAAGGTACGCCCAGCGGGTTGAGGACCACATCGACCGGGGTGCCATGGGCATCGTGCGGCATGTCTTCAACCGGCATGATCACCGAGACCACACCCTTGTTACCGTGACGGCCGGCCATCTTGTCGCCCGGCTGGATGCGGCGACGGATTGCCAGGTAGACCTTGACGATCTTCAGTACGCCCGGAGCCAGGTCATCGCCTTGCTGCAGCTTGCGCTTCTTGTCTTCGAACTTGTCGTCCAGCAGACGACGGCGATCGACGATGTAGGCCTGGGCCTTCTCGAGCTGCTCGTTCAGAGCATCTTCAGCCATGCGCAGTTTGAACCACTGGCCGTGCTCAAGACCGTCAAGCACTTCGTTGGTGATTTCCTGACCTTTCTTCAGGCCAGCACCGCCTTCAGCCTTGTGACCAACCAGTGCGGAGCGCAGACGTTCGAAGGTCGCGCCTTCGACGATACGGAACTCCTCGTTGAGGTCCTTGCGGATCTCGTCGAGCTGGCTCTTCTCGATGGACAGCGCACGGCTGTCACGCTCGACGCCATCACGGGTGAAGACCTGGACGTCGATGACAGTACCCTTGGTACCGGTCGGTACGCGCAGGGAGGTGTCTTTGACGTCGCTGGCCTTCTCACCGAAGATCGCGCGCAGCAGTTTTTCTTCCGGAGTCAACTGGGTCTCACCTTTCGGAGTGACCTTGCCGACCAGGATGTCGCCCGGGCCGACTTCGGCACCGACGTAGACGATACCGGCTTCGTCCAGCTTGTTCAGTGCGGCTTCACCCACGTTCGGGATGTCCGCAGTGATCTCCTCTGGCCCAAGCTTGGTGTCACGCGCCACACAGGTCAGTTCCTGGATGTGGATCGTGGTGAAACGGTCTTCCTGAACAACGCGTTCCGACAGGCAGATGGAGTCTTCGAAGTTGAAGCCGTTCCATGCCATGAAGGCGATGCGCATGTTCTGGCCCAACGCCAGTTCACCCATGTCGGTGGACGGGCCGTCGGCCATGATGTCGCTACGCTGAACGCGATCACCCTTGCGCACCAGCGGACGCTGGTTGATGCAGGTGTTCTGGTTCGAGCGGGTGTACTTGGTCAGGTTGTAGATGTCGACACCGGCTTCGCCGGTTTCCACTTCGTCATCGGCAACACGAACCACGATACGGCTGGCATCGACGGAGTCGATCACGCCGCCACGACGAGCCACGACGCAAACGCCGGAGTCACGGGCAACGTTGCGCTCCATGCCGGTACCTACCAGCGGCTTGTCGGCACGCAGGGTCGGTACAGCCTGACGCTGCATGTTGGAACCCATCAACGCACGGTTGGCGTCGTCGTGCTCGAGGAACGGGATCAGCGACGCTGCAACCGAGACAACCTGCTTCGGCGAAACGTCCATCAGGGTGACGTCTTCCGGCGCCTTGACGGTGAACTCGTTCAGGTGACGTACGGCAACCAGTTCGTCGATCAGCACTTTCTGCTCGTTCATGGTCGCCGAAGCCTGGGCGATCACGTGATCGGCCTCTTCAATGGCGGACAGGAACACGATCTCGTCGGTGACCAGGGCGTCTTTCACCACACGGTACGGGCTTTCCAGGAAGCCGTACTGGTTGGTGCGCGCATAGGCGGCCAGGGAGTTGATCAGACCGATGTTCGGACCTTCCGGCGTTTCGATCGGGCAAACACGACCGTAGTGCGTCGGGTGTACGTCACGGACTTCGAAGCCGGCGCGTTCGCGGGTCAGACCACCAGGGCCGAGTGCGGAGACACGACGCTTGTGGGTGATCTCGGACAGCGGGTTGTTCTGGTCCATGAACTGCGACAGCTGGCTGGAACCGAAGAACTCCTTCACCGCCGCAGCCACAGGCTTGGCGTTGATCAGGTCTTGCGGCATCAGGCCTTCGCTTTCGGCCATCGACAGACGTTCCTTGACCGCACGCTCAACACGTACCAGGCCAACACGGAACTGGTTCTCGGCCATTTCGCCTACACAGCGAACACGACGGTTACCCAGGTGGTCGATGTCGTCGACGATGCCTTTGCCGTTACGGATGTCAACCAGGGTCTTGAGGACCGCGACGATATCGTCCTTGTTCAATACGCCCGAACCTTCGATCTCGGTACGCCCGATACGACGGTTGAACTTCATCCGGCCGACCGCGGACAGATCATAGCGCTCAGGGCTGAAGAACAGGTTGTTGAACAGGGTCTCGGCGGCATCCTTGGTCGGCGGCTCACCAGGACGCATCATGCGATAGATCTCGACCAGCGCTTCCAGTTGGTTGCTGGTGGAGTCGATCTTCAGCGTGTCGGAGATGAACGGACCGCAGTCGATGTCGTTGGTGTACAGCGTTTCGATGCGAACGACCTGGGCCTTGGCGATTTTCGCCAGGATCTCGGTGTTCAGCTCGGTGTTGCATTCAGCCAGGATTTCGCCGGTAGCCGGGTGCACGATGACCTTGGCGGTAGTGCGGCCCAGGACGTAGTCCAGCGGCACATCCAGCTCTTTGATCCCGGCTTTTTCCAGCTGGTTGATGTGGCGAGCGGTAATACGACGACCTTGCTCGACAATCACCTTGCCTTTGTCATCGAGGATATCGAGGACGGCGATTTCACCACGCAGGCGCTGAGGCACCAGTTCCAGGCTCAGGGTTTCGCCCTTCACGTGGAAAACGTTGGTGGTGTAGAAAGCGTCCAGCACTTCTTCGGTGGCGTAGCCCAGTGCGCGCAGCAGCACGGAAGCCGGCAGCTTGCGACGACGGTCGATACGCACGAAGACGCAGTCTTTCGGGTCGAACTCGAAGTCCAACCACGAACCGCGGTAAGGAATGATCCGCGCCGAGTACAGCAGTTTACCGGAGCTGTGCGTCTTGCCGCGGTCGTGGTCGAAGAACACGCCCGGGGAACGGTGCAGCTGGGAAACGATCACGCGCTCGGTACCGTTGATAACGAAGGTACCGTTCTCAGTCATCAGGGGAATTTCACCCATGTAGACTTCTTGCTCTTTGATGTCCTTGATCGCTTTGTTCGACGATTCTTTGTCGAAAATGATCAGGCGCACTTTTACCCGCAAAGGTACGGCGTAAGTCACACCGCGCAATACGCATTCTTTGACATCAAATGCCGGTTCGCCCAGGCGATAACCGACGTACTCCAGCGCAGCATTGCCGGAGTAGCTGATGATCGGGAAAACGGATTTGAAGGCCGCATGCAGGCCCACGTCGCGGAACTGATCTTTAGTCGCTCCCGCCTGCAAGAATTCACGATACGAATCCAGCTGGATGGCCAGGAGGTACGGCACATCCATGACGTCCGGCAACTTGCTAAAGTCCTTGCGGATACGTTTTTTCTCAGTATATGAGTAAGCCATCAGCGTTCCCCAGCTTGGTCACCTGCTTGTTTGGCCCCTCCCCGACGGGAGCAGCCAGAAAATCGTGCAAACCCCATGGTTTGCGCCACCGCATCGGGTGGTTGAAGCACGTTAAAGGCACCGACCGGATCGGCCGCCAGTAACGGAAAAAGGCCGGTGGCAAGAGCCACCAGCCATCAGCCTGTCGCTTA
Source organism: Pseudomonas sp. MWU13-2105 (assembly GCF_023242315.1). Lineage (GTDB taxonomy): Bacteria > Pseudomonadota > Gammaproteobacteria > Pseudomonadales > Pseudomonadaceae > Aquipseudomonas. The sequence continues at coordinate 127,328 of NZ_JALLIY010000022.1, forward strand.
ACGCTCGGGCTGGAGACGCAAGGTCAGAGCTTACTTCAGCTCGACTTTAGCGCCTGCTTCTTCCAGTGCTGCTTTGGCTTTGTCAGCTGCGTCTTTGGCAACAGCTTCCAGAACCAGGGCAGGAGCGCCGTCAACTACAGCCTTGGCTTCTTTCAGGCCCAGACCGGTCAGTTCACGTACTGCCTTGATCACGTTAACTTTCTTCTCGCCAGCTTCCAGCAGCATGACGTTGAATTCGGTTTGCTCTTCAACAACAGCGGCAGCAGCAGCAGGACCTGCCGAAGCAGCAGCAGCGGTAACACCGAATTTTTCTTCGAAAGCTTTGATCAGCTCAACAACCTGCAGAACCGACATTTCAGCTACGGCGTTGAGGATATCTTCTTGGGAGATAGACATTACTGTATTTCCTGAATTGGGGGACGGCCTACGCGACCATCGAAATAAACAAAAATACGCGAAAAGAAGTGCTCAGCCTTAGGCTGCGGCGGCTTCTTTCTGGTCGCGAATAGCCGCCAGAGTACGAGCCAACTTGCTGGTAGCGCCTTGAATCACGCTCATCAGCTGGGAGATAGCTTCGTTACGGGTCGGCAAGGTTGCCAGTACGTCGATCTGATTCGCTGCGAGGAACTTGCCCTCAAACGCAGCTGCCTTGATCTCGAACTTGTCCTGACCCTTTGCGAACTCTTTGAACAGACGAGCAGCAGCGCCCGGGTGTTCCTTGGAGAAAGCAATCAGGGTCGGGCCTTTGAACACGTCGTTGAGAACCGAGTACTCGGTGCCTTCAACAGCGCGCTTGAGCAGGGTGTTACGTACTACACGTACGTATACGCCAGCTTCGCGGGCCTCTTTACGGAGTCCGGTCATCGCGCTTACTGTTACGCCACGGGCATCAGCCACGACAGCGGACAGAGCGACTTTGGCAGCCTCGTTGACTTCAGCGACGATGGCCTTCTTGTCTTCGAGTTTAATTGCCACGGGTTTAACTCCTGCTTGTTACCGTTTCATCTGGCCGAAGCCGGATGTCGTTTTGGTGTCTGATTCGGTAAGGAACCGGGAGCACCATCTGCGTAGGCTTGAGGTTTAAGACTTGCGCCGCCTACGGTCTTGGATAGCCCCCGCCAGGCAGGGACCCCAATTTTTTCGATTGGCGCAATCGCTTGCGCCAATGCGTGTCTTACGCTTCCAGCGAGCTTTGGTCGATGACCAGGCCTGGACCCATGGTGGTGCTCAGGGTAACGCGCTTGACGTAGATACCTTTCGAGGAAGCTGGCTTGATACGCTTCAGGTCAGCGATCAGGGCTTCAACGTTTTCCTTCAGCTTGACGGCATCAAAGCCGATCTTGCCAACGGAGGTGTGGATGATACCGTTCTTGTCGGTGCGATAACGAACCTGACCGGCCTTGGCGTTTTTCACCGCGGTGGCTACGTCTGGGGTTACGGTGCCGACTTTCGGGTTAGGCATCAGGCCACGCGGACCGAGGATCTGACCCAGTTGACCGACAACACGCATTGCATCCGGGGACGCAATAACGACGTCATAGTTCAGGTCGCCGCCTTTCATTTCGGCAGCCAGGTCGTCCATACCAACGCGATCGGCGCCGGCAGCCAGAGCGGCCTCAGCAGCCGGGCCCTGGGTGAACACAGCAACGCGAACGGTCTTGCCAGTGCCGTGTGGCAGCACAGTAGCGCTACGTACGACCTGGTCGGATTTACGTGGGTCAACGCCCAGGTTTACAGCAACGTCAAACGACTCGCTGAACTTGACAGTCGACAGCTCGGACAACAGAGCGGCGGCTTCTACAAAGTTGTAGGCCTTGCCTGCTTCGATTTTGCCGGCGATAGCCTTTTGGCGCTTGGTCAGCTTAGCCATTACACACCCTCCACGTTAAGGCCCATGCTACGAGCAGAACCGGCGATGGTACGCACGGCTGCATCCATATCAGCTGCAGTCAGATCCGCGTTTTTGGTTTTCGCGATTTCTTCCAGCTGAGCACGGGTCACGGTGCCAACCTTAACGGTGTTCGGACGAGCGGAACCGCTGGTCAGGCCTGCGGCCTTTTTCAGCAGAACCGAAGCCGGGGTGGACTTGGTTTCGAAAGTGAAGCTGCGGTCACTGTAGACAGTGATGATCACAGGCGTCGGCAGACCTGGCTCAAGACCCTGGGTACGGGCGTTGAAGGCCTTGCAGAACTCCATGATGTTCACGCCGTGCTGACCCAGAGCTGGACCGACGGGTGGGCTAGGGTTGGCCTGGGCGGCCTTCACTTGCAGCTTGATGTAAGCGGTAATCTTCTTGGCCATGAGGCACTCCAATTACGGGTTCTAGCGCCTCGAAAGGCTCCCCGGTTACTTGCGCGTTTATCCCAGTGACGACAAAACCCCACAGCCTTGGACTGTGGGGTTGGGATGCTTGTTCAGCTAGACCTTTTCGACCTGGCTAAACTCCAACTCTACCGGAGTAGAGCGTCCGAAAATGAGCACGGCCACCTGGATGCGGCTCTTTTCGTAGTTGACCTCTTCGACGGTGCCGTTGAAATCAGCGAACGGACCATCGGTAACACGTACGACTTCGCCCGGCTCGAACAACGTCTTCGGCTTCGGCTTGTCGCTACCATCAGCGACACGACGCAGAATCGCTTCTGCCTCTTTGTCGGTGATCGGCGCAGGCTTGTCGGCGGTACCGCCGATAAAACCCATCACCCGAGGCGTATCCTTGACCAAGTGCCAAGTCCCCTCGTTCATGTCCATCTGCACCAGCACATAGCCAGGGAAGAACTTACGCTCGCTCTTGCGCTTCTGGCCGTTACGCATTTCCACTACTTCTTCAGTAGGGACCAGAATCTCGCCGAAGCCATCTTCCATGCCTGCCAGCTTTACGCGCTCGACCAACGAGCGCATCACATGCTTCTCGTAACCCGAGTAAGCATGCACAACGTACCAACGCTTAGCCACGGGACACCCTTAGCCTACAATCGAGGAAACAAGCCAGCCGAGCAGGGAATCAAGCCCCCACAACAGCAACGCCATTACCAGAACAACAGCCACCACGATCAACGTGGTCTGCGTGGTTTCTTGGCGAGTCGGCCATACGACTTTACGAATCTCGGTACGAGCTTCCTTTGCCAGCACGAAGAACGACTTGCCTTTCGCGGTCTGCAGGCCTACAAAGGCAGCTACAGCAGCGATGACAAGCAGAGCCAGTACGCGGTACAGGATCGGCGAACCATGATAGTACTGGTTGCCAACAACACCAATCACCACCAAAGCGACTACGACGAGCCACTTGAGAAGATCGAAGCGAGAGCCTTGGGCTTCAGCGTTGGAGGTCATCTAAGAGAATCCTGTGAAAAGAAAGCCAGACACACCGAGTGAATCTGGCAGGTCAGGAGGGAATCGAACCCCCAACCTACGGTTTTGGAGACCGTCGCTCTGCCAATTGAGCTACTGACCTAAAACTTGAATCAGGCCGACCATTATGTCGACCTGAGAGAGGCATTTCAACTACTTATTCGATTACTTTCGCTACAACACCCGCGCCGACGGTACGACCGCCCTCACGGATAGCGAAACGCAGGCCGTCTTCCATCGCAATGGTTTTGATCAGAGTGACAGTCATCTGGATGTTGTCACCTGGCATTACCATCTCAACGCCTTCCGGCAGCTCGCAGTTACCAGTCACATCAGTAGTACGGAAGTAGAACTGTGGACGGTAGCCCTTGAAGAACGGCGTGTGACGACCGCCTTCTTCCTTGCTCAGAACGTAAACTTCGGCGGTGAACTTGGTGTGCGGCTTGACCGAACCAGGCTTGACCAGTACCTGGCCACGCTCGACATCGTCACGCTTGGTGCCGCGCAGCAGAACGCCGCAGTTTTCACCTGCACGACCTTCATCGAGCAGTTTACGAAACATTTCAACGCCAGTGCAGGTGGTGACAGCAGTGTCACGCAGACCTACGATCTCCAGCGGATCTTGAACACGAACAATACCGCGCTCAATACGACCAGTCACAACAGTGCCGCGACCGGAGATCGAGAACACATCCTCGATCGGCATCAGGAATGGCTTGTCGATCGCACGCTCAGGCTCAGGAATATAGCTATCCAGAGTCTCAACCAGCTTCTTGACAGCCGAAGTACCCATGCCATTTTCATCATTACCTTCCAGCGCCATACGCGCGGAACCGATGATGATCGGCGTGTCGTCGCCCGGGAAATCGTAAGTGCTCAGCAGATCGCGCACTTCCATTTCAACCAGTTCCAGCAGCTCAGCGTCATCTACCAGGTCAGCCTTGTTCAGGAAAACCACGATGTAGGGAACACCCACCTGACGGGACAACAGGATGTGCTCGCGAGTTTGCGGCATCGGACCATCAGCGGCCGAGCAAACCAGGATCGCACCATCCATCTGCGCAGCACCGGTAATCATGTTTTTTACGTAGTCGGCGTGACCTGGACAGTCAACGTGTGCGTAGTGACGCACGGCCGAATCGTATTCAACGTGAGCGGTGTTGATGGTGATGCCGCGAGCTTTTTCTTCTGGGGCGCTATCGATCTTGTCGAAGTCGACCTTGGCCGAACCGAACACCTCGGAGCAAACGCGGGTCAAGGCAGCAGTGAGCGTAGTTTTACCGTGGTCGACGTGACCAATGGTACCCACGTTGACGTGCGGCTTATTACGTTCGAACTTTTCCTTAGCCATCGAAATCACCCTCAGGAGAAGAATTATGCAAGCTACATCAGCCATTAAAACAAAGGCAGATATTTGCATATCTGCCTTGTTATTATGGAGCTCTTGAGCGGATTTGAACCGCTGACCTCACCCTTACCAAGGGTGTGCTCTACCAACTGAGCTACAAGAGCGAAACACGGTGCACAAACAGCAAACTTGGAGCGGGTAGCGGGAATCGAACCCGCATCATCAGCTTGGAAGGCTGAGGTTCTACCACTAAACTATACCCGCGGAGCTTGCAGCTCACGCTTAAATATGGTGGAGGGGGAAGGATTCGAACCTTCGAAGTCGTAGACGTCAGATTTACAGTCTGATCCCTTTGGCCGCTCGGGAACCCCTCCTAAGCGAGCCGACATTCTACATCGTGTCGGCCTTCTGTCAAGCATTTTTCTCATTTAAATTATGAGGTTAGCTGCGTTGACCCGCTTCGTAGCCAGTCCCTCAAGAGGTGTTCACTGCGAAGCGGGCGCCATTCTATTCAAACTATTCGACAGTTGCAATGCCTTCGCATGGCATTATTTTATGTTTTAACTCATTGAATTCTTTAGCAAGGTTCTGCAACAGGGCATCGTCCAGCAAATGCTGGCTTTCAGGTGCGATACGCACCCAGTAACCCGCCGAATCCGGCAGGTTGACCTGGCCGACCCGGGCCTTGATATTGCTGCCCTGGAGACGCTGGACGATGGATTGCGCCAGATCCTGGCGCGCCACGGCGCCCAGATAGACACAATCGCCCTCACGCTCCGGCACGACGGAGGCCGCGCGGCGCCCGCCAGCGCCATCCGACTCGCTCAACAACTGGATATCCTGATGAGCGCTGCGATACAGCGATAGAGGAGCGACCTCCTTGGCCCTCAGGGGCGCCTCCTGCTGGTGCCAGACGTAATACACACCATTGAGCACCAGCAACAACAGAAACAACCAACGCATAGGAACCTCAATCGAGCGGACACGCCACCGCCAAGCCAACCAATACCAGGGCAGACACCTGCTGTGCCCTGCCCTTGCTAAAACCACCAGCAGCCTCAGGCTTCATCGCGCAAGCGCAGGCTGAGTTCGCCACCACTGAAAACCTTTTCCACGCCCGCCACCTCCAGGCGGAGGGCGCCTTGCTGATCGATGCCCAGCACAACCCCCTCAACCTGGTTCACCCCGGCGATCAGGGCAACCTTGCGCCCCTGCCAGAGATGATTCTGCTCCCACTCGGCCTGGATCGCGGCAAAACCGGAGGACTGGTGCCAATCCAGGTAAAAGCGCAACTTTTCCGCCAGGCTGGCGATCAGCTGGTTGCGATCGATCGAGCGCCCCGTCTCCAGGCGAGCCGATGTCCACAGCTGGTCCACCTGCTCGGCAACCTGCATATTGACGTTGATTCCCACCCCGAGCACGACGTGACAGACATCCGCAGGGTCGCCGACCAGTTCCAGCAGAATGCCGGCGATCTTCTTATTGTCGACCAGGACGTCGTTTGGCCACTTCAGCCCCGCCCGGGCAATACCGAGCTCACGCAATGCATTTAAAACAGCCAAGCCGACCACCAGGCTCAAACCTTCCAGCTGACGCATGCCGCCTTCGATCCTGAGCAACAGGCTGAAATAGATATTTTCCGCGAATGGGCTCACCCACTGTCGCCCCCTGCGCCCTCGCCCCGCGGTTTGCCGCTCGGCCACCACGATGAAAGGAGCCACAACGCCTTTTTCCACCAGGCGCAGCGCCTCGGCGTTGGTTGAGTCGATGCTGTCGTAGACATGCACCGGCCAGGAGGCCGAGGGTTTTGCGGCAGCTATCTCCAGCTCGCTCAGCAACACCAGCGGGCTGGCGAGTTGATAACCGCGGCCACGGACTTTATGGATGACCAGCCCGAACTCCGCCTCCAGTTGCTGGAGCTGCTTCCAGACAGCACTGCGGCTGACACCCAATGCCGCGCCCAGCGCTTGCCCGGAGTGGAATCGACCATCTTTGAGGAGTTTCAACAACGTCAGCATGCAGGTCTCGACTCACAATGAGGCAGGCATGATAGCCATGCGCCGAGAGCTTGCATATGACCCTTCAGCCCTACAGCGCCCATGCGGCCGCCATCGCCGGCAGCCCCTACAGAAGCCGGGCCTGCCACCGGA
>NZ_JALLIY010000023.1 GCF_023242315.1 Pseudomonas sp. MWU13-2105
CATAACCACATAAGCGAGGTTAACTGACACCAGCCATTGGAGCATTCGCACCATCATTCAGGCGACCGGTATTTCTCCTGTCAATGTAATGCGCATATGGCATGCTTTCGAACTCAAGGCTCACCTTGAAAACACCTTCAAGCTTTCGACCGATCCAGCATTCGTCGACAAGCTTCAGGATATCGTCGGGCTCTATCTCAACCCGCCTGAGAAGGTTCTGGTGCTATGCACCTCAAGAGCGATTTACGGGCATATTCGGTTCAGAGGAGCCCGTGTATCGCCATGCCTGAGGTATGGTAGGGATGAGCAAAAATGCCTTTATCAGGTTGGTTTTGCATCGGCTGCAGTATTTTTGTGAGCATGTCGGTTGGCAGATGCTTTTCCAGCAAGGATTCCAAGTCGCTTTTACGCATACGATGTAATCGTGCGATAGCACTGGCTAGTGCAGATGATGGGGCCAGGCCGGAGTGCAGCGCTTCACCCACCGAAATCGAGAGGGCGAAGCTTACGATGTCAAAGACCTTCCAGGAACCTGCTAGCGCAACTGCATGTCCGTTGAGCAGGAACAGGTTTGGGATAGCAACTGAATCGTTTGTGATAATTTCCCCTATTCCATTTTTCGTGGATCGCGAGCCTGAGTAGCAGGTATTGAGGAGCGCGATTTTCAAGCGAAGATCGGGTGCAGCTGCCTGCATAGAGGACACCTTGATGAGGTGTGGCTCGCCAGGGTTTCCAAGGTGCGCGAAGTAGGCGTCCTGAAAAAATTTCAATGAATGCCCATGGGTCGACACAACCAAAGCGTCGTATGGTCGCAAGACATCCAGCAGACTTCCTTCTCCGTTGGTGTGTAGAGTGGCGGGGGATCGCAAGCCCGCGGCCCTGGAGAAGGCAGCTGCTTCATAAGGTGCGAGGTGCAAGTCGCCTTCAGGGTCGATGATCGCTACCGGAGCCACAACTGGCTCGACGGGGCCGGCGCCTTGTAGAACCGGTGTCGGCACCATACGAAATTCAAACGTCCCCTTTTCCATCTTGGTCGCTAGTTCGGCATTACGTAGCACTAACGCCATCAGAGGCAGTTCGCAGTGTCGATCCTCCAGGAATCGCACTGTTTTGCACCCACTTGCGCTGACTTGCTGGAACACCGGATCAAGCAAAGGAGCCAAGCAGTTGATGGCCTCCAGGAGCGAGCGTTGGAAGCCCGCGCGGTCAAGGAATTGCTGGGCGTGATCCACTTGCGCCTTGCTCCAATTGGTCACCACGTCCAGAGGAATTTGAACCCGCCGGTATTGCCCCTCGAGGAAGTACCATAGGAGGACTTCTTCCTTGGAGGAAGTCATCAGCATCACACAATGGTGTTCCTGAAGGCGCTGAAGGCAATGAACAACCTGATGCTCGGAGGTGGCCAGGTCGAGCGGTCGCTTGCCTTTGGCATAGATAAGTGCGGCTACATTCGATAGTTCATCCCAGGCTTGCGCAGCATTCTCCTCATTCCAGGCGTCGTCTTTCTGCTCATGCCCTCCGAAAAGGTGAGGCGCTCCAATTTCCCGGATACGCATGAGGGTGTCGTCGATCTTTTTGAGTACAGCAGGATCGACTGAGGCGTCGGCACGTGTGCGATCAGCCCACATGAGGATCGTAAGCCAATCACCCATGGCGTTTCCTTTGAGCGAAATCAACGGGGCTAAAACGTCATGGGTAAAGCCTGACGCGGGCAGGGAGGCGAGCAACTCTTCAATTCGCCAGAAATATCGGGCTCTCAGGCCCCGGCGGTGGTGAAGGCGGAGAACATCCTTGAGGACACTGTCGAGGCACGTCACAACTTCTTTGAGTCGGCTAATTAACAGAGGTGTATCACCGAGGAGTTGGACAATCTTTGCATCGCTCAGCGCCATTTCAAGCAGGCCTTCAGGATCCTTAAAATCCTGGTTTGCATGCTCGATAGCAATCTCCATCATTGACGCTGCTTGAGCAATGAGGCCGCAGCGACGTAGACAAATTGCGTAATTGGTGCGTACCTGGGGAAGAACATCTGTCGGCAAGCTCGAATCGCCCAACGCTAGCTCGTAACATCTGATGGCGTTTTCGGGATCATTCAAGTTCATGTAAGCCACTCCAAGGTTCGCCATGACCACGGCTGGAACTGGCTCCCTGGATTGGGTCAGGATGTCGATAGCTAGGTTGGCAGCATCGACCCCTTGCTGATATTCCTCGGCCTCGCAGTGAACAGCCAGCATGGTGAGATGACATTTGGCAACCAAACTACTGCATTGCATCTGCTCTGAAATGGATTTTGCACTGGTTACACACCTAGTAGCTGCCTGCGGAGCTCCGTGCCTGGAATACAGATTAGCCGCTTGGAGATACAGATCGACAATACGCTCTGATTGCTCGTACCGGCTGAAAAACGCCGCTACAGAGCTCATGATCCGGGGACGCTGGTCGATGCTGACGCCGAAGGTATCAATGTCCCCCAAGATATCGTCTGCCAGTTCTAGGATGGTGTCTTCGCTACGCTCATGATCCATTTGCGCGATCGACTCAAGGACAGTAAGGGCCGTACCAACATCTTTACGAATCAACTCTGTTCGAGCGTAAAGCTCCATATAAAGGATGGCTTCATCGGGCCTCTCCTGTGCGAGGTAGACATCTATAGCAGCCTTCGCTAGGGACACTACCTCTGACGGATAGTCAACGCAGCTGCGCATGAGGGCGTTGTAAACCTCGATGATGTAGATGCCATTGCAATCGAAGTAATCCTCATCTACAAGCCTCGCGAACTCCGTTGGTGGTAGTGAGAAGAGTTGACTCAGGTCCATGTCGCTAGTCTCTCCAGGAGCTGAAGCTGAGCGGGCGTGGAGGTTACTCCGGCTTGCAGGGCAATATTACGAGGGGTTAGAGCACGCATATTCCACATAGGGCAGCGCTAGTCTACGCAGTCCACATTTTTCCAACGCTCGGCAGGACATAAAATTTTTACGATCGCCGCCCCACCGTTCACCCCAACCTTTTTGAGTTATGCAGTGGTCTGAATCACATATTTTGTATGTCATCTGGCCCCAAATAGACTATGTCGACCATGTTGCCGTTTCGTGCCATCTTCGCACGCACCAGTCCGGCTCGTGCGGGATTTAACGCAGCCTGAACCGTACCAAGCGGTGCGCCATCTGCTGCAAGAACGCGTGGTTGGCCGGCCCACTCGTAAATCTGAACAGGAGTTTCTGGAGGCGGGGGCGCGCCGAGCCATTCAACAGGTGCCTGATATTGTCGGTTAGCCCAAGTTTGCTGATCTCGGGGAGAGAAGCATTTCAAAAACTCTGCCCACATTGATTTTGTCTCTGCAGTGGGCCAATCGGGTGAGGCGCTCCAGATGGCGATAGCTTCTGAGTTGAGCCATTGCCGAAGTGCCAGGCCAGTCTGGAACGTTGCGCCCGTATCGTTGACTACTTTGATAGCTGCTAGTCGCGAATTGAAGCCCGCCTGGATGAGAATTGAAACCGAACGGTTCAGCGTCCCGGTTTCAACCGCGGCTGCGGCCAATCCGAGCTCATACTCATCGAGTAATAACCCGTCGACGGTGTCGCCATTCGCCGCCGCACGGACACGAATGGCCTCCATTGCCCAAGGAAGGCGAAAGACGAGCCCGCTCTCAAGGAACTGCAGTGTCTCCGATTCCTGCCCTACGGCAATTGGGGCAATAGGCTGTCCCAACAGCCATGCGCGTAAAATATCTCGCCAATTGAGTGGTATGGGGTCGGGTGTAAATGGGTAGAACGTGAAAGCGCGCTCGGCAATGCCGGTTATTGCTGCAATCGCAACTTCTGCGTTAGTTGTAAGGATGCCTCCGTTCGCTTGTATAAGAAGCGGGTTGACGTCCATGGCGATGGCATCAAGTGAATGTCCGGTTTGCAATCCCACTCCCGCCAGGAAATAGCCTCGACGTTGCTCCGCCGTCGACTGGTTCCAAATGAGCCGGGTACGTGAAACGAGGCCGGCCTTGAGTGCCTGCTGTGCATTTTCGTGTTGCCGCAGCAGGCGACGTTGCCAGAGAGAGGACTGAAGAATGGAATCCAGTGCAGTTTCAATATTTGCGTCTGGGATGTCATTCTCGCCAATCAAACTGAGGATAGCAGTGTCGAGTGTTGCGACGTGACGTTCCCAGTCGGCTATGGCACGCTCGCGATCCTCCAGCTTCTCATTCGCGACTTCGGGGAAGGACCAAGCTGCAGCGTTGTTAACGACATATTCGGTAAGTTGATTAAGGTCCCCTCCGATGCGGGCATGCATACGGCTAAGCAGCGTGACGACGAGCCGCACTAGGCCGCTCTCCATATTACGCGCTCCAAGATCGTTGATTAGAGCCTCCCAATTACGCCGCTTTTTCATGACGTCTTCGAACATAGGGAAGAGCACTATGCCTTCGATGTCGACATACGCTCGACCCGCTCGTCCAATTACATTCTTGAACTCTGAAATCTCGATCCTTTCACCGGCGCGATGGAGAGAATTCATGATGACGGCTGTAGCTGACAGGTTGAGTCCTTGGGCTAATGTTGGCGACGAAATCGTTACTTTCACTACGTTGTCGCGTAGTAGCCGTTCTACCTCTTTGCGATAAGGGGTCGGCAAGGCGCCATGGTGCAAAGCAACGCCGAGACGAAGGCATGCGAGGATAGGACTGTTCGGTCCAAGCCATTCCTCCCCTAGTGCGATAGCGGTGCTGAGGACTAAGGGGTCAGCCTCAAGCAATGTTCGGATCGCCCCACGTTCATGGAGATCGACGATGGCATCTGCGTAAGGCTCAACGCTGCGACGCTCAGGGCAAAAGATAAGAACAGTCTGTCCATCGTCGACCAACCGCCAAGCTGTGGCGATACAAAGCTCTCGCTGATCGCAAGGAAACAACTTGGTACGTCTACGCTTGGGTGGCGCCCAATTTGGTGGTGCTGCTCCCGTCAGGAACCTCTGTATCCAGGGGCGTTCATCGCCGACTCGTAAATTCAGGCGCGCGGTAGGTGATGACCATACTACCTCGCCGAACCGCAGTCTTGTCGGGCGCCAGTCGTGCCTAACGAGGCCGCCCGGCTGGTCTCGTCGTAGCCATCCGGCGAAATCATCTAATTGCTCGCCATCTGGCAGAATTGCAGATAAGCAAACAATTCGCCGCTGGTGCGCATCCGGGCGACGAAGCAACCGCTGGATCTGTACCTCATAACGGACTTCACGCTCGTTGAGGCCAATCATATGGCCTTCATCAAAAACGATCAGGCCTACATTATCGAGAAGTGACGGATCGTTGCGAAGTGCGAAATCGAGTTTCTCGGGGGTCGCAACGACAATGTCACGCTCTCGAATCGCATCCTCATCAAACCCACTGACCCCGATGCTGCCGTATAGCGCAGAAATTGTCATACCGAGCGGAACAAACGTCTTCTGCAGAGTCGCTTCTGTCTGGGCTGATAGCGCGCGCAGTGGCGTAATGAAAGCCACGCGCTTGCCGCTGGCCAGGCAGCGCAAAATGCACAGTTCGGCGATACGAGTCTTACCGGCGCTGGTGGGAAGTGATACGACAAGGTCATCAGTTTGGTCTGCCGCACGAGCAGCGGCCTCGATTTGAGATGGCCACAAATCGATTTCTGCCTTCGGACGCTGATGTAAGAGCGCGATAAACAACTCTCGAAGCCGTGGCCATTCTGCCGCTTCACCACCAGCGGAAAGAAGGGGTACCCTCTCGTGGAAGGTACTCGACCAGAGGTCGTTCAAGAGGTGGATTGTTACACGGTGGACCCACCACTGAGGCAGTAGGTTGAATTCGCTACAAATGCCTAGGTTAATACGAAGTCGTTCTAGTGCTTGGTCGAGCAACGCTCGCTCGCCGCGCTCTGAGGCGAGGAGAAATAAGGACATGGCTGCCATGAATGAATCGGTCAGCGCTGTGTCGAGCCCGTCGAGCAGGAAGTCGTGACCATCCTCTACAAAGGCTTCTGCAACCTCTGCTTGATTCAAGTCAGCCTGAATCTGAGCAGTGATATTGGCATCACTGCCTTGTCCAGATGCTCGATAACCGAGCACGCTAGAGCTAAGGGTATCGAGGTCTCGCCGCATCAACAGGGCGAGCATCCGTTCTGTGGGCGCGAAATTGTGGTCGGCTTGGACGATTGCGAGAAGTGAATAAGCGCGTGCTGAAAGATGCGCCAGATGATAGCTCGCAGCTGCCATGATGAAGTGGAAATCGCGGTCAACCTCTTGCTGGCTTCCCTTGGCAATAACAGCTTCAAGAGCGGTGGCAGCCTGCTCAAAGGCAACACGCGCCTGGGCAGGTTCGCCGCCAAGCTCGCGCAGACGAAGGCCAAGCCCGAGAAGCGTATAACCGTAGGAGTTCAAGTCATAGCTAAGTTGCGATGCGAAGGCCGGAGCGTCCGGCGGGAGTATGCCATCCCGCCATATGACTGCGCGCGCTTGGCCTCGTGCGATAAGACGTCCCCGGAAGCCGGCGGTCGCTGCTTCCGCGATATCGGCTGCAATTGCCTCAGGCGTTGTTGGCATTAGCGATCACTCCGTCGTAAACCGCACCGATGAAGGCAGCATGACCTTCTACGTGCAACCCAACCCCCCACTGATTGATCGGCCCTGGATACCCGTGGAGAGCGGCAACAAGCATGTTGCCTGGCGCATTACCAGAGAACGTAAAAAGCAGATGCCGGACGTTCTGTATCGGTATGCCATGCTTGAGCAGTGCTTCATCGATTGCGTCGGCGAGAGGTAAGTCGTTCAGCTCAAAGAGACGTTCCGAGATAAAGGACAGCGCATGGGGAGACGGCTTCCCGCCATCCTTATCTAACCCGGCTCTGGCTTCTGTGAGGGTTCTAGCGGTGAGAGTTGCGCGGCTCTTTGCTTCGACTTTTAAGAAACATAACTGCTGGGTTTGGGGGTTTAGAAAGATACCGATAACGTCATCGCCACGCATTGCCATATTGCGATGGTCTTTCCAGCGGAGACGTTTGATGGGAGCGCGATATACGCTGAACTCAGCGATCCACTCTGTTGCATAGATCTCGCCTAGGTCACCGGATCGGATCGATTTAGTCGTTGGGAGCTTTCCTTGTATCAACGCTGCAGCAGCAGGCTTGCCGAGACGGGCGAGTGCACGTGCCACATGTTCTTCTGATGCATAGTGCTCGGGCACGATGGCCGTCGTCGCATTGATTCCTACCGGAAGGTTGGCCGGAAATGCAGTTAATACACTACGGAAGTGATCACCCACATGCTCATCAACCGACTGGCACCAATCGTTGAATTGCGCCACGTTCTTCCTCCCTGTTAGCGTGGAAATAGATCGCGGACGCGAACGAATGGTGAGCCGGACTCCGCAGCACGGCGAACCTTGCGCGCGAGGATCTGAGTAAGTGAGATCTCACGATCCAACATATCGTAAAGATCTAGGCCGTCCATGCAGATCACCCGCTTCCCCCGTCCGAAGGCGGTAAGACCGTCCTCTGTAAAACCGCTATTGCTGACGAAAAGACCACGTGTCCACGCTGCTTTTTGCTCGATCTTGCCATGGAAAGTATGTAGCTCCGCGACCCCGATGGGCTGGCCGTGCCATTTGGCTTCGAGCAAGTAGATGTCACTTTCAAGTTGGAAGCTACCATCGATCTGCTCGCCTCGTAGCCGAAAAGGTTCGTGGGCGGCAAGGCCGAACGCGTCGAATAATTTCTTGAGAAAGGCCTCGAAAGCATAACCGCGCGCCTGTGCACTGAGCGATGTGACTTGCAGGAGCTCTGCCTTGATCTTTGCGAACGTTAGCCTATTAACCACGCTGGCATTTGAGTTTTCCGCTGTCGGCGGTGGAGGGGAAAAGCTCGAAAGCCGAAGGATGAGCGCTTGATAGCGGGACTCTGAATTGATGACAGGATCTTGATCGCCAGTGCGAGCTAGGTACTCAGCACGGTATTCCCAAAGTGCTGTAAGGGCGCGAACCGCGGTGACGTCATTGCACATTTGCAAGAAGTAACGCAGGCGCTTTCCCTTCGATCTGCCATTCACCGTGAATTTGGGATCGTCGATGTCGATCTCCAATTCAACGGCGAAAAAGCTCGAGAAGCTGGAATCGGAGAAATCCAGCACGTAGCCTGGACCGCGGACGAAGTCGACGAGGTCATCTATAAGGCGTAAGTCGATGGGGCGTATTGAGCTAATGATAGGTTCCTTCCGATGGATCGCATTCAGCTGTCAACTGATCTTCTCCTAACATTCCAGAACAATGCAACTGGGGGCGCCTAAGCTCTTGCTCAGCTATGTTGACGATTTGCCGGTGCCGCTCAATCCGTAAATGATGTTGATCTTCCCATCCTCAAAGGAATTCACTGGCTTTCTAGAGGCGCGAACTCGCGTCATAGGGGGCCTCTCGTTAAGTTGCACCGGTCGCTTCGACGATGGACCAAAGCGCGTCAGACTTGGCCAGGCATGACTGGAGGCCGTCGGACCATACGGCACTCTTCCCGCGTGGATCCATCGTCCAACCGTCCTTCGCTCTGACGTCTTGCTCTCGAACCTGAGTCAGGTCCACATGAAGTTGATGGAAGAGTTCAATGTCGCGATCCTCGAGATCAAAGCCCTTGATCGCGCCAACGAAGTCGTCAGGCATTTCGTCTGCATTTTCGCCTGGGGTAGCCATTTGGCGATGCCAATATCCGATGTAGAGCAATGGCAGCTCCGGGCGCTGTGAGCGTGCGGCGTTGATCCAGGTGTTCAGGTGGCCGTCCGCCAATCCACTGCCGATCACTATGATCAAGTCCGCCTCCACAACCTCGCGGCTCAGGCCCGCGTAGTAGAAGGCAAATGGCAACTGTTGCAGACGGCTAAGTTTATCCAGGCCGGTCAGAATTGCTCCGCGTTGGAATGTTGTGCCATCCATTCGGCTGACGCCGGAGTTTGAAGCACTAATGCACTTCATGGCTTCACTCCGCTCGGGATACCAGACGATGTCCCCAATTGGGCCAGATGGGAAGTCCAAGCATTCGGCCATATGGATCGATCCATGCAGGTGAAAAATGCCTGGAACATCCCAGTTGGCCCAGTAGTCAGGCGCACTGAAGCGCAGGAAGCTGCCACGGTCGTCAGTAAAACCGTTGAAGTAGCTATCGCCGGTTGCCTGCTGCACGAAGTCGTCGTAGTTGGTCGTGTAGATCCGAGGAACGAAACGATCTTCTAATTGATGGAAGAAGTTCTTCATAGAGTCCAGTGGCTTCTTCGGTGCGTCGCAGAACTTCGAAGTTTCCCGGTAGATGGACTCGAGCATGCATCGGCTGGCGGCACGAAGCGCATTCCGAGATTGTTTCATGACAGGTGTCAGGAACGGCAACATGACAGGGCTGAATTTGGGTACAGCTCCAGGCGTACGGTGGAAGGCATCGAGCTCGTGCAGGACATGGTAGACCCGCTCGAAGTGGGCCTCAGCGGCATCACCGTGATAGTACTCAATCAGCGCCTTCTTAACGTCCTCATAGGCTTGAGAGCCGCCGGTACGCTGGCACCACTCGTCGCCGGCAACATCCGCGTCGATGACTTTTCCAAACCCCACTGTAGTCGGAATGCCAAGCTCAACGGATGCTCCTGCTCCCATGATGACCACGGCGCGCTTCTTCGCTTTCCCTGACATTCCCAATTCTTCCTACTACATAGGGGGGGCGACATTGTCCCCGGTCGCCGCGAGCCGCCCTGCATGCTAAGGCACTCCTCGGGCAAGAGTCTGCAACTCTATCCCACAGAGCAGCGGCATACCAAAAAAGATGAAGACCAGTGCTGCTGCCAAGAGATACCGCGTGCTTGGCGTGAAAGGAATGTTTGGTGGGGGGGGCGGTTCGATGCGGCGCTCGGTACGGAGCTCCGCTTGCTCGCTCATAAAGGCAAAAATGACCAGATCAACAGCCTGCCAAACTATGCCTAAAGACTCTCAGGCAAGCCAAAAAACATTTTGACTTGGCTCTAGCATGATGGTTTCAGGCTAAAAATATTTGGTCTTGCCCCCAGTGTTGCCCCCAATCGCCGCCGGTAGGTTCCTGGTGTAGATGTCTCTTGTAGGTAGCTCTTGTTGGTGCCCAGATCGGTAGCTAGGGTGCGGTTCTGCGGTTCATGATGCATTCCTGAAGCAGGGACTTTTAGCTCACTGGATCATCGGTTCGTGTGACCAGACCACCAGGATTGCAGAGTCGATTTACGCGTTTATTGGGAGGATAGTGATCAAATATCCGAACAATTCACGTCCCGCCATGATCCGCAACCTGGGCGACATCTTAGAAGGGCTCGCTATTTCAGGTAGCATGGTGGAAGCCTCTGCGGGCCCGGCCGGGCCTGCCCATGAACTGTTTAGGACTTACATATGAACAGGCATTCGGACGCCTTCATTCAGCTCGATCGTACATTCTCCAAAATCCTGCTCGCTTCTGATGCTACCGATGACACCGACCTAGGCGGCCTCCATGGTGGACAAGGGGAACTCTCCTGGCTTGACCTCCTGGGTCACAATCGAGTGGTTCTGTTGTCCGAGGCGGGTTCAGGAAAAACTGCTGAAATCCGTAATGTCGCTTTAGAGCTTCGCAGCCAGGGCAAATCCGCATTCTTTCTTCGCATCGAGAACGTAACCGCGGACGTTGAAGACGCCTTTGAGGTGGGCACGCATGAAGAGTTCGAGGCCTGGATCGATTCAGGCTCTGAGGGCTGGCTGCTCATGGATTCTGTCGACGAGGCTCGGCTGAATGATCCAAAAGATTTTGAACGGGCAGTTAAAAAGCTTGCCCGCCTGACCCGCAACATTGCATCCCATATGCACGTACTCATCACCGGACGAAGTACAGCATGGCGCGCAAGGACAGATCTTGCGCTTTGCGAGACGGCCTTTGCATTTGAACCTGCAGCTCGGCAAACATTTGTCACAACGGATGACGGCTCTGGAAATGTTGTTCAGACGGTACCAAGCCAATCACAACCGGATACGGCGTTCCTCCTGGTGACGTTGGATGACATCCATGGTGAGCAGGTTGATCGCTTCCTAACGGCCACTGGCGTTCAAGACATCAAAGCATTTCGTGCAGCAGTGGATCGCAAAGAAGCATGGTCGCTCACCACACGCCCTCTGGACTTCCTGGAACTCGTCGACTTCTGGCTTGAGCACAACCGAATAGGCTCCCGCTTGGAACTGATGCAGAGCAGCATTAACCGCCGCTTCGAAGAACGAGACCAAGATAGGGCGGAACAAAAGCCCATCGCCCCGGATAGACTCAGGGAGGGTGTTCGCCTGATCGCAGCGGCCACCACACTGGGGCAAACTTCTGCAATTCGCGTCCCGGATGGAGACGGCAATAAATCTGGAATTCCGATTCGCGACGTCCTTAAGGATTGGAACGACACAGAATCAGCAGCATTGCTGAGCCGGCCAATTTTTGAGCCTGGTATCTACGGGACAGTGCGTTTTCACCATCGAACTGTCCGCGAATATCTAACAGCCGAATGGCTCCACACGCTCATTCTTGGTGCGGCGTCACGAGTTAAGATCGAGAACCTATTCTTCCGGACGCAATACGGGCTGGAGGTGATCAATCCATCCATGCGCCCAGTGCTGCCGTGGTTGGCGCTGTTAGATGAGCGCATATGTGCTCGGCTAGAGGAAGTTGCTCCAGAGGTGTTTTTTGAGGGAGGCGATCCAGGACAACTCCCTCTGAGCACTCGTCGTAGAGTGCTGCGCAAAGCGTGCGAGCACTTGGCGCAGCCGGCTCACAGCTGGACGATGACTGACTATTCGGCCGTACAGCGATTCGCGCACCACGATCTCACTGAAGACATCAAAGAACTTCTGGCGCAATACGGTACCTACGATGACATCGCCTGGTTCCTTCTAAGAATGGTCTGGCAGGGCGAGGTGATTGGCGCGCTCGAAGAGACGAAGCGATTTGCCCTCAATTCCCCGCACAAACACACCCGCATAGCTGCAATCCGAGCAGTGATCGATCTTGGGACGCCGCAAGATCTCGCAGACATCCGCATAGGCCTGTTGACGGGTGACTCGAAGGTGAACCGGGACTGGTTAGCTGAGCTTGTGGATGGACTGCCGCTCGACAACCAGTGGCTTCCCTGGCTGGTGGAGGCGCTAGAGCGATCCGCGGACAAGGAACGTTTTAGCGGTAGGGACGACTTGGCGACCAAGCTTTCATCATTGGCAGCAGAATCGCCGCTGGAAAGTCTTCCCAACTTCATTCGCGGAATCAGTGCGCTGCTGAACAAACCACCCACTGAGACCCAGGGTTTCAGCACTATTTCTCAGCGATACAGCTGGCTTGTCGAGATTGCCGGCGTAGGCGTGCTTCGTTTGCTCCAGGCACGCGATCCGTCAGCGCTCGACGAGTCAGTTCTCGCGATCCTGAGTATCCTTGCCCAGATGCATAGCCACGAAGAGCGGGCCGCTCGTGAGCTTGGCGAAGCACTCAGGGAAATCGTGACTACGTGGCCTCAACTCGACTACCAGCTTTTCTGGTACGACGTTGCCTTGGCTCGGAAAGGACAAGTACATCGCGAGCCTGTAGTTAATGTTTGGCAATTACTCGGTTTCCAGCCATTTTGGTCGCTGAATAGGGAAAACTTCGACGTCGCCTGTGATCAGATCGTTAGCCTGACTGAAAATGACGACCGCCTGATGGCGCTCAGCATGGCATTCAATATCTACTCGCAACATGGAACCCCACCCTCGTGGAAGGTCAAACTCCAACAGGTGACCGAGACCCACGTCGACCTCCGCGAGAAGCTTGAGCTGCTGCTGCATCCACCTGAACGGCCCGTGGAGGAGTGGGAAACCCAACAGGCTCGGTGGAAGCAAGAAGCGGCCAAACGCAAAGCTGAAGAAGAGGGAAATCGACAGGCGTGGAGAGAAGGGCTCGCGGCCAATGTGGGGTTGATTAACAGCTCTAATCCAGGCGTCATGAACCGTAATCAGGCCTATCTGATGGAACGGATGCGTGAAGACTCCTCGTCATTGAACACTCGAAGTACCGGGCATTGGCAATCACTCATCGCGGAATTCGGCACGTCGGTGGCACAGGCATTCCGAGACGGTGCCGTCAGATTTTGGCGGGAATATCGTCCGAAGTTGCCCTCCGAAGGGGCTGCGCCGAATTCAACGCCATATCAGGTGATATTTGGACTGATTGGTCTGGCTATCGAGGCTGAAGAACAGCTATCTACGTTCTCACAGATGTCCACTGAGGACGCAAAACTCGCTATCCGTTACGCCCTGCGCGAGCTGAATGGCTTTCCAGATTGGCTTGGGGAGCTGGCTAGGATTCACCCACTGCAGATCCAAGAAATTGTGTTGCGCGAGATCGAATATGAGTTAGACGCAGAGTATTCGGACTCTTACAACAACGAGGCGATTCGCAAAGTGCGCTCATCTGGTGACTGGATGTGGGAGGTCTTAGCTGTCCCACTCCTAGCCCGGCTAGGACACCCCATCAAAACCCTCGAGGCGCTGCAGCGAGTGTTGGGCATCGTACAGAACTCGTCAGTTGATGATGAAACCTTGGCGGATCTTGCTTCCAAGCGAGCAGTGGAAGAAGTCGACCTGGAAATGGCGCCGAGCTGGTACGCCGTGTGGATCGGCACGAATCCTGGGATTGCTATCCTAGCGCTGGCTGCCCGAATCGACTCGCTGCCATCAGACGCAGAAAAGGCGAAGTTCGCAATGCTTTGCTTGACGGCCATCGTGGGGAGCCACACTAACAGCCGCTGCCGCCAGAACTACAAAACGGTAGAGCATGCCAAGACTCTGTACCTGCTGACCCATACTCATGTACGGATCGAGGATGACATTGACCGGACGGGGGGAGGTGTCTACTCGCCAGGCCTGAGAGACGACGCCCAAGACGCTCGTGATGGACTTCTGGCATTCATTCGCGAGACGCCGGGGAAGGAAGCATTTCTTGCCTTGGAGGAAATCGCCCACGCACATCCCGCGGAACGGCTGCGGCCATGGAGCGCTTATTACGCGCAGCAGAAAGCTACGGCTGATTCGCAGACGCCACCCTGGGAACCCGCAAAGGTCATCGAATTCCATAACTCATTGGAAAGCACGCCGTCCACCCATCGAGAACTCTGGAACTTGGCCATCGATCGGCTGCTGGATTTGAAGCATGATCTCGAAGATGGCGACTCGAGCTACGCGGAGCTTTTGTTACTGACCAATCAGGAAACCTCCGTCCGGAAGTTCATTGGTAACTGGTTGAGAGATCGCGCGGCCGGGCGGTACGTCATTCCGCAGGAAGAGCAGCTGGCTGACGACAAGCGCCCTGATTACCGATTCGAGAACAGCCAGGTGTACGCGCCAGTACCCGTGGAGCTGAAGCTGTCGCAAAACTGGAGTGGGCCTGCACACTTCGAACGGCTCGAGAATCAGCTCTGCAGAGACTATCTGCGCGATGTCAGCTCAAGCTGCGGCATCTTTTTGATTGTCGATCATGGCGGCCAGGCTACCTGGGAGACCCCGAACGAGGGGCCGGTAAGGTTTGAAGGCCTCGTCACGGCACTGCAGGAGCACTGGCTGACCATTGCCTGGAGGTTTCCCAGCGTTGAGGACATCCAGGTCATCGGAATTGATCTTACTAAGCGAGGGGGGCGGGCAGCGTTGAAAGCCATAGAGGCCAACCGAGCTCAAGTGGAGGCGACCCGAGGGGGCAGTGGGATGAAGCCTTGAGTTAAGCGGGGCTCTGGTCACTGAGAAATAAGTGCCACGACCAAGACGCAATGTTTTATAGGTCTGATTGAGTGACGATGGCAAGACTCCAATCGTCACCAGCTCACTGAGCATGATAAGATCGCTCGGGCGCAACCCTTTTTGAGCCCACCTTGTTTCAGGGTAACCGTCCGGCCATCCCGCGTTACTGAATCGAGCCGTAGTTATCGCAGCAGGACTGATGGCCCGGGAGCGTAAGCTTTGACCACCAAGGTGGTCGTGAACAAGTGAATGAGTGGCAGGGCGCCAAGCCAGCGCCCGATGCTTTTGTCCAGTTTGAGTTGAGGCGCCTACCACTTGGTACCGCGCCGCAACTCATGACCGACGCACATGAGTCGAAGGACGACGGAGCATCCACCGTCTTTTCAGAGCAGGTCTACATGTCAACCTGCGGGCGATACTAGACCGCAGTTGACTCTGAAAATCCAGGGGCAAGCAGTGCGTTATCCACGCCTACAAGCACCTCATGATTCCTGAGCCACAGTCGGTACTCTGGGCCTCTGAGGCTGTGATCAGGTGAGCAGTCAACACTCCACTGGCGCAGGGTGTAGCCGGCAGTCAGCGCTTGAACAGTCATCCTCAGCACGCCCTCCTGCATCTCGTAGTCCAAGTGAGTTACTTCAGGCCGAGGTTGGTCAGGATGATGCACCATTTCCAGCGTCACCTGATGGTTCCATTGGTTATCGGATTCCCGCGTTTCATAGTCCAGTGGCACGTCGTTATCGAGAATCCGCGGCTCGATGATCCGGGTGACAACAAAGTCTCGGAACTCTTGCGTTTTTCGATCAAAGCCACGTACATGCCATCGCAGCCCGTTGTCTACCAGCACATGCGGCACAATTACGCGCTCGCTTGCACCGCTTAAAGACTCGTAGCGGATGAGTAGGGGCTGCCGTTGAAAGATGGCCCGCGTCACTACGCCCAGCGTTTCAAGGCTTGGATTACCCAGGCGTGCGGGCTGCAGAGCAGGCACCCCTGCGGCCCACACACCAGGAAAACCGTCCGCAAACCCCTGAGACAGCCAAGTCATTACCCGTTGCGAGCTGAAGCTGTACATGGGCTTGAAGCTCGGGGTTATGAAAAAGGTCTTGGCTCTGACGTCGTAGCTCAAGTTGCCTGGATTCAAGCTGGTATACAGGGCCAGATCCCGGGTCGCTGACGCAGCCTTTATCTGGAAACGCCTCACCAGCATCTGCCGTCGCACTTCCCCTAGAAACCACAGGTTCAGCTCGATGTAGGCAAGGCGCTCCTGCTGCGCCTGCGAGTGATCTGCAATGTCTTTGGTCATCAAATCGTCTACGTTCTATTTTCTGGTTGCGATGCTTAGAGGCATAAAGCTAGTATCCGTCACACCACCTCATAATGATTCGGTTCTGGCTTGGCCGGTGCCAACGGCTCGACAAGGAATTCGTGGGCTGAATATGAACGACCTTTCTAACATGGCAGAGCCTCCTAACACGAGGAATGGTGACCTGGTCGATCTGACAGCCCACCAACGCAACTTGCTGCTCTTGCGCCCGATTTTGCGCCTTGACATCAATAAGTCGATGCACCGCGGTGACGATGATTCCAAGGTGTTGGAGGGGCTGGATACCAATTACCTCTGCCTTGCCTCGCTTTTCTACATGATGGAAGGTGCTGCAATTAATCAGGGGTACACCCTCACCGAGGTACGTGATCACTTGATGGTCACCGCCGGCAGTATGCGCGCCGAACTCAGCGAGCCCGCCAGATTGCGTGTGGCGGAAGTCGTGCTGGATACGTTGAGTAACGCCACCAATAAATACGCAGCACACCGTGAATCGTATTTTCACGCGCCCTCCGGTGAGACCAAAGAGTTCACCTTCAAGCTGGTTCGCTTGGAGCAGGATCATGAAGGTACCGTGCGCTTCACCCCGACCGAGCAGGGCTATGTAGTGCTCATGGGGATGCTAGATCTTGAAATTGAGGATTATCAGGTTCTCATCGAAAAGATGCTGGTTCACCTCATCGAAAACGGACGTTTTGAGCAAGCACTGGAGCTCGCGAATCGCGCACGTTTGCTGTCAATTGAGCACCGACAAATGATCCGAGAGATGATTCGCCAGGCCAATCGTTCACCGGGCACTGTAAATTGGCGCAAAGACATCAGCCCGCGGTTGAGTGAAGCACGCCATCACGTCTCAGAGCGCCAATCGGTCGATCATCACATGATGGAGTCGCTTGCCACCAAAATTCGCGGCATGGACAACCCGAACGCCATCGCCCCACTGGCCAAGCTCAACCTTCAACTGCAACGCGCCAACCTGCAGCGTTTGAACCTGCTGAATGACATTGGAGGGGCGGGTGATCGTTTTCTTCAGGGGCAGGCGTTGGGCTTTCGGGCTCGGCGCCGCTCTGGCTTGCCCGACATAGACCTTCAGCTGCTGCCAGCGCTCATGGAAAAGCCTCTGAGTGCAATCTCCAGCGTCACAGAAGACCTTTTACTCAGCTTCTACCCTGCAGTCCCCCCCAAGATTTTTGATTTGTCGACCTTATTGGATGCGCTTTTGGAGCGACGGGACGCTTACGTGTACGAGGGCGACGAAGAGGAAGTCGATGGGGAAATTGCAGAGTTTGTGCAGATCCCCAATCCCTTCTCGACTGAGGTTATTGCAACGGCCCTTGCATGGCTCGACGTGAAGATGCATTCCGGGCAGACCTGGCACCTTGGGCAACTGATCGAACTCGCTGAGCGTGAAGGCCTGTCGTTCGTGGAGCGTAAAGCTGTTGCCTACGAGCTCTATCGAGCCTACGCCGACAGCGAGTCACGCTACCCCCATCTTCATGCCCACGTGAGCGGTGAGTTCGAAACTTCCGTGGTATCAGGCGACGACCTGAAATATGTCATCAAGCAGGAGAGCAGTAATGAGCAGCAGTGATAGCCAGGATGCAGCCACGCTGCTCTACAAGGCAATGGCGGTCGCGGCCAATCCTGCAAACGACGCAGACTACCGGCATTTGGTGGCAAGGTTTCGCGGTGAACGCCTGTTCGCGGAGGTGGTCAACGGAGTCGCTGCCGGCATGGAGTTGGTCATTCTCGACGTGAGTGAGCGAGGGTTGGTGATTGCTCCTACGGGCAGAAACAGCCGCTTTTCACTGCGCCCGTCTGACTTGCGGCGATCCATGTCAGAGCAGGACAAGGTAGCCATGGTACTGATCCATCTCGCGATTGCTGCAGTGTTCTATCCCACTACAGACCACATAGAAGACGAGGGGCGAGCCCCATTTCCGAGCACCTTGGCCGAGATAAGAGACAAGGTTCTTGCCATCGCGAATTCCCTGCGTTCATCCGCTGAAGGCGATAGTTACGCCGCGGAACAGCTTCGCCCGGGCTGGAGCTTCCTTCTGGATCTTCCAGTGTTCATACCTGGTGCTGAGCGGGCGTCAATGAAGTCTGTGGATGGGATCGTGAGGGTTTGCCTGCTTCGGCTGCATGACTATGGGTTGGTCAGAAAGGAGGGCAATGAGGAAATGCGCGACAAGACCATCTTTACGCCCACACACCAGCTACGCGTGCAGTTGCGCGAATTGACCCTACCGAACCTCTTTAAAGCTGTCGCCGCAGCTGCCGCTCCCTCCAATCAAGGATGACCTATGCGCATTTCAAGGATCTACGTAGACCGGTTCGGATCCCCCACC
Source organism: Pseudomonas sp. MWU13-2105 (assembly GCF_023242315.1). Lineage (GTDB taxonomy): Bacteria > Pseudomonadota > Gammaproteobacteria > Pseudomonadales > Pseudomonadaceae > Aquipseudomonas. Next base: position 18,434 of record NZ_JALLIY010000023.1, read on the forward strand.
AGCTGGTATGAGGAGATGACGTTCGACCTGTGTGACCCTGCAACAGGCGAGCCGATCGACAGTTGCATGAACCTTGAGAATGCTGGGGGCAAAACCTCACTGCTCTCTTACATTTTCAGCTGCTTTGAGCCCAAGCAGGAGCGCTGGTTGCAGCATCTGCAGTCCAAATCCCACAGTTTCAGGGATTACTTCTCCCGCGATGTCAGGCCATCCTTCATCGCCATTGAATGGGTGATGCCTCCACGTAGCGCTAACGGGCAGTCTTACCGAGTGGTCATCGGTCAGGCAGTTCAAGTGAAGGAGGCCGCAGACCGGGCGTCAGAGGTTGATCGCCGTTTTTTTGCTTTTGAAGCCAGCTCTGGCCTGGCATGGGAAGACTTGCCGGTTCCGGGCCTTTCCCTCGCGCCGGTTCAGTCGATGCAGGCCTTCTTGAATTGGGCACATCAAAACGCTCGGCTGGAGAGCCAGGGCGACTTCTACCTCACCCACAACCAGGGAGAGTGGGTTTCGCACCTGGAGCAGCGCCGACTGATCGACGTTGAACTGCTGAGCATGCAGCTGTCCTTTAACAGCCGTGAAGGGGGAAGCGAAGAGGGTTTTCTGTCTTTCAGCTCCGAAAGCGACCTCGTTACGAAACTGTTGAATTTGTCGATGAATCAAGAGCACACCAGCGCGCTCAGAGACATGGTCGTCCAGACGATGGATAGGCTTAAGTCAAAGCCAAAGTATGAAGCCCGCTTGTACGAACTGCAGCGCCTTCAGCAGGCCATGACACCCTTCGGAGAAAGCGCAGCTGCCTTCCTTGGAGCCAAGGCCGCTCTGTTGGCCGTGGAGCAGGATGCGGCTGACATCGTATTCACGATGCGTGATCAGATAAGTGCCCTGGATGTGCGGTTGACGAAGGCGAACAATGCAGTCGACCAGCTTGAGCAACTCGCAAGCAAAGCAGATGACGAGGCGGCTTTTGCCAAGCGTAATCACTTCTCGCTGCAGAGGCTCAAGCTGTCTCGTGAAGATCAGGCCGCCAAGCAGCGTACCGATGAATTGCAGCAGACATTCAAAGCTGGATTGGTGCGGCTTGACTGCCTCAACGGTGCGCTGGTCAAGCGAGACATCTTCAACGTGGAGAAGGTGATTGCCGAGCTGGAAAGTCAAACAGCTGCGCTCAAGGAAGAACTGAGGCCTTTTGAGAACGAGGCCTCTCAGAACGGCGCCATGCTTCGTTTCCTGATTCAACAGCACACTGACAGGTACCAGCGAACACGCTCTTCAATGTTTGCGCAGGAGACAGAACTGAAAGCGGGCCTCTTGCGCATCGCTCAACAGCGAAACCAGTGCAGCAGCAGGGTGGCTGAGCTCAGTGGCACGAAGGGGAAGATTGAAGAGCGTATTCGGGCAGCGAACCAGATACTGGACGGGTTGATCGAAAATGGCTGGCTGCTGCCAACCGATATCGACGTGAGCTCAGCGATTACGCGTCTGAGGACAGTCATCACCGAGCTTGAATCCACGCTCGATGAGTTGCGTGAGCAGCGGCTGGTGAAAAAAGCATGTTTAGATGATGCGCAAGCGCAAACCTCTTCGGCCCAGCAAGACATCACTCATGCGCAACATGCATTGACTACGTTGAAGCAGCGCCTGAACGAATATGATCGTAACGTTGAGAACTTGCACAATGACCCTGTTTTGACCTTGTTGGTCGACGGTCAATGTGATCCTCACTCGTCCGCACTGGTCACTCATGTTCAGCAGTTTATCGAGTCGACCCGAAGCGAACTCTCTAACTGCGCCATCCGCCTCAAACAGCTGCACGAACAGCAGGAGTCGATCGAACAGACCGGCTTGGCCGGGCGCAGTGATGACGTTGATAGGGTAGTGCGTGCGCTCAACTCGGCTGGCATACGCTCTGCCAGGGCAACCAACACCTATGTCGCTGATCTGCGAACCGACGCTGAGGAGGCGAGGGCGCTCGTCTTGTCAGATCCGGCGCGGTTTCTCGGTGTCAATGTCGCGAAGGAAGAGTGGAACAAAGCGATTCAAGTCGGACAGTCCCTGCAGCTGCCCCTCTCCCTGCCTGTGACGCTGGCAGTGGCGAGCCTGGATGCCGAACCTGCTTCTGAAGATCGTTGCGTCTTCGGGCCAGAAAAGGACTCGCTTTTCAATAAGGCCGCTGCCGCCCAGTTGTTGGTAGATTGCCAGGCCCTGATCGAGCAGACCCACGTCGAGCATGACGCTTTCTCTGCCCGGGAGAGGCAAGCTCAGTCGGCGCTTGCCTCCCTTCAACGCTTTCAGCGCGATCATACGCGCGAGGCTATTCAACAGATCGAATTGGAAGTTGAGCAACGCCAAGAAGAAATCGAGTCTGCGACGGCGAAGCGGACTGCGCTGATTGAGCTCACTGACCGCTTGACTCATGAGCTTGAAGCGCTGAGTGCGCGTATCGAAGCGCTCCCGGCTCAGATTCAGGCCCACGAGAACGGCCTCAAGCGTCTGTCTGATTACGCGGCCAGCTGGGAACCCCAGGTTGAAGCGGGGCGTCGAGAACTGCTAGAAATCAACCGAGAGATGAATCAAATCACCGCGTTGCTGGATGAGCTTCGGGAGGATGAAGGCGTTCACTCACTGAGATTGGAAGAGGTTCGCCTGGATCTGGTTGACGTTGCCGCTACTGTCTCCGAGCTACAGCGTGAGTTTGGGCAAGTTACGCGGCATGACGCCGATTTCGACGCCGAGGGCGGTCTACAAGAAACGGGATATGACCTCAGCGTCATTCGGACGCTGTATTCAAACGCCATGAGGATGCTGACCGCGGAGGAAAACCATAAGCTCGGCGTCGTCAGTTACCAACTGAGAGACCAGTGCGACCGATCTACTCAATTGGCAGCGCTATTCCTCAAGGAGTATGGCCGTCTTGACGACGCGTTCATCACGGAGCTCGCCCTGAGTGAGATCGACATCGGAGCAGAAATCGACTCGCAGAAAAAGCTGAACACACGGCTTGATGGCGAGAAGGAGAGAGCGGTTCATGACGCAGCTGTTACGGGCTCAGTGTTGAACAGTTTCATCCGCGAGCACGCCCCTGAAGAGCCTTCAGAAGACATGCGCAGACTCGGTGATGAGGAAGTCTCCAATGCCTTGGAGCGTGAGTTGGCTGCTGCGGTGGCGCGAGGCGCTGAGGCCGAAACTCTTCGCCGGCAAATCACTCAACAACGTATCGACAGCGCCGCCGATGAGAAGCGCAAGGATGCCCTGGTCGTCCAGGTCAATTTTGTAGCGTCGGCATTCCCTGCTACCAATGCCGAACCCAAACTGATCCCGCTGGACGGAGATATCCAACGGCGCGTAACCGCTCTGGTAGAAATGCGAACCGCGCGAGATGCAGCAGTGAAAAACTGCAGTATCGAGACAAGCAGGGCGCATCGAGACTTGGTCAGGGTCGCCACGCACAGTGATTTCATTGCCGTAGAGCCTGAGGTCTCGATGCACATCAGTCAGGACGATTTTGACAAAGCATGTACCGACCATGATCGCTTGGCTGAAATGATCCATGACCGGATTGCTTCGGTCATGGATCAGCTGAACGAAATGATTCCTGACTTCGAGAGCTGCGTGAATGAGGTCTACAACCAGGCGACGTCGGCGAGCTCTTTGGTCAAATATGCCTCAGGAATCACCATGCCCGCCGGAACGCCTTATGTGGGTGGCAAAGAAATCCTGAAGATGTCGGCCAACCTTTCTGCGAAGAGCTCGGAGCAGCGCAAGCTCGAAATCCGCCACTATCTGAACAGTCAGATTGAGGATGGCGTCGTCCCAAGCAGTGGGGCGGACATCATCACGCAGTGCCTGTTGCGCTTTACGAACGAGAAGTCGTTTGGGCTGCACATGCTGAAAATGGAGCAGAACATCGATTTTCAGTATCAGCCTGTGAATGCCATGAAGAAGTCAGGTGGCCAAGGGACTGTCATCGCGACGTTCCTCTACATGCTGGTCAGTCATATGCGTGTGAGCACACAGACACAAGCAAAACGCGGCGGTGGCGGGCCCTTGCTTCTGGACAACCCCTTCGCAAACGTCCAGACCAGAGCCCTCATCGATGCGCAGAGAAAGCTGGCAACCAGCCTCGGTATCCAGCTGATCTGCTTTACCGCCAATGCGGATGCCAACATCCTCGAAGGGTTCAGGCGGATCATCCGGCTTCGTAAGGCCGGCGTTAATAGCAAGACAAAACGCACGCATATCGAGATGGCCAGGGCGACCTTTGCTGAGGCGGCGGTATAACCATGAGCGCTGCATTTTTGAAAACGCTTGGGCTGGAAGCAGGGAAGCGCGTGACGCTACCGACGCTCAGAACCCTCTGGCTTGCAGCTTATCCGGAGCAGGTCGAGACGCCGAACCGGGATGCTCAGTTGCTCGAAGCGTTGCGGCTAGGAGAGTCTGAGGGTTTGCTGAAATTACCCGGCGCGGGGGGCTTCGAAAAGCTTGGCCACCCTCCAATGCCCAAGGCCATTACCTTGTTGCGAGAAGAAAAGCAGAAGTCGACATTCGACTACAACAGCGTTTCATGGCTGCCGGAGATTGGGTTCTGGCCTAGCCTGTCACTGAGCGAGCAAGCAACAGCTTTTATGGTCAACGAGTGGCTGATCAAGCGCCGCGGTCGATTCCTGCAGGTGCCGTTGCGTGAGCGGTCGCTGGAAATTTTCGGGGATGAGAAATTTCTCGACGCCCGGGTGCGCAATGGAGCGCTCTTTGGTGGTCGCATGCCCTTAAGTGTCATCGGAGCGATGCGGGTTGAGCACCCGCTTGCTTACCGACCTTCAGACGCCGTTGGAGCACCTGTGCTTGTGGTCGAAAACCACCACACGTTCTGGAGCCTGGGAGAGTGGAACGAGCAGGCCAAGCGCTACAGCGCCATCGTCTATGGTGGTGGAAATACGATTTGCGCGTCCGGTCTGGCTTTGCTGGAGGTCATGAGAGAGCGAGATGCCCAAAGTGCAGAATACTTCGGTGACATCGATCCTGAAGGTCTGAATATTCCCTTGAAATTCAATCGTTTGCATCGACTTCAATTGACGCCGAGCATTGGCTTTTACCGCCTATTGCTAGAAGTGGGGCGGCGCCGGGATTCTGTGTCACTGAACGCTGAACACCGACATTTAGTGAAATCTTGGTTGCCGGATTTCTCTGGGCAGATCACTGAGCTCTGGGAGGAGGGGTACTGGTTACCTCAAGAAGGTGTAGGGCTGGAACAACTGATGGAAAGCTGATACTCAACGCCAACGCGTAACGCTGGAAATAACGTAATGAAGGTTCTAGGACGGGGAATCCGAGACTCGACCTCAGCCATTGTTTCGCTATCATCCGGATCGCAAATGATAGGGAACCTCGCTGTGAACATTGCTGATCTCATTGACAACGGGTGAGTTTTCGATGAAGGAGACTGTTGGACCTTAGGCTGGGGGCATCCTTTTCAAACCATCCAAAGCATGCCCTCAGATGTGCCCCCAATGTAGCAATCTACCGGAAGTGAATGGAGCTCCTTGGTTTGTGGAAAGGCAGAAATGATCAGCCGAACAGCCTGCCAGACGACGTCTAAAGACTCTCAGGGTCGCCGAAAAACATTTTGACTAGGCTCTAGGACGGTAGTTATCACCCGAAAAAATCGAATCGTGCCCCCAGTTTTGCCCCCTTTATCCACCAGCTGATTCTCGCCAACTATCCACCCGGTGCTTATTTCAACTTACTTCTGGGGCGCATGCTGTCGATTTTCCCCTACGGCACCCTGACCTGCCGATGGCCGCAGCTGAACAGGCGAGTATCGTACTTCCGGAGCGTGATTCCGTTCTTCTGCGAGTTACGACCGAACGTTTATGTCGCGCTGGCCTGCAACGGCCTCGGCACTTGCTGGGCGCGCCGAAGCCGGCGTGAAATCCGCCTGGGCCGATACTGTTGAACGGAATGAACTTCACCCTTCATAGCGAGCAGTTAAAGGCGGGGCTGGAGGGCTGATCGAGAGCGAGTAGCTGACAGTGCTGTGGGCATCAGGGCGCTTACGCTTTGACGCTGGGGCCATCGATGCACTCCATGACCCACCGCAGCAGTTTGTCCGACTTGCTCGTGGACCCTTGAGCGCCATTCTGCAGCGCCAGATCGTGGTGTTCAGGCAGATCTGAGCTGGCGTAGATGAAATAAGGGGTCAGGTTGCCTGCTTCGCGCAGGGCCTTGAGCAAGACATAGCCTTCAGCCGATCCCTCCCTACGGCCCATATCGGAAATGATCACTGCAAAACGGCGCTTCTCAAGCGTCTCCAAGGCCTCGTCGGTGGACAGCGCCAAGGTGCAGCGCACTTGTTGGGAGGCCAGAGCGTGGCGCTCCCACTCGTTGTTACCCGGCCGATCGTCGACCCACAGGACCTGACGCATCCAACGACTGTCGCTAATGGCCGACAGTGGCTCCTCGAACACCCTCACCGTCCTGCCATCGCTGAACGCGATGCGTTGCCCGGTCGCCGAAAGTCCCAGCCTCACATGCCTGACCTCGGCGAGCGCGGTGATGACCTGCCAGCTGTTCAGTCGGGTCATGCTCAGGGTGTCCCATAGGTCCAGACGTCCATACGCAGTCAACGTGGCGAAGCGATGGCCATCGGCGCTTGCCGCCGCCTCTCGCAATATGCCGTTAAGGTACCGGGGTTGCCGGTCGAGCAACGGCTGCGACGTGCGGTTGGAAACCCGCATATCATGGATCGAACCCTGGTGCAGGAAGCCTGCCGCGGTAATGGCGAAGACGGAGTCATCCAGCGTCCAGCCGGCAAATATCTGGTCATGCAACAAGGTATGCACGTTGTCCTCCTTGCGCAGGTCGCAGATGGACAGCAGGGGGACTTCGGGGGGGTGGAGTTTTCTGGCAGTGCTGGGGGACAGCAAGCGGGGTTCCTCTCCTGCGATCCACCAGCGCCGGTCCAAGGGTGAAAAGACCGGTCGGCGTGGGATGCCTTCACCTGAAATCACCTCTTTCAGGGGGGCGTTTTGATCCTCTCGGTCGCGCTTGACGTAGGTCGAGCCTTGCGCATCCATGCAGACCAATTGCTCCGCACCGGGCTGCTCGTTTCGAGACCCGCGAGGTGTTTCGAGTGCGGGACGGACGAACAGGTGAGTCAACGGAATTGACGAACGATGGAAGGCCAGCAGCCCGCTGTCGATGTCGCCACTCAGGCTTTTGCGACCCACATTCAATGCGGCCACTGTCGTTGCCGCACCATCATGGCTTGCGATGCCGATCTGGTTCTCCGAGAGCCACGTCATGGCCGTTATCGGCTCGTTCTCCGTAGGTAACAACCGCTGTATTCGTTTGCAAAGCGTATTGGTCAGCCAACTCAGCTTCGCCCAGAACACAGAAGTCGATAGGTACCCAGATGCCTGCAGATCACGCTCTTTCAGGTGAATGGTTTTGTCGATCCGAGGATGGGCGGAACGCTGTGCGCCCATCTCCACGCAAGAGGAGAGGATGTTCTTGCGCGCGATGAAACGTTCTATCGCGGTAAACTGCAGCGGTTGGGCATGGGCCCAGCGTGAATACTCGCTCGTCTGGAATATCAACAAGGCCTGAGCCGGATTTCGCCGGTTGTTCAACACGATGGGATTGCGCAGCCGCTTGATCCGGACACGACCCGGCAGGCGCGCCATCAGTGCTTCGCTGAGGCGACGAACGATCATCTTGATGGCTTCGAGCTTTCCGCCTTCGTCCTCAGGCCCTGCCGGCACCCACCAGTACAGGACCAAGGTCGGTTTTCTGATGCTGGCGACGTTTTTCTGCTGGCGCAGGGTCCTGCTGTCGGTTTCGTGGGCCGGTCGCCAGAGATCGATCCCGCTGAAGGTGCGAATCGCCAGGCGTTCTTCATCGAAAGGCGACCATTGCAGTTCCTGGACCGGTTCACGCAACGTGCGTGTCCACTGGTTCTGTGCGGACTGCAAGGGTGGAGCTGGTTTGGGCGCAGGTGATCCTTGGTCCGGGTCGGGCTCCGTAGAATGTACTGGTGTCGGCTTTCCGGGTTTTTGCGCTGTGCTGCTGGTCGCGCGCGGCCGCAGGCCGATCCGTTCGAGAAACCCCCGGGAAACCATGGCGAATGCTTGGTGCTCGGACGACAGCTCGTGCAACTGTTCGTCACTCCAGGTCTCTACCACCGCACGCATGTCCAGGGTGCTGTCATGCATGCGTTCCAGATAGCGTCCGACGAGCAACTGCGTCTCCAGCCCCAAGACCTTGGGCATGCCTTGCTGCAACAGGGGGCGCACGCCTTCGATGAAATCGTAGGTCAGGGTATCGGCTGGGGTGTCAGCGGATGAGGGCTGTACTTTCAGCAAGCCACCGAGGACAAATTCGGCCAAATGCGAGGTATCCGAGTGTGGCAGCATCGCCTGCTGTACCCAGCGCATCACCGGGAAGCTCAGCGGTGCGGTCACCGACAGGTGCTGGGCAAGTAGTCGGGCAAGGGGGGACGACGCCATGCGGTATTGCATGGCCAGGCGCTTGGCGTCCACAGGAGGCGACGTCTGCTCTTGCACCTCATCCGCCGCTGGCACTTCCGGTTCACGCTCATCCAGCAGGATGGCGGCCATCGACCCTGCGCGCCCCATCAGCAGCCTGGCCCAGGCACTCAAGGGCTGAACCGCCAGTTCGACCAAGGGAATGGCCAGCCGGGCATCGTCGCGTACCGCAGCGTTGCTGAGGTGGAGTACGCGGACATCCAGCGCGCGTGCAGGAACCAATGCCCGTGCGCTGCTGACTGAGGCATCCGGGGTGCCGGTCCAGGTCCGTGACCACAAGCGGCCGGGCAGGGTGTGCAGCAGCGCAACCGGCTGGCGCGCCGCCAGGCCGCGCAGCAGTTTCAGGTAGGTGCCGTCCCACCATCCGTTGCTGGTGAAGTCGCTGGCGATCAGGATGATCTCCCCAGGCCACCATTTGATGCGCTCTGCCGACCGCTCGACGCCGATGGGCTGGCCTTGCCGGTCGAGTTCACTAAGCACCGCCATGGGCGCTTCTGCGCCGGCTTCGCGCTCGCCCAGCGACCACTCGCGCTGCAACTTGAAGGTGCCCTGGCCATGGAACAATGCCGCCAGCTCATCTAGCGGCTGCGTCCACAGGGCGTTGGTGCCGCTGCGTTCCCTGATCAGGCTCAGGCGCAGCGAGCGGCGCGAACCTGGCATGAACACCGGCTTCAGTGCTTGCAGGCTGTCCTCGGCGACGCTTCGGACCATCGCCCGTTCGTCGAGCCGTTGCGAAGGTTGCCGGTGTTGTGAGCGCAGTTGCTTCACTGCGCGCTTGAACGCGGCGCGCTCGGGCAGCGAGGGAAGAACGCCAAGCGCTGCCGTCTGTCCCGCGACCGGGCTTGCGGCAGTCGGGACGAGCGGGATGTCATCGACGACTGGCGAGGTTGGAGGCGGGCTCTCGAGCGTGGCCGGCAGGGCGGGCGTGCTAGTAGACGTGTCGATGGGCGCCTCCACGTCTTCCTGCCATGCAGGCTCGCTGGGGCGCTGCGCGAGCGGTTTCTCTGCGGCGTTATGCGCGCCCATGGCCATTCGCAGCCACAGTGTGTTGGCGATACTGTCGCTGTCCACCGACGCGCCACTTTCGCGCAACGCCTTTATCAACGTGTCGAGCATGGTCGTGTCAGCTCAGTGGGCGGGTCAGCAGGTCATAAAACTTCTGCGCTTCGTCAGGCGTGCCCTGGTTGACCTTGTGGATCAGGTAGGCAGCGTTCAGCAACTGGTCGGTGGCGCTGACCGTATCGTTCTCGGCAAATTCCGAGATGTACTTCTGCACCTTGGCGGCGGCCTCGCTCCCCATCTGTGCTTCGACGATCTTCGTCAGCGCCTTGTCATCCGGTGCCTGCAATTCGATGCGAATGCAGCGGCGCAAGAATGCCGCAGGGAACTCCCGTTCGTCGTTGCTGGTGAAGACGATGAACGGAAACTCATGGCACTGCACCCGTCCGCCCCTGATCCTGGCTTTCTCAACCCGTGCTGTCATGACCTTGGCGGACGATGCGACCCGTACCTCCACCTCTTCGCATTCATCTCGCTGCAACTCTGGGATCTCGAACCAGCCCTCTTCCAGCGCGTTGAGCAGGTCGTTGGGCAGGTCAGGGTCTGCCTTGTCGAGTTCATCGATCAGCAGCGCCCGCGGGCGCTTCGACGGCAGCAACGCTGTACCGAGGGCTTGCAGGCGAATGTACTTGCCAATGTCCGGCGCCGAGCCGCCGCTCAGGCTCTGGTCGCGCAGGCGGCCGATGGCATCGTAGTCGTACAGGCCATTTTCCAGGGTCGTGCGCGAATTCACCGGCCAGACCAGCACCGGGCCCAGTTTCAGTTCGTAGGCGATACGGTAGATCAGCGAGCTTTTTCCGGTGCCTGGAGGGCCGGTGACCAATAATGGACGACGGAGAATCAGGGCTGCGTTGATCGCATCGATGATTGCGGGCGGCGTCTGGTAGGCCCTGGCATGATCCCAGTAGCGGTCGTCATCCTCGACTGATCCGCAGTCGTACAGTTGATCGGCGGCCGGTTCGACGAAAGTGCGCCACGGTGGTGCGGGAGGCAGGGTAACGGTCGCAGGTTTGCGCTCACCCGAAAAAATGTGCCACTGGGTCATGTTCATGTCCTTTAGGAGGGTTGCTTGAAGCGACTGGAAAAGCCACCAGCACCGTCTGGAATCTGGTCGGGGTTGTCAAATATGCAGGTAATGCCATGCTGCCCTTGGGCGTTGAGTGTGGCCAACTCGGTGCGGGTCTGGTGCAGGTAGGCAAACAGCCCGCTTTCCACGATCGCAGTGACCTGCTCCATATGCGCAGGCTCGCACCATGTGGCACAGGCTGCGCCTTGCTTGAGCAACCGCTCGAGGTCGGCCCTCTGGGTGTCTAGGTGCGCTGTGCCGTGCCAAAGCCAGTCACTGCGGGGCATCGCGGTGCCGGAGGAGAGCCAGGCCATTTTCGGCGGTCGCCCGCTGTTGACCCTGGCGTCCTTCCAGTGGCGTTTCCACACACGATTCCAGCGCTCGTCGGTCCAGCGCTCCAGAATGCGCAACGCCAGCAGCGACTCGCCATGGCCCAGGTACGCGGGTACCTCATCCCGGATGAACTCGAGGCCGGTATAGGGCTGGAAAAGATCCGCCGCCGGCACCACGACTTCGAACAGGGTGGTGCGATACACGCATGGGCTGGCGCAGAGTTGCTCCAGCACACTACGCAGGCGTTCGGTCAGGCTGGACTGAGGCGTCGTGAAGGGCTCCATGTCGGTGGGCTCGTCATTAGAGTACGTCCACACCCGAGTTTCGTTTGGGTTTTGGCTACCGCGCAGGTCGATGATGATGAGGTCTGCTCTTGCCATCGCCTCGTTCTCGAAATGGCCCTTCAACTGGTTGACTGCGGGCATGTTGTGAGCGCCGGGCCATTTGAGGATCCAGTTAAAGACCTTCTCGATGTCGGCGTCCCAATTCGTGCTGCCGCAGTTCTCCTTGAGCTGGACCATCACCGAATGCAGGTGGATCGCGAACTGTTCAATGTTCGTCAGCCCGCAATCCTCGGGGGCGACCAGTCCGTCCAGCAACTGCAGCAGCGACAGGGGGCGGGTCGGGCGCTCTGATGTTCCGCGCCGGAACCGTCGGGAGATGGCCTGGATAAAATCCGTGGTCATCCCTAGGCTTGTGCCGAGTATCCGTTCCAGTTCCGCCAGAGCGCCTTGGTCGGTGGCGAGGGAACCCAAGACTTGCGACTGCTCCTCCATGTTGTGATCGCGATAGGAGACGGACATCTGGTTGTTGAGCGCCCAGGGAGAGGCGTCCATCGCCTTGCGCACCTCTTCGATATTCAGCCCTTCCAATGTGTCCTGGCCTGCAAGGGCCTTCATGAGGGCGGAGGAAAACCCCCCGGTCTGTCGTACTTGATCGTTGCCGGCCGATTGGCCGGGACGTGCAGCGTTGAAGATATATTGATGGCTGTCAGGCACCGTCCTTGGTGAATCTTGAATGGCCAGGCATTTCAGGGGCAGGCCTCCCGGCAGGGTCGCGCAGATGTCCTGGATGATCCACTGGCGGTGGAAGCGGTTCGCGCCGGTGTAGTAGGCGAACCGGTTGGCAATCCCTGTCAGGTTCACCACGTGGCATTGGCGCTCGGAGGCATCGGCAGTAACCAGGTAGCGCTTTGGTGCTTCTCCACCTTCCCACAGGCCATGACCGCCCAGGTAAAGGACCAAGGTTTTCACGCCGACACCGTCCGGTGTGAGCAGGTTCTGGGGCTCCAGGATGTCGTCCAGTTCTTGGCGTGTGGGGTTCTGTCGCAGTTCGACGCCTGCGTCGCGCAAACAGGCCTTCAACTGCTCGCGTTGCTCGCCCAGCGCTTCGCTGATGTCGGTGTCCTCGTTGATCAAGACCTTCATGTTGCCTGGGAGGACGCCTTTTTCCAGCAGCCAGTTGGCCATGCGCAGCGCATCCATCGCCGGGCCGTTGAGCGTCCAGCCGGCTTGTCGGTAGCACTCGATACCGACCACGATAGCGTAGGTATTCGCTGCCGAGCCGAGCTTCATGTGCCAAGGGTTTCCAGGAATCCGGCGATCCGCTTCCAGACCTCGACGTTGTCCCAGTAGGCGCTATGCGATGCAGGGAAGGGTTGATGGCTGCGGATTTCGCAGTCACTGACCCTGGCGCCGTTGCCCAAGATGGCCTCTGCCTTGAAGGACAGCAGGTCGTCACGATCGTAGATGTTCAGCCAACTGGGCATATGGCCCGGCAATGCGGCGGGTTGCTGGAGTTGGGTTAACGCGCCGATCTCGTACAGAAACGGTGCTTGGGAGCCGGCGGTGATCACGGCCTTGACCTGAGGTGGCGGCGACGAGATCAACAGATCTATGCAAGCGATGCCACCCAGGCTGTGGGCCAGCAGCACCACTGGCGTCTCACCCGCGTCTGCAACCGCCTTGGCGATGATCGAGCGAATTGTTTCGCCCCGGGCCTGGTAGAGCAGGATGTCGCCAACGGCAGGCGTCGCTGCATTGGCGATGCTGTGGCGATAGGTCCGTCCGCCCCAAGCGGCGACCTGAAGCACCGGGTCGGCAACAACTGCGCCAAGGAAGGTGCGTAACGGCTTGGTCACGAAGCTGACGATATCGCCGACCACTCCTCTGACCTGAGCGCCGCTTCCTCCCATGAGGTGGAAGGCCGCCAGTTGCAGCGCGTCGCGGGTGGTGGACGGAACCACGGGTGCCCCCGTAGTCATTTGCGCCTGCACCCAACCTGCTGTCACGGCCCGGGCCAGCAACTCGATGAGAGGGTCGAGCCCCTTGCCGCTGTTCTTGCCGAACTGGACGCCCTCGGCGATTGCGCTATCGAGTTCCGGTAAGTTATCGATCGCTTCTATCGCAGCGACGGTGCTACCGTCGACCTTGCCGGGCACGGGGGGCCAGGTGCCAGTGTCGATTGCATTCCGCAGTTCGGCCAGTGCCTTGCGCACTTTAATCACCGGGCTGTCGCCGAAGCCGTCGAAGGCTATGTCACCACTCGTCCTGGCGGCCAGCAACCGCAACTCGACCAGCGGATCGTCGTACAACAGTGCCCATTCGGCGAGGGCTTCGTCTTCGGGCGTTTGCTGGTTGATGGCCCTGGCCTGGTCATATAGCGGCACCGACAAGCCCTTGCCGATATCACTGCCATGGTCGCCCCAATAACAACCCGTCACGGATGCAGCGGGCAGAAAGTGCGCCACATGAGCCTTGACCGTATTGAAGGTGGCTTCGAATGAGGGCAAACGAACGCCCGTGCCGTGCACGAATATGATTTTCATCGTCCGTCCTCTGGATGCTGGCAGCGTTAAATCGGATGGCATATCGCCACGCCGCCCATAATCTTAGCAATTAGGGGAAAAGAGAAGTGGCAGAAAGCGATTTCGGCGAACAATCATAAGATGCTCTAAGGTCCAGACCATCTCCATCCCGGCCTTAGAAGTCCAAGAAGACGTCACTGTGATTGCTGCGCACCCGTCTCGCTTTGCCACTGACCTACTTGCTCGTCCCGAAGCGACGATCTTCCCATACTCCGCTTATTTGATTGGCCTGTCTGGAAGATAGCTCTTTACGGCGCCATTCGATGTTAGGCCGATCGATCTTGGCCCAACCGATGGTTGGAGCATGGAGGTACAAGATGGCGACGTTGAGGCCTTCAAGGAATTCTTCGCAGACCTTCTACCAAAGGCCAACGATGCAAGTTGAATTTGCGGATAGCGTCAAGGAGCAGTTGCGAAAGGCGCTCAGAGCGACGGGTAGTCGAGAGATTGGCAGTGTGTTGATGGGGGAGCAGATTGAGCCCGGTCATTTCCGAGTTGTTGACTTGATGATTGACAGCCAGACGGGAGGGCAAGCGCATTTCGTCCGGAGCTCGGAAGCCCATGCCGAGGCATTGAATGCGTTCTTCTGCGAAACCGGGCATCAATATGATCGCTTCAACTACTTGGCTGAGTGGCATTCGCACCCTCGATTCCCGGTGACGCCTAGTGCTCAGGACGTTGAGTCTATGGTCGATCTTGTCAACGGTGAGCGCGGTATCGATTTTGCGGTACTGCTGATCGTTCGGCTGCAATGGTGGCGGAAGATCTCATGTTCTTGCACCTTGTTTCGTCGCCATTTTAGCCCATCACCGATTGTCATTCTGGAGCATAGATAGTGATAAATTACTTCATTAAATCGCTTATCGATTGGGTCTTCAGGCGATGTTCGCCGGGCGTCCCACTGATTCGAGTAGGCGTGCCCCTCTTTGGTCTGGTGCTCGTAGGACTGACAGTCGGCATTACGATTCCAACTTCCCAGGTGCCGTTTAACTTTAGCTGGGATACCTCTGGAAGCTTCGGTGCATTGAGTTGGGGTGTGTTCGCGATAGCTTGTGTGATTGTACTGCTAGGTGGATGGCTGGTCGTTCGTGATATCCGCCGAGAGAGCCTTAAGAAGGTCATCGTGATCGAGGCCAGAGGGTTGAGAGATTGACAAGGTCAACCTCAGGCTTCAGCAGTTCCCTCATCAATACTCGGTCGCCGTGAGCAGGTGATCATCGACTTGAGGCAAGGAATTGTAGACGGACAGATCGTGAGCCCAGAGGCTGCAGTACGTCGAATTTCAAGCCTGCCTGATGACATTGCACGACGTTGCGATGGGTTGGATCGATCCGATATATCGTTTGTGCTCGGTGGGCTTGCACCGGTGCCATTGCTTTTTCTCCTCGGAGTGATCGTCGACGACGAGTCAAACACGGTCATCATGGACTGGGATCGGCAACTGCGTGCCAGGCGTGGGTTGACCGTTGATGATGACGGTAAACGCTTTATGGTGGCAGGCTTGGATACCTTGCAAGCAGGGGCGACCCGCGTGGCGCTCTGTGTGTCCGCTTCGTACGATGTTTTGGATGTTGATGTGCAGATCACTGAGGCAGTAACGCCCATTATCCGGATGGATCTGGAAGGCCGTGGTACCGACACGCATTGGTCCGAGTTGAAACAACAACTCGCTCAGCAGTTTCTCGATACAGTGATGTCCTTGGTTCGAAAAGGCGTTACAGAAATAACTTTGTTTCTGGCTGCCCCTGCAAGCCTGGCATTGCGGCTAGGCATGCTGTATGACAAGCGGAATCTCCCTCGCCTGGAGGTCAATCAGTACGAACAGGCCGATCCCAAACGATTCCCTTGGGTAGTGCGCATGCCTGTAGCGGGGGTGCTCCAGCCGGAAATAGTGCACCGATGATGTCGCTAAAGTTCTCTTGGCGCTTAGCGACACACTGATGCTTAGGCAGGATTGCGGGCAGTGGGGGCATCTTTTTCAAACCATCCAAAGCATGCCCTCAAATATGCCCCCAATGTGGCAATCCACTGGAAGTGAATGGAGCTCCATGGTTTGTGGAAAGGCAGAAATGATCAGCCGAACAGCCTGCCAGACGACGCCTAAAGACTCTCAGGGTCGCCACAGAACATCTGGATCCGCGAGCGCAGCCAGCGTTCCCCCGGGTCGTTGTCCTGGGAGCCGCGCCAGGCCATGTGCAGTTCGAAGGTCTGGGTCTCCAGTGGCGGGTTTTCGGCGCGCACGCCACCGGCCGCCGTCAGCGCATCGGCGGTGTAGTCCGGCACGGTGGCAATGATGTCGGTGCCGGCGATCAGGGTGCTCAGGCCGTTGAACTGCGGTACCGCGAGCACCACGTGGCGCTTGCGCCCGAGCTTTTCCAACTCGGTATCGATAAAGCCGCTCAGGTCGCCGGCGAACGACACCAGCGCATGGGGGCGCGCGCAGAAGTCGTCCAGCGACATCGGCCCGGGCATGCTGTCGGCCCGCAGCAATTTTGGCGAGCTGCGGCGCAGGACCTTGCGCTTGGCATTGGCGGGCAGGTCGGTGGTGTAGCACACGCCGATGGATATCTCGCCGGAACCGAGCTTGGCCGGAATCAGCAGATAGTTGACCCGGCGGATCACCAGCACGATACCGGGCGCCTCGGCTCGCAGGCGCTTGAGCAACTGCGGCAGCAAGGCGAACTCGACGTCATCGGACAGGCCGATGCGAAACACCGAGGTGCTGGTGGCCGGATCGAACTCCGACGCGCGGCTGACCGCGGTGGAGATCGAGTCCAGGGCCGGGGAGAGCAGGGCGAAGATTTCCACGGCACGGGCCGAAGGCTCCATGCTGCGGCCGGTGCGCACGAACAACGGGTCATCGAACAGGCTGCGCAGGCGCGACAAGGCCGCGCTGATGGCCGGCTGGCCGAGGAACAGCTTCTCCGCCGCCCGGGTGACGCTCCGTTCGTGCATCAGGGTTTCGAATACGATCAGCAGGTTCAGATCGACGCGACGCAAGTCGTTACGGTTCATCGGGCTCGCTTCACAAGACAGTCACTGGCGGGGAAGGTCAATCTTACGGGCAAAAGTGGTTGATTCGCACGGAAATTTGAACTGTGTACAATGGTCGCCAATCAATGACAGGCATGTCGACTATTAATAGCCACTGATGGTCTTGGGCGAAAAGCCCGGATAGAGTTCATGGCATTAGAGGTTCATTTGACGAGGTTTGCGATGTCCCGCACGATCCGTTTTCACAAGTTTGGCCCGGCCGAGGTGCTCAAATGCGAAGAGCATACGGCCACTCTGCCCGCGCCGGGCGAAGTGCAGGTGCGTGTCGAGGCCATTGGCATCAGTTGGTACGACGTCCTCTGGCGGCAGAACCTGGCATCGTCCCAGGCCCGCCTGCCGGCGGGTATCGGTCATGAGATGGCCGGCGTGGTCACCGCCGTCGGCGATGGCGTCGATGACCTCGCCGTCGGCGACAAGGTCGCCAGCTTCCCGGCCGAGAGCCCCAACGATTATCCGGTCTATGGCGAGCTGATCGTCCTGCCACGCTCGGCCCTGACCCGTTATCCGGATGTATTGACCGCGGTCCAGGCCAGCGTGCACTACACGCCGCTGCTGATTGCCTATTTCGCCTATGTCGACCTGGCGCGGGTCAAGCCGGGGCAGTTTGCCCTGGTCACCGATGCCAGCCACTGCGCCGGTCCGTCCTTCGTGCAGCTGGGCAAGGCCCTGGGAGCCAAGGTGATTGCCGCGACCAAGATTCCGGAAGAGCGCGAGTACCTGTTGTCCCTGGGGGCCGACAAGGTGATTGTCACCGAGGAGCAGGACCTGCTGATGCAGGTCAACAAGTACACCGACGGGCGTGGCGTCGACATGGTCTTCGACGGCCTTGGCGGCCCGCAGATGTCGATGCTCGGCGATGTCCTGGCGCCACGTGGCAGCCTGGTGCTCTATGGCCTGCAAGGTGGTAACCAGACTCCGTTCCCGGCGTGTGCGGCGTTCCAGAAGAATATCCAGTTCTTCGTCCACTGTATCGGCAACTTCACTGGCAAGCCGGAACTGGGCATCGTCCAGGACCAGGCGGCGTTGCAAAGGGCCTTGCGCGATATCAACCAGCTGACGGCCGACCGTGTGTTGCCACCGCTGGAAATCCGCACTTTTCCTTTCGACGAGTTTGTCGAGGCGCATCGTTTCATGGACGGTTGCCCGTGTCGCGGGCGGGTCGCGCTGCAAGTTGCACCCAGTTGAGCTGACTCCGGCCGTTTGAGCCCATATCACCCCGTATCGTTCTGCGCTACGGGGTTTTTTATGGGCGCCCTGAAACATCGATTAACAACTTTTTCAGGTGTTTACCGCGCGCCGCGGTGGGGCATCAACTGAACCGGTTTTTCGCCGGATTCTGTATCTGTTAATCGTCGGGTAAGTGCTGATAATTGAAAGGGTCACTTACAGCTCAAGGAATGAGTTATGGTTCACTATCAGCTGCTGTATCGGAGTCGCGTTGTTTTTCGAAGTTTCAGGTCGCACCCTCCTGGACACAACGCCTGGAATATCTTGCCTTCAGGGCTCCGGGCGAAGACTGCCTCCTTATGTCATTAATCTCTTGTGGGTAGTTAATAGTTGTAGGTCATTGTAAGAATATTCCTAAGATATTTTTATTGGCACGCAGACTCCCAACGCTAACTGGCAATCAGTGACGTCGGTCGTGCTCGAAAGCTCTTGCCGTGGGTGTTTCAGGCCTGTGCAATACTTCGGGTGTTGCTTGTCCGCATCAGGGTTATATGGGACAGGCAATCTTCCGTCCGATCCGGTAACTGCCGGTAATGCGAGCGCTGTTTGCCCGACACTGAACCCAATCCAGGTGTATAAAGGCTATGAGCTCCATTCATGAGCAGGCAATGAATTATGTTTATCAGCAAGTGTTGCAGCGTCTGATGAGTTACTTCACGCGCGCTGAACGTATTGCTTTGCAGTTGTTGATTCAACGTCTGATCGTAGCGGCGGGCGGTATCGAGCGTATCGGTGAATTCAAGGTCATGGTGGCCCACGGCGGCGGCAAGGACAGCAGTTATACGCTGGCGTTCCTGCGGGCGGCGCAGTTGAGTATTGCCGGACGTTCGCCGGCGACCTTCAACCTGCGGGTCGCGACCTTGCGTCATGCCGGGGTCACCGCCACGGTCATGCACAATATCCATCGCAGCTACAGTGCCTTGTTCGTCTATGACGATCCCCGGGTCGAGTTGTTGATGGTGGACAACAAGCATGTCCGGCCTTTCAATCACCGCCTGCCGATGTCCGAACTCAACCGCGAGATCAACCGCCGCAACCTGCTGATGAGCGGCCACCTGACCGCGGGCGATGGGCGCGCGACCTTCTGCAACGGCTGCTACCTGTCCATGGCCGATTTCTACGAGCGCTCCAGCGCCTGGGACAAAGGCGTCGATGCCCTGGTCAGCGGCGAATCACCGCGGGAGCAGAAACAGTACATGACCTGGTTGTTGCGGGCGACCGAGAAGTCGGAGCGGACCTGGGTCGGAGGGCGGGCGCTGGAGTTCGACGAGGCGCTGAAAACCTGCCACGACCTCGGCCTGGATTACTACCGCGAGCTGTATGGCGAGGCCCTGGTCGAACCCGAGGGCCCGGCCATCAGTCGTTCCAGCCGGGCCACGGCGCCGATGCTGGTCAGTGTCTATGACCTGGTCGGTCGCGACCTAGAGGAGCGCTGGCCGTTGCTGACCGAGTTTCTCGGTTTCCAGTTCGATGACCTGGCCTTTCACTTCAGCGAGTCCGATTGTGCCAATCCCTTGTTGATGGCGCATATGCGCGGTCTGCAGGCGCAGTACGTCAGGGGCTTGAGCTACGAGGCCGGGATCGGCGAGTACCTGCAATTGGCCGAAACCATGATGCGTCGCAAGCGCATGCCGGCGCGGCTGGTGGAGCAGGCCATGGGTGCCTATGACAGCGCGGAGAAAATCCTCGATCGACGGGCGCTGGCCAGTGCCTATGCACAGGAGGCCTTCAGCCTGAACGAAGCCCAACTGAGCTGCTTGCTGTTCGCACCCTTTGTCAATCGCGGCAACGGGCTGGAGGCGTTCCTGCGCAGTTGCCACCCCGGCATGCTCGTGGCCTTGCCGGACCTGCACAAGGCCCTCGCCGGGCAGGTCGTGCCCGAGCAGATCTGGCAATGGCTGGGCGAAGTCAGCGGGCTGACCCCGGCGTTGCTGGCGGATCTCTACTCCAAGGCCCAGGTGGACTTTTCCGGCGTCAGCTCGCTGATCGCCCGGGTCCGTGCCAGCGACCCGGACAAGCACCGCATCGACATCGTCAATCCCGACAACGGTGAAGTGTTCAAAGAAGTCTTGTCGGGACGTTAAAAAGGATTGGTATTGATAGTTTCAGACATTCCCCAACCGGGTGCGGATCCGTCCGCCCCCCAGGACATGACTCAAGCGTCGCCCGACAAGGGCCGCAAACACTCGGATTTTGCCTACCAGGCGGTCTATCGTTATCTGGTCAGCCTGATCAACGAAGTCGAGACCGATGCCCGGGTCAAGCTGCCGTCCCTGCGCCAGTTGGCCGAGCGCCTGAATGTTTCGATCTCGACCATCCAGTACGCTTATTCCCTGCTGGAAAAGGAGGGGCGGGTGTACTCGCTGGCCAAGTCGGGCTATTACGCGCTACCGGTTTCCGCGGCGTCGTTCGTCAGTGGCAGCGCCGATGTGCTGGAGCGCCTGTATGTGCATTCGCGGCGTCCCGGCACCCTGGTGCTGAGCAGTGATGAACCGGCATTGCTGCTGTCGCTGGACAATCCACTGTTGTTGCTCGAGCGCGAGTTGGTACGCCAGTACCCGCGCCAGCAGGCGCCACAGTTCCAGCCCTTCGGCGAGTTGGAACTGCGTACCGCCCTGGCCGTGCGCTATACCACCTCGGCCCAGCGCTATTGGCATGCCGATGACGTCTACATTGGCGCGGACTTGCGCAGCGTGCTGGAAACCCTGATGGCCGCGCTGAGCCTGAAACAGGCGACGGTACTGGTGGAGTCGCCCTGCGACTGGGTGATCCTGCGTCTGCTGCAGGCCGGCGGGGTCAATATCGTCGAGGTGCCGCTGCTGGACGATGGCGGTTTTGACCTGGCGGCACTGGAGCACTTGCTGCAGACCCAGCCGGTCAAGCTGTTGCTGATGTCTTCCGGGCTCAGCGTGCCCCGTGGCAGCCTGATGCCTCTGGCGCAGCGCGAGCACTTGGCGCGGTTGCTCGAGCGTTTCGGCATCTGGTTGCTGGAAAACGACAGCCACGGCGAGTTCGCCTTCGAGCCCGGCGGCCCGCGGATGCGTGATCTGGTGGACCCTGATCGGCTGCTGGTGTTCGCCAGCTTCGAGCGGATCATGGGCGCCGAGGCACCTTTTGGTTACCTGCTGTCCCGGCACCTGGGGGCGGAGCTGCAGCGGCATTTCCTGTTGCGCTCGTTCCGCATGTCGCCGACTCGGCAGAAGGCGATTGCCCGGCTCTACAGCAGCGGGCGGATCGACCAGCACCTGACGACCTTGCGCCGCCTGTTGCAGGAGCGCATGGCGCATATGAGCGGCCTGTTGCGCGAGCGCCTGGCCGACAGCCTGGCTTTCGTGCCGCCGCGGGGCGGGGCGACGGTATGGGCGCGGGCGACCCGGCCGGTGGACATGCGCAAGGTCTTCGAACGCTTGCTGGAGCAGAAAATCGTCATCGCCCCCGGTGAGTTGTTCAGCCTCCACGGCCTGCATCAGCAGCACCTGCGCCTGTGCAGCAGCGCCAATGGCCACCGCCACCTGGACCAGGCCCTGGGCGTCCTGGCCGATGCCTTGCGCCTGGAGCAGCTCGACTGAGACGCCCTTTGTCCGTTTGTATTTGCCAGGGGCGGGATGGCCTGTTATCTGTATGCATAACCAGCATTCGATAACCTTGGTCCTTCCTGCCCGTGACAACCCAGCCCCTCGACGATCCGTTCTATTACCTGAACAACTTCCAGCAAGTGCTCGACTGGTTGGCCGAGCGTTATGCCGATCTTCTGGATGCGCGGGAACAGGCCTTTATCAACGATTTCTCGTGCTTGCCCAAGGCCTCCCGGGCCTTGCTGGTCAGAATGGTGATGCGCAAGGGCGAGCACTTTCGTGCCGGCAAGCTGAACTATGCCGAAATCGGCGATCCCGAGTCGGCGGCGGCGCCGCTGCTGGCGCTGGGCTGGCTGCGCGATGAGGCGCCGCTGAGCCTGGCGCAGTTGTTCGCTGTCCTGCAAAAGGCCGAGGTGCTGCACGGCTTCAAGGCCGATATCATCCAGGCCAAGGCGAACAAGCCCGAGTTGTATGCGCAATTGGCCCGGCGCTTCGACGAGAGCCGGTCATTCGCCCAATGGTGCCCGGGGATTCCCGAGTCGCTGTACAGCCTGCAGGTGATGCCACTGTGCGACCGCCTGCGCTTGATGTTTTTCGGCAACCTGTACCAGGACTGGTCCGAGTTCGTGCTGGCGGACCTGGGTATCTTCACCTACGAAAAGGTCGAGTTCGGCAGCTCATCCCGCGGTCTGCGCAGCCGCGCCGACCTCGACGGCTACCTGCATCTGCACGCCGCTCGCGAAGCCCTCGAGGCCGGCGAGGAACCGCGCCTGATACAGCAACAGGTCAAGCAATTGGACACCGACAACCCCTGGCTGGAACGCCGCCGGGACAAGCTGTTGTTCCAGCTCGGGCAACAGAGCGAACGTTTGCAGGACTGGTCCGGCGCGCTGGCGATCTATAGCGCTTGCAGCCACCCGCCAGCGCGCCTGCGGCGGATCCGCGTGCTTGAGCGCCTGGACGAGTTCCAACCGGCCATGGACCTGGCATTGCAGGCGCGGGAGGCCCCGCACAGTGCCGAAGAACAGCAGCAGCTGTTACGCATCCTGCCGCGGCTGCGGCGCAAGCTCGGGCTGCCGGCCATTGCCCCGAGCACGCCGCTGACCGTTACCCGACTGGACCTGGTGCTGGTCAACGATTCGGCGCTGTCGGTCGAGGAAAGTGTTGCCCGGCACCTGCACGAGCCGCAGGCGCCGGTGCACTACGTGGAAAATACCCTGATCAACTCGCTGTTCGGCCTGTTGTGCTGGCCGGCGATCTTCGCGCCGCTGCCGGGGGCATTTTTCCACCCGTTCCAGAGCGGTCCGGCGGACCTGCATGACGAGGGCTTTTACAGCCGTCGCGCCGGGCTGTTCGCCGAATGCCTGGCACAGTTGGAGGATGGCCGTTACCAGCACGGCATTCGCAGCACCTTCAGCGCCAAATGGGGCCTGCAATCGCCCTTTGTGTTCTGGAACGTGCTGACCCCTGAGTTGCTGGAGCAGGCCCTCGACTGCCTGCCCGCCGAACATCTGAAACGCTGGTTCGAACGCCTGCTGCAGGATATCCGCGCCAACCGTGCCGGCATGCCTGACCTGATCCAGTTCCGGCCGGCCGAAAAAAGCTACCGGATGATCGAAGTCAAAGGCCCCGGCGACCGCTTGCAGGACAACCAACTGCGCTGGCTGGAGTTCTGCCGGCAGCACCAGATGCCGGTTGCCGTCTGCTATGTGCAATGGGCGGCGGAGGCGCCTTGACCTACCGTGTTGCCGTGCGCGCCCTGTGCGAGTTCACCGCCAAGGTCGGCGACCTGGATCTGCGCTTCACGCCGTCGCCCAGCGCCCAGGAGGGCATGCTCGGGCATCGCACCGTGGCGTCACGGCGAGGCGAGGGGTATCAGGCCGAGTTGCCGGTGGAGGGCCATTACCGTCAGCTCAAGGTCCAGGGCCGGGCGGATGGCTATGATCCGCGGCAAAACCTGCTCGAAGAAATCAAGACCTACCGGGGTGACCTTGCCGCGCAGCCGGCCAATCACCGGCAACTGCACTGGGCCCAGGCGCGGATCTATGCCTGGCTGGTCTGCCAGCAGTTACAGCTGGCGGAGGTGAACCTGGCGCTGGTCTACTTTGATATCGTCAGCGAAAAAGAAACCGTGCTGCGGGATACCTGGAGTGCCGCGCAGCTTGAAGCCTTCTTCACGCAGCAGTGCGAACGTTTCCTGCATTGGGCCGAGCAGGAGGCCGGCCATCGCCGGGCCCGCGACCAAGCCGCTCGGGATCTGGTCTTTCCCCACGAGGTTTTCCGTCCCGGCCAACGGACCCTGGCCGAGACGGTGTACAAGGCCGTCAGCACCGGGCGTTGTCTGATGGCCCAGGCGCCTACCGGGATCGGCAAGACCCTTGGCACGCTGTTCCCGATGCTCAAGGCGCTGGCACCGCAGCAACTGGACAAGGTGTTTTTCCTCACCGCCAAGACCCCGGGCCGGCAGTTGGCCCTGGACGCGGCGCAGGTCCTCTACCGGCGCTCCCCCGAGTTGCCGCTGCGGGTGCTGGAACTGGTCGCCAGGGACAAAGCCTGCGAGCATCCGGACAAGGCCTGTCACGGCGAGGCTTGCCCCTTGGCCCGGGGCTTTTACGACCGTCTTCCCGTGGCGCGGCAGGCTGCGGTCGGCGTGCCCTTGCTCAACCAGCAGGCGCTACGGGGCATAGCCCTGGCCCATGACATCTGCCCCTATTACCTGAGTCAGGAAATGGCCCGCTGGAGCGATTGGGTGGTCGCCGACTACAACTACTACTTCGACTTCAGTGCGCTGTTGTTCGGGCTGGCCCAGGCCAACCAGTGGCGGGTGGCGACACTGGTGGACGAGGCCCATAACCTGGTGGAGCGGGGGCGCCAGATGTACAGCGCGAGCCTCGATCAGCAGCTACTGAACAGCGTCCGGCGCAACCTGCCCGAGCCCTTGAAAAAGTCGTTCCAGCGCTTGAATCGTGAGTGGAATGCCCTGCACAAGGAGCAGATCAGCCCTTATCAGGCCTATGCGCAGGCGCCCGGCAAACTGCTGAATGCCATTGGCTTGTGCGTGTCGGCCATCGGCGACTACCTCAATGAACACCCGCAAGGCGTCGATGGTGAGCTCCAGGGCTTCTACTTCGAGCTGCTGCAGTTCTCCCGGGTGGGGGAGCTGTTCGACGAGCATTTTCTGTTCGACATCAGCCTGCGTGAGAGCGGCCAGCGGCGCAGCTCGCAGCTATGCCTGCGCAATGTGGTGCCGGCCGGCTTCCTGCGTCCGCGGCTGACGGCGGCGCGCAGCAGCGTGCTGTTTTCCGCGACCCTCAGTCCGCGGCACTACTACGCCGACTTGCTCGGCCTGCCGGCGGACACCGCGTGGATCGATGTCGAATCGCCGTTCAAGCGCGAACAACTGGACTTGCGGATCATCAGCCGGATTTCCACCCGTTACGTCCATCGCCAGGCGTCACTGGTGCCCATCGTCGAACTGCTGGCCGAACAGTTCGGCCAACGCCCCGGCAACTACCTGGCGTTTTTCAGCAGCTTTGATTATTTGCAGCAGGTGGCGCGGCTGCTGGCCGAGACCCATCCGGATATCCCGCTCTGGCAGCAATCGCGGCGCATGGAGGAAGGCCAGCGCCAGGCCTTTCTCGCGCAGTTCAGCGAACATAGCCAGGGGATTGGCTTCGCGGTCCTCGGCGGGGCCTTTGGCGAGGGCATTGACTTGCCCGGCCAACGGCTGATCGGCGCATTTATCGCGACCCTGGGACTGCCACAGTTGAACCCGGTCAATGAACAGATCAAGCAACGCATGGCCGTCCTGTTCGGCGCCGGGTACGACTACACCTACCTGTATCCCGGTGTGCAGAAGGTCGTGCAGGCGGCCGGCCGGGTGATTCGCAGCGAGCAGGATCGTGGCGTGGTGATGTTGATCGACGATCGTTTTGCCGAGGCCAAGGTCCGGCAGTTACTGCCGCGCTGGTGGCAGGCCTGATAGCCGCGTCGCAGCTCCGCCAGAGGGCGCAAACAGGTCGCCAACGCGCCTTGCACGTTCGGTGTCATGCGGGTGATCTCTAGAGGGCCAGATGACTGGTCGAAGGTGCCGCGAGGGCGATTTTTTGCCAGGCGTGCAAACCCGTGAGGGTGTAGATGTCGAAGATCCTTCGAAACCAGACCGTGTACTTTTCCGGTTCGGCGGCAATGCACCCCGGAATGTCGGACAGTGGCAGCCAGGCCCAGGCCAGGGCTTCATCGGGGTTGGCTACGGGAGGGGTGTCGCTGGTGCCGACGAACAGATGGTCGAATTCATGCTCGATCAGGTCGTTCGAAACCTGTTCCCGATAGAGCAGGGAGGCGACCTTCTTCAGGGGGCAGGTCAGGCCCATTTCTTCGAACAGGCGCCGTTGTGCGGCGGCGTGGGTCTGTTCGCCCTGGCGCGGATGGCCACAGCAGCTGTTGGTCCACAGGCCTTGCGAGTGGTATTTGCCAAGGGCGCGTTGTTGCAGCAGCAAACGGCCTTGCTCGTCGAAAATGAAGATCGAGAACGCCCGATGTCGCAGGCCCTGTTGATGGATGAACAGCTTGTGCGCGCTGCCGGTTTCGCAATCGTCCTCATCCACCAGAATGAGGGTTTCTTCCATGACTCGGACTCCGTGGTGTCGTTGTCACTGTACAGCACTGCAGAGCAGAATACGTTGAGAGGAACTCAGGTTTTCTTGAGTGGCATGGGGAGACGATAGATCGCGTCAGCCCAAGCGCAAGGGGCGACAGACATTCTGCTTGGCCGTTCGTCTAAAGCCGGCGGGTGCGCCTGGGAGGTTCACGGCAGGTCGTTTGGCGGCGCGCAGGGTGGTGGGGCGGAGTCGATTTCTTGCGCTCGGGCCCGAGCCCTGATGAAAGGGGCAAGACATTGAAGCACTCGATAAACCTCAGCTAGACTGGGCTAGGCTTCAAGCTCGTTCAGCTACGCAGAAGTCGTTTTCATGATACCGGCATTAATACGCTAACTACTGAACCTCGGGCAAGGAGCTCTGGATGACTGTTTATGCCGACAGAAAACAGGAAAGCAATAAACAGTTAGTCGCTCCTCAAACAGCAGAACGTGCCAAGTCAGCTTATCAGCTTGTAGACAATCGTCCGGCAGCCATTGCGCAGAAAACGCTGTGGCAAGGAGTCGCAGACAATAGCCAACGGGTCGAACAGTTGGTTTCCCGGGAGTTGGCAGATAATCGTAGCCCAGCCCGGCCGACGTCTCAGTTGTCGATACCGGCGAATCAAGCCCCTATTCAACGAGCCGTCTCTAGAAGCGGCACCTACACTGCAGCCGCCGCCCTTCGGACGGCGGCACAAACCCAACAGATAAACGCTGCCTGGAGCGCCCTGGATGGATTGGTCCCCCAGGCTGTTCAGGATGCGACTACCGGAGTGCAAGCGGCCCCTGCCAACCGAACACATTCGCAGAATGCATATGCAGCGAATCAAACCCCTGCGCTATGGGGGATGTGCGTAGAGGAACAACTCAACAACTTGGTCGGCGCTACATGGGATCAGCAAGTCAATCTCGGCGGTGCAAGGCCCGACTATGGTCAGGTGTTTGGCGGAATTCAAACATATGCTGATTTAACCACGGCGGCGCAGGCCGGCCCGGTTGGAAACCATATCACTGGAAAGCTTACCGCCATCAACCTGAACCCCGGGCTCGCCGTGGCTGCCGATATCACCTATGGTGGAGCACAAGGACAAGTTGCGCAGCTCCCGCAATGGCGAGAGGATACATTCGGTGCCCGTCAAAGACATAGGGCCTCTTCTGCCGGCAATGGTGACGCCGAATACAACCCCTGGGCAAATGATAATCCAGTTCCGAGCATGGAGCAGGTTTGGCAGTGGACCCAGGCGGAGTGTGCTACCTACGTGGCATCGGTTAATCGAGAAATACCGATTGAACAATTCAACTCAGAGTCGGAATCCGATATGGATATCGAATCGGATGCCGACTCAGGGAATGAAGAAGCCTAGGGAGATGATGCAGTCAATAGTATCCGCAGGCGGATGGCGGTTTTTTCCATCGTGTAACAGCGCAGCTACTCCTCCTCAGGCCGCACAGTCCGCCAGGCGTGTACTTGCACTTCTCCATTTCGCTCGTCATTTCCTTAACTGACAAGAGTTTCACCATCCCCATCCCCCGCAGAAAGCTGTTGTTCAGGTTCATGGGCGCAACCTCGATAGCAGACTAATCTTCAACGGCATAGGGCCAATGGCCATTGCCGCTGCGGAAGCGGACCCCTGGGGATAGATGAGTGAAGCACAGCAAGGCAACAAGCATTCTGCTGGCGGTTCTGGTACTGGGGCTTCTGACGGGGGGCTGGGCGCTTTATCACCGTTCGAACAAGCCCAAGGGCAAGCCGCCCGCGCCGGGCGATCCGGTGACGGCCGTCGCTGTCAAATTGCTGGATGTGCCGGTGTATATCGATGCCCTGGGCACGGTGACGCCGACCCGCAGCGTGACCGTGGTCAGCCAGGTCTCCGGCATTCTTTCCTCGGTGGACTTCAAGGAAGGCCAGCGCGTCGGCAAGGGCCAGGTGGTGGCGCGCATCGATGACCGCGCGCTCAAGGCCCAATTGGCCCAGGCCAAGGGCGTGCTGGCCCATGACCAGGCGGTGCTGGTCAATGCCCAGCGCGACCTGGCGCGCTTTCGCGAATTGATCAAGGTCGGCTCGGTCAGCCAGCAAACCCTCGATACCCAGGTTGCCACGGTGCAGGAGCAAGTGGGGACAGTGGCGGCGGATGACGGTGCGGTGCAGAACCTGCAAGTGCAGGTGAGTTACTGCACCATCATCTCGCCGGTCGATGGCGTCGTCGGCCTGCGCCTGGTGGACCCCGGCAACTTTGTCGCTGCAGGCAGCACCACGGGCATCGCGGTGATCACCCAGATGAACCCGGCCACGGTGGTCTTCGCGGTACCCGAGGATGATCTGGGCGCCATCGACCAGGCCATGGCCAAGGGCAAGGTCGATGTCCTGGCCTACGACCGTAACAAACACAACCTGCTGGCCAGCGGAACCCTGCTGGCCCTGGACAACCAGGTCGACACCGCCACCGGCACGGTGCGGGTCAAGGCGCAATTCAACGACAGCGGTAACGCGTTGTTCCCCAATCAGTTCGTCAATGCCCGGCTCAAGGCCGACACCCTGCAGCAGGTCGCGGTGGTGCCGACCCTGGCGATCCAGCACGGTAGCAAGGGCGATTTCGTCTTTGTGGTGCAAGGCAGCACGGCCAGCCTGCGCACGATCAAGAGCGGCCCGATCAGTGGCGACCTGACGGCGGTGCTGGAAGAGGGCGTGAAAGTCGGTGAGCAGGTGATTACCGAAGGGGCCGACAAACTGGACAACGGCTCGGCGGTCAAAGTGGTCAGCCAGTGAGTTCGGCAATGTCCCAGAAACTCCCATTGTGCCGCCCAGGTAGGCATTGCTGATGAACGTCTCAAGACCCTTCATCGAGCGACCCATCGCCACCACACTGTTGATGGTCGCCATCTTCCTGCTGGGGTTGCTCGGCTATCACTTCCTGTCGGTTTCGGCGCTGCCCGAAGTCGATTACCCGACGATCCAGGTCTTCACCCAGTACCCCGGGGCCAGCCCGGAGGTGATCAGTTCCTCGATCACCGCGCCGCTGGAACGCCAGTTCGGCGAAATGCCCGGCCTCAAGTCGATGGGCTCCACCAGTTCCAACGGTGCGTCGGTGATCACCCTGCAATTCGACCTCGCGCTGTCGCTGGATATCGCCGAACAGGAAGTGCAGGCCTCGATCAATGCCGCCGGTACCTTCTTGCCGGCCAACCTGCCGTATCCGCCGGTCTACAGCAAGGTCAACCCGGCCGATGCGCCGGTTCTGACGCTGTCGCTGACTTCCGCGGTCTTGCCCCTGACCAGGATCGAGGACCTGGCCGATACGCGCCTGGCGCAGAAGATCTCGCAGATTTCCGGGGTCGGGCTGGTGACCATCAGCGGCGGCCAGCGCCCGGCGGTACGGATCGAGACCAACACCTCGGCGCTGAACAGCATGGGCCTGTCCCTGGAGGATGTCCGCAGCGCCCTGGGGGCCGCCAACGTCAACCAGGCCAAGGGCAATATCGACGGTAAGTTCCAGGCGTTTTCCATCGGTGCCAATGATCAATTGCAATCGGCCGAGGAATACCGCGACCTGGTGATCGCTTACAAGAATGGCGCGCCGATCCGCCTGGCGCAGATCGCCACCTCGATCCAGGGCGCGGAAAACCCACGGCAGGCGGCCTGGACCAACGACACGCCATCGATCGTGCTGAATATCCAGCGCCAGCCAGGAGCGAACGTGATCCAGGTGGTCGACCGGGTCCAGCAACTGTTGCCCAAATTGCGCGCCAGCCTGCCGGGAACCCTCAAGGTCAGTGTGTTGACCGACCGCACCCAGACCATTCGCGCCTCGGTGACCGACGTCCAGTACGAGCTGGGGGTCGCGATACTGCTGGTGGTACTGGTGATCTTCCTGTTCCTGCGCAATATCCCGGCTACGGTGATTCCGGCCGTCACCGTGCCCTTGACCCTGATCGGCACCCTGGCCGTGGCTTATGTGCTGGGGTTCTCCCTGAACAACCTGACGCTGATGGCGCTGACCATTGCCATCGGTTTTGTGGTCGATGACGCCATCGTCATGATTGAAAACATCACCCGTTACCTGGAAGCGGGCGATACGCCCTTGCAGGCCGCGCTCAAGGGCTCGGCACAGATCGGTTTCACCATCATCTCGCTGTCGGTGGCGCTGATCGCGGTGATGATCCCGCTGCTGTTCATGGGCGATGTGGTCGGCCGGCTGTTTCGCGAGTTCGCCATGACGGTAGCGGTGACCATCGTGATTTCCGCGGTGATTTCCCTGACCCTGACACCGATGATGTGCTCGCGCATGCTGCGCAACCACTCCGGCGAGCGCCGTCCGGACTTTTTCGACCGGATCAACGGCTACTACGTGCGTGGCCTGGACTGGGTGTTGCTGCACCGTACCCTGACCCTGATTTCCATCGTCTTCACCGCGCTGCTGACCCTGCTCATCATCGTGATCATGCCCAAGGGCTTTTTCCCCGAACAGGATACCGGCTTGATCCAGGGGATCTCCCAGGGTTCGCCCAGCGTGTCGTTCCAGCAGATGGAGCGGCAACAGCAGAAGCTCGCCGCGCGGATTCTCAAGGACCCGGCGGTGGCCAGCCTGTCGTCCTTCGTCGGCATCGACCAGACCAACCCGACCATCAACCAGGGCAACCTGCTGATCAATCTCAAGGAGCGCGGCCAGCGCGACAGCGCCGCGCTGGTGATTCGCCGGCTGTCGGACGCCAATGCCGATGATTCCGGGGTGCGCCTGTATCTGCACAGCGTGCAGGACCTGACCCTCGACGCGACGATCGCGACCACCAGCTACCGCCTCGGCTTGCAGGCCACCGACCCGCAGGTCCTGGAGGAGTGGACCGCCAAGCTGCTTTCGGCCATCGCCAAGGATCCGATGTTCAGCGACGTGCAAAGCCAGGCGATGCAGTTCGGCAATCAGATCCAGATCAATATCGATCGCGCCACGGCCTCCCGCCTGGGCGTCACGCCCCAGGCCATCGATAATGTGCTGTACGACGCCTTTGGCCAGCGCCAGGTATCGACCATCTACACCCAGCTCAACCAGTATCACGTGGTGATGGCCAGCGACCGGCCACCGCGCAATATCGCCGACCTGCTGACCGGCCTGTATGTCGCCACCAGCAGCGGGGTCGTGGCGCCCCTGGCGAGCATGGCCACCCAGCAGGTGATTCGCAGCCCCATCACCCTCAACCGGTTGGGCCAGTTCCCCTATGCCGACATCTCCTTCAACCTGGCGCCCGGCCAGACCCTGGGCGCCGCCGTGACGCGCCTGGATCAGATAGAAAAAGACCTCGGCCTGCCCTTGACGGTACAGGCCAACCTGGAAGGCGCCGCCGCGACCTTCCAGTCCTCGCTGGCGAACCAGGTCTTCCTGGTGGTGGCGGCGATTGTCGTGGTCTACCTGATGCTCGGGATTCTCTACGAGAGCTTCGTGCACCCGGTGACCATCCTCTCGACCCTGCTCTCAGCGGCCCTCGGCGCCTTGCTGGCGTTGCAGGTCACCGGCACCCAGTTCGACATCATCGGCCTGATCGGCATCGTGCTGTTGATCGGGATCGTCATGAAGAACGGCATCATGATGGTCGACTTCGCCCTGGAGTTGCAGCGCAAGGACGGGCTCGACCCGGTGGCGGCGATTCGCAAGGCGGCGGAACTGCGCTTCCGACCGATCCTGATGACCTCCATGGCTTCGCTGTTCGGCGCGGTGCCGCTGGCCCTGGGCACCGGCATCGGTTCGGAGCTGCGCCATCCGCTGGGTATCGCGATCATCGGCGGGTTGCTGCTCAGCCAGTTGCTGACGCTGTTTTCCACGCCGGTGATTTTCCTGGCGATGAACCAACTGGAACGGCGCTTCGGCAAGCGGCAAGCCGAGACCGGGGGCTGATGCCATGAACATCAGCGCGCCGTTCATCCAACGCCCGATTGCAACCCTCCTGCTGGCGGTCGGCCTGGCCCTGTTCGGTTGGCTGGCCTTCCTGTTGTTGCCGGTGGCGCCGTTGCCGCAAGTGGACTTCCCGACCATCAGCGTGCGCGCCTCGCTGCCGGGCGCCGATCCGGAAACCGTCGCCACCTCGGTGGCCACGCCGTTGGAACGGCAGTTCGGGCAGATCGCCGGGGTGACCCAGATGACTTCGTCGAGCAACCTGGGCTCGACCCGCATCAACCTGCAATTCGACCTGAGCCGCAATATCGATGGCGCCGCCCGCGACGTCCAGGCCGCCATCAACGCCGCCCGCAGCAGCCTGCCCAGCGATCTGTCGGGTAATCCGACCTACCGCAAGGTCAATCCGGCCGATTCGCCGATCATGATCATCAGCCTGACTTCCGACAGTGCCACGCCCGGGCAAATGTATGACGTGGCCTCGACCTTGCTCGAGCAGAAATTGCTGCAAACCAGCGGGGTCGGCGACGTCACCGTCGGTGGCGGTGCGCTGCCGGCGGTGCGCATCGAACTCAATCCGGATCGGCTCAACCACTACGGCGTCAGCCTGGAGCAGGTGCGCGCGGTGATCACCGCCTCGAACGCCAACCTGCCCAAGGGCGCGCTGTCCATCGACAACCTGTCCTACGGGATCGGCGCCAACGACATGCTGTTCAAGCCCGAGGACTACGCGCCGCTGGTGGTCAAGCAAAGCAACGGCGATGTGGTGCATATCTCCGACCTGGGCTATGTCCGCGAGGATGTCGAGGACCTGCGCAACTTCGGCCTGTCCAACGGCCGGCCGGCGGTGCTGCTGGTGGTGTTCAAGCAGCCGGGGGCCAACGTCATCGAGACGGTGGATGCGGTCAAGGCTTCGCTGCCGTTCCTGCAAAGCTCGATCCCGGCTTCGATCAAGCTCAATATCCTGCTGGATCGCACCACCACCATCCGCGCCTCGTTGCGCGATGTGGAAATCAGCCTGCTGGCCTCGATTCTCCTGGTGACCCTGGTGACCTTCGGTTTCTTCCGCGACTGGCGCAGCACCCTGGTGCCGGCGGTGGTCGTGCCGCTGTCGCTGCTCGGCACCTTTGGCGCCATGTATTTCCTCGGTTTCAGCCTGAACAACCTGTCGCTGATGGCGCTGACCATTTCCACCGGCTTCGTGGTCGACGATGCCATCGTCATCGTGGAAAACATCATGCGCCACCTGGAGCGCGGCGAAACCCGAGTACAAGCGGCGCTGGCCGGGGCGCGGGAGGTCGGCTTCACGGTGTTGAGCATCAGTGTGTCGCTGATCGCGGTGTTTATTCCGTTGCTGATGATGGGCGGTATAGTCGGGCGCCTGTTTCGCGAATTTTCCATCACACTGTCGGTGGCGATCCTGATTTCGATGCTGATCTCCCTGACCGTGACACCAATGCTCTCCAGCATCCTGCTGCGCCCGAGCCAGGTGACGGGCTCGGAGCACGAGTATCCGGATTCGCGCTTCCATCGCTTCTATGACCGGACCCTGGGCTGGGTCGTCGATCATTCGGCGCTGATGGGGCTGCTGACCGTGCTGGTCATCGTGCTCGCCGCCGTGCTCTATGTGCTGGTGCCCAAGGGCTTCTTTCCCCAGGAGGACACCGGACGGCTGCAGGGCAGCATCATCGCGCCGCAGAGCATTTCCTATGCGGCGATGCAGGAGGCGTTCAGCAAGATTAACCAGACCGTGTCGAAGAACCCGAATGTGCAGACCGTCGGTGGCTTTATCGGGGGGGGCGGCGGGGGTGGCGGGGCGATCAACAGCGGCCAGATGTTTATTGCCCTCAAGCCGGTCGGCGAGCGCAAGGACCGCGCCGACCAGGTGATCGCCCAGGTGCGCAAGGCCCTCGGTGACCTGCCGGGGACCCGGCTGTACTTGCAATCGGCCCAGGACATCAGCGTCGGCGGCCGGCAGAGCGGGGCGCAATACCAGTACACCCTGACCGCCGATGACCAGGCCAGCCTGGATGAGTGGGTGCCCAAGGTCGTGGCCGTGCTGCATACCCTGGCGCAACTGACCGATATCAACACCGACCAGCAGGACAACAGCCTGCTGGCGAATATCAGCATCAATCGCGATACCGCCGCCCGCCTCGGGGTCAATATCGGCAATATCGACCAGACCCTCTACGACGCCTTTGGCCAGCGCCAGGTCTCGACCATCTACAAGTCGGCCAACCAGTACCATGTGGTGATGGAAGTGGCGCCGCCGTACTGGACCGATCCGCAGACCCTCAAGTCGATCTATGTCCCCACCGGGCCCCAGGCCTCCAGCCAGGCCGCAGTCGCCGCAACGCTGCCGGCGACCGCACCGAAGCTGGTGCCGCTGGCGGCTTTGTCGGATACCGGGATCCAGCGCACGGCGATTTCCATTGCCCACCAGGGCACCTTTCCGGCGGTGACGGCCTCGTTCAACCTGGCTCCGGGCGTCTCCATCGGCCAGGCCACGACGCTGGTGGAAAACGCCGTGGCGCAGTTGCGCATGCCGGCCAGCGTGGTCGGGCAATTCGCCGGCACGGCCCAGGTGTTCCAGTCGTCGGTGGCCAGCGAGCCGCTGCTGATCGTCGCCGCATTGCTGTCGGTGTATATCGTGCTGGGGATGCTCTACGAGAATCTGATGCATCCGTTGACCATCCTCTCGACCTTGCCCTCGGCCGGTGTCGGCGCCCTGATCGCCTTGCTGCTGACCGGCACCGAACTGTCGATCATCGCCCTGGTGGGGGTGATCCTGCTGATCGGGATCGTCAAGAAGAACGCCATCATGATGATCGATTTCGCCATTACCGAGCGGGTCCAGCACGGGCGCGGCGCCCGCGAGGCGATTCACCGCGCCTGCCTGATCCGCTTCCGGCCGATCATGATGACCACCCTGGCGGCCATTCTCGGGGCCTTGCCGCTGGTCCTGGGCAGTGGCTACGGTTCGGAATTGCGCCGTCCGCTGGGGATTTCCATTATCGGCGGGTTGCTGCTCAGCCAATTGCTGACGCTCTACACCACGCCGGTTATCTATCTGTGGCTGGACAGCGCTTCCGAGCGGCTGCGTCGGCGCGGCAAGGAGTCTTGAACATGATGACGGGTCGACGCGCCCCTTACCTGGTCCTGATGCTCAGCCTGGGCATCAGCGGTTGCATGGTCGGACCGGATTACCGGAAACCGACGCTCGAACTGCCGCAGACCTTCAAGGAAGGCGCGCAATGGCAGCGGGCGGTCGCCAATCCCCAAGGCGCGCTGGACAGCCAATGGTGGCTGGAATACCACGATCCGATCCTCAACGGCCTGATGCTTCGCGCGGCCACGGCCAACCAATCGATTGTCGCCGCCGAGGCGGCTTACCGCCTGGCCCAGGCGCAAGTCGCCGCGAGCCGGGCCGGGCTCTGGCCGACAGTGACCGCCGGACTGTCCGGTTCCCGCGGGGTCGGCAGGAGCGGCAGTACGACAAGCACCTCGAATGGTTCGGTCGAGAAAAGTGTCAGCGCCACCCTCGGTGCCAGTTGGGAACCGGACCTGTGGGGCCTGGTACGCCGTGGCATCGAGTCGAGCCAGGCCTCGGCCCAGGCCTCCGATGCGTTGTTGGCCGGCGTCCGCCTGTCCATCGGCGGCAGTGTCGCCAGTAATTACTTCGGCATCCGCCAATTGGATATGGATATCCGCTTGCTGGAGCAACAGCAGCGCATCAACCAGCAACTGCTGGACATGATCCAGACCGAATACACCCAGGGTACTGCGTCCAACGACCAACTGCTGGTGGCCCAGGACGAGTTGACCAGCGTGGTGGCCGCCTTGCAGACCTCGCAGCGTTCGCGCGAGCAGTTCGAGCATGCCCTGGCGGTGTTGGTGGGGGTGGCCCCGGCGCAGTTCAGCCTGGCACCGCTCGACAGCTTTGCCTTCAAGCTGCCGGCCACCCCTTTGAACCTGCCGTCCGGGCTGTTGCAACGGCGTCCTGACGTGGTCGCCGCCGAGCGCTCGGTGGCCGCGGCCAATGCGAAAATCGGCGTCACCGAGGCGGCGTTCTATCCCAATCTCGACCTGACGGCCCAGGTCGGTTACACGGGCAGCGCCCTGGGCGGCCTGTTCTCATTGCCGAATCGGATCTGGAGTGTCGGCCCGGCACTGGCCGAAACCCTGTTCGACGGTGGTGCGCGCACGTCGGCGGTCAAGGCGGCCGAGGCCAGCTATGACGAGGAGGTCGCGAACTATCGCGGCACGGTGCTCGGTGCCTTGCAGAACGTGGAAGACAACCTCTCGGCGCTCAATCACCTGCAGACCCAGGCCCAGGCCTACCAGCAGATCTACCAGCGCAACCAGCAACTGTTCGGCAGCCAGCAGGCCCAGCAGAAAGCCGGTACGGTCAGCCGGCAAAGTGTGCTGACCCAGCAACTGATCCTGTTGCAGACCGAGCAGATCCTGCGTGACACCCAGGGTCAACTGACCCAGGGCGCTGTCGCTTTGGTCCAGAGCCTTGGCGGCGGCTGGCAGGAGGAGCCTTTGACTAGCAAGTGACAGTGCGTGGCCTGCCGGTTTGGCGGCGACACGTTCGTTGCCGCTGGCCAGTCTCTGAAGCGCGGCGCGGTTGCGGTAATATGCCGCCCAAACAGGCCCGCCGCGTTCGATAAGGGTTCGTATGTCCTTGATTTTTTCTGCCCGCCGCCTGGTTCCCCTCGGTCTGCTCCTGCTGTTCAGCGGCTGTCAGCCGGAGCCGACAGCGACCCTCGACCAACAACTCTACATCTGGCAACGCCAATGGCGCCCGGCCCATGAGCAGGCGTTGGCCCAGAGTCGGGCGGATTTCTCGACCTTGCGGGTGCTGGCCCTCCAGGCCCAGCCCAAGGCCGGATGGAGCCGGGCGCGGGTGGATCTGGCGCAACTCGCGGCCGATGGCCGACCGGTGATCGCGGTCATTCGCCTCGACGGCCAGCTTCCGGCCCTGGACCTGGACATGGCGCGTACGCAGATCGTGAAGTTGCTGGCGGATTGGCAAGCGGGTGGTGTGATGCCCGTCGGGGTGGAAATCGACCATGACAGCGGCAGTGCACGCCTGCCTGGCTATACCGACTTCCTGGTCAAGCTGCGCGGCCGGTTGCCGCCGTCATTGAAACTGAGCATCACCGCCTTGCCGGCCTGGCTCGACAGCCCGCAGCTGCCGGCCTTGTTGCAGGCGGTCGACAGCAGCGTGTTGCAGGTGCATGCGGTGAACAACCCGAGGCTTGGCCTGTTCAACCCCGCGCAAGCCAGGGACTGGGCCGAACGTTGGGGCCGACTCAGCGACAAACCGTTTTACCTGGCACTGCCGGCTTATGGCGTGGCGTTGCTGGCGGACGACCAGGGCGGGCCGGTGGTCGAAGGTGAAGTCGCGCTGAACCGTGGCGGCGAGCGCCGCGAACTGTTGGCCGATCCGCAGCAACTGGCAACCCTGGCCCGGCAACTGCGGGCCAAGCCGCCGGCGCA
Source organism: Pseudomonas sp. MWU13-2105 (assembly GCF_023242315.1). Lineage (GTDB taxonomy): Bacteria > Pseudomonadota > Gammaproteobacteria > Pseudomonadales > Pseudomonadaceae > Aquipseudomonas. The sequence goes on from NZ_JALLIY010000023.1 coordinate 56,183, forward strand.
TCTGGCCGGGCTGATCTGGTTCCGCCTGCCGCTGCCCGGCGACCGCCGCGCCTGGAGCCTGACGACCTTGCGCGCGGTGGCCCGTGGCGAGGCCCTTGCGAGTCAATGGCAGGTTGCATTGTCGGTCCGCGAGGGCCTCTACGACATACGCCTGGAGAATCGCGGCAACCTCGACCGGCCGCTACCCGAGCGCGTGGTAGTGGACGTCGAGCAATGTGATGGCGTCGATGGCATCAACGGCTATACCTTGCAGCAAACCTCGAAGCAGCTCATTTTTACCCGCCAGTCCAGCGCGCGTATCGCCGCTGGCGGCCAACGCGCGCTCGGTTGGGCGCGCTGTACCCGAATCGATCAAGGAGCGTGGAATGTCTACCCGTAACTGGCCCCGGCACCTGCTGTGCCTGTCCCTCAGTCTGCCGTTATCGGCGCTGGCCTGCGGTCCGGACTTTCCCCTGCGACTGTTGAACGATCGGGCCCAGTCCCTGGCCGATCTGCCGGAAACCAACTTCGCCTTCGAGGTCAATCGTCTCGGCGAAGCCGTTGCCGGGCTGAAACCGGCGACCGAGGCCACGCTGACGCCGTACTGGGACAGCGACGACAACAGCAAGCCCTATCGCGAGCAACGTGACAAAGTAGAGGCCAGCGAGCTGCCGGAAAATCTGCGGGTCGAGGTGACGCGCCTGCGCGACCTGCAAGACCCGCAGCAGGTCGAAATCCAGGGTGCCGACCTGCCGGCTGAGCTGCGGCTGTATATCGCCGGTGCCGTGGCGTTCCAGGCCGGTGACGCACAGCGCGCAGCGGAATACTTCCGCCAGGTCCTGGCCCTGCCGGCCGATCAGCGCAAGTTGCGCAGTACCTGGGCCGCGTATTCCCTGGGGCGGGCGTTGGTCGCCCTGAGTGTCCAGGCCGAAGCGGGTGTCGAGACCCTGACGGAAAACGGCAAGGCTCCGGCGGCCACCAGCATTGAGCTGCAAGCCCAGGCCCGGCTTGCGTTCCAGCAGACCCGGGACTTGAGCGCCGGGGATTTCAGCGATCCCTTGGAGTTGGGGATTGCCAGCCTGGGCGAGGAAGCCCGGCTGTTCAGGCTCGACAATGACTGGAACCGCGCCATTGCGCTGTACGCCAGTCAGAGCAAGCTGGGCTCCAACAGTGGCTACACCTCGCTCAAGCAGATCGCCGGCGAGTTGGCAGGGCTACCGGATGACCAGCTGCGCAGCTTGCTCAAGGAGAAAAACGTCCAGGAGCTCTTGACCGCCTACGTGCTTAGCCGGGTCGGCTGGTTCTTCGATGAACAGCCGGAGCAGGAGCAGCGACTGTCCAAGGTGTTGCTGGCCAGTGTCGCCGGCAGCCTGGACAACGCCGATCGCCTTGCCGCCCTGAGTTACCAGAAGGGCGATTACACCGCAGCCAGGGCCTTTGTCGAACACGCCGGCGACGGTGGTCTGGCATGGTGGGTGCGGGCCAAGCTGGCATTGCGCGATGGCGACAAGGTCCAGGCCGCGGTCGCCTATGCCAAGGCGGCCCAGGCATTCCCCAAGGATGAAGCCTGGGGCTCGCGACGGGCGGCGGACTGGAGTTTCGAAACCGTTCAGCCCGGCTGCCGGGTCCAGGGCGAAAGCGCGATCCTGGCACTGGACCGTGGCGACTACCTGCAAGCGTTCGACCAGCTTTACCGCAGCCAGGATATCTATTGGCTGGATGCCGCGACCGTGGCCGAGCGGGTACTGACACTCGATGAACTGAAAACCTATGTCGATGCCCATGTGTCCGCGCCGCCGGCGGCCAGGCCCGAGGACAAGGACAATTACGTACGACGTCCGGTGGCCGCGCGGTTGCGCGAGCTGCTTGCGCGGCGTCTGTTGCGCGAGGGGCGCTACGATGAGGCGCCGAAGTACTTCGACAGTCCCGAATTACAGGCCACGGCGCGGGACTATGCCCGTGATCGGCAGCAGGCCGTGTCGCGCTGGACCGCCACGGGACGCGCCGAGTCGCTGTTTGCCGCCGCCACCCTGGCGCGCAAGTCGGGCATGGAGCTCCTCGGCTACGAGATGGCGCCGGATTACCGCTCCCTGGATGGTTACTACAGCCTGGAGACGCCGCCGTTGCAACCAGCAGCGTTTCTGCAGAGCGCGGAAATCCAGCGGCAGCAGGCCACGGTGGCCAAGCCCGACCGGCGTTATCACTATCGCTGGGTGGCGGTGGACCTGGCCAGCCAGGCCGCCGATCAGTTGCCCCACGGCAGCCAGGCGTTCGCCGCCGTGTTGTGCAAGGCGGCGGGCTGGGTGGCCGGGAGTGACGAGGAAATCCAGCTTTACCAGCGTTATGTCGAGCAAGGACCGTACGTGAGTTGGGCGAAGAATTTTGGCCAGCAGTGTCAGGAACCGAACTTTGACCAGGCCAACAGGCGTTACCTGACCCAGCCCTTGAACGCCATGCGTTCGGCCTTGCGGCCTTACAAGGCGCTGCTGGTGGTGGCGGCTCTGGCGGTGTTGGCTGGCTTGGCGGTCCTGTGGCGGCGTCGGCGTAAAGCGAAGCGCTGAGGCAAGGTGGGCCAAGGCGTGCTATTGCTTAGGGATAGATCGCCTTGAACCCTTCATGAAGTAGCGGCCCTGGAACTTCATCTATTGCCCACAGAACCAAGAGGTGACGATATGCCGGTCAAGCACGATTTGCTCGCGGACCTGAAGTTGGATAAAGAGGCGCTTGCGCAGCATAGGAGCAAGGACCCCAGGCTCAACCAATTGCTTGATCAGTACGACGATATCGACAAGGAAGTGCTGGCGGCCGAGTCGGCCCAGGCGGCGGATGATCCGTTGAGAACGCTGAAGGAACGGCGACTGAAAGTGAAGAACCAGATTGTCGAGCGTCTCCAGGCGCTTTGATCCTTGTAGGAGCGGGCTTGTCGGGGCGCCACGTCGCCGCGACAAGGCCAGCCTGGCAGCGTCGATCCGGGCGCCATCGTCAATAGGAGCGTTAATGCGCACTGTGATTCGTTACTCGCTTACCGCCTGCGCGTTGCTCGGCAGCCTGGCCGGACCGCTGGCCTGGGCGGCCGGACCGATCCCGATCAAGCCCAAGGTCATGTTGATCACCATGTTCGCGCCGGAAGCGCAGACCTGGATCGAGCGCCTGGCACTCAAGCAGGAAATCCCGGTGCCAGGCCTCAGCGCCGAATACCCGAACATTCACTGCAACGACCAGGACACTTGTCTGCTGGTGACCGGCATGGGCCAGACCAACGCTGCCGCCTCGACCCTGGCCCTGGCGTTGTCGCCGCAGTTCGACCTGCGCCAGTCATATTTCCTGATTGCCGGCATTGCCGGGATCAACCCCCATCAAGGCACCATTGGCACGGCGGCCTGGGCCCACTATCTGGTGGAGTTCGGCACCCAGTGGGAACTGGACTCGCGCGATGCACCGAAAGACTGGCCCACCGGCTATATCGGTATCAACACCCGGGGCCCGAACGAGAAGCCGCCGTTGGACTACAAGACCGAAGTCTTCGAACTCAACCCCAGGTTGCAGGCCAAGGCCTTTGCCCTGTCGCATCAGGTGACCTTGAGCGAGAGCAAGGAATCCGCGGCCTGGCGGCTCAAGTACCCTTACGCCCCGGCCAACCAGCCACCGGTTGTGACCCAGTGCGACAGCCTGGCGGGCAATACCTGGTTTTCCGGAACGCGCCTGAGTGAACGGGCCGAGGTCTGGACCCGCTTGCTGACGGACAACAAGGGCGTCTACTGCACCACCCAGCAGGAAGACAACTCCACCTACGAAGCCCTGCTGCGGGCGAGCAAGGCCGGGCGGGTGGATATCAACCGCCTGGCCGTGGTGCGGGCCGGCTCGGATTTCGACCGGCCGTATCCTGGCTACAGCGAAGTCGACAACCTGCTCAAGTACGCCGACCAGGGCGGTTTTGTCCCGGCCCTGGAGAACTTGTACCGGGCGGGCAATCCGTTGCTGCAGGCGATTCTTGGCAATTGGCCGGCCTGGGAGCAGGGCGTTCCGCAGAACTGAGTACTCGCTGGGGTGTCAATGCTAAGCTTGGCTCCCACCGTTCGCCCGGAGACAACCCCGACCATGCTCAAACCCCTGGCCCTGGCCTTGCTGTTGGCGTGCACCGTGTCGACGGCGCAGGCCGAATTGCTCGCCGATATGCCGTTGACTTACCAGGCGCAGGCGAGTGCCGATAGCCGTGACCAGCCGTTGGTGATCTTCCTGCACGGTTACGGCAGCAACGAGGATGATCTGTTCGGGATCAAGGACGATCTGCCGGCCAACTACACCGTGCTCTCGGTACGCGGGCGCCTGGAAGTGAGGCAGGGGGCCTACCAGTGGTTCCACCAGAAGAGCAGGGCGCCGCAGTACGACGGCGAAAGTGAAGATCTGCGCCTGAGCGCCGAAGCCATCAGTGACTTTGTCACCCGGGTCACCGAGAAATACCACACCCAACCTGACAAGGTATTCCTGGTCGGCTTCAGCCAGGGGGCGATGATGACCTACGAGGTCGCGCTCCGGCGTCCCGAACTGCTGCGTGGTATCGCCCCCCTCAGCGGCAGGCTGCTGCCGGTGCTGCGCACGGAACTCAAGGGCGGGCCGAGGTACGCCGGGTTGAAGGTCTTTATCGGTCACGGCACCGCCGATCCGCAGGTGCCTTACACCGGTGCGACCGAGGCCCTGGGCGTATTGCAGGGTTTGTCCATCGAACCGCAGTTTCACTCCTATCCTGGCGTCGGCCACACCATCAGCGCTACTGAGGTCTACGACCTGAAAAACTGGATCAACGCCTCGTTGAAACACTGACGGAGTGCTGTTTTCCCTATTGCACCGGCTTGACCGAGCGGGGGGCGCAGCCCTGTAGGCGAAGTGTTACCCGGATACCTTGCTTCACCTTTTTGGCGCGCCGCTGCGCGTTTTTGTAGCACTCAGCCGTTACGCGATCCCCTCCCGAGAACCTCGGGTTCTGGCAAAAAACCACTCCTGTCAATGTCTTGAGTTCATGCCAAGGAAATTGGCATGACTTGTGCCTTTTTGTATTCATGGATAATTGGATACAAAAAGACAAAGGTGCTAGCCATGCAATTTGCCCCTGCCTACGTTGAACGTCAGCCCCAGACCGCTGAAGAAGAGGCTTATACCTTTCTGCTGGAAGCGATTTGCCGCGGGCGCTACCGCAAAGGCGACCGGCTGATCGCCGAGGACATTGCCAGCGAGATCGGCATGAGCCGGATGCCGGTGCGCGAGGCCTTTCGCCGCCTGGACGCGCAAGGCCTGGTGACCTTGCGGCCCAATCGCGGGGCGATTGTCAGTGGCCTGGAGTTCGATGAGCTGCAGGAAGTCTTCGATATGCGCAGTGCCCTCGAAGGCCTGGCGATCCGCGTGGCCGTGCCGAGGATCGGCGAGCGTCAGTTGGCGACCCTGGAGCGCATGCTCGACGCGATGGATGACTACCGCGACGAAAGCGCCGAGTGGGTCAGCCGGCATCGGGCCTTCCACGAATACCTGTGCAGTCTCAGCGGTCGGCCGCGGTTGATGAAGCAGATAACAGCCCTGTATTCGCTGATTGAGGCGCCCATGCGCCTGTGGCTGCAACACAGTGAAAAACCCTTGAGCGCCCGCCAGGAGCACGCGGTGATCCTCGACGCGATTCGCGCGGGGGATGCCGGGCACGCCGAAACCGTGGTGCGCCAACATATCGAAGGCACGGTGCCGGCACTGATCAGCTTTCTACAAGCGGAAAAATAGAACCGGGCTCAAGCCCGGCGGTGTTTTGACTTCAAGAACTGCCCCGTTATCAACGAACAGGAGTGTCTGGTCATGCATAAACCTCGCGTGTTGCTTGTCGCTGTATCCCTGGCTCTGCTGGCGCAGGGGGCGATGGCCGCGCCCCAGGTGCCGGAGCGTTTGCAGAAGGTCGAAAAACTGACCTATTGCTCGGGCATGGACTCCCCCCCGCTGGTGTCGTTCGACGAAGCCCAGAAGCCGAAGGGCCTGACCGTTGACCTGGGCCTGGAAATCGCCAAGCGGTTGGGCAATAAAACCGTGCAATGGCGAGTGATTCCCTTCTCCGGGCTGCTGCCGGCACTGCTGGCGCAGCAATGCGACATGATTGTCGACCAACTGTTCGACAAGCCCGAACGGCGGCAGGTGATCGACATCGTCAACTACATGTATTCCAGCCAGTCGGTGGTGGTACCCAAGGGCAACCCCAAGCAGATCAAGGCCCTGGACGATCTCTCCGGGCACAAGGTGGCGGTGCTCAACGGCTCGACCATCAAGACCCTGCTCGACGCGGAGAACGAAACCCTGGTCAAGGCCGGCAAGACGCCGATGAAGCTGGTGGTCTACAACACCGATACCGACGCCTTCCAAGCCCTGCGCATCAGCCAGGTCGACGCCTACGGCACCACCGTGGAAACAGCCGGTTACTACGCCGCCATGGCCCCCGAGCTGTTCGAGGAGGGCGTGCCGGCCTTCAGCCGGATTCTCACCGGCCTCGGGATTCGCAAGGACGATCCGCAACTGAGCAAGGCGGTGCAGCAGATCGTCAGTGATATGCGTGGCGACGGCAGCTACGCCCAGTTGCTGGGCAAATGGCATGTTGCCAGCGACACACTCGACTGAGGCGGGCACTCGATGAATTTCAATTGGGGCGTGTTCTGGCAGTACCTGTTGCAGCCCAGTGGGGTGTACCTCACCGGGCTCTGGCTGACCTGCCTGATCAGTGTACTGGCGATGTCGCTGGGCTGTGTGCTGGGGTTGGCGGCGGCGTTGCTGCGCCTGTCGCGCAATCCCTTGCTGCACCTGCCGGTGCGGTTTTACGTGTGGTTGATGCGTGGCACGCCGCTGCTGGTGCAGATCGTCTTTCTCTACACCGCGTTGGCTGCCGGCGGGATCTTCCGTTTCGAAGATCTGGAACTGTTCGGCCTGGTGGTGCCGGGCAGTATCCAGGCGGCGATCATAGCCCTGGGCCTGAACGAAGGCGCCTATATGGCCGAGATCATCCGCGCCGGGATCGGCGCCGTGGACAAGGGCCAGTACGAGGCCGGACGTTCGCTGGGCATGACTTTCGGCAAGCTGATGCGGCGCATCGTCCTGCCCCAGGCGTTCCGGGTCATCGTTCCGCCGCTGGGCAACGAGTTCAACGTGATGCTCAAGAACACCACGCTGGTCAGCGTGATCGGCGTGCAGGAGTTGTTGCTGAGCACGCAGATGGTGACCTCGGCGACATTCCGGGTATTCGAGTTGTACCTGGTGGTCGCGATCTACTTCCTGCTGTTGACCACCCTCTGGGGTTTCTTCCAGCGCTGGCTGGAGGCGCGCTTCGGCCAGTCTGATCGACCGGCGCCACCAGGCGCCGGTAGCCGCCTGTTCGGTCGCGGCACCCTGAAAATGCTGCGGGGACGTTAAACATGGCGCACAAGAGTGAAGAACTGATCATCGACGCCCAGGACATTCACAAGTCCTTTGGCGACTTGCAGATTCTCAAGGGCATTTCCCTGCAGGTCCGGCGTGGTGAAGTAGTGGTGCTGATCGGCGCCTCGGGTTCGGGCAAGACCACTTTCATCCGCTGCATCAACCTGCTGGAAGATATCCAGGGCGGGCGCATTCGCGTCAACGGTCGGGCCATGGGCTACCACGAACGCGCCGATGGCAGCCTGGTGCGCGACTCCGAGCACAACATCGCCCGCCAGCGCCGGGACATCGGCATGGTCTTCCAGCGTTTCAACCTGTTCCCGCACATGACTGCCCTGGAAAACATCATCGAGGCGCCCATCCATGTGCTCGGCGTGCGACGGGCCGAGGCCCTGGAACAGGCCCGTGCCTTGCTCGCCCGGGTCGGCCTCGCGGACAAGGCCCAGCATTACCCGTCGATGCTCTCCGGCGGTCAGCAGCAGCGGGTGGCAATTGCCCGGGCCCTGGCGATGAAACCCCAGGCCATGCTGTTTGACGAGCCCACCAGCGCCCTGGATCCGGAAACCGTCGGCGAGGTGCTGCAGGTGATGAAGCAGTTGGCCGAGGAGGGCATGACCATGCTGGTGGTCACCCACGAGATGGGCTTTGCCCGGGAAGTCGCCGACCGCGTGGTGGTCCTCGACCAGGGCGAACTGATCGAGCAGGGACCACCGGAACAGATCTTCAGCCGCCCCGTGCATCCGCGTACCCAAGCCTTTCTCAGCCGTGTGTTGTGAAACCAACCCTTGTTTGGAAGAGCCTTTGTCATGTTGAAATTCTCTGCCCACCAATACCCTTATCCGTCGCAACGCCAGAGCGTATTTGCCCGCCGAGGCATGGTCGCGGCCTCGCAGCCCCTGGCCGCCGAAGCCGGCATCGAGATCATGCGCAAGGGCGGCAATGCGATTGACGCCGCCATCGCCACGGCGGCGGCGCTGACGGTGGTCGAACCCACCGGTTGCGGCCTGGGTGGCGACGCCTTCGCGTTGGTCTGGTGCAAGGGCCGATTGCACGGCCTTAACGGCAACGGCCAGGCTCCGGCGGCGCTAAGCATCGATAGGGTCAAGGCTGCGGGCCACGCGCAGATGCCGCTCTATGGCTGGACGCCGGTGACCGTACCGGGTTGTCCCTCGGCTTGGGCCGAGTTGTCGAAACGCTTTGGCAAGCTACCCTTCGCCGAGCTGTTGCAGCCGGCCATCAGCCTGGCGCGAGAGGGTTTCCCGGTGTCTCCGGTGATCGCCTATAAATGGCAGGAGGCATTGGCGGAGTTCGGCGCGCATCGCGACGCCGTGCTTGAAGCCTGGTTCGAGACTTTCCTGATCGAGGGCCGCGCGCCCCGGGCCGGTGAGCTGTTCCGTAACCCGGCCCAGGCCCGGACCCTCGAAGAACTGGCCGCCACGGCGTGCGAAAGCCTGTATCGCGGCGAATTGGCCGCGCGCCTGGATGCACATTCCCGGGCCAGCGGCGGTTACCTGCGCGGCAGCGATCTGCAGGGGTATCGCGCGCAGTGGGTCGAGCCTATCCATATCAACTACCGCGGCTATGACGTCTGGGAAATCCCGCCGAGCGGCCAGGGCCTGGTGGTCCTGATGGCGTTGAAGATCCTTGAAGGTTTCAATTTTGACCATCGCGACAGTCAACAGACCTGGCACCGGCAGTTGGAAGCGATGAAGCTGGCCTACAGCGACGGCCTGCACTACATCACCGACCCCTTGCATATGCGCATGGCGGTCGCGGACTTGCTCAGCGACGATTACAGCACCCGGCGTCGCGGGCAGATCGGCGAGCAGGCGCTGCCGCCCGCGCCCGGCGATCCCCATGCCAGCGGAACGGTGTACCTGGCCAGCGCCGATGCCGAAGGCAATATGGTTTCCTTTATCCAGAGCAACTACCACGGCTTCGGTTCCGGGGTGGTGCTACCTGACAGCGGTATTGCCTTGCAGAACCGTGGGCAGGAGTTCAGCCTCGATCCGAGCCACGCCAACTGCCTGGCGCCCGGCAAGAAGACCTTTCACACCATCATCCCAGGCTTTCTCAGCCAGGGCAGCGAGCCCCTCGGGCCATTCGGCGTAATGGGTGGTTATATGCAGCCCCAGGGCCATGTGCAGATGGTCATGAACCTGGTGGACTTCGGTCTCAACCCCCAGGCCGCCCTGGATGCACCACGCTGGCAGTGGCTGGGGGAGATGAAGGTCGGGATCGAGCAGGGCGCGTCACGGGACCTGGCGATGGCATTGGCGCGGCGCGGTCACCAGGTGCAAATCGCCTGTGACCTGACCGAATACGGGCGTGGCCAGATCATCCTGCGCGATCCGGTCAGCGGTGTGCTGTGCGGCGGTACCGAACCGCGCACCGACTCTCATATCGCCGTGTGGTAAGCGCTGGCCGGCCCGGTGCTCCCAGGCTGGCCGCATACCCTTGTAGGAGCAGAGCTTGCTCGCGAACCGCTGCAAGCGGCCATTCAGCGCGGATCTGCAGCGCCCATGAATCCGCCTTCGCGAGCAAGCTCTGCTCCTACAGGTCCTGCTTGTCCGGGAGACTGGCGACCGGCCGCAAGCCGCTGGCGAGGATCCTGCTGGCTTTCTTGGCCTTGGCCAGGCCATCGGGATCGCCGTTCAACAGGCCTTGCAGCGCCCCGGCACACAGCCGCGACTGGAAGTCGTCGCGCCCGGCGAATTGTTGATGCAGCAGCTCGACCCCTTGCAGGGCCATGGCCAGGATCGCCTCGACGCCGCCCGGGCCCTGGATCGAGCTGATCATCACATGCCGCAGGGCCTTCTTGTATTGGCTCTGGGTGTGGATCGCGGTGATATCGACACCGCTACCGGCAAAAACCTTCTCCAGCAGCCCACGCACGGCGTCATCCTGGAGAAAGGGTTCGCCGCAGTCATCCTCGAATACCAGCCCCTTGGCGGTGAGTGTGACCCCCGTGCTGTGCTCTGTCATGCTCGCTCCTTGTACTCAGGGCAGATGGGCAGTGTGCAGCCAAGCCGGCGACCAGACAAATGAAACGCGCTGGAAAAAGTGCTACTCGTCATGACTGTTCAACAATCGCAGGCAACGCTGCAACACCTCCGAGACATCCCCCGCGCGGTAACTGACGACGATCGGCGAGGTGATGCTGCTGTCCTGCAAGGACGTATAGCCGATGTCATCCCGATGCAGGCGCTGTACCGATGCCGGGACCAGGGCGATGCCGACCCCGGCCGCCACCAGGCCGATGGTGGTCTGCAGTTCGTTGGCCATTTGCGCCACGTGGATACTCAGGCCATGCCCGGCGAACACCCCGAGGACATGGTCGGCATAGCTGGGACGCGGGCTGGCGGGGTAGAGGATAAACGGTTGCGCGGCCAGTTCCTCCAGGCTCACCGGGCGCCCGAGCAGCGGGTGCCCGGCCGGCAACGCCGCCACCAGGGGGTCTTGCCGGAGGACTTTCTGGACGATCGCCGGGTCATCGAACAGCATCCGGCCAAAGCCGATATCAATCCGCCCGCTTTTCAGCGCCTCCAGTTGCTGCAAGGTAATCAGCTCGGACAGGCCCAGTTCGATATCGCCGAAACTGCGCAGGCGGCGAATCAGGTCGGGCAGGGCACCATAGAGGGTCGATGGGGCGAAACCGATGCCCAGCCAACGCTTGCGGCCGCTGGCCACCCGGCGGGTGTCGGCGCAGACCCGCTCCAGTTGTTCGAGCAACTGGCTGGAATGCTCCTGGAAAAATCGCCCGGCCTCGGTCAGGCGCAACGGCCGCGAACGCTCCAGCAGCGGGACGCCCAACTCATCCTCGAGTTGCTGGATCTGCCGGCTGAGGGGCGGCTGGGCGATGTTCAACTGCTCGGCCGCGCGGGTGAAGTTCAAAGTCTGGGCGAGGACCTTGAAGTAACGCAAATGACGAAGCTCCACGATACCTCCTGGGTATGAAGCGAGACTTATTCAATATTGGACCGGGGCCGCCCTGGGCGTCAATCATGGCTCAAAGACAAACACCACGTAGATGGATACGCCATGAGCGCTGTAGTAATCGAACACTTCGATACCCAGATTGTCGATTTGCCCACCATTCGCCCGCACAAACTGGCGATGCACACCATGCATGGCCAGACCCTGGTCATCCTGCGCATCCGTTGCAGCGACGGCGTTGTCGGCATCGGCGAGGCCACCACCATCGGTGGTCTGGCATACGCCGGGGAAAGCCCGGAAAGCATCAAGGTCAACCTCGATACCTGGTTCGCGCCGCTGCTGATCGGCCAGGACGCCAGCAACGTCAACGCGGCCATGCAGCGGGTCGACCGGGCCATTCGCGGCAATACCTTCGCCCGCTCGGCGGTGGAAACCGCCTTGCTCGATGCCCAGGGCAAACGTCTTGGTCTGCCCCTGGCCGAGCTGCTCGGTGGGCGCCTGCGTGACGGCGTGGAAGTGGCCTGGACCCTGGCCAGCGGCGACACCGCCAAGGACATCGAGGAAGCCGAGCGCATGCTCGACTTGCGTCGCCATCGTCATTTCAAACTGAAGATCGGCGCCGGCGAACCGGCGCGGGACATCGCCCATGTCGCGGCGATCAAGCGCGCCCTGGGCGACCGCGCCAGTGTGCGGGTGGATATCAACCAGGCCTGGAGCGAGGCCGTGGCGGTGCACGCCTGCCACCGACTGGCCGAGGCCGGGGTCGAGCTGATCGAGCAGCCGTTGTCCCGGCATGATCGCGCCGGCATGGTGCGCCTGAGTGCCCACAGCCCGATCCCGCTGATGGCCGATGAAGCCATTGAGTCGGTGCAGGACAGCTTTGCCCTGGCACAAATGGGCGCCGCGAGTATTTTCGCCTTGAAGATCGCCAAGACCGGCGGCCCGCGCGCCGTGTTGCGCACCGCCGCGATTGCCGAGGCGGCGGGGATCGGCCTGTACGGCGGGACCATGCTCGAAGGCAGCATCGGCACCCTGGCGGCCGCGCATGCTTTTGCCACCCTCGACAAGCTGGAATGGCATACCGAGTTGTTCGGCCCGCTGCTGCTGACCGAGGACATTCTGATCGAAGCGCCTGTTTATCGGGATTTCCAGTTGCTGATCCCGAAAACGCCGGGGCTTGGCCTGGTCATCGACGAAGAGCGCCTGGCGCGCTTTGCCCGCCATTGACTTCCTGAACCGAGAGGACTTTCACCGCATGCTTTTTCACGTCCGTATGACCGTCAAACTGCCTACTGACATGCCCGCCGAGCAGGCCGCGCAGCTCAAGGCCGAGGAACGCGAACTGGCCCAGCGCCTGCAACGGCAGGGTACCTGGCGGCACCTTTGGCGCATCGCCGGCTTGTATGCCAATGTCAGCGTCTTCGATGTGCCGGATGCCCAGGCGCTGCACGATACCTTGATGCAACTGCCGCTTTATCCCTATATGGAGATCGAGGTCATGGCGCTGTGCAGGCATCCCTCTTCGGTCCACGCCGACGACCGCTGAGCCCGGGTTTTCCAAGGTTTGCATCCACAAGAACAATGATGAGGAACTCCAGCATGACCGTTCGTATTTCCCAAACCGCCGAAGTCCAGAGCTTCTTCGAAGGCGCCGCCGGCCTTGACCAGGCTGCCGGAAACCCACGGGTGAAGCAGATTGTCCATCGGGTGCTGAGCGACAGCAGCCGCCTGATCGAAGACCTGCGGGTCTCGCCTGAAGAGTTCTGGAAGGCCGTGAACTACCTGAACGAACTGGGCAGCCGCCAGGAAGCCGGCCTGCTGGTCGCCGGCCTGGGCCTGGAACACTATCTCGACCTGCTGCTGGATGCCGAAGACGAGCAGGCCGGCCATGTCGGCGGTACCCCGCGGACCATCGAAGGACCGTTGTACGTGGCCGGCGCGCCACTCTGTGAGGGCGAGGCCCGGCTCGATGACGGTCGCGATCCGGGCACCGTGCTGTTCATGCGCGGCCAGGTCCGCGACCTCGAAGGCAAGCCGCTGGCCCATGCGCTGGTCGACGTCTGGCATGCCAACACTGGTGGCACCTATTCCTACTTCGACCCCTCGCAATCGGAGTTCAACCTGCGTCGGCGGATCCGCACCGACGCCGAAGGCCGCTATCGCTTCCAGAGCATCGTGCCGTCCGGCTACGGCTGCCCGCCGGACGGTCCGACCCAGCAGTTGCTCGATCAACTGGGCCGACACGGCCAGCGCCCGGCGCATATCCACTTCTTCATTTCCGCCCCGGGTCATCGCCACCTGACCACGCAGATCAACCTGGCCGGCGACCCGTACCTGCACGATGACTTTGCCTACGCCACCCGCGACGAGTTGATTGCCGAAATCGTCTTCCAGGAGGACGCGAACGGGCGGCATGCCGAGATCGATTTCGATTTTGCCTTGCAGTCGACCGACGCCGCCAAGGAGCAGGACAAGCGTGAGCGGGTGCGGGCCCTGGAAGCCTGAGCCTCGCCGCGTTCCGGCGTTACAGGTCCCGCGCGCGTCTGCCCGCGGGACTTTCGTCGTCTTGCCAGCCTTGATAGAAAAACAAGAGAGGCGTATCCCATGACCACCTTGTTGAGTGAGCGCAGCCGGATTTTCGAACAAGCCGATGCCCATGCGGTCTCCGAGTACGTCAACCAGCATGTCGGCAGCCATTGCATTCGCCTGCCGCCCAAGGGTCCCCCGCAGGCGAGTATCAAGCACCGGACCTTTTCCAGTCTCGACCTTTGCCGCATCAGCTACGGCGCCCGGGTCCAGGTGACATCGCCGGCGCTGGAAACCATCTATCACCTGCAGATCCTCCTGAGTGGGCATTGCCGTTCGAGCTCCCGAGGCGAAGAGCGGATCTTTACGCCCGGCGAGATCCTGCTGATCAACCCGGACGATCCGGTGGACCTGACCTATTCGGCCGATTGCGAGAAGTTCATCGTCAAGCTGCCGGTGCGCTTGCTGGAAAATGCCTGCCTGGACCAGCACTGGCTGCTCCCGCGCCAGGGCATCCGCTTCGATAGCCAGAGCCGCAACCTGGCCGGCCTGGACAGCTTCGTACCGTTGCTGGCGCTGATCTGTCACGAAGCCGAGAGCTGCGCCGGGCCCGAGGTACAGGCGCTGTACGAGCGCATCGTGGCCAGCAAGCTGCTAAGCCTGCTGGCGAGCAATGTCCAGCGGATCAGTCCCGATGTCGAGGAAAGTGGCGGCTTCGAGGCGGTGCGTGAATTTATCGAGGCGCACCTGTGCGATGAGATCGGCATAGCGCAATTGCGCGAGGTGGCACGGGTCAGCGAGCGTTCTCTGTACTTGCTGTTCGAGCGGCATGTCGGCATCTCGCCCCGCGACTATGTGCGCCAGCGCAAGCTCGAACGGGTGCATGCGCTATTGCAGTTGCCGGGCGCCCGTAGTGTCACCGAAGTGGCGCTGGATCATGGTTTCGTTCATCTGGGGCGCTTCTCCGAAACCTATCGCAAACGCTTTGGCGAGTTGCCCTCGCACACCTGGCGTCGCCGGCGGGCGGCGTCAGCGCTGGGCGGATAGCGATTTGCAGGGGACGGATATTGTGACGGTCGGGGCAGGCATAAGGTGAGGGCGCCTGAGACAAGAACAATGGAGGGCCCAGCCCATGACCGACACACTCGACAGACTCGCCCGGCAGATCCGCGAGTCGGTTCAGGAAGACCCCGGCCGCGGAATTTTCCGTTGCCGCCGCGATATCTTCACCGACAACGAACTGTTTTCGCTGGAGATGAAACACATTTTTGAAGGCGGCTGGGTCTACCTGGCCCATGAAAGCCAGGTCCCGGAGATCAACGACTACTTCACCACCTTCATCGGCCGCCAGCCGGTGGTGATCAGCCGCGACAAGCAGGGCGTGCTGCATGGCCTGGTCAACGCCTGTGCCCACCGTGGCGCCATGCTCTGCCGCCACAAACAAGGCAACAAAGGCTCGTTCACCTGCCCGTTCCACGGCTGGACCTTCAGCAACACCGGCAAGCTGCTCAAGGTCAAGGATGGCAAGACCGGCGCCTATCCCGACAGTTTCGACTGCGACGGCTCCCATGACCTGCGACGCCTGGCGCGTTTCGAAAACTTCCGTGGCTTCCTGTTCGGCAGCCTGTCGGAGCAGGTGCCGACACTGAACGATTACCTGGGGCAGACCCGGATCATCATCGACCAGATGGTCGACCAGGCTCCCGAAGGCCTCGAGGTACTGCGCGGCAGCTCGTCCTATGTCTACGACGGCAACTGGAAGCTGCAGATCGAGAACGGTGCCGACGGCTACCACGTCAGCTCCGTGCACTGGAACTACTCGGCGACCATGCAGCGGCGCAACTATGAATCCGAGGGCACGCGCGCCGTGGACGCCAATGGCTGGTCGAAAAGCCTGGGCGGCGTCTATGCCTTCGAGCATGGCCATATCCTGCTCTGGACCCGTCTGCTCAACCCGGAAGTGCGTCCGGTGCATGCCCATCGCCAGGCTCTGGTCGAGCGCCTGGGCCAGGAACGTGCCGACTTTATCGTCGATCAGACGCGCAACCTGTGCCTGTATCCCAACGTCTATCTGATGGATCAGTTCTCCACGCAAATCCGTGTGGTGCGGCCGCTCGCGGTGGACAAGACCGAGGTGACCATCTATTGCATGGCGCCCAAGGGCGAAAGTGCCGGGGAGCGCGCAACCCGTATCCGCCAGTACGAGGACTTCTTCAACGTCAGCGGCATGGGCACGCCCGACGACCTGGAGGAATTCCGTTCCTGCCAGACCGGCTACCAGGGCTCGATCCCGCTCTGGAATGACCTTAGCCGCGGTGCGCGGCAATGGTTGGAAGGGGCCGACGAGAATGCCCGGGCAATGGGCATGACTCCGCAGCTCAGCGGCATCAAGACCGAGGACGAAGGTCTGTTCGTGCGCCAGCACGCGCACTGGGCCGCCAGCCTGCTCACGGCGCTGGAAGGCGAACGCCAGGGGTTGATTGCCACAGATAAGGAGGGCCAGGTATGAGCCTGCCACGTGATCGCTTGCTGGATTTTCTCTATCGCGAGGCCCGGCTGCTCGACGACCGCCAGTGGGACGAATGGCTGCAATGCTATAGCCCGCAAGCGCAGTTCTGGATGCCCGCCTGGGATGACCACGACAGCCTGACCGAAGATCCGCAGCGTGAAATCTCCTTGATCTACTACCCCAACCGCGACGGCCTGGAAGACCGCGTGTTCCGGATCAAGACCGAACGCTCCAGCGCCAGTACCCCGCAACCGCGCACGGTGCACCTGATCGCCAACCTGGAAGTACTGGGGGGCGATGGGCTGGAAGTCGAGCTGCGTTTCAACTGGCACACCCTCAGCCATCGCTACAAGACCACGGACTCCTACTTCGGAACGTCGTTCTATCGCCTGGATATCAGCGGCGAACAACCGCTGATCACCCGTAAGAAGGTGATACTCAAGAACGACTATATCCACCAAGTCATTGATATTTACCATATCTGAGGGCAGATCCATGACGTATCGCATTGCCCTTAACTTCGAGGACGGGGTCACTCGTTTCATCGACTGCAAGGCCGGCGAGAAGGTGCTCGATGCCGCTTTTCGCCAACGGATCAACCTGCCCATGGACTGTTCCGATGGCGTCTGTGGTACCTGCAAGTGCCGTTGCGAAAGCGGCGTCTATGACCTCGGCGAAGACTATCTGGAGGAGGCGCTGGGGGCTGATGAAGTCGAGCAGCGCCAGGTGCTGACCTGCCAGATGGTCCCCGAGAGTGACTGCGTGCTGGCGGTGCCGGTGGCGTCCAGCGCCTGCAAGACCGGCACCTCGCGGTTCGACGCGACCCTGGCGGGCATCACTGCGCATGCCGACGCGGCCCTGGAGGTCCGTTTCGAGCTCGAACAGGCGCCGGTGTTCCTGCCGGGACAGTACGTGAACATCGCTGTCCCCGGCAGTGCACAGACCCGTTCGTACTCGTTCAGCAGCCGCCCCGGCGAGCACCACGCCAGTTTCCTGATCAAGCATGTGCCGGGCGGGCTCATGAGCGGTTGGCTGGGCCGCGCCCAACCGGGTGAGAAGCTGTGGATGAGCGGGCCGCTGGGCAGTTTCTACTTGCGCGCGGTCACCCGGCCGCTGCTGTTTATCGCCGGAGGCACCGGGTTGGCACCGTTTCTGTCGATGCTCGAAGTGCTCGCCGAAGACAACGAATGTCAGCCGATCCATCTGGTCTATGGGGTTTCCCGGGACCTGGACCTGGTCATGCTCGAGGCACTGCAAGGATTTCGCGAGCGCTTGGCGAATTTCAGCTTCGTCACCTGTGTCTCCGATCCGCAGACCCGGCATCCGTGCCAGGGTTATGTCACCCGGCATCTGGCTCCCGGTGTGCTCAACGGCGGGGCGGTCGACGTTTACCTGTGCGGGCCACCGCCGATGGTCGATGCCGTGCGGCAGCACTTCAAGGCCGAGGGCGTGAGCCCGAGCAGCTTCCACTACGAGAAGTTCACCGCCAATACCCTTGTCACCGACGATGTCGCCTGAGGAGATCATGATGAACCCACGTTTCAAGGACAAGGTCGCGCTGGTCACCGGTGCGGCCCAGGGCATCGGTCGACGGGTGGCCGAACGCTTGCTGGAGGAGGGCGCCTGGCTGGTGGCCGTGGATCGTTCCGAACTGATCCACGAGTTGCGCGGCGAGCGGGTCCTCAGCCTGACCGCCGATCTGGAGCAGCATGCTCCGTGCATGGACGTCATGCGCGCCGCCCATGAGCGCTTCGGCCGCATCGATATCCTCGTCAACAACGTCGGCGGGACCATCTGGGCCAAGCCTTTCGAGCACTACCAGGAACACGAGATCGAAGCCGAGGTGCGCCGCTCGCTGTTTCCGACCCTGTGGTGTTGCCATGCGGTGTTGCCTTACATGCTGGAGCAGGGCGGCGGGGCGATCGTCAATGTCTCGTCGGTGGCCACCCGCGGGGTCAATCGAGTGCCCTATGGCGCGGCCAAGGGCGGGGTCAACGCCCTGACCGCCTGCCTGGCCTTCGAGACCGCCGGCCGCGGGATCCGGGTCAACGCCACGGCGCCGGGGGGGACCGATGCGCCGCCGCGACGGATCCCGCGCAACACCCAGGCGCCCAGCGCGGAGGAACAGGCCTGGTATCGGCAAATCGTCGAGCAGACCGTGGACAGCAGCCTGATGAAGCGTTACGGCAGCATCGACGAACAGGCTGGAGCGATACTGTTCCTCGCCTCCGACGATGCCGCCTATATCACCGGCGTAACCTTGCCGGTAGGAGGGGGGGACCTGGGCTGAGCCCCTTTCAGACTGGGGGCCGGGCGGTGATGCGCAATTCCGCGAAGCATTGCGTGCTGCGGCACAATGCCGCAATCGATGGCGGCGAGTTGTGCGACTGACCGTTGTTTGTCACTCTTGCGGTCAATAACAATCAGCGACGTCACTTTAGTGTCTGTGTCCCGGGTTCCCCACTCATTGCGTCAGCTTGCCATGTGCCTGGCGATGCTCGCGGCATTGCTGCCGAGCGTGATGCTCTGGCTGCCGGCTGCCCATGGGCAGCCGATGGCGATGGGCGAACACTGCAACATGGCCGGCATGAGCGGACACGTCCAGCCCCCCGGCAGCCATGATTCGGCGCCGGATCAATATCACGAATGCCATTGCCTGCTGTGTGTCGTGCATGCGGTCGACATCGGTCTACCGCCCAGTCTTGTTCAGTGGCAGCTTTCCGGCCGCGTCGACGTGGTGCTGGCGCCGGCGATCTACCCACCTTATATCGGCACTGCCTGGCTGGTCGCCGAACCACGCGGTCCACCGGCTTTTTCCTGATTTTCCTTGCGATGACAAGTCCTCCCCAGCCTGCCGGGGAGGTTTGCCCCTATGCGTTGCAACTCAATCCAGGAATGCCAACCCCATGGTCATGCCATCAATGCCCCGTACCCGTCGGAACGTATTGCCGTTCGCGGTTCTAGCTGTCAGTGCCTTATTCCCGCACCTCGCGTTGGCTTGTGCCAGTTGCGGCTGCACCCTCAGTTCCGACTGGGACAACCTCGGTATCAGTAACTCGTCGGGGCTGAAACTCGACCTGCGTTATGACTACCTGAACCAGAACCAATTGCGCAGTGGTAGCCACGGCATTTCTCCGGCTGCCGCGAGCCAGGTCTCCAACAACGGCAACCCACAGGAGGTGGAGAAGTACACGCGCAATGACTACCTGACGCTGGGCCTGGACTACAGCTTCAATGCGAGCTGGGGCGTGGATCTGCAGGTACCGTATATCTTTCGCAGCCACAACACCTTGGGCACGGCGTCGGATGGCGCCACCCCGGGTGATGGCGGTGGTCAGTACAGCTCGAAGACCTCCAGTCTCGGCGACGTCAAGGTCATCGGCCGCTATCAGGGCTTTACACCGCAGCATAACCTGGGGCTGTTGTTCGGCTTGAAACTGCCCACGGGGGCCCACGACGATACCGCCGCGTCGACCGATCCGACCGCCCCGGGCCCGGTCGCAATAGATCGTGGCCTGCAACCTGGCACCGGGACCACCGACGGTATCCTGGGGGTCTATTACATGGATACGCTGAACAAGAACTGGGACTACTTCGGCCAGGCCATGCTGCAAAAGGCGCTGGACTCAAGCGATCACTATCGCCCTGGCGATGGCGTCAATCTGAATGTCGGCCTGCGTTACATGGGTAACGCCAATGTCATGCCGCAGATCCAGGTGAATGTCCGACATGTCGAGCGCGATGTCGGGGCCAATGCCGACACCGTCAGTACCGGTGGCACCCTGGCTTACCTCAGCCCAGGCATGACGGTGCCGGTCGGCAAGAAAACCTCGCTGTACAGCTTCGTCCAGGTGCCGGTGTACCAGAATGTCAACGGTGTGCAGCTTGCTCCGCGCTATACCGCGACCATCGGCGCCCGATACGCGTTCTGACCCGGAGGGAAACCTGATGGACGCAAAAAAGCTACTGCCATGGTTCGCGCTCTGTTGCAGCCTGGTCTGCCTGCCCGCCTGGGCGGTTGATGTGGGCGAGCATGCCCCGGACCTGACCGCGAAAACGCTGAACGGCGAAACCTTCGATCTTCGGAAACTCGCCGGTCAAGTGGTGATAGTGAATTTCTGGGCCTCCTGGTGCGAGCCGTGCCGAGAGGAAATGCCCGCCATGGAAACCTATTACCAGCAGCACAAAGGCGAGGGACTGAAGATCATTGCGATCAGCATGGATGAGCCGGAAGACGAGGCCATGGTGCGCAAGGTGATGGCACGCTACAGCTATCCGGCCGCCTTCCAGCGGGATGCCGAGTTCAAGGGATTTGGCCGTATCTGGCGCATGCCGATGACCTATGTCATCGACAGGCACGGTGTAGTGCGCAAGGACGGTAGCGTGGGCGACCCGAAAATCGACCTGCCATTGCTGGATCGGTTGGTGAGCCCATTGCTGGCCTCGCATTCGCCCTGACCCCGCAAGCAATCGCCGAGTGCTCCGGCACTCGGCTCCCGCCCGGAGCGAGGGGGAAAAGTTTCATCTTTGACCAGGAAAATTTCATCTGAAACAAATTGTATTAATAAAATTCCGGGACTACTATGCGCGCAAATTCGAGAGCGTTTCTCATTTAGATTCTCATTTTGATCCTTTGCCCGCGGCGAACGCCTGAGCGCCGCGCTGCTTCAAGGATCAAGTCCTCCTGGAGTCATCGATGCGCGCACTGTCGTACCACCGATCCACACAGCGTGTTGTCCTGTCGACCGCATTGGCCTGCTCTGTCGCCTGGTTATGGGTCAATCCCGCCAGTGCGGCAGCTGCTGCGCCGGCCGCCAACCCATCTGTCGCGACCGACGACGTCAACCCCGCTGACCTGCCCGAAGCGGATCTGGCGATCAAGGCGGCGCCTGCCGGCCAGTGGACCGGTTTCCTGACGCGGCAGAACATGCTCGGTGATATCGGCGGGTTGCGCTCCAGTCTGGCGGCTTACGGCGTGACCCTGGGCCTGACGGAAACCAGCGAATACCTGAACAATGCCAAGGGCGGCTTGAATCGAGGCGGGGACTACGACGGTCTCACTACCATGACGCTGAAACTCGATACCCTCAAGCTTTTCGGCCTGGCTGGCGGCACCCTCAACATCAGTGCCGTGAACGTTCACGGGCAAAACCTCAGCGCGAACAAACTGGGCACCCTGCAGACCGCCAGCGGCATCGAAGCGGACACCGGCACCCGTCTCTGGGAAGCCTGGTACCAGCAGAAATTCCTCGATGAGGCCCTGGACTTCCGGGTCGGCCAGCAAAGCATCGACCAGGAGTTCATGGTCAGCCAGTACGCCAGTACCTTCGTCAACACCATGTTCGGCTGGCCGGCGGTACCATCCTACGACATGCCGGCCGGTGGCCCGGCCTATCCGTTGTCCGCCCTCGGGATCCGTGTACGGGTCCATCCGACCGATGCGATCACCGTACTCGCGGGCGTCTATGACGGTAACCCGGCCGGTACCAACGATGGCGACCCGCAACGACAGAACGCCCACGGCACCAACTTCGACCTGCACACCGGCGCGCTGTACATCGCCGAGCTGCAGTACGGTGTCAACCAGGCCTCGCTGGGTCAGACGGAGAGCGCCAACGCCGGCTTGCCGGGTACGTACAAGCTCGGCGCCTGGTACAACACCCAGAACTTCGCCGACCAGCGCTACGGCACCGACGGGCTGTCGCTCGCCGATCCGAACAGCAATGGCACCGCGACCCAGCACTCGGGCAACTACAGCGTCTACGCCGTGGCTGACCAGATGATCTGGCGCCAAGCCCCAGACAGCCTGCGCTCGGTGGGCGTGTTCACCCGCCTGATGGGCGCACCGGGC
Source organism: Pseudomonas sp. MWU13-2105 (assembly GCF_023242315.1). Taxonomy (GTDB): domain Bacteria; phylum Pseudomonadota; class Gammaproteobacteria; order Pseudomonadales; family Pseudomonadaceae; genus Aquipseudomonas. Next base: position 78,418 of record NZ_JALLIY010000023.1, read on the forward strand.
GATCGCAACCTGATCAGCTTCAGCGCCAACGCCGGTGTGACCCTCGCCGCGCCTTTCGAAGGCCGCGATGCCGATACGGTCAGCCTCGGGCTGGGCTACGTCAAGGTCGGCAGCGGCGCCGCGGGCCTGGATCTGGACAGTGGCAACCGCGTGCGCAATGGCGAGACTTTTCTTGAAGCGACCTACCAGTATCAGCTGACCCCCTGGCTGCAACTGCAGCCGGACATTCAGTACACGCTCAATCCGGGAGCAGGGCAGAACCCCAACGATCCGACGCTGCGAATGGGCGACACGCTGGTCTGGGGCTTGCGCACCAACATCACTCTCTAGGTCGGGCGCTGGCCGGGCGCTTTGCATCCGCCCAAGCGCACCGATCCGCTTTGTTTGACTGCGGCCCTGCCTGACAGGGCCTGCCGACTTCGAGAAATCAGGAGTATTGCATGACGTATTCGAGCCTGCCGCGCCTGGGCAAAGGCCTTTTGGCCCTGGCCACGCTATTGACCTTCAACATCGTCCTGCCGGTCCACGCGGACGACACCCAGGGCTTTTTGCCGAACATCCACAAGCACCAGACCCTGACGTCCACAGTCCCGGACAATGGCGACCAGAACCCCTACGCCATTGCCGTGGCACCGGTGTCCGCCGGGAAAATCCAGAAGGATGACGTGCTGGTCGACAACTTCAACAACGCCGCCAACCTGCAGGGTGTCGGCACGACCATTGTCGATTACAACCCGACCACCAAGCAGCTGTCGCTGTTTGCCCAATTACCCCATGACTTGCCGCAGTGCCCGGGTGGCGTAGGCCTCAGCACCGCGATGACCATGCTCAAGAGTGGCTGGGTGATCGTCGGCAGCACCCCGAGCAATGACGGGACCACCGACACCAAGGGCGCCGGTTGCCTGGTGGTGCTCGACCCGAACGGCAAGGTCGTCGATGTCTGGTCCGGGCCGAATATCAATGACCCGTGGGGCAACATGGCGGTGATCGACAATGGCTCCACCGCGACCTTGTTCGTCAGCAATGCCGGCTTTGGTATCGGCAGCGCCAAAGGCACGCCACCGGTGGTGATCCAGTCGACGGTACTGCGCCTGGACCTGTCCATCCCACAAGGCAAGCCTCCGGTGATCACCAACCAGACCGTGGTCGGCAGCGGCTTCAGCGCCCAGGCGGACAAAGGTGTGTTCCTGGTTGGGCCGACCGGCCTGGCGATGGGCAAGGACGACAAACTGTACGTCTCCGATACGCTCGCCAACCGCATCAGCGAAATCTGGGATGCCAGCACCCGGACCACCAGCGCCGGTGTCGGCCGTACGCTGACCAAGGATGGAATGTTGCTGCGTCCGCTGGCACTGACCACCGCACCCAATGGCCATCTGCTGACCACCAACGGCTTGAACGGCAAGGTCGTGGAGATCGACCCGCAAACCGGCAAGCAACTCTTTGCCCAGTGGATCGATGCCAACAAGGCTCAGGTCCCACCTGGCAACGGCGATCTCTTTGGCCTGGTCATCACCCCCGGCGGTGACGGTTTCTACTACGTCGAAGACGATGTGAACATGTTGGTACTGGCCAAATGAGCCGCCACGACGAAAACGTTCCCGGCCTGTCCCGGCGTCGTTTCCTCGGTGCGGCCAGCAGCCTGGCGGTTGCCGCGGGCGTGATCGGCAGCGGTGGCGTGGCCGCCGCCGAGCGCCTGGCGAAGCCACGGGCGCTGTCCGCGGTGGAGCCATTCTATGGCGTGCACCAGGGCGGCATCGTCACGGCGCAGCAGACCCACTCGCTGTTTGCCGCGTTCGACCTGGAAGCCACCCAGCGGGCGGATGTGATCGCGCTGCTCAAGCGCTGGACCGTTGCCGCCAACCGCATGAGCCGTGGCGAGACCGCACAGCCGCTGGCGGTACCCAAGGATGCCGCGCCGCTGGACGGAGGTTCGACCGAGGGGCTCCGGGCGTCTCGCCTGACCGTGACCTTTGGCTTTGGCCCGGGCTTGTTCATGAGCGACGGCAAGGATCGTTATGGCCTGGCATCGCGGCGCCCGGAAGCGCTGGTCGATCTGCCGAAATTCAACGGTGACCAATTGGTGGCCGAGAAGTGCGGTGGCGACCTGAGCATCCAGGTCTGTGCCGATGATCCGCAGGTGGCCTTCCATGCGCTGCGCGAACTGCTCGCCCTGGCGGATGGCGTGGCTCTGATCAAGTGGATGCAGTCCGGCTTTACCAGCCCTCCGGCTGGCGGTGGCACTACGCGTAACCTGATGGGCTTCAAGGACGGCACCAACAATCCGTCCACTCGCGACGGCCAGATGATGGACCAGGTGGTCTGGGTCGGCGATGAAGGCGGCTGGATGAAGGCCGGCTCCTATGTCGTGGTGCGGCGCATCCGTATCGCGCTGGAGCACTGGGACAGGACGGAACTGGGCTTCCAGGAAGAAGTGGTGGGCCGTGACAAGGCCAGCGGCGCGCCGCTGGGCAAGGCCCACGAGTCCGACCCGCTGGATCTTGGGGCCCAGGACAAGGAAGGCAACCCGGTCATCCCGGACAACGCCCATGCACGGCTGTCCGCCGCCGCCGAAAACGACGGCGCGCAGATCCTGCGTCGCGCCTACTCCTACAACGACGGCGTGGGTTTTTACGCAGAGCGTTGGCCACCATGGCGCCAGGGCATGATGCTCGATGCCGGGTTGTTCTTCGTGGCTTACCAGCGCGACCCGCGCAGCGGCTTTATCAAGATCAACAAGAAACTGGCCACCCAGGACATCATGAACCAGTTCACCACCCATGTGGGGAGCGCGATCTTTGCCTGCCCACCGGGTGCCCGCGAGGGTTCGTTCATCGGTGCCGGATTGTTCGAAGGGCTCGACGGCTAAGCGCTGCCGAGCAGGGCGCAGCCTCTATCGGGATGCGCTCCTTTGCCTGTAATCATCGCTGTATTGGGAGTATTCCGAATGTCTTTCAAGGTTTTCAACAACAGGTTGCCGCGCGCTTTCCAATTCGCTTGCCTGGCAGCGGCGATGCTGACCTGTGGTGTCTCTCAGGCCGCCTCGCTGACCCTGTACAGTGCGCAGCACGAGCAGACCGTCAATCAACTGGTCAAGGATTTCGAAAAGCAGACCGGCATCTCGGTCAAAGTGCGCACCGGTGAGGGGCCGGAACTGGCGGCGCAGTTGCTGGCCGAAGGCAGTGCCTCGCCCGCCGATGTGTACTTCACTGAAAACTCTCCCGAACTGATGTTGCTGGAGGAGAAGGGCCTGCTGGCCCCCGTACAGCCCGCGACCCTGTCGACTATCCCGGCGCGTTACAGCTCGCCGAGCGGCGCTTGGGTCGGTGTGTTGGCCCGTGAGAACGTACTGGCCTACAACACCAAGCTGGTCAGCGCGGCTGAATTGCCGGCCTCGTTGCTCGACCTGGCCGAACCGGCCTGGAAAGGCAAGGTGGCCATCGCTCCCGCCGATGCCGATTTCCTGCCCCTGGTCAGCGCGATGCTGGCGGTCAAGGGCGAGGCCGGCACCTTGCAGTGGCTCAAGGGCCTGCGCACTAACTCACAGATTTTCAACGATGACGAAGGCGTCACCGCTGCCGTCAACCGTGGCGGCGTTGCCGTCGGTCTGCTCAACAGCTACTACTGGGCGCGCCTGCACACCGAAGTGGGCGACAAAGGGACCCACAGTGCGCTTTATCACTTTGCCAACGGTGATGTCGGGGCGCTGGTCAACGTGTCGGGCGTCGCGGTCCTGAAGACCACGCGCAACCAGGAAGCAGCGAACAGGTTTGTCGCCTATCTGACCAGCGAAGGTGCCCAGCAATTGCTGGCCGGCAACAAGGTGACCTACGAGTATCCCCTGCGTGCAGGCGTGGCTGCGGACCCGCTGCTGATGCCGCTCAGCCAGCTTTCGCCACCTGCGTTGGATATGAAGACCCTGGGTGACGATAGCCACGCGGTCAAGTTGCTGCGCCAGGCCGGCCTGCTGTAAATGGCCAAGCCGACCATTGCGGTCAAGTCCGAACGGCACACGCCGTTCGGACTTTTGCTGGTCTGTGTCGTCGTGGCGCTGCTGGTGCTGGCGCCACTGGCCTTCACATTCAAGCAGGCCGCGAGCTTCAGCTACGATGACGCGGCCGAATTGTTGTTCCGACCCATTGTCGGGGAACTGGCGGTCAATACCTTGCTGATCGTCGGGGCGGCCACGCTCGCCTCGGCCCTGATCGGTACGGCAGTGGCCTGGTTCGTCGAACGCACCTATCTGCCGGGCCGAAGTGCCTGGGCCGTGCTCGCGGCGGTGCCGCTGGCCATGCCGCCCTTCATCACCAGCTATGCGTGGGTCTCCTTGAGCCTGTCGCTGCAGGATTTCTCCGGTGCCTTGCTGGTGGTCACCACTGCCTACTATCCGCTGGTTTACCTGCCGGTCTCGGCCGCGCTCAGGGGCATGGACCCGGCGTTGGAGGAAACCGCCCGTTCCCTCGGACTCGGCCCGTGGCGTTGCTTCTTTCGTGTGGTGCTGCCACAGCTGAAACCAGCCTTGCTGGGCGGGGTGCTGTTGGTCGCCCTCAGCGTGCTGTCCGAGTTTGGCGCGTTCGCGCTGTTGCGTTTCCGGACCTTTACCACCGAGATCTACGCTGAATATCGTGCCAGTTTCGACGGTGCCGGTGCGGCCTTGCTCGCCAGCGTGCTGGTGTTGCTGTGCCTGATCTGCCTGGTGGCAGAGTTCAAGGTACGCGGCCTCAGCCGTTATGACCGGCTCGACCGTGGCACACGCCGATCGGCCACCCGCTACGAACTGGGCCGGGCAAAGTGGCTGGTATGCACCGGGTTTGCCGGTTTGACCGTGACGACCCTGGGCGTTCCCCTGGGCATGATCGGTTACTGGCTGCTGCAGCACAGTGAAGCCGCCGTGACGCCGGTCGAGTTTTCGGCGGAGCAATTGATCAGCACGACCTGCGCATCCCTGGGCTTTGGCCTGGCCGGGGCGCTACTCACCACTTTGCTCGCGTTGCCGCTGGGGTTTTTGTTGGCGCGTTTTCCGGGCCGTATCAGCACCTTGCTGGAGCGTATCGCCTACCTGGGGCAGGGCGTCCCGGGCATTGTCATCGCCCTGGCGGTGATTTCGATCTCGATCCGCTTCATCCAGCCGCTTTACCAGAGCGCGGCGTTGCTGATCCTGACCTATTCGATCCTGTTCCTGCCGCTGGCCCTGGTCGGTGTGCATGCAACCCTGCTGCAGATCGAACCGCGCCTCGAGGACACGGCCCGCTCGTTGGGCCTGCGTTGGTGGCAAACGGCATGGCGGGTGATCCTGCCGCTGGCCGGTCCGGGGATCGGCGCTGCGGCCTCGATGGTATTTATCAGCATTGTCACGGAACTGACCGCCACCCTGCTGCTGTCGCCCATCGGCACCCACACGCTGGCCACGCAGGTCTGGGTCGATACCTCGGCGCTGGCGTTTGCCGCCGCCGCGCCGTATGCCGCCATGCTGGTCGGCATTTCACTGTTTTCCACCTGGCTGCTGATGTCGTTGTTCGGCAAATCGGCGGTGTTGGGTAGCTTCCAATCATAGGGATCGACATGGCTGATGTAGAAATTCGCGGCCTGCGCAAGACGTTTGGCAACACCCCGGTATTGCGTGGCGTCGATTTGTCGGTGGCATCCGGCAGCCTGGTGGCGATCCTGGGCCCGTCCGGCAGCGGCAAGACCACCTTGTTGCGGCTGCTCTGCGGTTTCGAACGCGGGGATGCCGGGACGATTCAGATCAATGGCCGGCAGGTCAGTGGCCCTGGTGTATATGTGCCGTCGGAGAAACGTCATATCGGTTATGTGCCGCAGGAAGGCGCGCTGTTTCCGCACCTGTCGGTGGCCCAGAACATTGTCTTTGGCCTGTCGCGACAGCAGCGCAAGGCCCGCCACCGGGTCGCCGAGTTGCTCGAACTGGTCGGCTTGCCCGGCGACTTCGCCAATCGCTCGCCGCATTCATTGTCCGGCGGCCAGCAGCAACGGGTAGCGCTGGCTCGGGCGCTCGCGCCAGCGCCGGCCCTGGTCCTGCTCGATGAGCCGTTTTCCTCGCTGGACGCCGCGTTGCGCGTGGAAACCCGGCAAGCGGTGGCGCAGGCCTTGTCGGCCGCGGGCGCCACCGCCTTGCTGGTTACCCACGATCAGTCCGAGGCGTTGTCGATGGGCAGCCAGGTCGCGGTGTTATGGAAGGGCGAGCTGGTACAAGTGGCGAGCCCCGAGCAGTTGTACCGGATGCCGGTGAGTCCTGAACTGGCGCGTTTTGTCGGCGATGCCATGCTGTTGCCGGGGATCGTCAATGGCACTGCTGTCGCGTGCGCCCTCGGCTCTTTGCGCCTGATGGTGGCAATGCCCGACGGGCCGGCGCAGGTATTGCTGCGGCCAGAGCAGATCAGGCTCGCAGCGCTGCATGACGGCCTGGGCAGCGGGGCTGGCCGGGCGCGGGGCAGGGTGCTGAAAGTGGACTACTACGGGCACGATGCCTGTGTGCACCTGTGTCTCGCGGACGATACGACCGTATCGACAACACTGATTGTGCGGTTGCCCGGCCATTTATGCCCTCGTCCGGGCGATGAGGTGGCCATCAGCGTTGAGGGCGAGGTGCTGGCCTATGGTGTTTTTCGTGATTGATATGGATCAAGCGAACTCGTCCATACTGGCCCAGAATCAAACCTTCCGCTGAATTGCCCAGGGGCATGGCATGTCTGTTGAATCGCCCACTCCCGCAGTCACCCGCCCACAAGCGATCGAGGAGGGTCGGCATTACAGTCGTTTTGCACTGTGGCTGACCTGGCTGCTGGGGGCGGCGATGCTCGCGACGGTCATTGGCGTTGCATTGCGCTTCGCTGAAGTCGAATCCTTCGCGCGGTTGCTGACTCAGGCGCAACCGCTATGGCTTGTTGCGGCCTTCGGTTTTCAAGCCCTGACCTATGCGGCGCAGGGGCAGATCTTTCGTGTCGTGCTCAAGGCCGGGGGGCAGCACCTGTCACTCTGGGAGGCGGGCAAGCTCAGCCTGATGAAGTTGTTCGTCGACCAGGCCCTGCCGTCCTCCGGCGTCAGCGGGGCCTTTGCGGTGGTCGCTTCCTTCGTACGGCTTGGCTTCGCCAAACCGGTGGTGCTGGCGTGCCTGGTGTTGGATCTGTCCGCCTACTTCCTGGCCTATGTGCTCACCGTCGGCCTGGCGTTGCTGGTGGTGGTGTTTCAGGGCCACGGGACAACGACAGTCATGCTCACCTGCCTGGTATTTGTCGCGGTAAGCCTGGCGCTGGCCGTCGTGACCCCCAGGCTGGCCGGCAATCCCGAACTGGCGGCTCGGGTGCCGGGTCAACGTTTTGCCATTGTCGCCAAGAGCATTTCCTTGCTTACCGGCGCGGACAGGCAGTTGGTACACAGTCGCGCGCTGCTTTGGCGCATCACCTTGCTGGAATTGACCATCATCGTGCTGGACAGCGCCACCCTGTGGCTGTTGGTCCGCGCCTTGGGTGTATCGGCACCGCCGTTGGGGTTGTTTGCCGGATTCATGTTGGCCAGTGTATTACGCAGTATTGGCATCGTCCCGGGTGGTCTGGGGGCGTTCGAAGCCGCTGCGGTAGTGACCTTGCACTGGGTCGGGGTGAGCATCGCCGTGGCACTCTCCGCCACGCTGCTGTTTCGCGGCCTGACCTTCTGGCTACCCATGCTGCCTGGCCTGTGGCTGGCACATCGCGAATGGCATGGCGCCGACAGGGGCTGATGGGGGCACGCGGTTGTACTCGCCAGCGGGTACAACCGTGCCAGGTTCTACTCGTCGCGTGACCAGTTGACGTTCAAGCGATATTCGTTATCGCCATAGTGATAATCGGTGTGCCCCTTGAAGGCATCTTTCAGCGCATGGCCCAGACGGTTGGCCAGATGAATGCCGGTGGTGGTCACCACCAAGGTACCTTCTGAGTCGCTCAGTTTCATGATGCGTTCCAGGGCATGCTCGGCGTTTTCCTTTTTTTCGGTATGTTCGATCAGATGGACGATTTCGTCTCGATGCCCAAGCAGGAAACTGCCGGACAGGGTCAGCGTACCCGCCGGCATGTTGTCCTCGGTGCGTCGACAGGCTGGGCAGGTCACTGTTTTCGCGTCGGCAATCACCGTGTTTTCAGGGGTGTGCCAGGTCCAGTTGCCGGCTTGATAGAGCGCGCCACACTGCGGGCACAGGGCCGTGCCTTCGACTCGCTGCAAGCAATAGGGATCGTGGGTTGGCGCTTTGAACAGTTGGTTTTTCTGACTGTCCTGGTATTTGTCCATGGTCTTTTCCTCGCACGAGATGGATAAGGATTTCACGCGTAGCGGTGACTTCAAATCGAAACCCCACCCATTCCGCTCGCTTAAAGCCCGGTGGATTTCAAGACTTTATTTGGACTCGGTTTTTGCTCGTGCAGGTTGATTTTTATCAATTGAAGAGCAAGCGCCGCGGGTCGTTCATCCGGAGGCTGGATGGTTCCGTGCGCATGTTCGAGTACGCTGCCCGAGGACTGCGCGACGTTAGGCCTTTGTTGATCTAAGTCAACGTTGTACCCGTCGTTTGATAGAAGCTGAAAGGGCACGGTTGTTGTAGAACCAACCATGGGGAGCAACCTGATGGCCCACAGTAAAGTCATGTTTCGTGCCGCGGCTCGCGAGAAGATCCTGAGCGGGGCAACACAGTTGGCGGACGCTGTCCGGGTGACCCTTGGACCGAAATCGAAATCGGTGCTGATTCAGAACAAATGGGGCAATCCGACCGTCTGCAATGACGGTGTGACGATCGCCAAACGCATCGACCTGCTGGACCCGGAGGAGAACCTGGGCGCGCAGATGCTGCGCCAGGCGGCGGAACGTACAGGCGAAGCGGTCGGGGATGGCACCAGCAGCTCGACGGTACTGGCCCATGCCATCCTCGCCGACGGCATCCGCAATGTCGTCGCCGGTGCCAGTGCAATCGACCTGAAACGCGGCATGGACCTGGGGCTGTCCCTGGTCATGCAATCGCTGGTCGCTCAATCGCACCCGGTCAGCACGCCCAAGGAAAAAGCCCAGGTTGCCACACTGTCGGCTCATAACGATGCTGTTATCGGTCAGTTGGTCGCGGACGCCCTGGAGAAGGTCGGCATTGAAGGTGTCGTCAGTGTCGAGGAGTCCAAGACCACCGAAACAGTGGTTGAGGTGATGGAAGGGATGCGCCTGGATCGCGGTTATGTCTCGCCCTATTTCGTGACGGACACCGAAAAGATGCAGGTCGAGCTCGATGATGCCTATCTGCTGCTCTGTGACCATAAGATCGCTGTGCTCAAGGACCTGTTGCCGTTGCTTGAGCTGATTGCAAAGAGCGGCCAACCGCTGGTGCTGATCGCAGACGATATCGAGGGCGAGGCACTGACCACACTGGTGGTCAACCAGATCCGTGGCGTGCTGCGGGCGGTGGCGATCAAGGCCCCGGGCTTTGGTGATCGGCGCAAGGACATGCTCCAGGATATTGCCGTTCTGACCGGCGCAACCGTGGTTTCCAATGAGCTGGGTATCAGCCTCGAACAGGTGGAACTGAGCCAGTTGGGGCGGGCGCATCGGGTTGTAGTGCAAAAAGACAGCACCGCGCTGATCGGCGGCACAGGGACACGTGAGGCTATCGAGGCGCGTGTGCAACAGATTCGTGCGCAAATGGACACGACCACCAGCGATTATGATCGTGAAAAGCTCCAGGAGCGCCTGGCCAGGCTCTCGGGCGGTGTCGCGGTGATCCGCGTCGGCGCGCCTTCCGAAGCCGAGATGAAGGCGCGCAAGGATGCGCTCGATGATGCCATCTCCGCGACCCGGGCGGCGATCGCCGAAGGTGTTGTTCCGGGGGGCGGCCTGGCCCTGCTCAAGGCCGTGCCGATTCTCGCCGCCGAGGAGACGCGGCATGAGGGCGACGTCAGGACCGGCCTGCAGATTCTGCGTCGGGCTCTTGAAGCGCCGGCCCGGACCATTGCTGAAAACTCGGCGGTAGACGCCGGGGTCGTGGTGGCGCGGATGCTCGCGGAGCCCGGAAACATCGGTTTCGATGCCTCCGCCAATGATTATGTGGATATGTACGAAGCCGGCATCATCGATCCGACCAAGGTGGTGCGGATCGCCCTTGAAAATGCTGTTTCGGTTGCCAGTATCCTGCTGCTGACCGAGGCGACCATGACTGATATTCCGGAAAAGGAACCTCCTGGATACGAACCACCAGGCGCGATCGCCTGAGGAGGTTTTCCAGTGCCCCAGAATCTCTCATCGCAAACCCTCTTGGCCGACCGGGCTGCTGCCGGTCGTAGCCTGGTGGAGCCATTGCTCAAATACGCCCACCGGCCCGAGGTCATAGTCCTTGCCTTGCCCCGTGGCGGAGTGCCGGTGGCCTATGAAGTGGCCACCGCCCTGGACGTTCGCCTGGACCTGATACTGGTGCGCAAGCTCGGGATCCCGCAACATCCCGAGTTCGCCATGGGTGCCATTGCCAGCGGCGGCATACAGATTCTCAATGAAGACACGCTGCGGGCTCACCCGATTGCCCCGGCCGCGTTCGACGCGGTGGTCGCCCGGGAAACACGGGAGCTGTTGCGTCGCGAGCAGGTTTACCGGGCAACGCGTGCGCCAGTGCGGCTCAAGGATCAGGTGGTGATTCTGGTCGACGACGGCCTGGCGACAGGAGCCTCGATGCGGGCGGCGATCGAGGCCGTACGTTTGCAGGCGCCGTCTCATATCGTCGTTGCCGTGCCGGTTGCCCCGTTTGAAACGGTGGAGACGCTGCGTTGCGAAGGCAATGAAGTGATATGCCCGCTGATCCCCGATTGGCTCATGTCGATCGGCTATTGGTACAACGATTTCTCCCAGACCTCGGATGAACAGGTCATTGATCTGTTGCAGCGCGCCTGGCGGCGGGAGTCCGCTCCCGGCAGCCGCTCCGGGGAGCACTCCGATGCTTGAACCTCAGTCTCGAATGCTGGACCTGACGGATGTCGAGTTGTCAGCCGACTTGTTTCTACCGATCAATGCAATCGGTCTGGTGGTTTTCGTTCATGGCGCTGGCAGCGGCCGTGCCAGTCCACGTAATCGGCACGTTGCACAAGCTCTTGTCGGACGCGGACTGGGGGCGTTGCTGTTCGACCTGCTTACGGAAACGGAGCAACGCCTGGACAATCTGACCCGTGAACTACGCTTCGATATCGCCTTGCTGGGCAGTCGATTGGTAGAGGTGATCGACTGGATCGATCGGGACCTGGAGTTGCACTCCCTGCGCATCGGTCTGTTTGGCGCCAGTACTGGCGCCGCCGCGGCACTCTTGGCGGCGGCTGAACGCCCGGATGTAGTGCGCGCAGTGGTCAGCCGGGGAGGGCGGACCGACCTGGCAACCGTGGTACTGCCTCGTGTGAAGGCCCCGACCTTGCAGATCGTCGGGGCACAGGACCCGTTGGTATTCAGCCTGAATTTTCAAAGCAGTCACGTCCTGCGCTGTGAGCAGCGCCTGGAGGTCGTCGCGGGGGCAACGCATCTTTTTGAAGAGGCCGGTGCTCTCGAGGAAGTCGCCAGGCTGGCTGGCGGCTGGTTCGAGAAACATCTGCAGGAGGTGACAGTGTTCCTTTGATGGGCTTCACACACCAAATGGATAGGTATCGTCCTCTGGCTCCAGCTCCTGGTCTTTCGGCAGCGGCAGTGCAATCAGCGGTTGACTCTGTTCAATCCAGATCATCGCGTCAAATTGTTCGGCCAACACCGCTTCGAAGTAATGACTGCCACGTTCGGTTTCGGGTCGATAAATCACCCCGATGGCCCGCTCCAGCAGAGGCTCGGACAGGGCTTGGCGCAGATCCTTGCGCCGTGGACTGCGCCAGTCGGTCAATGAGGCCGGGATACCAGCCTGGAGGAACTGATGTTCCCAGCTATCGGGACGAGATGGACGGATTTCCTTGACGAGCATCTCGCCATCCCAGTCATCGGCGGCGGTCACCTGACCACGGTCGGTACTCATGCCGATCAGGACAACATCACGCCCATAGGCGTGGCGACAGAGTTGTCCGATATTGAACTGCCCCTTCCATCCCATCTCCGTGGCGCCGGCATTTCCTATATGGGAGTTGTGCGCCCATACCACGGCCTTGGCCTGAGGGCCCCGGTGTTCGAGCAGGGCCTGCAGCGTATCGAACATATGTCGGTCGCGCAGGTTCCAGGAGGCACTCGAGCCGCGATAAATCGCCCGGTAGTATTGTTCCGCAGCCCTGACCACCCGGGCGTTCTGTGTCGCATTGAAGAAAGCCTCGTCGTCCTCGACAAGCCCGGCCAGTTGTTCGGCAAGCATGATATTGAGCTGTTCGACCACGCCCTGCTCGCAGGGCATCAGGCCGTCGCGCTCGACAAAATGGCCGTACAGCGCCGGATCATCCTGCCAGGGCGTCAAACAGCCGTAGCGCCGCCGAGCTTCATGGGCCAGTTGCGGGTCGGCCCGGTCCAGATAATCCAACACCTCGTGGATGGAATTGCGCAGACTGTAAACGTCCAAACCGCGAAACTCGACGCGCTGCCCAGGAACCAGCTTGTGGTTGTACTGGTGCAGCCAGTGGGTGAAGGCCCTTACATCGGTATTGCGCCACATCCAGGTCGGAAAGCGGCTGAAGATAGGGTGTTTCCAGGCTGAGGGCGTCAGCCCCCGGACATAACGGTCCACATGGCTGGCGTCTGGCCAGTCGGCTTCAACCGCGACGATGCTGAAGCCATGTTGCTCAATCAGCCGTTGGGTAATCGCCGCCCGGGTTCGATAGAAGTCGCTGGTGCCATGGCTGGCTTCGCCGATCATCACCACGCGCGCATCGGCATAGCGGTCGAACATTTCACCGAAGTCGGCTGAATTCAGCTCCGGCAGAGGCTCCGCGTATTGACGCAGGAGCGGGGCGATAGAGGCCTGGGCGATGTGGCTGTGGGAGCCATAAAGCTTATCCTGCAGGTCTGGCGAAGGTGTGTTCATGAGCGTCGTCCGGTAAAGGTGGAGTAGTCGACGTGCATTGCCGCGAAGCACCACATCGATCATCAGGCCGGGCGCGAGCTCTGGGGGTTTCGATCCATGCAGCGTTGTGGGCCCATATTGCCTCTGCTGTCATTCCTACGCCTGAATGCAGTCGATCATTTGAGTTTTATCAATCATCGGCAGTGGGTGTTGAGGGATAAGAGTGATTATTTGAGGGATTCACTTCGATGCCAGGCAAGTGGCTGGACCCATTGCTATTGCTGATCACCAGCCTGACACTGCTGGGCGGGGGCGTCGCGCATTTCGCTCATGAGCCCGGCTGGGCGTCGATGTGCTGGGCCGCGGGCAGCCTGTTGATGGTCCTGGTCCTGCTGGTCGAGATCGCCGGGCGCCTGGCCAGGCGCGAGGTGGGCGTCGATCTCATTGCGCTGCTGTCGATTGCCGCCGCCCTGGCCTTTCAGCAGATGCTGGTGGCAGCGGTGATTGCCTTGATGCTGGCGAGCGGACGCACCCTGGAGTTCTTTACCAAGCAACGCGCCGAACGCGAATTGCGCGCGCTGGTCGACCGGGCGCCACGTTTTGCCTGGCTGCAGGAACAGGATGACTTGCGCAAAGTCCCCGTCGAGCAGGTCCAGCCGCAACAGACACTGCTGGTACGCCTGGGCGAGGTGGTTCCGGTCGACGGCCGGCTGTTGAGTACGGTGGCCATTCTCGACGAGTCGGCGCTCAGCGGCGAGTCGTTGCCGGTCACCCGCCGGGAAGGCCAGTTGCTCCCCAGCGGCGTGTCCAATGTCGGCGCCCCCTTTCTGCTGATGGCCACGCGAACGGCCGCGCAGAGCACCTATTCCGGGGTTGTGCGGTTGGCCGAGGCGGCACGCCGCTCGCGCGCACCCTACGTGCGCCTGGCCGACCGCTATGCCTTGCTCTTCATTCCACTGACGTTGCTGGTTGCCGCAATAGCCTGGCAAATAAGCGGCGATCCGCTGCGCGCCCTGGCGGTCCTGGTGGTGGCCACACCTTGTCCTTTGATTCTGGCGGTGCCGATTGCCATCATGTCCGGCATATCGAGGGCGGCGCGGCGCGGGATCCTGATCAAGGACGGTGCGACCCTGGAAGCGCTGGCCGGGGTCACGCAGGTGTTTCTCGACAAGACCGGCACCTTGACCAGCGGTCAGGCCCGGCTGCAGTCGATCGAAGTCAATGGACTGCTCGATCCGCAGCGTCTGCTGGGGTTGGCCGCGTCGCTGGCGCAGGCTTCGACGCATCCCATCTGCCAGGCCATTGTCGAAGCGGCGCAGCAGCGCCAACTGCCACTCAGCGCCCCTCGGGAAGTAGAAGAAAGCCCGGGGGCTGGCCTTTGTGGACGGGTCGATGGCCAGCAGGTGCGCTTCGGTACATTGTCTTTTGCCCATGAACAAGTGCCCATGGCTGACTGGGCCGTCGCCATGCTGCGCCACATGGATTACCTGGCGTGCAGTGGAAGCTTCATCGCGGTGGACGGGGAACTCGCCGGGCTGCTGGTGTTTTCCGACAACCTGCGTCGGGAAACCCCGCAGACGTTGCGTCGATTGCGCCACAGGGGCATTGAGCGGATCGTCATGCTCACCGGTGATCGCCTGGAAACCGCCGAAATGATTGCCTTGTCAGCCGGAATCGACGAGTTGCATGCCGGCTTGGCCCCCGAGGACAAGGTACGTGCCGTACAGGAGGGCTGCCGGCGCGCCAGTACGCTGATGGTCGGCGATGGTATCAACGATGCCCCGGCCTTGGCGGCGGCCGACGTCGGCGTGGCCATGGGCGCGGCCGGCGCAACGGCCTCCGCGCAAGCCGCCGGTGTCGTATTGCTGGTGGATCGCCTGGATCGCCTGGTCGAGGCGCTGGATATTGCCCGGCGGACCCGCCAGATTGCCCGCCGCGGTGTACAGGTCGGCATGGGCCTGTCATTGCTGGCGATGGCCATCGCGGCATGCGGCTATCTACCGCCGCTTGCCGGCGCCATTGTGCAGGAAGGCATCGACGTGCTGATCATCATCAATGCCTTGCGTGCATTGGCCGCGTCGTCGGGACTCGGTCAACGAAAGCTTGCCGCGGCCCATATCGATCACCTCCAGGACGAACACACGCAACTGGCCACTGTACTGAGCGATCTGCATCAACTAGCCGGCGACTTTGCCCAGCGCCCGCTTGAGCAAGCCCGCAGCGATTTGCTGGCGCTGGTGGAAAAACTGCAAGTCACCCTGGCCCGACATGAACGGGAAGATGAAAACACCCTGTACCCGCTGCTGACCCGAAGCCTGCGGGGCGAGGACCCTTTGTCGGCCATGAGTCACGTGCACCGCGAGATTTTTCGCCTTATCCATTTGCTGGCGCGGATGAGCGTCGATTTCAGTGCCGCTCATGCAACGGCTAGCGCTGAAGAGATTCAACATCAATTGATTCGCCTGGATACCCTCGTGCGTTTGCATTTTGACCAGGAGGAAGAACTGTTCCGTTATCTGGACAGTCGATAAACGGCCGGGGGGAGGAACGCCTCGGAGCGGTAGCAATGCCTGGGCCGGTGGCGCACCGCCTTACAGATGATCGGCGTCGATGATGGCCTTGGCAAAGGCCTGCGGATCTTCCTGTGGAAGATTGTGGCCGATACCGCCCTGGATAAGCCGATACTCGTACTTGCCGGTAAAACGCCTGGCATAGTCCTCGGCGGCGGGATGCGGCGCGCCATTGGCGTCGCCCTCAAGGGTGATGGTCGGCACGCCGATGGAGGGGGCCTTGGCCAGTTTCTGCTCCAGTGGGTCGTATTGCGTTTCGCCCTGGATCAGGCCCAGGCGCCAACGGTAATTGAAGACGGTGATGGCAACATGGTCGGGGTTATCCAGGGCGGCGGCGCTGCGATTGAAGGTGGCGTCGTCGAACGACCATTTTGGCGAGGCCGTTTGCCAGATCAACCTGGCGAAGTCATGGGTGTTCTTTTCGTAGCCGGCACGCCCCCGTTCGGTGGCGAAGTAGTACTGGTACCACCATTGCAACTCGGCTTTGGGCGGCAGAGGGGTCTTGCCGGCTTCCTGGTTGCCGATCAGATAACCACTGACCGAGACCAGCGCCTTGACCCGCTCCGGCCAGAGCGCCGCGACGATGTCCGCCGAGCGCGCGCCCCAATCGTAGCCACCGAGCACGGCCTGCCGGATCTTCAGTGCGTCCATGAAGGCGATGACATCGCTGGCCAGTGCGGCGGGCTGGCCATTGCGAACGGTATTGGCGGAGAGGAAATGTGTATCGCCATAACCGCGTGCATAGGGCATGAGTACCCGGTAGCCCTTAGCCGCCAGTAACGGCGCCACTGCGTCATAGCTGTGAATGTCGTAGGGCCAGCCGTGCAGGAGAATGACCACCGGCCCTTCGGCAGGACCGGTTTCGGCGTAGGCCACATCCAGCAAGCCGGCGTTGATATGTTTGAGCGGGCCGAACGGCGAGGACTGGGTTGCACTGGCGGTGCCGCTATTCGCCGTTGCCGGGGCTGTCGCGTTACCGGTTTGCGCGTGGGCAACGCCAAGCGCAGCGAACTGCATCAGCGTGAAAGCAAGGGCGGAGGAGCCAAGCAAACGGCGTTTTTTCTCCGATGAGGGGGTCAACAGGGGCGTCTTCATGTTCCGGTGTCCTTTCAAACCAAGGGGCGGGTGTAGTGGCTGACTGTCATTTGAACGCAGAGACGTATCTGCCCTGTTTCAAGATTGCCGTGGGCTGTAAACCCATGTATCGCCGTGGCTTGAGACACACTGTGATACATGGCGGATTCGGTTCCGAGCGGTTCTCCACGACAGCGTGCTTGTTGAGGGAGATCAAATTCGCCGGCGGCTTTGGGTTCAGGATATGGTGAGGCCATGACGCAGCACCGGCGTACATGGGTCAATCAATAAGACTGTCTGTAACTTCACCGAATGCCGAGGTGGGTCATGATCCGATCATTGCGTCTACTGCTTATCGCTCCCTCTCAGCCGGTGCATACCCCCGCGTTGGAATATGCGGGGGTATTGGCGCAGACGCTCAACGCTGCCTTGCATCTGGTTGCTTTTGTCCACGCAGCGGCCCTTGACGTAGTCGGGCATGGCAATCCGGCGAATTTGGACAACGCCCGCAACGGTATGATGGATGTTTATCGACAGTGGTTGGACAGCCAAGCGGTGTTGTTGCGCGAAAAAGGAATTGAAGTGCAGTGCGAGGTCATTTGGGGCAAGCCATCCGCTTTCGAGCTGGCGGCCTACGCACAGCAGATGAGCGCTGATCTGATTATCAAGGACTTGCACGAAGAAGCTCATTTAAAACGTCTGGTGCTGTCGTCGCTCGATTGGGACCTGTTGTGTGCCAGCCCGACCTCGGTACTCTATATCAAGCAAGCACCAGCCCCTGGCCTGCGCAAGTTTCTGGTTGCCGTGGATATTGAACTCGAGGGCGAGGGACGCGCCACGGAAAATGACCAGATCATCAGTATGGCCCGGCAATTGGCGGATGCCCGTAATGCTTCGTTGCATCTGATTACGGTCTACAACTGTGATGCCGTGGCCTGTCCGAGCCTGGCAGCATCCCTCTCGAGTGGTGAGTCGCCGAGTTATGAGACCCGCAGGAATGTTTTCGAGGCCCTGGCGACGGAACACGGGATCGCCAAGGAACATCGACATTTCCTGGTGGGCGCACCGGCCAACGTTATTCGTAATTATATCCAGCGTAATGCTTATGATCTTCTGATCATTGGCTCGGCCAATCACCATCTTCTCAGTTCGACTATCGGGAGCACCGCCGAGGGCATTCTCGATAATCCCGCTTGTAATGTGCTTGCACTCAAACTGCCTCCCGCTGCCGCTGATGCGCATGAGCAGACGCAAGAGGGCACGCGGGCCAATGATGGAGTGCATCAGCAAGCGGAATTGACGACCCGGTAATGGGCCGCGGAAGCCGACTGGTTTGATGTAGATCAAGCTGCAAAGTGCTCCGGCTCCGATAGTAGACCTTCGTGCTCGCAGCAATCGGAGTTCTTCATGAGTGGTTTCCTGAACAATGATCAATTGGAAGGCCTTGACGCCTACTGGCGGGCTTCCAACTATCTGGCCGTTGGGCAGATCTACCTCAAGGATAATCCGCTGTTGCGCCGGCCCCTGGCGCTGAGCGATGTAAAACCGCGGTTGCTGGGGCACTGGGGGACGAGCCCTGGCTTGAATCTGATCTATGTGCACCTCAACCACCTGATCAAGACACATGACCTGAACCTGATTTTCGTCACCGGTCCTGGGCACGGCGCCCCGGCGATCATGGCGCAGGCCTATCTGGAAGGCACCTACACCGAGCTCAACCCGCGGGTGGAGCAAAACGCCGAAGGCCTGCTGCAACTGTTTCGACAGTTTTCCTGGCCCTATGGCATCTCCAGCCACGTCTCGGCGCAGGTGCCCGGTTCCATCAATGAAGGTGGGGAGTTGGGCTACTGCCTGGCTCACGCCTACGGTGCGGCGTTTGATAATCCGGACCTGATCGTGGCCTGTGTGATTGGCGATGGCGAGGCCGAAACCGGCGCGCTGGCGGCCAGCTGGCATTCGAACAAGTTCCTCGACCCGCGACGCGACGGCGCGGTGCTGCCGATCCTGCACCTCAATGGCTACAAAATTGCCAACCCCACGCTGCTCTCGCGCATCAGCGAAGAAGAGCTCAGCGCCTTGATGTATGGCTATGGCTATGAGCCTTACTTTGTCGAAGGCGATGATCCCGAGACGGTGCATCAGGCGCTGGCCAAAACCCTGGACACGATTTTAGCGGACTTGCGCGAAATCCAGCGTACCGCGCGCCGGCAGCCGGAGCAGTCGGTGCCGGAACGTCCGCTCTGGCCGATGCTGGTGCTACGCACGCCCAAAGGCTGGACCGGTCCCAAGTTCGTTGACGGCTTGCCTGTAGAAGGTACCTGGCGTGCCCACCAGGTACCGCTGGCGGACCTGCAGCAACCCAGGCATCTGATGCAACTTCAGGAATGGCTCGAGAGTTACCGCCCGGAGGAACTGTTCAGCGCCAATGGTGCCTTGCTTCCCCAGATTGCCGAGCTGGCACCTGGCGGACACCGACGCATCAGCGCCAATCCCCATGCCAACGGTGGGTTGCTGCTACGTTCCCTGGAAATCCCACGTTTTTCGGAGTATGCAGTCAAGCTGCCAGCCCCCGGGACTGTCCGGGCGGAACCGACGCGTGTGCTGGGTGTGTTTTTGAAAGAGGTCATGCGAAGCAACCTGGCGGCGGCGAACTTCCGGCTGTTTGGCCCGGATGAAACCGCGTCCAACCGGCTCGATGCGGTCTATGAGGTCAGTGGCAAGACCTGGATGGCGGATCTGGAGCCTGGCGACAATCACCTGGCCGCCGATGGGCGGGTGATGGAAATACTCAGTGAGCATGTCTGCGAAGGCTGGCTGGAGGGTTACCTGCTCACTGGGCGTCACGGGCTGTTCTCCTGCTACGAAGCGTTCATCCACATTGTCGGCTCGATGGTCAATCAGCACGCCAAGTGGTTGAAAACGGCCGCCAGCGTGGCTTGGCGCAAGCCCATCGCGTCGCTCAATCTCCTATTGTCTTCCCATGTCTGGCAACAGGACCACAACGGTTTTTCCCACCAGGATCCGGGATTCATCGACCTGGTCGCGAACAAGAGCGCCGAAGTGGTGCGTATCTACCTGCCGCCCGATGCCAACTGCCTGTTGTCGGTGACCGATCATTGCCTGCACAGCCGCGACTACATCAATGTCATTGTGGCCGGCAAGCAGCCGGCCTGGCAGTGGCTGGATATCGATTCGGCCATCAGCCATTGCCTGCGTGGCATCGGGCGCTGGGCATGGGCCAGCCATGACGACGAGGACCCGGACGTGGTAATGGCCTGCGCCGGTGATGTGCCAACCCTGGAAATCCTGGCGGCCGTTACCTTGTTGCGCGACTACGTGGCGGATCTGAAGGTCCGGGTAGTCAATGTGGTTGACCTGATGGTGCTGCAACCCGACAGCAAGCACCCCCATGGCCTCTCGGATGGCGCTTTTGAGGAACTGTTCCCCCGCGATATACCGGTGATCCTGGCTTTCCATGGCTATCCCTCGCTGATCCACCGGCTTTTGCATGGTCGCGGACAACAGGAGCGTTTTCATGTCCGGGGCTTCAGGGAGGAGGGGGCCACCACCACGCCCTTTGACCTGACGGTGATCAACCAGCTGGATCGTTACCAACTGGCCCTGGATGTGATTGAACGGGTCCCGCGCTTGCAACCGCAGGTCGAGACGGCGCGTGCACGTTATTGGGCCTCCCGGGAAAAGCATGCGCTGTACCTGATCGAACACGGCCGGGATTTACCGGAAGTAGCGCAATGGCAATGGACGCCGGCAACCGAAAGCTGAGGCTGCGGCCCTGGCAGGTAGCTGGCCCGTCAACGCTGGGAGTACGTCATGGCGGATAATCCTTGCCCCGCGCTATTGGTATTCAATGCGGGCTCTTCAACGCTCAAGTTTTCCCTGTATGACGCCAACAGGTCCGCGCTTAACTGCCTGGGCCATGGCAGTGTCGAGGTACGCCAGAACGGGGCGAGCTTGAGTTACCAGGACTCCCGGCCCCAGGCGCGACAGCAGGAACAATGGCCGAGTGCCGATGAGGGCATGGACAAAGCCACCTTGAGCCGGCTGATGGGCTGGATCGACAGCCACACGCAATGGCGTATTGCCGCTGCGGCCCATCGCGTGGTGCATGGCGGCAACCGTCCGGAGGTGGCGGCGCGGGTCGATGCGTCGTTGATCCGCGAGATGCAGGCGCTGACGCCGATGGCGCCGTTGCACCAGCCACTGTGCCTGGCGCCGATGCTGCATTTGGCTGATGAGTATCCCGACCTGCCCCAGGTGGCCTGTTTCGACACGGCGTTTCACCACACGCTCGACCCGCTGGAAACCCTTTATGGGCTACCCCGGGCCTTGAGCGAGGAGGGCATGCGTCGTTACGGCTTCCATGGTTTGTCCTATGAATATATCGCCGGGGTCCTGCCTGATTACGACCCGCGTGCGGCACAGGGACGCACGATTGTCGCGCACCTCGGTAACGGCGCGAGCTTGTGCGCACTGCATAAGCGGATCAGTCGCGGTACCACCATGGGGTTCTCCACGCTGGACGGATTGCTCATGGGCAGCCGTCCAGGAAGCCTGGACCCCGGGATCGTCCTGTACCTGTTGCGTGAGCGCGGCATGAGCGTGCAGGCCGTCGAACATCTGCTGTACCACGAGTGCGGACTGTTTGGTGTCTCGGGCGGCATAGCCAGTGACATGCGTACGCTGTTGGCCAGCCGTTCGGACCCCGCCAGACAGGCCGTAGCACTGTTCGTACGCCGTGTCGTCAAGGAGATCGGCGCGCTGGTCGCGGTGCTCGGTGGCATTGACGCGCTGGTGTTCACCGGCGGCATCGGAGAACACGCGCGGGAGGTGCGCGATGCGATTCTTGATGGCTGCGCCTGGTTGGGCCTGGCGCGAAAAAGCGCCGGCGGCGAGGAGCCTGATCTGGCGGCAGCAGCCTGCCTGTCCCGGCCTGGGAGCAAAGTCTCCGCATGGGTCATGGCCACTGACGAGAACGCGGTCATCGCCCGCCACAGCCTGGCCTTGCTGCGCCAAGGCGTGTAACCAAAAGTCGCACCCGATGAGTACCCATGCACACTGTTGGGGCGTATGGAAATCGATGATCACCGGGAATTGACCGCAGCGGCGTCATTTGACAGAGATCGGGCGCTTTGGCGCGCGGTGTTGCGATGGTGCGCAAGAGGGACGGCACGGTAAATGCTTTTAGCTGTATATACAGCTGCGCAATAAGTACGTCTACCCTCCCTCAACCAGGTCCCCAGGAGTGAATATGTCTTCCAGCATCCGTCTCCCTCTGATTGATATGTCCGGTGTCCGCGAAGGTGACCCGGCGAGCATTCGCCGAGCCGCCGAGGCCATTCGAACCGCCTGCTGCGATATCGGCTTCTTCTATATCATCAATCACGGCGTACCGCAGCCGGTGATCGACAGGGCGATGTCGGCCGCCGCGCAGTTCTTTGCCTATCCGGCCGAGGTCAAGCGCGAGGCGGCCGTCAACAAGCGGCATCGTGGTTGGCACGCATTGGGCGGGGCGACCATGTACGAAGCCAGCAAACCCGATCACAAGGAGTTTTTCAGTATCGGCCTTGAGCTGGCCGAAGACGATCCCAGCGTACTCGCCGGCGAGGCTCTGCGTGGCCCGAACCAGTGGCCGGCGTTCATGCCGTCGTTGCGCGAGGTCCTGGCTGAGTACTATCAGGAAATCGGCAAGGCTGGGGCCGACCTGTTGACGGTGGTGGCGGCGGGGTTGGGAATTGACCAGGACTTCTTCATCGACAAATACACCAAGCCTTTGCAGCGCACCCAGATGGTTTATTACCCGCCGCAACCGGCCCAGGCCGAAGCCGATCAGTTCGGGGTTGCGCCTCATACCGATTATGGCTGCATCACCTTGCTCTATCAGGACAACAGCGGCGGCCTGCAGGTCCGCGAGCTCGGCTCCAATCGCTGGATCGATGCCACGCCGATTCCCGGCAGCCTGGTGGTGAACGTCGGTGATCTGCTGGCGCGCTGGTCCAATGATCGTTTTCGCTCGACCCTGCATCGGGTGATCAATACTTCGGGGCACGAGCGTTATTCCATCGCCACCTTCTACGATCCGACCTATGGAGCCATGGTCGATCCCTGCGAACTGGGCGTCGATCCGGCACTGAGCCTGTATCCGCCGGTAGCGGCGGGGGACTACATACTCAAGAGAATCGACGACTCGATGGCGTATCGCAAGAAGGCTCAGTGAGTTCAAGGCGTATCAGGGCGACAAATAACGCTTTTGTATCCGCGCCACAGTGCCGTCATGGCGGAGCGTTTCCACCGCATCGTGTAAACCTTGTACCAACTCGGCGGAGCATTGCTTCGAGCAGGCGAGATAGAGATCCACACTGCTCATGACCGGACTCATGAGCAGTTTGCGACGAGACACAGTCGGCCAGATATATTGGCTCTCGGGGACACCGTTGAACCAGGCATCAATGCGACCTTTCAAGAGCATTTGCGCGGGGTTTTCGCCAATGGTCAACGGGTGGATCTGTTCGCTGCTGAAGCCGTGGGTACGCAGGATTTCCTCTTGCGCGCTGCCCAACCCCACCCCGATCACACGGTAAGTCTTCCTGGCTTCGGCGAAACTGCTCACGCGGTGCTCAAGGCTGAAAAAAGCGCGATCCATGCTCATGACCGGCGCGATCCAGGTGAAGTGATCTTCGCGCTCGGGCGTGCGTGACAGGGGCGCGATCAGGAGGTCCTGCTTCTCGCTGACATATTTTTGCGATCTGGCCCATGGAAGCACCTGTATATGCGCGGTATAGCCGGCCTTGGCAATGGCCAGCAGGGCGACTTCGCCGACGATGCCGTGGCCATTGGCATCATCTATCAGCGTCAGTGGGGGCGCGTCGAGGATAAAAAAATCAATCGGCAAGGGCGCGGCGTAAACGTTACAGGCCAGCAGCGACCACACCAACGAAAAGAGTCCGCAAAGCACCTGGGTACGAACATTGACTGCGCGTCTGATCTGGCTCATGACCTGAGATCTCAAGCACGGCTGGCAGCTCCCGGAAACACCCGGAGAAATCATGGCGACCGCAGACATAGCGTAGCGCGGATTTGAAACGAAGCACTGGCCTAAAAGGCCCTGGCCGAGACATTTTGTTATTGCGCGGATGAGCGTGTTGTCCCGGACTGCGGAAATAGCCTGTCCCCCATTACCGGGTCATGAACAAATAAAACAAAAACTCGTCTGTACGAGCTGTTGATTCAACTCGTACAGACGAGTATTTTGATTTCGAGCGGCTACTTATGACGCTCTCATAAAACAAAAAACGGATAACGCATGGTTTAAGGCTGGCGATTTTGAGTGCCTGGTAATCAATGACTTTCTATTGGTTTGAGGGGTATGAGCATGCATGCTGGAGCCGTATTTATATCATTTGACGCAGTCGCGGTATCGGGCATTACGGTCGAAGCGTTAAAGATGGCCAAATGCCTTGAACAGAGTGAAGTGACCTCCTATCTCGATCTGGGCTATGACATCAAGATCGACAAAGGCAATTTCAATAAGCCCTATGATCACGAAAAGAATATCTATCAGGGTGTGTTTACCCTGGTTCGTATAGACGATATTGATACGGTCCCGCACTATAACGTGGATTTCATCGAACGCTCGCACGCTGTGCTGATCGGACAAAAGACCTCGGTGTCTGCAGAAGAGCAGGAGCAACTGTTAATCGCCATTCGCGAGTCGTCACAGGCACTGGCTCGTCGAATGATCAGGCTTTGGGAAAAGCTGAATATCCGTTATGTGATTGTCGAGAACGGGACGCTGCCGGAAAACATCATTTATACCCAGGCCTTGTACCTGGCCATCGAAGCCTACGGGGACAAGCATGGCCTAGGGAATTTCGTCATCTGGCGCGATCATGACCTGATGTGGAACAGTGAAAAGACCGTGATGAAATACGGTCCGGAGCCTTATCCCCACGCCGTCAAGCCGGTTCAATCCCGCTACATCACCTATGTGACCCTCAATGAGCACCTGAAGAACAAACTCGAGCAGTGGTGCCATCACGCCGTCGACGTCAAGGTCAGGAAGAACACCTATGACTTCAGCGGGCAGGGCACCTGCAAGAACATCAAGGAAAGCCTGGATATCCGCGCCAGCGACGTGCTGATTGCCCGCACGACCCGGATCATTCCACAAAAGCGCCTGGACCGGGATATCTACCTGGTCCAGCGGCTGAACGGGCTTTTTGCCCGCAACGGCAGCCGTCGAAAAGTCTATCTCGTGATCGCCGGCGATCCCCATGAGCATCCCGGTTACTTTGAAGCCTTGAACAAGCTCGCCAGGGAGCTGCAGGTCGAGGGCTTTATCAAGTTCGTCGGGGCACTGCCCCATGACTATATGCCGACAAAGGAAAAGTCCACGACCATCGAGGATTTGTATTACTCCTGCGACCTGGTTTCCTTTCTCACTTCCTGGGGCTATGACAGCTACGGCAACCCGGTGGGGGAGGCGATCAGCAGCCGGCGCTGCTATATCACGAGCCGTTACGAATATTATCAGGAAGTCTATGGCCAGCATGGTTTTCAAGCGCCGCTCCTGTCGATCTCGGAAGAGCAGGATGGCCTGCCTGATGATGCCTTTATTGACGACGTCTATCAGTTGTTGAACAACAAGGCGCGGATGGCTGAAGTGGCTGATAAAAACTTCGCCATCGGTCAGCGGGTGCTCTCCAATAACGTCATTGACATGCTGGACTTGAGTCCGGCTGGAGGAAATATGCGTGAGGCTGTCTTTGTCTCGGTTGTGCTGCCGGTTTATAACGAAAGTGACCGCATTGATAGTGTCCTGGCGTCTCTATTCAATCAGAAAACACAAGGTGGCCTGATTACCCACGCGAGCTATGAGTTGATCATCGTGGATAACAATTCCACGGATGACTCCGTGGCAAAAGTCAACGCCTTCAGGGCTGAAAATCCGACCTTGGACATTCACGTCATCCAGGAGAGCATCCAGGGCGTTTCATCCGCCAGAAAGCGCGGGATGGACTATGCCTCTTTGCGCTCAAAACAGCGCGATATCCGCCTGGGGGTCGTAAATAAACACTACATTGCGTCCGCCGATGCGGACTGCACCGTGGACCCTTACTGGCTGCACGCACTGATTGAAAAAATGCTCGAGGAAAACGGCGATCTGGGTACCTGTAATTACTATTACAACGAAGCGTCCTTTCGCCAACGTCCGAACCTGCTCAACGAGATCCAGAAGACCCTGCGCTGCCGCGAGATGTCGTTTTCACTGTTTGGCGGCTTTCCGGACGGCAAGGGGTTTGCCGTCGAGCGGGGCCTCTACGACAAAGTCGGCGGCATCGAGATTTTCTACCAGTTGCACAACGGCCGCTTTGTCGAACATCTCTCCGATGACTGGGATTTCGGCATACGGGTCATCGCCTGGGGCGGCAAGCCGGTCTACGCCCATGCTTCCCGGATCGAGATCAACAGTCGTCGCGTGGATACCATCCTTGATGAGGTGATCACCGGCAACGCCTATGGGCAGGACGGAATCATCATCATGAAGGACGTGCGCCCCGACGTCGAAGAGCAAACGCCGACGCTGCGCGACACCACAGCCGGGCAGTCGCAACAGGCCTGGGAGTACTCGATCAAGGACTACGTCCCCAAGAACATCGTGTTGCCGGCGCTGCTCAATCCGCAGATTTTGCTGGAGCGCCCGGCGGTGCGTGAGTTCTTCACGGCGCCGGTAGCTGACCGCTTGTATCAGCGTATCCATGAAATCAAACAAAGCTCCCGGGTCATCGACTTCAAACCGATTCACGCCTACAAGACCCCGTCCTACCGCCTCTATTTCGAGTTCCGCGAGGAGATTTTCACTGCCCTGCGTCGTGCCGTCGGCGAGGATATCGGCTTCCCGCCGCCACTGCCGGCCTGCTTCGACGGGGTCAAGGCGGAGGACTTCGAACGCTTTGCCTACTACTTCGCCGAAGACCGCGAGTCCGGTGAAGCCCATAACTACTTTGCGAACGGGGGGGTATTCTGATGAATGGCGAAGCTCTGGGTTCACTGAACGATATCGACCCGAATTATCCAACGCCGCGGGTATACGACTTTCTCTCTCACGCGGATAACAGTGCCTTTCTGGAATATGTGTTCAACGACCCGTTCGGCTGCCATGTTTTCCCTGGCGATATCCCCGACTATCCGTTGTCATCTTTTTTTGCCGACATGGATCGCGATATCCGGCAGGCCAAGCAGATCCACCTATGGGCTTATATTCCCACCTGCCGCTACCGTTGCCATTTCTGCCAGTATCCGACGGTTATCTTGAACCCCAAGGCCGCCTCGTCGCAGCAGGTGTTCCGGGATCTGGTGGACTACAACATCAAAGAGGCCACGATGTGGCTTCAGAAAGTCCCTGGCCTGGCTCAGGCAGAAATCGGCGAATTCAATATCTTTGGCGGTACGCCATCGCTGCTGCCAGAGTCGGAACTACGCCGCCTGATGGATTTTTACCTGAGCCATTTCAACTTCTCGGCCGCCACCCTGCGCTTCGAGGGCGAACCGGGCACCCTGAACAAACCCTATCTGTCACTGTTACAGGAGCTGGGGTTCAGCAAAATAAGTTTCGGCACCCAGTCCTTCAATGACCGCATCATCTCGGCCTGCGGGCGCATGCACTCCGCCGATGAGTGCGTGGAAACCATCCATCACGCCCGTGCAATCGGCCTGGACTGGGTCAGCGTCGACCTTATCTACGGCATGCTCGGCCAGAGCGTGGATGATGTGAAATACGACATGCAGAAGTCCCTTGAGCTTGAGCTTTCCCATGTGGTCATCAGCAAGCTGCACATGGAAGAGTTCATGAAAACCCGTACCGGGGTGTCCGGGGAGAAACAAAGCCATTGGCAGAGAAAAGGCTTGATCGGTACCGACAACATGACTTTTCCGGGCCTCGGCCAGCAGTATCAGATGCGCGAACTGGTGGAGCAGTACCTGTCATCCGGTTATCGCGAACACCCGACCATGTACTTCCACCAGAACCACCGGCAGCCGGAGAAATGGAAAGGGCTCATCACCGACCTCGATAAACAGTACCCGGAAGTGGCGATCGGTCTCGGTGGCAGCTCGAAATGTACAGGCTCTGAAGCCATCAACATCACCGGCTACAACAAGTACAAGCAAGCCCTTGATGAAGGCCGCTTGCCGATTGATGAAAGCCGGGGGTTCTCGGCGCTCCAACGCGAAGTCAACGCTTTCAAGATGGCACTTTCCACGCTGGTTCCAGTGAACGACCAGGTCTTCAAACAGCGCTTTGATGGCAGAAGCTTCTACGACAATCCGATTATCGGCCGCACCCTCAAAACACTGGTCGACAAGGCACTCGTCAGGGTTGATGGCGATCTGGTCAGCCTGACGCCCAACGGCGTGACGCTGGTCGAAGCCGTCATCAACACCCAGTTCGTGACGCCGCAAGCCTGAGGAGGAAATCAGATGGAGCAGCAAAAAAACTCATCCATGCCGGTCTTCAGCCTCTACTACATCGCTATCGATACTGAAGCCGGCGTGACGCCAGAGCAGTTTGAAAGCTTTGTTCGCCAGCAGGGCGTGCATATACCCAGCTACCCGGGTTGGAGCTGGACCTTGTTGCGCGGGTTACGTGGCGAGCGGGCAGGGCAATACCTGATGCTGTTTGAGATCGACAGCGCCGCGCAGCGCGATTGCTATGTGGCCGCGGACGGTAATAAAACCGAACTGGCCCGCCAGTTCTGGCGCGAGCATCCCGAAGCCTCGGACATTCTCGGTGAATGGAAGCGTTACGGCACCTTCAGCGAACTGCCGACCCTCTACACCGACTACCGGCTGCTGGCGGAAAACAGCAAAAGCACCGTACCCCATGGCCCACGTTATCAGGAGAGACCGGGGGCAGAGCCTGTCGCGCGGGTTATCGGCATCCACAATCTCGCGTTGCGCCCCGATGTCCAGGCGCAGGCCTTCGAGACCTTCATTGCGCAAAACCAGCACCGCATCGAGGACTATCCGGACTGGAAATTCCGCTTGCTCAAAGGCGAGCGGGGCAACCGCCTGGACCAGTACGTGGTGCTGATGGAGATAGCGAGCCTGAAGGCGCTCGATGTGTTTTATCCGGAGCCGGATATCGCCACCGATAAAGCGGCGAAATTTGCCCGGGCTCACCGGGACACCAAACAGATGTACGAAGAGTGGAAACAACTGGCCTCGTTTTCCGGCTCGCCACAGATCTATACCGACTATCTGTCAGTGGCGCAAAGCTTGTGAGTACAAATGTATCCCTCTCGCAGAGCGGCTCGAATCTGCGCCAACAACGCGCCACGCGAGGCATCTTTTTTATTGCCGGGCTGGGAATGGCGTCCTGGGCGCCGCTGATACCGTTTGTCAAAACCCGACTCGATATCGATGACGGAGCACTGGGCCTGCTGCTGTTTTGCATTGCCGCGGGCTCCATGCTGGTGATGCCCTTCGCCGGGCGCACCATCGCCAGGTTCGGCTGTCGGACGCTGATCCTGGCCTGCGCGACGGTCTTCTGCTTGATCCTGCCGTTCATGATGTACGCCACCTCTGCCGTGGAGATTGGCGCGGCATTGCTGGTTTTCGGGGCAGTGAACGGCCTGCTGGATGTGTCTATGAATGCCCAGGCGGTGATTGTCGAACGCGACAGCGGGGAGGCGAGGATGTCCGGGTTCCATGGCTTTTACAGCATCGGCTGTGTAGCCGGGGCAGGGGGTGTCAGCCTGCTGCTGTGGGCGGGGTTCATGCCTTTGCAGGCCATCTTGCTGATCGTGCTGCTGATCGCGCTTGTGCTGATGCTGGCTTCCGCTCACCTGCTCGGGAGGCGGTCGCGGGGAACCGGCGAGTCCGGAGGCACGTTCCAGGCGCTCTCACATCCGGGGGTCCTGTTTATCGCCGTGCTGTGTTTTTTCATCTTCCTGATCGAGGGGGCGATGCTGGACTGGTCAGCGGTCTTCCTGCACAGCGAGCGCGGCATGGAAAAAAGCCATGCCGGTTTTGGCTACACCCTTTATGCCATCGCCGTCGCGCTGGGCCGGTTGTACGGCGATCGTCTGGTCAACGCGATCGGTCGGCAGCGCATGCTGATGCTCGGCGGTTCGTGCGCGGCAGTCGGCTTGCTGCTGATCGTCTCGGTCGATCAGCCTGCCGTCGCCCTCACCGGCTTCATCCTGGCCGGCATTGGCCTGTCCAATATCGTCCCGATCCTGTTCACCGCTGCCGGCAACCAGCCGGATGTCCCGTCGAGCTTTGCGCTGTCGGCCGTGACCTTCATCGGCTATACGGGTTTGTTGAGCGGTCCGGCACTTATCGGATTTGTCGCGCACCATTCCAGCCTGACCGCGGCTTTCAGCGCCGGGGTGGTGATCATGCTGCTGGTCTGTTCCAGTGCCCGACGCATTGCGCGTTGAGGCACTGACAGGGCGGTCCTGACGTTGTCAATCAATGGAGTCATCATGAGTCAATTATCCGCTGCGGTTTTCAGCCTTCACTACATTGGCCTCAATTTGAAAAAAGGCGTTACGGCTGAGCATTTCGAAACGTTCGCACGCGAACAGGGTGTCGGGATCCCGGCTTATCCGGGCTGGCACTGGACATTATTGAAAGGGTTGCGCGGTGAAAGGAAAGATCAGTATCTGATGCTGCATGAGGCCCCCAGTGCGCAGCAGTATGCCCAGTATATTGACCGCAACGGCGATCAGACCGCCGCCGCGCGGGATTTCTGGCAGCTACGCCCACAGGCCGCGGCGCTGATTGCCGAGTGGAAAACCTTCTCGACCTTCGCCGAACGACCGACCATTTTCTCGTGCTATTCACTGGTGGCGCAGAACAGCGACAGCTCACTGCCGGAAGGCCCCAACTACCAGGCCAGCAGGGGCCAGACAGCGGTGGCGCGGGTGGTGGGGATTCACAACCTGGCCCTGCGCTCAGGCGTGGCGCCGGAAACCTTCGAGGACTTCATCAGCGGCAATATTCACCGCGTGGAAGACTACCCGGGCTGGAAGTTTCACATGCTCAAGGGACAGGGCGGCAGCCGCCTCGAGCAATACGCCGTCATGCTGGAAATCGAAAGTCTGGATTCGCTGAACGCCTTCCACCCTGAACTGGACGTTTCAACGGAAAAAGCGCTGACCTTCGTGCGCGAGCACCAGGAGAGCGAGCGCATGTACGACGAGTGGCGTGAACTGGCGTCTTTCTCCGGCGCGCCGCAGCTTTATACCGACTACCTCAGCATCGCCGGCAACAGCGGCTGAAGCGCCGACCAACGAATGTATCTTGACAGACAGCTGAGGCTCGACCCTGAACAGGACTCTGCAGACAGCCCGGATGGGACACCAGTCTGCGCCGGCTAGCGGTTCTAGAGCTGTATCCGGCGCAGTCGCCCGGTCAAGGCGGTGCTGCCATTCTCCGGCGTGGGCAGTGGCCGACCGGGTAGGCCCATGCCTTCGCTCACCAGCACGGCACCAGGGATCAGACACAAGTTCGAAGGTGTATCCAAGCCGCGGGCAAGGACGCTGATTTGCGCTGTCCGCAGGTTGCAACTGAGCAGACGGCCACTGAAACGCGCAAAACCACCATGCAAGCACTCTCCTGTCCAGTCAGTTGGCAGTGGCTGTAACAGCCGATCGCAGAGCTCCAGCACCAATACGTTACCCTCTGCGCACAGTGCCAAGCCCGTGGGGAGTTGCAGGCCGCGAAGCACAATGTCGATCCGCCCGGTGCCCGGCCAGACCCGTATGACCTGGCCGGCATGGTCGGCGAAGTCGATGCCCTTGCGAGTCGGCGTGTGGTGCAGCTCGCCGGAGAACAGGCTGATCAGCACGGCCTCGGTCGCCGGCTCATACACCAGCGTCACGGGCACGGCTTCCTGGCCTTGATCCAGCTCGGGCAGTTGGGCCAGCACGCGCTCACCCTGTTCGTCGGTGAACTCAACCAGTTGGTTGGCGTCGGGCTTGACCGCCATCCAGCTGCGTCGCGTCGGGTGGTAACACAACGAATTCAAGTTACCGCGGCTGCTGAAGACCGGCTCGGGCGGGGTGTACTGCAGATCCAGTATTTTCGAGCCTTCGACATAATCCGTCTGGCTGACCAGGTAGCGCCCCTCGCCGCAGGCGATGTCCGAAAGCCCGATGATTTCATCGCGCAACATGCGCGCCTGCATGTTCATCGCGCGAAATCCCTGCGCCAGGATCTCGGCGGGCAGGTAGTTCCCGGGCTGTTGCGGATCGGCTCGTAGCCGACTGATCCGCCCGCTGAAGGTCTGCTCCGGCAGAGCGGAGCCGGCTTCAACCAGCAGTAGGCTGCCGTCGGCCGCGAGACACAGGCCGCGAGGGTTCAGCAGGCCCTCGGCGACAAGACTGCTGGGACGCAGGGTTTCGGCGGGGCAAGCTGGGATGGAAATGGCAATGGACATAGGCACTCTCCATGTTCAAACGGGGTGGCAATCACGGCTACGCCGCCTTGGGCAGCAGGCTCGGCAGTTGATTCGAAATGCAGGCTTCTATCTAACCTTCCTGGGCAGTGCCGGGTGACGAGGCGTCCCCCGGCGTCCTGCTGGATGCCTGTTGCCGTTCAGCTCTTCAGGTAGTCACTCATGCTCAGCGGTACCGGCGGATAGTTGCGTTTCACCAGGGACTGCGCCCAGAGTTCGAGCACGGCGCGACGGCTTTGTGACATGTCTCGGGTAATCGGCATCGCCAGGGTGCTTTCTTCCTGGTACTCCTTGCTGATCAGCACGATGAGCTGATCGATGGCGCCCTCGATCCGTTCCAGGGAATTGAGTGGCATGTATTTGCTCATGATCGGGTACAGGTAATAGAAGGGTTGCAAGATGCGCGGGTAGATGAAGCTCTCCCAGATCAGCGCCCGGGCCTCGATTTTCGTGTAGATCTGGTTCCATTCGTTGACGAAGTCCTCCTGCAGGGTCGGTTCCAGTGGCAGCACCCGCAAAGGTGCGAGGAAGTCGGTGTAGGCGTCCGTGTAGCTGAAACTGAAAGGGATCTCGGGCGGCAGGTCACCTTCCTGCACGAAGAAGCGCAGGGTCGGGAACCCTGGTGCCTTGCCGTTGACGGTCAGCCGGGCGACGCCGTTGGCGTCGGTACGGATCTGCGTCAGGCAATAGTTCACGGTCCCGTGTTGCAGATCCTCCAGTGTGCCTTCCATGACGATGGGGTTGTTGAAGCTCAGGCAGGGGCTCAAGGCGACCGAGGCGGGCGTCGACAGATATTGTTGATAGGTGACAGGGATCGGCACATCGGAGGGCGCCTGGGCATGTACCGCCATGAGCCGGCGGCCACTGCCCACGCTGGCTTGGCTGGCGGCTTGAGGGGTGTCGACAAATTGCGGCAGATTGGCATTGTTGTTCTTGCGGTTCAACGGATAGTCGTAGAACAACGTGAAGTCGGTTTTGTTGCTGAACGCCAGGTAGTAGTTGCTGGTGCTCAGCATGAAGGCGTTGTCATATTCTGCCACCCATAGCACGGTGTCGGCCGGCGCCGGCTGACCATCGTATTGCACCATGACCTGTAGCGTCCGGCTGTCGCCGACATCGATGAAGCTGGCGCTTTCCACCACTTCTGCGGTCCACATCTGCTGGGTGGCGGCCTGTTTCGGAGTGTCACCTTGCAGTTGCAGTTCCAGCGATCCGCTTTGCAGCTTTGCCCTGGCACCGGGGCGCAGCGGCAAGTCGAGGATGCCGGAGCGTTTATCGAAGGCCGCCTGTCGATAGTCGTCGAAGCCAAAACTGGCCAAGGGACTGAATTGGCCAGCGTCGTTTATCCCTAGCACGTAATTGCCGGCCTGGAATTTCTCCGCCACTGGAATGGCGGCATCCTTGTCGAGCGGATAGAACGGGAAGGTGGTCGACAGATCCAGCGACAGGGTATCGCCATGAGGCTGAAGCTGAGTCGAGATCACCCCCAGTTGTATTTCTGCTCCCGGGGGCAGGGGCGTGTCGCCGGGTGTGGTTTTGTAGGGATTGATCGCGCCAGCAGGGACCAGGCGTCGGCCCGCCGGGGCGGTGGGGAACTCATCCGCAAACCACAGGCCGAGGGTACCGGCGGTACGGCTGTAGGCCGGGTTGAAGAAAATATCGGCAACATTATCCAGGCCTTTTTGATACAAATCCTCCACCTTGGCCTGCATCTCGGGGGCGGTGGAGTGGGTGTTGATGGGCGGGTAGTTGTTGAAAATACCGTTTCTGTCGTAGCAGGTCAGGAAGGTGGAAAAGCGGAACATCAGGCCCTTGGCGTTTTGTAGCGCCATCTGCTCCTGGAGGTCTTTGAGCAGTTGCGAGTTACCGATCACCCATTGCAGGTTCTCTTTCGGAAAGCAGGTCTGCCAGGTGGTGGTGACATAGATCAGGCCACCCAGTGCTCCCCAATTGAAGTTCAGGAAGCGATCGAGCATCCGGTATTGGCGATTGAGGGTCAGGCTGCACTCGGCGTCTCCCAGTACCAGCTTGTCGAAGTACAGCGCCGTGAAGGTGTTCTGCCAGGGGCTGACGTCCACGAAACGGGCGGGGGGGAGATTGTTACTGCCCAGCGGGTTGCCAAGCAATTGGTAGCGCTTGTCGATCAGCGCATCCCGCTCGACATAGCCGCCGCCGGGAAGTTCACCACCAATGATCACCGAGCGAATCTGCTCGTAGTCGACCGTGCCGCAGGCGTTATCGCCGAACAAGTCCCATTCGGCGGGAATCATCGGGTAACTTTTCGGATCGGCATTGCCCGGTACCTGCAGGGCATAGCCCGGTACGTCGCTCATCGGCAACGGCGCGATGGTCCAGGGCATCAAGGTGCTCGCGGCGTTCTGCGGGTTGATCCCGTAGGTTGCGAGAAACCGCCAGTTCATCTGCATCCTGACCGCGTCGTAGAGCGGCAGCACATCGTTGTTGTTGGCCGTCGGCGGGTTCCAGAACATATGGCCGTTGAGGTAGATGCGGGGAAAGTTCAATACGCTCATGTCATGCTCCTTAGCGTTGCCACTGGGCGCGTTTGAGCGACCAGACAAAGTCCAGTTTGTTGTAACCGACAAAAGCCGAGTCCGGCGGGGGGGCGGTGGGGTAGACGATGCCGCCCTGTTCTTTCATGGCGAAATTGAAATAGCCCTTCTTCGCCGAGTACGCGGCGGTGTCGTGACAGGCAAAGCACGACGACTGGCTCTGAAAGGCTGACTCCAGTTGGGAGTTGGCCAACAATGTGGGGTCGGTCCTGGACTGGACCCCGATCAGTTCGTACTGCGACAGCCCGGCATACTGGGCCTGGAACTGGCTATTGACCGGTTTGGCGGCGCTGGTCGGCCCGGTGCTGTTGGTCATCGGGGTCGGCGGGATGGCGTTGGTCACCGTGTACTTGCTGTTGTTGCGATTTTCGAAGGTGGTCCAGACCCAGTCGGGATTGAGCTTGTTGATGACGTGCAAGCCACTCAGTGCCGCGTAGCCGACCTGGTATTTGCCGTCTTGCAGGTAATAGGCCTGGGCGATGTAGTAACCGTCTTTTTCCAGAGCCTGTTTGTAGTCCGTATCAGCGCCGACCCACAGCCAGGCAGCTTTTAATTCCCAGGCGAGGGAGGGGAACTCCAGGTTGCTGGTCAGGGCGGCCTGGCCGTTCATGTTGTAGACCTTGTGCTGCACGATGTAATCGAAGGTGCCTTCGCCCATCAGCAGTTGAAAGCGCACGGGTTTGCCTTTTTCCGCCGGGGGCACCGCGCCGCCCATCTCCAGGATCATGCCATCCACCTGTTGTGTGGCATTGAGGTTATGGAAGGTTCGCGAGGGGTCCAGGCCCAGCGTCTTGGCTTGCGCGAGCACCGCGTCCGGGGGCGGTACCGCTGTGCCGTAGGGGGCGGGCTTGGCGCCATTGACCAGATAGACCTGGTCGGAGGGTTTCATGGACTCCCACTCACGGTTGGGACTCCCGGCGGCGGCAGGCTGGTTCAGACAGACAAACCAGTTCCAGGCCAGGGTTTCGGGGCTCTGCACAAACTCCTGGCGGGTTTTGTCGAGGTCGCCACCAAATTGCAGGAAGTGGCTGCAGTCGAAGGTGTTGGTGCCCTGAGCCTGAGCCAAACCGGCCAGGGTACTCAGAACTGTTATGGATATGGCTCGCCGCATGGAAGCTCCTTGGCATTGGCCTTGTCGTGGTATGGGTGCTCCAGAAAGTACTGCAGGAGCAGTTGCTTGACTGCCGTGGCCGGAAGTTGCTCCGGCAACGGCAGGTCGCAATTGGTGATGAGCAAAGGGCTGTGCTGCTGGCTGCTGGGCAGGCGGCCATGGCTGCCACGGATCATCGCGGTGTCCAGCGGGATCAGGTCCATGTAGTAGCGGAAGCCGAGCTTCTTCTGCAGCAGGCGGCGGGCGATTTTCAGCTTGGGCCAGCGAATCGCCGGGTCGACGAACAGCTCCAGCGGGTCGTAGCCGGGCTTGCGGTGGATGTCCACGGTGCGGGCGAAGTCGGGGGCCTTGCGGTCGTCGAACCAGTAGTAGTAATCGAACCAGTAACCGGGTGCGGCCACCGCTACCAACTCACCGCTGCGCGGGTGATCCAGCTGCCAGGCCCGTTGTTCGGATTTATCCAATACCTGCTCGATGCCCGGCTGGCGCTGCAGCAAGGCCTTGACCTGGGCCAGGTCCTCGGCCCGGCGTATGTAAACATGGGCGATCTGATGATCGACCACGGCAAAGGCCGCGCTGGCACCGCAGTCGAGCAGTTCCCAGGACAGTGACTGGCGGACCTGCAACAGCCCTTCCGAGCGCAACAGGCGATTGACAGAGATCGATTGCCGCACCGGCTCGATACCGTATTCGGACAGCAACATCACTGCCGCGTCCTGTTGTTCGGCAAAGTCCAGCAGCCGTCCCACCTCGGTGTCGATGGCCCGTAGCTCCGCGGCCAGAGCCGGGTGGTCCGGGCCCAGGCGTTGCAGGCCATAGTCGAGGTGCGGCAGGTAGACCAGTTGCAGGTCTGGACGATTGAGCTGGAACTCGGCGATGGCGCAATCGACGATCCAGCGGCTGGAGGCAATGCCGGCCGCCGGTCCCCAGAAGCCATGAAAGGGGAACTCGCCGATCTGCCGCTCGATGGCTTCGTGTAGCCCAGGCGGATCCGAATACAGGCCGAAGACCTTGCGTCCGTCTGCCGGGTAGTGGGGGCGTGGGGTGATGGAGGCTGTCACTTGCGCGTACATGTTGAACCACCAGAACAACTGGCTGCAGCGAAACCCGGGGATCTTGTGTTGCAGCACCTGCCAGACCTTTTCCCCCTGGATCAGCGCGTTCGGTTGCAGCCAGAAGCGCACCTCGGCCTGGTCGCGAAAGTACCAGCCATTACCGACGATGCCGTGCTCGGAGGGTGGCAGGCCGGTGAGTATCGAGGCCTGCACCGTCGAGGTGACTGCCGGGAACACCGGTTGCAGTCGAGCCATCTGCGCGCTGTCGCGCAGGCGATTGATGCGCGGTGTGGCGTCCCCCAGGAGGGCGGGTGTCAACCCGACCACGTTGATCAGCAGCAGCGGTTTGCGTGACTGATCAGAGGGCATGGCTGCAAGCCTCCCCGGTGGGCAACGGAGAGCTCAGTAATTTGCGCTGTTGCAGCTGCGCTTCGACCCATTGCAGTTCTGTCGCTATTCCCTGGAGTTGAGCCTGTTCGGTATGCGGCCGTAGTGGCGCGGGTAGTACGCCCCAGCTGTAGGTCTCGACCTCCAGGACGGGACGGAAGTCGCGGTGGTCCCCCAGATAGTCGAAGGTTTGCGACAAGGCCGCGTGGCTGCCGCTGAGTTCTGGCAGCAGCAGCTGTTCGCTGAACAGTGGTACATGAAAGTGAATTCTCAGCTCCGCGCATTGGGCCAGATCCTTCTCGGCGGCCTCGAGTGCTGCCGGCAGATCCTCCCAGGCCAGGAGTCGACCTTGTCGATCACGGGCTTTAACCTGATGCAGGTAGGTGGGTTCGACAAAATCGCCCAAGGCCCGCAGGACCGCCTGGCGTCGCGGCTCGTCCCGAGGCGGGAGACGACAGATCATGGCACTGGACAGTTGAATCTTGCCCACCGGCACCGCGGCTAGGCGCAGTCGATCCAGGGACTGATAGCAGTCTTCGAACATCACGGCCTGATGACAGACATCGAAGCACAGCGCCAGATGTTCGTGGTGCGGGTCGGTGGCTTGCCAATGCTGGAAAAAGGCGATGGCCTGATCGGTGTTTTCCAGTACGCAGTCCGGTTCCATCTCCAGGCAGAACACGATCTTCTTGCCGGTTTCCCGGTGCAGCCTGGCCAGGGCCTGGGTCAGTTGGCGCAACTGCAGTTCCGCGCCGTGCTGGAGCGCCGGACTCCAGTGCGCCGCATAGCCCAGCGGTACGCTGGAGATCACCCCCTGGACACAGTCCGACGGCAGCGCGGCCGCCAGCAGTTGCGCCAGTTGCAAGCTGTATTCCCGGCGGTGCGGGTCGGCCCAATGAGGGCGATAGACTTCGGCCTTGACCGCGCGCCCATGGAACTGGCCGTAGGGAAAACCGTTGAGCGAAGTCAGCCGCAAGCCACTGCGCTGCAGACACTCGAGGAACGCCTGGCGCGCCGTCAGTTGCTGTAATTGCGCCGCCGCCTGGGCGCTGATCCACAGTCCGCTGTCCTGCTCGTTGAGTCCGCGCAACTGGCGCACGCCCCGGAAATGCGCCTCGATCGAGGCGCATAACGCGCCGAGTTCGGGGGTGGGGTGCACATTGCCGCAATAGCCGATCTGGCGGGGCGTCCAATCCCTGGCCCGACTCATTTGACCACCGGTTCCTGACCGCGCAGGGCCGAGTTTTCCTGCCATTGCCGGCGCTGATCGATGGGCAGGGGGGTGCTGACCAGCGTCTTGTCCAATTGTCCGCTCTGGGCGAAGAAATCCACCGGGTTGTGGAATAGTACCTGCTCGACCTGGGCCTCGCTGAAGCCGGCTGCCAACATCGCCTGGCCGGTTTTCGGTACCTTGAGCGGGTCGCTGATGCCCCAGTCGGCGGCACTGTTGACCACCATCTTCTCGGTGCCGTACTCCTGCAACAGGGCGACCATGCGCTGCTCCGACATTTTGGTGTTGGGGTAGATGGAATGACCGCGCCAGCAGTCGCTGTCCAGTACCAAGGGCAGTGTCAGCTCGTTGAGGTGGTCGATGATCACCAGGTGCTCGGCGATACCTACCTCGCGAATCACCGCCAGGGTGCGTTTGGTGCCACCGATCTTGTCGCGGTGCGGGGTGTGCACCAGTACCGGCAGATTGAATTGTTTGGCCAACTCCAGTTGCGCGGCGAGGAAGCGGTCTTCTTCCG
Source organism: Pseudomonas sp. MWU13-2105 (assembly GCF_023242315.1). GTDB lineage: Bacteria > Pseudomonadota > Gammaproteobacteria > Pseudomonadales > Pseudomonadaceae > Aquipseudomonas. The sequence goes on from NZ_JALLIY010000023.1 coordinate 117,381, forward strand.
GGGTGATATCGTCGTAACCGATCTCGCCGACCGCGACGACGCCGTCTTTGAGCAGATAACGCGGCAGGATCTCCAGCACTTCATTGGCCACCGACAGGTCGTTGGCCTCCTTGGGGTTGAGGCCGATGGTGCAGAAGTGATGGATGCCGAACATGCTGGCGCGAAAGCGCTCCCAGCCCAGCAGGGTGTCGAAGTAATCGATGAAGCTGCCGACACTGGTCCTGGCCTGGCCTTGCCAGAAAGCCGGCTCGATGACCGCGGTGATCCCGGCGGCGGCCATGTTCTGGTAGTCATCGGTGGTTCGGCTGACCATATGAATGTGCGGGTCGAAGTACTTGGGCATGGTGATTCCTCGTCGAGGGGAGGGGGGAGCCGGTGAGCATCAGTTCGCTGAGGGTCTGGCGGGTGTCGACAGGTGCTCGCGCCATTCCGGCGGCAAGCGTTGCTCCTGGCTTAGCTCAAGCAGGCGCTGGTGTTGTGGCGGGCTGAGCAGGTCGAAGGCAATCACTTGCGTCAGCCCGGCGGATACCGTCCGTTCGGCAGCCAGTTGTTCGTCGAGCAGGTCCAGTGCCAATTGGTTGAGGATGACGCTGTGACGCTGTTTCAGACCGACCAGGCGTCGTATGTCGAGCCCCATGCCCAATGCCTTCAGGACAAGCTGGTGGAATGCCCGTTCGTTGTAGTGGCGTGCCGGGTAGGGGGTGTCCAGGGCGAGGGCGGCAAACACCTGGCTGTTGCTGGTGCGTCCGGCCTGCAGCGCCAGCTCTACGCAGAGTCCGCGGCTATCGAGCCAGTCCAGGGCTTTCAGGGTGGCGATCTTTTCCTGGTCGTCGCCCCACAGAAACAGCTGGCGTAGCAACGGCAGTTGCCCGGTTCCGGGTTGTTGCGCCAATACCTGGGCCAGTAGCAACGCCCGCGCCAGCTGGATCTTGCTCCAGCCGCCAGTGCCGGACGGTGCATGCTCGTTGAGGCTGCGCTTGCACTGGCTGCTCAAGAGCGTCGAAGTGTTGGCATCCGGGTACTCGGCGAGCCTCTCTTGTGCCTGGCGCCACCACTGCTGCTCGCTGTGATCGAGCTGTCGGATGAAGGCCTGGTGTTGTTCGGCGAGGCGCTCGTGCCTCATGACGAGGGCTGTCGAGGCTTGTGCGGTGACGTCCATGTTCATGTCGGTTTGACCCAGCGCTGGAAGTGTGGAAGCAGGAAAAACACCAGGACGCATAACAGGCTGCCCAGTGGCTGGTTGGCCACGGCCAGAACCAGGGCATCGAACAGCGGTAGGGCCGCCAGGCCTGCGCCGATAAAGGCGCGGACCTGCCGTTGCCGCGGATTGGCCAAGTGTCGCCAGTAGTGCCAGCCCAGCCAGCCGAGCCAGAGCAGCAGCACCGGCCAGAACCAGTAGTTCTCGGCATAGACCGCCAGGGCCAGCGGGCTCAGCATGAGGATCAGCGGGAGGCGGCTGAGCAACTGGTTGCGATGCTCCTGCCGGGCCAGGTAGGTCAGGCCGCTGATGTAGACGCCAAGCAAGATCGCGCACAGCCAGATCGGCTCCGGCGGTACCGCCAGGCTGGCCGCCGCGGTGAGGTAGAGAGCCGAGCGGCAGGCGCCCATCAGCCAGACGCTGTGGGCGTATTTCTTGTGCAGCAGGTTGTAGCCGAAGATGCAGCTCAGTAGCAGGCTCGCGCTGACCAGCAGCCAGTGCGGCTGGTCGATCAGCCGACTCAGGCCGAGCACCGAGGCGGCGGCGAGTATCAGCAACAGCGCCGTGGCCACGCCCACCTGCCGGCGGCTGACCAGTCCCAGGGTAATGGGCCGGGGGTTGTGGTGCCGCTGGTCCCAGTCGGCGTCCAACAGATCGTTCAACAGCATGCCGGCCAGGTATAGCGCCGACAGCGCCGCCAGCAGCAGGAGCCACATCAGCGCCGACGGCGGAGCCAGGGCCCCGGCACTGCTGGACAGCAGGGCGGCGGCGAGGGTATTGGTCCACACCGTGGGCAGGTTGGACACCCGGCCCAGGGTCATCCAGGTCTTCAGGTTCGGCGATGCCTGGTTCATGGCCCGCAGCCCTCGCTCAAACCGGGCTGCGGGGCGGAGTGGGTCGACAGCCGCAGCAGTGCCTGCTCCATCAGGGCGCTATCTATTTCATGCAGATCCACCGATTCGCCGATTCGCTTGAGCATGGGAATAGAGAGTTGCCCGCCCAGGTGCTGGCGGAACTCCTCCAGTCCGAGCATGACCTGTGAGCGCCCTTGTGCATCTTTCAACAGCAGTTCCGGTGGGCACAGGCAGAAACCGAGCTTGAGCAGCAGGCGAAGCACCCGCTCGGTGTCGGCATTGCTCAACAGGCCCCTGGCATTGGCATAAAGTCCATCCAGGGCCATGCCCACGGCCACGGCTTCGCCATGTCGCAGCCTGTGGTGACTGAGATTTTCCAGTTTGTGCGCGGCCCAGTGTCCATAATCCAGCGGCCGGCCGTTACCGCGTTCGAACGGGTCACCGGCACCAGTGATGTGCTCCAGGTGCAGCTCGGCGCAGCGGCGAATGGCATAGCGGCTGGCACGCTGGTCGAAGCTGGCGAGGGCGTCGGCCTGTTGCTCGATCCATTGGAAGAACACCCTGTCCTTGATCAGCGCCACCTTGACCGCCTCAGCCAGTCCGGCAATCTGGTCACGGCGGGTCAGGCTGGTCAGCAGTTGGAAATCGTTGATCACCGCGGTGGCGGGGTAGAAGGCTCCCAGCAGGTTCTTTTGGCCGAAAGCATTGATACCGTTTTTTACGCCAATACCTGCATCGTTCTGTGCCAGTACCGTGCTCGGAATGCGGATCAGGCGAATGCCGCGATGGAAGGTAGCGCAGGCGTAGCCAACCGCATCCAGCACCGCGCCACCGCCCAGGGCCAGCACATAGCAATGCCGGTCCAACCCATGATTCAGCATGTCGCCGTACAACTGCTGCAACACCTGTGGATCCTTGCTCAGCTCGCCGGCCGGGACTGCAATCGGCGCGGCCAGCAAGTGCAGATCCGCGGCATGGCAGGCAAAGTAGGCCTCTATCTGTTTCAGCAGTTGCGGAGCACTTTGCAACAGCTGTTCATCAGCGAACACCAATACGGTCGCCGCAACACCGTGCTGGGTTGTCAGTTGGCGGTGCAGGCAGGGATTATTCGGATCGAACAGGTGATCGGTAAACAGCACCGGGTAGTCGTAACTCACCTTGAAGCGCCCGTGTAGCGGTTGCTCTATGTCTTGCTGCCGAGAGGTCCTGGATAGGCTACGAGCAGCGAGAAACAATCCCGGCAATAAAGTTTCAGTTGGCCGGCTTTGCAAGAACGCATAATACCCATGGCTGCGCTTCATCAAGCATCCCTCTTGAATGTAATGACTGAATCCGTGTCAGCAACTAAAAAACAGCGAGTGGTTTATTTTAATTAAATAGAGCACCTCCGTCGGAAGTGATGGTTTTATCTGCGATCAATTGTGCTTTAACAGCCAGTTGTGAGCCTAGACGGGCATTTCGTTTTTGCAAGACAACTTGATGGCTGCAGGTTAGCGCCAGGCCGTCATGGCTGGATCTTCGCTATTTGAATTATTGCGACTGGTTATATGAAGTTTGCTAGCAAGCCAATTGGCTGCGGAGCGCAGACATCTGAAAGACAGCGGCACACATGGCGACATTTTGGGGCGCCGAGGCTCCGGACATCCATCACGTCCTGGCGGAGCCGATGTGTTCTTGGCAATCTTGGCGGCGGCGGTTTCGATGAGCATGGCGTTGCGCTGGACATCCAGCGTGAAATGCGAGCGAACTGATCTTGCGAAGGATCCTGGATTTTTAACGAGGAGTGAGCTGGGACGCAAGCAGCCAAGCGTTGATTTATGCGAGCCAGCGCCCACAAGCCAGCACAGAATACTTCGCATAATGTATATTATGTTAAATTGGATATGCACCCAGACCCCGTCCCGGCACCATGCCTGTCACCCACCTGCGCCAATCGCGGTTTAAGTGGAAAGCCCCTCGCTATCCCCCCTCAAGCCTTGATTTCTGGGGGCTTGAGCGCATCCCATATGCCAATCCGACAGGTTTTTTTAACGAAACCAGTGGAAAAATCTGTTAGGCGAAAACTCGTAACCTAATGATTTAAAACAACATTTATAAATTAAGCTCGAATGGAATAGCTCTCTAGCCCAAGGAGAAATTAGTGGACTGAGATCCGAAGGTGCGAATCCATGGCTGCCCTGAAACCCACGCAAGACAGGGGCTCCAGCGATTTTTGAGGAAATAAGTGGACATTCCAACCCTCCGTTTCCTGAGACGAAATAAGTGGACATTCCATGCTGACAGAGCGCTGCCAAGGTCTTGCCGGAGACCTGCTGAAGCTCAGCGCCCGCTTGCACGCCAGAGCCTAAACCGAAGCCTCTCAAAGCCGCTGCAACTTCCTCAAAGCCCCGTAATACTGGGCCAGCGCCATACCCACCACCATTCGTCTTGCAATCACGCACTGATGCACGTCGGCTCGCCGCTGCTCCTGAACGACATGATCATTGACACGGAGCCGGATCGTAGCCTTCCTAGATGGCGCCGCTGTTTATTAAAACAATAAGTGGAAATGCCATGTGCTAATCGTACCTAAAAACCCGTGAAACCCACGAAAACATGGCTCTCTCGGGCATTCAACGAAATAAGTGGATGTTCCTGAGGGCGTTTCCATTTAAAAAATTAAATGGAAAAACCATTCCTGCTTATCCACTCATTTCCTGAGCTCTGCCTGGACTTCGTTGCGGCGCATATCATTCAGTCAATGCAGAGCCTGAAGCGTGAATTACCCAACAATTACCACCGACCGCGTGCTGAGAAAAACCGCTCCAAGAAGCCTAACTCCGCATTAAACCCTTAAACCCCAAAAAAGCAAAACTCGCACAATCTGACAATATTAGGTTAAATAATTTCTGAGATCGTTCAGAAAGTTCGCAACCCATAAAGAAGCGGAAAGCCAAACTGAAACTGACAATATATAAGTAAATTAACAAAAATCCCGAGCACGACATAAGGAGTAAAAAAAATACACTAAAAAATTTGCGGAAAAACCAACAGAACAATCGCCTTAGTGCATACTTAAAACCTTTGTCAAGCCGGAGCTTAAAATTATCTCCGCTGAGCAAGGGTAGTTGCAACAGCGTCTTTCAGGGGCTACCATCGATCAATGTTCATCAGTTCAGATTAGGGAAGATGAAAAATGCAGCTGCCCTGCCCTAACTTCCAGTTACTTCCATTACTGGAAGTTCTTAATCACCGCAAAATCATACGGTAGTGCACCAACATGTCTACGCAACCAATGCCTATTTTTGAGACCTACGAAATCTTCATTGATATGGACTTTAGTTTGCGTGAACCTAGTATGGCTTGCGTTCGCCAGTACATTGAAACGTTTCCCGCATCAGTGGAGGCTAACAAGGGTTATCTGACGACTCGGGAGTTTCTTCGCGCTTTTTCGGACAACAGCCTTACTTTCACTTCTTATAGAACTCATGTTGAGAGGTTGTTGTTATGGACACTCATCATAAAGCAGAAGCCTTTTTTTCAGCTCAAACGCCAAGATGCGGAAGACTACCTGGAGTTCTGTCGTAACCCTCCAACTGAATGGGTAGGCCCAATCGTGCGGGGCCGGTTTGTGACCAGTGACCATACCGAGTCTGCTTGGGGTGACCCGGTTATTCCAAACGAGAAATGGAGACCATTCAGCTTGAAGCTCCCTAAGGACTCTTCGAACGAGCCGGAGTCGGCTCCAAACGATGCCTCCCGGGATGAAGCACCTGATACGGCCCTAGGAGCAACTCGTTACAAAGCTTCCTCGAGCACCATCAATCAGATTTACACGATCTGCAGCCGGTTCTTTGAATATATGGTCGAAGATGGGACGGTTGCAGCCAATCCTTTTCGGATGATCAAGAAGAAGAGCCTCAGCCGTAGAGCCCCACAAGAGGATGGGGTAAATCGCGCCCTGACCCCTTTGCAATGGGACTACGTGCTGGAAACCGCTGAGCGGATGGCTATTGAGGAGCCCGAGCGGCATGAGCGCACCTTGTTCATCGTCGCCACTCTCTTCGCGATGTATCTGCGGGTGTCCGACATCGTTGGCAGGCCGAACTGGCGCCCGATAATGGGAGATTTCCGCCTGGATCCCGAGGGCAACTGGTGGTACCACGTGATCGGGAAAGGCAACAAGGTTGGGAAGGTCGCGGTCAGGGATGAGTACATTTCAAAGTACCTGACGCGCTACCGTCGATACATTGGGCTGTGTCCGCTGCCAGAGTGGAATGAACAGACGCCTCTTCTCATGACACTGCGAGGCCGTTCAGGGCTGTCTGGTCGGCAAGTGCGCGCCCTCCTCCAATCGGTATTTGATAACGCATTGGCGCGGATGCGCGAGGAGGATCGCGAGGAGCACGAGATGAATAGTCTGCGTGTGGCTTCCGCGCACTGGCTCAGGCATACCTCTGCGACGCTCGATGCGCCGTTGCGAAGTCCTAAGGATCTGCAGATGGACTTGCGTCATAGCAGCCTCAGCACAACTCAGAATGTCTACTACCACTCGCATGACCAGGAGCGCAGTCGTTCAGTACGTGGCGTTGGCATGCGCGACAGAGGTTGAGGCACGCACCTGCTCCGTACCTACCTACCCCCGGGCTAGATGCTAATGCGCGACCAGCCAATCTAGAGAAATCTTGCCTAGCACAACACCCCATGCGAAGTGCTGATTGCGATCTCGGCTAGGTTGGACTGCCATCCATTGCACACCTGGTATATCGGGAAGCTTGCCGGAGTGCAGCAGGCACCTTGGGTGCTTCTCGCCTGATCGACCTGACCTTGGTCGTGGACGACGAGGGCTCGGGCACGACCCGCCACCTCTGAACTAGACAATGCCAAAGAAATGGTTACATTTAGGCAAGCGCTCAAGGCGGCACCCGAGCAACCCCACGTCACCTACAAGGAGTGTTTCTGATGTCGGTCGATAACGTTGTTCGCAACTACAAGCAGAGCCAAGCCCAGCAGCTACTGGCTCGCCTCGAAGCAGATGAGAGCAAGTCGCATACACTCGCTCCCCTACGAGACTCGAAAGAGTTCATCATTCGCATCCAGCTCAGCCATGAGCGTCACTACGATCAAGTCCATGAGCTGCTGGAAGAGGCAGGGTATACCCGGACGATCACGACTCACGATGGTATCCAACGTGATCTTCCCCATGCGATGTTTTACCTGCGTCATGTGCAGAAGATCACCAACAAACTGGTCTTCGTAGCCCTAACACATACGCTTGAAGAGCATGCAAAGCTCCACCACCTGCACGATCTCAATCCGCAAATCATCGTCATGAATGCGGACGAGGTTTATCTGGAACTCGACCCGAGCAAGCAGTCATGATCGGCCATACCCACGGCTTTCCGGACTCCGATTGGGCGCAGGCGAAAGCCGCAGCGCGAGAAATCCTGATCAGGCAAGCTCGGATGAGGGGCCATGAGCTGGTGACATACAGTAACTTTGTCGCCCAGCTCCCATTAGCCATCGCACACGATGATCACCGGCTCAGCTTTCTGCTCGATGAAATCTCAACGGAGGAGTACGCCGAGGGCCGAGGCTTTCTGACTGCACTCGTTGTGCATCAATACGACTGGAAACCGGGCGCCGGATTCTTCACCATGGCTCGTAGGTGCGGCGCAGAAGTGGTTAATGAGGAGGCGTTCTACCTGGACGTTTTCAACTATCTTGTGACGTATTGGCGAGCGAGGCTGGACTGACTGAAACAGGGGTGAGGTCATCATCCCGCGCTCGTTCGGGGATGGCGATGGCTAACCCCGAACCTGAGGATGCAGTTTGATTACGGTGACTCCAACTTTTTCAAGATGGCTGGCATATTTAAATTAGATTATGCCCAAGCTCGCAACCGAGATTATTGATTATGCAAGTATACTTATCATGCCCAGAGTGTGTTGATGAACAAGCGCGTCACGAAAAGTCATCAGAATCTCCAGACCCCATTAATACTCAAAAACGGCTTTCCCCGTACCCAATACAATTGACCAATGAAGTATCCTATGAGGTGAAGTGTGTATTTGGCCACTCATCAGCTGTTTTTATCAATTTATTTAAGCACGAAATATTATTCGAAATTGGTGTTCACTCCATTCTCGATGGGTATTACAGAGAAGCAATCACGTCATTTGCAGCAAGCCTTGAGCGATTTTATGAGTTTGCCAGTCGGTCGATCGCCTTGCATCACAGGCTCCCCAACGACGAAGAAGTTAAATGTTGGAAAGACATTGCCTCCCAATCTGAACGGCAGCTAGGAGCGTATATTTACCTGCATGCTATTCATTTCAAGAAGCAGCCTAAACTTCTCTCAAACCCACAAGCAGCCCTGAGAAATTCGTCTGTTCATAAAGGGCAAATCCCGACACGTGATGAAGCTGTGGCATTCGGAGAAGAAGTGTTATCAATAATATCCGAAACCTCCCTAAAAATCTGGCAAACCATACCTGAAGCAGCGCACAAAGTGGTAAGCAACCATGCGGAGATGTCGGTCAAAAAGATAATCGAGGCAGGAGGAGTCCAGTCTAACACCACGAACTGCGTCGACTCAGCAGTTCATGGGAAAATTCATGACGAGAGACCTCTTAAAGAACACCTTGAAAGAACAATTTTGCGACACTCAAGAAATAAGGTAGATAAGCATAAAAAGATAATAGGCGAGTTTGAAGCCAAGCGACACACATAGTAGAAGGATGCGTCACAGTGCTCTTGGTGTGAGCCTAGCTGTCGCACACTGCTCTCCGAAAACACGTAATCTTCAGTCCACACACTGCAATGGACTCTTAAATGCACAAACGCCTGGCAGCGAAGAATTACCAGCCTCTAGCCGATGATCGCCATGCTTGGCTCAAGGTAGTCGAGACGCTTGTTAGCTCTGGGGATCATCCTGACCAACTGCAGAATGCATTCGATTGCCTCGTAGACTCGGCAGGTGATGCGCAGGATGTCGCGCTCTTGGGGCGAGCGACTGAGCTGGCAAGCGAGGTCGTGGCGCTCTGCGAACCTACTGCAGGGTGCCTTGTTTTGTATTCCTGTGCCAACGCCTGGGCTCACTTGCACGTCATCGAATATCAAGAAAACCAGGCCACCATTGTCAACCATCCCGCCCTGCTGAACGAGCTGTATTTCCTGCGTGCAGCAATTCAGCATGAGGGTTTCACGGCCATACCGGCTGACCGTCGTGCCAAGATTCACTGCAACCTTGGGAACGCCCTGAGCGCCTGCGGACGCTGGATCGAAGCTTTGTCTGAGTGGCGCAGGGCTTTGGTGGATCAGCCCATACTTGGGATGGCACTCGGTAACCTAGGGATTGGTCTCGTGCGCTATGGCGGCGCGCTGTACGACCCTGGGCATACCTATTGGTTTTTTGTTCACGCGCGCCGGCATTTAGAGTCTGCCATCGAAGGTGGGGTGGGCCGTGACGGAGCAACCACAGATGAAGCCATTCAGGCGTTCAAGTGGTACCAGGTGAGACTCGCTGAAGAGGTCGACCAGGAAGATGACACCGAGCTGTTCGACCACAAGCTTGGTAAGTCCAAAGCGGAGCGTGAATATCGTCAGTGGTGCCTGGACAACCAGCTGTTCCTGAACCCCATGAACGATCTAGGCGCCCTCCCCGTCGCGGCCTATGACGCGCTGCGCCTGCCTAACCACAATGCGGAGGTGGGCATTACCTACTTGGCCTTTTTTAATCAGATGAAGCAGGAGTATGCCTACACCCGTCACTGTCTGTTTCAGGGCGAGCAGGCCCGCTCAGTCCATTACGCTGACAAAGAAGTCGCACTGGCTTTCAACTGTGACTATGCCCTGTATTCGATAGGGCTGGAGCAGATCAAGACCGCTTTCCGTAACGCCTATTCGCTGCTGGATAAGGTGGCGTACTTCGTCAACGGCTATTGGCAATTGGGAATCCCTGAGCGAAGCGTGAGCTTCCGAACGCTTTGGTTCGAACCACGCAAAAAAGGAGGCCCAACGCAGGAATGGACTGTTCGGCAAGAGTTCATATCGACCCACAACTCGCCGCTTCGAGCGCTCTACTGGCTATCCCAAGACATCTACTCTGAAGTACTCAGGAACGTCGCAACTCCCGATGCGCAGGCACTGGATGGATTGAGAAACCATCTTGAACACAAGCATGCCAAGGTCGTAGATGCTTTCCATTGGATTGCTGGTGCGTCGGAGCGCCACGCCGACCAGCTAGCCTTTGTTATCGAGAGGGAGGATCTCGTTGCGAAGACCCACCTGATCATACGGTTATGCCGAGCCGCGTTGGTTTACCTGTGCTTGGCTGTCAACGCCGGCCCAAAACTGACCCCTTTCACTCATTTTTCGCCGATTGAAATTTGACCCCCTCGGCCTGTTTCTAAACGGTTTTCACTACCCGTGTCGGGCTGGTACCGGCTTTACGTTTGTCCTTGAGGCGATAGCTGTCGCCCGAGATCTGCACGATGTGTGCGTGGTGTAACAGCCGATCCAGCATCGCCGCCGTCAGCGTCTGATCATCCGCGAAGGTGCCGGCCCACTGGGTGAATGGCAGGTTGCTGGTGAGGATCATGCTGCCGCGCTCGTAGCGGCGGGCGACGACGTTGAAGAACAGGTTGGCTTCGTCGCGCCCGAAAGGCAGGTACCCAATTTCGTCAATTACCAGCAGCCGAGGGCCCATCACCGCGCGGTTGAAATACTCCTTCAGACGATCCTGCCGATGTGCGGCAGCGAGTTGCAGCATCAGGTCGGCGGCGGTGATGAAACGGGTTTTGATACCTGCCAGGGTCGCACGATAGGCCAAGGCGCAAGCCAAGTGCGTCTTGCCTACGCCGCTGGGCCCGAGCAGGACGATGTTCTCGGCGCGCTCGACGAAGCTCAGCCCAGCCAACTCCTGCAATTGTGCTCGCGGCGCACCGCTGGCGAAGGCGAAATCGTATTGCTCCAATGTCTTGAGGGCAGGCAGTGTCGCCATCTTCAGCAAGGTCTGTCGCGAGCGTTCGGTGCGTGCCTCGGCTTCAGCGCGCAGCAGTTGCTCCAGGAAGTCGGCGAAGCTCTGTTCCTGAGTCGCTGCTTGCTGTGCCAAGCCAGCCCAGTCCACAGCCATCCGTTCAAGCTTGAGGTGCTGGCACAGCTCGATGATGCGGGCATGTTGCAGGTTCATCGGCTCCACTCCAGCAACTCATCGTAGACCGAAAGCGGGTGCTGCAAGCTCTCGTGCGGTAGAACCCGCCCCAGCCGCAGCGAGGTGATCGCCGGGGCTGTCGTAACTCCGCCGGCTGGCAGGGGCAGCAAGACGTCACGCTCTTCAGCCAGACGTATCGCTGGCTTTACTCCGGTGGTGCCATGAATCCGCTGATGCGCGATTTCGTCGAGCCAACGACCGATATGCGCGTTGGCGGTGGCCACATCCAACGGCAAGCCCGCGCTCTTGAGCGTGGCCGCCAGCGGCGTGATGAAACTGCCCTTGAGTGGACTTGTTCCCTCGTAGCGGACGCCAAGAAGCGATATTTTAATCGCAATCTTGGAGGTACTTATGGCACAGCAAACTCGCCGCAGTTACACCGACGACTTCAAAGCTCAGGCAGTGACACTTGCTGAAAGCATTGGTCGAGGAGAAGCTGCCCGACAGTTGGATATCTCGGTCAAAACCTTAGGTAATTGGCTGGACGCCGCACGCAACGGGCGTCCTCTCAGTTCTCCTGCCCGGCATCCGGTCTCTGACCTGGAAAGCGAGCTGGCTCGGCTTCGAGCTGAAAATGCCACGCTCAAAATGGAGCGAGAAATCCTAAAAAAAGCGACGGCGTTCTTTGCCAAAGAGTCCAACTGAGATACGCCTTCGTCGCCCGTGAACGGACTCGCTTTCCGGTTAGGCTGTTATGTCGAGTGATGGAGGTCTCGGTGTCGGGCTTTCACGGCTATTTGAAGCGCCAGGAGCGTCCGGATCCAGACGCCGCGATTCGCCTGGAGATTCGTGCGATTCATCGAGCAAGCCGCGGCACTTATGGGCGTCCGCGCATGGTTCAGGCGCTTCATAACCGCTCTTACACGATAGGGCACAAGCGGGTAGCTCGGCTGATGAGAGAGGAGATGCTGCGAGGAAAAATCAAAGCCCGGTTCAAACATTCAACGGATAACCGGTATATCCAACCCATTTCTGACAATGTGTTGAAACGACGCTTTTCTGTGACAAGTCCCGTAGCCGCTTGGGTGGGTGATATCACGTATATTTCGACACGCCAGGGGTGGTTGTACTTGGCTGTGGTGTTGAGTGTTCAGACCCGGCAGGTGCTTGGATACAGCCTGTCGGATCGTATGCCCGAGGGTTTGGTACAACAGGCGTTCATGAACGCCTGGACGAAAACGCCAGTTGATCACGGGGTGATTTTTCACTCTGATCGAGGCCGGCAATACACGGGTAGCGGTTTTCGCAGCATGATCGCGGAAAGAGGCTTTGTGCAAAGCATGAGCCGTAAGGGAAACTGCTGGGATAACGCCGTAGCAGAGAGCTTTTTTGCCTCACTTAAGAAGGAAGAAGCCACG
>NZ_JALLIY010000024.1 GCF_023242315.1 Pseudomonas sp. MWU13-2105
TGGCGCCGGACCCGCTTCCTGTAGCGCCTGTTCGATTGCCGGCGATAAGGGTCAAATTTAAACTCATGCACCTATTTTTCCGGACAGCTGGATCAAGATTATTCAGGGTCATCAAAAACGGCCTTCTGTTTCAACATGGCCAACAACCTTTCAGCCGCAACTGACAGTTGCCGACCCGCTCGGACCATCAGGTGGGCCTCAGCACTTTCGAATACTTCGCTGCGGGTCCTAAGCGCTACAAGCGTACCTTCCGCGATCTCATTGGCTACCGCGTGCGAGGACAGAAAGGTCACTCCGAGGTGGGCTTTTACATAGCTCTTCAGGGTGGCGATTGAGTTGGTGACCAGATTGGATTCGAATTGAATGCGGTCGTGGTATTGCGCCAGCTTAACCAGATTGCTCAAGCCAAAGCCGTTGGACATCAATCCCACCGGGTAGGGGCAAACATCACCCAATGCCAGCGGCTGCTTCTTCTCGGTAAGGGGATGGCCGGGCCAGGTGATGACGCACATCGGCTGTTTGCGCAACATGACCGTACGCACGGCGGGATCGATAGGCGGACGGTATGCCAAGCCGATGTGAGCCTGATCACTTGCCAGCATCCGCACTGTGTCGACGGCATTGGCGAACTCCAGAGTAACGACCAGCTTGGGGTGCTGCTGGCTGAAGTCCTGGAGCACCCAGCGGACTAATTCCTCGCGGAAGCCTTCGCCCGCAACAATGTGAATCTCACCTCTCTCCAGACCCTTGAGTTCAGAAATCTGAGTCAGCAGCAATGCTTCGCTTGATCGCCGTTCACGACAATGGTTGATCACCAGCTTGGCAGCCTCTGTCGGGACGATCCCCCTACCATGGCGCTGTAGGAGTTGCACCCCCAACTCGCTTTCCAATTGATGGATTTGCCGGCTGACAACCGAGGGCTCGATATTCAGACGGTCCGCTGCGCCTCGGATCGAGCCGGTTTCTGCAACCTCTGAAAAATAGTGAAGCCGACGTTCACTAAGGCCAATTTTTTGCAATTTAGGGCTCTCCTGTCTGTTGCCTTTAAAGCAACACTTGTCAGTGAATATAGCTATTGTTTGAAGTTTCTACCCTCCCCATAATCCCTGTCAATTGGGCGATGCCAAGCTCATTCAATCGACACAATAAAAACAAATGCGGAATTTGCGAGGACTTCAATATGGCTCAAGCAGCAATACGGATCACATCGATCCCCCTCGATGACCTCGCCCTGCGCAAGATGTATCGCAAAATCAGTTGGCGCCTATTACCCTTTCTGTTGTTGTGCTATGTCCTCGCCTATTTAGATCGGGTCAATATCAGTTACGCCAAGATTGCGATGCAGCAGGAGTTCGGTCTGACCGATGCAGCTTATGGATTGGCGGCAGGGATTTTCTTTATCGGTTATGTAATGTTCGAAGTGCCGAGCAATCTCTGGCTGGCACGAATAGGAATACGTAAGACGCTTAGTCGCATCATGTTGTTGTGGGGAGCGGCTTCAACCTCGATGCTGTTTGTCCATGACAGCTCTACCTTTTATGTCCTGAGGTTTTTTCTAGGGGTGTTTGAAGCTGGATTTGCTCCGGGCATGATCCTCTATCTAACCTTCTGGTTTTCAGGCAAGCGTCGCGCTCAAGTAATGGCATGCGTCCTGTTGGCAGGCCCCGTCTCGAACGTCATCGGTGGACCATTGTCGACCTGGATCATGGGGACTTTCGCCGACATTCATGGCTTGGCGGGATGGCAGTGGATGTTCATCCTCGAAGGGGCGCCTTGCATTCTTTTGGGTATAGCTGCGTTCTTCTTTTTGAGTGACTCGCCGGAACAGGCCAAATGGCTGAGCAAAGAAGAAAAACGTTTGCTGGCGAATGATCTGGAACAGGTGCAGGCGTCAAAACAACACACGTTCGCTGCCGCCTTGAAGGATTGGCGAATTTACCTGATGGCCCTCATTTACTTCTGTCTGATCTGCGGTCTGTATACCGTCAGTTTCTGGTTGCCGAGCATACTGCGAGACGCTGGCGTAACGAATATTTTCGAGATCGGCCTCTATTCAATGATCCCTTACAGCGCCGCCATTGTCGCGATGCTGATCAATGCCCGGAGTTCCGATCGCCTGGGCGAGCGCCGCTGGCATGGCGCAGTGCCCGCCTTTCTGGGCGCAGTAGGCTTGGTGCTGACCGGTTTCAGTTCCGGCAACCTCACGTTGGCGCTGTGCAGTATCACCCTCGCAACGCTATCCACATACGCTGCCTATGCCGTGTTCTGGGCTGGGCCCTCTAGCTACCTCAAAGATACTGCCGCCGCCGGGGGCATAGCCCTGATCAACAGCATCGGTGCCTTTGGTGGGTTTGTTAGTCCATCTATCATCGGCGCCTTGAAGAACTTCACCGGCTCGTTCGCTGCGGGGATGGCCGTAATGGCCGTCCTTTTAGTGATCGGCGGTCTTTGCACGTTGACGTTGCGTTTACCGGCCCAGGCTCAACCGTAGGCGCTGGGGATGCGTCCCAACTGACAGCACTCCTGCACTCCATTATTCACCGCTAGGAACTCACAGTGATGAAAACTGAACCGCACTACTGCAACGTCGATGATTTACGCCCTCAAGTTGAGGAGCTAACACGTATTCGCCGCCATATTCACCAGCATCCGGAAATGGCCTACGAGGAGTTTCAAACCGCTAAACTCGTTGCAGAGCGCTTACGGGCCTGGGGGTTTAGCGTAACCGAAGGCGTTGGTGAGACCGGTGTGGTAGGCAGCCTGACGGTAGGCACCGGCAAGAGCATTGGCATACGAGCGGACATGGATGCTCTGCCGTTGACCGAGCAGACCGGCTTGCCTTACGCCAGTGTCCATCAGGGAAAAATGCACGCCTGCGGCCACGACGGCCATACCGCGATGCTGCTTGGGGCGGCTGAATATCTGGCGCGCACACGAAACTTCCGCGGAACGTTGCACCTCTATTTTCAACCTGCAGAGGAGAAGGGGTTCGATAGCGGTGCGCAACGCATGGTGAATGATGGTTTGTTCGAACGCTTTCCCTGTGATGCCGTGTTCGGAATGCACAATCACCCCGGCGAGGCCCCGGGTACCTTCCTATTTAGAAGCGGACCGTTCATGTCGGCCAGCGACAAGGTCGCGATTACCATTCATGGTCTCGGAGGCCATGCGGCTCGCCCGCACCTTACGGTGGACCCGGTGGTGGTGGCTTCCAGCATTGTCATGTCGCTGCAGACCATTGTCGCGCGCAATATCAACCCTGTTGAACCTGCTGTGGTAACGGTCGGCTTGCTTCAGGCGGGGGTTGCTAACAATGTGATTTCCAGCAGTGCCTACCTTGAGCTGAGCGTCCGCTCGTTCAGCAAGCTGGTACGTAGCCAGTTGAAAGAGCGCATCGAAGCACTGGTCCATGCCCAGGCAAACAGCTATGGAGCAACGGTCACAATCGACTATATGGCGGGTTACCCGGTGATCGACAACAACCGAGCGCAAACCGAATTTGCTCTGCAAGTAGCACGGGAACTGGTGGGTGATGAGCATGTGATTGCTCATGCCGATCAGCTCATGTCCAGCGAGGACTTCGCTTACATGCTTGAGCAGCGGCCTGGTTGTTTTTTACGCTTGGGCAATGGCGTTGGAGAAGATGGTTGTATGGTTCATAATCCGGCTTACGACTTCAATGACAAAAACTTGCCTATCGGTGCTGCCTACTGGGCGCGCCTGGTGGAGCGGTATCTAAACTAAATCAAAAAACCAGGTCTGCCGTAACGCCGGACTGGCTGGGTTTTTGCTGCCCGAAAGGGATCTCGATACTGATAGGCATTGGTTGATCGGCCTGAGTTCGGGGCTCCAGTGTCATCGGAGCGAAAGCCGGCAACGCTGGCGCCTGACGATCACGGTAAGCAGGTATCCACTTTCTAACCAGGTTAGCGTTGATGCCGTGGCGTAGCGCTACGCTGGCCATCGACACGCCAGGTTGCAAGCATTCCTGGACGACTTGAGCTTTAAAAGGGTTTGGGATAGGTGTTCCGGCAGGGGGATTGGCCGCGCCGGAGGTGTTAAAGTCCGGCCTTCGTTTTGAATTCTCCAAGGAAGTCGGCATGCCGGACTCGACCTCACTCAACCCCGCCTTCATGGTGGTGCAGAGCAACAGCCCCGAGGAACTGCGCAGCCTGGTGATCAACGTGATGCGGCGTTATCCCCTGGCGCCCCTGGAGAACGAAATCGCCCTGGTGCAGAGCAACGGTATCGCCCAGTGGCTGAAACTCGCCCTGGCCGAAGACCCGGAAGACGACGACCAGGGTGGCTGCGGCATTGCCGCCGCCATCGATGTGCAACTGCCCGGCAGCTTTATGTGGCAGCTTTATCGAATGGTCCTGGGCCGCGACGAAATCCCGGCCAAATCCCTGCTCGATAAAGGCCCGCTGACCTGGCGCCTGATGCGTCTGCTGCCGGAACTGATCGACCAAGCGCACTTCGAGCCGCTGCAACGCTTCCTCACTCACGACACCGATCTGCGCAAGCGCTACCAATTGGCCGAGCGTCTCGCCGACCTGTTCGACCAATACCAGGTCTATCGCGCCGACTGGCTGGAAGACTGGGCTGCCGGCCGCCACCAACTGCGCAGCGGCCGCGGCGAGATCAAACCACTGCCGCCAGCCAATTGCTGGCAGGCCGAGTTATGGCGTGCGCTGCTGTTGGATGTCGGCGCCTGCGGCATGGCCCAAAGCCGCGCCGGCGTGCACCAGCGTTTTATCGAACGAATCAACCAGCTTGAAAGCGCACCGCCAGGCTTGCCCCCACGGGTCATCGTCTTCGGCATCTCCTCGCTCCCGGCCCAGGCCCTCGAAGCCCTCGCCGGACTGGCCCGTTTCAGCCAGGTGCTGCTCTGCGTACATAACCCTTGTCGTCATCACTGGGCCGATATCGTCGCCGACAAGGACTTGCTGCGTAACCAATACAAACGCCAGGCCCGCAAGACCGGGATGCCGCTGGCCCTCGACCCGCAAACCCTGCACCAGCACGCGCATCCGCTGCTGGCCGCCTGGGGCAAGCAGGGCCGCGACTACATCAACCTGCTGGACAGTTACGACGATCCGGCCAGCTATCGCGCGGCTTTCCGCGACGGCCGTATCGACCTGTTCAGTGACAGCGTGCCGCTGACCCTGCTCAATCAATTGCAGGACGATATCCTCGAACTGCGCCCGCTCAACGAAACCCGCGAACACTGGCCGGCCATCGACCTGGCGCGGGACCCGTCGATTCGCTTCCATGTCGCCCACAGCGCTCAGCGTGAAGTGGAGATCCTTCACGACCAGTTGCTCGAACGCTTCAGCGCCGAGCCGGACCTGCGGCCACGCGACATCATCGTCATGGTCCCGGACATCGACAGCTACGCCCCGCACATCCGCGCGGTCTTCGGCCAGCTTGAGCGCGGCGACCCGCGCTTCATCCCCTTCACCCTGGCCGACCAGGGTCAGCGCGGCCGCGACCCCCTGCTGATTGCCGTCGAACACCTGCTCAAATTGCCCGACAGCCGCTTCCCGGTCAGCGAGATCCTCGATCTGCTGGACGTCCCGGCCTTGCGCGCGCGCTTCAATGTGCAAGAACGCGACCTGCCCACCCTGCATCGCTGGATCGAGGGTGCCGGCGTGCGCTGGGGCATGAATGCCGAACAACGCGCCGGCCTCGGCCTGCCCGATGCGCTGGAGCAGAACAGCTGGCAGTTCGGCTTACGGCGCATGCTGTTGGGCTACGCGGTCGGCAGTGGCGAGGCTTGCGAAGGCATCGAGCCCTACGACGAGATCGGCGGCCTCGACGCCGCCCTGATTGGCCCGCTGGTGGCGCTGCTCGACGCCCTGGAAATCGCCCACCAGGAGCTTTCCGAGCCGGCCTTGCCGCAACAATGGGGTGAGCGCCTACTTGCGTTGATCCAGCTGTTTTTCCTCGCCAGTACCGAACACGACGACTACCTGTTGATCCAGCTCGAGCAACTGCGCGCCGACTGGCTGGAAACCTGCGAAGCGGTGAACCTGCAGGAAGTCCTGCCACTGACCGTGGTGCGCGAAGCCTGGCTGGCCGGTCTCGACCAGGGCCGCCTGTCCCAGCGCTTCCTCGCCGGCGCGGTGAACTTCTGCACCCTGATGCCGATGCGCGCGATCCCGTTCAAGCTGGTCTGCCTGCTGGGCATGAACGACGGTGATTATCCCCGTGCCCAGCCGCCCCTGGACTTCGACCTGATGGGCAGCGACTACCGTCCCGGCGACCGCTCGCGACGTGAAGACGACCGCTACCTGTTGCTCGAAGCGCTGCTCTCGGCCCGGCATCAGCTCTACATCAGCTGGGTCGGCCACAGTATTCGCGACAACAGCGAGCGCCCGGCCTCGGTCCTGATCGGCCAACTGCGCGATCATCTCGCCGCCGGCTGGCGACTGCAGGACGGCGACGGCGAGCAACTGCTGAACGCCCTGACCCAGGCGCATCCGCTGCAACCCTTCAGCGCCCGCTATTTCCATGACAGCCATGCCGAGCTGTTCAGCTATGCCCGCGAGTGGCAGCAACTGCACGAGACCCAAGGCGCGAACGAAACCATCAGCGAACTCGATGCCTATCAGCAGGACGAACCGCTGACCCTGGCTCAACTCCAGGACTTTCTGCGCAACCCGGTGCGGCATTTTTTCAGCCAGCGATTGAAGGTCTTCTTCGAAGCGGCCCAGGCCCCCCTGGCCGATGAGGAGCCGTTCGTGCTCGACGCCCTGCAACGCTACAGCCTCAGCGACAGCCTGCTGCAAGCGGCGCTGCTCCACGCGGACCACCCGGACGAGGCCCTGCAACATCAAGCCCGGCGGTTGCAGGCCAGCGGCCTGCTGCCCATGGCCGGCTTCGGCGAATTGCTGCAACACGAACTGATCGAACCGCTGCCGGACCTGCTGCAACGTTACCGGCAACTGCTCGACCTCTGGCCAACCCTACTGACCAGCGCGGTGCCCGTCGCTTTTGACAGCGGCGCTACCCGGGTGGAAGGTTGGCTGAGTGGCCTGCACCAACGCAGTGACGGCGGCCTGCTCACAGTGACAACCATCCCCAACAGCATCGGCTCGATAAAAACGCGCAAATGGCACCGCCTGACCCGGCCCTGGGTCGACCACCTGGTGGCCTGTGCCTGCGGACTGCCGATGACCACCGCCTTGGTGGCCAGCGACGACACCCTGTTGCTGCCGCCTTTCGAACCGCCGCGTGCCGCCGCGATCCTCGGTAACCTGCTGCTGGCCTGGCAGTCCGGCATGCGTCGGCCGCTGCCGGTCGCGGTAAAGACCGCCTTTGCCTGGCTCACCCAATCGGACCCGCTCAAGGCCCAGGACGCGGCGCGCAAGGCCTATGACGGCGACGGTGTGAACAGCGAAGGCGAGCGCCGGGAAAGCGCGGCCCTGGCCCGCCAGTTCGCCGATTACAACGCGCTGATCGCCAGCGAGGAATTCGAAGGCTGGTGTGATGCGCTCTATCGCCCACTGCTTGAAGCGCCCTGGCGTTCACTCGCCGCCGAGGAGGCGCGCCCATGACCGACAACAAGCCCCCCCTGGCGCTGGCCTTTCCGCTACGCGGCAGCCAACTGATCGAAGCCAGTGCCGGCACCGGCAAGACCTTCACCATCTCCGCGCTCTACCTGCGCCTGGTGCTTGGCCATGGCGGCGAGGATTCGGGGTTCGGCCGCGAATTGCTGCCACCGCAAATCCTCGTGGTGACCTTCACCGATGCCGCCACCCAGGAACTGCGCGACCGTATCCGCACCCGCCTGGCGGAAGCCGCGCGGTTCTTTCGCGACGAGATCCCGGCCAGCGATGCGCTGATTGCCCAACTGCGCGACGAATACCCGGCCGAACACTGGCCGGCGTGCGCCAACCGTCTGGACATCGCGGCCCAGTGGATGGATGAAGCGGCGGTGTCGACGATCCACGGCTGGTGCCAGCGCATGTTGCGCGAACACGCCTTCGACAGCGGCAGCCTGTTTACCCAGACCCTGGAAACCGACCACAGCGAACTGCTGGGCGAAGTGCTGCGCGATTACTGGCGACTGTTCTGCTACAAGATGCACGGCGATGCGCTGAACTGGGTCCGGGCCAACTGGGGCGGGCCGGCGACACTGCTGCCCCGGGTGCGCGCCCTGTTCGGCAGCGAACGCCGCAACGACAACCCGCAAGAGCCGGCCGAGTTGATCGAGGCCTGCATTCAGGAGCGTCGCCAGGCCCTGGTACAGCTCAAGGCGCCGTGGCGGCAATGGGCTGCCGAGCTGCGGAATATCTGCCTGCAAGGCGTGGCGAACAAGACCGTCGACGGTCGCAAGATGCAGGCGCGCTACTTCGAGCCGTGGTTCGAAAAACTCAGCGCCTGGGCCGAGGACGAGACTCAGGAACAACTGGATATCGGCACCGGCTTCAGCCGGCTGACCGCCGCGGGCCTGGCCGAAGCCTGGAAGGGCGAGCCGCCGAGCCATCCGGCCCTCGACGCCATGGGCGGCTTGAAAACCAGCCTCGATGCCTTGCCCACGCCGGACGCCGCCGTGCTCGAGCACGCGGCCCGCTGGGTCGGCGCGCGCTTCGAGGAAGAGAAGCGCCGGCGCGCCGAGATGGGCTTCGACGACATGCTCCTGCGCCTTGACGCGGCGCTCCAGGCCGACGGCGGCGAGCGTTTGGCGAGCCTGATCCGCGAGCAGTTCCCGGTAGCGCTGATCGACGAATTCCAGGACACCGATCCGGTGCAGTACCGGATCTTCGAAAGTATCTACCGTATCGAGGACAACAACCCCGAGTGCGGCCTGTTCCTGATCGGCGACCCGAAGCAGGCGATCTACGCCTTCCGAGGCGCCGATATCTATACCTACCTGCGGGCGCGCCAGGCTACCCATGGTCGCCTGCATACCCTGGGCACCAACTTCCGCTCCAGCCAGGCGATGGTCACTGCGGTCAATCATGTCTTCGAACGCGCCGAGCAGCGCGAGCAAGGGCGCGGTGCGTTCCTGTTTCGCGAGGGCGATGAGAACCCGGTGCCATTTCTGCCGGTGGCGGCCCAGGGGCGCAAGGAGGTCTTGCAGATCGACGGCCAGCCCGTTGCGGCGCTCAACCTCTGGCAACTGGCGAGCGAGCAACCGCTGTCCGGCGCGTTGTATCGCCAGCAGTTGGCCGCGGCCTGCGCCACTCGTATTGTCGAATTGCTCAATGGCGGCCAACAGCAGCGTATCGGCTTCGTCCGCGACGGCGTGCTCAAGGGCGTGCGGCCCTCCGATATCGCGATCCTGGTGCGTGACGGCAAGGAGGCCCAGGCGGTCCGTGGCGAGCTGGCGAGCCGTGGCGTGCGCAGCGTTTATCTCTCGGACAAGGATTCGGTGTTCGCCGCCCAGGAGGCCCACGACCTGCTGGCCTGGCTCAAGGCCTGTGCCGAGCCGGATGTCGAACGTCCGCTGCGTGCGGCCCTGGCCTGCATCACCCTGAACCTGTCGTTGGCTGAACTGGAGCGCCTGAACCAGGATGAGCTGGCCTGGGAGCAGCGGGTCATGCAGTTCCGCCGCTACCGTGAGATCTGGCGCAAACAAGGCGTGCTGCCGATGCTCCGTCGGCTGATCCATGACTTCCACCTGCCCCAGGCGCTGATGACCCGCGGCGACGGCGAACGGGTGCTGACCAACCTGCTGCACCTGTCCGAACTGCTGCAACAGGCGGCCGCCGAGCTTGACGGCGAGCAGGCACTGATCCGCCATCTCGGCGAGCACCTGGCGTCCTCCGGGCAGGCGGGTGAAGAACAGATCCTGCGTCTGGAAAGCGATGAACAACTGGTCAAGGTGGTGACGATCCACAAGTCCAAGGGCCTGGAGTACCCCTTGGTATTCCTGCCCTTCATCTGCTCGGTCAAACCGGTGGATGGCAGTCGCCTGCCGCTGCATTACCACGATGCCGAGCGCAAGGCCCAGGTCAGCCTGAAACCCACCGCCGAATTGATCGTCCAGGCCGACGCCGAGCGCCTGGCCGAAGACCTGCGCCTGCTGTACGTCGCTTTGACCCGGGCCCAGCATGCCTGCTGGCTGGGGCTGGCCGACCTCAAGCGTGGCAATCACAACGCTTCGGTGCTGCACCTGTCCGCTCTCGGTTATCTGCTTGGTGGCGGGGCTGTGTTGGGCGAATCCGCCGGCCTTGAGCGCTGGTTGCTGGACCTGCAACAGGACTGTCCGGCGCTGGCCTGCGAGCCGTTGCCGGCGGCCACCAGCGAAACCTTCCAGGCGCCCCGCAACGAAGCCGTCCTGCTTGCCCCGCGCATGCCCAAGCGCAGTGCCTCCGAGTACTGGTGGATCGCCTCCTACAGCGCCTTGCGCATTGGCGAGGCGCAGAGCGCTGACACTGACGAGGCGCCGGAAAGCCCCCAGGCGCAAAAACTCTTTGATGACGAACGCCTCGATCCGAGCGCGCCGCGCGACCTGGTGCCGAGCGGTACTGACATTCACCGCTTTCCTCGTGGCCCGAACCCCGGCACCTTTCTCCATGGCCTGCTCGAATGGGCCGGCGACGAAGGCTTTGGCGCCGCTCGCGCGGCCATCGAAAAGGCCGTCGCGCCACGCTGCAACCTGCGGGGCTGGAAAGGCTGGATCGCGGCCCTGAGCGACTGGCTCGCCGATCTGCTGCAAACCCCTTTGCGCCTGGGTAACGATCAACCGCCGGTGGTCTTCAAGGACCTGAAGGCCTATCGGGTGGAAATGGAGTTCTGGTTCGCCAGCCACACGGTGGATGTACTCAAGGTCGACGAACTGGTGCGTCGTCACACCCATGGCGGTGTCGCCCGGGCCAAGGCCGAGCCGGTCTTGCTCAATGGCATGTTCAAGGGTTTTATCGACCTGACGTTCGAACACCAGGGGCGCTACTACGTGGCGGACTACAAATCCAACTGGCTGGGCGCCGACGACGCGGCCTACACCGAGCAGGCCATGAACCTGTCGATCCTCGACAACCGCTACGACCTGCAATACGTGCTCTACCTGCTGGCCCTGCATCGCCAGCTCAAGGTGCGGCTGCCGGACTACGACTACGACCGGCATATGGGTGGGGCCTTGTACCTGTTCCTGCGCGGCACCCGGGCACCGAGCCAGGGGGTGTTTTTCACCCGCCCGCCACGGGAGCTGATCGAGCACCTGGACCTGCTGTTCCAGGGTAAACCGGTGCCCCGCGGCGAGCCCGCCTGGGAGCAGGGGAGTCTGCTATGAAACGTTCTTTTTCGGAAATCCTACCGACGGCGCTGAGCGATGACAGCCTGGCTGGACTGGCGCCCTTGAGCCAGGCGGCGGACTTGTTGTTGCTGTTGGAGCGTTGGGTCGAACGCGGTTGGTTGCGGGCGCTGGACAAGGCCTTCGTGGCCTTTCTCCATGAACTTGATCCCACGGCCGAGCCGCTGGTGTTGCTGGCGGCGGCGCTGACCAGCCACCAGTTGGGACACGGGCATGTCTGCCTCGATCTGTTCGCCACCTTGCAGGAGCCGGACTTCGCCCTGTCGCTGCCGCCGGAAGGCGATGTGCAGGACGGGGCGTTGTTGCTGCCGTCGCAACTGCTGGTGGCCCTGGACGGCGAGCGCTGGTGTCGATCGCTGCAAACCAGCCCATTGGTGGCGCTGGCGGACGAACCGGGCATCGAGGCCGCGCAGCGTCCACTGGTGCTCAGTGGCCGACGCCTGTACCTGCGCCGCTACTGGGCTTACGAGCGGCGTATCGACGAGGCCTTGCGCCGGCGCCTGGCCGAACGGGAAGAGACCCCGGACGACCTGGCGCAGCGCCTGACCGCGTTGTTCGGCGTGGCGCAGCCCGGCGCGCGTATCGATTGGCAGAAACTCGCCTGTGCCCTGGCCACGCGCGGAGCGTTCAGCATCGTTACCGGTGGCCCCGGTACGGGCAAGACCACCACCGTGGTGCGTCTGCTGGCCTTGCTCCAGGCGCCGGCGGTGGCCGCGGGAAAACCCTTGCGCATTCGCCTGGCGGCGCCCACCGGCAAGGCCGCCGCGCGGCTGACCGAATCCATCAGTGCGCAGGTGCGCTCGCTGGATATCGATGATGGCGTGCGTGGCAAGATCCCCAGCGACGTCACCACCGTGCACCGCCTGTTGGGCAGCCGACCGGGCACCCGGCACTTCCGCCACCACGCGGGCAACCGCCTGCCGCTGGACGTACTGGTGGTGGACGAAGCGTCGATGATCGACCTGGAAATGATGGCCAACCTGCTCGATGCCTTGCCTGATCATGCGCGGTTGGTGCTGTTGGGCGACAAGGACCAACTGGCGTCGGTGGAAGCCGGCGCGGTCTTGGGCGACCTCTGTCGGGATGCCGAGGAAGGCTGGTACAGCGCGGCGACCCGTGACTGGCTGCAAGCACTCAGTGGCGAGCAACTGGATGGCAGTGGTTTGCAGGAGGACCTCGACGGCAGCCATCCGCTGGCCCAGCAGGTGGTGATGTTGCGCCACTCACGACGTTTCGGCGAAGGCAGCGGCATCGGCCAGTTGGCCCGGCTGGTCAATCGCCAGGCAGCGGACGAGGCGCGGGCGCTGCTGGCGGCGGGCAGTCACGCGGATCTGTTTGCCCTGGCGCTCAAGGGCGAGCAGGACCGGAAGTTCGAACGCCTGGTGCTGGATGGCCAAGGCGTCGGTCCGAAAGGCTACCGGCACTACCTCGGGGTGTTGCACGGCCAGCGTCCCGCCGCCGGCACTGATCTGGCGGATGCGCGCTGGACCGATTGGGCGCGCACGGTGCTCCAGGCGTTCGACGAGTTCCAGTTGCTCTGTGCCGTGCGCAAGGGCGCCTGGGGTGTCGAGGGTTTGAACCAGCGGATTACCACGGCGTTGTTCGCCCATCGGCTGATCGACAGCGACCAGCATTGGTATGAAGGGCGTCCGGTGCTGATGACCCGCAACGACTACGGCCTGGGCCTGATGAACGGCGATATCGGTATCGCCTTGAAGCTGCCGGAGCGCGATGGGCCCGAGGCCAGCGAGGCGGTATTGCGGGTGGCGTTCCCGCGCAATGACGGCCAGGGTGGGGTGCGCTTTGTCCTGCCCAGTCGGTTGAACGATGTGGAGACGGTGTACGCGATGACGGTGCACAAGTCCCAGGGCTCGGAGTTTGCCCATACCGCCTTGATCCTGCCGCAGGCGTTGAATCCGGTGTTGACCAAGGAGCTGATCTACACCGGCATCACCCGGGCCAAGGATTGGTTCAGCCTGATCGAACCCCGTGGCGGGGTGTTCGAGGAGGCGGTGGGGCGCAAGGTCAAGCGGCTCAGCGGGCTGATGCTGGAGCTGGGTTAGGGGTTGTCAGTGCCGGCCTCTTCGCCGCACCGCCGCGAAGAGGCCCGTAAGATCACCCAACACCCCTCAGGCCCCCTTCGACACCCGCGGCTCCCTCGATCCCCATGAACCGCCGCACCCGCTCACCCTCCGCCTCCTCGCGGATCGCCTGTGGGCTGGCATCGAGCTGCACCACCCCGTTCTCCATGAACACCACCCGATCGGAAATCGACATGGCGAAATCCATCTCATGGGTCACGATCAGCATGGTCATCCCTTCATCCGCCAACTCGCGAATCACCTTCAGCACTTCCCCGACCAGCTCCGGGTCGAGTGCCGAGGTCGGTTCGTCGAACAGCATGATCTGCGGTTCCATCGCCAGCGCCCGGGCAATCGCCACCCGCTGCTGCTGTCCCCCGGACAACTGATGCGGGTACTTGCGGGCATGGGCCAGCAGGCCGACCTTGTCGAGCAAGGCCAGTGCCCGCTGTTCGCTCAGTTCGCGGGCTACGCCGTGGTAGCGCGATGCCAGGGTGATGTTGTCGAGGATGCAGCGATGGGGGAACAGGTTGAAGTTCTGGAACACCATGCCGATGCGTCGCACTCCCCGGCGAATCTGCGGATTGTTGGGGTGATTGGCGGCAGTGATAAAGCCTTCGCCGAAGAGCACGATCTTGCCTTGGTCAATGCTTTCCAGGCCGTTGATGGTACGGATCAGCGAGGTCTTGCCCGAGCCGGACGGGCCGATGATGGAAATCACCTGGCCAGTGCCGACCGCCAGGTCAATGCCCTTGAGCACGGCATGGTTGCCATAGCATTTGTGGATATTGCGCAGATCCAGCGCCAGCGGAGCGCCGCTGGCCGACTGCGTGCGCGGCGATTGGGCCGGCACCGGCTGCGCGGCCCGGAGCTGGGCGATGGCGTTTTCATCGAGGGTTTGCGGCTTGCGCTGGCCCAGGTCGAGATGCTGCTCCAGGCGCTGCAGGAGCCAACCGAACAGGCTCACGATCAGCACGTAGTACACCGCCACCGCGCCGAGGGTTTCCATCACCAGGAAGTTCTGCGCGTAGAGGCGCTGGCCGACGGTGAGCAGCTCGGTGAGGGAAATCACCGAGACCAGCGAGGTCAGTTTCACCACCGTGATGTATTCGTTGATCAGGGTCGGCAACGAGATACGAAAGGCCTGGGGAATCACGATCAAGCGTTGCAGGCCGAGCATGCCGATGCCGAGGGCGCGGCCGGCTTCCTTCTGGCCCCTGGCGACCGAGATCAACCCGCCGCGATGGATCTCGGCCATGTACGCGGCCTCCGTGACCACCAGCGCGAGCAACCCGGAATAGAAGGGATCGGAGAGTACGCCGCCGGTGCTCGGGAACAGCTGCGGCAGGTTGTAGACGAACACCACCAGCACCAGCAGCGGAATGCTGCGAAAGAACCAGATATAGGCCGTCGCCGGGAGGCGTAGCCAGGCCGAGGCGGAGAGCTTGGCCGAGGCCAGGAAGAAGCCCAGCAGCATGCCGATAAACCAGGCCAGGGCGCTGAGTTCGACCACCGTGACGCAGGCTTGCCAGAAGGCCGGCATGGAGAACAGCGAAAAGAAGTAGGGCCAATCGAATTGCATAGATACCTCGGTGTTGCGATAGAGCGGTTACTGAGCGATGCCGCCCTCTGGTGGGGGCACCGCTTTTTTTGTGGGAGCGGAGCTTGCCCGCGAATGAAGTCGCCGCGGTTTTCCAGACATACCGCGTCATCGTTCTTCGCGGGCAAGCACCGCTCCCACATTGACCGCGCAGGGCTCAAGCCCTGCGGTGGGCCTTATTCCGCCGCTTCCAGGCTGTACTTGCTCAGTATGGTCGCGTACTCGCCGCTCTTCTTGGTTTCCGCGAACGCCTTGAGCAATGCCTGGTACGTCGCGTCGTTGCCTTTTTTCACAAAGATCCCGAGGGTCTGCGGGTAGACCAGGTGTTCGCTGGTCACCACCACGCGGCCTTTGGTCTTCTCGGCGATCAGCTTCGCCGCACCGGCAATTTCCACCTGCGCCTGGACGTTGTTGGACAGCAGCGCCTGGGTCACTTCCGGTGCCGAGGGATATTCATTCACGGTGATCGCGCCCTTGCCCTTGGGCACGCAGTAATCGGTCGACAGCTTCTGGAATTGCGCGACCCAGGTGGTGCCTTGCTCCAGGCCGATCTTCAACCCACAGAGGTCCTCCGGAGTACCGGGTTTCAGCGTGCTGCCGCTGGGCACCATGATCGCCGCGCCGGTCTTGGCGTAGGGGATGGTCATGGCCTGGGTCTGGCGTTCAGGCGTGATGTACATGCCGGAAATGATCGCATCGTAGTGCCCGGCGTTGAGGCCGAGGATCAGGCTCGGGAACTTGGTGTCGACGAACTGCGCCTTGGCGTCCAGGTGCTTGGCCAGGGCCTGGGACAACTCCGGATCGGAGCCGACCACGTTCTTGTCGGCATCATAAGACTCGAACGGCGGGTAGGTGATTTCCATCCCGACCTTCAATTGGCCGGGGGTGGCCGTCGAAGCGAAAGCGGCACTGGCGCAGAGCAGGCTGCTGGCGATCAGGGTCAGGCAGGTTGTTTTCTTGTACATATCTGGTGGCTCCGGGGTCAAGACTGGGGGGTGAGGGCTGGGTTCAGGACGGCTGCGACTGGTTTTTCAAATGACCGAAACTCGACGGCTTGCGGGCTTTCTCCGGCAGGGCGATCTCGCCGTTTTCCACGCGCTTGCGCAGGTACTGGTAGGTCTGCAAGGCCTGGCCGTACATATGCTCGCCAATGGCGATCTGCTCGTAGTCCTGGCCGGCCTCGGCGAAACCCGGCAGCGGCTGGATCAGGGTGTGGAAGTCGCAGGCATAGAACAGCGGGAAGGAATACCGCTCTTCGCTCACCGTGCGCACCCGGTGGGCCGTGGCGACAAAGGCCCCGGCGCTCATCACTTCGAGCATGTCGCCGATATTCACCACGAAGGCCCCCGGCACGGGCGGCGCATCGATCCACTGGCCCTGGTCGTTCATCACTTCCAGGCCGGGCTTGTCCGCCAGCAGGATGGTGAAGCACTCGTAGTCGGTGTGGGCGCCGATGCCGGGGGCATCCTGGGCAGCGTCGTCGAAGGGGTAGTGGATCAACCGCAGCTTCGACGGCGGCCGGGTCACCAGGGCATCGAAGGTGTTCTCCTCCAGCCCCAGGGCCAGGGCAAAACCGCCGAACAACTTGCGCCCGAGGGCGAAGACCGCCGCGTAATAGGCTTGCACCGCTTCCTTGAAGCCCGGCAGGGGCGGCCAGTCATTCGGCCCCAGTAGCGGCGTGCCGGCCAGTACCAGCGGATCGTCCGCCGGCACTTCGAAGCCGATATCGAAAGCTTCCTTGTGGTCTGGCTTGCCCTTGGCATACACCTCTTCGCCTTCCGGGACGAAACCCTTGTGGGAGGCCGAGGTACCGATGTAATGCCGCATCTTGGTTTCGAACGGCTGGGCGAAATAGTCCTTGGCCGCCTGGCGCAGGTTGTCGATCAACTGCTGGTCGATGCCGTGCTCGGTGATGTAGAGGAAGCCCACTTCGCTGGCGGCGGCCCCGAGTTGTTCGGCCACCGCCAGGCGGTGCTCGAGCTCGACGCTGAACAGCCCGGCGATATTCACCCGCGGGATACTCTGGAAGTTGGCTTGGACCGGGCGGTTGGGGTTGTTCTCAGGCATGACGCAAACACCTCAGGAATAGGTTGATTGGCTGAAACGCTGGAAATGCTCGCGCTCGGTCCGGGCCATCCAGACATTCAGCGACCACAGGTCGGCGACCGGCACGTTGGTGAAGGGCAGGTGATGCAGGTAGCCGTCGGCACCGAACTCCGGGGTCAAGGTGCTGACCGTGTAGCCCCGTGCTTGCTGGGCGCGCCAGATGCTTTCCCAGTGGGCCTGGTGGAAAGCCAGCTCGCGGGCGTATTCCGGGGCGCCGGGATGCGGCACTTGCGGGCCCTGGTCGTAGCCGACCCGTGCCTGGATATGGTGAACGCGCTCGACGAAGGCGCTGAGGTCATCGGCGGGATCGTCCAGCAGGCGTTCGCAGGTGACGATCCAGTGGCTGATGTCGCTGGTGAAGCGCAGGTCGGGCAGTTGCCGGATCAGTTCCAGAGTCAGCCAGGGATTGAACAGCGAGCGCGAGCGATGGGTTTCGAAGGCGCAGACCTGACCGTGGCGTTGCGCCAGGGCCATGGCCTGGCCGAAGAATTCCACCTGCTGTGCCAGCGGCCAACGGTCGTTGCCGGCCAGCACATTGACGAAGCGCGGTTCCAGCTCGGCGGCCCAGGCCAGTTTGCGATCCAGGTCCTGCAGGTGTTCGGCGGGGGCGGCGGCTTGTTCGGGGAGCACGTCGTAGGCGGTGAAAACGGTGCTGATATAACCCAGGCGATTGGCCCGCAGAAAGGCTGCGAACTCGCTGCGTTCAGCGGCTTCCAGCGGCAGGCGCGCCTCCATGCCATCGAAGCCGGCGGCCAGCAACTCGTCGAGTGCCTGGGCCTTGCTGGCGGTATAGCCCCAAAGGGTACGGAAAATCTCCAGTTTCATCGGTGCGCCTCAACGAAGCCTTGAACGGTTCGATGCGCGTCACGGTGTCGGACCGGGACGAGCGGTTACGGCAGTAACAGAGGGCGTTTGTCCAGCCAGTTCTCTGCGGAGCCGGTCTGACATCCGATCAGGGGAGAGCATTCCCCCCCTGCGGGAGCATGGTGTCGATCTTAGGCAGCCCAGCGCACGGAGAAGAATAGGAAAGCTCAAATCCATACTTCAGAGATTCGTAAACCAATAGTTGGCTATCTAGTGCTGCGGATCCATTCTGGCGAACCATGGGGTGTGCTATTGTTCGGCACTATTCCTACGTGGTTTTAAGAGAATTCCTGCATGAACGTGGCTGTCTCGACGACAGGGCGCTTTTGGCGGTGGAGACAGTTCTGCCTGTCGGTCCTTCTCTGTTCGTTGACGCACACCGGCTTTGCCCAGGACGCCGTGCCCAGCGACGCGGCCGATCAGCGTGCCCAGGCGGTCACCCAGGTGGTGCTGGGGATTCTCAGCTATGCGCGCTGGCCGGTGGAGCCGGCGCAACTGCGCCTGTGCATTGTCGGCCCGACCGAGTACACCGACGATCTGGTCAAGGGCACCACCCAGGCTTCCGGGCGACCGGTGCTGGTCCAGCGTCTGCTGGCGAGCAGCCCGGCCCTTGGCAGTGCCTGTGACGCCGTCTATATCGGCAAGCTGAGCAGCGAAGAACGCAACCAGTTGTTCAGTGCCCTGAGCGGCCACGCGGTGTTGAGCATCAGCGAAGGCGGCGACCAATGCACCGTCGGCAGCCTGTTCTGCCTGCGGGTCGCCGATAGCCAGGTGTCGTTCGAGGTCAACCTCGACTCGGTCGCCCGCAGCGGCGTGCGTATTCACCCCAGCGTGTTGCAACTCTCGCGGCGCCGGAGCGTCCAGCCATGATCGGCTGGATCCGCTCTGGCACGCCCCCCAGCCTGCGCTCGGTGCTGGGTCGCGGGCACCTGCTGGCGGCCATGGCCGCGGTGGGCCTGGTGAGTGTCTCGCTGACCTTTCTCGGCGTGCTGGCCCTGCGGGTCTATGCCGAGCATAACCTGCAACTGATCGCCCGCTCCATCAGCTACACCGTGGAAGCCGCGGTGGTGTTCAACGACAGCAGCGCGGTCACCGAGGCCTTGGCCTTGATCGCCGAGACCGAGGAAGTGGCCGATGCCGAAGTCTTCGATGCCCACGGTCACTTGTTGGCGCGCTGGCAGCGGCCGGAAACCGGTTTGCTCTCCGAGGTGGAGATGCAACTGGCGCGGGCCCTGCTCGAACAACCGATCCGTCTGGCGATTGTGCATCAGGACCGCGAGGTCGGTAGCATCCGCCTGACCGGGCATGGCGGCAGCCTGCTGCGTTTCCTGATCAGCGGTCTACTCGGTATTGTGGTTTGCAGCGCCCTGGCGGCGTGGCTCGGGCTGTACCTGGCGCGGCGTCTGCTGCGCGGCATTATCGGCCCGTTGCGCAGCCTGGCCGAGGTGGCCCACGCCGCGCGCGTCGACCGGGCCTTCGACCGGCGTGTGCCGCCGGCGCAAATTGCCGAGCTGGACAACCTCGGCACCGACTTCAACGCCCTGCTCGACGAATTGGAGTCCTGGCAGACCCATCTGCGCAGCGAAAACGAATCCCTGGCCCATCAGGCCAGCCATGACAGCCTGACCGGCCTGCCGAACCGGGCTTTCTTCGAAGGCCGGCTGATGCGCGCGTTGCGCAATGCCGCCAAGCAGGGCGAGCGGGTCGGCGTGCTGTTTCTCGACAGTGATCGCTTCAAGCAGATCAATGACAACTTCGGCCATGCGGCCGGCGATGCGGTGCTGGTCGCCGTAGCCACGCGGGTGCGTGCGCAGCTGCGCGAAGAGGATCTGGTGGCGCGCCTGGGCGGTGATGAATTCGCCGTACTGCTCACGCCGTTGCACAAGATCGAAGACGCCCAGCGCATTGCCGACAAGATAATTGCCAGCATGGACGCTCCCATTGCGGTGCCCGGCGAGGCCCAGGTGCTGACCTCGCTGAGTATCGGCATCGCGGTTTATCCCGACCATGGCGCGACCCCGGGCGCGCTGCTCAACGCCGCCGATGCGGCGATGTACCACGCCAAGCGCCTCGCCCGAGGCGGGCAACACACGGCGGAGTCGGAGCACCCCGTCGCCACTGTTCAAACCAGGAGTTGAACCCTTGTACACACTGACTCGCCAGACCCTGCGTTTTTTCACCCTGGCCCTGTTCACCGCGCTGCTGGCGCTGGCCGGCTGCCAGACCGCGCCGCCCAAAGGCCTGAGCGCGGCGCAGATCACCGTGCTCAAGCAACAGGGCTTCCAACTGACCGATGAGGGCTGGGCCTTCGGCCTGTCGGGCAAGGTGTTGTTCGGCAGTGACCTGGAGGTGTTGAACAAGGAAAGCCACGATATCGTCGAGCGCATCGCCAAGGCCCTGTTGGGCGTGGGGATCGAGCGGGTGCGGGTGGACGGGCATACCGATGCCTCGGGCAAGGAGTCCTATAACGAACAGCTCTCCGTGCGTCGGGCCAACAGCGTGGCTACGGTGCTGGAGCAGACGGGGATGAAACACGCGAATATCCAGTTGCGCGGCTTTGGCAGCCGCGTGCCGGTAGCCAGCAACAGCACGGTAGAGGGGCGTACCGAGAACCGTCGGGTGTCGATTGTGGTGATTGCCGACTGAGCGACGCCCGTCACCTCGGCACTGCCCGGGCGCGGTCTTTAGCGGCGTGGTGAGCCGCGTGACAGCGGTTGAAATAATTGGCTTCCGTCCTTTCTCGATGCACCTGCATGCGGGTATAAGGATGGGCCCTCTCAGGAGGGAGTCGACTGAGAGGATGTTTCAATGCTTCAAGTTCAATGGGCCAGCCACGCTGCGTCTGTTCCCGCCACACTGTGGGAAAGCTGTTTTAGCGGTGTCGAAGGTCGTTGGTGGTATGAAGCCCTGGAAGACGGTGGGCTTGAAGATCAGTTCGAATTTGCCTACGCGATTCTGGAGAAAGATGGGCAGCCGATTGGCGTGGCTCCCACGTTCATCATGAACGTGCCCATGGAGTTGGTCGTCCCGCCCATCATTGCGAAGATGCTCCGGGTGATCCCCGCACTGCGTTACCAGCGCACCCTGTTTGTCGGCTCACCTTGCTCCGACGAGGGCACCATCGGCTTGCTGCCGGGTTATCCGCTGGCGGATATCGTCGGCCCGTTGCAAGACGCGCTGAGCCGGCGGGCGAAAGCCAAGAACGCGGCGATGATGGTCTGGAAGGACTTTGGCGAGGAGCAGAAAGCGGCGTTTGAAGGGTTGTGCGAAAGCCACGGGCTGTTTCCCATGGTGAGTTTTCCGGGAACGGCGGTCGATCTGGCCCCGGGTGGTTTCGAGGGCTATCTGAAGACCCTCAAAAGCCGCCACCGGTATCTGCTGAAAAAGAAACTCAAGCACGGTCTGGCGCCGGGGCCCCTGGCAGTGCGGGTCGTGCAGCAACCGGATGCAGCAACGTTGCAAGAGTTGTACAGTCTCTTCCTGCAAACCTACGAGAAGGGCAAGACCAAATTCGAAAAGCTCACGTTCGAGTTCTTTCGCCAGATTGCCCTCAAGCCCGAGGCGCATTTCATCCTGTTGCGCGATGAAAAGACCGGCAAGATGGTGGCGTTCATGCTCTGCTTCCTGCTCGGTGACAAGGCGATCAACAAGTTCATCGGCATCGATTACCAGGCGGACAAGCAGTTGCACCTGTATTTCCAGCTATGGGAGCAGGCGGTGAAGTGGTCCTACAGTGTCGGCGCCATTCGTCTGGACAGTGGCCAGACCGGCTATCGGGTCAAGCGCGAACTCGGCCACCAGTTGGTTGCGCTGGACTGCTATTGCCGCCATCGCAATCCGTTGCTGCATCGGGTCTTCGGTGCGGTGGCCAAGGGCATTACCTGGCAAAGCCTGGACCCGGATCTGCGGACGATGGCCGAGGAGCAGTAGCCGCGGTTATTGGCGTATCCCGTTCAGGCGCGGCGCAACGGTGTGGTCCAGCGTTCCGAGAGGATCACCCCGCCAAGGGTCAGCGCCCCGCCCAGCAGGTGATACCGCGCCAACTCTTCGTGCAGGACCACGGCGGCGATCAGCGCGGTGATCAGCGGTAGCAGGTTGAAGAACAGCGTGGTCCGGCTCGGCCCCAGGGTGGCCACCGATTTCATCCACGCCAGTGGCGCCAGCATCGACGCCAGCAGGCAGGCATACAGCACCAGCCCGAGGTTGTGCAGGTTCGGTCCGGTCTTCGGCGACAGCCAGAACAGCGGGAACAACACCACCACCGCTACCAGCACCTGCAGGTACAGCAGCACCAGGGGCGGCAGGCGCAGTTGCCATTTTTTCAGCAGGGTGCTGTAGATCGCATAGGCCAGGGTGGCGATCAGCATCATCGCGTCGCCCAGGTTCACGCCATGGCTGAGCAGTGCTGCCAGGCTGCCGCTCGACACCACCACCAGCACCCCGGAAAACGACAGCAGCGCCCCGGCCAGCGCGCCGGCGGTCAGGCGCTGGCCGAGGGTGAGGATGGCCAGGGTCAACGACATCAAGGGCATCAACGACAGGATGATGCCCATGTTGGTGGCGGAGGTCAGGGTCGCGGCGAAGTACGCCAGGCTCTGGTAGACCGCCATGCCGAGTACCCCGAGCACGAAGATCCGGCCCAGGTTCGGGCGGATCTGGCTCCAGTGCGCCATGACCGGCCTGAGCATGAACGGGGTGAACAACAGGCCCGCCAGCAACCAGCGGTAGAAGCCGATCTCCGCCGGGAAGATCGCGCCGACCGCCAGCTTGTTGACCACGGTATTGCCGGCCCAGATCAGGATCGCCAGCAGAGGGAAAGCGTATTGCATGGGGTGTTACAACCAGAATCGTCAATGAGCAGGGATTATCCTCGTGTCTGGATAAAAGCCTATACTTCGATCCAGTCAATCTGCGTTGGAATCCGGACAGCATGGGCAAGCGCTACATCGATATCCCCGATTTTCCCTGTTTGCCGGCCCCGGTGTACTTCCGCTATGCCGAGTTCGGCCCCGACCGCCATGCGGCGGCCCATTGTCATCCCTGGGGTTCCCTCGACTATGTGTCCCATGGCGTCATCCATTACGAGGTTGCCGGCCGGCGGTTCATGTCGCCGTCGCGCTACGCGCTGTGGATACCGCCGAACACCGTGCACAGCTCCCACAATGCCCAGGCGATTGTCTACCGCTCGGTGTACCTGGCCGAGGAGCATTGTCGCGATCTGCCCGCCGAGGCGAGCACCCTGGCCATCAGCGATATTCTCAAGTCGATCCTCAATGACTTCGCCCGGCGCGATATGAAAATTCCCACCACGCCTGCGGATGTGCGCCTGGCGCAAGTGTTGGTGGACCAGTTGCACCAGGCCAAGGTGCAGCATGGTTACCTGCCGTACTCCGACGATCCGGCCTTGCTCAGGGTGTTGGAAGGATTGCAACAGGATCCGGCGGACAATCGCCCGTTGGCGCAGTGGGCCGCGCAGTTGCACGTCAGCGAGAGAACCCTGGCCCGGCTGTTTGTCCGCGAGCTGGGGGTCGGCTTCGGTGAGTGGCGCCAGCGCCTGCGCTTTATCGGCGCGCTGCAGGCCCTGGAAGGCAGTCGCAGCGTGCAGGAGATCGCCTTCGATCTGGGTTACAGCACCGCTTCGGCGTTCATTGCGATGTTCCAGCGCCAGGCCGGGTGTTCGCCGGAGCAGTACCGGCGCCAGGCGCGCACGGCCTAGCCTGGCGCTGCTGGATGTGTAACAGCGTTTGTCTACACTGAAGGCATGCCGTGCCCTTCGGTACGGTAACAAGGAGAAAACTCCATGAAGATGCTTCGTATCCCATTGTTGTTGATCGGCTTGTTACTTTGCTCGCAGAGCTTTGCGGCGACGGCTCAGCAAAGCAAGATGGCCACTTGCAACGCGGACGCCAAGACCCAGAACCTTGCGGGTGACGCACGCAAGGCCTTTATGAGTAATTGCCTGAAAGCCGCGCCGGCCGCTGCAGCGGCTACGCCTGCCGCCACTCCGGCGGTCACGCCGACGACCAAGCCCGCCACCGCGGCCGCGCCGGCCAAGGTGCTGACCCCGCAACAGCAGAAGATGAAGGACTGCAATGCCAACCGACCCCAGGGGCTCAAGGGTGATGCGTACAAGACCTACATCAGCAATTGCCTGAAGAAAAAGTAGTTTCGGCTTGGCTTGAGACGTGCTTTTTACTGACGGGCTTTGCGGCAAGCCCCGCCGCCGCGAAATTTCATGATTCTGCGTCGTCTGCCTGTCACAACCGCCCATTAAGATGCCAGGCCACCGTCCTTCTGGCACCTGCCGCTGGTCCTGCCAGGAGAACGCTGGCAGACTGCCTGTCTTTTCGCGCCGTTCTTTTTGAGGCTGTATGTCAGCGTTTTCCCAGCGTTACGTAGTCCTGGCCAGTTTGATCCTTGTTTTCGGTGGGTTGTTGCTGGCATTGCCGTTGCGGTTGTTGCCCAGTCTGTTGGCCGGGCTGTTGGTATTCGAGTTGGTCAACATGCTCACGCCCAAGCTTGAGCACCTGATTGCCGGGCGGCGTGCGCGCTGGCTGGCGGTGGCGTTGCTGGGCACCCTGATCGTCAGTGTGCTGAGCCTGATCTTTGCCGGGGCCATCAGTTTCCTGCTGCACGAAGCGGAAAACCCCGGCGCCTCCCTCGGCAAGTTCATGGTGGTGGTGGACAAGGCGCGTGGACAATTGCCGCCGTTTATCGACGCCTATCTGCCAGCCAGCGCGGCCGAGTTCCAGGTCGCTATCGGCGAATGGCTGAGCAAGCACCTGAGCGAGCTGCAACTGGTGGGCAAGGACGCCGCGCATATGTTCGTGACCCTGTTGATCGGCATGGTGCTGGGGGCGATCGTGGCCCTGCAGCATGCATCGGACGTTACCCAGCGCAAGCCCCTGGCGGCAGCGTTGTTCGACCGCCTGCGCCTGCTGGTGCAGGCGTTCCGCAATATCGTCTTCGCGCAGATCAAGATCTCGGCCCTGAACACTGCGTTCACCGCGATCTTCCTGGCGGTGATCCTGCCGCTGTTCGGGATCAAGCTGCCGTTGACCAAGACCCTGATCGTGCTGACCTTCCTGCTCGGGCTGTTGCCGGTGATCGGCAACCTGATGTCCAACACCCTGATCACCATCGTCGGCCTGTCGTTGTCGATCTGGGTCGCGGCGGCGGCGTTGGGCTACCTGATGTTTATCCACAAGCTGGAGTACTTCCTCAACGCGCGGATCGTCGGCGGGCAGATCAGTGCCAAGTCCTGGGAACTGCTGATGGCCATGCTGGTGTTCGAGGCGGCGTTCGGCCTGCCGGGGGTGGTGGCGGGACCGATCTATTATGCGTACATCAAGAGCGAGCTGAAGCTGGCTGAGCTGGTCTGACGCGACTGGCGTCACTCCAGCAGGAGCGGTTTGCCGGCGATGCGGCCGACAGGGTTGGCATCGCCTTTCCCCCAGCACAGAGACCTGTGCTGTTCAGAAAGTTTCAAGACGAAACATGTCCTACCGCGACCTGAGCAATAGGGCGCGTAAGTCAGGGCTGTATCCGACTGTCCCTGTTCAATTGGGCCTAATTCGTCCACCGCTCCTGTTACGTAACATTCCATTCTGAATTGAGCTATTCGCCCCGCATTCCTTATCCATGCAAGTGCGCAAGCGTGCGTGTCGGAAAAGTGTCTTTTGACTTTCGCTCAGTCTTTATTTCTCAGATGGAGTCGTTTCCCATGCTCACTCAATTGATCATCACCTCCGCGGCCGTTGCCTTGATGACAACGCCCTTGCTGGCAATGGCCGCTACGTCCACCGACCCGGTTTCCCAATTCGGTATCCTGGGCACCTATAACAACTTCAGCTTCAATGGCGCCGGCCAGAGCGAGAAAGACTCGCTGCCCGAGGCAGGCCTGTTCTATAACTTCGGCAACAAGATGACCGCCGAGGCCGGTTTTATCTATCAGGCGGGGATTGACATGAAGTCCGGCAAGGAGCATGGCGACAAGCTCAGGGATCTGCAGGGTGATCTGGATCTGGGCTGGCGCATGGCCCTGGGTGAGCGTGACTCCCTCGATCTGATCGGTGGCGGTGGCTACACACGCAGTCGCTATACGACCAGCCTCGGCCGCTACGAGATGGGTCTGGTTGGCCGTTCGCCCTTCCTCAAGGCGGCAATGGGTTATACCCACCGCTTTGATTCCGCCACCCTGCGCCTGGAGGCGGGGGTTCGGCGCACGAGCGAAAGTGATTTGAAACTCAAGGTCAACGGCGTGGATGTGACGAGCGCCGATTTGAAAGATCGGAGCAATCCTTATGCACAGGCCGACTTTCTATTCAATCAGCACGGTTCGTTGCCGGTGATCACCGGGGTTTACTACAGCCAGACCGGCTATCAGTTGAATATCAACGACAACCTGGCCCGGAAGGTCAGACTTCAGCGTGATGAGTTTGGGGCCAGGGTCGGTATCGTGTTCTGAGAACATACTGAAAACACCACAAAACCCTGTAGGGGCCAGCTTGCCGGCGATAGCGGCCGTTCAGGCGATGCAAGGCTCACTGGCCGCATCGCCAGCAAGCCGGCTCCTACGGGGGGCGCGTGTCAGTTCAGCTCCCTGGGGTTCAGCCGTAGCGCTTCTTCGCTTCGATCGCCAGGCCGCTGCCGATGCTGCCGAAGATATTGCCTTCCACATGCCGGGCGTTGGGCAACATCGCCGAGACGCTCTGGCGCAGTGCCGGAATGGCGCTGGAACCGCCGGTGAAGAACACCGTGTCGACCTGCGCGACCCCGACCCCGGCATCGCCGAGCAACTGGCTGACACTGTTGCGGATGCGCTCCAGCAGGTTGTCGATGGCCGACTCGAACAGGGCCCGGCTCAACTCCACGCTCAAGCCCGGTTCGATGCGATCCAGTGGCACATGGCGCTGTGCGGCATGGGTCAGCTCGATCTTGGTTTCCTCGATTTCCATCGCCAGCCAGTGTCCGGCGCGCTGTTCGATCAGCTTGAACAGGCGATCGATACCGCCGGTGTCCTCGATGTCGTAGCGCATGCTACCCAGGGCCAGGTGGGTTTTCTGCGAGTACACCGAGTTGATCGTGTGCCAGGTCGCCAGGTTCATGTGATGACTGGTGGGCATATAGGCGCCGCTCTTCATCCGGCTGCCGTAGCCGAACAGCGGCATCACGCCGGCCAGCGAAAGTTGCTTGTCGAAGTCGGTCCCGCCGATGTGCACGCCGCCGGTGGCGAGGATATCGTCGTGACGGTTGTCCAGGCCCCGACGCTCCGGTGACAGGCGCACCAGGGAGAAGTCCGAGGTACCGCCGCCGATGTCGACGATCAGCACCAGTTCCTCGCGGTCCAGGGTCGACTCGTAGTCGAAAGCCGCGGCGATCGGCTCGTACTGGAAGGACACCTCCTTGAAACCGAGCTTCTTCGCCACTTCGGCCAGGGTGTCCTCGGCTTCCTGGTCGGCGGCCGGGTCTTCGTCGACGAAGAATACCGGGCGGCCCAGCACCACTTGCTCGAACTCACGACCGGCGGTGGCTTCGGCGCGCAGCTTCAACTGGCCGATAAACAGCCCGAGCAGGTCCTTGAACGGCATCGCCGTGCCGAGCACGCTGGTGTCGTGCTTGATCAGCTTGGAGCCCAGCAGGCTCTTGAGCGAGCGCATCAGCCGGCCTTCGTAGCCTTCCAGGTACTCGTGCAGGGCCAACCGGCCATAGACCGGGCGGCGCTCCTCGAAGTTGAAAAAGACCACCGACGGCAGGGTGATCTTGTCGTCTTCCAGCGCGATCAGCGTTTCCATGCCGGGGCGGATCCAGCCGACGGTGGAGTTGGAGGTGCCGAAGTCGATACCGCAGGCACGGGCGCCAGAGGCGTTGTTCATGGTGTTCGGGTTCCGGTTGCAAAACGGCCGCGCAGTGTATGCCAGTCGCGCACGGATTCGAAGGCCGGTGATCCGTTAAATAGCGGTTCTTGTAACGGATTGGACTTGAAAGGCGGGCAATCGTCCCCAAACTTGCAGTCATTGGTTCGGTTTGTGTCTGTCGATGACAAGAAATCGCAGTGACCGCCGATAAACTTCTGCAGCGCCCCTGAGTCACAGCCTTGAGATCGGTCAATCTTTGCCGCGCGAATGCGCGCATGCTGTGTCTTGCCGAGCGGCGCGATATCGATAACGGATGGTGATCCTTAGATGGACTTCAAAGACTATTACAAGATCCTGGGTGTGGAGCCGACGGCGGACGACAAGACCATCAAGGCCGCGTACCGCAAGCTGGCGCGCAAGTACCACCCGGATGTCAGCAAGGAAAAGGACGCCGAGGCGAAATTCAAGGACGCCTCCGAGGCCTATGAAGCGCTGAAAAGCGCCGACAAGCGCGCCGAATACGACGATCTGCGTAAATACGGCCAGCACGGCCAGCCGTTCCAGGGCCCGCCGGGTTGGCAGGGACGTGGCGGCTTCGGTGGCGGCGGCGCGGACACGGGCGACTTTTCGGACTTCTTCAGTTCGATCTTCGGCTCGCGCGGCAATGGTTTTGGTGGTGGACAAGCGGGCCGCAGCGCCGGCCGGCGAGGGCAGGACGTGGAGCTGGAATTACCGATCTTCCTGGAAGAAAGCCTGTCCAACGAGTCGAAGAAGGTCAGTTTCCAGATCCCGCAGCACAACGCCGCTGGTCAGCATGTCAGTAACACCAGCAAGAGCCTGAACGTAAAGATTCCGGCCGG
The DNA here is from genome assembly GCF_023242315.1 of Pseudomonas sp. MWU13-2105. Classification (GTDB taxonomy): domain Bacteria; phylum Pseudomonadota; class Gammaproteobacteria; order Pseudomonadales; family Pseudomonadaceae; genus Aquipseudomonas. Next base: position 28,632 of record NZ_JALLIY010000024.1, read on the forward strand.
TGTCACCGACGGCGAACGTATCCGCCTCAAGGGCCAGGGGGCGCCGGGTGTCGGCGGCGGGGCGAATGGCGACCTGTATCTGACGATTCGTTTCGCACCTCACCCAAAATTTGATGTCGAAGGAGAGAACCTGATCATCACCTTGCCGCTGGCCCCCTGGGAGCTGGCGTTGGGGGCCGAGGTCGCGGTGCCGACCTTGACCGGCAAGATCAACCTCAAGGTCCCGGCGGGCAGCCAGAACGGCCAGCGCATGCGGGCCAAGGGCCATGGCTTGTTGAACAAGGCCGGGCAGCGCGGTTATCTGTTCGTGCAACTCAAGGCGGTCATGCCCCGGCAGAACGACGACGCCGTCAAGGCGTTGTGGCAGGAACTGGCGAAAAAGGCCGCCTTCGACCCGAGAGAGCAATGGAGTAGCTAATCATGAGCAGCCCCTTGAACGTTCAACTGGATATGCAGGCTTTTTGTGAGGTGACCCAATTGCCGGTTGCCTACGTGATCGAAATCGTCGAGCACGGCATTCTTGAACCTCAGGGGCGTTCGCCCGAGGCCTGGCGTTTTGGCGATGAGGCCCCGGGTATTGCCCGCCGCGCGGTGAAGCTGCATCGGGAGCTGGAGCTGGAGTGGGAAGGCGTCGCCCTGGCGCTGGACCTGCTGGCTGAAGTGCAGCGGCTGCGGGCGGAAAACCAGATGCTGCGCCAGCGCCTGGGGCGCTTTGTGCACGATTGAATGGGGTCTGTATCCAGTAGCCGGGTGGAATGGCCGCCTGAGGCGGATCGCTGGCAAGCCAGCTCCCACAGGGGGGCTGTGTCGGACAAGGAATTTGTGGCGGGCACAAATCCCTTGTGGGAGCCGGTTTGCTGGCGACGAACGATGACGCGGTGTACCTGATGGATCGCGTCGCTAGGCCCGTGACACCCTGGGCAGGACCACGGTAAAGCGTGTCCCGTCCTCGCTGCTGGAGCTGACCTCGATCGTGCCCTGATGGGCCGTCACCACTTCCTTGGCGATATACAGTCCCAACCCCAGGCTGGTGGCGGTACCCGGCTGGCCGATCTCTTCGCTGGCGCTACGCACCAGCGGATCGAAGATAGTCGCCAGGGCTTCTTTTGGGATCGGCGTACCGAAGTTGTGCATGGTCAGGCTGACAGTGTCGGCGCCACCCTCCAGGCTTAGCGTCAATGGCCGATGGCTGGCGCCGTGTTGCAAGGCATTGCCGATCAGGTTCTGCAGCAGTTGCTCGATGCGTCCCCGATCCCACACCCCGTGCACATCGCCTTCCACCTTCAGCAGCGGCAGGCAATCCGGCTGTCCGGCCCAGGCTTCATTGATCACGGCCTTCGCCGCACTGCTCAGGTCCATCGGTGCCGGGTCGATGGGCAGGCTGCTGCCCAGACGGCTGCGGACAAACTCCAGCAAGTCGCTGATCATGCTGCCCATATGTCGGGCGCCGCGCCTGATACTGGCGACATACAGCAGGCCGTCGGCGTCCAGGCGGGTCTTGCGCACCAGCATTTCGGTGGACATGCTCACGGCCTGCAAGGGCGCCCGCAGGTCATGGCCGAGAATGGCGAGGAAAATATCCCGTGAGCGGTTCACCTGTTCGGCGTAGGCGGCGGTAGATTCGGTCAGGGCTTCGTCGATGGCTTCGTTGAAGCGAATCATCTCCTGGAAATGCTCCAGCTCAGGCGAGACCAGGCTGCCGACCCAGCGACGAATCACGCAGGCACGCAGGTGCCGGAACTCCGAAGTCATCTGCATCAGGTCGAAACCGGCGGTGTGGCGCAGTTCGCCGTGGCTGGCGGCGGCAATGTCCAGGCCGGGGCTGCTGTCCGGGCTGTCGCCCTTGGACTTGGCGGTCTGTTCGCTGGCGCTCTGTTGGGTTTGCATGTCCCGGGCGGCGGCCAGCAGGATCGATTTGGCGTGGTCGCGCAGGTCACCCCGGCCCATGGCATCCGCTGCCGGAGTCAGGGTTTTCGCGAACTGTTCCCACTCATCGACGATGCTGTCGACCTGCTGCACGATAAAGGTGGATAAGTGCATGCTCGTTATCTCGAAGGGGTGGCTGCCAGTGTAATGGCTAGCTTAGCGCCTTTGCGTCCGTTTGGCGGGGCGGGTTACAGGCGCACCGGCTCGTCTATACCTGTCATTTCTGACAGTAGACGACCGTTCCTCCGAAGGCATAGTGTGAAGTCGCGAGCCCTTCCCGCCACCGCGCACTCTGTTAAAGGAGCTTGATCATGACTGTTATCAGCGTGACCGATCAAACATTTGATGATGAGTTTGCGAAAACCAAACTTCCAGTCATCCTGCAAATCGTCGGGCCGACGAAAAAGAGCGACGGTTCGCTTAACTCGAGCGGCAAGATGGTTGAAGTATTCGATAAGCTGGCCGAGAAATACGACGGCAGAATTACAGCCCTGCGCATGGAGCTGATCGCCGGCTCCTCTGTTGCCAGGCGATACAACGTCAATCCGGGGGATCCCTCGACACTGGTTTATATAAAAACGAAGCAGTTGCTTGGTTATTACAATGATGGGCGGCCGGACACCCTGGCCGATGAGTTGCTGGCATAAGGTGCTTTATCCCTCCGGGTTGTTCGTTGCTGCTGAGTTGTCCGGATCTCGTTCGTGATTTCAGAAGTTTGAAATAACTATCCGGAGATTGAATATCGTGACCCAAATCGAGCTACTGAGCTATGTCGCCACCCAGATCAGTCAAACGGCACTGAGCATTGCCGACGGCACCAGGGATATGGCCAGCGACAATGCCGTCGGTAAGCTGGAGTTCCTATGCGCCTTGCACCGGGTCTTGAATGGCAAGCCCCATCCGGGAGATCTCGGCATGATGGACGCGATCAATGACTGCCTGCAGCAGTTGGGGCTGGTCGAGTCCACGAAGACCCTGTTCTCTGCTATTCAATCCTGATCGGCACTGTTGCAGGAGCAGGGCTTGCCGGGACGCCAGACCGTCGCGAAGGCGGCCTTGAGGGCAAAAGCATCGTTGGCAAGCCGTGCTCCTGATACAGGGCTCAGAAGAGGAAATAGCGTTGTGCCATCGGCAGCACGTCCGCCGGTTCGCACCACAGCAGCACGCCATCGGCCTTGACCTGGTAGGTCTGCGGGTCGACATCGATGTGCGGCAGGTAGTCGTTGTGGATCAGGTCGGTTTTCTGTACATCGCGGCAGCCCTTGACCACGGCAATCTTTTTCTTCAAGCCCAGGCTCTGGGGAAGGCCCGCGGCCTGCGCGGCCTGGCTGATAAAGGTCAGGCTGGTGGCATGCAATGAGCCGCCGTAGCTGGCGAACATCGGCCGGTAGTGTACCGGCTGCGGTGTCGGGATCGAGGCGTTGGCATCGCCCATGAGGCTGGCGGCAATTGCCCCGCCCTTGAGGATCAGTGTCGGTTTCACCCCGAAGAACGCCGGGCGCCAGAGCACCAGGTCGGCCCATTTGCCGACTTCGATCGAGCCCACTTCATGGCTGATGCCATGGGTGATCGCCGGGTTGATGGTGTATTTGGCGATGTAGCGCTTGACCCGGAAGTTGCTGTTGCCCTCACCGTCGCCCGGCAGCGGGCCGCGTTGTTTCTTCATCTTGTCGGCGGTCTGCCAGGTCCGCGTGATGACTTCACCGACGCGGCCCATGGCCTGGCTGTCGGAGCTGATCATCGAGAACGCGCCGAGGTCGTGGAGAATGTCTTCGGCGGCGATGGTTTCCCGGCGGATACGGCTTTCGGCGAAGGCCACGTCCTCGGCGATGCTCGGATCGAGGTGATGGCAGACCATCAGCATGTCCAGGTGTTCGTCGATGGTGTTGCGGGTGAACGGCCGGGTCGGGTTGGTCGAGCTGGGCAGCACATTGGGGAAACCGCAGGCCTTGATGATGTCCGGGGCATGGCCGCCACCGGCGCCTTCGGTGTGATAGGTGTGGATGGTGCGGCCCTTGAATGCGGCGAGGGTGGTTTCGACAAAGCCGGATTCGTTGAGGGTATCGGTGTGGATCGCCACCTGTACGTCGTACTGGTCGGCCACGCTCAGGCAGTTGTCGATGGCCGCCGGCGTGGTGCCCCAGTCTTCGTGGAGCTTGAGGCCGATGGCACCGGCCTCGACCTGCTCGATCAGCGGCTGCGGCAGGCTGGCGTTGCCCTTGCCGGTGAAGCCGATGTTCATCGGGAAGGCGTCGGCGGCCTGGAGCATGCGCGCCAGGTGCCAGGGCCCGGAGGTGCAGGTGGTGGCGTTGGTGCCGGTAGCCGGGCCGGTGCCGCCACCGATCATGGTGGTGACCCCGCTCATCAGCGCTTCTTCGATCTGCTGCGGGCAGATGAAATGGATATGGGTGTCGATGCCGCCGGCGGTGAGGATCATGCCTTCACCGGCGATGACTTCGGTGCTGGCGCCGACGGCGATGGTTACATCGGGCTGGATGTCCGGGTTGCCGGCCTTGCCGATGGCTTTGATACGGCCGTCCTTGAGGCCGACGTCGGCCTTGACGATGCCCCAGTGGTCGATGATCAGGGCGTTGGTGATCAGGGTGTCGACGACTTCGGCGGCGAGCAGTTGACCCTGGCCCATGCCGTCGCGGATCACCTTGCCGCCGCCGAACTTCACTTCTTCGCCGTAGGTGGTGAAGTCCTTTTCCACTTCGATCCACAGTTCGGTGTCGGCCAGCCGCACCTTGTCGCCGACGGTGGGGCCGAACATGTCGGCGTAGGCTTGTCTGGAAATCTTCATTGGGTTTCCCTGAACACAAAATGGAGGCATGTGCGATTTTTTGTGGCGAGGGGGCTTGCCCCCGTTGGGGCGCGCAGCGCCCCTAAAAGCCGACACTTCGGTCTATCAGATAGAGCGCGTTCTATGATTCGACGACTGCTGCGCAGCCGAACGGGGGCAAGCCCCCTCGCCACTATCAGCAGCGTCAATCCAGGTCGCCCATCACTCGTCCGGCAAAGCCGAACACCCGCCGCAACCCGGCCAGCTCCACCAATTCAACGTCGCGGCTCTGCCCCGGTTCGAAACGCACGGCGGTACCGGCCGGGATATTCAGGCGCATGCCGCGGCTGGCGGCGCGATCGAAGCTCAAGGCGTCGTTGCTCTCGAAAAAATGATAGTGCGAGCCGACCTGGATCGGTCGGTCACCGCTGTTCGCCACAGTCAGGCTGAGGGTCCGGCGCCCGACATTGAGTTCGATGTCGCCGGGCTGGATCTGATATTCGCCAGGAATCATTCGGGTTGTCCCAGGGTCTTGAAGTAAATGGCAGTGGCCTTGTAGCGACCATCCGGTGTCGCGCAGTAGTTCGGCAGTTCGCCGACCCGGGTGTAGCCCAGGGCGCTGTAGAAGGCTTCGGCTTCGGAACCGGCCTCGGTGTCGAGGTACAGCAGGCCGCGCTTGTGCTGTTTCGCTGTCAGTTCCAGGGCCTGGATCAGTTGCTGGCCGAGACCGCGGTGGCGGGCCTCGCTGTACACCAGCAGTTTTTGCACTTCGGCGCGGTTCAGGCCGTTGGCCTTCTGGCACAGGCTCAGTTGCACGCTGGCCAGCACCTGTTCGTCACGCACCACCACCCAGAGCAGCAGGCTGCCGTCCTGTAGCGCGGCTTGCACCGTGTCGAAGTAGTCGCGGGCCTGGCCGGCATCGAGATCGGCCATGAAACCCACGCTGGCGCCGTGCCGAACGGCATCGAGCAGCAAATCGATCAAACCCTGGCGGTAGTGCGCAAAGCTTTCGTTATTCACACGACGCAGTTGGGCGGCGTTCATGGCGGGTTACTCCTGGTTGACGGCAGGCGGCAGGGCGCCCGGATTCAGGGTCAGTTGCATGAAGGTCAGGTCCAGCCAACGGCCGAACTTGACCCCCACCTGGGGCATCTGTCCGGTAATGGCGAAGCCCTGGCGTTGATGCAGGCGAATGGAAGCGCTGTTACCACTTTCGATGGCGGCGACCATCACATGTTTGCCGCAGCCACGGGCGCGCTCGATCAGCACCGCCATCAACTGCGGGCCGAGGCCATTGCCACGCTGGTCGCTGCGTACGTAGACCGAGTGCTCGACGGTGTGCCGGAAGCCCTCGAAGGGCCGCCAGTCACCGAAGGAGGCATAGCCAAGCACCGTGTCAGCGCTGTCGACGATCACCAGGATCGGATAACCCTGGCCTTGGCGGGCGCTGAACCAGGCCTGGCGATTGCCCAGGTCCACGGGTTGTTCGTTCCAGATGGCGGTGGTGTCAAGCACCGCATCGTTGTAGATGTCGCGGATCGCCGGCAGGTCGGCGTGGGCGGCATCACGGATGACATAGGACATGCTCGGCCTCAGGCGATGGGTTGGTGGACGGTGACCAGCTTGGTGCCGTCGGGGAAGGTGGCTTCGACCTGGATCTCCGGGATCATTTCCGCGATGCCTTCCATCACTTGTTCACGGTTGAGCAGCGTGGTGCCGTAGTGCATCAGCTCGGCCACGGTCTGGCCGTCGCGGGCGCCTTCCAGCAGGGCCGCCGAGATGTAGGCCATGGCTTCCGGATAGTTCAGTTTCACCCCACGGGCCAGGCGCCGTTCGGCCACCAGACCAGCGGTAAAAATCAGCAGTTTGTCTTTTTCGCGGGGGGTCAGGTCCATGGTTAAGAGTCCGTTGGCAGGCAGTAAAAGAAGGTCGGCATAGTCATGTGTTCCAGATCCGTGGTGGCACGGCCTCGCGACCCAGCAGGGCCGGGCGCAACAGCCGCCACAGTTCGATCAGCCAGGCACGGGCGTGCAGGGCCTCGCCGGCCAGGCAGCGAGCGACCAGCAGGCCGGGTAGTTGGGTCAGGTCGCCGCGTACCCGAGTCGCTACTGAACGGCAGCGTTCGAGCAACTCGCTGTCAATCTCGCCGGTCACCAGCAAGGTGGCGAAGACCGGCTGGCCGTCGAGGCCGATGGGCGAGTCGAGCAGGCCGTCGCTGCCCTGGATACGCTGCCGTTCGTGCCAGAGCAAGCGGCCGTCGCGGTGGATGTCCAGCTGCGACTGGAAATGCCCGAGGTCGAAACGCTCGCCGCTGGCGGGGCGTCCGAGGGCGACCATGTCCCAGTAGAACAGCCGGGCATCGCCTTCAAGGTCGATGCGGGTGCGCAGTTCGGCCTGGGCGGCGCTGAACACGATGGTTTCCTGCGGCAGCCACTCCAGGGTCGCCCCGGCGGCGACCTGCAGGTCCAGGGTCTGGTAGGCCGGCCCGGTGGCGCGATACCACTTGGCCGCGCCGGGGCTGGTCAGTTGCGCCCAGGCATCGGCTTCGACGCGGGTACTGATCGCCAGCCGGTCGCCGCCGGCAATTCCGCCCGGCGGGTGGACGATGATGTGCTGGCAGACTTGCGGGCCTTCGGCGTACAGGTGTTTTTGCACCCGCAACGGGCCCAGGTGGCGCCGGGTGACCGGGCGCGTGCAATCACCGAAGCGTGCATAGCCGAGTTCCAGTTCGGCATGCCAGCTGGGGGTGAACAGGGCGTGAGTGGCAGGTAAATTCATGGTTTCTAATTATCGTCGGGACGTTACAGGTTAGATCGTAACCAAGCCGCGCACACCTTCGGCTTCCATATTTTCTCCACGGCCTTGCTGGACAATCTCGCCCCGGGACATCACCAGGTACTGATCGGCCAGCTCGGCGGCGAAATCATAGAACTGTTCCACCAGCAGGATCGCCATGTCGCCGCGGGCGGCGAGCTGCTTGATCACCGCGCCGATCTCCTTGATCACCGACGGCTGGATGCCTTCGGTGGGTTCGTCGAGGATCAGCAGGCGCGGGCGGCTGGCCAGGGCCCTTCCGATAGCAAGCTGTTGCTGCTGGCCGCCGGAAAGGTCGCCGCCACGGCGTTGCTTCATTTGCAGCAGGACCGGGAACAGTTCGTAGATAAAGGCCGGGACTTCCTTGGCTTCAGAACCTGGAAAACGTGACAGGCCCATCAGCAGGTTTTCTTCCACGCTCAGGCGGCCGAAGATTTCCCGGCCCTGGGGCACGTAGGCGATGCCGGCGTGGACCCGCTGGTGCGGCTTGAGCCGGGTGATGGCCTGGCCTTCCCACTGCACGGCGCCTTCCTTGGCCGGCAGCAGGCCCATCAGGCACTTGAGCAGGGTGGTCTTGCCCACGCCGTTGCGGCCCAGCAAGCAGGTGACTTCGCCGACTTTCACGTCAAAGGACAGGCCCCGCAGGATGTGGCTGCCGCCGTAGTACTGGTGCAGTTTGTCGACTTGCAGCATGGTCAGGCTCTCATCAACTGTCGCAAATTCTGATTGGGGTGGACGCATGGGCTGTCTCACGGCTTAACCTGTGGGAGCAGTTCTTGTGTGGGAGCGGAGCTTGTCGGATCGCCGCACCGCCGCGAAGGGGCCCTTGAGGCCGCTAAAAGCTTCGCGGGCAAGCTCCGCTCCCACAAGCACCATTCCCAACACAAGCACCGTTCCTACAGGGGGAATCGGTACAGCTATCGCCCGAGGTAGACCTCGATCACCCGCTCGTTTTCCTGCACCTGCTCCAGCGACCCCTCGGCCAGCACGCTCCCCTGGTGCAGCACGGTGACATGGTCGGCTATCGCCCCGACAAAGCCCATGTCGTGCTCCACCACCATCAGCGAATGCTTGCCGGCCAGGCTCTTGAACAGCTCGGCGGTGAACTCGGTCTCGGCATCGGTCATGCCCGCCACCGGCTCGTCGAGCAGCAACAGTTGCGGGGCCTGCACCAGCAACATGCCGATCTCCAGGAACTGCTTCTGGCCGTGGGACAGCAAGCCGGCGGGGCGATTGACCGAGCCGCTCAGGCGGATGGTTTCCAGGACCCGGGCAATCCCGTCTTTCTGCTCGCCGCTCAAACGCGCCCGCAGGCTGGCCCACACCGACTTGTCGGTCTTCTGCGCCAGTTCCAGGTTCTCGAACACCGTCAGCGCTTCGAACACCGTCGGTTTCTGGAACTTGCGGCCGATCCCGGCCTGGGCGATCTGTACTTCGCTCATCGTCGACAGGTCGAGGGTCTCGCCGAACCAGGCCTTGCCGTGGCTGGGCCGGGTCTTGCCGGTGATCACGTCCATCAGGGTGGTCTTGCCCGCGCCATTGGGGCCGATGATGCAGCGCAGCTCGCCGACGCCGATGTACAGGTTCAGGTTGTTCAGGGCCTTGAAGCCGTCGAAGCTGACGCTGATGTCCTCCAGGGTCAGGATGGTGCCATGGCGGGTATCCAGGCCGTCGCCCCTGGCCTGGCCGAGCCCGATGGCGTCGCGGCTGCTGCCGGCGTCTTTGTTTGGCTCAAGGATCGGTTCGAGCATGAATTCGGCGGTCGCGGTGACTCTCATTGTTCGCCCCTTTTCTTCAGCAACCCGATCACGCCCTTGGGCAGGTACAGGGTCACGCCGATAAACAGTGCGCCGAGGAAGAACAGCCAGTACTCAGGGAAGGCCACGGTGAACCAGCTCTTCATGCCGTTGACCATGCCTGCGCCGAGCAACGGGCCGATCAGGCTGCCGCGCCCGCCGAGGGCCACCCATACGGCGGCCTCGATGGAGTTGGTCGGCGACATTTCGCTGGGGTTTATGATCCCCACCTGCGGCACATACAGCGCCCCGGCCAGACCGCACAACACCGCGCTCAAGACCCAGACGAAGAGTTTGAAACCACGGGGATCGTAGCCGCAGAACATCAGGCGGTTCTCCGCGTCACGCAGCGCCGTCAGCACCCGGCCGAACTTGCTCCGGGCCAGGCGCCAGCCGCTGTAGAGGCTGGCAACCAGCAACACCACGGTGGCGAAGAACAGTGCCGCGCGGGTGCCCGGTTCGGTGATGCCGAAGCCGAGAATGCTGCGGAAGTTGGTAAAGCCGTTATTGCCGCCGAAGCCGGTTTCGTTGCGGAAGAACAGCAGCATCCCGGCGAAGGTCAGGGCCTGGGTCATGATCGAGAAGTACACGCCCTTGATCCGCGAACGGAAGGCGAAGAAACCGAACACCAGCGCCAGCAACCCCGGCGCCAGCACCACCAGGCACAAGGCCCAGAGGAAGTGGCTGGTGCCGGTCCAGTACCAGGGCAGCTCGGTCCAGGACAGGAAGGTCATGAACGCCGGCAGTTCGTCGCCGGACGCCTGGCGCATCAGGTACATGCCCATGGCATAGCCGCCGAGGGCGAAGAACAGGCCGTGGCCCAGGGACAGCAGGCCGGCGTAACCCCAAACCAGGTCCAGGGCCAGGGCGACGATGGCGTAGCAGAGAATCTTGCCCACCAGGGTCAGGCTGTAGGCCGAGACGTGGAACAGGTTCTCCGGCGGCAGCAGCGACAGCAGCGGCAAGACCAGCAGCAGCGCCAGCACGATCGCGCCGATGGCGATCGTCAGGCCGGGCCCGGCCTTTTGTGTCGCGGTGAGCATCAGGGGCTGGTTCATCAGTCGATCACCCGTCCTTTCAGTGCGAAGAGTCCTTGCGGGCGTTTCTGGATAAACAGAATGATCAGCGCGAGGATCAGGATCTTGCCCAGTACCGCGCCGATCTGCGGTTCGAGGAGCTTGTTGGCGATGCCCAGGCCGAAGGCGGCCATGACGCTGCCGGCCAACTGGCCGACCCCGCCGAGCACCACCACCAGGAAGGAGTCGATGATGTAGCTCTGGCCCAGGTCCGGCCCGACGTTGCCGATCTGGCTCAGCGCTACGCCGCCGAGGCCGGCGATGCCGGAGCCGAGGCCGAAGGCGAGCATGTCCACCCGTCCGGTGGGCACGCCGCAGCAGGCGGCCATATTGCGGTTCTGGGTGACAGCACGGACGTTCAGGCCCAGGCGGGTCTTGTTCAGCAGCAGCCAGGTGAGGACCACCACGAACAGCGCGAAGGCGATGATCACCAGGCGGTTGTAGGGCAAGACCAGGTTGGGCAGCACCTGGATACCGCCGGAAAGCCAGGCCGGGTTGGCCACTTCGACGTTCTGCGCGCCGAACAGCAAACGGACCAGCTGGATCAGCATCAGGCTGATGCCCCAGGTGGCGAGCAGGGTTTCCAGTGGGCGTCCATAGAGATGGCGGATGATCGTGCGTTCCAGGGCCATGCCGATCCCGGCGGTGACGAAGAACGCCACTGGCAGTGCCACCAGCGGGTAGAACTCGATGGCCTGGGGCAGGAAGCGCTGGAACAGCAACTGCACGACATAGGTGGCGTAGGCGCCGAGCATGAGCATTTCGCCGTGGGCCATATTGATCACCCCGAGCAGGCCGAAGGTGATCGCCAGGCCCAGGGCCGCCAGCAACAGGATCGAACCCAGGGACAGGCCGCTGAAGGCCTGGCCGAGCCATTCGCCGATCATCAGCTTGCGTTTGACTTGCGCCAGGCTGGTTTCGGTGGCGGTACGCACGCCGGCGTCGGTTTCGACCCCGGGTTGCAGCAAGCCTTCGAGGCGGGTGCGGGCCAGCGGCTCGCCGCTGTCACCGAGCAGGCGCACGGCGGCCAGGCGCACCGCCGGATCGCTGTCGACCAGTTGCAGATTGGCCAGGGCCAGGCTCAGGGCGGCGCGGACGGCGGCGTTGGTTTCGCCGGCCAGTTGCTGGTCGAGGAATTTCAGTTGCGCCGGCTTGGCGCTTTTTTGCAGTTGCTGCGCGGCGGCCAGGCGGACCTTGGCATCGGCGGCGAGCAGTTGCTGGGCCGCGACGGCGGTGTCGATCAGGCCGCGCAGACGGTTGTTCAGGCGCAAGGTCTTGGTTTCACCGTTGAGCGTCAACTGGCCGCTTTGCAGGGCGTTGACCAGCTCGATGCGTGTCGGTTCCGGGTGCGCGGCCCAGGTTTCCAGCAGGGTGGCCTGTTGGCTGGAGTCGGCGGCGACGAAGTCTTCGGCGTCGCCGGCGTGGGCGGCCATCGGCAACAGCAGCGCGAGGGCGAGGAGAAACCGGTATAGGGCAGTGGGCATATCAATGGCCTGGCACATGGAAAAGACGAACTTCAAGCGATCGTGCTTGTGTGGGCGCAGAGGTTATGTGGGGGTGGTGCTTGTGTGGGAGCGGAGCTTGCCCGCGAAGCTTTTAGCGGCCTCAAGGCCCCCTTCGCGGCGGTGCGGCGATCCGACAAGTACCGCTCCCACATAACCTCTGCTCCCACACAACCTCAGAGCCCGCCCAAGCACCGCTGTTTCCCTATCGGGCTTCAGGCTTGGGGCCAGTCCCTCACTCAGTTGCTCTTCACCGCATAATCAGGTTTCTTGTCGTTACCCGGGATAAACGGGCTCCACGGCTGGGCACGGATCGGTCCCTTGGTCTGCCAGACCACGTTGAACTGACCGTCGGCCTGGATCTCGCCGATCATCACCGGCTTGTGCAGGTGATGGTTGGTCGGGTCCATGGTCAGGGTGTAGCCCGACGGCGCGGCGAAGGTCTGGCCGGCGAGGGCTTCACGCACCTTGTCGACATCGGTGGACTTGGCTTTCTCCGCCGCCTGGGCCCACATGTGGATGCCGACATAGGTGGCTTCCATCGGGTCGTTGGTCACCGCCTTGTCGGCACCCGGGAGGTTTTTCTTCTTGGCATAGGCTTTCCAGTCGGCGACGAATTTCTTGTTCACCGGGTTATCCACCGACTCGAAGTAGTTCCACGCCGCCAGGTTACCCACCAACGGCTTGGTGTCGATGCCACGCAGTTCTTCCTCGCCCACGGAGAAGGCCACCACCGGAACGTCGGTGGCTTTCAGGCCCTGGTTGGCCAGTTCCTTGTAGAACGGCACGTTGGAGTCGCCGTTGACGGTGGAGATGACCGCAGTCTTGCCGCCGGCGGAGAACTTCTTGATGTTGGCGACGATGGTCTGGTAATCGGCGTGGCCGAACGGGGTGTAGACCTCTTCGATATCCTTGTCCGCTACCCCCTTGGAGTGCAGGAACGAACGCAGGATCTTGTTGGTGGTACGCGGGTAGACGTAGTCGGTGCCGAGCAGGAAGAAGCGCTTGGCCGCGCCGCCGTCTTCGCTCATCAGGTATTCCACCGCCGGGATCGCCTGCTGGTTCGGCGCCGCACCGGTGTAGAACACGTTCGGCGACATTTCCTCGCCTTCATACTGCACCGGGTAGAACAGCAGGCCGTTGAGTTCCTCGAACACCGGCAGTACCGATTTGCGCGACACCGAAGTCCAGCAGCCGAACACCACCGCGACCTTGTCCTGGGTCAGCAACTGGCGGCTTTTTTCGGCGAACAGCGGCCAGTTGGAGGCCGGGTCGACCACCACCGGTTCGAGCATCTTGCCGTTGACCCCGCCCTTGGCGTTGATCTCATCAATGGTCATCAGCGCCATGTCTTTGAGCGAGGTTTCGGAGATTGCCATGGTGCCGGACAGCGAGTGCAGGATGCCGACCTTGATGGTCTCGGCAGCCTGGACGGCCCAGGTCATGCCCATGGCGGCAATGGATGCCGTCAATGTGAAAGCCTTGATCAGACTACGACGCTTCATTGGTGCGATCTCCAGATGTTCAAAGTTTTTTGGTTGGCAGATGCAGACACTGAAGGGGCTTTTGCAAAGGGTGTGCCTAGTCGGGGAAAGGCAAGAAACAGTCGTGTTTGAAAGGCGCTGGTCTGAACAGTCGCACCAAGCGGGGGCGACATGGGCGTTGCGGTGCGCGGGGAGTACCAGATTGGTGCTGTACCGTCTTTGCGAACAGCTCCGCTCCCACACAAGCACCGCTCCCATACTTCAGCGGCGGCGCATCAGCCCGATAAAAAACAACCCGCCAATGGCTGCCGTGGCCACCCCGATAGGCAGGTCTTCCGGAGCGATCAAGGTGCGCGCGGCGACATCGACCCAGACCAGGAACAGGCTCCCCGACAGCGCCGACACCGGCAGCAGGCGCCGATGTTCCGCGCCCACCAGGTAGCGGGCGATATGCGGCACCATCAGGCCGACGAAGCCGATGGAACCGCTGATGGAGACCAGTACGCCGGTCATCAGCGAGGCGATCAGGAACACCTTCAGGCGCACATTGCGTGCATTCAGGCCGAGGGTTACGGCGGTCTGCTCGCCGGCCATCAAGGCGTTCAACGGCCGGGCCATGCTCACCAGCAACACCAGCCCCAGCAGCACGCTCGCCGCCGGTATCGGCAGCAGCTCCCAACGCGCCAGGCCGAGGCCACCGAGCATCCAGAACAGCACCGCGGAGCTAGCCCGGTGGTCGCCGAGAAACAGCAGCAGGTTGGCCAGCGCCATCATCACGAAGGACACCGCGACCCCGCACAGCAGCAACCGGTCACTGTCCAGCCGACCGTTGCGACTGGCGATGGCGAGCACCGCCAGCATGCTGCCCAGGGCGCCGATAAAGGCGGCGATGGGCAAGGTCAGCAGGCCGACGACTTCGCCCACATGCAGCACCACGATCACCGCGCCGAGGGTCGCCCCGGAAGTCACGCCGAGCAGGTGCGGATCGGCCAGGGGATTGCGCGTGACCGCCTGCAACACCGCGCCGATCAACGCCAGACCGGCGCCCACCAGCGCGCCGAGGAGCATCCGCGGCACCCGGATCAGCCAGACGATATGCTCCTGCCCGGCGCTCCAGTTCACCTCGCCCAGCCCCAGGGTCTTGTAGGAGAGAATCCGCCAGACCACCTCCACCGGCACCCGTGCCGGGCCGAAACCCAGGGAGAGGACGCAGGACAGCAGCAACAGGGCGCCGAGAGCGGCCAGCAACGAGCCATAGCGGCGATTCATCATTGTGGGTGGAAGGCCTTGGCCAGGGTTTCGATGGCCTTGACGTTATCGATGCCCGGCGTCGCCTCGACATACGGAATCACCACGAAGCGCTTGTTGCGGATAGCGTCCACCGACTGCAATGCCGGGTTGCTTTCGAGGAAGCGCTGTTTCTGTTCGGCGCTGACTTCGCTGTAGTCGACGATGACGATCACCTGGGGATTCTTCGCCACCACGCTTTCCCAGTTCACCCGCGTCCAGCTGGCATCGATGTCGTCGAGGACGTTGCGCCCGCCGGCGGCTTCGATCAGCGCCTGGGGCATGGCCAGGCGGCCGGAGGTCATGGCGCGGTCTTCGCCGCTGTCATAGAGGAATACCCGTGGACGCTCGGCCGGCAGGCTTTTGCGCACGGCGGCGACGCGCGCCTGCATCGCCTCGATCAGGGCATTGGCGCGGTCCTGCACATCGAAGATCCGGCCCAGGTTGCGCAGGTCGTTGTAGGTGTCGTCGAGGCTGGCGCCCGGGCGTTTCATCACGAAGGCGCAGGACTCGGTCAGCTCGTAGACATTGATACCCAGGGGCGTCAGCGTCGCCGGGGTGAGGGCTCCGCCGACCGTCATGCCGTAGTCCCAGCCGGCGAAGAAGAAATCGACGTTGGCATTGAGCAGGGTTTCCACCGACGGGTACTTGGCCGCCAGTTCCGGCAGGCCGTCGAGGGTCTTGGCCATCTGCGCGGTCACCGATTTCCAGCCGCTGATCCCGCTGTAGCCGGCCATGCGTGGCTTGAGGCCGAGGGCGAGCATCATCTGGGTCATGTTGATGTCATGGCTGAGCGCGTGCCTGGGCGCCTCCTTGAAGGTTACCTCGCGGTTGCAGCTGCGGACCGTCAACGGGTAATGCGTCGACTCGGCCAGGGCGGTCATGGATGTGAACAGTGAACCGAGGCAAAGCGCCAGGTGCCGTAGCTTCATGGTTGGGTTATCCAGGTGATTCGCGGGTAGCCGGAGAGTGGGTGGCTATCGATCAGCGCCTCGACGCCGAACACTTCACGCAGCAACTCGGCGCTGAGGACTTCGGCGGGTGTGCCGCTGGCGACGATGCGCCCGTGCTGGAGCACATACAGGCGGTCGCAGAATGCGGCGGCCAGGTTGAGGTCGTGGATACTGGCCAGGATGCCGATCTTCAACTGCCTGAGCAGACGCAACAGCTCCAGCTGGAAGCGTGGGTCGAGGTGGTTGGTCGGCTCGTCGAGGATCAGCAACTGCGGTTGCTGGGTCAGGGCACGGGCGAGGATCACGCGTTGTTTTTCACCGCCGGAGAGGGTGGCGAAGGCGTGGTCTTCGAAGCCCAGCATGCCCACCGATTCGAGGGACTGGCGGACCAGTCGGCGGTCGGACTCGGTGTCGCCTTCGAAGAGTTGTTTGTGCGGGGTGCGGCCCATGGCGACCACTTCTTCAACGGTCAGGCCAAAGGCATCGGGGAATTCCTGGAGCACCACGGCGATGCGCTGGGCGCACCAGCGTGGCGATTGTTTCCAGACGTTCTGCTGTTCGAGCAGGACCTCGCCGTGTTCCGGCTGGCTGAACCGATAGGCGCAACGCAGCAGGCTGGTCTTGCCGCTACCATTGGGACCGATCAGGCCGACGAACTCTCCGGCGGCCACCCGCAGGTTGGCGTCACGCAGCTGGAACTGGTGTTGGCAGCGGTCATGGCCGGGAGGCGTCCAGGCGAGATCGGTGAGGGTCAGCGAGGTCATTCGTTACTCAGGGTCAGGGGAGTGTACGCAGAGCTTTATGTAGGAGCTGGCTTGCCGGCGATGGCGGCAGGAAGACCGATGCAAGGCTCAAGGGCTTCATCGCCGGCAAGCCGGCTCCTACAAATTTCGCGATGCACATTGTTATACTGTAACAATATGCGTTTGCAATAGTTTCGCATTAAAAGCCTACAGATTCCCCTGTGGCGTGCCTCTCAACCTTTTCAGGTTGAAGATGAAGCTGACTCAGGTTCGCCCTTGAGGCGTGACAGTAGCGTCCAGTCCAGCAGCCAGACGACGATCAGCGAGACCCCGACCAGGGGGAACAAAATCGCCAGGGCGAACATGATCACCAGGGCGGTTTTCCAGCGCGGTAGATCGTGGCGCAGCGGCGGTACGCCGAGACCGCCTTGCGGACGGCGTTTCCACCACATCACCACGCCGCTGACGGCACTGAGCAGGATCATCAGGCACACCAGCAACATGACCAACTGGTTGAGCGTCCCGAACAGCTTGCCCTCATGCAGCATCACGCCCATCTCCGTGGCCCGGGCGACATTGCCGTAGTGCTGCCAGCGCACATCGGCCAGGACCGTGCCGCTGTACTGGTCGACATGCAGGGTGGCGTCGTTGCGCGGATCGTCGGCGAACACGGCGATGGTGAACACGCCTTCGGCGCTGGTCGGCAGGGTGATGCTGTAGCCGGGTTCGACCTGGCGCGCGCTGGCGATGTCTACCAGTTGTTGCAGGCCGATGCCCGGTGCCGCCGGGCCGGTCGAAGCGGCGCCGTGGTTCATGTGCTCGGCGTGGTCGCCGGACATCGGCATCGGTGTATTTTCCAGGGCCCAGGGCACGGTCTGGCGGGTCGCCTCGTTGAGGCTGCGGGCCGCGAGGTCGGACTTGGGCATGTTGTTCCACATGGCGTCGGGAAACTTGTTCCAGACCTCGGCGTACTGCTTGCCCCAGACCCCGGTCCAAGTCATGCCGCTGAGCAGCATGAACAGCAGCAATCCGGCGCCCCAGAAACCGCTGACGGCGTGCAGGTCGCGCCAGACGATGCGGCCGCGCTTGCCCAGGCGAGGCCAGAGCACGCCGGCGCTGGAGCGGCCTCGCGGCCACCAGAGATAGAGGCCGGAAACCACCAGCATCACCCCCCAACCGGCGGCCAGTTCCACCAGGCGGTCGCCGAGCGTGCCGATCATCAACTCGCCGTGCAGGGCACGGGCGACGGCTTGCAGGTTGAGCTTGGCATCCTGCTCGCCGAGGATGTTGCCGCGATAGGGGTCGAGGAACACATTGAGCTCGCGCCCGTCGCGCAGCAGCACGAACTGCGCGCTGCGTTCGGCGTTGAGTGGTGGCAGGTACTGCTTGATCCGCACCTGCGGATAAGCCATCTCGATGCGGCGCAATTGGTCGTCGGCATTGAGGCTGTGCGGACCGGCCTGGACCGTCATCAGGTGGCTGTACAGCAGCGGGTCGAGTTGCGGCTTGAACAGGTAGATGATCCCGGTCAGGGCCAGCAGGACCATGAACGGCGCGACGAACAGCCCGGCATAGAAATGCCAGCGCCAGGCCAGGTTGTAGAAGGAGATTCTAGGTTGGCTCATCAGGAGCGCTCCGCAAGGTATTGGTCATTGGATATACGGTGGCAGTGCGGCGAGCGGGCTTGTCGTAATGCTGTTCAGTTAAAAACGATCTTAAGTCCGGCCGAGATTTGTGGTGAGCGGGCAAGCCCGCTCGCCACAAGTCCGCGTTCGACTTCAAATCGCCTTGACTGAACGGCGTCCCGACAAGCCCGTTCGCCACCATTACGCTTAGAAACTCATGTCGACCTTGGTCCAGAACGTGCGCCCCGGTTCGTTGATGGCCCGTGGGTCATTGGCCGGGTAGCCGAACCCGGCGTTGCCCGCCAGGTTCAGGTGTTCGGCGTAGGCCTTGTCGAACAGGTTGTCGACGCCGCTGCTGAGCTTCACGTGGCTATTGATCCGATAGGCCGCGTTGAGGGAGAACACGCCGAAGCCGGCACTCTTGGAAAAGTCCTTGCCGACCACGTTGCCTTCGTTCTGGTCGATGCGGTTCTGTCGCGCGACCACCCGCCAGAGGCCCCCGGCACTCCAGTTGTCGCGGCTGTAGGTCAGGCCCAGGCGGCTGTCCAGCGGCGGCATCTGCGGTAGCGCCTTGCCGTCACTGGTGTTCTTGCCCCAGGCATAGGCCAGGCTGGCATCGGCTTTCCAGTTGGCGGTCAGCCGGTAGGCCGCGCCGAGCTCGCCGCCCATGATCCGTGCGTCGACATTGCGCGCCTGGGAGGTCGTGCCCATCATCCCGGGCTGGTAGTTGAACAGGATGAAGTCGCGCACCTGGCCGACATAACCCGAGGCCCAGGCTTCCAGATCCTCGGTCTTGTATTGCAGGCCGACATCCAGCTGGGTGGTCTTCTCCGGCTTGATGGCAGCGAAGGCATTGAGCGAGCCACTCGGGCCCTGGTCGGGGGAGAACAGTTCCCAGTAGTCCGGGAAACGTTCGCTGTGACCCAGGCCGGCGTACAGCGTGGTCGGGGTGTCGGCCAGGTCATGTTCGTAGCGCATGAAGCCGCTGGGCAGGCTGTCGGCACGGGTCTGGCCGGCGGTCGGGTTGGGCTGGGCGCTCATTCCGGAACCGATGCGCTGGCGAAAGTCCTTGGCCGAGGCCCGGTCCAACCGGGCGCCGCTGATCAGGCGGTCGCGTTCGGCGGCGTACCAGGTCAGTTCGCCGAAGACACCGTAGTTGTGGAACTCGGCGTCCTGGTTGCGCGGCAGGCTCTCAAAAGTGTCGATGCCCATGCTGCTGCGCTGGCGGTGCTCGTCGGTCTGCCCGTCGAGGCCGCCGATCAGTTGCCAGTCGGCCCAGCGCCAGGTGGCCTTGAGCCGCGCGCCGAGGGTGCGGCGGTCGACGTTGGCGGCCATGGGCCCGGCCATCATCCCGGTGCCGGAGGGCTGGCGCAGGCTGTAGTTGTCCATCACATGGTCGGCGTAGTTGTAGTAGACCTGGGCCTCGAGCTTGTCGAGCACTTCGCCGAGGTTCGACCGTTCGAAACGCAGGCCGAGGCTTTCGCGCTGGAACTGCGAGCCGTCCATGCCGCGCCCGGCGTAGCGGGCTTCGCCGTCGCCCTTGCCGGCGGTGAGCTCCAGCAGGGTGTCGGCATCCGGCGTCCAACCCAGGGCGACGTCGCCGTTCCACTTGTCGTAGCGCGAAGGCACGCGGTCGCCGTTGCCGTCCTTGTAGTCGCCGGCACGGGCCTGGTTGCCGATTACCCGGACATAGCCCCGCGAGCCGCCGGCGGCGGCATCGACCACCTTGTCGAAACGGCCGTTGGAGCCGGCCAGCACACTGGCATTGACCCGCGTGCCGAGTTCGCCGAAGTGTTCCGGCTCACGCTCGAAGAGGATGGTCCCGGCCGAGGCGCCCGGGCCCCAGAGCACGGTTTGCGGCCCCTTGATCACTGTCAGCTTGTCGTAGGTTTCCGGGGAAATGTAGGACGTCGGTGCGTCCATCCGGCCCGGGCAGGCGCCGAGCATCTGGCCGCCATTGGTGAGGATGTTCAGCCGCGAGCCGAACATGCCGCGCAGTACCGGGTCGCCGTTGGTGCCGCCGTTGCGCACCAGGGCAAAGCCGGGGATGGTCTTGAGGTAGTCGCCGCCGTCACTGGCGGGGACCGGCTGGCGCGGGTCCTTGGGATCGGTGATCACCGTCAGCGGCGAGCTCGGGGCGAGGGCGGTAATCACCGTCGGGGCGATTTCCCGGGCGCTGTCGTCCGCCGGCTCGGCGGCGAAGACCGTGGGGGCGAGCAAGGCGCCGCACAGCAGCGCGGAGCTCTGGCGCAGGCGGGCGCGGGCCTCGTTCAGGGCGGACAGGGGAGACGCCTGGGCAGCGCGCAGGCGAGTGTTTGCAGTGGACATAAGCGTTCCATCATTCAAGCGAATACAACACGGCCGCGCCCTGGAACTGTGGGTTACAGTCCAGGCGGGCCGGGTGGGAAGGTGGTGTGTCGTGGCTTAATGGAACGCGGGCGGGGCACGGGTGCGGGCACCCGGGAAGATGCTTTGCCGGGCGTGGCCCAGGCGGGGCTGGGGGACGATCGTGGTGGTCGGCCTGGGGCCGTCAAGGGCGGCGAAGCCCGGGGTTTGCGGTAGGGCCGGGCAACTGAACAGCAGGGTGCAATAGCCGCATTTTTCCCACAACGCGTGGTGCTCGGCGCTGGGGGCGTGATGCTCGTCGGCACTTGGCGCCATGGCCATGTCTGCCTGCCCGGGCATCTGCATCGACATGTCCATGTCCATCGACATGGGCATGCGGTGATCCATCGGCATCGCCTGGGAAATCAGCGGTCCGATAAAGATCATCAACATGGCGAACAGGCTCAGCCAGCTGCCGCGTATTTGCGCGCGGGAGCGGGGTGACCTGAAGCGTGCGGTGCGCATGGCGCTCAAGGGCGTTGTCGGTTATTGAGCGTGCGCGTGGTCCATATGGCTCATCTCATCCGTCCCGGCCGGCGGCTGTTTCTGCACCGACACTTCGACGGTCACCGCGCCGGCCTTTGCAAAGTGCAGGGTCAGCGGGAAGTGCTTGCCATCCTGCAACAGGCTGCGGTCCTTGAGGTCCAGCAACATCACATGATAGGCCATGGGCGCGAATCTCACTTCGCCGCCGGCGGGCACGTCGACGCTGGCGACCTGCTGCATTTTCATCAGGTCGAGCTGCATCACATGTTCATGCAATTCGGCCCTGCCGGCGATGGGACTGTCGACGCCGGTCAGGCGGTCGGCGCTGCTGCCCGGGTTGTGGATGACGAAATAGGCCGCCACCGTCGGTGCGTTGGGTGGCAGTTCCTGGGACCAGGGATGGCTGATTTTCAGATCGCCGACCTTGAACTCATGGGCATGGGCAAAGCAGGCGGGCAGCAGCAGGGTGGCCAGCAACAGGGCATTCTTGAACATGGTGGTTCTCCATAACGATTCATGACGCACACGGACTTTGGGTGTGAATCAGGCTAGTGGAGAAGCCCTGGGATTGAGCGAGGGCCATTGCTGGCGCGGGGTGGGGATATCGATCTGGGGGGCGGGACGCACCGGGCGGGTTTCGTCCCGCGCCACCGGCAACTGTGGAGCATGGCCGGGCAACGCCAGCAGCGAGGCAAAGCCCGCGCAGCACCAGCAGTGCTGCATGCTGGAATGGTCGTCGTTGCGCGGGGCTTGCTGTTCCAGCTTGCCGAGGTCGATGGCCACCAGCCGGGTGCCACTGGCCGAGCAGAAACTGCCCCACAGCAGTTGCTCCGGGATCGGGCCTTGCGAGGTTTGCGCCATGGCTCCGGACATTGGCATGGCGAGCAGATTGAACAGCACTGCAAAGCAGGCGATCCAGGCAATTGCTAGCCGTTGTCGGGGCATGGAAGGATTTCCGTGAGGGTTTTCAAACAGATGGGTTATTTAGCCTGAACGTCCTTCATAAGTAAAAGCGCAAGCTGCGGTGAAAGGTCGCAAGCTTGTGTAAGGTTTGTCGGTGATCCGTGTGCACAAGCGTAGCAGGCTGCCGTCACATCGCCGGAACGGCATGGACCTCGATCTTCACGCCCAGGGTGGCGGCTTCATCCAGCAACGCCTGGGCGAACGCCGGGTCGCGCTGCGCCCGCTCGGCGATGATCTGTTTGAAACTGCGAGTAAGGGCCATGAAGTTTGTCGACATTGATCATTGCGCGTTAAAGGTAACGTTTAGGTTACTGTTGTGGCAGGTACTTTGCCAACGCCGCGAGTGTTTCACCAAGGGTCTGGAACTCCCGCTCCACCGCTGGCAATGCCGGCCGCTGCAGAATCAGCACCGGTATCCCGAGTTCCCGAGCCACCTGTAGCTTGGGTTCGGTCGCGCTGCTGCCGCTGTTCTTGCTGATCAGCACGTCGATGGCGCGGCGCTCGAACAAGGCGCGCTCGTCTTCCAGCAGGAAAGGCCCGCGGGCGCCGATCACTTCGCAGCGGGCATTGCCCGGATAAGTATCCAGGGCACGCAGGGTCCAGAATTGCCCGGCGGGAATTTCTTCCAGATGTTGCAGGGGCTCGCGGCCAAGGGTGAACAGCGGGCGCTGGAAGGGCTTGAGGGCTTCGACCAGATCGACCCAGTCGGCGACTTCGCGCCAGTCGTCGCCGGGCTCCGCGACCCAGGCCGGGCGTCGCAGCGCCCAGCAGGGGATACCGCTCAGGCGCGCGGCCGTGGCGGCGTTACCGCTGATTTGCGCGGCATAGGGATGGGTCGCATCGAGCAGCAGGTCGATGCCTGCATCCTGGATAAATTGCGCGAGGCCCTCGGCGCCGCCATAACCGCCGACCCGGACCTGGCACTGCAAGTCCGTGGGGACCCGCCCGACCCCCGCGAGGCTGTAGATATGCTCGGGGCCCAAGGTCCGGGCAATCGCCAGCGCCTCGGTAACGCCGCCGAGCAGCAACAGGCGTTTCATGACAGCACTCCGGCATGACCGACGACGCCGCCCTGGCGGTCGATGGCGAAGACTTCCACTTGCACCTGCCTGGGGACCACGCTACGGGCGAAGTCGCGGGCGCGCCGGCAGACCGCGTCACCGAGGGCGATGCCGGCCGCACTGGCCATGGCCAGCGCCTGCTGGCTGGTATTGGCCTGGACAATCGCGTCCTGCAAGGCCTGGTCGGCGCCGACCTCGGCCGCCCATTCGGCCAGTTGCGGCAGGTCGATGCTCGAATGCCGGCTGTGCAGGTCCATGTGTCCGGCGGCCAGCTTGCTGATCTTGCCGAAACCGCCGCACAGGCTCAGTTTGTCCACCGGAACCTTGCGCAGGTGCTTGAGCACCGCGCCGACGAAGTCGCCCATTTCGATCAGGGCGATTTCCGGCAGGTTGTAGACGCGGCGCATGGTGTCCTCGCTGGCGTTGCCGGTGCAGGCGGCGATATGCAGGTAGCCGTTGGTCCTGGCGACGTCGATGCCCTGGTGGATCGAGGCGATATAGGCCGCGCAGGAAAACGGCCGGACGATGCCGCTGGTGCCGAGGATCGACAGCCCGCCGAGAATTCCCAGCCGTGGATTCATGGTTTTCAGCGCCAGGGCCTCGCCGTCGCGGATATTGACGGTGACCGCGAAACCGCCGGTGTAGTCCAGTTCGGCGGCCAGTTGCAGCAGGTGTTCAGTGATCATCCGGCGCGGCACCGGGTTGATCGCCGGTTCGCCGACGGCCAGGACCAGGCCGGGGCGGGTGACGGTGCCGACGCCTTTGCCCGCATGAAAGCGCACGCCGGGTTCGGCAGTCAGCCGCACTTGCGAGTAGAGCAGGGCGCCGTGGGTGACATCCGGGTCGTCGCCGGCATCCTTGAGCGTGCCGGCCTCGGCACTCTCGTCATGGCGGCGACAGAACTCCAGGCGCAGGTCCACGCGCTTGCCCTTGGGCAGGGTGATCTGCACCGCGTCGCAGCTGACGCCGCTGAGCAGCAGGCGCGCCGCCGCCAGGGCGGTGGCGGTGGCGCAGCTGCCGGTGGTCAGGCCGCTGCGCAGGGGCGCGGGTTGTTCGGCGGTTTCTTCACGCATGATCAAGCACCTGTGGGGGCCGACTGGCCGGTGCCAAGGCCCTTGACCCCAGCGGAGGCAATGCTGACGCCATCGCCGGCAAGCCGGCTCCTGCGGCGGAGCGGTGTTGTCTTGGGCGATTCACGGCTTGATCACGTCGAGCAAGGTGATCGGCAAGGCCTGGCGCCAGGTGTCGAAATCCCCCAGCGGTTGGGCCTGGGCGATATGGATGCGGGTCAGTTCGCCGCCATGGGCCTGGCGCCAGTTCGTCAACAGCAGTTCGCTTTGCAGGGTCACCGCATTCGCCACCAGCCGGCCTCCCGGCTTGAGCCGGGCCCAGCAACTGTCCAGCACCCCGGGACGGGTGACGCCGCCGCCGATAAAGATCGCGTCCGGCGGCTCCAATCCTTCCAGGGCCTCGGGTGCGCTGCCACGAATCAATTGCAGGCCTGGCACGCCGAGGCTGTCGCGGTTGCGCTCGATCAACTGCTGGCGACTGGCATCGGCCTCGATGGCAATGGCCCGGCAACCGGGGTGCGCGCGCATCCATTCGATACCGATGGAGCCGCTGCCCGCGCCGACGTCCCACAACAGCTCGCCCGGCAGCGGGGCGAGACGGGCGAGGGTGATGGCGCGGACATCGCGTTTGGTCAGTTGCCCGTCATGCTCGAAGGCGCTGTCCGGCAGCCCGCCGATACGCGACAGGCGCGGCGTGCCTGGGGCGGCCAGGCATTCGATGGCGACCAGGTTCAGGTCGGCAATCAGCGGGTCGCGCCAGTCGTCGGCCAGCCCGTCGATACGCCGTTCCGCCGGGCCGCCGAGGTGCTCCAGCACGCTGATCCGGCTCGGGCCGAAACCCCGTTCGCGCAGCAGCGCGGCAATCGCCGCCGGACTCAGGCCGTCATTGCTCAGCACCAGCAGGCGCACGCCGCTGTGCAGGTGCGCATTGAGGGCCGCCAGCGGCCGGGCGACCACCGAGAGCGTCACCACGTCCTGCAAGGCCCAGCCCATACGGGCAGCGGCCAGCGAACAGGAGGAGGGCGCCGGCAATACCTGGATCTCCTCGGCGGCGACCCGGCGCGCCAGGCTGGCGCCGACGCCGAACAGCATCGGATCGCCGCTGGCCAGCACGCAGGTCGGCTCGCCGCGCAGGGCCAGTACCGGCTCCAGGGAAAACGGACTCGGCCAGGCCATGCGCTCGGCACGGATGGCGTCCGGCAGCAGGTCGAGCTGCCGCTGGCCGCCGAATACCCGCGAAGCCGTCGACAGGACTTCCCGGGCCTGCTGACCCAGGCCACTGAAGCCGTCTTCACCGATTCCCACGATTGTCAGCCAAGGCGCCATCTAAAATCCTCAAAACACAGCGGTTCCGACGGGCAGGCTTTTCATGCCATCGGACAAAGCAGGCATAATACCGTGCCTGCAAGGGCGAAATGCTCTTCGATAACAGCCTATACCTTTCCTTTACTGCCGGTCGCCCCTTGAACCAACGTCCGCCCGCCACTGCTATTCGTCCCTCGGCCTGCCCGGGATTGCTGCGTATCGTCCCGGCGCTGGATGGTGGTATCTGCCGGATCAAGCTGGCCGGCGGGGCGATCGGCAGCGCCCAGGCCCAGGCCGTGGCCCGGGCGGCTGAACGCTATGCCGGTGGGGTGATCGAGGCGACCAACCGGGCCAACCTGCAGATTCGCGGTATCGGTGACCAACAGGCGGCGCTGATCGACGCACTGTTGGACGCAGGTCTCGGGCCGACCACGCCGGCGGGCGACGATGTGCGCAACCTGATGCTCAGCCCGAGCGCGGGTATCGACCGTCAGTTGTTGATCGACACCCGGCCCCTGGCTGAACAGATCCTGGCGACCTTGCAGACTCATCCGCGCTTGCATGAACTGTCGGCCAAGTTCGCGCTGCAACTGGACGGCGGCGAAGCCCTGGCGATGTTGGAGCATCCCCACGACCTGTGGTTGTCGGCGCTGCGGCTGGACGATCAGCCATACCTGGCGTTCGGCCTGGCCGGCTGTCCGGCCCACGACCTGCCGCTGGCCGCCGTGCCGCTGGCGGCGGGGCACGCGCTGGTGGTGGCGGTACTGGAACTGTTTCTCGAGCTGGCCCGCCCCGAGCAGACGCGCATGCGCCATCTGCTGGCTGAAGTCGCGCCCGCTGAATTCCTCGCTCAATTGACCCGACGCCTCGGTTTTGAGCCGGTTGCGGTCCCGGCCTGGCATCGATCCGCTGCTCCCGGGCTGCTGCATATCGGTACTTATCCACAGCGCCAGCCAGGGCGTGTTTGCATTGGCGCGGTGGCGCCGCTGGGCCGGCTCGACGCGGCGATGCTCGACGGCGTGGCCCGGCTGGCCAGTGAATTCGGCGATGCCAGCCTGCGCCTGACGCCCTGGCAGAGCCTGTTGCTACCCAATATCCGGGTCGAAGATGCGGCTGCCGTTACCACGCAGCTGCAACACCTCGGTTTGTTATGCGACGCCGCTGACGCCCTGGCGCAACTGATCGCCTGCACCGGTTCGGCCGGTTGCGGCAAGGGCCTGGCTGAGACCAAGGCCGATGCCCGGACCCTGGCGCTGCAGCTGCAAGACCAGCCCCAGGGTGTGCACCTGTCCGGCTGCGCGCGTTCCTGCGCGGCGGCCCATGTGGCACCGGCCACCTTGCTGGCGGTTGCCCCCGGCCATTACGACCTCTATTTCCGCGATGCCGCGCACCCGGGTTTCGGCCGGCTGCACGCCCGCCACCTTACTATTGATGCGGCGGGCGCCCTGCTGGCAGCCCGCTCACGGAGCAACACCGATGATTGATTACATCCGCGACGGTCAGGAGATCTATCGCAACTCCTTCGCGATCATTCGCGCGGAAGCCAACCTGGCACGGATTCCCGCGGACCTGGAAAAGCTCGCCGTACGGGTGATCCACGCCTGCGGCATGGTCGACGCCATCGACGGCCTGCAATTTTCCCCGGGGGCCGGCAAGGCCGGGCGCGCGGCCCTGGCGGCCGGCGCGGCGATTCTCTGCGATGCGCGGATGGTCAGCGAAGGCGTGACCCGTGCGCGCCTGCCGGCCAACAACCCGGTGATTTGCACCCTGCGCGACGAGCGCGTGCCGGAGTTGGCGCAAGCGCTGGGCAATACCCGTTCGGCGGCGGCGCTGGAACTGTGGCGGCCGCATCTGGAAGGCAGCGTGGTGGTGATCGGCAACGCGCCGACGGCGCTGTTCTACCTGTTGGAAATGCTCGATGCCGGCGCGCCGAAACCGGCGTTGATCCTCGGTTTTCCGGTGGGCTTTGTCGGCGCCGCCGAATCCAAGGCGATGCTCGCGGCCGACAGCCGTGGCGTGCCGTTCGTGATCATGCAAGGCCGGCTCGGTGGCAGCGCCATGGCCGCCGCGGCAGTGAATGCCCTCGCTACGGAGATTGAATGATGCAGCAGCCTGGACGTCTGATCGGCCTCGGCGTGGGCCCCGGTGACCCGGAACTGATTACGGTGAAGGCCTTGCGCCTGTTGCGCGAGTCGCCGGTGGTGGCGTACTTCGTCGCCAAGGGCAAGAAAGGCAACGCATTCGGCATTATCGAGGCGCACTTGCAGGACGCCCAGGGCCTGTTGCCGCTGGTTTATCCGGTGACCACCGAGGCGCTGCCGGCGCCCTTGTCCTATGAACAGGTGATCAGCGACTTCTATGACGAGGCCAGCCTGGAAGTGGCCGCGCACCTGGATGCCGGTCGCGACGTGGCGGTGATCTGCGAAGGCGACCCGTTCTTCTACGGCTCCTACATGTACCTGCACGACCGCCTGGCCGAGCGTTATGAGACCGAGGTGATTCCCGGGGTGTGCTCGATGCTTGGCGGCGCCTCGGTGCTCGGTGTGCCGCTGGTGTACCGCAACCAGAGCCTGTCGGTGTTGTCCGGCGTGCTGCCGCATGACGAACTCAAGCGCCGCCTGGCCGATGCCGACGCAGCGGTGATCATGAAACTGGGGCGCAACTTCCCCAAGGTTCGCCAGGTGCTGGAAGAGTTGGGTCTGGCCGAGCGCGCCCTGTATGTGGAGCGCGCGACCATGGCCAACCAGAAGATCGTCCCGCTCGATCAGGTCGAGCCGATGTCCTCGCCGTACTTCTCGCTGATCATCGTGCCTGGCGAACGGTGGCAGGGATGAGCCGCGCGCAACCGGCCATTGTCATCCTCGGCAATGGCAGCCTGGCAACGGCCCGCCGGCTGCAACGGATTTATCCGGATGCGCTGGTCTACGGGTTGGCGGAACGGGTCGACGGCGCGGATCGGCTGTATCACGAGTTTGGCGCGACGCTGCGCCAGCTTTATCAGCAGGACACGCCGATCATTGCCCTGTGCGCCGCCGGTATCGTAATTCGCACGCTGGCCCCGGTGCTGCTGGAGAAAGGTGCCGAGCCGCCGGTACTGGCGGTGGCCGAGGACGGCAGCGCCGTGGTGCCGCTGTTGGGCGGGTTGGGTGGGGTGAATGTCATGGCCCGGGAAATGGCCGCCGGCCTCGGTGTCGCGGCGGCCATCACCACCAGCGGCGAGCTGCGTTTCGGCACTTGCCTGCTGAACCCGCCGAGCGGTTACGCCTTGGGCGACCTGGAGCTGGGCAAGCGTTTTGTCTCCGACCTGCTGGCCGGCGAAAGCGTGCGTATCGAAGGCGCGGCGCCCTGGCTGGCACAGGCGCACTTGCCGGAAGATCGCCAGGCGCGCCTGTCGATTCATATCGGCAGTGCCGAGCGTGCGCCGGTGGCCAATGAGTTGCTGATTTATCCACGCAGCGTGCTGGTGGCGGTCACGGCACATGTGCCGGAGCTGGCCAGTGCGGTGCGCGAAGCCTTGCACGCTGCGGGTATCGCCCGCCAGTCGCTGGCCTGCCTGTTGGCGGCGGACAGCGAGATGGCCAGTCCCGCGCTGCGCGAAGCAGCTGTCGAGTTGGGCGTGCCGTTGCGTTTCAGTGCCGCGAGCGGTTCTGTCGCGGACATGGCGCAACAGGCGATACCGCAGTTGCTGCCGCCGATCTCGGTCGGCGAAGGCCTGGCGATCGCGGTCGCCAGTCAACCGTTGGAACCGGAGCGCATCGGTCGTCCACGCGGTCGCCTGGCGGTGATCGGCCTCGGCCCCGGTGCCGCCGAATTGATGGTGCCGGCGGTGAAGGCCGAGTTGGCGAAAGCCAACGATGTGCTGGGTTATGAAACCTATGTGCGCATGGCCGGCCCGTTCCGCGCCGATCAGGTGCTGCATTGCACCGACAACCGCGAAGAGATGCAGCGTGCCCGGCACGCCTTTGAACTGGCGGCCGCGGGACGCTCGGTGGTGGTGGTGTCGTCCGGCGATCCGGGGGTATTCGCCATGGCGGCGGCGGTGCTCGAAGCCCTGCACGAATCGACTGACCCGAGCTGGCACAGCGTCGACCTGGAAATCCTGCCGGGAGTCTCCGCCTCGCTGGCGACGGCGGCCCAGGCCGGTGCGCCGTTGGGGCATGACTTCTGTGTGATGTCGCTGTCGGACAACCTCAAGCCCTGGAGCATCATCGAGAAACGCCTCGACCTGGCGGCCCAGGCCGACCTGGCCCTGGCCTTCTACAACCCGATCTCGCGTTCACGCCCCTGGCAGTTGGGCCGGGCCCTGGAGATTGTCGCCGCGCATCGCACGGTACAGACGCCGGTGGTGCTGGGACGGGATATCGGCCGGCCGGGACAGACCTTGCGGGTGACCAGCCTGGGTGAGCTGACGCCGGACCAGGTGGACATGCGCACGATGGTTATCATCGGCTCGTCCACCACCTGCACCTTCCCCCGCGCCGAGGGCGGCGAGTGGGTCTACACCCCGCGCTGGTACGGTGAAAAGCCCCGGTCTTGAGAGGCTGCGGCCTCAGAAAGAGCGGTATCTATAATTCTCTATAATCGTATGTAATTGGCTATGAAACGGCTTCTCTATAATCATCTATAATTAACTATAATTGACTATAAAGAAGCCTGCCATGTCCTCCCAGCAAGCGTTTTTCCATCGTGCAAGCCAGGCCCAGGCGTACACCAAAAATATCCTGAGCACGGCTATCGGCAGTGCTGCCAGCTCCGGTCTGTTTTTCGCGGCACCGCGTCGAACCGGCAAGTCCACCTTCATGCGTGAAGACTTGCGCCCGGCGCTTGAGGCGGCTGGGACCCTGGTGGTGTACGCCGACCTCTGGGAAAACATGTCGGCCGATCCGGGGAGCGTTATCCTGAGTGCCATTCGTAGCGAACTGGCAAAAAACGAAGGGGTTATCCAGCGCCTGGCCAAGGGCGCCGGAATGGACAAGCTCAAGGTTGGCGGGCTGTCGTTCGATCTTGATCGTATCGGCCTGGGCAAGGATATTTCCTTGAGCGCCGCATTGGCTGCACTCTCGGATGAGACGCGCAAGATGATTGTGCTGATCATCGATGAAGCCCAGCACGCGATCACCACCGAGGCGGGAGTGGCGACGATGTTTGCCCTCAAGGCCGCCCGCGACGAGCTCAACAGCAGTCGGCACTTTGGTTTGCGTGTGGTCTGTACCGGGTCCAACAGTGACAAGTTGGCGATGCTGCGCAACAGCAAGGACCAGGCATTCTTCGGCGCGCCGCTGATCAAGTTCCCGCCATTGGGCGCCGATTACATTGAGTGGTTCTGTGCCAATGTGGCTTTGCCCTTCTCTCTGGAGCCCAAGTCGGTACTCGAGTTGTTCAGGCAGGCCTCAAGCCGTCCCGAGGTGCTCGCGGCGGCGGCGGGAGTTTTACAGTACGAGTTCGACCTGACCGATGAGAATGGGCCTGCGCGCTTTGCCGAGGAAGTACTCATTCAAGCGCGGGACATGAACCAGGAGTTGATGCGTGTAGTGCACAGCCTCACCCCTATTCAATCCGCGGTGTTGCGAGTGATGGCCGCTGCGGGAGCGGCCTACG
The DNA here is from genome assembly GCF_023242315.1 of Pseudomonas sp. MWU13-2105. GTDB lineage: Bacteria > Pseudomonadota > Gammaproteobacteria > Pseudomonadales > Pseudomonadaceae > Aquipseudomonas. The sequence continues at coordinate 59,488 of NZ_JALLIY010000024.1, forward strand.
CCCCTTTCGAGAGCCAGACCATGCTGCTTTACGCTGTAGCGCTGCGGGCTGCCGGCATTGCTGCCGATGTGGCGAAAGCCGATATCCCGGGGGTGCAACAGGCGCTCGTGGCATTGCAGGACAAGAAGCTGGTATGGCGGGCGGCACGTGGGGTCTACGCGGTCGAGGAGCAAAGCGTCGTCGCCGCGCTGGAGGACGAGGGGTTGCTCCAGGGACTCAAGAGCGGTCGCAATGAGTCCTGAGCTCAAGGCAGCAGATACCCGCGTACCCCGGTAAAGATAATCTGCGCCGCCAGGGCGCAGACGAACAGCCCCATCAGGCGACTGACGATCTGCAAGCCCTGGTCGCCGAGGATGCGTTCGATCCGGTTGGACAGGTACAGCACCACTCCGACGGTCAGGCTCGCCAGGGCGATACTGATAATGGCAAAGAGCTTGTCGTCCCAGTGCGGCTGGCTGACCCCCATGACCAGCAGGGCCCCGATGGTGCCGGGGCCGACGGTCAGGGGGATGGTCAGCGGGACGATGGTCACGTCCTGCTGCACATTGTCGGTCTGCACCGCCGATTTACCCTGGGCCATGCCCAGCGCCGAAATAAACAGCACGCTGCCCGCGCCGATGCGGAAGGCATCCACGGTGATGCCGAACACGCTGAAGATCACCCGTCCGAACAGATACAGCAGCACGCTGGACACCAGCGTCGCCAATGCGACCTTCCAGGCCAGGCGTCGCCGCTCCTTGCTGGAGTAACCACGGGTCAGGCTGATAAAGCAGGACAGGACGAAGAATGGGCTGTAGAGCACCAGCATCTTCAGGTAAACGCTGAATAACACGTGGAGCATGGTGTGGGCTCGTGACGGAGGAGGGCGACGGCAGTCTATCAGGCGTTGCCCACGCTGTCGGCTCTGTCCGGGAACGGGCCGGGATGATTTTCAGGGGGCGGGGTTTGGCCCTGCCATCAAGGCGTCGGGACCTGGGCCTGCTGCTGGGCGCGCTCGGCTACCCAGTGCTCCACCAGTTCGCGCAATTGCGAGAGTTCTACCGGCTTGGCCATATGCCCATCCATTCCGGCCTGTCGCGCGCGTTCCTTGTGTTCGGTGAGAATGTGCGCGGTTAGCGCTACTACCGGGGTGCGTACGCGCTGGTTGCCGACTTCCCAGGCGCGCAATTGCTGGGTGGCGGAAAAACCGTCGAGAATCGGCATCTCGCAGTCCATCAGCACCAGATCGTAGCGCTGGGCCTTCATCGCCCGCAGGGCCTCTTCGCCATTGCTGGCGGTGTCGGGCTTGAGGTTGAGCTTGCCGAGCATGCCGCGAATCACTTTGGTGGAGATGCTGTTGTCTTCGGCCACCAGGATGCGGAAGTCACTCGGTACGGTGATCGGCTCCACCACCTCGGGACTCGCCGTGGGCGTAGGTGTCGGACCCTGGCCCGGCCGCTTGTCGCGCTGGGCCAGTTCGTCGGCCAGGGTGGTCTTGAGGGTGTAGCCGGCCACCGGCTTGGCGAGGATGCGCTTGACCCCGGCATTGCGCGCGATGATCTTGCTCGGCGCGTTGCTGATGCCGGTGAGCATGATCAGCAGGATGTCGTGGTTCAGGCTCGGGTCTTCCTTGATCTTCGCCGCCAGTTGCATGCCGGTCATGCCGGGCATGTTCTGGTCCAGCAGCACCGCGTCGAAGTAGTCGCGCAGGTGGGCCTTGGTCCGCAGCAGTGCCAGGGCTTCCTTGCCCGACGGCACGGCACTGACGTTCAGGCCCCAGGCGCTGCATTGCTGCACCAGCACCTTGCGGCAGGTGTCGTTGTCGTCGACCACCAGCACCCGTGCGCCGCGCAGCGGACCGTCGAGGTCGGAGGTCGGGTTCTCCAGGTGCAACGGGTCCAGCGGCAAGGTCAGCCACAGGGTGCTGCCCTGATGGGTGCCGCTCTTGATGCCGAACTCGCCTTGCATCAGTTGCACCAACTGGCGGGCGATCACCAGCCCGAGGTTGCCGCCCAGGCGGGTCGCGGCGAGGAAGTTCTTGCTCTGCAGTTCGGCGTGGAGCAGGGCGTCGCGTTCTTCGTCGCCCATCGGCACGCCGCTGTCCTGCACCGCGATGCGCAGGCGCGGCTGGCCGCTGCGCTCGTCGAGGGCGACGACAATCAGGATCTCGCCCTCGTCGGTTTTCTTCAGGGCGTGTTCCAGCAGGCTCAGCAGGGTCTGGCGCAAGCGCGTCGGGTCACCGCTGATCACCCGTGGGACCTGGGGCTGGATAAAGCTGATCAGCTCGACATTCTGCTGCTCGGCCCGGGCGCGGAAAATACTCAGGCAGTCATCGATCAGGGCGTTGAGGTCGAACTGCACGTCATCCAGCTCGATCTGCCCGGACTCCAGCTTGGAGATATCGAGGATCTCGTTGATCAGGGTCAGCAACTCGTTACCGGCGCTGTGGATGGTCTGTACATAGTCGCGTTGCTTGACCGACAACGGCGTGCCCAGGAGCAGTTCGGTCATGCCCAGCACGCCGTTCATCGGCGTGCGGATCTCGTGGCTGATCTTCGCCAGGAACTCGGCCTTGGCGGCGATCTCCGCGTTGCTCGCCGCCAGGTCGCGGCTGAGGCTGAACTGGTCTTCGGTGATGCTGCGCCGGCGCTCGCCGAGGGCCACGCTCATCAACAGGCCGCTGATGCAGATAAATACCAGCAATGCGACGATCAGGCCTTGCGGCGCCACGAGGGTCAGCCCCAGCAGCGCGGGCAGGATCACCAGCGTGCCGATGTTGAAGACCACCATGGCCACCACGAACAGCCGCGCCGGGCGGTAGCCCCTCTGCCAGTGATAGGCGGAGACCAGCAGGATGCTCAGGCTCGCCAGGCCCACCAGGCCATAGGTCATGATGTTCAGCGGCAGGGTGTCGACGAACAACAGCAACAGGCCGCCGAGGCTGATGACCAGGATGTCGCCCAGCAGCAGCTTGTTCAGTGGATGCGGGCCCAACTGGGAAAAGAACGAGTAGGTGAACATCAATCCGCAGGGGGCGGTCAGCAGCAGCGCCACGTAGGAGGCGGGCGTCTGCGCGCCATGCCAGTCGGGCAGCCAGGGGCCGACCAGGTTCAGCAGGAACAGCGCGCTGAGCAGCAGGAAGCTCTCGCAGGCCGCCAGCCACAGGCTGCTGCGCGAGCGGGTGTAGGCGAAGCGGATCAGGTTGTGCAGGATCAGCATCGTCAGGCAGCCGAACAGCAGGCCATAGAGCAGTGACTGGCTCTGGTCGGCGGCGACGCTGATGGCCGGTTCGAGGGTGATGTGCGGGCGCAGCTCGTGCTTGGATACCAGCCTGAGGTAGATATCCAGCGGTCGGTTGCTTTGTACCAGCGGCAGCATGAAATCGCTGCTGGGCAGTGGCCGTTCGGCCTGGGGCAGGTCGTTGCCGGTGCGCACCTGGGCGATCAGGCTGTCGCCGTCGAGGGTATAGAGGTCGAGACGGGCCAGGTCGGGGGCGAACACCCGCAGGACTTGTTCGTGGCTACCCGGTTGCAGGCGAAAACGCAGCCACAAGGCGCCTTCGGGCTGGGCGGCGGTCAGGCGTTCAAGCTCGACCGGACTGAATTGGTTGGTGTAGCGCGAAGAGCGGATATCGCTCAATTGCAGGTCGGCCTGATCGTCAAACAATGACGCCCAGCCAATGCCTTGCGAGGCCTGGGCCGGAGCAAGGCAGAGCAGGGTCAGCAAGCTGACAGTAAAACCTATGGCGATCCTGAGCCAGCGCACGGCGAAATCCCTTCGTAGGTTGATGCCTGGTGATAACTATGCGCAGGGCTGGAATAGTTCGGCAAGGGCTGAAGGCCCTTGCCTATCCCTTCGGATAGTTTATTCCTTTGAGTCTGCGCGTTCGCGTGCAATTGCACGATAGCCGATATCGCTACGGTAGAAGCAGCCGTCCCAATCAATCTTAGCCGCGAGCTTGTAAGCTTGCTGCTGTGCGGCGCCGACACTGTTGCCCAGGGCTGTGGCGCAGAGTACGCGCCCGCCGGAGGTTACGACCTGGCCATCCTTCAGCGCGGTACCGGCGTGAAAGACTTTGCCTTCCAGGCTCGCGGCCGCATCCAGGCCCTTGATCAGCGCGCCCTTGGCGTAGTCGCCCGGGTAGCCGCCGGCGGCCAGGACGATGCCCAGGCTCGGACGCGGGTCCCATTGGGCTTCGATCTTGTCCAGGGCCTGGGCCAGCGCGGCCTCGATCAGCAGGATCAGGCTCGATTGCAGGCGCAGCATCACCGGTTGGGTTTCCGGGTCGCCGAAGCGGCAGTTGAACTCGATGACTTTCGGGTTGCCGGCCTGGTCGATCATCAGCCCCGCGTAGAGGAAACCGGTGTAGACGTTGCCTTCGGCGGCCATGCCGCGCACGGTGGGCCAGATCACCTGGTCCATGACCCGCTGGTGCACCTCGGCGGTGACCACCGGTGCCGGTGAGTAGGCGCCCATGCCACCGGTGTTCGGGCCGCTATCGCCGTCGCCGACGCGCTTGTGGTCCTGGCTGGTGGCCATGGGCAGGACGTTCTTGCCGTCGACCATGACGATAAAGCTGGCTTCTTCGCCGTCGAGGAATTCCTCGATGACCACCCGCGAACCGGCTTCACCGAAGGCATTGCCGGCAAGCATGTCACGCACGGCGTCTTCGGCTTCGCCCAGGGTCATGGCGACGATCACGCCCTTGCCGGCGGCCAGGCCGTCGGCCTTGATCACGATCGGGGCGCCTTTTTCCCGCAGATAGGCCAGGGCCGGCTCGATCTCGGTGAAGTTCTGGTAGTCGGCGGTCGGGATCTTGTGACGGGCCAGGAAGTCCTTGGTGAAGGCCTTGGAGCCTTCGAGCTGGGCGGCGCCGGCGGTCGGACCGAAGCAGTCCAGGCCACGGGCACGGAACAGGTCGACGACACCGGCGACCAACGGTACTTCCGGACCGACGATGGTCAGGGAAACGTTTTTCTCGGCAAAGTCCGCGAGCTGCTCCAGGGCCAGGACGTCGATGGCGACGTTCTCGCACTTGGCCTCGATGGCGGTACCGGCGTTGCCCGGAGCCACGAAGACTTTCTCGACACGCGGGTCCTGCGCCACTTTCCAGGCCAGGGCGTGTTCACGGCCACCGCTGCCGATGATCAAGACATTCATTTCAAAAACCTCGATGACGCTGAATTCTAAGAGAGCATTGTGGGAGCGGAGCTTGCCCGCGAAGCTTTTAGCGGCCTGAAGCAAGCCACCCCCACAGGGGCTGTGTTATCAGTGACGGAAGTGGCGCATGCCAGTAAATACCATGGCGATACCCGCTTCATCCGCTGCAGCAATCACTTCATTGTCACGCATCGAGCCGCCCGGCTGGATCACCGCGGTGATACCGGCCTTGGCCGCATTGTCGAGACCGTCGCGGAACGGGAAGAACGCATCCGAGGCCATGACCGAACCCTGTACCTGCAGGCCAGCATGCTCGGCCTTGATTGCAGCAATGCGAGCGGAGTTGACACGGCTCATCTGGCCGGCGCCGACACCGATGGTCTGGCGGTTCTTGGCGTAGACGATGGCGTTGGACTTGACGTACTTGGCGACTTTCCAGGCGAAGATCAGGTCGTGGATCTCTTGCTCGGTCGGTGCGCGCTTGGTCACGACCTTCAGGTCGTCGCTGCTGATCATGCCGATATCGCGGCTCTGCACCAGCAGGCCACCGTTGACACGCTTGTAGTCCCAGGCCGGGGCACGGTTGGCGTCCCACTGACCACAGACCAGCAGGCGCACGTTGGCTTTGGCGGCGACAACGGCACGCGCCGCTTCGCTCACCGACGGGGCGATGATCACTTCGACGAACTGACGCTCGACGATGGCCTTGGCGGTTTCCGCATCCAGTTCGCGGTTGAAGGCGATGATGCCGCCGAAGGCCGATTCGCTGTCGGTGGCATAGGCCAGTTCGTAGGCCTGGCGGATACCGCCTTCGGCGTCCGGGCTCACGGCCACGCCGCACGGGTTGGCGTGCTTGACGATGACGCAGGCCGGCTTGACGAAGCTCTTCACGCATTCCAGCGCGGCGTCGGTATCGGCCACGTTGTTATAGGAGAGTTCCTTGCCTTGCAGCTGGGTGGCGGTGGCGATGCCGACTTCGGCGGGCTTGGCTTCCACGTAGAACGCCGCGCTCTGGTGCGGGTTCTCGCCGTAGCGCATTTCCTGGGCCTTGATGAACTGGCTGTTGAAGGTCCGCGGAAATTCGCTACGGCCTTCTGTGCTCAGGGTCTCGGCGGCCTGGTTCACGGTGCCCAGGTAGTTGGCGATCATGCCGTCATAGGCCGCGGTGTGTTCGAAGGCCTTGAGCATCAGGTCGAAGCGCTGGGCGTAGGTCAGGCCACCGGCCTTGAGGTTGTCCAGGACCTGGCCATAATCGCTGGCGTTGACCACGATGGCCACGTCCTTGTGGTTCTTGGCCGCCGAGCGGACCATGGTCGGGCCGCCGATATCGATGTTCTCGATGGCGGTCGGCAGGTCACAGCCGGGCTTGTTGATGGTGGCTTCGAACGGGTAGAGGTTGACCGCCACCAGGTCGATCGGCTTGATGCCGTGTTCGTTCATGATGGCGTCGTCGATGCCGCGACGACCGAGGATACCGCCGTGGATTTTCGGGTGCAGGGTCTTCACCCGGCCATCCATCATTTCCGCGAAGCCGGTGTAGTCCGCGACTTCCACCGCGGCCACGCCGTTGTCCCGCAGCAGCTTGAAGGTCCCGCCGGTGGAGAGGATCTCCACGCCCAGGGCTTCCAGCTCCTTGGCGAATTCGAGGATCCCGGTCTTGTCGGAAACACTGATCAAGGCGCGGCGGATCGGCAGGCGGGTAGTCTGGTCGGTCATCTCAATTTCCATCAAAAGCAAAGGAGTCAGCAAAAAAGGCGACCGTTTTAACGCGGGCGCCTTTCTGGTTTGATTGAATGCTTACAACAAATCGTACTGTTTGAGTTTCTTGCGCAAGGTGCCGCGGTTCAGGCCGAGCAGCTCGCTGGCCTTGGTCTGGTTGCCCTTGACGTAGTTCATCACGCTTTCCAGCAAGGGCGCCTCGACTTCCGAGAGCACAAGGTTGTACACGTCCGTGACGGCCGCGCCCTCAAGGTGGGCGAAATAATTGTGCAGCGCCTTCTCGACACTCCCGCGAAGGGTCTGGCCTTCTTCGCTGGGCGTGTTGAGGTGCTGTTTCAAATTGACGTTGTCGCTCACGGGCGTTGTTCCACTCACTAAAGTCTCGGTCATCATCGTCATGCGGCCACCCCTCTTCCTTCCCCTGTCACCAGGCTCTTGTAACGCTCGGCAAAGAACTCCCGAACGTTGGCGCATTGTGCTTCCGTATCTTCCACACGATTGAAGTGGGCGCGAAACTCCTTGGCGCCCGGCAAGGTTGCGAGATACCAGCCGACGTGCTTGCGGGCGATACGCACACCCATCACCTCCCCATAGAAGGCATGCAACGCGGCCAGATGCTCTAGCAGAATACGTTCCACCTCGAACAGTTCCGGTGCCGGGAGGGTTTCACCGGTACGCAGAAAGTGCTCGATCTCACGAAAAATCCATGGCCGCCCCTGGGCGGCCCGGCCGATCAACAGGCCGTCGGCACCGGTCGCGTGCAGCACGTGCCGGGCTTTCTCAGCCGAATCGATGTCGCCGTTGGCGAAGACCGGGATCGACACCGCCTGCTTGATCGCGGCAATGGTGTCGTACTCGGCTTCACCGGTATACAGGTCGGCACGGGTTCGCCCGTGCACCGCCAGCGCCGTGATGCCCGCCTGTTCGGCAATCTTCGCCACCGTCAGGCCGTTCTTGTTCGCCCGGTCCCAGCCGGTGCGGATCTTCAGGGTGACCGGGACCTCCACCGCCGCCACGACAGCGTGCAGGATCTCGCTCACCAGTGCTTCGTCTTTCAGTAACGCCGAGCCGGCGGCCTTGTTGCAGACCTTCTTCGCCGGACATCCCATGTTGATATCGATAATCTGTGCGCCCAGCTCGACATTGGCCCGGGCCGCCTGCGCCAGCATCTGTGCGTCGCCACCGGCGATCTGCACCGAGCGGGGCTCGGGATCGCCTTCGTGGATCATGCGCAGACGCGATTTGCGGCTGTTCCACAAGCTCATGTCGCTGGTGACCATTTCCGAGACTACAAGACCCGCGCCCAGGCGTCGGCACAACTGACGAAAGGGCTGGTCGGTGACGCCCGCCATGGGGGCGAGAATCAAGCCATTGTGCAATGTATATGGGCCGATGCGTACCGCCGACATAGGACTTCCCTGTTGTGGGGCCGGATCATGAGAGTTCGAAAAAGGGTTGGCATGATACCCGCTCTCGATGACTGGATAAAGGCAAAATTGGATAAAATCTGAGCAGTTATTCGCTTATCGCTGGCGGTTTGGTTGCCGCCGGAAAACTGCCGTCCCGCCGGGCGATGGGCGCCAGCTACTCGGGCGAGTGGAAGCTCAAGCTGTAGTTCACGGCCTTGGCCCCCGGGTCGAGGATGTCCAGGGCGATATGAATCGGTGTCTGCGGTGGCATTTCGCCTTGGCCGGCGAGGTCGCCACTGAGGTATTCGGCGGGTTTGAAACGGCGGCTGGCGATCAGATGGCCGTTCAGGTCGGCGAAGCGCAGCTCCAGCAGCGGGAAAGGCTGGGAGAACGGCGCGCGGTTGTAGATGATCGCGTCGACCACCAGGGCACCGGCAAAGTCCGGGTGGCTGCGCACCACCAGATTGCTGCTCTTGATCCGGGCGATATCGACTTTTGATGGCACTTTGCAGCCTATTTCCGGGCACAGTTGCTGGAACCAGGGGCGGTACTGATCCTGGCGCGCCAGTTCGTCGAAGTGATAACCGACGTATTGGCCGAGCAGGGCGCCGGCCGCCAGTAGCACTAGCAGCAGCCAGAGCAGGCGCCGGCCCCAGGGCGAGCGGCGGCGTTGCCAGTCGAGCTGGATCGGGTCGTCGACCAGGTCCAGCAGCACGTCGTCGTGCAGGCCGGGCTCGTTGCGCTCACGCTTGGGCTTGGATTTCCTGCGTTCGTCTTCGACGGGCGCTTCGTCCATGTGTTCGGTCGCCGGGGCCGCGTGGAAGGCTTCGTCTTCCAGTTCGTCGTGCTCGAGCTGCAGGCGGGGGACGGGCGGTTCGTCGTCCAGGTTGGCGAGGTCGAAGGACAGCGAAGGCTCGGTACGCGCCGACCTGGGTTGTTCGGTTTTCTTTTCCGGGACCTTGGCGGCGGCCGTTTCGCCGTCATCGGCGTGCTCGGTGTCAATGTGCTGGTTCGGCGGCTCGCTGAACAGGCTGCCAGGCCATTGCTCTTCTTCAGTGTCTGGGCCGTCGCGGCGGGCGCTGAGGGACTCGCCCTTGCCGCCACGGTCCTGGCCGAAGGCCTTGGTCGGCTGGATTTCCCGTTGTTCCAGGCGTGCCAGTTCTTCGTCCAGGTCCAGGTTGTCCAGATCCAGCTCTTCGGCGGTCCATTGCCGCTGGCTGATGGCTCGTGGTTGTTCCGGCGGCTCTGGCGGCGGAGGCGGCGGAGGCGTTGGCGCTGCTGGCGGTTTTGCCGCGGCGGCGCTTGCCGCTTCCCTGGCCGCGCGTTGTTCAAGCAGTTGTCGCGCAGCGTTGAACACCTGCAGGCAGGAGCCGCAGCGAACCACACCACGGGCCACGCTCAATTGAGCGTGACTGACGCGGAAACTGGTCTGGCAATGCGGGCACTGGGTGACGAAGCTGTCGGTCATGCGGCGATCCGGTTCATGCAGGCGCCCATTCTAGCGCCGACGACCACTGATGCGCACCCAGCCATCGCGATCGGCAATCGGGTCGAGGTCGAAGTCCTGGGCATAAGCGGCGGCCACTTCCGCGCCTTGTTCGGCGAGGATCCCCGAGAGTGCCAGGCGACCGCCGGGCTTGACCAGGGTGGACAGCTGCGGCGCCAGGGACACCAGCGGGCCGGCGAGGATATTGGCCACCAGCACGTCGGCCTGGACCTGGGGCAGGTCTTGCGGCAGGTACAGGGGCAACAGCGCCTCGGCGATATGGTTACGCCCGGCGTTATCGCGGGAGGCTTCCAGGGCCTGGACGTCGATATCGGTGCCGACCGCTTCCTTGGCGCCCAGCAGCAGGGCGGCAATCGCCAGGATCCCCGAGCCGCAGCCGAAGTCCAGGACGCTGCAGTCCTTGAGGTCCTGGCCGTCGAGCCATTCCAGGCACAGCGCGGTGGTCGGGTGGGTGCCGGTGCCGAAGGCCAGGCCCGGGTCGAGCAGCAGGTTGACTGCTTCCGGTTCCGGCGCGGCGTGCCAGCTCGGGACGATCCACAAGCGGCGGCCGAAGCGCATCGGCTCGAAGTTGTCCATCCAACTGCGTTCCCAGTCCTGGTCCTCGATCACTTCGCTGTGGTGCTCGGGCAGGGGCGCACCGGTCAGCAGTTCCAGGTGCGCGAGCACGCTGGCCGCCTCGGTGCCGCCTTCGAACAGGGCCAGCAGGTGGGTGTGGGACCACAGCGGGGTGGTGTTGAGTTCCGGTTCGAAGATCGGTTGATCTTCGGCATCCATGAAGGTGACCGAAACGGCGCCGACTTCGAGGAAGGCGTCTTCGTAGGTTTCGGCTTGTTCCGGGCTGATGGCCAGGCGTACTTGCAGCCAAGGCATGGCGGGGCACCTTTGCAAAAATGGAGTGTGCAACCGCTGGGGGCTGCGAGAAACGCGCAAGTCTACTTGAGCAGCGCCTTGGGCGGTATTCAAAAAAGCGAACCTGAGCCTGGCGCAATCCCCTGTAGGCGCGTGGCTTGGTGGGAGCGGAGCTTGCCCGCGAAGCTTTTGGCGATCTTGAGAGCTCCTTCGCGAGCAAGCTCTGCTCCCACAAAGGGAGCAAAAACAACAAGGCCGCAATTAAGCGGCCTTGTCGATCGGATCACGCACTCACTGGTTCGCGAGCTTGTGCTCCAGGTAGTGGATGTTCACACCACCCTTGCAGAAGCCTTCGTCGCGAACCAGGTCGCGGTGCAGCGGGATATTGGTCTTGATCCCGTCCACCACGATTTCGTCCAGGGCGTTGCGCATGCGCGCCAGGGCTTCGTCTCGGTCCTTGCCGTAGGTGATCAGCTTGCCGATCAACGAGTCATAGTTCGGCGGTACCGCATAACCACTGTACAGGTGCGAATCGACGCGAACGCCGTTGCCGCCCGGGGCGTGGAAGTGCTTGACGGTGCCCGGGCTCGGAATGAACTTCTTCGGGTCCTCGGCGTTGATCCGGCACTCCAGGGAGTGACCGCGGATCACCACGTCCTCCTGGGTGTAGGAAAGCGGGTTGCCAGCGGCGATGCTGAGCATCTCCTTGACGATGTCGATGCCGGTGACCATTTCCGATACCGGGTGTTCCACTTGCACGCGAGTGTTCATCTCGATGAAGTAGAAGTTGCCGTTCTCGTAGAGGAACTCGAAGGTGCCGGCGCCACGGTAGTTGATGTCGATGCACGCCTTGACGCAGCGGGCGAAGACTTCCTGGCGGGCTTTTTCATCGATGCCCGGGGCCGGTGCTTCTTCCAGTACCTTCTGGTGGCGGCGCTGCAGCGAGCAGTCGCGGTCACCCAGGTGAATGGCGTGGCCCTGGCCGTCGGACAGCACCTGGACTTCCACGTGACGCGGGTTGGTGAGGAATTTTTCCAGGTACACCATCGGGTTGCCGAACGCCGCGCCGGCTTCGGTGCGGGTCAGTTTGGCCGAGGAGATCAGGTCTTCTTCCTTGTGCACCACGCGCATGCCGCGACCACCACCGCCACCGGCGGCCTTGATGATCACCGGGTAGCCGACTTCACGGCCGATGCGCAGCGCTTCTTCCTCGTCTTCCGGCAGCGGGCCGTCGGAACCGGGAACGGTCGGTACACCGGCCTTGATCATGGCGTCCTTGGCCGAAACCTTGTCGCCCATCAGGCGAATGGTGTCGGCTTGCGGGCCGATGAAGGCGAAACCGGATTTCTCGACCTGTTCGGCGAAGTCGGCGTTTTCCGCGAGGAAGCCGTAGCCCGGGTGGATCGCCGTGGCACCGGTGACTTCCGCCGCCGCGATGATGGCCGGGATGTGCAGGTAGGACTGGGCGGCAGGCGCCGGGCCGATGCACACGGATTCGTCCGCCAGGCCCAGGTGCATCAGCTCCTTGTCGGCCTTGGAGTAAACGGCGACGGTCTTGATCCCCAGTTCCTTGCACGCGCGCAGGATCCGCAGTGCAATTTCACCGCGGTTGGCGATCAGGACTTTTTCCAACTTCGCAGGTTTCGACATCGTTGTCTCTCCGCGCTTCAAACGATGGTGAACAGCGGTTGGTCGTACTCAACCGGCTGGCCGTCTTCGACGAGGATGGACTCGATCACACCGCTGCTTTCAGCTTCGATGTGGTTCATCATCTTCATGGCTTCGACGATGCACAGGATGTCGCCTTTCTTCACGCTCTGGCCGACTTCGACGAAAGATGGGGAAGCAGGCGAAGCCTTGCGATAGAAGGTACCGACCATCGGCGAACGGGCTACGGTGCCGTTCAATGCCGGGGCCGCGGCGGCGACCGGGGCGGCTGCCACGGGGGCGGCTGCCGGAGCGGCGGCAACCGGCGCGGGCATCGGTGCCGGAGCGTAGTACTGCTGCGCCGGGGTCTTGCTGTGGCGGCTGATGCGTACGGACTCTTCGCCTTCCTTGATCTCGAGCTCGTCGATACCGGATTCTTCCAGCAATTCGATCAGTTTCTTAACTTTACGGATATCCATTAATCGTCAACTCCCAAGGGTCGGTCAGGGGTGTTTAGCCTGTGATTCAAGCTGTTCCAGGGCGGCCTCCAGGGCCAGTCGATAACCGCTGGCGCCAAGGCCGCAGATCACTCCCACAGCGACATCTGAAAAGTAGGAGTGATGGCGGAAAGGTTCGCGTTTGTGCACGTTCGACAAATGCACTTCGATGAATGGGATGCTCACCGCCAGCAGCGCGTCACGTAATGCGACACTTGTATGCGTAAAAGCCGCTGGATTGATCAGTATGAAGTCCACGCCTTCGCCACGGGCGGCGTGGATCCGCTCGATCAGTTCGTACTCGGCGTTGCTTTGCAGGTACAGCAGATGGTGCCCGGCCTCGCGGGCCCGGCGCTCCAGGTCCTGGTTGATCTCGAGCAGCGTCACCGCGCCGTAGACACCCGGCTCGCGGGTGCCGAGCAGGTTCAGGTTGGGTCCGTGCAGGACCAGTAGGGTCGCCATCGGTTGTTCCTTGTTATTCACGTGCAGTTGTCGGTGCGGGCCGACTATGCCGGAAAGCTTTGGCGACTGTCCAGTTACCTGCAATAGCCAGCACGATGTCCGATGTTCGCGCGAAATTTATGACTGATTTCTCGGATCCAGTCATTCGTCGCGGCGGCCGGTTCGACGAAGTTCGCCGCGGCGCTGTCACCGATGCCTGTTCGCAAGGGCGATTTTGCTGCTGTTGCGGACGCGGGACGGGGCTGCAGGGCGGGGTTCGGGGGCTGTCAGACGCGGAAGGCCTGCACGGCGGTACGCAACTGCCCGCCCAGCACCAGCAGGTGTTCGCCCTGGCTGCGGCCTTCGCCGATGCGCAGCAGGTTGTCGCCACCGAGTTGGTGGATACGCTCGCTGTGATCGCGAATTTCACTGACCGCACCGCTTTGTTGGGCGGTGACATCGGCGATGCGCACCGCAGTCTCGGCGATGGTCTGGATTGCGCCGACAATCTTGTCCAGCGCGCCGTCCGCCGCCTGGGCCTGGCTGGCCGTGGCTTCGGCATGTTCGACTTGCGCGCGCATGCCTTCCACTGACTGCCGCGCCGCGCTTTGCAGGCCGGCGATCAGGGTCTGGATCTCGCCCGTGGCCCCGGCGGTGCGTTGCGCCAGGCTGCGTACTTCTTCGGCGACCACGGCGAAGCCACGGCCCATTTCCCCGGCGCGGGCGGCTTCGATGGCGGCATTGAGCGCCAGCAGGTTGGTCTGGTCGGCAATCGAGCGGATCACCGTCAGCACGCCACCGATGGTGGCCGATTCCTCGGCGAGTTTCTCGATCATCTGCGCGTTACCCTGGACTTCGCCCACCAGCGCGTGCAAACCGGTCAGGCTCAGGCCGATGACCTGCTGGCCGTGTTCGACCGCGCTGCCGGCGCTGCGGCTGGCATCGGCGGCCTGGCTGGCGTCGCCTGCGACTTGCTGGATGGTGGCTTCCAATTCACCGAGGGCGTCGCGGATCTGCGCGGTATCGCCGGCCTGGCGCTCGGCGCCGCTGTGCAGGCCGCCGCTGAGGTCGGCCAGGGCACGGCTGCTGCCGGCGACTTCCTCGGCGTTCTGCCGGATGGTGCCCACCAGGTCCACCAGATAGGCGCGCAGGCGGTTCAGCGAGGCTTCGATATCGTGCAGTTCGCGGTTGGTCTTGCCCAGTTGGATATCCCGGCTGAAATCGCCTTCGGCCCAGGTCGAGAGTGCCGGCGCGAGGTTGCTCAGGACCCGTGACAGCTTGCGCTGCAGGGTATCGATCAACAGGGCGATCAGCAGGATCAGGCCGATCATTAAGCCCTGTATCAGTCGCACGTCGCCCTGGATCTTGCCATGCTGGGCACGGACCACCGGCTCCAGCGCGGCGATCGCCTGTTGCACGGCGTTGATCTTGAGGTGGGTCGCCGTCGCCAGGTCCGAGCGCTTCTGGATCTGCTCGCGGGTGCGGCTCAGCTCCGCCGGGTAGCGGCTCAGCAGGCCGTGCAGTTCGCGCTTGAGGTCGACGCCGGTGTCCTGGGCCACGGCTTTTTCCGTGTTCTCCAGGCCCATCATGGCACTGAAATCGTCGCTGTTGGATTCGCTGCTGGCGGTTACGCCGAGCAGGGGCAGGGCTTCCAGTTGTTCGGCCTGGCCGCGGATGCTCGCCAGTTCGCGCTCGACGTCGGCGGCCAGTTCGCTGCGCCCGCTGCTGACCAGCTTGTCCCGCGCCAGGCTCAACCTGGCCAGGTGTGAGGAAGCCGTCAGCAGCAGGGGCAGGTAGGCCGCCGCTTCCGGCGCCTTGGTTTGGGTCGCGTATTGGCTCAGTTGATCGAGGTTCCCGCCCAGCTCGCGTTCGGCCTGGAGCAACAGGGCTTGCGGGTCGCCAGCCAGTTTGCCGGCGGCAAGCAACTCGGTCTTGCTGAAGTCGTTGAGGGCGGCGAGGCTCGGGCGCAGGCTGGCGGTCATGTCCGGCGGCAGGGCGCCGAGCTGCTTTTCCAGCTGCTCGATGGCCTGGCTCGCACTGCTCAGGCGCAGGGCGTCGCCGCTACCCAGGTAGTCTTCGATATTGCGCGCCGCCTGGTTCTGGAACTGCTGCGACAGGCTGAGGTAACGCTCCATCAGTTGGTAGGGGCGCTCCAGCGCCTGTTGCGACCACCAGAGCGTGGCTCCGAGCGCCAGGCATACGGCGACGAGCAACAGGGTGTTGAGATTGGTCAGCAGCTTCAGGCGCATTCAGGATTCTATCCACGACAAAAGTGGTAAGTGCCTGAAGTTATTGCTGTTTTGTTACAGTGTCATGACCGAGTCGGTGGAATCCGATGAAAAGCTGGCACTTTGCCTTGCCGCTTGCACGCGGTTGCGTCCGGCATGTTTGGCGCGGTAGAGCGCTTCGTCGGCCTGGGTCGCCATCATCAGGCCGTCGGAATCGGCTTGCAATTCGACCACCCCGGCGCTGAAGGTGCACCAGAGGTCCTGGGGTTGCGCGGGGTAGTGGATTTCCGCGAAGCGCTGGCGAATTTCATCCAGTACTTTAACGGCCGACTCAATGTCGGTGTCAGGCATGACGATGGCGAATTCTTCGCCGCCATAACGGCCGATAAAGTCGGTCTTGCGCAGGCGTTGCTTGAGAAACAGCGCCAGGCTCTTGATCACCCGGTCGCCCATGGGGTGGCCGTGGCTGTCGTTGACCCGCTTGAAGTGATCGATATCGAGCATCGCGAAGCTCAGCGGCTTGCACTCGCGGCGCGCGCGGAAACTGCAGTCTTCGAGCAGTTGCAGGATATGGGTGTGGTTGTACAGGCCGGTGAGGCTGTCGCGGACCATCCGTGCCTTGAGGTTGCGGGCGCGGGCGGCGCGGTTGCGCACGGTGGTGATCAGGTGGCGCGGCTTGATCGGTTTGGTCAGGAAGTCGTCGCCGCCTTCGCTCATGGCATCGAGCTGCTTGTCCAGGTCGTCTTCGGCCGACAGGTAGATGATCGGCACGCTGACATAACGGTCGTTGTGGCGGATCACCTTGGCCAGTTCCGTGCCGGTGCAGGCCGGCATGTACATGTCGAGGATGATCAGGTCGGGCTGGAAGTCCGCCAGTTCGGCCATGGCCTGGATCGGATCAATCAGGGTCCGGGTGACGATCCCGGCGCTGTTGAGCAGGCGTTCGGCGTGCAGCGCCTGGGCCCGCGAGTCGTCGATGATCAGCACCTTGTACGGATCGTATTGGGCGACGCAGGTGAGGATTTCGATTTTTTCCAGCAGGCTGGAAGCTTCCAGGGTCCCGGTGAGGAACTCCTGGCCGCCGGCGCGCACGGCGGCCAGGCGGGTCGGGGTGTCGGTTTCATGGAGACTGAAGAACAACAGCGGCAACTTGTGTTCCAGGCCCAGCTGCGCTTCGGCGGCCAGGTGCAGGCCCATGCCGGCGCCACTGAAGTCGACGTCCATGACGATGGCCGAAGGCAAGCGCTCGGCCATTGACGAACGGAACGCCGCGACACTTTCCAGCGACTGGGCCGTGAGGCCGAAGAATTCCAGTTGCTTGGCCAGGCGCTCGGCGCGGTCGTGGTCTTGCAGCATCACGTAGACCGGCTTGCGCAGCGGCGGCAGGAAGGTGTGTTCGAGCTGGTCGGCGTGGCGCAGGCCGGTGCGCGACAGGCGCTGCATCAGGCGATTGAGTTCGGTGATCAGGCGGCTGCTCAGACGCCCGCGGTTGGCGCTCACCTCTTCCAGGGAGTGGCTGATATGGCGGGCCAACTGGGTATGTTCGGGTTGTTCGAAGCGCTCGGCGAAGCGCAGCAGGCGCAGGTTGGCTTCGCTCAGCTCTGACATGTCGGCACTCGACCATTCGCTGCGCTGCAGGCGTTGCCAGATCTCGAGGATCTGCCGGGCCTGATGAATGACCCGCTGGGCAAAGTGCTGCTTGAGGCGCTCGCGGCTGGGGTCTTCTGGCTCGGTCATATCCTGACTACTAGTTAGGGGAACGGCTGGGGTCGACTAATGGCTCTATGCTAGCAGCTCTTTTCGTCTATGGCGGTGTCATCCGTCAATTAACCTGATTCATTTGATGACCCATGGGTTTCGCGGTTTTGCTTCCTGCAACAGAAGCGCAGAGGTCGTATCGAGGAGGCGTCCCGCCGGGGCTTGATTTATAGTGCTCGCACGGATGGCAACGCTGCCGTGCCCTTGACCTTGCGCAATGCCGGGAAAGGCACGATGGAGCAGGGTTGTGGTCGAACCGATGAATTCAGGAAAAGGATAGAGCCATGCTGGACTGGAAAAACCGCGAAGACAGCGCGCCGGAGCGTGCCGCCGAAGCCAAGTCGGCGACCCGTGGTTACTTGCGCGGGATGCTGTTCAGTCGCGCTTTGGCGACCCTGCTGGGCTTGTACCTGCTGGCCACGATCCTCATCGGTTGGTACTGGAGCCAGGAACCGGCGTTGTTTCCAGTGCAGCAGAACGCCCAACTGGCCGCCGAGAAGGAAGGCCGCAAGATGGTGGTGGGCTACACCACCGTGGAAACCCTCAAGAGCGTGGCTGGCACCTTGCTCAACAAGCCCGGTGGCTACCTGTCCAACGACCGCTTTCCGCCAGGTGTCTGGCTGGACAATATCCCCAGTTGGGAATACGGCGTGCTGGTCCAGGTCCGCGATCTGACCCGTGCCCTGCGCAAGGACTTCGCGCGTTCCCAGTCGCAATCGGCTGAAGATGCCGACCTGGCCAAGGCCGAACCGCGCTTCAACTTCGACAACAAGAGCTGGATGCTGCCGTCCAGCGAGTCGGAGTACCAGGAAGGGATCAACTCCCTGAGCCGTTACCAGGCCCGCTTGTCCGACCCGAACCAGAACAACGCGCTGTTCTATGCCCGGGCCGACAACCTGAACAACTGGCTCGGCGATGTCGCCACCCGTCTCGGCTCGTTGTCCCAGCGCCTGTCGGCCAGTGTCGGGCGGGTCAAGCTCAACACCGCGCTGAAAACCGAAAGCGTGATCCCGGGGCAGGTGCCGCAGGTTGACGAGGAAATCGTCGAGACCCCGTGGTTGCAGATCGACAATGTGTTCTATGAGGCGCGCGGCCAGGCCTGGGCTCTGTCGCACCTGCTGCGGGCCGTCGAGGTCGACTTCGCCGACGTCCTGGCGAAGAAGAACGCCACGGTCAGCGTGCGTCAGATCATTCGCGAACTGGAAGCCTCCCAGCAACCGGTCTGGAGTCCGATGATCCTCAATGGCAGCGGCTTCGGCATTTTGGCGAACCACTCGCTGGTGATGGCCAACTATATTTCCCGGGCTAACGCGGCGGTGATCGATTTGCGCCAACTGCTGAACCAGGGTTGAGCCATGGATAAGGCCTTGCGGGAGGCCCGGCACCGTGCCGCCTCCGACGCCGAACAGATCGCCTGGGTCGACGCCGATGACCAACTGCTCGGGGCCCTGGCCCGAGCCGAGTTGCGCGAGCGCGGGCTGATCGGGCGCGGCACCTATATCCTGCTGTTCAACTCCGCCGGCGAGCTGTGCGTGCATCGGCGCACCTTGAGCAAGGCCATCTACCCGGGTTATTGGGATGTGGCCGCTGGCGGCATGGTCCAGGCCGATGAAAGTTATGCCGAGTCCGCCGCGCGCGAACTGGAAGAGGAGCTGGGGGTCAGTGGCGTGCCGCTGACCGAGCATGAGCACTTTTTCTTCGACCAGCCGGGCAATCGCCTCTGGTGCGCGGTGTTCAGCGCGGTTTGGGACGGACCGCTGCGCTTGCAGCCGGAAGAGGTGCTTGAGGCGCGCTTTGTACCGGTCGCGCAGGCCCTGGCGGAAACCCTTGCAAAGCCCTATTGCCCGGACTCCCTGGCGGCCTTGAAACGTTATCTGCAATAACACCGTGCCGACGTCGCAAAAGCTTCATGAATTGGCGCCGATTGGCTATTGGGCCGGGGGCTTTTTGCCGTTACACTGCGCGACTTTCAAAAGCTGTGGCGGCATTGCCCGCCGCAGTTGCGCTGCCCCTGCCTGAGTGGGGCTTCGCGGTCGCAGGCCCCTCCCGGGGGTGTGACCAGTCTTTAGTCCTCCCAAGAGGATTGCCGGTGGCCAAAAAAGCCGCATCCTTCGCCGCCCTCGGTGGCCTGGTGTTTTCCACCGACGCAGGTCGACATTGTCCGGACTGTAGCCAGCCGGTGGCTGCCTGTATCTGCAAACAAAGTGTGCTCCCAGCCGGTGACGGCATTGCTCGTGTGCGCCGCGAAAGCAAGGGCCGTGGCGGCAAGACGGTGACTACTATCACTGGCGTGCCATTGGCCGAAGACGCCCTCAAGGACCTGGCGACCGCGTTGAAGAAACGCTGTGGGACCGGTGGCGCCTTGAAGGACGGCG
Source organism: Pseudomonas sp. MWU13-2105 (assembly GCF_023242315.1). Lineage (GTDB taxonomy): Bacteria > Pseudomonadota > Gammaproteobacteria > Pseudomonadales > Pseudomonadaceae > Aquipseudomonas. The sequence goes on from NZ_JALLIY010000024.1 coordinate 79,057, forward strand.
TGATCGAGATCCAGGGCGATCATGTCGAGTTGCTGCTGGCCGAGCTGGAAAAACACGGTTTCAAGGCGAAGAAGTCCGGCGGCTAGCAGCCTCTGTGAAAACCACTGTGAAGTTGACCCGCCGGCCCGGCTGAACGAGGTCGGGCTGTCGTCCCCATGGTTTTCACAGAGGCTGTTCCCGAACAGCCTCTAAACTCGGTGCTGGATTCAGGGTCTGAACCTCCTGTATGCAGGCGAATCGTCATTTTCATTCTTTAGACTGCGCGCAGCCTGGACCCAGGTGGCGCTATTTGACTTCTTTATAGGGGACTTCGATGTCCGTACGACGCACACGCAAAGACGATGGCAGCCAATGGACAGTTGCGGACAGCCGCAGTGTTTATGGGATTCGCCATTGGGGGGCCGGGTATTTCGCGATCAATGACGCCGGTCGCGTCGAGGTTCGTCCGAACGGTCCGAGCAGTTCGCCCATCGATCTCTTCGAGCAGGTCGACGAACTGCGCAAGAGTGGTTTGTCCTTGCCGTTGCTGGTGCGCTTCCCGGATATCCTGCAGGACCGTGTCCGCCAGTTGACCGGGGCCTTTGACGCCAACATCGAACGCCTGGAATACCAGAGCAAGTACACCGCGCTGTACCCGATCAAGGTCAACCAGCAGGAAGCGGTGATCGAGAACATCATCGCCACCCAGAACGTCTCCATCGGCCTGGAAGCCGGTTCCAAGCCGGAGCTGCTGGCGGTGCTGGCGCTGGCGCCGAAGGGCGGCACCATTGTCTGCAACGGCTACAAGGATCGTGAGTTCATTCGCCTCGCGCTGATGGGCCAGAAGCTCGGTCACACGGTGTTTATCGTGATCGAGAAAGAATCCGAGGTCGAACTGGTGATCGAGGAGGCGGCGGCCCTCAAGGTCAAGCCGCGGATCGGCCTGCGGGTGCGTCTGTCGTCCCTGGCCTCGAGCAAGTGGGCCGATACCGGTGGCGAGAAGTCCAAGTTCGGTCTCTCGGCGGCGCAGTTGCTGTCGGTGGTCGAGCGCTTCCGCGACGCCGGCCTGGACCAGGGCATTCGCTTGCTGCACTTCCACATGGGGTCGCAGATCGCCAACCTGGCGGACTACCAGTATGGTTTCAAGGAAGCGATCCGCTATTACGGCGAACTGCGCAACCTCGGCCTGCCGGTGGACCACATCGACGTCGGCGGCGGCCTGGGCGTGGACTACGACGGTACCCATTCGCGCAACGCCAGCTCGATCAACTACGACATGGACGACTACGCCGGTGTCGTGGTCGGCATGCTCAAGGAATTCTGCGATGCGCAGAACCTGCCGCATCCGAACATCTTTTCCGAGAGCGGTCGTTCGCTGACCGCCCACCACGCCATGCTGGTGGTGCAGGTGACCGACGTCGAGAAACACAACGACGACGTGCCGCACATCGATAACCCCGAGAACCTGCCGGAAACCGTGCAGTGGCTGGTGGAGTTGCTGGGGCCGACCGATATCGAGATGGTCACCGAAACCTACTGGCGCGCCACGCACTACATGAGCGATATCGCCACCCAGTACGCCGACGGCAAGCTGACCCTGGCCGAGAAAGCCCTGGCCGAGCAGTGCTATTTCGCGGTCTGCCGGCGCCTGCACAACTCGTTGAAGGCCCGCCAGCGTTCGCACCGCCAGGTGCTCGACGAACTCAACGACAAGCTGGCCGACAAGTACATCTGCAACTTCTCGGTATTCCAGAGCCTGCCGGACACCTGGGCCATCGGCCAGGTCCTGCCGATCCTGCCGCTGCACCGTCTCGACGAAGAGCCGCTGCGCCGTGCCGTGCTGCAAGACCTGACCTGTGACTCCGACGGCAAGATCAAGCAGTACGTCGACGAGCAGAGCATCGAAACCAGCCTGCCGGTGCACGCCCTGAACGACGGCGAGGACTACCTGCTGGGGATCTTCCTGGTGGGCGCCTACCAGGAAATTCTCGGTGACATGCACAACCTGTTCGGTGACACCGATTCGGTGAACATCTACCAGAACCCGGATGGCAGCGTGTACCACGCCGGTATCGAAACCCATGACACCATCGAGGACATGCTGCGTTATGTGCACTTGTCGCCGGAGGAACTGATGACCCACTACCGCGACAAAGTCGCCAGTGCGAATATCAGCGTGAAAGAACGTACCCAGTATCTGGACGCCCTGCGTCTGGGGCTGACCCGCTCCTCGTACCTGTCCTCATAAGGCGACGCCAATAGTTCCTGGGAAATGGCCTTGTTTTAAGCTGGTCTTTTCCTGTGAGCTTGTAGGCGATGTCTGTTTGTGAAAGAAACCACCCTCAGAGGTGGTTTTTTTATGCTCTGAAGTCAAGATGATGGCTTCCCCTGTTCCGTGTTTTGCGTAGGCCTTTTCTCTAACACTACTTCAGCCCTCTACTCGGCCTTGTCTCTCGGCGAGAATCCTTGGCTGGTCCCACGTGTGAGGAAAGCCAATGTTCGATCCAGTCAACGAGCCGTTTTTTCGGCTGGATGTAGCGGGCTTGTCCCATCCCCTGATTGTCAGCGCCTTTACCGGTGAGGAAGCGATCGACGAGTTGTTTGCCTTTGAGCTGGATGTCCTCGACGAGGAAGGCGAACTGGACCTGGGCGGGTTGATGTACCGCAGTTGCTACCTGGCGCTGGGGACTGGGAACGGCGGGTTCCACGCGCAGATACAGGGCGTCAACCTGACGCTCCAGGGGCTGGCGCGGGGCCACTGCCGCCTGTCCCTGGGACCGCGCCTGGTGTGTCTGGCGCAGCGCGTGGGCCGACGCCTGTTCCAGCACTGCTCGGTCCCGGCGATCATTGCCCGGGTGCTCGAGGAACATGGCCTGGGCGACGATGCCGTGCGTTTCTCGCTCAAGGGCCACTATGCCCGACGTGCGTATTGCGTGCAGTACGAGGAGTCGAGCCTGGCCTTTGTGCGGCGGCTCTGCGCGCAGGAGGGTATCCATTTCCACTTCCAGCACAGCCGGGACATGCACTTGCTGGTCTTTGCCGATCACCAGGGGGCATTTCGACGGGCTCATCGAGCGCGCTTCGCCGATGAGACAGGTCCGGGCGTGCTCGATCTTTGCGTCACGCTGGCCGATAGCCGCCGCCGGCGGGCCGGTTGTGGGACTCAGGTGGCCGAGGGCGAAAGCGATCTGCCCGGTTTGGCCTGCGGCACGTATCTGCCCGTTTCCGGCCACCCTTGCGCGGCCTGGAACCGTTTGTGGCTGGTCACCCGGCTTCGCCACCGTGGCGCCAGCCTGCCTGGCGAGTCCGCCGACGCCGGGCCGCAGGTGCGCTATGGCAATGCCTTCGCGGCGACTTCCTGGGAGGTGGCGTTTCGTTCCCGAAGACGCTGCCCCTGCCCTGTGTTATCCGGGCTGTTCCGGGCGCAGGTGGTCGACGCCGATGAGCAGGGGCGCTTTCGTGATGCAGAAGGGCGGGTGGCGGTACGTATTGATGCCTTTTCCCAAGGCGGCGCTTCACCACAGGCTCCTTGCTGGCTGCCGTTGGCCGGCTCGTTGCAACGGGAGGCCGAGGGAAACGGTTCGGCGCTGACGGTGGGGATGGCGGTGTGGGTGCGCTTTCAGGACGGCGATCCGCAGGCGCCGCGCATTGTCATGCGTGGCGATGTCCGGTGGTCGGGGCCGCCGCCCGGCAGTACGCAACGTGCGCGCCGTGACCCGATGCTCGAGTCACTGCACGGTGGTTATCCGCTGGTGTTGCTGTGTGGGCAACCCATGGGCGGCAGCGAACGTTATTGCGTGGCGCAGGATTGCGCCTGCCGGGGGGCATTGCCGGGAAGGGGCCTGTCATGAAGACGACGGATGAATGCAGCCAGTGGCTGTTACTGGATGTGCTTGGAGCGCCGGCGGCGATTGAGGTGTTGAAGGAGCGTTATGCGTCCTACCTGGCTTACAACCTGTTCGAAGGCACGCCGTTTCAGGGCCAGGGTGAAGTGGCTCCACGGCTGTTGCAACTGGCCGGGGATTGTCCGTTGAACCGCCTCATCCAGGCCAACCCGAGTCTCTGGCCGGGCCTGTTCCTGCATAGCCGGGCACCGGTGCGGGCGTTGCTGGCCCACCTGCGGCAGATATTGGTGGTGGGTTTCGACGACCAGCATCGGGGCTTGCTCAGTTATTACAACCCGCAGACCGCGAGCTATTTTTTCGATTCGTCGGATCCCCACGAACTGAGTGGTTGGCTCGGCCCCATCCACTGCCTGTACTGGCATGGCGGGACCTGGGCGGACAAGGCCATTGGCAGTGTCGGTTGGCAGCAGTTGTTCAACCCCGGGCTCGAGGTTCCCGCCCTCGCCACGCCGCCGGTCCTGAGCAGCCGCCAGCAGCGCCGGCTGCAAACCTGCCTGCTGGAGCGCCACGCCTACCAGTGGAGCCGCTGCAGCGGGCATGAATACGACCGGACCTGGTGCCATGTGCAGGAGGGCATCACCCAGGGCTTTCGTGACTACGGCCTGCTCGATGGCTGGCTGCATCTGCGCGCAGCGTATCCGGCTGCGCCGATTCCGCCGGACTCGTCGGGGGACTCTCCTGTCGAGCGTCTGGAAAGCCTGCGCCGGATCTGGAGTGCAGGCCACGATTGAGCGTCAGCAGCACTACTTGATTCAGCCCCGGTCATTTCTCAGGTTTGTACTTGAAAACTCGATACCAGATGCAAGCCAGGATGATGATCACTACGGGTAGCGCGAGTGAAATCAAGACCTCCTGCAACTGACTGATCTGGGCCTCCGGGTAGATGTCCTGATGGTGCCGAACGGCTGTGAACCATATGATCGACAAAATCAGCAAAACTTTTCGAGCCTTGGCGGTCGTTTGCAAAAACTTGGTTGCCTCTTCTTTCATATGGTTGTCCTAGTGCTTGAACCATTCGGCGCGCTACTTAAAAAGCGTAGCCGATCCCAATCTTGAAAGTTGTATCGTCAGTCCGGCTCTCTGGCATCCATGCCAGTGTTCCGCCCGAAGTTCCGTGCGTCGCAGTGCTGCCATATTTAAAGGATGTGTAATCGATGCCCACGTTGCCATGGAAATTTTTCGTGAATGCATAATCTGTGGCCAAGCCGGCCTTATACAGATTGGAATTTCCGAGCGCACCAGAATATCCATAGGGACCACTTTGATCAAAGTCTGCCGCGAACGTGCGCCCAACCAAGGCATTGGCGGTAAACACCAAATGGGGAAAAGGCGAGTATTGAACGAGCGTGCCTGCTCCATACCAGTTATGGGTAAAAGTTGCGTCAGAACTGGATTTGATCTGCTGCTCATGACGACCAAGTTCGCCGTAAGGGGTGATCATGAACGCCCCGTCAAGCGCAAAACCTTTTCCCCAACGCAGACTGTAGTCGGAAACGGTAGCGCCAACCTGTCCAGTCGCAGTGCCATAAACTCGAGTTGGCCTGAGTACGCCCTTATAATCGGTGTTTCCGTCGCTTTTACTATACTGAAGTTGAAGGAAGTCGTTGCCCAGCCACACGTCCTTCATCAAGGAAATCGATAATGCAAAACCGGGGATATAGCCTTTTTCCGTATAATATTTTCCGGAAAAGCTACCGCCTCTTCCATCGGCGGTTTCCTGATAATCGACTTTCGTGGAAATGGCCTGGACCTCAAACTGGTTATTCGAGGTTTTTATATCATCTGTTCCAGCCAATGCCGTGGTGCACAATACCGCAGTGGCTACAAAAAATGCTATCTGATTGATTTTCAATTTGTTCCCTCAAGTTAAAAACTACAATACTCAACCGGCCGCAAGCGGCCATCAAGGCCGTGACGGGCCAGCATGTTCATAAGTTTTGTTGCAGGTGCTCGGGACAGTCCCGACAGGTGCCTGAAACTCTCGGCACTGACGGCGACACCGAGAGTCGGGCGATGACAACGAGTGAGGCAATGTCACGGTCTTCACTTCCTGTGGGTTGTAGCGTCTCAGGCGAAACGCTGCTCCTTGCGTTACAATCAGGCATATCAACTCAATAGCACTCACGACAGAGGGAAGTTCATCGTGCTATGACCGGCACGACGAATCCATCTTGAGCGGGCGAATACAGGCAAAAGAGGTTTTCGCTAAAATTCGGGCTTTCCAAAAACTTGAAGTTGATACCGATTTGAATCGAATATCAAAAAGCCATTAAAGGCTAGCACCTATTACTCTCCGGAAAAAGCGGGCTTTGGCTTGCCCACGCTTGTTGATGGGCGTACACGGGGAACTATTTCAACTGAGCTGGTTTGTATCAGTAAATAAATATTAAAGTGCGAGTTTGTACTTCGACTCGGCCCTGTTGGCTCGGCGCATCAATACTTTCAGTGGCGGCAGCTATTTTTCAACGCGATCGCCAGGTAACGTCCTCCTTACAATTGACTGATGGTTTTCTATCCTGCGGACCCGTAAAGCCGCCTCTCAAGCCAGGAATGCGTCCCATTTCCTTCAATCCTGAATTGATAACTTCAGCCCCGTTCAGCTTTGGTTCAGCTTGATCGGCAACAGGGTTCATTTTCCGCTCGTCACGGTGTTTGTTGCGATGAACTTGACTCAGTTGGAGGCGCCGCCGAACCAGCCGTCGTTGCTCCGCAGTTTCAGGGCGTAGAGCCCCAGGATCAGGCTGCGCAGGGCCATGAACAGCAGGAAACTTATCCACAGGCCGTGATTGCCATAGCGGCTCAGCCACCAGGCGCAGGGCAGGCTGAACAGTACGCTGAGCAGCATGCTGTCGCGCATTTCCCGGGCGCGGGTGGCACCGATGAACAAGCCGTCGAGCAGGTAGCTCCAGACCGCGATCAGCGGTAACAGCGCCAGGTAAGGCAGGTAGCCGAAGGCGAGGTCGCGCACGTTGGGGATGTCGGTCTGCAGGCTGACGAACAGGTGGCCGCCGAGCAGGAACAGCAAGCCGAAGCCGAGACTCGCCAACAGCGACCAACCCGCCGCCACCACCAGGGCACGCCGCAAGGTGTCGCGATCGCGGGCACCGATGGCATGGCCACAGAGCGCCTCCACGGCATGGGCCAGTCCGTCCAGGGCGTGGGCGGTGAGCAACAGGCCATTGAGCAGCAGGGCGTTGGCCGCGACAGTGGCGTCGCCCAGGCGCGCGCCCTGGACGGTGATCAGGAAAAACACCGATTGCAGCGCCATGCTGCGAATGAAGATATCGCGGTTCACCGTCAACAACGGGCGCCAGTTGCGCCAAAGCTTGAGCGCCGCCCAGGCGATGTGCCCGGGGTAGGCGCGCAGGGCCTTGCCGGTCAGGCTCAGGCCGAGCAGGGCGCCGGTCCATTCGGCGATCACCGAGGCCCGGGCCGAACCGACCACGCCCCAGTCCAGTCCGAGGACGAACCACAGGTTCAGGGCGATATTCACCAGGTTGGTGCTCAGCAGGATGGCCAGCGGCGCGCGGGCGTTCTGGGTCCCGAGGAACCAGCCGACCAGGGCATAGCTGGCCAGCGCCGCCGGCAGCCCGAACAGCCGGATGTGGAAGAAGTCCAGGGTCAGCGCGTGCAACTCGGGCGAGGGTTGCATGAAGGTCAGCGCCAGTTGGCTGAACGGCACCGCGATGCTCCCCAGGAACAGCGCCAGCAGCAGGCTCAGCAGCAGCCCCTGGACCAGCACCTGGCGCAACGCCGCGCCGTCGCCGCGCCCGGCGGCCTGGGCAGCGAAACCGGTGGAGCCCATGCGCAGGAAGCCCATGGCCCAGGCGAGAAAGATATACAGGCTGGCCCCGACCGCCACCGCGCCGAGCTGATGGGCATGGGGCAGGTGGCCGATCACGCTGCTGTCGACCAGCGCCACCAGCGGCACGGAAATATTCGACAGGATCATGGGCGCGGCGAGCGCCCAGACCCGGCGGTGAGTCGGGCGGTCTCGCCAGTCGGCGATCAGGGAGGACATGCGGGCTCCTCGCAAGAGCGGGCAGTGTAGCGACTAGTGGATGACCCAGCTCAACAACCAGAGCCCGAGCACCAGCCAGAGGATGCCAAGAAAGATCGAGGCGCGCATGAAGGCGCGCACCGCGGAGTAGAGCAGCATCAGGCCGAAGATCAGGATCAGGATGCTGAAGAACGAGGGGCTCATGCCCAGGGCGCGGGCGAAACCGTCGATAAAGTTGCCGCCGGCATGGGTCAGGGCGTTGAAGAAGCCGCTGAGGCAATCGATGATAAAGCGGATCACCGAGCCGAGTGCCTGGCCCAGCCATTCAAAAAAACTTTCTACCTGCATTAGCTACCCCTGATGAATAAGTCGACTGACGCGCCGCACTCGCAGGGAGCAGGTTTTACAGGCCTCCCCGAAGGTTGTCCAGACAGCGCATCAGGAGGGGTTGGCCAGATGCATCCGGGGCTGTGGAAACAGGTTGTTGAGGGTCTCCAGCAGGCGCACGTGATAGATGGGTTTACGGAACAGGTCGAGGACCTGCAGCCGCAGCATATCGCTGACATCGTCCATGTCGGCGTGGCCGGAGGTGACGATCACCGGCAGGTGCTGACGCGTAGTGTGTTCACGCAGACGCTTGATCAGTGACATGCCGCTTTCTTCCGGCATGCGCAGGTCGGTGATCACCAGGGCGATATCCGGGTGCTGCGTGAGGTGCGAGAGCGCGAGCTTGACGGAGGTGGCGGTGAAGCAGCTAAAGCCTTCGCCCTCCAGCAGCTCGGCCAGTTCCAGCAGCGCGTCCTCTTCGTCGTCCACTAGAAGGAGCTGTTGGCGTGGGGGGGAAGAGGCGTTCATTGGACCATTCCTGTCACTGAGTTCGCTCCTTAGTGTAGCGCCTCTTTGCTCGGATGAGGTCAGCGACGACCCGGTGTGGATGGCCCGGATTCTGGATCGCAGAGCGTACCAACCAAGCCAATAGAGCCAGGCTATGCATCGGCTAAAAAACACCCTTTCCGGCGAATGATTCTATGCTGATAGCAATGTGCAGTTGTCAGGGTAGACGTTGTCATGAACCCCAGCCTCCCTAGAAAAACCAAGGATGCCGCAGCCGTTGAGTTCGACCTTGTGTGCGTGCTGACGATCATCGTTACCTTGGGTCGGCAATTTTGAGCGCGGGAGACAAACTCCTCGGTCTCCTGCTGAGACGGAGCCGCGAGTCGGCGCCCGAGCCTGTGCACGATCTGTCCGCCCCGGTGTTCGGCTTGCAGATCCGGCTCGACGATGACGGTCGGGTATTGAATGTCGACGGTCCCTTGCGCCATGACCTGGCGCCGCGGGATGCAGTATGCGAGTTGCGCGACTTGCTGCTGCTCTCCAGCCGTCTGTGTGTCGAGGGCGTGCCGGCGGATTGGCTCGGGCAGGGCCTGGACCTGGATTTCATCGGCCCGGCCGGGCAAGTCCTGCATACCCGGGCCTGGGTCCAGCCCGGCAATACGGGCTGGTGGCTGCAGGCCGTGGATATCGGCGACCTGCTCGAACACAATCTGCGCTCGTCGCTACGTGAGCAGTTGCAGTATTTCGCCGGGCAAATGAGCGAACAATTGCGCTTGTGCAGCCTGGCGCGCTTACCCCAGGTGCTGAACGAGCAGTTGCAGGGGCTGTCCCGACACTGGCGGATTCCCTGTGTCGCCCTGGCGCTGCTGGACGAACATCAGCAGCAGTGGATGGTGCACAGCGAGTATCGGGCCCACGACGCTCCGGCCCTGTGGCAGACCGGTCAAGTCCTGGGTCGTGGCCTGGACAGCCTAAACGGCATGGTGCCGCTGTACTTTAGCGCACAACAAGGTCTCAGTGAGCATATGCGCCTGCAAGGGGTGATGGGCGATGCCGATGGCTTGCTCATTCCTTTTTGCGACGACCATGGGGTGGCGGCCTGGTTGCTCGGCGGTTTTTACCCGGCGCAACAACGGGCGGCGCGGTTGGAGGACCGTGACTGGCTGCAACTGGCGGCGGCTTTGGCCGCGCCGTTGTTGGCCCGCCTGCGGCAGCAGGCGCACCATCATCAACTGGAGCGCCTGGAGGTGTTGCAAGGCTTGTTGGGCACCGGTTGGTGGGAATGGACGCCGGCCATTGACCAGTTGCAACTGGCTCCGCAATTGGCCCGGGAGCTGGGGGTGGAGGCATCGTACGGGATGTTATCGCTGCAGGCTTGGTTGAGGCTGTTCCATGCCTCCGATCGCGAGGAACTTTCCAGCCGCATGCACGATTTGCAGCAGGGCAAGGCGCTGCTGCAAATCGTGCGCCGTCATGCTGAGGATGCATTCCAGCCCCCACAGTGGTATCGCCTTCAGGGACAGGTGCTGGGTGTCGGCGACAGCCTGCGGATGATTGGCTTCATGCTTGATATCAGTGATATCGAGAGTCAGAAGTAGGTCGCCATGTCCGCTGCGACTACTTCGGCGGATACGCGCTCATCAACTTGGCCACGGCCTGGTTGATCGCCGCGCTGCGTTCAGCCGGTGTCGAGCCGTCGTTGACCGTCTGCTCGGCACTGCCGCGCCAGACCAGCTTGCCGTCCTTGCCATCGAGCAGGTCGACCTGGATCGTCGCGACCTGATAGTCGACGCTGCGGGTTTCGGTGTATCCCGGGCCGCCCCAGAAACCGCCCTGCCAAGGGCCACCCCAACCGCCGCCGTAGCTGGTGCTGACCTGCTGCTGGCGGTTATCGACGATCAGGTACGCCTGGACCTTCACATCGGCCTTGCCGCCGGCCATGGCCGGGCGTAAGCCACGCTGGTCCAGCTGTTCGCCGACCGCCTGGCGAATCCGCTGCTCGGTCAGGTCGCTCTTGATCCGCGGATCGTCCGGTCGGTACTGCAACGCCGGCTCTTTCCAGCTCCAGCTACGGTAAGCGGCGAAATCGCGGCTGGCGTCGAAGTCGTGGTTGACCCGGGTGGTTTCGCAAGCACTGAGCAGCACGGCAAAAGCCACTGAAGCGAGACGGCGGACCATGATTTTTCTCCGGGAGTTGTCTAGCTGGGTGGATAACTGGCCAGGGCTTTGCTCACTGCGTCGCGCAAGGCATCCGCGCGTTCGAGCTGATCGCCCTGGGTGCCGGTCTCGGCGCTGGCGCTCCAGACCGGTTGGCCGGAGCCCGCGTCGAACAGGCTGATACGCACCACCAGCACTTGCACCTCATAGGTGCGCACGATCGGGGCGCTGGGGTACATGCCATAACGGTTGCCATAGGGACCGCCGGCGTAACCGTAGTCTTCCTGGACCTGGCGCAGGCGTTTTTCCACATGCAGTTCGGCGCTGACCCGCAGGTCCGGCGGCGCCGTGTCGCGGCGTGGGCGCAAGCCCTGCTGTTCGAGGGCGTTGCCCACCACTTCGGCCAGTTGCGCCGGATCGGCCCAAGTGGTGCCGGCGGGCAGCCGGTCGTTGCTCCAGGCCCAGGTGCGGTAGCGCGCGTAGTCCCGTGGCGGCGCCGGGTAGGCGCTGAGGTCCGGGGCATGCGCGACCTGCGCCGGGGCGGGCGGCAGGGGCATGGAGCTGGCGGTGTAGGGGTTGTTGCTCTGGCAGGCAGTCACACCCAGGCACAGCGCGAGCAGACAAAAACGGCGACTCATTGCATCCTCCGTATTCAGACCGGACGGCAGATCCAGTGCAGGTAACGTCCCAGCCCGGCAAAGCCGGGGTGGCGACGGTGGGCCAGTTCCATTTCCAGCAGGTCCGCCAGGGCGGCGCGGGCCTGGAATTCAACCGGCATGTAATCGTGGAAAACCCGCACGCCACTCTGGGTTTCGACCCGCCACAGACCTTCAAGTTGCGCCGCCAGCTCCCGTGGATCAAGGGGTTGTTGCGGGGTCAGGCTGTGCTTTTCGCCGGCCATGTCGTTCTTGCGCATCTTGCGGAAATGGCCCTTGAGCAAGTTGCGATAGATCAGTGCATCGCGATTGTAGAAGGCCAGGGACAGCCAGCCATCCGGTGTGCACAACTGGTGCAGCACCGGCAGGATCGCATGGGGTTCGGCCAGCCATTCGAGCACCGCGTGGCAGAGCACCAGGTCATAGGGTTCGGTGAGTTGGCCGAGCAGCTCCTGCCATGGTGCCTGGATGAAGGTCGCGGGTTGTCCGGCTTCGGCAAAGCGCTGGCGCGCGCCCGCGAGCATCGGTTCGGCGGGTTCGGCGAGGGTCACCTGATGACCGCGCTCGGCCAGCCACAATGACATATGACCGAGGCCCGCGCCGATATCCAGCACCCGCAACGGGCGCTGCGGCAAGCTCTCGGCCAGGTCGGCCTGGAGCACGGCGAGGCGGATCGCACCCTTGGCCCCACCGTAGATCTTCTCGGCGAAGCGGGTGGCCAGCTGGTCGAAATGACGGTCGCTCATTGGGCGAAGCGCCGTTCGCTGTCGGCCAGCTTGGCGCGGACCACCTCGTTCATGTCCAGCCCCAGTTCGCTGCACAGCAGGAGCAGGTAGAGGACGATGTCGCCGACCTCCTGCCCGGCATGGGCGAGTTTTTCCGGCGGTAACTGGCGCGATTGATCCTCGCTGAGCCATTGGAAAATCTCCACCAGTTCGGCCATCTCCACGCTGGCGGCCATGGCCAGGTTTTTCGGGCTGTGGAAAGTTTTCCAGTCGTTGCGATCGCGGATGCCGTGCAGGCGTTGGGTCAGTTCATCGAGGTTCATGCGGGTGTTCTCCTTCAAGGCGTCTAGCTTCCGGTGGATGAGAACGGGAAGCAAGGGCCTTGCTGTAGGGATAACACCTGGAGCCGATGAAATATTCGTCAGGGCGGGTAGGCGCTGTGTCAGGCAATCGGCTGCCAGCGTCCGCTCAGATGCTCCAGGCCCTTGGCCCCGGACAATTTGAACGCGCCGTTGGAGCCTGGCGCACTGCTCCACAGGCCGACTTCACCGGGCAGGCGCACCGGTCTTCTGAACGCCACTTCGATCTCGATATTCGCGCTCGGCAGGTGCTCGTGCAGGGCCGCGAGGATACGGGCCTTGTTCCACAAACCATGGGCGATGGGCCGGGGGAAACCGAACAGGCGGGCGCTCAGGGCCGTCAGGTGGATCGGGTTGTAGTCACCGGACACCCTGGCGTAGCGCCGACCGATATCGACTGGAACCTGCCAGTGCGTCAGCTCGGTCAGGGGCAGGGGCGCGGCCTTTTTTTTCTTCGCCGGCTTGGCGTCCAGGGTGACGCCCCGGCAGAGTAGCCGGCTTTCGGCTTCCCAAAGCGGGCCGAGGGCATCGTCGATCTCGGTGAGCAGATCGAAGGTCGCGCCCTGGACATGCGGCTGCAGGTTGCGCACCCGCACGCCGATCCGCAGATTGTGCATGCCGCCGAGGGGGCGTAGCAGACGGATACGGTTGTTCAGGTGAACCAGGCCCGGCAGCGGAAAGGGAAACTCCTTGGCTGTCAGCAATTGCAGTTGCAGGGGCAGGGCCAACACATGGGGATAGGTCGCCGGCATCGGGCTGCCCTCGGCAAAACCGCAGACCCGGCGATAGGCGGCCAGGCGCCGTTCATCGACGGTCACCCAGCTGCGTAGCCCTCGATCTGGCAATTCTTGGCCCGCGATGATGCGTCGTGTCGCGGCGCGCAGGTAAAGCGCGGGCAAGCTCGGCGCGGCGGTCAGGTATTGCCAGTTCACGGGCATGCGTGGGCTCTCAATGGATGCTTGCTTTGTTTGTAGGAAAAGACTTTCAGCTTTATAGGCTATATCTCTTTAGTTGTGGGGCTGATTCTTTGCGTTGTGTTGCCGTGGTGACAGGCGCGAGCCACTGTCGAGCGCGGATCGCCCTGTCGGCATTGTCAGAAACCATGGCTTGGCCTAAGGTCGCAGCCTGAAAGCCGTCTTGCGACATAAGGTCTCTCCATGCCGACCAACGGACAACGTGGTCCCCAACGTCAGATTCCGACGCTGACATCCCTGCCGCGCCCGCTGTACGCCCGCGCCGAGAGCCTGAACGCCGGCTCGTGGACGCCACGTCATCGGCATGATTGGGTGCAGTTTTCCTACGCCATCAGCGGGGTGCTGGGGGTGCACACCGCCGAGGGCAGTTTCTTCGCGCCGCCGCAATGGGGCGTGTGGATTCCGGATGGGCTGGAGCATGAGGTGGTCACCTCGATGCGTGCGGAAATGCGCAGCCTGTATGTGCGTCGCGAGGATTGCCTGTGGGCGCCGGCGCGCTGCCGGGTGCTGGAGGTGACGCCGCTGGCTCGGGAACTGATCAAGAGTTTCTGCCTGTTGCCGGCCGATTATCCCGAGGACGGTGGTCGCGAAGGGCGCCTGGTGCAGGTGTTGCTGGATCAGTTGGCGGGGTTGCCGGAGGTGGGGTTCTCGCTACCGCTGCCGCGCCACTCGCGGTTGCTCGGCTTGTGCAACGAACTGATTGAAAACCCCGAACTGGGGGTGACCCTGGGGCTATGGGCCGGGCGCCTGGGCATGTCGGAAAAAACCTTGATGCGGCTATTTCAGCGCGAGACTGGATTGAGTTTTCGTGGTTGGCGCCAGCGTGCGCGATTGCTCTCGTCGCTGGGGACGTTGGAGGCGGGTGACAGCGTGACCCGGGCCGCGCTGTCCTGTGGTTATGATTCGACGTCAGCGTTTATCGCCGCGTTCAAGGGCTTGTTTGGCTATACACCGGGGGAACTGTTCCGCCACTGAATATCGAAACACCGCGGCACTAATGCGGGAGCGGAGCTTGCCCGCGAAGAGGCCCTTGAGGGCGCTAAAAGCTTCGCGGGCAAGCACCGCTCCGACAATGCTTGCGTGTCTCAGGTCCGGAAGCGCTTGACCAACGCATCGAGCTCGTTGGACAACCCCGCCAGGCCCTGGGAATCGAGCCGCGCCGAGTTTGCCAGTTCCGCCACCAACTGCGCATCGCCATGGATCTGGCTGATATGCCGGTTGATGTCCTCAGCCACATGGTGCTGCTCTTCCGCCGCGGTGGCGATCTGCGTGTTCATGTCGCGGATCACGTCCACCGACTCGCGGATCTGCCCGAAACTGGTGCGTGCCAGGCCGATACGGTTCACCGATTCCTGCGACACCTCGAGGCTGGCATGCATCTGTTGCGCGACCTGGCTGGTACGTTTGGCCAGGTTACCGAGCAGACCGTCGATCTCCGCCGTGGAGTCGGCGGTGCGCTTGGCCAGGGCGCGCACCTCGTCGGCCACCACGGCGAAGCCACGGCCCTGTTCACCGGCCCGGGCGGCCTCGATGGCGGCGTTGAGCGCCAGCAGGTTGGTCTGTTCGGCAATCGAACGAATGGTGCCGAGAATCGACTGGATATTGTTGCTGTCGCTTTCCAGTTGCTGCATCGACTGGGCCGACTGCTCGATCTCCTGGCTCAACTGGTCGACGCTGCTGACCGCCGCGTCGATCTGCTGCTGGCCTTCGCGGGCCTGGCGCTGGCCGCTGTCGGCCGATTCCGCGGCCTGGCTGCAGGAACGGGCGACCTCGTTGGCGGTGGCGACCATCTCGTGGAAGGCCGTCGACACCATGTCCACCGCCTCGCGCTGGCGCCCGGCGGCGTCGGCCATGTCCCCGGAGACCCGGGTGGAATTACGCGACGAATCGAGAATCTTGTTGGCCGACAGGCCGATGTGCTGGATCAGGCTGCGGATCGCGCCGAGGAACTGGTTGAACCAGTTCGCCAGTTGCGCGGTTTCGTCGCTGCCACGGATCTGCAGGTTCTGGGTCAGGTCGCCTTCGCCCTGGGCGATGCCTTCCAGGCCGCTGGCCACGCTGCGGATCGGCCGCACGATCAGGCTGGCGAAACTGGCGCCGACGATGGCGAAGATCACTGCGAGCACGGCGGCGATGATTGCTACCAGCCAGGTCAGCTGGTTGGCCGAGGCCATCACTTCGCTCTGCTTGATCAGGCCGATAAAGGTCCAGCCCAACTGCTCCGATGGCCAGACATTGGCCATGTAGTGCTCGCCGTTGATGTCGACTTCCACCAGGCCTTTGCCGGCTTTGGCCAGGTCGGCGTAACCGCCACCGAGACTGCCCAGGGCCTTGAAGTTGTGCTCAGGCTGCTTGGGGTCCACCAGCAGGTTGCCGCTGTTCTCCATCAACATCAGGTAGCCGCTTTCACCGAGCTTGATCTGCTTGACGATTTCGGTGAGTTGCTTGAGGGTCACGTCGACACCGATGACCCCCCCTTGGGATCCCAGCTTGTTGTCCACGGTGCGCACGGTACCGATCATGACGGCGTCGTCGGCCGCCCAGTAGTAGGCGGAGGTCCGCAGGGTCTTGCCGGGATTGGCTATCGCGGTCTTGTACCAGGGACGCACACGTGGGTCGTAGTTGGCCAGTTTCGGGTCGGCCGGCGTGGAGACGTAGCCACCGTTGCCAACCCCGTAGGACACGTAGGAGTAAGCCGGGTGGGCCAGTCTCATGCCCTCAAGCAGGTCGTAGATCTGCTTGTCCTGCTCGTTAAGGGCAATTTGCGCGGCATCGGCGCTCTGGTAGCTCTTGAGCACACCGTCGGAGTTTTTTATCAGCGGCTGGTTCGTCAGGTATTCGACGTTCTGGCTGACGCCGTCGAAGAACAGCTGCATGGCGTTGCTGACCTGGCGGATCTCCCGGCCGCTGCCGTCGACAAAGTTGCCGCGGGCTTCGCTGCGCAGGTTCAATACCACCAGGGTGGCAACCAGTACCACCGGTAAGCAGGCGACGATTGCAAACGCCCAGGTCAATTTCTGCTTGATGTTCATCCGCGCTCCAGATTTTTCTTGTAGATCCCATACGTGCTGATCACGTGTGGTCGGTATTAGGGCAGCTGTGAAAGGGGGGTGGTCGTGTTGAAAATCCGTCTCGCTGGTGGCGTGCCTGATTGTTCGACAAATACGCCTGTGTCTTTAAAGCGCTTCGGCTGGCGCGGAAAAAAGTTGAGGAACAAGGGGAATATTCTGATTTTTTCTGAGCCTCGGCCTTTCATCCGTGATCGGAAACCTGAAGGTGCAGCGTGAACAGTAGCTTGGTAATCCTCGGCTATTCTCTTGAGGCGCAGCTTTTTCCTGGTCGATTCGTCGGAATAATCTGGCACATTGAGTGCATTGGAGAGTATTCGAGGTCGGCATCCTCTCCCCGCTGTGAGAGGATTGCCGTATAACGAGTGACATTCGCGTGTTTGGCAATAAAGGACCCACAATAAAAGCTGATGAAGACTCCAAAACGCATTGAACCCCTGATCGAGGACGGTCTGGTCGACGAGGTGCTGCGCCCACTCATGAGTGGCAAAGAGGCAGCGGTTTATGTGGTGCGCTGTGGCAACGAGCTACGTTGCGCCAAGGTCTACAAGGAGGCGAATAAACGAAGTTTTCGTCAGGCGGCCGAGTATCAGGAAGGCCGCAAGGTGCGTAACAGCCGGCAGGCCCGGGCCATGGCCAAGGGCTCCAAGTTCGGTCGCAAGGAGACCGAGGACGCCTGGCAGAACGCGGAAGTGGCGGCATTGTTCCGTCTGGCCAGCGCCGGCGTACGGGTGCCCAAGCCGTTCGACTTCCTGGAAGGCGTGCTGTTGATGGAGTTGGTGGCGGACGAGTACGGCGATGCCGCGCCGCGCCTCAACGATGTGGTGCTGGAGCCGGATCAGGCGCGCGAGTACCACGCGTTCCTGATTTCCCAGATCGTGCTGATGTTGTGTACCGGCCTGGTGCATGGTGACCTGTCGGAGTTCAACGTGCTGTTGACGCCACAGGGACCGGTGATCATCGACTTGCCCCAGGCGGTGGATGCGGCCGGCAACAACCATGCCTTCAGCATGCTGGAGCGCGACGTCGGCAACATGGCCTCGTACTTCGGGCGTTTTGCTCCGGAGCTGCGGCACACCCGTTATGCCAAGGAAATGTGGGCCTTGTTCGAAGCCGGCACCTTGCATCCGGGCAGCATCCTGACCGGTGAGTTCGACGATCCGGAAGAACTGGCGGATGTCGGCAGTGTGATGCGTGAAATTGAAGCGGCACGGTTCGAGGAGGAGCGCCGGCAGGCGATCCGCGCGGCGGATGACAAGCCGCCGGGCAAGGCTGAAGAGCCGCCTCCGCCGTGGATGCAGCAGTGATCGCGTAAAAACTGTGGGAGCGGTGCTTGCCCGCGAAGAGGCCCCTGAGAGCGCTAAAAGCTTCGCGGGCAAGCACCGCTCCCACAAGATTTGTGTTCGGCTTTAAGTGGATAGCATCGCCATTGACGCCGGATTTTTCAATTGCAGCAGCCGCCCGATGCCAGGTCCTTGAGGATCGGGCAGTCGGGGCGCTGATCGCCGTGGCAGTGTTCCACCAGGTCCTGCAAGGTATCGCGCAGGCTGGCCAACTCCTCGATCTTGCGGCTCAACTCATCGATATGCTGGCGCGCCAGGGCCTTGACGTCGGCACTGGCGCGCTGGCGGTCCTGCCAGAGGGTCAGCAGCTTGCCGACCTCTTCCAGGGAGAAACCCAGGTCCCGGGAACGCTTGATAAAGGCCAGGCTGTGCAAATCCTGCGCGCTGTACAAACGGTAGCCGCTGTCCGTGCGGCTGGCGGCCTTGAGCAGGCCGATGGACTCGTAGTAACGAATCATCTTCGCGCTCAGGCCGCTCTGGCGGGCTGCTTGGCCGATATTCATGACAACTCCTTCAGTCGAGATCTTTGGGTTTCCAGGTCTTGAGCAGCAACGCGTTGCTCACCACGCTGACACTGGACAAGGCCATGGCCGCCCCGGCCAGTACCGGGTTGAGCAGGCCGAAGGCGGCCAGGGGGATGCCGATCAGGTTATAGACGAAGGCCCAGAACAGATTCTGGCGGATCTTCGCATAGGTCTTGCGGCTGATCTCCAGGGCCGCCGGCACCAGTCGCGGATCGCCGCGCATCAGGGTGATGCCCGCCGCGTGCATGGCGACATCGGTGCCGCCGCCCATGGCAATGCCGATATCGGCAGCGGCCAGCGCCGGGGCGTCGTTGATACCGTCGCCGACCATCGCCACCACAGCTTTGCGCTTAAGCTCGGCGATGATGGCCGCTTTGTCTGCCGGCAGTACTTGTGCGTGGACATCGTCGATACCCAGGGCCTCGGCGACCACCCTGGCGCTGCCACGGTTGTCGCCGGTCAGCAGGTGGCTGCTGATCTGCCGGGCCTTGAGCTGCTCGATGGCTTGCGGGGCGCCGTGCTTGAGGGTGTCACCGAAGGCGAACAGGCCGAGCACCCGTGCTTGCGGACTTTGCTCGATCAACCAGGACAAGGTCCGGCCTTCGGCCTCCCAGGCGCTCGCCGACTCGGCCAATGCGCCTGCGTCCAGGCCGCTTTCGTCGAGCAGACGCTGATTGCCCAGGGCCAGGGCGCGTTCGCCGAGACGACCGGCAATGCCGCGTCCGCTCAAGGCGCGGCTGTCACTGACATCCGCAAGGGCCAGGCCGCGTTCCGCGCAGGCGTCCAGCACGGCCTTGGCCAGGGGGTGTTCGCTGCCGCGCTGGAGGGCCCCGGCCAGTTGCAGCACGTTGTCCTCGTCAGCCTCCGTGCTGATCAGGTGGGCGATGCGCGGCGTGCCGGAGGTGAGGGTGCCGGTCTTGTCGAAGACCACGACGCTGACTTCATGGGCACGCTCCAGGGCTTCGGCGTCCTTGATCAGGATGCCGTGGCGCGCGGCCACGCCAGTGCCGGCCATGATCGCGGTCGGCGTGGCCAGGCCCAGGGCGCATGGGCAGGCAATCACCAGCACCGCCACCGCATTGATCAGCGCGGTCTCCAGCGGTGCGCCGTGCAGCCACCAGCCGAGCAGCGTCGCCAGGGCCAGCAGGAGGACAGTCGGGACGAACACCTGGCTGACCTTGTCCACCAGTTTCTGGATCGGTGCCTTGCCGGCCTGGGCGTCCTCTACCAGGCGGATGATCCTCGCCAGCACGGTTTCGGCGCCCAGCGCCCGGGTTCTTACCAGCAATCGACCTTCGCCGTTGATCGCCCCGCCGGTGACCGAGTCGCCGGGTTGCTTGGGCACCGGCAGGCTTTCCCCGCTGATCAGCGCTTCGTCGGCGTGGCTGCGGCCTTCGACCACCTCGCCGTCCACCGGGAAACGTTCGCCGGGCTTGACCAGCACCAGGTCATCGAGACGCAGGGCGCTGATGGCGACGTCCTGCTCGCGGCCATCGATCACCTGGATCGCCCGCTCCGGCCGCAAGGCTTCCAGGGCGCGGATGGCGCTGGCGGTCTGGCGCTTGGCGCGGCTTTCCAGATATTTGCCCAGCAATATCAGGGCGATCACCACCGCCGAGGCTTCGAAGTACAGGTGGGGCATGCTGCCCGGGGCGGCATTGGCCCACTGATACAGGCTCAGGCCATAACCGGCGCTGGTACCCAGGGCGACCAGCAGGTCCATGTTGCCGGCCCCGGCCTTGAGCGCTTTCCAGGCGGCGACATAGAAGCGCGCGCCGAAGATGAATTGCACTGGAGTGGCCAGGGCCCATTGCAGCCAGGCCGGCAGCATCCAGTGGTAGCCCAGCGGCTGGACCAGCATCGGCACCACCAGCGGTAGGGCCAGGGCGATCGCCAACAGCAGGGACAAACGCTCGCGGCGCAGGCGACCTTGCTGGTCCAGGGCGACGGCGGCCTCGCCTTGCCGCAGGCTGGCGGTGTAACCGGCGTTCGTGACAGCCGCGATCAGCCTGGCGGCATCGACCTGGCCGAGCAAATCCAGATGGGCGCGTTCACTGGCCAGGTTGACACTGACCCGCTGCACGCCGGAAACCTTGCTCAAGGCCCGTTCGACCCGGCCGGCGCAGGAGGCGCAGGTCATGCCGCCGATATCCAGTTCCAGGGTCTGCGTGGGCACGCTGTAGCCGGCCTGCTCGACGGCGCGCAGCAGTGCCGGCAGGCTATCGGCCGGGGCCTGGACGCGGGCCTGTTCGGTGGCGAGGTTGACGCTGACGGCACTGGCGCCGGCGACCTTGCTCAGGGCCCGCTCGACACGACCGGCGCAACTGGCGCAGGTCATGCCGGCGATCGGCAGGTCGAAAAGGGTTGGGGCGAGCATGGGCAATACTCCTGGAGAAGTTGGCCCAAGGATCAACCTTGCCCCCTTGGCAAGGTCAAGCGCTTATTGATAACCCAGCGATGCCGGTTTCAGGCGCAGGCCTTCCGGGCCGCCGACGATGGAGAACTTGCGCACATCGCCGCCGTTGAGCTTGATCACCTGCTCGGGGGTGGTGAGCATGCCGGCGGCGCAGCCTGGGGTCTGTCCGGGCAAGAATTTCAAGCGGATGGAGACGTTGCCTGGCGGCAGGTTGAAGGAACTGGACTGTTCCTGGAACAAGCGGCCGGACAGTTGATCCTGGAAATAGATGCCGATCTCGCAGGAGGTGGAGACTTCCAGGCGCTCGCGAGAAATGATCAGTACGGCGTAGTTCTCTCCGGCCGCGCTGGCGAAAGGACTCGCACCGAAAATACTGAGAAGGCCGAACAGGCTGAATGCTGACCAGCGCATGGCTGAATCTCCTACGGTTTGATCGTCGATGCCGAAGCTTGGCGCAGGCTCGCGTTAAATGCCAGCCCGGCAGTGTCATCAGGAACTTGACCTTGCCATGGTGGCAAGCTTGAGACTACTGGCATTCCCCCATGAAAGGAGCCGTGTCATGCAAGTTTTCAATGTCCAGGGTATGTCCTGTGGTCACTGTGTACGGGCGATCACCCAGGCGGTCCAGGCCCGCGACCCGGCGGCCGAAGTGCGGGTCGACCTGGCGGCGAAGGAAGTCGGCGTGAACAGTCGGCTGTCGGCGGAGGAAGTGCTCAGCGCCATCAGTGAAGAGGGTTATGAGGCGAAGCTGGCCGGTTGACCCCCGGTTTTTTTAATAGTTAGCGACCTATCAGAATGTTCAAGGCCGCCGCGCGCCGCTAGACTAGCGGCCCGCGCCGATCTTCCCTGGACACCTGATGAACCTGCGAACCATCCTGATTCTTGGCGCCCTGAGCGCTTTCGCACCGTTGGCCATCGACTTCTACCTGCCGGGGTTTCCGGCCATGGCCACGGCCTTCGGCACCGATGAAAAACATATCCAGCTGACCCTGGCGGTGTATTTCCTCGGCCTGTCCATCGGCCAGTTGGCCTATGGGCCGGTGGCCGACCGTTTCGGTCGGCGGCTGCCGTTGCTGGTTGGGGTGGCGCTGTTCACTGTCGCGTCCCTGGCCTGTTCCTTCGCCCCGAGCCTGGAGTGGTTGATTGCCGCGCGTTTTGTCCAGGCCCTGGGCGGTTGCGCCGGGATGGTGATTTCCCGTGCGGTGGTCAGCGACAAATGCGACGCCGTGGGCTCGGCCAAGGTCTTCTCGCAACTGATGCTGGTGGTCGGGCTGGCGCCGATCCTGGCGCCGATGCTCGGCGGTGTGTTGGTCAATCTCTATGGCTGGCATTCGATCTTTATCGCCCTGACGCTCTTCAGTGCCTTGGCGGCCATCGCGGTGATTCTTGGCCTGCCCGAGAGCCTGCCGGCCAATCAGCCACGTCCACCGTTGTCCGGGGCGTTGCGCCAATATGGCCGGTTGTTGGGCGATCGCCTGTTCCTCGGCCACGCCCTGACCGGCGGGATCGCGATTGCCGGGATGTTTGCCTATATCGCCGGTTCGCCGTTCGTGTTCATCAAGCTTTATGGCGTACCGGCCGAGCACTATGGCTGGTTGTTCGGCACCAACGCCGCGGGGTTCATCCTGACGGCACAGGTCAATGCACGTTTGCTGGCCAAGCGCGGCCCGGCCTTTCTGCTGGTGCGCGCGGTGTGGGTTTACCTGGCGGCCGGCCTGGCGTTGCTGGCGATCAGCAGCCTGCATCCGCAGCAGTTGTGGCCGTTGCTGGTGCCGCTGTTCATCTGTATTTCCAGCCTGGGCTGCATTCTGCCCAATGCCTCGGCCTGTGCCATGAACGGCCAGGGCGCGCGCGCCGGCAGTGCGTCGGCGACGCTGGGCTGCCTGCAGTTCGGCGTGGCGGCGGCCGCCGCGTCATTGGTCGGGGTGCTGCACGATGGCAGCGCCATGCCGATGGCCCTGGTCATCAGCCTGTGCGGTGTACTGGTGGTCAGCCTGGCCATGTCGACTCGACGCGTGCAGAACGCGCGAGTCATCCAGGGCTAGATTCCCGGCGCGGGATCAACCGACGGCGCGTTGCTGGTGCTCGGGGAATACGTGGGGGGCCTGCAACCTGGCTTGCAGGGTGCTGACAAAAGCGCGGGCTTCGGATTCGCTACGGAAGGTCACCACGTGCTGGTCCAGACGGACCTGCCATTGATTGCCGTGGGGCCGGGGCAGTTCTTTGAGCAGTATATTCATTGCGGACTTCCTCCTGTTGGTAACGACTCATTCTCTGTTGCTTGAAAATGACTGCATTAAAACCAAAACAGCAGTGAGGGTACGAGTGTAGCGCTGATTTCCTACTGATAGATGACCTGGCTCAATCATCTGACTGGTGGTTGCCCGGATTGCTTGGCAGGCGCGATCTTCCTCCCAGGGGCATTATTCTGAAGGTACCACGAACCCTGAAGGAGCCGGCAAGCCGGCTCTTACAGGGGGGCAGGTCGACAGGTGTGGGGGATTCGACTCAGAACCCTTCCAGCACGATCTTGCCCTTGGCCTTGCCACTTTCCAGCAGTTGGTGGGCACGGCGCAGGTTGGCGGCATTGATCTGGCCGAAATGCTCACCCAGCGTGGTTTTCAACACCCCGGCATCGATCAGCTCGGCGACGCGGTTGAGCAGGTTGTGCTGCTCGATCATATCGTCAGTCTCGAACATCGAGCGGGTGTACATGAACTCCCAGTGCAACGACAGGCTCTTGCGCTTGAGCTTGCTGATGTCGAGGCCTTTCGGGTCGTCGATCAGCGCCAGCTTGCCCTGCGGCTTGAGGGCTTCGACCAGTTGGTCGAGATGGCTGTCGGTCTGGGTCAGGCTGGCGACATGGGTCACCTGCGTCTGCCCGTGGGCCTTGAGTTCTTCGCTCAACGGCCGGCTGTGATCGATGACCAGGTCGGCGCCCAATGCCGTTACCCAGTCCCGGGTTTCAGCGCGTGAAGCGGTGCCGATGACTTTCAGGCCGGTCAACTGGCTGGCGAGCTGGGTCAGGATCGAACCCACGCCACCGGCCGCGCCGACGATCAACAGGCTCTGGCCCTGATCGGCCTTGTCCTCGGCGATCCGCAGGCGCTCGAACAGCAGCTCCCAGGCGGTGATGGCGGTCAGCGGCAAGGCGGCGGCTTCGGCAAAACCCAGGCTTTTCGGCTTGTGCCCGACGATGCGTTCATCGACCAGGTGCAGTTCGCTGTTGGCGCCGGGACGGGTCAGCGAGCCGGCATAGAAAACCGCGTCGCCGACCTTGAACAGGCTGACGGCGCTGCCCACCGCCTTGACCACCCCGGCGACATCCCAGCCGAGCACCTTGGCCTCGCCGTTTTCCGGGGGCATGAATTGGCGGACCTTGGTGTCCACCGGATTGACGGAGATGGCCTTGACCTCCACCAGCAGGTCGCGGGGACCGGCGACCGGGGCGGGCAGCTCGATGTCCTGCAGGGACAGCGGATCGTTGACGGGCAGGGCCGCGTAGAAGGCAATGGCTTTCATGTGAAAACTCCAGAGGGCTGTGATTTCGATGGCGCCATGATTGGCTATTTCCCTTGAAGATAAAACCGGCTAAAACAGCAGGCTCTTTCAATATTTTTTTGATAATGACGAGGGCGCCATGCTGCGTTTCGATGACTTGCAGTTGTTTGTCCGTGCCGCCGACCTGGGTAGCCTGTCGGCGGCGGCGCGGGTCATGGACATGTCGGCGGCGGTGGCCAGCGCGGCCTTGAAGCGGATTGAGCAGCAACTGGGCGCGCGCCTGCTGGCGCGCTCGACCCGTAGCCTGAGGCTGACGGCCGAGGGCGAGGGTTTCCTTGAATATGCCCGGGGTGCGTTGAGCCAACTCGATGAGGGGCGCCGGCTGCTGGCGCGCGGGCAGGACCAGGTCAGCGGCGTCCTGCAGTTATCGGCGCCCTCGGACTTCGGGCGCAACCTGCTGCTGCCCTGGCTGGACGAGTTCCAGCGCGAACACCCGCAACTGACCGTGCGCCTGCTGCTGGGCGACCGCATCGCCGATCTGTTCCGCCAGCCGGTGGACATTGCCTTGCGTTATGGCGAGCCGGAGGACTCCAGCCTGGTGGCGTTGCCCGTGGCCCCGGATAACCGCCGGGTGCTGTGCGCGGCCCCGGGTTATCTGGCACGGCACGGCGAACCGCGGACCTTGGCGCAACTGGCGCAGCACAACTGCCTGCTCTACATGCTGAGCAGCCGGGTGCATGACCATTGGAGTTTTCATGACGGCAAGCGCGAAGTCAGCCTGACCGTCAGCGGCGACCGCTTCAGCGACGATGCCGATGTGGTGCGACGCTGGGCCGTGGCCGGGGTCGGTATCGCCTACAAATCCTGGCTGGATGTGTCGGCCGATATCCTCGCGGGACGCTTGCAGGTGTTGTTGCCGGAACTGCGTTGTGAGCGCGCTCCACTGAATCTGTTGTGCGCTCATCGCGCTCAATTGAGTAAGCCGGTGAACCTGTTGCGCGAGATGCTGAGCCGGCGCTGCGCACAACTCGGGCGCCTGGCGCCGGTTTCCCGGGTATGAGGCACGTCGATCTCAAAGAGGTTCTGTTACAACCCGTTCAGGAATAAAGGTCGGCTCCATGCACATTGTGGTTTAGGCTGGAGATATTGGATCCAATATCCTTTCGGCGGATGATGCATTTTGTTTCATTCGCCGCCGTTGATTGCCAAACGATGAAAAAATCGCCCAGTTTTTGGCATTTTCGCGTCTTGGCTTGGACGGGATTACTCCTCAGTATGCCCCGTGTGCGTTCGATCAGTGTTTCAACAGGGAGTGAATACATGGAATATGCACCTTGCGTCAGTCAGATTGCCACGCTGCTTGCCGACCCCAAGCGCAGTGCAATGATGTGGGCGTTGTTGGATGGCAGCGCCCGGGCTGCCGATGAGTTGGCCCTGTGCACGGGGCTGTCGCTGTCCTCGGCCAGCGCCCATCTGGCGCGCCTGAGTTCGGGCGGCCTGGTCCGGATCGAGGAGCGCGGGCGCAAGCGCTTCTTCCGCCTCGCCGCCCCGGAAGTGGCTACGGCGGTGCAAGCCCTGGCCAGCGCTTCATTGGCCAGTGCACCGTTGGCGATGGCGCATGCGCTCAAGGCCCTGGCCCCCGACGCGGAGGCCCTGCGTCACGCCCGGGTGTGCCACGATCATCTGGGCGGTGAACTGGCCAGCGAGCTTTACCAGCGCCTGTTGGTGGCGGGCTGGATCGAACAGCAGGAACTGCGATTGCGGGTCACCAGCAAGGGCGCGGCGCGCCTGGCCGAGCGCGGCCTGTACATCCAGGCGCTGGCCCATGGGCAGCGTGAGATCGCCTGTGTCTGCCACGACCTGCAACGTCGTCCGCACCTGGGCGGGGCGCTGGGTGCCGGCCTGCTGCAACTGTTCCTGCAATCCGGTTGGTTGGCCTCGCGGGAAGATTCCCGGGCCTTGCAGGTCTCCGCGCTCGGGCAGCGGCAGATCGGCAAGCTGGCCTGTGAAGTCGAGCTCGAATTGGCCGGCTGAGCCCCGGTGGCCTGCCGCATGGATGCGGCGGGCGTCGCTCAAGGCTGTGAGCAGGTCGTAACCAGAAACAAGCCCTCCTGACGATACCGCACACTCGATCGAAGATTCGAATCGAGGGATATCCCATGGCAGCTCAAGGCTACAGCGCGGCGGAACGACTGGAACGCTTGCCCATCAGCGGTTATCACCGGCTGATTTTCATCATCATCGCCCTGGCGTTTTTCTTCGACTCCATGGACCTGGCGATGATGACCTTCCTGCTCGGCTCGATCAAAGCCGAGTTCGCCCTCAGCAGTGCCCAGGCCGGTCTGCTGGCCAGTTCGAGTTTCTTCGGCATGGTGGTCGGTGCTTCGCTATCGGGCCTGCTCGCCGACCGCTTCGGGCGCAAGCCGGTGTTCCAGTGGAGCATCGTGCTCTGGGGCCTGGCCAGTTACCTGTGCTCCACCACGCAGACCGTCGAGAGCCTCACGCTGTTCCGCATCCTGCTGGGGTTCGGCATGGGCATGGAGTTTCCGATTGCCCAGTCGATGCTCTCGGAACTGATTCCGGCCAAACGCCGTGGGCGCTATATCGCATTGATGGACGGCTTCTGGCCCCTCGGCTTTGTCGCGGCGGGGGTACTGTCGTATTTCCTGCTGCCACTGGTGGGCTGGCGTGACATCTTCCTGGTGCT
Organism: Pseudomonas sp. MWU13-2105; assembly: GCF_023242315.1. Classification (GTDB taxonomy): domain Bacteria; phylum Pseudomonadota; class Gammaproteobacteria; order Pseudomonadales; family Pseudomonadaceae; genus Aquipseudomonas. Next base: position 106,205 of record NZ_JALLIY010000024.1, read on the forward strand.
GGCGATCCCGGCGGTGTTTGTCCTGGCGATTCGCTTTTTCATCCCCGAGTCACCGCGCTGGCTGGAGCAGGCCGGGCATCATGCGGCGGCGGACAAGGTGCTGGACGATATCGAGGAACGGGTGCGGGTCTCGCTCAAGTGCACGGCGCTGCCGATTCCGCTGCGCCTGCCCCGTGGCGTGGACCGCGCGCCGAGCTTCTTTGCGGCCTTTCAACAATTGTGGTCGCCCTTGTACCGCCAGCGCACCATGATGATCTGGAGCGTCTGGTTCTTTGCCCTGCTCGGCTTCTACGGCCTGACCTCCTGGCTCAGCGCCTTGTTGCAGCAGTCGGGTTTCGCGGTGACCCAGTCGGTGTACTACACGGTGCTGATTTCCCTGGGCGGGATTCCGGGCTTCCTGATGGCGGCCTGGTTGGTGGAGCGCTGGGGGCGCAAGCCGGTGTGCATCGTCACCTTGCTCGGGGGCGGGGTCATGGCGTTTTTCTACGGGCAGAGCGCGGTGTTCGGCGGCAATGTCGGCTTGCTGGTGGGCTCGGGGTTGTTGATGCAGTTCTTCCTGTTCGGCATGTGGGCGGTGTTGTACACCTATACACCGGAGTTGTATCCGACGTCGGCGCGGGCCACGGGCTCCGGTTTTGCCTCGGCGGTGGGCCGGATCGGCTCGTTGCTCGGGCCGCTGGTGACCGGGCTGGTGTTCCCGGTGATGGGGCAGGGCGGGGTCTTTGCCCTGGGGGCGCTGTGCTTCGCGATTGCGGCGCTGCTGGTCTGGCGCTTTGGCATGGAAACCAAAGGCAAGGCGCTGGAGGAGTTGAGCGAGGTGGCATAAGCGCAGTGGCGTCGAGCGCAAACAGCGAGTACGGCATAAGTTTGTAGGAGCAGGGCTTGCCCGCGAAGCTTCTGGCGATCTTTCGGCCCCCTTCGCGGCGGCGCGGCGATCCGACAAGCCCTGCTCCTACAGTTCGACGGCGTTTATCAGATCGGCTACATCAGGGTTTGACCAGGCGCGCATCCAGGCTGTTCTGCGCCAGGCGCTGGGCCTGTTCCCTGGTCATGCCCAGGTCGGTGTACAGGGCGTGGAAGTTCTCGGTCACATAACCACCGAAGTAGGCCGGGTCATCGGAGTTCACCGTGACTTTCACGCCGCGCTCAAGCATGTCGAGGATGTTGTGCTGCGACATGTGCTCGAATACGCGCAGCTTGGTGTTCGACAGTGGGCAGACGGTCAGCGGGATCTGTTCGTCGATGATCCGCTGCATCAGTCGCTCGTCCTCGATGGCGCGTACGCCGTGGTCGATACGCTGGACCTTCAGCAGGTCGAGGGCTTCCCAGATGTACTCCGGCGGACCTTCCTCGCCGGCGTGGGCGACAGTCAGGAAACCTTCGCCGCGGGCGCGATCGAAGACCCGCTGGAACTTGCTCGGCGGGTGACCCAATTCCGAACTGTCGAGGCCGACCGCGACAAAGGCGTCGCGGAACGGCAGCGCCTGGTCCAGGGTCTTCTGCGCTTCATCTTCACTGAGGTGGCGCAGGAAGCTGAGGATCAGGCCGCTGCTGATGCCCAGTTGCTGTTCGCCGTCCTTGAGCGCCGCGGCGATGCCGTTGAGCACCACTTCGAAGGGGATGCCCCGGTCGGTGTGGGTCTGCGGATCGAAGAAGGGTTCGCTGTGGATCACGTTCTGCGCCTTGCAGCGCAGCAGGTAGGCCCAGGTCAGGTCGTAGAAGTCCTGGGAGGTGCGCAGCACGTCGGCACCCTGGTAATAGAGATCGAGGAATTCCTGCAGGTTGTTGAAGGCATAGGCCTTGCGCAAGGTCTCCACGTCGCTCCACGGCAGGGCGATCTTGTTGCGCTCGGCCAGGGCGAACAGCAGCTCCGGCTCCAGCGAGCCTTCCAGATGCAGGTGCAGTTCTGCCTTGGGCAGGGCATTGAGCCAGTCGTACATGGTCGTTTTTCTCATCAGGTGCAGATGCCGGGCATTCTACAGGTGTCGCCGGGACACCGGCTAAATCCAGCTCGAATTCGTACCCCTTGCAGGAGCGAGCTTGCTCGCGATGGTAGCCCAGGCTCTGCGGGGCATCAGGCTCCCCGCGTTATCGTTGACGCCCATCGCGAACACGCTCGCTCCTACAAGGGGAGGCGGTGTTCACCAGGGAATGCTCTCGCCCCGGTAGTTGATGAAATGATGCCCGCCCCGACCGGCATAGGCATTGACCTGGTCGACCAGGCCGCGGACGCTGGTTGCCACATCGATATCCGCGCCGTCGCCGCCCATGTCGGTTTTCACCCAGCCCGGGTGCATCGACAGGACGGTGAAGGTCGGTGCTTCGATTTCACTCAGGAAGGTGCTGGTCATGGAGTTCAGCGCCGCCTTGCTCGCCTTGTAGAAGGCCAGGTTCGGTGCATCGGGCATGGTTACGCTGCCCAGCACCGAGCTCATGAAGGCGATCACCCCGTTGCCCGGGCGGATCTGGCCGACGAAACGCTGGGCCAGGGCCACGGGGGCGATGGCATTGGTCATGAACAATTGCCCGATCTCCGCCAACGAGGCGCTGCCCGGCCGCTGGTCGTCAGGCCCCTTGACGCCGGCATTGACGAACAGCAGATCGAACACCTGGCCTTCCAGGCGTTGCGCCAGTGCGCTCACCGCCGCGTGATCATCCATGTCCAGGACCTCGATGCGTACCGGGCCGAGGGCTTTCAGGGCCTCGGCCTTGTGGCCGTCGCGCACGCTGGCGGTCACGTCCCAGCCGTCGGCCAGCAGTTGTTTGGCCAGGCCGAGGCCGAGGCCGCGGGAAGCACCGATGATCAATGCATTCTTATTACTCATGAGCAAACTCCTTGTCAGATGAAAGTCCGGTTCTCAGAGGACAACTCTGTTGCAGGCGATACTGCAATTCCAAACGCAATTCGCCCAGGTCGGCGATGCGCGCTTCGATCAGCGTGAGCTTGTCTTGCAGTAGTTGCGTGACGGCGCCGTCGGCATCCGCTGCATTCCACACCCCGGCGACGCTGCTGCCGATTTCGCCCAGGCTGAAGCCCAGGCGCTGGGCGGTCTTGATGTACTGCACCAGTTGCACCATTTCGGTGGGATAGTCCCGATAGCCGTTGGCGCTGCGTTGGGCAACGATCAAGCCGCGCTGCTCGTAGAAACGCAGGGTGTCGCAACTGACGGCACAGGCCCGGGCCAGTTCACCGATACGCATGCTGCTCGCTCTCTGGAAAGACTTGACCTTGGAGCATACTCCAGGCTTTAGCCTCTGTGCTCTTTGACTGTCCATGGAGATGCAGTATGTGGAGCGCAGCACAGTATCGTCGGCTGGTTCGGGCCAGTGGCTGGTATGACTTGATCGTCACGGCGGGTTTTGTCACGCCCTGGAGTTTTCTCGCCCTGCACGGGGCGTTGCTGGCGTTGGCCGCGGCGCTGAACTTGCCCGGCAGCTTTCCGCCGTTTGCGCCGGCACACCTGTTGATGGCGAACCTGTTGGGCTCGATCGTCTGCGTCTGGGCGGTGTTGCGTATCCGCGACCCGCAACAGGTATTCGGCCGCTATGACGCGGCGGGCCGGATGCTGTTCGCGACCTGGCAGGCTTATGCCTTGAGCCAGGGGGCGAGCATGATTATCGCGGTGTTCCTGTTCTTTGAACTGGCCTGGGGGATCGCCCAGCTATTGCCGGTACGCCCGGCGCTGTCGAGCGCCGCACCAACTTTGTAGGGGCCGGCTTGCCGGCGATGGCGAGATCAGCTTCGCCATCGCCATCGCAGGCAACTCCGGGTCATAGGTGTTGATCAAAAAACGATCGATTTCGCGCGGGCTCGGCCGGATCGGCTGCCCGGCCACCCTTGCACGGCTTATCCACAGGTTGCTCCACAGTATCTGTGTGCAAGCTCGAGGCTTGGGCATAAAGGCCATTCGGCTATTTTCCAAACGCGATAAACCTAGGTAACTCGCTGTTTGGAGGGGATTTTTACGCCGCTGAAGGGATATTGGACAAAAACTGATCAGCGACCGCAAAGCCACGTTGCAGAAGGGTTACAGCCGGATGTACTCAGGTTATCCACAGTCGGGTGCACAGTGACTGTGGGCAACCGCTGGGGTGGGCCGGTTACTCCTGGCGCTGCAAGAGAATGCGTCCGCGGCTGAGATCGGCCAATTGCCGTTGCAGTGTATCGATCTGCGCCTGGCCCACCGCCAACTGCAGTTCCACGCCATTGGCGGTGAACTGCTCCTCGACGATCAGGCCGCCGAGTTCGGCTACCCGCAGTTTGACCAGTGCCAGTTCGCTGAAGCCGCAGGCGCAGTTCAGTGCGACCCGGCTGATCAGTGGCAGGCGCTCGGCACTCTGCAGGCACTTGTTGGCGCCGCCGCCATAGGCACGGGCCAAGCCGCCGGTGCCCAATTGGATACCGCCGTACCAACGGATGACCAGCACCACGACCTGATCGCAATCCTGGGCTTCGATGGCGGCCAGGATCGGTCGGCCCGCGGTACCGCCGGGTTCGCCATCGTCACTGCTGCGGTACTGGTCGGCGAGCTTCCAGGCCCAGCAGTTGTGGGTGGCGTCCGGGTCGCTGTGTTGCTCGATAAAAGCCTGGGCTTCGGCGACGCTGGTGATCGGGGCGGCGAGGGTGATAAAGCGGCTTTTGCGAATTTCCTCGCGGTATTCGCAAAGGCCAGCAAGGGTAAAAGGCATACGGGATTCGGCTTCAGTTCAAGAGGGTCAGAGCGGCGGCGTCAGGCCGCAGCCCTTGAGGATGATACGGATCAGGTTGTTGCTGGCGTCTTCCATATCTTGCTTGGTCAGCCTCGGGCGACCGGTGACCCGGCAGATCTGGGTGGCGAAGTCAGCGTAATGCTGGGTGCTGCCCCAGAGCAGGAAGATCAGGTGTACCGGGTCGACCGGGTCCATCTTGCCGGCGTCGATCCAGGCCTGGAACACGTTCGCCCGGCCCTGGAACCAGGTGCGGTAGTCCTGGTTGAAGTGCTCGGTGAGGCATTCGCCACCGCTGATGATTTCCATGGCGAAGATCCGCGAGGCCTGTGGCTGGCGCCGGGAAAATTCCATCTTGGCGCGAATGTAGCGGGTCAGCGCCTGCGCCGGATCGTCTTCGGCGCTGAGGTGATTGAAGGTGCTGTCCCACTGCTCGAGGATATTGCTCAATACCGCGATATACAGACCCAGCTTGTGGGTGAAGTAATAATGCAGGTTGGCCTTGGGCAGCCCGGCGTTCAGGGCAATGGTGTTCATGCTGGTGCCTTTGAAACCGTGGCGGGCGAACTCGTCTTCGGCGGCCTTGATTATCGCTTCCTGGTTTTTCTGGCGAATTCGGCTGGCGGGCTTTCCGGCATGGGCAGGGGCTTCAACGGTCATAGGCAGTTCCGAACGGGTCTGTGGGTGCAACCCCTGCACAGATAGCGTACCCGGGGGGTTGAGACAAGTCCTGTGATCATATAAAGCGTTGATCCGGGTTGATTCTGTCGCTTTCGGGGCAACTATCCGCGGCAGTGGAGTGGGCGCGATATTTTGCCGGCGCCGGCTTGTTGGCGATTGGGGATTCTAGCCTGGCGTTGTCCTTGAAGACGCCTTCGCCGCGCCGCCGCTAAGAGGCCCTGGAGCCGTGTATTGTTCTTGCGGGACAGGGGGCGTGATTATCTTCAGCGGGTCGCCGCCAGGCTCTCGAGGAAACTTTCCAGCACCAGGTGCGGCCGTCGGCCCTTGCGTGTCACCGAAGCCAGGCTCAAGTCATAGAAACGGCTACTGGCCTTGAGTGCGCGCAACCGACCTTGCTGGACCCAGAGGTTGGCGTAGTGATCGGGCAGGTAGCCGATATAGCGTCCGGTCAGGATCAGGAACGCCATGCCTTCGCGGTCCGAAGCACTCGCGGTGCAATTGAGCGCCTGGTAATGCGCCTGGATCTCGGCCGGCAGGCGGAAGGTCGGGGCGATGGCGTCCTGGGCGTTGAGGCGTTCATCGTCCAGTTGCTTGTCGTCGACATAGAACAGCGGATGGCCCACCGCGCAGTAGAGCTGCGAGCGTTCGCTGTACAGCGGCTGATACTCCAGGCCCGACAAGGCGCTGGCCTGGGGCACCACGCCGACATGCAAGCGCCCGTCGAGCACGCCTTGCTCCACCTCGTTGGGGGCGATCATGCGGATCTGGATCTGCACATCCGGCCCGCGCTCCTTCAACTGGGCCAGTGCATGGGTGATACGCATATGCGGCAAGGTGACCAGGTTATCGGTCAGGCCGATGGTCAGTTCGCCACGCAGGTGCTGGTGCAGGCCGTTGACCTCGGTACGGAAACTCTCCAATGCGCCCAACAGTTGTAATGCCGAGTGATAGACCTCTTGGCCTTCCTCGGTCAGCGAGAACCCGGCCCGTCCGCGTTGGCACAGGCGCAGCCCGAGGCGCTGTTCCAGATCGCTCATCTGCTGGCTGATGGCCGAGCGACCGATGCCGAGCACGCTTTGCGCCGCGGAAAAGCCGCCGCACTCCACCACGCTGCGAAAGATGCGCAGCAAGCGGATATCAAAGTCGCTGACTTGTGCCAGGGGGTCGGGGCGGCGGCTGCTCATGGCTTGGTCATATAGTTTAGTGATCTACTGACTGAACATTAGAAAAGTTGGATTTCACAGACTTTATCGCCATGGCAATTTAGCTGCAAGAGCGCTTTCAACTCCCGCGCCGCTTATTGCCCTGTGAGGTTTCTCCGATGAACAAGCCCGAACACGCCCCTGGTTCCCTGGCCAGCCAGCTCAAGCTCGATGCCCACTGGATGCCCTACACCGCCAACCGCAACTTCCAGCGCGACCCGCGGCTGATCGTTGCCGCCGAAGGCAGTTGGCTGATCGATGACAAGGGCCGCCGGGTGTATGACTCGCTGTCCGGCCTGTGGACCTGTGGCGCCGGGCACACCCGCAAGGAAATCCAGGAGGCGGTAGCCAAGCAACTGGGCACCCTCGATTACTCGCCGGGCTTCCAGTACGGTCACCCGTTGTCGTTCCAGCTGGCGGAGAAAATCACCGCGCTGACCCCGGGCAACCTGAACCATGTGTTCTTCACCGACTCCGGCTCCGAGTGCGCCGATACCGCGGTGAAAATGGTCCGTGCCTACTGGCGCCTGAAAGGCCAGGCGACCAAGACCAAGATGATCGGTCGCGCCCGGGGTTATCACGGGGTGAACATCGCCGGGACCAGCCTCGGTGGTGTCAACGGCAACCGCAAGCTGTTCGGTCAGGCGATGATGGATGTCGACCATTTGCCCCACACCCTGCTGGCGAGCAATGCGTTCTCCCGCGGCATGCCGGAGCAGGGCGGTATCGCCTTGGCCGATGAGTTGCTCAAGCTGATCGAGCTGCATGATGCGTCCAATATCGCCGCGGTGTTCGTCGAGCCCATGGCCGGTTCCGCCGGTGTCCTGGTACCGCCACAGGGGTACCTCAAGCGCCTGCGGGAAATCTGCGACCAGCACAATATCCTGCTGGTGTTCGATGAAGTGATCACCGGCTTCGGGCGTACCGGCGCGATGTTCGGTGCCGACAGCTTCGGCGTGACCCCGGACCTGATGTGTATCGCCAAGCAAGTCACCAACGGTGCCATCCCGATGGGCGCGGTGATTGCCAGCAGCGAGATCTACCAGACCTTCATGAACCAGCCGACGCCCGAGTACGCCGTGGAATTCCCCCACGGCTACACCTATTCGGCGCATCCGGTGGCGTGCGCGGCGGGCCTGGCGGCACTCGACCTGCTGCAAAAGGAAAGCCTGGTGCAGAGCGTGGCCGAAGTCGCGCCACACTTTGAAAATGCCCTGCATGGCCTGAAGGGCAGCAAGAACGTCATCGATATCCGCAACTACGGCCTGGCCGGTGCGATCCAGATCGCTGGCCGTGACGGTGACGCCATCGTGCGTCCGTTCGAAGCCGGCATGGCCTTGTGGAAAGCCGGCTTCTACGTGCGCTTCGGTGGCGACACCCTGCAGTTCGGGCCAACCTTCAACAGCCAGCCGAAGGATCTGGATCGTCTGTTCGATGCCGTCGGCGAAGTGCTGAACAAGCTCGACTGATCCTTCTATATAGAAGGCCAACATTATTTCCTGGCAGAAGCGAGGCGACTCGCTTCTGTACGCCCCTGTTCTGGAGTCCCGCAATGAGCGCAATTCAACACTTGATCGACGGCCAACTGGTCAGCGATTCCGGTCGCACGGCCGCCGTGTACAACCCGTCCACCGGCCAGGTTATCCACCAGGTGCCCCTGGCGGATCGCGAGACCATCCAGCAGGCCATCGATTCGGCCAAGGCGGCTTTTCCGGCCTGGCGCAATACCCCGCCGGCCAAACGTGCCCAGGTGATGTTCCGTTTCAAGCAACTGCTGGAGCAGAACGAGGCGCGTATCGCCCAACTGATCAGCGAAGAGCACGGCAAGACCCTGGAAGACGCCGCCGGTGAATTGAAGCGTGGTATCGAGAACGTCGAGTACGCCTGCGCCGCGCCGGAAGTCCTGAAAGGTGAATACAGCCGTAATGTCGGTCCGAACATCGATGCCTGGTCCGATTTCCAGCCGCTGGGCGTAGTGGCGGGCATCACGCCATTCAACTTCCCGGCGATGGTGCCATTGTGGATGTATCCGCTGGCGATCGTTTGCGGCAACTGCTTCATCCTCAAGCCGTCCGAGCGCGATCCGAGCTCGACCTTGCTGATCGCCCAGCTGCTGCTGGAAGCTGGTTTGCCCAAGGGCGTGCTGAACGTGGTGCATGGTGACAAGACCGCGGTGGATGCGCTGATCGAGGCGCCAGAGGTCAAGGCCCTGAGTTTTGTCGGTTCGACCCCGATTGCCGAGTACATCTATGCCGAAGGCACCAAGCGCGGCAAGCGCGTCCAGGCCCTGGGCGGGGCGAAGAACCATGCGGTGCTGATGCCGGATGCGGATCTGGACAACGCGGTCAGTGCCTTGATGGGCGCGGCCTACGGTTCCTGCGGCGAGCGCTGCATGGCGATCTCGGTGGCTGTTTGCGTCGGCGACCAGGTGGCGGACGCGCTGGTGGCCAAGCTGGTACCACAGATCAAGGCGCTGAAGATCGGCGCCGGTACCTCGTGCGGGTTGGACATGGGGCCATTGGTCACTGGCCAGCATCGTGACAAGGTCAGTGGCTATATTGCCGATGGCGTGGCGTCGGGGGCGCAGTTGGTGGTCGACGGTCGTGGCTTGAGTGTCAAGGATCATGAGGAGGGTTTCTTCCTCGGTGGTTGCCTGTTCGATCGCGTGACGCCTGAGATGCGCATCTATAAGGAAGAGATCTTCGGACCGGTGCTGTGCATCGTTCGGGTCAACAGCCTGGAAGCGGCCATGCAGCTGATCAACGATCACGAATACGGTAACGGTACCTGCATCTTCACCCGTGACGGTGAAGCGGCGCGTTTGTTCTGCGACGAGATCGAAGTGGGTATGGTCGGGGTCAACGTACCGTTGCCGGTGCCGGTGGCTTACCACAGCTTTGGCGGTTGGAAGCGTTCGTTGTTCGGCGACCTGCATGCCTACGGCCCGGATGGCGTGCGTTTCTATACCCGGCGCAAGGCGATCACCCAGCGCTGGCCACAACGTGCCAGCCATGAGGCGTCGCAATTCGCCTTCCCGAGCCTGTAAGCGTCGATGGGGGAACA
>NZ_JALLIY010000025.1 GCF_023242315.1 Pseudomonas sp. MWU13-2105
CGCTTGGTAGGCTTCTGGGTATTGTCAGTCACGAAACAACTCCTCTGCGATCAATCCAAACCAGCCCAGGCAGTGGGCGAGCGAGCGTGTGCGGGACACCCCGTCACAAGCGGAAACGGCTTTTGTGGGGCTACTTATACGCACACACATTTACTTGTACATACAAGCATATGCAATCGAGCGGCCAACTTATCGGATCAACGCTCAATAAAACCTTTGAGTTGGCTGCAGAGCCCGTAGGGCAAGGGTTTGGCGGGAAGCGTTTTTTTTCGGGTAGGCTGGGTCACGCTGTGATGACTGTTACCGGCGCTGGGAATTGCGCCGCGGTGGGGCGCTCGGTGACAGTTTGAGAGATCTTGGTGCGCGATGGGGAACGGTTTTGGGCGGCATGCTGGCGGGGCGGGGAGGGTGCTCCCTTGGTTGTCGCGAGGCAGCGAACGCATCGTCTTGACAGCCAAAGGAGCACCCTGGGCAGGGCGACTTGCTTACTGGAGGTTTTTCCGCACCGTGGCCAGTACCTCACCACTGCGGACCTGTTCGGTAACACTCACCATGTCCAGATAGAAGGCGCGGTCATGCTCGGCCACCGGCACGCGGCTACGCACCAGGTCGTAAACCGCCTTGGTGACGCTGGAAGCCTTGTGCACATCATGGAAGTCCAGGGCCTGGCAGCCCACCAGCAGTTCGATTGCCAGCACCGATTCGAGCTTCTCGGAAACCTTGTAGGCCTTGATCGCGGCGTTATACGCCAGGCTGACCAGATCCTCCTGGTTGGCGCAGGTGGAGAAGCTGTCGACAGTGGAGGGGAACGACAGCGCCTTCATTTCCGCATACAGGCCCGCCGCGGTGTATTGAAGGATCATGTAACCGCTGTTGAGGCCCGGGTTGCGCACCAGGAACGCCGGCATTTCACTGAAGTGCGAGTTGACCATGCGGTCGATACGGCGCTCGGAAATCTTCGCCAGGCTGGCCAGTGCCACGCACAGCGAGTCCGCGGACATACCGATATAGCTGCCGTCGAAGTTGGCACCGGAGATGGCAACGCCGTCGCCGTCTTCCAGCGGGTAGATGATCGGGTTGTCGCCCGAGGAGTGGATTTCGTTCTCGATATTTTCCCGGGCGTGCTCGATAAAGCGTTTCGAGGCCCCATGCACCTGGGGAATGGCCCGCAGGCTGTAGGCGTCCTGCAAGCGATAGTCGATGTTTTCGGCGATCAGCTGGCTGTCATGCAGCATCGCCTTTATCTCCCTGGCGGTTTGCGCTTGCTCCTTGTGGGCCTTGATCGAGTGATAGCGTGGGTCGAAGGCGCGAATCGTACCCTTCAGCGCTTCAAGGGAAAGGGCCGCGGCGACATCGGCCAGCGAGGCGGCCTGCATGGAGTTGTAGAGGGCCAGAATGGCGATGGCGGTTACCGACATGGTGCCATTGAGCATGGCCAGGCCTTCCTTGCACTGCAGGTCCGTCGGTTGCAGGCCTGCCTGTTCCAGCGCGGTGGCGCCATCGACCCATTCGCCGCCATTGACCCGGGCCTTGCCTTCGCCCAGCAGGACCAGGGCGAGGTGCCCTTCGACAGCCAGGTAACCCACCGAGCCCTCGCCGGGGGCAAATGGCACGACTTCGTGATTGAGCAGGCCGGCAATCAGCTCCAGCAACTCCAGGCGCACCCCGGAAAACCCTTTGCCCAGGCTGATCAGCAGCATCAGTTGGATGGCCCGGACCTGTTCACGCTTGAGCGGCTCGCCCACCGCGACGGCGTGGGAACGCACGATATTGACCTGAAGCTCCTTGGCATTCTGCGGCGAAATCACATGCCGGACGTTATCGCCGAAGCCGGTGGTCACGCCATAGACCAGGCGATTCTCCTCGAGGAAGCGCTCGACCAGGCCCCGGGACTTTTTCACCCGGTTCTTATAAGTCTCGGAAAACGACACCTTGGCGGAATAACGGGCTACCGCGACGAACTCTTCGATGGAGGGTTCTCTGTCGCCAAGAACGACCTGAGTGATCTGCTGAGGATGAGCTTTCATTGCGAACTCCCGGGAAACGAAATGAGTGAGGGGCCGGACCGGCCAGGTCATCGCTCGATTGAGCGTGGGAGAAGGCTAAAGCGATTTATTGATGAAGAAAATATGGCAATTTCTGTCAGTTTTAATAGAATTTCTAAACTTGAATTTCTCCGGGTTTGTTGCATCGCCATGAGTCGCTTACCGCCCTTGCGCGCCCTCCAGATATTCGAAGCCGTCGGTCACTGCGGTGGTATCTCCCAAGCGGCAAAACGCTTGAACATCTCCGTGGGCGCGGTCAGCCAGCAGATGAAGTTGCTGGATGAGGCGCTTGGCATGAGCCTGACGGTCAAGGAGGGCCAGCGCCTACGGCTGAATGCCATCGGCCTGCGTTTTCATGCACGCTGTTCCGCCGCCTTTGAGGAGTTGCGGGGAGCGGTTGCCGAAGTCGAGCGTTCGAAAAATCCCAACAATCTGTATGTCAGTGGCCTGCCGTCCTTGATGACCAAGTGGTTGGCGCCCCTGACCTACGAATGGCAGCATGAGCACGCTGATCTCGACATCTATCTGGATGGCACGCTGGCGGATACGTCGGAGGAGGAAAACGCGGATTTTCGGATCGACTATGGCGAGCCAGGCCAATATGCCGAGCATAGCGTCGTGCTGTTCCGCGATTGCGTGGTGCCGGCCTGCTCACCTGGGTTGTTGGGTGTTCCGGGCGATCCCGGCCGGGTGGAACAGGCCGCCGACCTGCTGCAATACCCATTGATCCGCATCGATTCGCGGCCGAAATTCGACTCACCGCCTTCATGGGCCGAATGGTTCCAGCGTGAAGGCGTGGCCGTCGAGCAGGCGATTGTCATCCGCCGCAGTTTTTCTTCGTCGAGCATGGCCATTCAAGCCGCCATCGATCACCAGGGCGTGGTGCTGGCGCAGTTTTCGATGATTTCCCGCGACCTTGATGAAGGGCGCCTGGTGATTCCCTGGGGCCGGGCCATGCCACTTCCCTCACCGTATTATCTGAGCTGGCACCCCAATACGCTGCAGAAAGCACAATGTCGGGCCTTTCAACGTTGGTTGATTGGCCGGGGGCGGGCGCAAGAGGAAATTACCGCCGGGTTGATCGTTGCCCTCTGATTGAGAGAAAACCAAGTATCGTGAATGTTGCGCGGGGTTTTGGTAGATTCGCCGCGCTTACCGCCTGCCTTGCACGGCAGCTTCAGAGACTGGGCTTCAGATTCGGAAAGGTTCATGGCCAAGAAACCAGCGGCGTCCTCCACTGACACTTCGATCACCGCGTCCAGGAAGGGCGCCAGCCTGACTCTGACTATCAGACCTTGTTGGGCTTGACCGGCTACTCCGCCGAGCAAGAGGAGAAGCTGCTGGAAGCGGTACTCGGTCGCCGCCCGGACGGTATTGTCCTGACCGGTACGCTGCACACCGAATCCAGTCGTCTGCGACTCGCCCAGGCGGGTATCCCGGTGGTCGAGTCCTGGGACTTGAGTGACGATCCCCTGGACATGCTGGTGGGCTTCTCCCATGAAAAAGTCGGGGAGCAGACCGCACGGCATTTGCTGGAAAAGGGCTACAAGCGCTTCTCGGTGGTGACCATCAGTGACCCCCGGGGCCTGCGCCGTTGCAACAGTCTGATTGCCGAGCTTAAACGCCAGGGTATCGCCGAAGTACCGATGGAGGTCCTGGCGCCGCCGGCCACCCTCGAAGTGGGCAGGGAAGGGTTGCGACGTCTGCTTGAGCAACCGCTGCCGCCCGATATTGTGGTGTGCAGCTCCGACACCGTGGCCCAGGGCGCCCTGGCGGAAGCCGCCAGTCGCGGCATGCGGGTACCGTCGGACCTGGCGGTGATGGGCTTCGGCGATCTGAGCAGCGCGGCGCAGGTTCACCCGGCCTTGTCGACCGTCAGCGTCGATGGCAAGAATATTGGCTTGCAAGTGGCCCAGGCGCTGCTTGAACGTTTCGACTCTCCCGCTGCCAGCCACGCGCCTGTACGAATCGACACCGGCTTCACCCTTATCGACCGCGCCAGTACCTGAGCTGAAGAACCTCGGTGGTCGATAAATGTACCGTTGAATGATTGCGCAATCAGTGTAGTGTCGGCACAAAGGTCATCCGCCCAGGCGGGCAGGACCTTGGTTTCGATGCCATGACCATGGGCATCGCCTTCTCGGTCTTCGGCTGGGCCTACACCTCGATGCAGCTTCCCGGCGGCATCGTCCTTGACCGTTTCGGCTCGCGTCTTGTGCTCGGCATGAGCCTGATCATCTGGTCGGTATTTACCTTCCTGCAAGGCTACGTCGACCTCTTCAGTTCGGCCTTTCTGGCGCTGTTTGTCCTGCGCTTCATGATGGGGGTTGCCGAAGCCCCGGCGTTTCCAGCCAACAACCGCCTGACGGTGATGTGGTTCCCACGCCATGAACGGGGCCTGGCCACGGCGGTGTTCCAGTCCGCGCAGTATTTTGCCCTGGCGGCGTTCACTCCGTTGATGGTCTGGCTGGTCAGCACCTGGGGCTGGCAGCACGTGTTCTGGGGCACCGGTGCGGCGGGCATTCTGATCGGCTTGTTGTGGTTTCGCATGGTTCAGGAGCCGCGCAAGGACAAACGTACCAACCAGGCGGAAATCGATTACATCGAAGCGGGTGGGGGCTTGCCCACCATCGGCGATGTGAAGACCCCCTTCAGCTGGAAAAGAATGCAGGCCATTGGTGGCAACCGCATGATGCTGGGTATCTACCTGGGCCAGTTTTGCTTGACCTCGATCACTTGGTTCTTCCTGACCTGGTTCCCGACCTATCTGATCGAAGCCAAGGGCATGAGCCTGTTGAAGGTCGGGCTGGTGGCGGCGATTCCACCCATCGCCGGTTGCCTGGGCGGCATGATCGGTGGTGTCTGGTCGGACTGGATGCTGCGTAGGAACTTCAGCCTGACCGCCGCCCGCAAGACGCCGATCATCTGTGGGTTGTTGCTGTCGAGCAGCATCATGGTCGCCAACTACACCCAGTCGATCACGCTGGTGATCCTGGTGATGTCCATTGCCTTCTTCGCCAAAGGGGTCGGCAACCTCGGCTGGTGCATCGTGGGTGATGTTTCGCCGGCTCGGGCCATGGGCGTCAGCGGGGCGATGTTCAACTTCTGCGGCAACCTCGCGAGCATCGTTACCCCAATCGCCATCGGCGTGATGATCAACCAGTTGGGTTCTTTCGATGTCGCGCTGATCTACGTCGCCGCCATGGGGCTGCTGGGCGCGTTTTCCTATCTGTTTATCGTCGGGCCGCTCAAGCGCCTGGAACTCGATGACTTTGAGGATCCACCGGCCAAGCCGCTCGAAAAAGCCCCGCTGAACAACGAACTGACGCCACAGCGTAGCTGATCTTTTGCCAAGATTTCATCACCGTTCAAGGAGTGCCTCCATGCTCGCAGCACAACCTGCCATCAAATCCTCCGACGACGACCGTATTGCCTGGGTGCGTGTGTCTTCGGTGATCCTGCCCCTGGCCAATCCGATCAGTGACGCCAAGGTGCTGACCGGGCGGCAAAAGCCGATGACTGAAATCGTCATCCTGTTCGCTGAAATCGAAACGGTCGATGGTCATCGCGGCCTCGGTTTCAGCTACTCGAAGCGGGCCGGCGGTCCGGGGCAATTCACCCATGCCGAGGAAATTGCGCCGGTGCTGATCGGTGAAAACCCGAGTGATATTGCCAAGCTGTGGACCAAGCTGTGCTGGGCCGGCGCCTCGGTGGGGCGCAGCGGCATGTCGACCCAGGCCATCGGTGCGTTCGACGTAGCCTTGTGGGATTTGAAGGCCAAGCGCGCCAACCTCTCGCTGGCGCGCCTGCTCGGTGCCCAGCGTGACTCGGTGCGCTGCTACAACACCTCCGGTGGTTTTCTGCACACACCGCTGGATCAACTGATGAAGAACACCGACTTGTCCCGTGAAAAGGGCATTGGCGGTATCAAGTTGAAAGTCGGCCAGCCGGATTGCGCCATCGACATCCAGCGCGTCAGCACGGTTCGCAAGCACCTGGGTGAGCACTTCCCACTGATGGTGGATGCCAATCAGCAGTGGGATCGCCCGACGGCCCAGCGCATGTGCCGCCAGTTTGAGCAATACAACCTGATCTGGATCGAGGAGCCGCTGGACTGCTACGACGCTGAAGGCCACGCCGCCCTGGCCCGGCAATTCGACACGCCGATTGCGACCGGTGAAATGCTCACCAGCGTTGCCGAGCACGCCGAGTTCATCAAGCTGCGTGGCGCTGACTTCCTGATGCCCGATGCACCTCGGGTGGGGGGGATTACGCCTTACCTGAAGGTGGCGGCCATGGCCGAGCAAGCGGGCCTGATGCTGGCACCGCACTTCGCCATGGAACTGCACGTGCACCTGGCGGCGGCTTACCCGACAGAGCCCTGGGTCGAGCATTTCGAATGGCTCGAACCGCTGTTCAACGAGCGTCTGGAAACCCGTGACGGGCGCATGCTCGTCCCCACCCGTCCGGGTCTGGGGCTGACGCTCAGCGAGCAGGTCAAAGCCTGGACCGCCCGAGTCGCCGAGGTGGGTGTTCGTCCATAACCCCACTTGATGGTTATCAAGATCACTGGAGCCTGATCTGCTTCAACGACCGATTGATACGAACACAATCAAAGGTCGTCGGGTCAAAGTCGTTATCCCCGAACCACTCCAGCACGTTGTCGTGCTTGGGGTGGGCGGAGTCATTCAGGGCTGTCAGAAACTCATCGTAGCCAAGCACGCCGCCGATATCTTCCGGCGGTCGTGCGTTGGCACCGTCGATGCAGTAGGGCAGTTGCGGACAAACGCCGGCGGGGATGACTTTTTCCACCCTGAGCACGTGTTCCCAGCCATCCCTGAAATCATAGACATAGCGGAAGGTCCGTTTCCCACGCAAGACGCTGATCAGTGTCTGGCGTTGCTCCGCGACGACCGGTGGCTTCCAGCCGGAATTGGATGCTGATATGCCGTAGCTGTCACCGGCGATTTCAAATTCGTGCAGGTGCGCGTCAGTCCAGCCCATCGTCGCTTGAATGACCCGGTGCAGGTTGCCCAAGGTGATGTTTTCGGGAACCGCCACCTGACGCCAGATCGTGGGGGTTATCCACTTCAGCTCAATCCGCAGGATCAGTACACGGTCGGGGTCGGGCATCGGCAATTGGGCAATGGGTGACATGAGTCTGGCAACCTCTTGAGGGTCAATGGACAAGGAGCGATATCTGCGATCGCTCTGACGCTTTCTTAAGTCATCCACTTCAAGTGTTCAGTCTCTGGAGGATCCGTTGTAGGAACTTGATTGATGGATGCCATGCTCCGATGGTAGCGACGTTGTTCATCGACGAAAATCAGACTGCAAGGACAAGTTTGGTGTGAATTTGCCTACGACAATGGGTGATTTTTAAACGGAACTGGCTGGGCGGAGCTATTGAACCTTATCGGCTGGTCAGGGTTTCGAGTGTTTTTTGAAGTTTGTTGATGTCCATTGGCTTTTGCATGCACTCGTTGAATATGGAGGCCTGGCACTTTTCGCGTACCTCCGCCAGGGGGGTGGTGGTAATAGCTATAATGGGCGTGGTCCGGGGATCGAAGCCCTGCTGGCGAATTCTCATGGCGGTTTCGATACCGTCCATCCCAGGCATCTGAATATCCATCAGGATGGCGTCGTAGGATTTGCACAACATGCCCAAGGCTTCATAGCCATTACTGGCGATATTGACATTGCAGTTAAGGCTTTTCAGGATCCGGCAATGAAACTCGCGTACTCGCTCATCATCGTCGACAATCAATATGGAAAGCCAGGTGCTCTGCTTCGATTGGCTGTTGATAGAGGGCGTTTCCTTGGCCTGCTCTGCAATACATTGAAAAAATTTAAGCATGTCTGATCCCGAAAGCTCGAGGTCGGTGCAACTTTTTTCGAGATGGGCCATGAACTGTTTCATTTGCTCCAAGGTCATGCTGTCTGCCTTCCTGGCCCCTGATTTGAGCTTCCAGAAGGTATCCATGATCCCCGTCAACGGCTCGAACAGATGCCGGTTGAGGGTTTGCTTGCTGACCGGGAGCCTGACGCTGTTCGGATGGGTGTTTTGGCACATAAGAGCTCCCTCTGTTCCCTGGGACGATTTGCTTTGTGATTCGGTTTAAAATTTATAAAGCGAATAGGCTTGTCATTCAACAGGGGCTTATGTCGTTTGTTGCTGATATTTATGTAGGCTAATTCTTCCTGTGGTATGGGACTCTGGGTTAGTTTGTACGATCAGGTTAATTTCTTGGTGTATCCATTGCCAAGCTAGGCAAAATATGTAGAAATTGATTCAATCAAAGACTGAAGGCCCACCTATGTATATCGACAAGACGTGGCATCTGGCTATCACTGATGACGAAGTGGATTGGACTGAGTGCGAGCTGCAGCTTTGGCGGGCGTTCAACGCCTTCAAGCGTTGGCAGTTGGAGTGCGAAAAAATGGTCAATGATAGTAATTTGTCAGTTGATGAACTTGCGGTGCTTCACGTTATTCGTATGAATGATCGGCCTAAAACCATCGCGGAAGTGGGGCGGTTATTGAATCGACCTGACCATTTCAATATTAATTATAGCGTTACAAAGCTCAGCGAACGGGGCTTGGTGAGGAAATACCAACCCTTCAAGAATAGGCAGGTGCAACTCAGCGTTACCGAGGAGGGTCGGAGAAGTACGGATAAATATACGGAAGCTCGAAAAAACATCTTGTTTGGGGAGTTTTCAGGCGAAATCGGCGCTATCAATATCAAGGAAATTGTCCTCGGGCTTAGGCAGATCAAGGGAGTCTATGAAGAAGCTCATCGAGCCGCTTCAACTTATAAGTCTGTCAATGCTGAGTTGGGTTGAAGTCGGTTTAATTTTATGAGGGTCATTCAGTGAGAAGTATTGCGATTGTGGGTGCCGGACAGGCTGGGCTTTTGCTTGCAATAGCGCTTAAAAAAAAGGCTATGACGTAACGTTGTTCAGCAATCGAACGGCTGAGCAGATTCGCCATGGAAACATCATGTCCAGCCAGGGTATGTTCGACACGGCTTTGCAGGTTGAGAGGCGCTGGGGACTTAATTTTTGGGATGAGGAATGCCCTTGGAATACCTCGGTTACGTTTACATTGGGCGAGCGCGGTATTGCTCGGAAAGACGTTGAGTGGAAAGGGAAAACTCTACAACCCTTTCAGTCGATTGATCAGCGACTGAAATTTTCCCGTTGGCTTGAGGTTTTTCAGTGTCTTGGAGGGCGTTTAATCATCCAGGATGTGACATTGGCAGACCTTGATGAGATTTCCAGATGGCATGAGTTAACGATTGTCGCCAGTGGTAAGGGAGGAGTCGGCCAATGCTTTTTACGTGATCATCAGCGTTCGATATTCGACACGCCTCAACGAACGCTGGCCTGCCTTTATGTAACGGGCATGTTGCCGGTCGAACGTTTTCCTGGCGTTCGTGTGAATATCATTCCTGAGGTTGGAGAATACATCGTAATGCCTGGTTTAACGGTGGGTGGGCGATGTGACATGATCTTGTTTGAAGGTATTCCCGGTCGTGCGTTTGATGCCTTGAGCGATGTGCGGAGTGTGGATGAACAGTTAAATCTCAGTAAGGCGTTACTCGCTCGCTATATGCCATGGGAAGCCGAAAGGTCTGTCAATATTATGTTGGCGGACAAGCAGGCAACTTTTAAAGGATGCTACACGCCTCTGGTGAAATACCCGACTGCCAGGATGGCGAATGGGAAGTTTGTTTTAGGTATGGCGGATGCTGTTGTGTTGAATGATCCGATCGCCGGTCAAGGGGCGAACAATGCGACGAAATGCGCGGGTGTTTATTTTGACTGGATCGTGAGTCGCAATAAAGAGCCCTTTGACGAGGCCTGGATGCAGGGTGCATTTGAGTGTTTCTGGCAGCAGCATGCACAGGCCTCAACGGATTGGTCCAGTATACTGTTGTTACGTTCGTCGAAGCATGTTGTGGAACTTATACGCTCAGCCTCGCATCTGCCAGGTTTGGCTGACACACTGGCGAATGGATTCGATGACGCGAACGCTTTTTTTCCTTGGATTGCTGATCCGATTCAAAGCAAAGGAGTGATTGATAGTTTTAAATAACGCAAAGGAGCTGTTTGTTTTGAAGAAAATCACGCGGTAATAGTCGAGGACACGAATGTGGTCACGTTGCAAATGCCTGTGAGAAAGGCGAGTTTCGAAATGTTATTACGGGAAAACAGGAGGCTTGCGGACTGCTATAGAGGCAGCAGCCTTATGTGTTTGATTCAGAGCAGGCAGATGGACGACAAGGAAAACCGGGAACGTTTGCTGGATGCGGTTCAAGTATTCTCTGATTATTTCCAGAAAACCATTATGTTGAGAAGCGTTTTTTGTGAGAATCGTCATTTCTTATCGGTGGTACAAGCCCATCTGAATGAAGAATTTGGGCATAATTTCAAGTTGATGAAGGACCGAAAATATCGAGTGCCTGTCTGGCACCCTATCCTGGAGGCTACCGCAGCCTGGTTTGCCTGGAAAATGTTCACACTGGACAATGAAGAAAAAACCGTGCTGATTCACTTGGTCCTGGAGGCGAGCGCCAATATATTTTTCAGCGCCGCTCATGAGGTCATGCGCCGTTATGGTGAGACGGACTACTTTGAAGTTCACGCGCAGGTGGATGCCCAGCACGAACAGATGGGGATCGACCTGTTGGACAATCTTTCCGCCAAAAAATATGTGAACTTGATGACCGTACAACAACAAGGCTGGGAGATGCTAAACGCCGCCTGTGATCAAATCGCTTGCTTGAGTACCCGTTCGTGAGGGAAGGTCGGGCCCATTGTACGGATCGACACCGGCCCGACAAACAGCTAGGCATGACAGGGGCCTTTATTGCGCTCGCGCAATCTCATCGCGCAGGGCATTGGCCAACTCTTCACAGCATCGGTAATAGGTCCGCTCGGCGATCTTGACGGCGTTCACCCCTTCTTCCAACGCGTCTTTGCGCGACTTGCTCAAGGCCGCGACCGTCGTGCGCCACGCCACACGGGCGTTGTCTGCTTCGGTCAGGTAGGGTTTCAAGAGCTCCGCGTCAATCATCGTCATGGAGAGCGATTCCTTATAGGGTTTTTCTGCAGCGGCCAGTCGGTGAACGGGCCCCCCGTCGGGCCTGCCGCCTGCATACTGATGAAAGTCGTTGTTGTTCAGGGCGTTATCTCCTGTTGTTCACGTTCAACCGATCGGTTGGTAGCGCCCCTGTTTTTTTCTTTGCTCAGCTTAGGAGGCAGCGGATGAACTGTCGAATGTCATAGCCTGTTATGTTCTGCTCTGCCGACAAGGGAAACCAGCTCGACGGGCTGGAGCTTGTCTACGGAACGATCTTCGCGCTACCGATCGCCAAGGGATGCTGTGATGCCTGAAGTCTTTCGATCCATTCCACGCACTGTCTGGGCGCTGGGCTTTGTCAGCTTGTTCATGGACCTCTCATCGGAGCTGGTGCATGCCCTCTTGCCCGTCTACCTGGTGGGAACGCTGGGCGTCAGCATGCTGGCCGTCGGTATCATTGAAGGGGTCGCGGAGGCCACGGCGTTGATCGTGAAAGTCTTTTCCGGGGCGCTCAGCGATTTTATCGGTCGCAGGAAGGAACTGCTTATTCTCGGCTACGGCCTCGCCGCCCTGACCAAACCGCTGTTCCCGCTGGCGGTGTCGGCGCAGTTGGTGTTTACCGCGCGAATCCTGGACCGGATCGGCAAGGGGATACGCGGTGCGCCGCGCGATGCACTGGTTGCGGATGTGGCTCCTGCCGCCATTCGTGGCGCCTGTTTTGGGCTGCGCCAGTCGATGGACACCATCGGCGCATTCCTCGGGCCGTTGCTGGCGATTGTGCTGATGATCGGCTTTGCCGGCGATATTTCCCGGGTGCTCTGGTTTGCCGTGATTCCCGCCATGGTTGCCGTAGGGCTGTTGCTGTTCGGGGTCAGCGAACCCGAGCATGAGGCGGGGAGAAAACCCCTGCGCTCACCCATACGACTCCAATCGCTGAGTCGTTTTTCCCGGGACTACTGGTGGGTGGTGTGCATCGGGGCGGTGTTTACCTTGGCGCGCTTCAGCGAGGCTTTTCTGGTCCTGCGGGCCCAGCAAGCCGGCTTCAGCGCGACATGGGTGCCGCTGGTCATGGTGGTGATGGCAGGGTTCTACATGCTCTCGGCTTATCCGGTGGGCAAATGGTCGGACAGTGTCAGCCGAACGACGTTACTCGGTGCCGGCCTGGTGTTGTTGATCCTGGCCGATATCGCCCTGGCCGATGTGCAATCCATTTCCGGGTTGCTCCTGGGGGTTGCCTTGTGGGGGCTGCACATGGGCTTCAGCCAGGGTATCCTGGCCACGCTGGTGGCGGACACGACACCCGCAGACCTGAAAGGCACCGCCTTCGGGGTGTTCAATCTGATCAGCGGGGTTGCCTTGCTACTGGCCAGTGTGATCGCCGGTTGGTTGTGGCAGGTCCATGGCGCGGCGACGACGTTCTACGTAGGCGCGGCATTCTCGGCGACGGCCCTGTGCCTGTTGTTCGCCAGGCATCGTCGGGGATAAAGCCATGGCCAAGGATATCGACAACCCGTGCATTTCCGTGTGCCAGCTCAACAGCGAGTTGTGCCTGAGCTGTGGCCGCTCCAAGGAAGAGATCAAGCGCTGGAAACGCATGAAGCGCCCGGAAAAAATGGCTGCGGTGCAACGTGCGGCCCTGCGCCTGAAAAGCTTGCAGAAAAAGCAGCGTTAACCCGCGTCAAAGTCCGTGGAGCGGGTCAGCGCTTCCCAGGCGTCGAGTTCCGCGGCATAGCTGGCGAGCTTTTCCCGAACCAGCGCGAGTGCGTCGCTGCCCAGTAGCAGATGAGCCGGCGGCCGCTCGCTGGCGATCAGGCTGAGCATGGCCCTGGCTGCCTTGACGGGATCGCCCAGCTGTTTTCCGCTCTTGGCTTCGCGAGCGGATCGGATGGGATCGAACAGGGCGTCGTAGTCGGCGATGCTGCGTGGCGAACGAACCATGGAACGGCCCGCCCAATCGGTACGAAACGATCCCGGGGCCACGGCAGTGACCGCGATGTTGAACGGCTTGAGTTCCTTGCCCAATGCTTCGGAAATCCCTTCCAGGGCGAACTTGCTACCACAGTAGTCGGCAACCCCGGGCAAGGTGATGAACCCACCCATGGAGGTGATGTTGATGATATGGCCGCGACGCCGCTGGCGCAGGTAAGGCAGCAATGCCTTGGTCACCGCCACGGCACCAAACACATTGACCTCGAACTGCTGTCGTATTTCTTCCAGCGATGACTCTTCGAAGATCCCTTCGTGGCCGTAACCCGCGTTGTTGACCAGGACATCGATAGGTCCCAGGGTGGACTCCATCTCGGCAACCGCGGCGTCGATACGTCCGAAATCGGTGACATCGAGCAAGCGCCCGAACGCTTGGGCCGGGGCCAGGGCTTCAAAGGCTTGCTTGGCCGATTCGTTGCGCACGGTACCGATCACACGATGGCCGGCGGCGATTGCCTCCTGGGCGAGAGCCCGCCCGAAGCCGCTGCTGACACCGGTGACAAGCAGGGTTTTGACTGACGACATGCTGATTTCTCTCATGGCAAAGGGATGGGGTCGGCAACAGGATGTCCCGCTGTGCGAATACCGCACTTTAGTCCCCATGCGCCCTGAGGTAGAGCTCGCTTCCTCTGAATGTCTAGCCTATTCCTATGAGCAGTCTGTTATTTAAGGCCGGCCTTGAGCACAATCGATGACCGGGCCAGTGAGGATGGGAAATCAGGTGAGCGCCGAGACGTGGGACCCCAGCGCCGTGCGTAGGCGCATGATTGCGCTGATGGATAAGCTGACACCCCTGGAAGGTTACAACCTCACGGTGCTGCCGCAGGTACGTTTCCTGCGTTCCAATCGACCGCTGAGCCTGACCCCGGTGTTTTACCAGCCCGGTATCGTGATTGTCTGCCAGGGTAGCAAGCGCGGTTTCTTCGGCGGCCAGGTCTACCTCTACGATGAACAGCATTACCTGGCCGTTTCAGTGCCGGTGCCGTTCACCATGCAAACCCAGGCCACCGAGCAGGCGCCATTGCTGGCCATCTACCTGTATCTGGATTTCAATGTCGTCGCGGACCTGATCCTGCAAATCGACCAGCAGGGCGGCGTCGCTTCATCCAAACCCCGGGGTATGCTCTCGACCCCCATGGACCGACCGATGAGCGAGTCGGTCCTGCGTTTTGTCGAGGCCATGGGCCGGCCTCTGGAGGCGGAAATCCTCGGCCCTTCACTGGTCCGTGAAATCTACTTTCGGGCGTTGACGGGGGAGCAGGGCGGCGCCATGCGCGCAGCACTCACCCTGCAAGGTCAGTTCGGCAAGATAGCCAAGGCCATTCGCCGAATTCACGAGGCCTTCAGCCTGCCGCTGAGCGTCGAGCAACTGGCCCGTGAAGCGGGCATGAGCGTTCCTTCGTTCCACAGTCATTTCAAGTCGGTCACCCAGACGTCACCGCTGCAATATCTCAAGTCGATCCGGCTGCACCAGGCGCGGCTGCTGATGCTCAGGAACGATGTGAACGCCGCCGGCGCCGCTCTGGAAGTGGGCTACGAAAGCGCTTCGCAATTCGGCCGTGAATTCAAGCGGCTGTTCGGCGGCAGCCCTGTTGAGGAGATAAAGCGCATCAGGGCCAGCTTTGTGATGCCACCGCCGCGAAGCGCCGGCTTCTATCCTTCCTCTCCCTGACAAGATCGGGGCGTCGGCTGGCAGATGCTGAGGATTATCCACTTGGAAAACCGCCCGCCGGGCCAATATCGCCAGATAGATCAGGGCTACTCCGCACAGGCCATGGCCAAGCCGTTGCGTAACAGCTCCTGGACACCTCGGGTGCGCAGTTGCATGGCCCACTGTTGTGGTGCCGTGAACTCAGGATGCCCAGCCTTTTGGGCGCAATCCATGGGCATCTGAAAATATGTTGTTACGATTTTTAAGTGTTTTTTGAGTAAATTTTTTGCTGGTTAGTTTGCAATAGGATGGTTGGGGTTTGTTGTGGGTAGAGTATGTAATCTATTCGCCGTAGCGTATGTAGGTTTTGTCTATTTGTTTTTAACAATTCCAATATATTCAGGTGGTTATAAGGTATCTGTTAAGTTCAATGTTTTGGCGTCAGATGGATATTTTCATTATTTGAGCTAGGTTGAAAGTTCTCCCTGAGTTGGAGAGTTTTCTTTCAAAGGAGTGAGAAGAATGAACAAGCCGTTGTCGAAACCCGAACTTAAACATGGCCGTGTCGTTTCGCCGTCCAGCCGAGGGTCGGTGGCCGTGGAACTGGGGCTGCTCGGTACCTGGCAGGTCAATGAAATGGAGGGCGGGAAGAATTTCCCGGCGCTCACCGCCGGGCCGTTCGCCAAGCCGTTTGAAACCGATGACCAGAGCGTGGTCCCGCCCGCTGACGGTTACATCCTCAGTGGCGGGAAAAACGATGCCCGCGATTGCATCAACTTCACCGACGAGGAATTGAGCAAGAAGCTCGATCGTCCTTATGCCTGGCCACTGTTGAACGTCAATCCGGGGCAGGCCTTTCACGTGCGGTGGGAATACACCGCCGCCCATGTCACCCGGGGCTATCGCTGGTTTATCACCAGGGACGGCTGGGACCCGAAACAACGCATCAGCCGTGCGCAACTCGAGGCCAAACCGTTTTACGAGGACTTCTACACCCAGGTGCCTTATTACCAGCACAGCGATGAGTTGAAGGCCAAGGTGGAGCACGAGGTGAAACTGCCGGCGGGTAAGCAGGGTCGGCACGTCATTGTCCTGTTGTGGATCGTCGCCAATACCGGCAACGCGTTCTACCAGGCGTTCGACGTGGACTTCAAATGACCTTGCCGCTACGCGGTTGATCTCCTGCAAATTTCTAAAGGACTGGAATGTGACCACTCTCGATTTTTCACTGCTTAAATCCAAACTCAGCGATGCGGCGTCGGCGATGCCAAGCCTGGCCGGCAAGAAAATTCTCATGGGCTTCTGGCACAACTGGGCCGCGGGGCCGAGCGATGGTTACCAGGGCGGGAAGTTCGCCAACCTGGCGCTGACCGACGTGCCCACGGAGTACAACGTGGTGGCCGTGGCGTTCATGAAAGGCAACGGTATCCCGACATTCAAGCCGTATAACCTGTCCGATGCGGAGTTCCGCCGCCAGGTGGGCGTGCTCAATGGCCAGGGCCGGGCCGTACTGATTTCGCTGGGCGGTGCCGATGCGCATATCGAGTTGCGCAAGGGCTCCGAGCAGCCGCTGGCCAACGAAATCATCCGCCTGGTGGAAACCTATGGTTTCGATGGCCTGGATATCGATCTGGAACAGAGTGCCATCGACTATGCCGACAACAAGACGGTGTTGCCTGCGGCCCTGAAACTGGTGAAAAACCATTACAAGGCCGAGGGCAAGCATTTCATCATCAGCATGGCCCCCGAGTTCCCTTATCTCACCAGCAACGGCAAGTACGTCGATTACATCACTGCCCTCGAGGGCTACTACGACTTTATTGCGCCGCAGTACTACAACCAGGGTGGTGATGGCGTCTGGGTGCCGGAAGCCAACGGTGGCAGCGGGGCCTGGATCGCCCAGAACAATGATGCGATGAAGGAGGATTTCCTCTACTACCTGACCGATAGCCTGGTCACGGGGACGCGTGGCTTTACCCGGATTGCGCCGGACAAGTTCGTCATTGGCCTGCCGAGCAATAACGATGCGGCGGCAACCGGGTATGTGATCGACCCGGCGGCGGTGGTCAATGCGTTCAAGCGGCTGGACGCCGCCGGCCATTCGATCAAGGGGCTGATGACCTGGTCCATCAACTGGGACCAGGGGTTGAGCAAGCAGCAGGTGC
Source organism: Pseudomonas sp. MWU13-2105 (assembly GCF_023242315.1). Lineage (GTDB taxonomy): Bacteria > Pseudomonadota > Gammaproteobacteria > Pseudomonadales > Pseudomonadaceae > Aquipseudomonas. The sequence goes on from NZ_JALLIY010000025.1 coordinate 16,935, forward strand.
CTTACAACTGGGAGTTCCGTAATCGCTACGCGCCGTTGATTCATGGCGCACAGGAGACGGCGCAAGTACCGGCGGGAAAGCGCCAGGCCTAAGCTGAAAAACGAAACCCGGCCACTGTGCCGGGTTTTGCCTTGTATCCCTTCTTGCCTAGTAGCGCCAATGCCCAGGCACCCAGATCCACTGATTTCCGCCCCAGCGATAATGTCCGGCGACCCAGTGATAACCGGGCGCCGGCATGACCGGTACGACTTCGACAATCGGTGGTGGCCGGCGTGGATGGACTGGCTCGACAATACAGCCAGCCAGGGACGCCGCCATCAGGCTGGCGATAAGCGCGGTCTTGAATAGTCGCAGCATTGCGTAACTCCTTGCAGAGTATTGAGTCGCCGCCTGGTTGGCGGGCTTGCAAGGGTTAAACGTTGCGCCGGGTAGAATCCGTCGCGGTTAAAGATTTTTCTGCAGCACCTTGCCTTTGGCCTGTCCGCGGAAATACAGCGAGTCGACCAGCTTGCGACGCTCCTCCTGGGGCAGCGTACCGGCGAATTCCGCCAGGGTGTTGTCCACCAGCGCCCTGAGCGCAATATCGGCCTCGCGGGCCTTGCCCAGGTCCGTCAGCAGGGCCGGGCGATCCAGAGTCGGCGCCTCGAGCTGCTTGATCACATCCTGACGCGCCTGCCGGCCCGCCATGATCAGCGGTTGGCTGTCGGCCCGGTTGCGGCGCAACAGGTGGCGCAATTCACGCTGGCGCGTCTCCGGCAATTGCACCATCGCCTGGCGCAAGCCGTGCTGGTTGACGGCGGCCATGGCCGGTTGCGCATTGACCAACCAGTGATAAATACCACCGCCGATGCCACAGATCAGAAAGACATTGAGCATCAACGACATCAGGAGGAAGTTCTTGATGGTCTTGGACGGTTGACTCATTGCTCGCTTTCCTCGGCGTTTACAGTGAAGACGATGTCGGCATCGCCTTGGTCGAAGACGCTCGGCAGCGCTTCGGATGCGGTGGGCAGTGGCAGGCTCAGCGAGACCACCAGTATGCCGGCGGCAATACCCGCCAGGCCGACACCGACGAAACCGACCCGGGATAGCCAGTCGGCATAGCGGCTCCAGAACGACAGCGGCCTGGCCGAGATCGCCAAAGCGGCGATACGCCGGGCCAGTGCCGGATCGGGGGGCGCCAGTTGATAGCTGTCGAGCAGGCGGTCGAGTTGCCGGGCCTGTTGCAGCCTCTGGAGTGACGTTGTATCGCCGCGTTCGAGCAACGCCTGGGCGGCTGCACGTTCGGCAGCCGGCCAGCGTTGCAGGTCCGCGCCGTAGGCGTCGGCCAGATAAGCAAATCGTTCGGGCGTCATCGTTTTCCCCTTCCTAGGCTATCTGGGCCGTGCGTTTCGGCGAGGTAGCTGCGCAGGTTGCGCCTGGCCCGCGAGAGCAGGCTTTCCAGTGCATCGACGCTGATGTTCATCAGCGCCGCGGCTTCGATATTCGACAGCTCCTGGTAGTACTGCAACACGATGGCCTCGCGTTGACGATCGGGCAATGCGGCCAATGCCGCGGCCATCTGTTCACTGCGCGCCATGGCTTCCAACTGCTCGTCGGGGCGTGGTGCGTTGTCGACGGGCTCGCTGCCGGGCTCGTGGTCCTCCAGCGGGCGCTCCTTGCGCTTGCGCAGGCGGTCGTGACAGAGGTTCAACACCACCCGGTGCAGCCAGGTGTCGAAACGGGCCTCGCCGCTGCGCCAGCTCGCCGCTTGCCTCCAGATGCGCAGGAAACTTTCCTGTGCCACATCCTTGGCCTCGTCGGCATCGCCCAGTATCCGGCCGGCGAGGGCGAGCAAACGGGGCAGCTTGCGCGACACCATCTCGTTGACGGCGGCCGGCTCCTTGTTGCCGATACGGGCCAGCAGCTCAACGTCCGGATCAGTTTCTTTCAATCGGGCAAGTCTCGGTCCGGTGATGGGGGCGGGTATGGCAAGGCCGGGCGGCGCAGAAACGCCACCCGGCCCGGGGTTCAGCGCACCCAGTGTCCTTCGACCCAGCGCCAGTTAGGCCCGCGGGGTTCCCAGTGGCCCGGTTCCCAGCGCGCATTGCGCATCACCCGTTGCCAGTGACCGGGCACCCAGGCGTAGCCCCGGCCTTCCCAGCGCCAGTGGCCGCGGTCCCAGGCGTAGCCGGGACGCTCCATGGGAATCGCCTCGACGCGCATCGGCGGTGGTGCTTCGCGGATGATCACTTCGGTCTGGGCAAAACTGGGCGTGCTGGTCAGCGCGGCGAACGCCAGCGGGATCAGCAGGAGGGCATGGCGCAATTTGGCCAGGGGTCGTGTAGATCTCATGACAACTCCTTCAGGCTGCGTACGAAAGTGAACGCTGCTGATGAGTTGAACGATAGGTGCCGGGAAAATCCGTCGCGAGAAAAAATCATTTTTTATCGATACATTCCGAGGGGCGTGCGGAGGGCAGTATTGCGCAGGGACGCAGGGCTCTTGATGAAATTGTTCAGGGCAGCGACGGATTGGCCGCCGCTGTCACGTTCAACCGGTAACCGTAGCAATCGACAGGTGCCTTGGCCCTGTGCGTTGAGCGGCCTTGCCTATTGAATCTCCTGAGGAAACCATCATGTCACGTCGTCTTTCGCTGCTGGGTGCGGCTGTGTTGCTGCTGAGTCTGAGCGGCTGTGTGATCTTGCCGGGACATCGGGATCATTGCTGCTGGCGCTATTACGGGGATGCGGCGCCTGCGGCCACTGTGAATTCCGTCGCAAACGGCTGATAGGGACGGGGGCTCGAAAGCGCCACGAAACCTGTGGCGCCGGCTTGTCGGCGATGAACGATAACGCGGTGAGTCTGAAACACCGCGGTGTCCACATCGCTGGCAAGCCGGCGCCAGTAAGGGCGGATTGGCACCTGCCCAGGTGTCAGGATTGCCTTGTCATAAAATGAAGTAATTCCCAGCTTGTGTTTTGCGCTTTGTTGAGACTGGAAAATCATAAAAAACAGGCCCATCATTCCCGTTGCTGTCTAAGCTTCACAGGTCTGCGCCGCGCCTCTTGGGGAGCGGTGGGAAATTAGCCTTCTTCCGGGAAATTATTTTGTCTAACGTCTGCTCCAGCGGCCTCGATATTGGCTTCGCTTCGCTGAACTACCTGCAAATCGGCATTCTGGGTATCATCCAGGGCATCACGGAGTTGCTGCCTATCTCGTCCACGGCGCATATGCGCATCGTGCCGGCGGTACTCGGCTGGCAGGATCCGGGCTCGGCTTTTTCGGCCGCGATGCAATTGGCCGCGCTGGCGGCCGTGGTCAGTTATTTCTGGCGTGATGTGCGCGATGTGGTCGGCGGCAGTATCGGCGCGGTGCGCCAGGGCGACTACAACAGCCCGTGGTTCAAGCTGGCGGTGGCGATCATCCTGGCGACCATTCCCATCGGGATTGCCGGCCTGGCCTTGTCTTCGACGCTCAATGCCTGCGACTCGCCCCTGCGCGGGCTGACGGTGATCGGCATTTCCTGCCTGGTGATGGCGGTGTTGATGGCGGTGTCCGAGTTCAGTGCCCGCCATCAGCGAGTGGTGGGCCAGATGCGTCTGCGCGATGCGCTGATTGTCGGTATTGCCCAGGTCGGTGCGCTGATCCCGGGTGTGTCCCGTTCCGGCTCGACCCTGACGGCGGCACTGTTCCTCAACTTCAAACGTGAAGAAGCCGCCCGGTTCTCCTTCCTGCTGGGCTTGCCGGCGATTGCGCTGGCCGGACTCAAGGAGTTGTGGGTGTTGCACCATGCGCAGATCCCGGCGGAAGCCTGGAGCCATCTGCTGTTCGGCTTGGTGGTTGCGAGCGTTTCGGCATTCTGTGCGATCTGGGGCCTGATGCGCTTCCTTGAGCGCTTCTCGACCTGGCCGTTCGTGATCTACCGTGCGGCACTGGGGATTTTCCTCCTCGTCGCGGTCAGTAGCGGCTTTCTGTCGTAATCGACGAGCCCGGGCGTAGCCTGCGGGCTACGCTTTTTTGCCCGTTCCCAGCGCATAGCGCCGGCAATGTTCCAGATACCCCTGCTCATGGCTGCCCACCAGTTGCACGACGCTGGTCCATAACCAGGACGGTGCGTCGAGGGTTTTCGAGCGATTGAGTTGCAGCTCCGCCAACCAGCTTTTGCGCGTGGCTTCATCCATCTGCCGGGCATGGGCGATACCGGTCACCCGGGCCAGATAACCCGCCGCGTGCATGGCGTCGGTTTCATTGAGGGTGTCCAGTTCCAGCTTGAGGTCCTGTGGCAGCAGCTCTCGAATGAACATCCCATGGTCGAGAAAACGCGTGGCGATCATCCGCTCGCCCAGGCCAGGGGACAGCTGGCGTGCCCCTTCGACCACCCGCCGGGCATTGTCCCGGGGCATATGCACATGGGCGCCGCGAGGGGCGGCCGCGGCGACGGCTTCCTTGACGTCGATCAGGCAATAATCCTGCTCATCATGCCCGCCAACCCCCAGTAGCACGGCGTAGCGCAGCAGCCCGAGCGAACTGCAACCCTTGACCCAATAGGCACTGTCGAGCAGTTCGACACTGGCATCCTTGGGGCGTCCCTTGAGCGAGGTCACCAGGGCCTGGATCTCTGCCCCGGCACACAAGACCTTGATCTCGGCTTTTTCGCTGCGGGACATCGGCCAGAAATGCCGTCCCATCGGCAGGGTTGGTTTGGTGTTCTCCATGCGCTCGCGGGCCAGGTTCTTCCAGGTGCGCTTGACCGCGTCGCGCAGGCCGGCCTTGACCTGCGACGGGCGCTCGGGCGTACGGTCGGTCTCGTCCATCAGGGCCTGTTCGTAGCCCAGCATCATTTCCTCCAGCATGCGCGCGGTGGTCACGCCGGGCAGGTCCGAGCCGCGGGCGGCGGTCGCCAGGGACAGGGCCAGGCGCACCAGGTCATGGGTGGGATTGCCGATCACCGTCTGGTCCAGGTCGCGAATATGGATATCGATCCCGCCGTGACTGTCCCCCGTGGGACCCAGGTTGCCGGCGTGACAGTCGCCGCAGATCCACACGTTGGGGCCATGGGGCAGGCGCCGGCCGCGTTGGCTGTGCAACCACTCATAGAACTGGACCGTGCTGCCACGTACATAGGCGTGGGCCGAGCGGGCCATCTTTTCATTACGCAGGTTGGAGAGGAGGGCGTTGCGGTCGGCGGGGCGAGGTGGTTTCAAGGGCGGGCTCTTCGTTCTGATGAGAAGGCGATACTCATTTCGTATGGAGCCTAGACCGCGGTGTTGAGGCGTTCGATCCCCACCTCGATGATCTTTCGCGTTTTTCACGCAAAAAAAAGCCCGCAAAGCGTGCGGGCCAATAAGAGGTTTCACCAAAGAAGCAGGTAGAAATATAAACAGCCCAGGCTTTGCTCACAGTGAAAGAAGTTTTATTCGATAAAGAATATAATTTAATATTATCAATGGCTTGTACGTTGTTGATGGGTTGTTTTTCCGACCGCCCCTGAAGAATTTTTCATGATTGCCCCGGGCGCCGCGAAAGGCTGCGAAGGCGCTATTGGTGCAGGTTTTTTTCCAGTCCCAGGCGAACGTCGGGCCACTCTTCGTCAATGATGCTGAAACGCACGGAGTTGCGTTTACGCCCGTCCGGCATGATCCGCTCGTTGCGCACGATCCCTTCCTGCCGGGCGCCCAGGCGCAGGATCGCCGCCCGGGACTTCTCATTGATCTCATCGGTGGTGAACTGCACCCGTATGCAATCGAGCACTTCGAAGGCATGGCGCAGCATCAGGTACTTGGCCTCGGTATTGACGAAACTTTTCTGCCAGCGGGTCGCGATCCAGGTGCTGCCGATTTCCAGCTTGCGGTACTGGCGATCGATCTTCCAGAAGCGTGTCGAGCCGATCACTTCGCCGCTGGCCTTGATCACGATGGCAAACGGCATCACCGTTCCGGCCTCCCGGCCCGCAAGGGCCGTACGCAGGTAGGTGTCGACCGTGTCGGGCCCCGGTACTACGGTAAACGGCAGGTTCCACAGTTCGCCGTCGCGGGCGGCCGCCACCAGGGCGTCGGCATCCCCGGGCTGGAGTGGACGCAACAGCAAGCGGTCGCCTTCAAGGGATTGCAGCAGTTGCAGGTCTTTCACGGGGCAGGCGCTCGCGGTACGGGTTTCAGCGAGCATTACAAAGGAGCCGGGATCGGCTTTGCAAGGGCCATTCAAGGCTAAAACGACCAGGCCAATGCCGCCGTGGACTCAGGCCTGGCTCACATCGAGCAACTGCGGCTGGGCAATTGCCAGGTAATCCTGGGTGTCGAGCACCATTGACGCATCCAGGCGGCCGGCATTGAAGGCGATTTCGCCGTAGCGGGTGGTCAGGGTCGGATCGACGATCAATTGAATCCGCTCATCGAAGACGAAAGGCGGGATGGCCCCGATCCGGCAGCCGGTCAGTTCCATGGCGGTTTCGGCCTTCACCAGCTCGGCTTTTTTTCCGCCCAGGGCGGCACCGACCTTCTTCATGTCGAGCTTCTGGTCCCCCGGCAATATCACCAGGGCATAGGGCTCGGCCTGACCCTTGAGCGAGCAGAGCATGGCCTTGGCGCCCTGGCCCGGCTCGGTGCCGCGGATTTCGGCGACCCGCGCCGACTGGCCCTCGGCATCGTGTATCAACACCCGGTAGGAGGCGGCGCGGGCGTCGAGTAGCGCCACCAGGCGATCGAACATCGGATACATGGAGTTTTCCTCGGGTTTGCTGAATCAGGTTTGCAGAATCAGGTCGTAGGACAGTTTGCTGATCAGGATCACCAGCAACACCAGGAACAGCGCCCGGACAAAGGGTACGCCTTTGTGCACCGCCAGCCAGGTGCCGGTCAGCGCGCCGAGGATGTTGAAGACCGCCATGGGGATGGCGATCAGGTAGAGCACGTTGCCCGTTGGGATGAAAAAGATCAGCGCGGCGACGTTGGTCGCGATGTTCACCACCTTGGCCGATGCCGAGGCGTGCAGGAAGTCGAAAGCGAAGCAGCGGATAAACAGGAAGATCAGGAAGCTGCCGGTACCGGGGCCGAACAGCCCGTCGTAGAAACCGATGGCCCCGCCGATAACGATCGCCAGCAGCTTTTCCCGGGTGCCGATGCGCATGGGCTTGTGCAGGGCGCCGAAGTCCTTCTTCCAGAAGGTGTAGATCGCCATCAGCACGATCAGCACCAGCACTGCCGGACGGATCACCGACTGGGGCACGGAGGACACCGTGGCCGCGCCGAAGAAGGCCATGACAAAGGCCGCGCAGGCCGCGGGGACCACCAGGCCCCAGTCGATCACCACCTTGCGTACGAACGAGCGGGCCGCGAACGCGGTGCCACAGGCGGCCGCGACCTTGTTGGTACCCAGCAACGCCGCCGGTGTCGCCGTGGGCAGCACGTTGAACAGCGCGGGTATCTGGATCAGTCCGCCGCCGCCCACCGCCGCGTCGATCAGGCCGGCGGCGAAGGCGAACACGCAAAGGATGACAATATCGACCATGGAATCAGGCTCTGACGATGAAAGGTTGGTGTGGGTCCAGCGGCACCACGCGTGCCGGGTCGTCGACCCCGAAGACGCGCAGCATCCAGCGGTCGCGGCCGTCGTAGCGGGGGGTGAAACCATCCCGGGCATGCAGGGTTTGCTGGTTCTTGAAGATCAGCATGTCCCCCGCTTGCAGCAGAATCTGGTGCACGACATCGGAGTGATTGGCGGCGGCGGCGAACAGTTGCAGGGCAAACTGCGCATTGGCGCAGGTCGCGGCGACACTGCCCTTGTTATAGCGGCAATACAGGCCACCGCTGGCGTTTCTGTACAGCAGGGGGACGTTTTCCAGCACATTACCCTGTTTGCCGAAGGAGGCCGGTCGGCGGATGGCGAAGTGCGGTCGCGACAATTCCTCTTCGACCGAGGCCGGCAGCATGGCCAGTACGTCGGCAATGGCGACGATGCGCGTCGGCACGCCGAGCTCGCAGCGCAGACCGGTCAGGGACAGGTACTCCGGGCAGGCCGACAGCCGCGTGACGGGTTCGCAGGTCAGGGGCAGGTGAGGGTTGTCGACATGCATGCCCAGGTCCATGCGTGAGCCGTAGGAGCTTTTTTCGCTCTCGCGCTGCTGCTTGGGCGATACATGGCGGAATACCGTGTCATCGTTTTCGCCTTCGTAGGCCACCGGGCGGGTTTGCAGGGTTTGCAACACGGACAGGATCGCCCCGGCCATCACCGGCAGGTTCTCGATACCCGGCACCGTGTCGTAGGGCGTGGCGGGCAGTTGCGCATCTACCGGCAGCCCCCTGACGATCATCGCCACCTCGCGGCTCTTGGGGAAGTCGCGCAGTTGCTGGATTTTCTCGGCGCAGAGGGTGCTTTCCAGCAGTTGGCCGAGGGCCGGCATGTGGCCGATGCCCGAGGCGCTGTCGGTCACCGCCAGTGCCGCCAGGCCAGCGTGCAGGTGGCGTTGTTCCTCGAACGACACATGAAGCTGTGCTATCCCTTGTCGGGTCGAGGTTGCGGATTTTTTCCCCAGCCACTCACGAATTTCTTCACCGATAAGCGCCGCAGATTTCCCGACTATTTCATCCAGCTTTGACACGTCCGTTTGCTCCTGTTTGCCTACGTCCCTGTGGGTTGAACGGGAAGGCTAACGGAAGGGGTTTTTTTGTGTTGCAATGCCATATTGTGAAAAGTGCAATGAGGTAAGGAAATGGCCCTGGATATGTTGGGGGAGCTGGAAGCTTTCGCGACGGTGGCGCGCAAGCGTAGCTTCGTCGCCGCGGCCCGCGCCCTGGGACGCTCCCCCAGCTCGCTGACCCGTGCTGTACAGGCGTTGGAGGAAAGTGCCGGGGTCAAGTTGTTCAACCGCTCGTCGAACGCCGTGAGCCTGACCGAGGCCGGTGAACGCCTGTTGCCTCACGCCTACAGAATGCTGGATCTGCAACGTGAGGCGGATGAGGACCTGGTCGGTCTCAGCGGTCTGGCCCACGGCTGGATCCGCTTTTCCGCCCCCGAGTTTCTTGGACACGGCGTCTTGCCCCGGCTGATCGCGCAGTACTGCGAGCGTTATCCGGATGTCAACGTCGAGGTGATTCTCACCGATGAGACCATCGACCCGGCCAAGAGCAAGCTGGATTTCTCGATTCGCGGCGCGTTTCCGCAATCCAGCGACCTGATCGGCTTTCCGCTGTGGAGCTATTCACGCTACCTGTATGCCAGCCCCGGGTATCTGGAGCGGCGTGGGATGCCGGATTCCATCGAGGCGCTGGAGGCGCACTCGCTGATCCTGCATACGGCGCCACGGATCCTCAAGGAATGGAATTTTCGCAATGAGGAACAGGCCATCAGCTTTCGGGTGCATCCGAAGTTTCGTTTCAGCTCCGGTTCCGCGGTGTTCCACGCGGCCCTGGCGGGTGTCGGCATTGCCCGCCTGGCGGACTGGCTGGCGGAGCCCGAGGTGGAGGCGGGACGCCTGGTCCGGGTCTGTCCGGAATACAAGCTGACCTCCAGCAGCGGCGAGAGCCCGCAGATGCATGCCGTGTATCCGGCGGGGAATCTGCCGCTGCGGGTGAAATCGCTGCTGGAGGTGATCCGCGGCTTTGGCGAGAGCCTGGATCGCAAGCATTCACTGACGTTCTAGGCGGTCTCCAGGCGCCGTCAGTTCTTGAACGCCGAGTGCTTTTTGCCCTGGTCGCACAAGGCGAAGACCACCACGCAGACCGCCGCGATCGCCAGGATCAGGGCCACGCCATCGGTGGAGTGGGTCGCCGAGGCCGACACCAGCGACAGGGCACCCAGGGGCGCCAGGCCACCGGCCACCGCGGTGCCGATTTCACGACCGGTGCCAAAGCCCGAGGAGCGGGTCTGGGTCGGGAACTGCCGACTGAGGAAGGAGCCCTGTGGGGCGAACATCATCGGCGCCAGGACCCCGGTGCCGATGCCGATTGCCAGGTAGATCTGCCAGTTTTCACCGCTGCCCAGCAGCATCAGGAAAGGGTAGGCGAACAGCAGCGAAAACACCCCGCCGAGAACCAGGACCGCCTTGCTGCTCCAGCGATCGCACAACCAGCCGAAAAACGGCACGGCGACAATGGCCACCAGGCTGGCGAGGGTCACTGACAAGGAGGTCACGTGCACGTCGACGCCTTTGTATTGGGTCAGGTAGGCCAGGGAAAAAGTCTTGAAGATATAGCTCAGGGCGTTGTAGCCGATGGCGACGAAAAACACCACGGCCAGGCCCTTGAGGTCGTTCTTCAGCAGGGCTTTCAACGGCGAGACCTTGGGCTGCGCGCGTTTCTGCTGGTTCAGTTCCTTGAACTCCGGGGTTTCCGGAATGCTGTTGCGCACCCATAGGCCGACCCCGACCAGGGCGATGCTGCAGACGAAGGGAATGCGCCAGCCGCCGTCGAGCAGGAATGCATTGCCGTTCAGGGTCAGCAGGTAAATGGTCAGTGACGACAGCAGCAGGCCGAGGTTCAGTCCCAGCGCCGGCCAGGCGCCCTGGCTGCCGCGCTTGCCCTGGGCGGCGTGTTCGTAGGAGGTCACGGCAGCGCCCGACAATTCGGCGCCGGCCCCCAGGCCCTGGATGATACGGATCACTACCAGCAGCACTGGCGCCCACAGGCCGATGCTGGCATAGCTGGGGATCAGGCCGATAAGCGTGGTGCAGACACCCATCATGCAGAAAGTCAGGACCAGCACCTGCTTGCGTCCGAACTTGTCGCCCAGGTAGCCGAACAGGATACCGCCGAACGGCCGGGCGATAAAACCGATGGCAAAGGTCGAGAAGGCCAGCAGCGAGGCGGTCTGTGGGTTGCTGGCATCGAAGAAGATCTTCGCGAAGACAATCGCCGCCATGGTTGCGTAGAGATAGAAGTCATACCACTCCAGCATCGAGCCGAAGATGGTCGCGGCGGCGACTTTGCGCAGGCGCTTGCGGGTTTGTTGCGGGGTTTCGATGGGGGATCCGGACGCTTTGTGTACCGACATCAGAGGGTTCCTTGCAGGTCTTTATAGTTATTTTCAAGTGATCGCTGGTGCGCCCCGTTTGCCCCGCTCGGGCAAACGGAGAGGGCGTACTCCTGTACGCGGGAGGTTTTTCGGGTTAACGCGGAGCAAACAGTCGGTCGGCGATCATTTCGCCGATCGGCATGGCGGAGGTCGCGGCGGGCGACGGTGCATTGCAGACGTGGACCATGCGCGGCGTTTCGGCGAACAGGAAGTCATGCACCAGGCTGCCATCGCGCATCACCGCCTGGGCACGGATACCGGCCTCGTAGGGCAGCAGGTCGTCGACGACCAGGGACGGGCAGTACTTGCGGCATTGTTCCAGGTAGCCGCGCTTGAACAATGAGTTCTTCATTTCCTGGCTGCCGGAACCCAGGTTCTGCCACAGGGTTTTCCAGAATCCGGGAAAGGCCGCGTATTGCGCGACGTCCCGCCAGTTGATGGAGAACTTGCGGTAGTTCTCCCGGCCCAGTCCCAGCACGGCATTCGGTCCGACCGTGACGCTGCCGTCGATCATCCGGGTCAGGTGCACGCCGAGGAACGGCAGGTCCGGATCGGGAATCGGGTAGATCAGGTGATTGACGATGTTGTTCTTGGCCGCCGGCAGGCGGAAGTATTCGCCGCGAAAGGGAATGATCTGGTGATCGATGCGAATCCCGGCCAGGGTTGCCAGGCGGTCGGATTGCAGGCCGGCACAGGCCACCAGCTTGCGCGCCTGCCAGACGCGGTCGTGGCTGCTGACGGTGACTTTGTCGCCATCTTCCTGGATGGCCGTGACCCTGGTGTCGAGTTGGATCTCGCCGCCGCCGGCCGTGATGACCCGGGCCATGGCCTGGCAGATTTCGCGGTAGTCGACGATGCCCGTGGCGTCGAGGAACAAACCGCCGAGGCCGATGATGTTCGGTTCGCGCCGCTGCAATTCGGCGGCGTCGAGACGCTCGACGCGCATGCCGTTGAGTTGCGAACGTTCGTACAGGGCCTGCATGCGTTGCACTTCAAGGGCGTTGGAGGCCACCAGCAACTTGCCGCAGACCTCGAAGCGGATCCCGTGTTCGCGGCAGAAGTCTTTCGTGGCCTGGGCCCCGCGTTTGCACAGGTCGGCCTTGAGGCTGCCCGGCGCGTAGTAGATGCCGGCATGGATCACGCCGCTGTTATGACCGGTCTGATGGCGGGCGAGGCTGGTTTCCTTTTCCAGGATCAGCAGCGAGGCGCCGGGCTGGCGCTTGAGCAACTCCATGGCCGTGGCCAGGCCGACGATGCCGCCGCCGATGATGCAGAAGTCATAAATCATGCAGGAAACCTACCTTGTTTTTGTTCATGTCTAGTTATCAGGTTGTCAGACTAATGCTGGCATGCCGAATTGAGTCTGCTTGCCCGGGCGCTGTGGCTGCAGCGCCGGGCGGATCGGTTCAGTTCATGGGTGGCAGTTCCAGCTGCAAGCGTTTGGCCGAGGCCCGCAGATGCGCCTCGGCGCAAGCGGCGGCGGCCTGGCGATTGCCATCGGCTATGGCTTGGTACAAGGCCTGGTGTTCACGCCCGGCATCCGCCGAACCGCCGACGGAACGGCTGGCGGAGTTTTCCCAGGCGGTGCGCCGCGCTTCGGCCAACTGGCCGCGCAGAAAGTCATGGAAGGCGACGAAATACTCGTTCTTGCTGGCCTCGGCGATGGCCCGGTGAAAGGCCACGTCGGCAGCGGCGGCGGCATCGAAGTCAGTGCGTTTGTCGTGCATTTCCTGCAAGGCCGCCTGCATGCGTTGCAGGTCCGCCTCGTCACGCCGTTGCGCGGCAATCGATGCGGCCTGGGTCTCGATCCACAGGCGCATTTCAAACATCTGCGCCAGGTCGGTCTTGCGCCCCTCGCTTTTGGGAAAGCGAAACACCGTGCCGGTCGGGGTCTGGGAAATATACGAGCCGAGCCCACGCCGGGCGATCAGTACGCCGTCGGCCTTGAGCTGGGCGATGGCTTCGCGGACCACCGAGCGGCTGACATTCAACTGTTCCGCCAACTGCTGTTCAGTCGGCAGGCGTGCTTCGGCCGCCAGCCGCCCGGTATCGATTTCCGCGCGAATGGCACTGACCACTCGTTCAACCAGGGAGTCGGGGCGTTGGAGTTCCAGCATGAAGGTCAGGCTCGGTAGTCAGGTTGTCAGACAATGCCCGAGTGGTTCAAGGTTTGTCAACAGACCGGGTCGAGGCCAGGCCTTCCCGAATCAAGCTGACGAATCGCGTCGCGGCTGGCGACAAGGGCTGCCCGCTACGCCTGATCAGACCGATCTCGCGGCTGACACCGGGGTGTTCCACCACGCGCTTGTGCAAAGCGTTCAGGCCGTCATCCGCCGACTCCGGCAGCAACGCCATGCCCAGCCCCTGGCGCACCAGTGCCAGGACCGTGGACATGTAGTTGGCTTCCAGCCCCGGCACCAGTATCAGGCCTTGTTCGTCGAAGAGTTGCTCGACCCGTTCGCGCACGCTGCTGTCGCGTCCGGTGAGGATCATCGGTTGGCCACTCAGGTCCGGCAAACTGACCGTGGTCTTGCGCGCCAGCGGGTGTTCGTCGGGCAGGAACAGGCACAAGCGGTCGACCATGACCACTTCGAAATCCAGGCCGTGATTGAGTCGGGCCCGTACACCCAATCCGAAGTCCACCTCGTTCTCCCGTACCAGGCTGTCGATGCGCTGGGCGACCACGTCCCGCAGACGGATTTCGATACCGGGATAGGCCTGGCGAAACAGCTTCAGTACCGGCGGCAGGGCGCCGGAGCAGATCGACGGCAAGGCGGCCAGGGTCACTACGCCCCGTTGCAGGCTGGCCAGGTCACGGGAACCGCTGACGATATTGTCCAGGTCCAGCAGCAGTTTCTCCATGGGCCCGCGGGCCTGCTGGCCGGCACCGGTCAGGCTGACCTGGCGCGGGCTGCGCTCCAGCAGGGTGACGCCGAGCCACTCTTCCAACTGCTGGACCTGTACCGTCAGCGCCGAGGGCGAAAGGTGCAGCAGGGTGGCGGCGCGGGCGAAGCTGCCGGTCTGGGCGACCGTCAGGAAGGCGCGGATATGCTGGATGGCGTTCTTCATTTTGTTTTTCCGAATGCATGGCAGTGAACATTCCAATTTACAAAGCTTAACCGCGTTCCAATACTCCAGGGAAAACAATAACTGTCCGCCGTTGAGCGGCCCCGGAGTCTTCCCATGCTCGCCACGTTGGGTGTCATCACCATCGTCTGTCTGCTTGCGGCTGTCATGAGCAAGCGTCTCTCGCCGCTGGTCGCGTTGATCGCCTTGCCGATCATTGCCGCGCTGCTTGGCGGTTTCGGTTTGCAAACCAGTGCCTTTATCGTCACCGGCATCAAGAATGTCGCCCCGGTGGTCGGCATGTTCGTGTTCGCCATCCTGTTCTTCGGGGTGATGACGGATGCCGGCATGCTCGATCCGATCATCGACCGCATCCTGCGCACGGTGGGCACGCGACCCACGCGGATTGTCATGGGCACGGCCTTGCTGGCGCTGCTGGTGCACCTTGACGGCTCCGGGGCGGTGACCTTTCTGGTGACTGTCCCGGCGATGTTGCCGCTGTATACGCGGCTGGGTATCGACAGGCGGATCCTTGCCTGTGTCGCGGCGATGGCGGCGGGGGTCAACTTCCTGCCCTGGACCGGCCCGGTGCTGCGTTCGTCGGCGGCCTTGCATGTACCGGTGGCGGATCTGTTCCAGCCGTTGATTCCGGTGCAGATCGTCGGTCTGCTGTTTGTCTTCGCCTGCGCCTGGTGGCTGGGGCGACGTGAAGAGCGGCGCCTGGGCCTGGGGGCCGACCTGGTCGCGGGCAGCGTGCCGAGTCGGGTGATCAGCGAACAGCAAGAAGCCCTGCGCCGTCCGCGCCTGTTCTGGGCCAACCTGCTGCTGACGGTGCTGGTGATGGCGGTGATGATCGCCGGCTGGGTCGACCCGGTGGTGATGTTCATGCTCGGCACCGTGGTTGCGCTGTGCCTCAACTACCCGAATGTCGACGCCCAGCGCGCGCGTGTCGATGCCCACGCCAAGACGGCCTTGACCATGGCCAGTATCCTCCTGGCGGCCGGTGTCTTTACCGGCATCATGCAGGGCACCGGCATGCTCAAGGCCATGGCTGAAGTGGCGGTGGCGCAGATCCCGGCCGGCCACGGCAAGCTGATTCCAGCGGTGGTGGGCTTCCTGTCGATGCCGCTGAGCCTGTTGTTCGATCCGGACTCCTTCTACTTCGGGGTGATGCCGGTGATCGCCGAGGTCGGCAAGGCCTTGGGCGTGGAGCCGTTGCAGGTGGCCCAGGCGTCCTTGCTGGGCGTGCATACCACCGGGTTCCCGGTCAGCCCGCTGACCCCCGCGACCTTTTTGCTGGTGGGCCTGTGCAAGATCGAACTGGCCGATCACCAGCGTTTCACCATTCCTTTCCTGCTCGCCGCCTCGGTGTTGATGACCCTGACGGCGTTGCTCCTGGGCATCTTTTGAAATGAGGGACCTTGCGATGAAAACCTTGCGTATCGGCTCCGGTGCCGGCTATTCGGGCGACCGCATTGAACCGGCGGTGGAACTGGCGGCCAAGGGCGAGCTGGATTACCTGGTGTTCGAGTGCCTGGCCGAACGGACCATCGCCCTGGCGCAACAGGTTCGGCTCAGCGATCCCGAGGCCGGTTATGACCCTTTGCTGCGTGAGCGCATGGAGCGCGTGCTGCCCTTCGTCGGCGGTGCCGGGCGGCGCCTGCGGATCATCACCAATATGGGCGCGGCCAATCCCCTGGCCGCCGCTCGGGAGGTCCGGCGGATCGCCGCCGAGCTGGGCTTGCCCGGCCTCAAGATTGCCGCGGTGACCGGTGACGATGTACTTGAGGTGCTGCGCGCCGAGCCGAGTCGTTTGCTGGACAACGGCTGGCGGGTCGAGCAGTTGGGCGAGCGGCTGGTTTCCGCCAATGCCTACCTGGGCGCGGAAGGCATCGTCCAGGCCCTGGCGGCCGATGCCGATGTGGTGATCACTGGCCGCGTCGCCGACCCGTCGTTGTTTCTCGCGCCGCAATGCTTCGAATTCGGCTGGGCGGCGGACGATTGGCCGCGCCTGGGTCGTGGCACGCTGCTCGGCCATCTGCTGGAGTGCGCGGGACAGATCACCGGCGGTTACTTTGCCGATCCGGGCGTCAAGGAGGTGCCGGACCTGGCGCACCTGGGCTTTCCCCTGGCCGAAGTGGATGCCGAGGGCCGGGCGATCATCACCAAAGTCAGCGGCAGCGGCGGGCGGGTGGATGTGGCCACCTGTAGCGAGCAGTTGCTCTACGAGGTGCATGACCCGGCGGCCTATCTGACGCCGGATGTCACGGCGGACTTTCAGGGCGTGAGTTTTGTCACGGAAGGCGTGGACCGGGTTGGCGTGCGGGGAGCGAGCGGGCGACCGCGTCCGCAAGCCCTGAAGGTTTCGGTCGGCTACCTGGACGGTTGGATCGGCGAGGGGCAGATGTCCTACGGCGGGCCGGGCGCCCTGGCCCGGGCGCGGCTGGCGCGGGAGATTGTCTTGCAGCGCCTGCAAATCATTGGTGTAAAAGCCGAGGAAGTCCGCGCGGAACTGATGGGTGTTGATGCCCTGTATGGCGAAGTGCTGGGTGCGCGAGGGCAGGGCGACCCCTGGGAAGTGCGTTTGCGGGTGGCGGCGCGGTGTGTCGAGCGGGCCGATGCGGTGCGCGTCGGTAATGAAGTGGAGACGCTGTACACCAACGGCCCCGCCGGCGGTGGCGGTGCGAGCAAAAGCGTACGGCAGGTGGTGGCGGTGGCGTCGCTGTTGTTGCCACGGGAAAACCTGACGGCGACGGTTCATCTGGAGGATCGCTCATGAAGGGCCTTGAATTGCGTGCGGTTGCCCATTCGCGCACGGGCGACAAAGGCGACACCTCGAATATCTCGGTAATTGCCTACCGTGCCGAGGACTACCCGAGGTTATGCGCGTGGCTGACGGCGGAGCGGGTGGCGGACTACTTTGCGTCGCTGCTCGATCCATCCGCCGGACCGGTACGGCGCTATGCGGTACCGGGGGTGTTGGCCTTGAATTTTGTCTTGCCGGGCATCCTCCGTGGCGGGGTCACCCGTTCCCTGGCGCTGGATGCCCACGGCAAAAGCTTGGGCTCGGCGTTACTGGATATGCCGTGGGAGTGCGATTAACCCACCTGTTTCAAACGCTGGGCGACCCGCTCGGTGATCAGGCTGCGCTGTTTGTGCGACTCCGCCGCCCGTTGCCGGGCAATCTCCAGCACCTGCGCGGACGCCGTCTCGGGGCTTCCGGAGTTAAATGGCGGCGCCGGTGCGTATTCCAGCTGCAACTGGATCACCTGGGCCTCTTGCGCGCCGACCAGTTCTGCGACCAGGGTCAGGGCAAAGTCGATCCCGGCGGTGATGCCGCCGCCGGTCAGCAGGTTGCCGTCACGGACCACACGGTCTTTCACGGGGATTGCACCGAGAGGCGCCAGCAGGTCGTGATAGGCCCAGTGAGTGGTGGCCTTGCGGCCTTGCAGCAGCCCGGCGGCACCCAGCACCAGGGAGCCGGTGCAGACCGAGGTGATATATCGCGCCTGCGCGGCCTGCCGGACGATGAACGAGAGGGTCTCGGTATCTTCCATCAAGGGCCCGACCCCGGCACCGCCCGGAATGCAGATCACGTCCAGGGGCGGACAGTCTTCGAAGGTCGTCGTCGGCGTAAAGACCAGGCCGGTGCTGGAGGTGATGGGGGCCAGGTCCTTCCAGATCAGATGGATCCGCACATCCGGCAGCGAGAACAGGACGTCGTAGGGGCCGGTGAGGTCGAGCTGTTGGACTTTGGGGAACAACAGAAAGCCGATATGCAGTGTCATGGCGATAGCTCCTTGGGAGTGAATAAGCAGGTCCGGCGAGGCTGGACGAACCTACTGTAGTTTCGTAGGCTTTGGCGTATCCGCCATTAACCCCACGTTTCACGCCAAACCTTATGAACGCACCCAGAACGATCCGGATCCTGGCTTTCCCCAATGTGCAGGTGCTCGATGTCACGGGGCCGCTGCAGGTCTTCGCCTCGGCCAACGACCTGGCGCGGGCCCAGGGCCTGCCGCTGCCGTATGCCGTTAGCGTGGTTGCCGCCCAGGGCGAGCCGGTGATGAGTTCGGCGGGTTTGGCCCTGGTGGCGGAGCCGTTGCCGGCGTCGGGCACGCCCTGCGACACCCTGGTCATCGCCGGCGGCTGGGGCACCTACGCGGCCGCCGAGGACCCGCTGCAGGTGGCCTGGGTGCGCCAGCAGGCCGCTTGTGCGCGGCGGGTCGCCTCGGTCTGCACCGGGGCGTTCCTGCTGGCGGCCAGCGGCTGGCTGGACGGGCGGCGGGTGGCCACCCACTGGACCCGTTGCGAACAATTGGCGGCGCAGTACCCGCGGCTGCGGGTCGAGCCCAATCCGATCTTTATCAACGACGGTCCGGTCTGGACCTCGGCCGGGGTGACGGCAGGCATCGACTTGTCCCTGGCCCTGGTTGAAGCGGACCTGGGGCGCCCCGTGGCGCTGGAGGTCGCGCGGCACTTGGTGGTGTTCCTGAAGCGCCCGGGCGGGCAGTCGCAATTCAGCGCCACCTTGTCCTTGCAGAAGGCCGGCAACCGTTTCGCTGAGTTGCAGGCGTGGATCGCCGAACACCTGGCGCAGGACCTGTCGATTTCGATCCTGGCGCAGCAGGCGGGCATGAGCGAGCGCAGTTTCGTCCGTCACTATCGCGCCGAAACCGGCCAGACGCCGGCCCGGGCCATCGAGCAGATCCGTGTGGAAACCGCCCGGCGCCTGCTGAGCGACACCACGCTGCCGATCAAGCGGATCGCCACCCGCTGCGGTTTCGGCAGCGAGGAAACCCTGCGCCGCAGCTTTCTGCGGGCCATGAGTGTCACGCCACAGGCCTACCGCGAGCGTTTTTCAGTGCGGGCATAGGACCCCGCCGGGTGACGCCGTCGATCCACTTCGTTGATCTAAGCCATCCCCTGAGCGCCGATTGCGCCTAAGCTTTTGGAATATCAGACGTAGTTCGCAATAAAACCTGTACGTTAAGCATGTTTTGTAAAACCTATGGCATCATGCCATTAATGCTTTCCCTGATACCCAAATAAGATGAGCACCGGTCTGTGTCAGTGATTCCCCTAGTTGTGTGTGACGACTCCAACATGGCCCGTAAGCAGGTTTTACGGGCGCTGCCGACGGACTGGCAGGTTTCGATCACCGAGGCCAGCGATGGTCGACAGGGGCTGGATGCCATTCGCCAGGGCTTGGGACAGGTGGTGCTGCTCGACCTGACCATGCCGGAAATGGATGGTTACCAGGTGCTCTCGGCGATTCGTGCCGAAGGTTTGCAGGCACAGGTGATCGTGATCTCCGGTGACGTCCAGGAAGAGGCGGTACGCCGGGTTCACGAGCTGGGCGCGCTGGCGTTCCTGAAAAAACCCTTCGACCAGGACGAACTGCGCGAGACCCTCGACCGACTGGGGCTGCTGAATGTCCCAGGTCCGGCGCAGTCAGCCGCTCGCCCTGAACCGACGGCTGAAATCAGTTTCCGCGATGCCTTTCGCGAAACGGTCAACGTCGCCATCGGTCGTGCGGCGGCGCTGATTGCCAAGGTCCTCGGGGTGTTCGTGCAGTTGCCGGTACCGAACGTGAATATCCTCGAAGTGGGCGAGCTGCACATGGCGCTGATGGATGCCGGGAGCGGCAACCAGCTCACCGCCATTTGCCAGGGCTTTATCGGCAGCGGCATCGCCGGCGAAGCCTTGCTGATGTTCCATGACTCGGAAATCGCCGACATGGCGCAGTTGATGCAGCGCCAGGGCACCGAGTATTCGGACCTGGAAATGCTGCTGGACCTCTCCAGCGTGCTGATCGGCGCGTGCCTGAGCAGTATTGCCGAGCAGATCGACGTGGTGTTTTCCCAGGGCCATCCACAGATTCTCGGGCAGCATGCGGCCATCGACGAACTGATCCGGGTCAACCAGCAACGCTGGAGAAAGACCCTGGCGGTGGAAATCAGCTATAGCCTGGAAGGACACGACATTCATTTCGACTTGCTGCTGTTGTTCACGGAAGACTCCATCGAGCGGTTGACCGACAAACTCGCCTACCTGATGAATTGAGCCATGAACGACACTCTCGATCTGAACGAGTTTCACTGGTTGCTGGCGATTGTCCAGAGCATCGATGTCGGCGTGGTGGTGCTGGACCGCGACTACTGCGTGCAGGTCTGGAACACCTTCATGGAAAACCGTTCCGGGGTGCAGCCCAAGGACGCCAACAACCAGTCTTTCTTCAGCCTGTTTCCCGAAGTCGATCGCGAATGGTTCAGCCGCAAGGTGGAGAGCGTCGCGACCCTGGGCACGCCGGCGTTCACCATCTGGGAGCAGCGACCTTATCTGGTGCGGTTCAAGAACTACCAGCCGATCACCGGCCAGGAAGACTTCATGTACCAGAACACCACGTTGTTGCCGTTGCGCTCCACCAACAGCGCAATCACCCATATCTGCCTGGTGATCTATGACGTCACCGACGTGGCCACCAACCGCCACCAGCTCCAGGCGGCCAATGCCAAGTTGCAGAAGCTCTCCAGCACCGATCGCCTGACCGGGCTGTACAACCGTGGGCACTGGGAGGAAAGCCTGAAGGCCGCCTATGCGCGGAACCAGCGCTATGGCAATGCCACGAGCCTGGTGATGTTCGACATCGACCACTTCAAGCGGGTCAATGACACCTATGGCCATCAAGCGGGAGACAAGGTCATCGAGCATGTGGCCGATATGGTCCGCGAGCATGTGCGTGACAGCGACGTGGCCGGGCGTTATGGCGGCGAAGAATTTGGCGTGGTGCTGTCGGACACCGACAAGGCCGGCGCACGTTTTTTTGCCGAACGCTTGCGCAAGGCGATCGAAGGCCTGGAGGTCGTACATGAAGGCCAGAGCATCCGTTTCACCATCAGCCTGGGGGTGGCGGACTTGAGCCAGCCTTCGATCAGTCACGCCGACCTGATCGCCTGGGCGGACCATGCCTTGTATGCGTCGAAGAAGGCCGGGCGTAATCGGGTGACGGTCTACGAGTGAACCGACCCCGATTCGCCATGCCATCCCCGCCCTTGATTGGACTGCATAGGCCGCAATGCTCGGAGCCTGATGCGTGTGCCAGGACGTTTCTTGAGGATCAGTATTGATGCGGTAGCGCGATTTGCCGGCTGCCGATCAGCTTTCCCCATTTCTCAGTGGGCAGGTAAACCCGGACCATCGTCGCTATCGGGTTGATAAAAGGTGTTTTCCCCAGCTGCGTGTTGGTGCTGGTCGTGACGCCGAGCAAACCATTGACCACGGCACGAATGAGCAGATGTTCGCAGTTGTTC
Source organism: Pseudomonas sp. MWU13-2105 (assembly GCF_023242315.1). Lineage (GTDB taxonomy): Bacteria > Pseudomonadota > Gammaproteobacteria > Pseudomonadales > Pseudomonadaceae > Aquipseudomonas. The sequence goes on from NZ_JALLIY010000025.1 coordinate 38,303, forward strand.
TGCCCGGCGAGAAACATCGACTTGCCGCTGTCGACAGTGGGCAGGCAGTAGGCGCACAAGATGTTTTTGGCGTAAGCCTTTGGAATTCCCATGATATGGAACACCTCGGCGCGGGTTTTCCATCGGTCGAAGGCGTTGTCGGCGTAACCCACGTAGGTCGAATTCTCGCCGGTGTTATGGATGATGTAGATGCAGGCCGTTGTCGCGGGAGCGGGGTTGACCGAAGGCGTGGCATCGTCGCCACAGGCAAGCCCCATATCCCACGATTGATAGGTTTTGAAATGGAATTCCGCGATCGCCATTACCATGCTCCCTGGTTTTGGAGAAAGATCGTATCAGAGGGCAAATCGCCCCACTAGAGTCTGTCGGAACGGCACTCGCCAGCCCGTTGAGCGGGTGTGTGCTCAGGCCCGCCGAGCCATCAACAGCACCGAAGCCGCCCCCGACAGCAGCACCGCGCAACCGCGATTGAACAGGCGCTTGCCCTTGGGTTCGGCGAACCAGCGGCGCATATGCACGCCCATGTAAGCGTAAGCGCTGATGGCGATCAGTTCCAGCATCAGGAACAGGGCGCCGAGCACGGCGAACTGGGCGGGAATGCCTCGGGTCGGGTCGATGAACTGGGGCAGGAAGGCGGTGAAGATGAGAATGGCTTTTGGGTTGCCGGCCGCCACCAGGAACTCCTGGCGGGCGAGGGCGCGCAGGCTGGCGGGGGCGCTTTGGGCGCGGGTGTCGGCATCGGGGTTGGCGCGCCAGAGCTGGAGGGCGAGGTAGATCAGGTAGGCGGCGCCGAGAATCTTGATTCCATAGAACAGCAGCTCCGAGGTTTGCAGCACCACCGCCAGGCCCGCCGAGGCCAGGGCGATCATTCCGGCAAACGCCAGCAAGCGCCCGAAGCCCGCCAGGCAGGAAGTGCGAAAGCCATAGCGCGTCGAGTTGCTGACCGAGAGCAGGTTGTTCGGGCCGGGGGCCATATTCAGGGCGAAGCACGCCGGGATAAACAGGATCAGTGTCGGCAGGTCCATGGCGGGCTCCGGGGGCGAGAGGCGGAAAAGTTCGACAATAACGTCAAATCTTCGCCGGGTGCCAGTGTGCCTGGGGCTTTCCTCATCTGTACCTGGAACTTGTCGCGCAGGTGTACCGTACATCACACTGACAACTCGGTTTCGCGCCAGGTTGTCCTGTTCCCGAGGTGTTCCCTTATGCGTCGAAAATGACGCGCAGATGTGGACTTCGCAGCACGCTCGCCGGAGTGACTGTATGTCGTTGCCAGGGGATCCGGCCGAAGTACCAGACGCGCCAGAACGCGAGCTTCGGATCGGGATTGTCTTGCAGCAACGTGGCGAACGTCTCCACTTCGCCGAGCAAAATGTCCGTCGCTTCCTGGATCACCTCACGCACGAAGCGAGAACAGAACTGGCGTCGCGAATGGATGTTGAAACCGGTGTCGTAGAAGGTTCCCATCCGCCGCTCCGCCGCGCTCACCAGACCGCGGCGATGCCGGTCGTCGAGCGGCGCGGCCAGCCTGGCGACTGTGCAGCGGCCGTGTTCGGAGCGTTCCAGGAACCGGCTCATCGGCGTGGTCCGGGCAAAAGGAAAAGTACTCTCCGCAATCAAGGGGTCATCGCCACGGTCGTCGACGACGACTCCCACGTGATTGGTCCATGAGTTCGTGGCGTTGGCCACTTCCAGGAAGGGGCGCGCGGTGACTCGGATGAAAACCAGGTCGCCGATGTGCAAATCACCCACGGGTGCTCCTGCGGCAGGCAACTCGACGTGGGAACTGCTGTGCACACCCTCTGAACGTATGACGCTGTTCATCCCGCTGCTAATGGACATGCTGGTCTCCTGGTTCTTTTGAAGACCCAGTATGTGAGCAGGGTGCATGTTTCACACCTTTATCCTTGGAATTTCCTTATGCTGATACCTTTAGTATCGGATTCCAATACCTTTATGACTGCAATTACCCAGCTCGTCGCGACGATCAAGCAGCGCCTCAAGTCCGCGGGAATGACCTATCGCGACGTTGCCCAGGCGCTGGACCTCTCGGAGCCCAGCGTGAAGCGCCTGCTCGCCAGCGGGCGGCTGACAGTCGAGCGCCTTGCGCAGTTCTGTGATCTGCTGGGGCTGACGATGGCGGAACTGCTGCAGGAGGCCGAGGCGTCGGTGCCGCGCCTGCAAATGCTGAGGCGTGAACAGGAAGCGCAGCTTGTCTCGAATGAGAAATTGTTGTTGGTGGCCGTGTGTGCGCTGAACCAATGGTCGCTGGGCGACATGGTGTCTGCCTACCATCTGTCGAAAGCCGAGTGCATCAAGCATCTGCTGGTGTTGGAGCGGATGGGGTTGGTGGACTTGAAGCCGGGAAATCGCATCAGGCTGCTCGTGGCACGAGATTTTGATTGGCTGCCGGACGGCCCTATCCGGCAGTTCTTTGTGCAGCAGGGGCTGCCCGATTTCATGGCAAGTCGCTTCGACGTTGCTGATGAGACCCTGGACTTTGCCCATGGCATGTTGACGAAGGCCGCGTATGCCCAGTTGCAGGTTGAAATGCACAGGTTGCGTAGCAGGCTGGCAGCGCTTCACCGCGAATCCTTGAGCGCGCCCTTGTCCGAGAAGCGCGGCACGGCGCTTCTGCTGGCGACGCGTGTCTGGGAGCCGCAGGCGTTCAGAGCGCTCAAACGGCCGGCGCCCGCTCATTCTCAAGAATAAGTAGCTGTTTTAAAACAAATTTGTTTGCCTTGGGGCTTCCCAGGCGATGGGAAAGTTGGTAAATTTCCGCGCACTCTCGCAGCGACCCTTCTCGGGTTCGCAAGCTGCTAGGTCAACAACCGGGTGTCATGCACTCGTCGCAACAGATACAGGGGCGTCGCCAAGCGGTAAGGCAGCAGGTTTTGATCCTGCCATGCGTTGGTTCGAATCCAGCCGCCCCTGCCATTTTCCCTCCCGTGCAATTGCTCCGATCGCATGCGGCAATGCACAGTCAGGCCAGTCCGGATCGATAGATCAGGCCACTCGATTTCTTTCCAACGACTTTACCGGGTATGCGTATTGTACTGGCTCATGCCAGCCGTTGACGCATCTGCTCACTGGCCGCCGGCCCGGCCTGCACCGTGCTGCGGTTCAACGGCACCGCGCGCCCATCGGCGATATCCGCCATCATCAACTGCAATGGTCGCCCGCTCTCGCGTTCGACGATCTGTACGCTTTCGCCTTCCGGTGCGTAATGGCGATTACCCCATTCCACAAACGCCATGAGCACCACGCGAAAATCCTCGCCCTTGGCGGTCGGCACATATTCATAACGCAGTGGGCGCTGGCTGTAGGGCTGACGTTCGAGCAAACCCGCTTCCACCAGCGCATTCAGGCGCCGGGTCAGCATGTTCGGGGCAATCTCCAGGCTGCGGGAGAATTCGTCGAAGCGCTTCAGGCCATGCAAGGCATCGCGCATGATCAAGATACTCCACCACTCACCCACCCGTTCAAGGCTGCGGGCAACCGGGCATTCGGCATGGCTCAGGGTTTTGCGTTGCATGGCGGCTCCTGTCGGGCGCTCGGACATTTGTGAGCGGGCTATGTTACTTTCATGATGATAGTAGCGTCCACAAGCCATTACCTCGCTCAATCACCTGAAGGAGTTGGATCGTCATGAACAAACGCATCGTCGTCACCGGCATGGGCGCGCTGACCCCGCTGGGCTGCGGAGTCGAACAGATCTGGCAACGCCTGCTGGCCGGACAGTCCGGTATCCGCCACTTGCCAGTGGAGTTGATCGGCGACCTGTCGATCAGTATCGGTGGCCAGGTCCCGGACCGCACTCAGGACCCGGAGGCCGGCTTCGATCCGGATCAACTGCTGGCCGCCAAGGAACAACGCAAGATGGACCGCTTCATCCTGTTTGCCCTGGCGGCGGCGGATGAGGCCCTGGCCCAGGCCGGCTGGGCTCCCGACTCCCCGCAGGCGCAGGAACGCACGGCAACCATCATTGCCTCTGGTGTCGGCGGCTTTCCCGCCATTGCCGAAGCGGTGCGCACTACGGACAGTAAAGGGCCGAGGCGTTTGTCGCCGTTCACCATTCCTTCGTTTCTCAGCAACATGGCCGCCGGTCACGTCTCGATCCGCTACGGTCTCAAGGGACCGCTGGGGGCTCCGGTGACCGCCTGTGCCGCTGGCGTCCAGGCCATCGGCGACGCCGCCCGGATGATCCGTGCAGGGGAAATCGATGTGGCGGTCTGCGGTGGCACTGAGGCCTGCATCCACAGGGTCAGCCTGGCTGGCTTCGCGGCGGCCCGGGCGCTGTCGAGTGATTACAATGAGACGCCGCAGCGCGCCTCCCGGCCCTTCGATCAAGCCCGTGATGGCTTCGTCATGGGCGAGGGTGCCGGCCTGTTGGTGATCGAGGAGCTGGAACATGCCCTGGCACGCGGCGCCAAGCCGCTCGCCGAGTTGGTGGGGTATGGCACCAGCTCTGATGCTTACCACATGACTGCCGGCCCGGAGGATGGCGACGGTGCTCGCCGCGCCATGCAGCAGGCATTGCGCCAGGCCGGGATCGAGCCGTCCCAGGTCCGGCACCTGAATGCGCATGCTACCTCGACGCCGGTGGGTGACAAGGGCGAATTGGCGGCGATCAAGGCCGTGTTCGGGACAATCGGTGGGCCGGCCATCAGCTCGACCAAGTCCGCCACCGGACATTTGTTGGGCGCCGCCGGGGGGATCGAGGCGATCTTCACGGTGCTGGCGTTGCGTGACCAGGTGGCGCCGGCGACGCTCAATCTGGATAACCCCGATGAGCTCGCCGAAGGTCTTGATCTGATTCGCGGCCAGGCGCGGCCGTTGCCCATGGAGTACGCGCTCTCCAATGGCTTCGGTTTTGGCGGGGTCAATGCCAGCGTGCTGTTCAAGCGCTGGGTGTAGGGCATCAGATACGGTCTTGACCCTGGGCTCACTACTGCGGCCAGCATAATCAATGTGGGAGCCCGGCTTGCCGGCGATGAGGCCCTTGAGGACGCCATCGCCGGCAAGCCGGGCTCCTGCAAAGGATAGGGTCTACCTGGAGAATTTCCGTGCGCCGGCCACGCAGAGGATCACGGCTACAGTGACCCCCAGCATGCCCAGGCTGACCTGCTCGTGCAGTAAAGTCGCCGCCAGGGCCAAGCCGAAAAACGGCTGCAAAAGCTGCAGTTGTCCCACGGCGGCAATCCCGCCCTGGGCCAGCCCGCGGTACCAGAACACAAACCCGATCAGCATGCTGAACAGCGAGACGTACGCCAGGCTCAACCAGGCGGGCGTGCTGATGCCGGTGAACGAGGCAGGGGCCAGGCACCCGGCCAGCACGAGCATCAGCGGCAGCGACAGGACCAGCGCCCAGGAAATCACCTGCCAGCCGCCCAGCGTCCGGGAGAGCTTCGCTCCTTCGGCGTAACCCAGGCCGCATACCAGCACCGCCATCAGCATCAGCATATCGCCCTTGGGCGAGGCGCTCAGCCCCTGGGACACGGCGAACCCCACCACCAGCAGGCTGCCCAGCACGGAAAAGCCCCAGAACACCGGCCGCGGCCGCTCGCCACCGCGCAGGACAGCGAAGGCGGCGGTTGCCAGCGGCAACAGGCCGAGGAATACAATGGAGTGCGCCGAGGTCACGTACTGCAACGCCAGCGCCGTCAACAGCGGGAACCCCAGCACGACACCGATGGCCACCACCGCCAGGGACAATAGTTGGTTGCGGGCCGGGCGCTTTTCCCTGGACAGCAACAGCAGGCACAGCGCCAGAACCCCGGCGATGCTCGCCCGGGCCAGGGTTAGAAACACCGGGTCGAACTCCAGGACCGCCACCCGTGTCGCGGGCAGCGAGCCGCTGAAGATCAGCACTCCGATAAAACCATTGAGCCAGCCACGGGTGCTTGTGGCGATTGCTGGGGTATTCAGGGGCGAGGTTCGTTGCATTTTCGCTTCACACTCAGGGTCGGGGTTGCTTGAAACGCATGCTATGACTGACTATTGATACAATCAAAAAATTGTCATGGATACATCTGCCCCATGCCTCGTTCCCGGTACAAGTCGCTGGTTGATGTTTTGGCCGCCGATATCCGCGCAGGACGCTTGCCGCCCGGTGCCCGCTTGCCGACTCATCGCCAACTCGCCGCCAGCCATGGCCTGGCGCTGGCCACCGCCAGCCGGGTCTATGCGGAGCTTGAGGCGATGGGCCTGGTCAGCGGGGAAACGGGGCGCGGCACTTTTGTCCGGGAGACGTCCCTACCTTCCGGCCTGGGCATCGACCAGCCCGACGTTGCCCAGGGAATGGTCGATCTCAACTTCAACTATCCCTCGTCGCCGGGACAGGCCGAGCAGCTACGCATGGCCTTGCGTCAGTTGGCCTTGTCCGGCGACCTGGAGTCCTTGCTGCGCTACCACCCGCATGCCGGGCGCCTGCATGAGCGGGCAGCAGTCGCCCGTCACCTGGGGACGCGCGGGCTGAGCGTGGCGGCCGAGCAGGTGCTGATTGTCAGCGGCGCCCAGCATGGCTTGACGGTGGTGCTGATGGCGTTCTTGCAGCCTGGCGACGTGATCGCCGCGGACGCCTTGACCTATCCGGGATTCAAGGTGTTGGCGCAGGCGCTGCACCTTGAGGTGGTGGCGATTCCCGTCACTGACCAGGGGCCGGATCTGGATGCCCTGGAACAGCTTTGCCGCAGTCGTCCGGTGCGTGCCGTCTACAGCATGCCGACCCTGCATAATCCGATGGGCTGGGTGATGGCGGCCGATCAGCGCGAACACCTGGTGTCGATCGCGCGCCAGCATGACCTGTTGATTATCGAGGACGCGGCCTACGCGTACCTGGTGGAGGACGCGCCGCCACCGCTCGCCGAGCTGGCGCCGGAACGGACCCTCTATGTTTCCGGCCTCTCCAAGAGCGTGGCCGCCGGTTTGCGGGTTGGATTCGTCGCTGCGCCGGTTCTGCGGGTGGCCGCGCTGGAGCGAACCATCCGGGCGACCACCTGGAACACGCCGGGGGTGTTGACGGCGATTGCCAGCGCCTGGATCGAAGATGGCACTGTCGCCAGGCTCGAGGTGCAAAAGCGCCAGGATGCCCAGGCCAGGCAAGTCATGGCTGACGAGTTGCTGGCCGGACTGCACAGCGTGCGCCATCGGTCATCCTTCTTTCTCTGGCTGCCCCTGCCGGAAGAGGCACGGGCCGATCAGATTGCCATGGCGCTGATGCGCGAGCAGATCTCGGTCTCCACCGCCGAGCCGTTTGCGACCTCGCTGCATGTGCCGCATGCGATCCGCCTGGCGTTGGGCTCGGTGGACATCGACACCCTTCGCGTTGCGCTGGTGAAAGTAAAGCGGGTGCTCGGGCCGCTGTTCTGATCCGTATTTTTCGGCGCTATCTGCCTCTGTAATGTATTCGGCCCGCGACCGACAATGAACCCACGGATCAGCCTTGCGCAGATGCCCGGGGCTACTGCCTGTGCTGCCGGGCCACGGACTTCTGTTGGCTCTGCTCCGTAAACTCATTGCGCAACCCGCGCTATGCCCTGACCTTATAGTTGAGGAGGCCTTATGGCCAAGATGGCGATGTTCCTGGGTGGATTTCTCATACTGACAATCGCGATTGGCCTGCTGGCCACGATTTCTCCGACATAATCCCTAGGCCAGATAGCGCCGGAACCATCCCAGCGTCCGGTCCCAGGCCAGCTTGGCGGCGGCCTCGTCGTACCTCGGCGTGGAGTCGTTGTGGAAGCCGTGGTTGACCCCGGCGTAGATATGCGCCTCATAAACCTTGCCGGCGGCTTTCAAGGCCTGCTCATAGGCGGGCCAGCCGTCGGTGATGGGCTTGTCCAGTTCGGCGTAGTGCAGCAGCAGGGGCGCCTTGATCCGTACCACTTCCTCGGCCTTTGGCTGACGGCCATAGAAGGGCACGGCGGCACTGAGTTCCGGATAGGCCACGGCGGCGGCATTGGCGACCCCGCCGCCATAGCAGAAGCCGGTAATGCCGACTTTGCCGGTGGTGGTGTCGTGCTGCATCAGCCATTCGATGGCGGCAAAAAAGTCATTCATGAGCTTTTCCGGATCGACCGTCAGTTGCAGTTCGCGGCCCTTGTCGTCATTGCCGGGATAGCCGCCGACCGATGACAGGCCATCCGGGGCCAGGGCGATGTATCCGGCTTTGGCCACCCGCCGGGCAACATCCTCGATGTAGGGATTGAGCCCACGGTTTTCATGCACGACCACTACCGCCGGCACCTTGCCGCTGGCCTTGGCCGGACGCACCCGATAGGCACGCACCTGCCCGTTACCCTTGGGGGAGGGATAGGTGATGTATTCGGCGACGATGTCCGGGTCGGTAAACGGTACCTGCTCGGCCAGCGCATAATTCGGGCTCAGCGCAGCCAGCAGGCTGCTGGCGGCCAGGCCACCGAGGGTGAACTTCGCCGCGCGATCAAGAAACTCCCGGCGGTTGATCTTGCCGTGGACGTAGTAGTCGTACAGCTCCAGCAGTTCAGGGGCAAAGTCTTTCGCGGTGAGACGTTCCATCTGTGCGCTACCTTTGGAGGTGGTCGGGTTCCGGCCTAGTGTAGAAGCTAAACGCCGGATTCCGGACTTGAACGGCTTTTGCCTGGCAAGCATCAGTTCATGATCATGAGTAGAACTTGTGATCATCCGTATTTAAATGAGTTTGTCTCAGCATGTCCTGAGTGTCGACAATGGCTCCCATCGAACACATTGGAGTTTTTTGTCATGGCACTGGCCCATTCCCTTGGATTTCCGCGCATTGGTCGCGACCGTGAACTGAAGAAAGCTCAAGAAGCCTTCTGGAAAGGTGAATTGGACGAGGCGGGCCTGCGTGTCGCGGGCCGCGAGCTGCGCAAGGCGCATTGGGCATTGCAGAAGAAAGCCGGTGTCGAGCTGTTGCCGGTCGGTGACTTTGCCTGGTACGACCAGGTCCTGACCCACTCGCTGATGTTCGGCGTGATCCCGGAGCGCTTCCGTCCGCACGACGGCAAGGTGTCCCTGCAAACCCTGTTCGGCATGGCTCGCGGCGTCAGCGACAGTTGTTGCGGCGGAGCGCATGCCCAGGAAATGACCAAGTGGTTTGATACCAACTACCACTACCTGGTGCCGGAGTTCAGCGCCGACCAGCAGTTCCAGCTCGGTTGGGATCAGCTCTTTGAAGAAGTCGAAGAGGCGCACGCGCTGGGTCACACCGTCAAACCCGTAGTGATCGGGCCGTTGACTTACCTGTGGCTGGGCAAGGCCAAAGGTGGCGATTTCGACAAGCTCGACCTGCTCGAACGCCTGCTGCCGTTGTACGGCCAGATCTTCCAGCGCCTGGCTGCCCAGGGCGTCGAGTGGGTGCAGATCGACGAGCCGATCCTGGTCCTGGATCTGCCGCAGGAATGGAAAAACGCCTTCGAACGCGCTTATAACCTGATCCAGCGCGATCCACTGAAGAAGCTGGTCGCCACCTACTTCGGCGGCCTGGAAGAGAATCTTGGCCTGGCGGCCAATCTACCGGTCGACGGCCTGCACATCGATTTGGTCCGTGCGCCGGAGCAATACCCGACCATCCTCGATCGCCTGCCGGCCTACAAGATCCTCTCGCTGGGCGTGGTCAACGGCCGTAACGTCTGGCGTTGCGACCTGGAAAAAGCCCTGGCGGTGTTGCAACACGCCAATGAGCGCCTGGGCGATCGGCTGTGGGTCGCGCCTTCCTGCTCGCTGTTGCACAGTCCGGTAGACCTGGGTCGTGAAGACCAGCTCGACGCCGAACTCAAGAGCTGGCTGGCCTTTGCCGTGCAGAAGTGCGAGGAAGTCGCGATACTGGCCCGTGCCGTCAATGAGCCCGAAGCCGCCCCGGTACTGGCAGCCCTGGCCCAAAGCCGCACGGTTCAGGCCGGCCGTGCCGCTTCGCCGCGTATCCACAAAGCGGCTGTGCAGGCTCGCGTTGCCGCCATTACTGCCAAGGACAGCCAACGCCACTCGGCATTTGCCAGTCGTATTGAAAAGCAGCGGGTCGGGCTGGATCTGCCACTGTTCCCGACCACTACCATCGGTTCGTTCCCGCAAACGACGGCCATCCGACTGGCGCGTCAGTCGTTCAAGCAGGGCAAGTTGAATGAAGCTGAATACACCGAGGCGATGCAGAGCGAGATTCGCCATGCCGTGCAAGTGCAGGAACGCTTGGGACTGGATGTGCTGGTACACGGTGAAGCCGAGCGTAACGACATGGTCGAGTACTTTGCCGAACAACTCGACGGTTATGCCTTCACCCGTTTTGGCTGGGTCCAGAGCTACGGTTCCCGTTGCGTGAAACCGGCGCTGATCTTCGGCGACCTGAGCCGTCCGAAAGCCATGACCGTGGAGTGGATCCGCTATGCCCAGGGTCTCACCGACAAAGTGATGAAGGGCATGTTGACCGGCCCGGTGACCATGCTGATGTGGTCCTTCCGCCGTGACGACGTGTCCCGCGAAGTGCAGGCCCGGCAACTGGCCCTGGCCATTCGTGACGAGGTGGTGGATCTGGAAGCCGCCGGGATCAAGATCGTGCAGATCGACGAGGCCGCGTTCCGTGAAGGTCTGCCGCTGCGCCGGGCGCAATGGCAGCACTACCTGGATTGGGCCACCGAGGTCTTCCGTCTGTGCGCCTCCGGCGTGCGTGATGAAACCCAGATCCATACCCACATGTGCTACAGCGAGTTCAATGACGTGATCGAGTCCATCGCGGCGATGGATGCCGACGTCATTACCATTGAAACCTCGCGTTCGGACATGGAACTGCTGGAGGCGTTCGAAGCTTTCGCTTACCCGAATGAAATCGGGCCTGGCGTCTACGATATTCACTCGCCGCGGGTGCCGGATGCCTCGGAGATGGCCAACCTGCTGCGCAAGGCCGCCCAGCGGATTCCCGCCGGGCGCCTGTGGGTCAACCCGGACTGTGGCTTGAAAACCCGTGGCTGGGCGGAAACCGAAGCGGCCTTGGTGCACATGGTCAGTGCTGCTCGCCAACTGCGTAAAGAACTGGCCTGACACGCCAGTCGATGTTTCCCGGCCCGGAATTCCGTTGGGCAGAATTCTGCCCCGGGCCATTTTCGGCGGCCTGCTGTTGATGCTGGGCGATCTGTTTCGTCGGCGTGGAGCAGGGCGCCATTGTACTCATGGCGTTTGCCGCTTCCCTGTTCCGTCCATTCCAGAGCCTTGCCAGTCAGTGCGCGAGCGGTTTTTTTGAGTCCGGCACCAATTTGTGTCGAAACTGAAATAAATAGCAACAATTCGTTGACGTCATGGTTTTGTCTGTCTAGCATCGCGCCATTATTTTGCTATCAAGCTTGCTTCGAGGGATCGAACATGTCTCAACTCGTCTTCGGGACGAGGCTGTGTCTTGCGTTGTTGTGCATTTGTGCCCTGAATACCGCTCACGCTGCCCCCCCGACCCCCGGTGACACCGACTTGATTCGTGATCGCCAGGACCGCCTGCTCGAAGAGCAGCGTCGCCGTCTCGAAGAGCTCAAGGACCTGCCCGGTAAAGCCGCGGCCCCAGTGGCGCCGACGGCCCCGGCCGATACCCGTTGTTTCCCGATCAAGAGCATTGACCTGCAAGGGGCCGACTCCCTGTCCGCGGGCGAGCGCGAACGCCTGCTCAAGCCTTACATTGGCCAGTGCCTGGGTGTGCCGCAGCTTAACGAGCTGCTCAAGGTCATCACTGATCGCTATATCGAAAAAGGCCTGGTCACCAGCCGCGCCTACTTGCCGCAACAGGACCTGTCCACGGGCAACCTGAAGGTGCTGGTGGTCGAGGGCAAACTCGAAGGCTTGAAGGGCGCCGACGGCAGCGGCCTGTCCGAGCGTGAACTGGCAATGAGCTTTCCGGGCAAGCAGGGCGAGTTGCTCAACCTGCGCGAGATCGAGCAGATGGTCGACCAACTGAACCGCCTGCCATCGAACCAGGCGCAGATGGAGCTGGCTCCGGGCAAGGAAGTCGGTGGCAGCGAGGTGCTGGTCAAGAACAACCCGCAGACGCCTTGGCGAGCCGGGCTGTCGCGTAGCAACGACGGGCAGAAAAGTACCGGTGAGCAGCAGATGGGGGCGAGCTTCGATTGGGACAGCCCGTTGGGCTTGGCCGATCAGTTTTCCCTGCGCGGTGGCCATGACATCGTCAGTACCCAGGAGAAGAACTCGCGCAACGCCATGCTCTACTACAATCTGCCGTTTGGCTGGTGGAACCTGAGCTACACCTACAGCGAAAGCGACTACCGCACCCAGCAGCAGGCCAGCGGTTTCAACTTCGAGTCGACCGGCGACAGCCAGAGCCACCAGGTGAAACTGGAGCGGGTGATCTACCGCGATGCCCTGAGCAAGACCTCGCTCAATACCGGCGTGACCTACCTGCGCACCAACAACTTTATCGAAAAGAGCAAGCTGGCCGACAGCAGCAACCGCCTGAGCGAAGCGCAGTTTGGCATCAACCATGGGCGGCGGATCGGCAGTGCCTTCGTCAACCTTGACCTGGGGATGCAGGACGGCATCAGTGCCTTCGATGCCCAGGACAATGTGCCGAACTTCAGGCCGGGCCTGGCTGACGCGCGTTATCGCAAATACACCGCCACGCTCAGCTACCTGCAACCGTTCAAGCTATGGGGCGAGTCGTTCAGCTTCAGCAGCCTGATGACCGGCCAGCGCAGCGATGACGTGTTGTTCAGCTCGCAGCGCATGAGCCTGGGCGGGCAATCCTCGATTCGGGGCTACAAGGATCAGACACTGTCCGGCGACAGCGGCGGTTACTGGCGCAATGACCTGCGCTGGAGCCGGCCGGTGACCTGGGACTGGTTGCAACCAGTGCTCTCCGAGTACGGCACCAGTATCGGTTACGACCAGGGGGTGATTCGTCATGGCCGCTACAGTGCCGAACAGCATGGACGCATGACCAGCGACTCGATTGAGCTGTTTGCCCGGGGCAAGCATCTCGCCGCGACCGTGACCTTCGCCAACTCCCTGGAACGACCAGCGCCGATCACCGAGCGTGAAGCACCGATCTATTTCCGTATGGACTTCTTCCTTTAATTCAACTTACCGCACTCGTTGCATTGAGAAATCGACATGGACGTTCGTCAGTTTGCCTTCCTGGCTCGGCAGCCTTCTGCTGCCCTGAAAAACCGTGAGCACTTCCTTGGCCTGCCCAAGCGCGGGCTGGCGCTGATCCTGGCGAACGCGATGTTCTGGCAGCCGTTGCTGGCCCAGGCGGACGGCATTGCGGTCAGCGGCGGTGGTACCACGCTGGGGCAGGCGGGCAATGGCGTGCCGATCGTCAATATTGCCGCGCCGAATGCCCAGGGGTTGTCGCACAACCAGTTCAGCGATTACAACGTCGGGACCAACGGGGTCATCCTCAACAACGCCACCGCGCGGACCCAGTCGACGCAGCTGGGCGGGATCATCCTCGGCAACCAGAACCTCAATGGCACCTCGGCCAATATCATCCTCAACGAGGTGAACGGCGCCAGCGCGAGCCAGTTACGCGGTTATACCGAAGTGGCGGGGCAGTCGGCCCATGTGATCGTGGCCAACCCCTATGGCATCAGTTGCAACGGTTGCGGCTTTATCAATACCCCGCAGGCGACCTTGACCACCGGCAAGGCGGTGATCAGCAACGGTCAGCTCACCGGTTATCAGGTTGATCGGGGCAGCGTGTCCATCGACGGCGCGGGCCTGAACGCCAGCAATATCGACCAGTTCGAAATCATCACCCGCTCGGCCAGGCTCAATGCCGAGATCAATGCGAAGAAGCTGGCAATTATTGCCGGTGCCAATGATGTGGATGCCAAGACGCTCAAGGCCACGGCGCGCGCGGCCAATCCGGCTGATGCGCCGCAACTGGCCATCGACTCCTCGGCGTTGGGCGGCATGTACGCCGGTGCCATCAAGCTGGTGGGTACCGAAGCCGGTGTCGGGGTAAAACTCGACGGCAAGATGGTTGCCAGCGGTGGCGATATCCAGCTCGATGCCAACGGTCATCTGAGCATGGTCGAGAGCGGGGCGAGCGGGGCGATCAATGTCAACGCCGCCAGTCTTGAAGCCAAGGGGCCGATGTACGCAGGTACAACCCTGGATGTTAAAACCCAGGGCGACCTGACCAGCCAGAACAACCTGGTGGCCAAGGACCGCATCACGCTCAGCAGTGGCGGTCAGTTGACCAACAACGGCATCATCGAGGCCGGGGTCAACGCCGATAAAACCCGCAATGCCCTCGCTGACGTCAGCATCAATGCACAGAACATCGTCAACAACGGCCAGAGCGTGATTGCCAGCCGCGACCTGAGCGTCACCGCCACGCAAACCCTGAACAACCAGGGCGGCACCTTGAGCGGTCAACGGCAAACCACCGTCAATACCGGCACCCTCGACAACCAGAACAAGGGCCGGGTTCTCGGCGCCGCCCGCCTGAACCTCACCGCGGATACCGTGCTCAACGCCCAGGGCGGCCTGATCAAAGGCCAGAACGCCGTGATCGCGACCCTCGGTCACTTGAACAACAACGCCGGTGAAGTCTCCAGCCAGGGCAATACCACGCTGATCCTCGGCTCCGTGGACAACCTCACCGGCCTGGTCATGGCCAATAACGTCCTGGATATCAGCGCCACGGGTGCGGTGAACAACCAGGGCGGCCGCCTCGGTTCGAACAATAGCTTCACCTTCAAGGGCCAGTCCCTCGACAACACCCAGAAGGGCCGTATCACTGCCCAGCAAAGCCTTGACCTGACCGCCACTCATCTCGATAACACTGGCGGCGCGGTCATCACCAACGGTCCGCTGAACCTGACCGCCGACACCGTGGACAACGCCACGGGGCGCATTTCCAGCCAGGGCGACCTGACCGCCAACGTCGGCACCTTCAACCAGCAAGATGGCGCGCTGGTCACCGATGGCAACCTGACCCTGACCGGCAGTAGCCTGGATAACCGCAACGCGGCGCTGATCTCGGCGAAAAAGCTGCTGACCTTGAACGTCGGCGCTATCGACAACCGCGCCGGGGAAATCTCCAGCGTGCAGGCGGTCAACCTCAACGGCCAGAGCCTGAACAACAGCGAAGGCGGCAAGGTGCTCTCGGATACCGCGCTGGGGCTGAAGGTCGCGCAGGTGATCAACCAGAGCCTGGGTCAGTTGGTCAGCCAGGGCAGCACCACGCTGACCGGCAGCAGCCTGGATAACAGTGGCGGTAGGTTGGGCGCGCAGTCGGGTCTGGTGATCACCCTCGACGGTGCGCTGACCAACCAGCTCGCCGGGCTGATCAGCAGCGAAGGTACGCTGACCGCTCATGCCGCCAGCCTGGATAACTCGGGTGGCGGTTTCTCCAGTGCCGGGCAATTGAGCCTGACCAGCGATGGCGCCTTGATCAACCAGGGTGGCCGGCTGGTCACCGACGGCGGCATCGACTTGCACAGTGCCAGCCTTGATAACCGTCTGAGCGGCACGATCAGCGGCCAAGGCCCGGTAGTGATCAGGACGGGCGCCTTCGACAACAGCCACAGCGGTTTCCTCAGCAGTGGCGACCGCCTGGACCTGACCGCCGCCCAACTGACCAACCAGAATGGCGGCCGTATCGGTGCCAAGGACCTGAGCGCCAGCGTCAGCGGCCTGGACCAGCAAGGCGGTTCGCTGAAAGGCGATGCATCGCTTACCCTGGATCTCAATCATGGTCAACTGAACAACCAGGGGGGGCTGATCAACGCACCTCTTCTGGTGCTGAACAACCTCAAGGGCGTCAACAACCAGGGCGGCGAAATCTCCAGCGCCCAGGCGTTCACCCTGGCCGCTGAAAGCCTGAACAATGACAACGGCAAGTTGCTGGGCAACCAGGCCCTGACCCTGCGTATCGACCAGGCCCTGAGCAATATCAAGGGCATGATCGCGGCGGCTTCGGTTGATGCGCACGTCGCCAGCCTGGACAACAGTGGCGGTACCCTGACCAGCCGCGCCGACCTGGGCCTGACCGTCGACGGTCAGTTGACCAACCAGAGCCAGGGACTGATCAACGCCACCACTGGCCTGACGATCAACAGTACCGGCATCAACAACCAGAGCGGCAGCCTGCTGGGCAGTGCCATCGCCCTCGACTTCGGTGCGGCAACAGGCGACCTGAACAACGCCGCCGGCCATATCACCACCGCTGGCAACCTGACGATCAACCATCTGCGCGACCTGAACAACCAGGGCGGTACGCTGACCAGTGCGCAAAGCCTCAATCTGACCGGGCGTACGTTGGACAACAGCAACGGCGGCAAGCTGATCAGTAACAATCAGTTGACCCTGAACGCTGCGAACCTGATCAACCAGAACGGCGGTTTGCTGTCCGGGTGGCAGGGCGTGACGATCAACGCCAATTCGCTCGACAACAGTAACAGCGGTACGGTTTCCAGCCGTAGCGGTAATGTCGATGTGACCCTCAGCGGCGCGTTGCTCAACGGCAATGCCGGGGCGCTGGCCAGTCAACAAACCCTGACCATCAAGGCGGGCAGTCTCGATAACAGCGGCGGTACCCTCTCCAGTGCCGGCGCTCAAAGCCTGACGGTCACCGGCCTGTTGAACAACGCCCAAGGTGGCCTGATCGACGCCGGCACGCTGCTGACGCTGAACGCCATGGCCCTGAGCAACAGCGGTACGGTCCAGGCGCAACAGGCGTTGAGCTTCACTGGCACCGACCTCGATAACAGCAACGGCACCCTGAGTAGCGGCGCCGGTGTCACCTTCGACCTGCTCGGCACCCTGACCAACACCCACGGCAAACTCTCCGGTGTCGGTCCGCTGCTGGTGCAACGCAGCACGCAGATCAACAACCAGGGTGGTGAGCTCTACAGCCAGGGCTTGATGAGCCTGTTCAGCGGAGGCCTGGACAGCAGCAATGGCGGTCTCGTCAGTGCCAACGACAAGTTGCTGATCACCTCGACGGGTGCGGTACAGAACGGCAATGGTGGCTTGATCGCCAGCCGTAACGGCGACCTGCAACTGACCGCTGCCAGCCTTGGCAACGGTAAAGGTTCGCTGCAAGGCAAGGGCGCGGTCAACCTCGACGTCAGCGGCGATATCGACAACCAGAGCGGCAAGGTGATCGCCCAGGACGGCACGCTGCTGGTCAAGGCCGCCAACCTCGACAACCGTGGCGGCGTGCTTTCCAGTGTCAGAAACTCGCTGGAAACCCGCATCGTCGGCGTACTGAAAAACGGCTATGACCTGAACAACAATCGTCAGGCCGGCAGCATTCAGGGCCAGGGACTGAACCTCAATGCCCTCGGCGGGTTCGACAACTACGGCGGCCGCATCGCCGCTCGTGCCGGCGATGTGACGCTGACCAGCGGCAATATCGACAACCGTAACGGCGGCCTTTATGCCAGCGGCCAGGTCAAGGTCAACGGCGGCAACTTCGATAACAGTGGCGACCTGGGAGGCCAGATCGCCGGCAGCCAGATCAGCCTGAACCTCGCGGGCGCCCTGAACAACCGTAAAGGCATTATTGAAAGCGATAACAGCCTTTCGATCACCGCTGCGAGCCTGGACAACCAGACCGGCCAGTTGCGTGCCCTTGGGGCCGACGGCAAAACGACGTTTGCTATTGGAGGTCTGCTTGATAATCGTAGCGGCACCTTGGAAACCGGCAATACCGACCTGGATCTCTATGCGGGTAGCTTCCTGAACCAGGGGGGCAGTTTGTTGCATGCAGGTCTTGGCACCTTCGCTATCTCCATGGCCAACCTCAGCAGTGCCGGCGGCACGTTGGTCACTCGTGGTGGATTAACACTCAATGCCGACAGTTGGACAAACAGCGCTGTGATCCAGGCCGGGCGGTTGACGGTCAACGTCAATAACTTGTACCAAACGGATAGCGGGCAATTGCTCGCGTCCAATAGCCTGGTGGGTAACGGCAGCAACTGGAGCAATGATGGCCTGATCGCCAGTGATGGCAGTGCCAGCCTGAACCTGAACGGTGCTTATGGTGGCCGTGGTCGGCTCAGCAGCCTGGGCTCACTGGGCCTGAAGGCGGGTCAGGTCAACTTGGGGAGCTCCTCCAGTATTGCCAGTGGCGGGGATGCTACGGTCAACATCGCCGGCCAGTTAAACAACGCCGGCCGGCTGACTTCCAGTGGCAACCTGAGCCTGACGGCGGCGGGCGTAAGTAATACCGGCACCTTGGGCAGTGGCAAGGAGTTGACGATAGCTACCGGGGGCTTGGTCAACGACCACGGCCTGATCTCCAGTGGCGGTGACATGCGATTGCTTGTTGCCAGCTTCACCAACAGCTATGCGCAGGTCTATAGCTTGGGCAATGTGCTGATTGCACGTGATCCGAGCCAGAACCAGGCGGATTTGCTGGACAACCGTTCCGGGGATATTCAAAGCGAAGGTAATCTGACGATTGCGGCGGCGACCGTAAATAATGTCAGGGATGTTCTGGAATATACCCCTCATGAAAAAAGCTCCACGAGCATTACTCAGCTTGATTGCAACCTGATCCCCGGTCCGGGTTGCGACCGCCGAAATTGGGGGGGGATCAATGGGTTATGGCGAGTCGATGAAGTCGATCGCCTGAGTGTGACCAGGAGTACTGCGGCTTCCAGCTTGACCAGTGGCGGCAACACCTTGATCAACGCCCAGACGCTGAACAACATCAGCAGCACCATCGCAGCCACGGGTAGCCTGACGGCCAATGCCTCCACGATTAACAACCAAGGGCTGCAACCTCAGGAAATCAAGACCAGCCGCTTCTTCTGGAACTACGTCGACCAAATTGGTCAGGCGACGCAAGCCGCGGCGCTCTTCAATGCGAAGAACAATCCAACACCTTCAGCTACGGTCAACGCGGATCTGAGTAATTTCCTCAGTTGGACCGGTGGCGGCCTGATCGGTCAATTTGGCACCACTACAACCACCAATATCGGCGGACAATCCTATGATGCCGTCATGCAGGCCGGCGGTAGTGTCAATCTCAATGCTGCCCAGAATATCAACAACAGTGTGATCCGGCCGTTTTACGAGTACGTTGCAGCCGGTCGTAACCTGGCCGACACAGGATCCGGAAGCCCTTATTCCACGCGGGTGACCATCAATCAGCAATTGCCGCCGAACCTGGCGCAACAGCAGGTCAATCCCGTCGCCTTGCCTGGTTTTACACTGCCAACGGGGCAAAACGGGCTATTCCGCCTGAGTGGGCAGGGCAGCAGTAACCCTGTGAACACGGGACCGCAGAGCTGGACGCTGGGTGGCGCCAGCCTGGGCGCCGCCCAACGACAACCGACACCGGGTGATCTCTCGGCCCCGAGTGCAGTCTCTGTCGGGTTGGCTGATCGTGCTCAGGGCAATCAGGGAGGGACGATTACGCGAGTGCAGGGTTTGCCTGACACCTCCGGAAAATCCAACCCGCAAAAGTATTTGATCGAAACCAATCCGGTGCTCACGGACCTCAAGCAATTCATGAGTTCTGACTACCTGCTGTCCAACCTGGGGTACAACCCGGACACCAGCGCCAAGCGCCTTGGCGACGGGCTCTACGAACAGAAGCTGATTCAACAGGCCGTAGTGGCCCGTACCGGCCAGCGTTTCATCGATGGTCAGACTTCGGATGACGGCATGTTCAAGTACTTGATGAACAACGCGGTTGCCAGCAAGCAGGCGCTCAATCTGCAGTTGGGTGTGTCCTTGACCTCCGAGCAGGTCGCGGCTCTGACCCATGATATTGTCTGGATGGAAAACGCAACGGTGAACGGCGAGCAGGTCCTGGTGCCGGTGCTGTACCTGGCCAATGCCAACAACCGGTTGGCGCCCAACGGTGCATTGATCCAGGGGAGCGATGTGACTCTGATCGCTGGTAAGGACCTGAACAACGCCGGAACCTTGCGGGCCAGCAGTAACTTGTCGGCAACGGCGGGAAATGACTTGGTCAACAGTGGACTGCTGGAAGCAGGCAATCGCCTGGATGCCTTGGCAACCCATAACCTTTCCAACAAGAGCGGCGGCATTATTGCTGGACGTGACGTGAGTGTCATGGCCGTCACGGGGGACGTCATCAACGAGCGTACGGTGACGACCCATGCCAGCAGCGATGGCCGAATGAACGGACGCACCGACTTTATTGACAGCGCGGCGCGTATAGAAGCAGCCAATGATCTTGTTCTCAAGGCGGGTCAGGACATTTCCAACCAGGGCAGTGTCCTGAAGAGTGGGCGTGACACGGTTCTGACGGCAGGGCGCGATGTGAATATCAGTTCGGCGCAGCAGATCAGCAGCAATCAAAACCCCAATCGTGCCGATAAGCAGATCATTCAGAATGGCTCCAGCGTCACCACTGGACGCGACCTGAGCATCAGTGCTGGACGGGATATCAGCAGTGTCGCCAGTCATATCGACGCAAAACGCGATATTTCCATGGGGGCGACAGGGGACCTGACACTGTCGTCAGCCGCCAATGAAAGTGATTCCAGTGGTTGGTACAAGAGGTACCGGGCGGATGAGAAACATAGCAGCCAGGTAGCTTCCACCCTCAATGCGGGAGGCAACGTGTCCCTGAGTGCTGGCAAGGATCTGGCGTTGGTGGCCAGTCAAGTGAGCGCAGCCAACGAAGCTTATCTGTCTGCTGGCGCGAACCTTACACTTCAGACCGCTGAAAATCGGGATTACAGCTTTTACACCAATACCTGGAAGAGCTCCTCGAGTAAAAAGACCCGCCTGGATGAGGTGGCGAGCACGACCAACGTGGCCAGTGCCGTGACCAGCGGCTCCAAGACCACACTGGGGGCGGGCAATGACCTGATGGTCAAGGGCAGTAGCGTGACCTCGACAGGGGCGGTCAAACTGACAGCCGGTAATGATGTACAGATTGTGGCCGTTACCGACACGAGCAGTGCCCGGCATGAGAGCAGCAAGAGTAAAAGCAGTTGGCTAGGGTTGAAGTCGAGCAAATCTGAGGATCGAGTCTCTGAAGCACAAACGAAAGCTGTCGGTAGCCTGATCTCGGGCGATAGCGTGGAAGTGACGGCCAAGCGCGATGTGGCCGTGACGGGGTCGGCCGTAGCCAGCATGCAGGATCTGACGGTGCAAGCCGGCCGTGACCTGACCATCACCGCCGCGCAAAATACCTCCACTCGCGATGAAATGCACAAGGAAAAGAACCGCGACCTGACCGGCATACTGACCGCCAACAAGTTGGGGATCGATGACATCACCGGTAACCAGAAGCTGTTCATCAACAGCGCAAGCCATAATGGCCAGAAGTCCGAAACCACCTTGAGCGGCAGCACCCTGGGGTCGGCCCACGGCAACGTCAACCTGACGGCTGGCCGAGAACTGGCGGTCGTGGCCAGCGATCTGATCAGTACCAAGGACATGACCCTGACCGGCTCCAACGTGACCATCGCCGCAGGTATGGAAAGCTCGAGCGAAACCAGCAAGGACAAAACCGCCAGCCTGGGTGTCGGGCGGGTGATGGGTGGTTCGGTGATTGATACGTTCAACACGCTCTACAACCTCAAGGACACGCTCAAGTCCGTCGAGGCGATCGAGGACCCTCGGCTTCGTGCGGTCAAGGAGGCGCAGTTAGGGTTGAAACTGTCGGATACGGCGAGCGGACTCGGTCGCATGGACCTTGATCTCGCCACCCAGATCATGAACTACGGTGACAAGACGGGCGGGAAGGGGTCATTGATAAAAATCGGTACGGAGTTGGCGAACTCCCATACGAGAAGCAGCAGCGAGACCGAGACCCAGACCGCCCACCAAAGCTCGATCAATACAGGTCAGACCCTGAAGATTGTTTCGACCGGCGCGTCGGCGGGCACGGCTGGAGATATCCATGTGGTGGGCAGTAACTTGAAAGCAGGCTCCACGGTACTGGATGCAAAAAACAACATCATCCTGGAGAGTGCGCAAAACACCAGGCAAAGCACCAGTGACACCAGCAACAGCCGGACGGCTATTGGTGTCAGTTTCAACCTGGGTGAGCAGAACGGTTTCACCCTCGATCTGGGGGCAAAAGTGGGGTTGGGCAAGGGTGACGGCAATTCCGTAACCCAGGTCAACAGCACGCTGCAGACCGGCAACCTGACGCTGAATAGCGGAAAGGACACGACGCTGGCTGGGGCTCAAGTCAAGGCAGACACCATCAACGCGGTGATTGGCGGCGACCTCAACATTGCCTCGCGGCAGGACTCGGAGAAACAAACCACCAAGAAGACCGATGCGGGGTTCGGGGCGAGCATCTGCGTTCCGCCGTTCTGCTACGGTGCTACGGCCGGTCCTAGTGCCAGCGCCTCCCTGGATCTCTCCAACAGCAAGCTGAACTCCGACTACAAGGCAGTGAAGGATCAAAGTGGGCTGTTTGCAGGCAATGGTGGCTACAACATCAATGTCGGTAATAACACCACGCTGCAAGGGGCGGTGATCGCCAGCGATGCTAGTGCCGACAAGAATCTACTGATTACCGATCGCCTGATCACCAGAGACATCAAGAACAAGAGCAACATCGACAGTCAGAGCGCATCAATATCGTTGTCAGGGTCGTATAACGGCGCGAAAGGTTTTGATGGCGGCGTCAAAAGCGGCATGCCCTTGGCGATGGGAGAGTCCGATAGCAGCAAGACTCGTAGCGCGGTGAGCGAGGGTACGGTCATCGTCCGTGATGCCGCGGGTGCTTATGATCTGGTTGGGCTAAACCGCGACACCGCCCACGCCAACGAGGCGTTGGACAAACCGAGCGAGAAAGCCCTGAATGACCGGATCGATCTACTCAACAGCTCCATGGCGCTGACCGGGGATATTGTGAACCGGGTGGCCGATGAGGCGAAAAAAGATGCAGAGAATAAGGTCAACTTTGCCAAAACGCCTGAAGAGAAAGCGGATGCAGAGCGTATTTACAAGGAAGTGGCTGCCAGTTGGGAGGCAGGTGGCGAGAAGCGCGTAGCGACCAATATCGCCACCGGGCTGATTGGAGCGGCACTGGGTGGCGCAAGTGGATTGACTACCCTGGGAATTGTTGCCAATAAAACGGCTGACGACACTAAAAAGCATATCGCCGATTACGCGGACACGCAGTATAAAGCTGCCAAAGAGGCCAAGGATCCCGCTACTGAAGCCGCTTGGGCTGAAGGTGGAACGGCCCGGCTGGTGCTGGAGATGTTGGCCGGTGCTGCCCAAGGCTTGTCGGGAGGAGCGGTGTCTGCCGGAGAGGGGGCTCTGGGCGCCGGTGCGAAAGCTGCGGATTGGCAATCTATCAAGAAAAAGATTGTCGAATCGCCCATGGCCAAAGACGTCAAGGAAGCGGTGTTGTCGGCGATCGAGCCGCTGATGACAATGGCCGAGAGGTGAGCCTTTGTCTGGTCCTGAAACAGGGTGGTACCGTTTCAGGGCCGGGCTTGCCGGGTGACTCCAAGGGCAATAACGGTTCTACGTACACATGAAACGGGCACCTGAACAGGTGCCCGTTTTTATTACGCGCTTTATCGATCTGATGGCCGGCCAGCCATAAAGCTCCTCACGTCCACCAGTAGCGCACCAGATGAAAGAAGATCGGCGCGGCAAAGCACACCGAGTCCAGCCGGTCGAGCATGCCGCCATGACCTTCGATCATATGACCCCAGTCCTTGACCCCACGGTCGCGCTTGATCGCCGACATGACGATGCCACCGGCAAACCCTAGCAGGTTGATCAACAACGCGATCAGCGTCGCTTGCCAGGGATTGAACGGGGTAATCCAGAACAGCGCGCCGCCGATCAACGAGGCCAGGGTAATGCCGCCGACAAAGCCTTCGACGGTTTTCGACGGTGACAGGTTGGGCGCGATCTTGCGTTTGCCGAACAGCTTGCCGCAGACGTACTGGAGCACGTCGGACAACTGCACCACGATCACCAGGTAGGCGATCAGCAGCAGGTTGCGGCCTTCGTAGCCGGCAATGTCCAGGGTCAGCAGCGCCGGTACGAACGACACGCAGAACACCGCGATCATCAGCCCCCACTGGACCTTCGAGGCCCGTTCCAGGAAGTGCGTGCTGTCGCCACCCAGCGAGGCGAGGATCGGCAGCAGCAGGAATACATAGACCGGAATGAAGATCGAGAACAGCCCGTACCAGTCGCTATAGATCAGCAGGTACTGCAACGGCAAGGCCAGGTAGAACGCCGCCACCAGCGCCGGGTAGTCGCTGCGCCGGGTCGGTGTCAGGGTCAGGAATTCGCGCAGGGCGTAGAAGGACACTGCATAGAACAGCAGGATCACCGCGCCGGTCCCCAGCCAGAAGGCGATGCCGATCACCAGCACCATCACCCACCAGGCGTTGATCCGGGCGTTGAGGTTATCGATGACCGCGTTCGGCGTGCCGCGGGTACGCCACTTGAGGATGAAGCCGATCAGCGAAGCCAGGACCAGGATCATGCCGATCCCGGCGAACAACATCAGGGTCTGCCTATCCATTTCAGTGTTGCTCCGGTGCCAGGGCCAGCAGCGCATCGCGGCTGCGTTGCAGGAAGTGTTCTTTGCTTTCGTCGTCTTCGAGTCGCAGCGGGGCGCCGAAGCTGGTGGTGCACAACAGGGGCAGGGGCAGTACACGGCCCTTGGGCATGACCCGGTTGAGGTTGGCGATCCATACCGGAATCAACTGCGCCTGCGGGTAGCTCCGGGCCAGGTGGAAAATCCCGCTCTTGAACGGCAGCAGGCCGTCCTCCTGGTTGCGCGTGCCTTCGGGAAAGATGATCAGTGAGTGGCCTTGTTCCAGCGCATCGAGCATCGGTTGCAGCGGGTTGTCCCCGGGCTCCTTGCGTTCGCGGTCGATCAGCACGCCGTTGAAGACCCGCTTGATGATGTAGCGGCGCAGGGTGCTTTTATTCCAGTAGTCGGCGCCGGCGACCGGCCGCGTGAGTTTGCGCAGCGCCGGTGGCAGCGAGGCCCAGAGCAGCACGAAGTCACCGTGGCTGCTGTGGTTGGCGAAGTAGATGCGCTGCTGCGGATCGGGCCCGCAGCCGATCCACAGGCTGCGGGCCCCGGTGATCAGGCGGGCGCCGGAGGTGATGAGGGTGGCTACCACGGGTTCGAGCATGACGATTCCTTATCCGGCGAAGGGCAGCCAGGGGCTGGCCAGAATGACGAGCAGTGGCAGGGAAATTTGTGCCAGCACCAGCAACGCCTGGCGTTTGAGCAGGCCCAGCGCGCCTCGGCTGCGCTCGGCCCAGGGGCGGTTGGTGGATTGCCGTGGTTGCAGGCCGAGGTCTTGCAGCGCCTGGTCCAGTGCCGCGCCACGGTCGCTCAGGTTGCCTGGGTCTTGTGCCATCAATTGGAACAGATCGGCGTCGAAAGCGACGCGAAAGGCCCAGTATTTTTCCAGCAGGCCCGACAGTACCAGCCAGGCACTGAGCACCAGGCACCACAGGCTGATGGTGTCGAAGAGCAAGGGGGCCAGCCCCAGCAGGACACCCAGTACGGTCAGCCCCATGGACAGCTGATCGAGCGCGCGGCCGCGCCGTAGCAGGCTGGCGACCACGTGCAGTTGCAGGTTAGCGGGCATCGGCGATCCTCGAGCGAGCGGGTGTTTCGCTGGCTGTGAGGT
This sequence comes from Pseudomonas sp. MWU13-2105, assembly GCF_023242315.1. Classification (GTDB taxonomy): domain Bacteria; phylum Pseudomonadota; class Gammaproteobacteria; order Pseudomonadales; family Pseudomonadaceae; genus Aquipseudomonas. The sequence continues at coordinate 63,874 of NZ_JALLIY010000025.1, forward strand.
CGATCATGGCTTCCAGCGCCTGGCGATGCTGCGGATGCAGGACCACGCCGGGACGTGCCGCGCGTATCAGCGCCATGGCTTCATCGATCCGCGTCGCGCGACCACTGTGCAACAGCCAGGCGGCAACCGCCGTGGCGCTGCGCGAATAGCCCAGGGCGCAACAGACCAGCAGCGCTCCATGCTGACGCAGTTCATCGATGCTCAGGGCGGCTGCGCGACATTGTTCCGCCGACGGTGCAATCAGGTCCAGCACGGGGATACTGCGATAGGCCCGACCCTCGGCGGCCAGCGGTAGCTCGGCACAGAGGTCGACGATGGCCGCGAACGGGCCTGCCTGAAGTTCGCGTCGGCTTGGCAGTCGCCCGAGCCAAAGGCCGTCTACAACCTGATCGGGTTGTGGATGCGATCTTGTCCAGAGCCGCGAATTGATCCACGCGCCGCTTCGATAGGGGGCAAACAGCCAGCGCGCGGCGGGGCTCAAGCTGCCGTCGGCGCGTTTCTGGAAGCCCTCGGCACCGAACAGTGCATAATTCAGTGCCACCAGCGCCAGGGCCAGTGCCGGCCAGAGCAACCACAGTGCGGCACCGGCAAAGCCGAAGCTGACGATTGCCAGCAGCAGCGCCGCCAGCCCGTAGCGCGCGGCCAGGGCCAGGCGTTTACCGTCGCGTGCCAGGCGCGCCACGGCCAACGGATTGGCGCGATCATCCGGCCACAGCCAGACGCACAACCAGCCGGCCAGGGCGCCGGTGGGAAGGTCGAGAAAGTGGTGTTGATAAGTGGTCAACACCGACACACCGATCAGTGCAAACCAGCCGTGCACCAGCCAGCGTCCGGCGCCGTTGAAATGCCGACGGTACATGAGCCAAAGAATCACCAGCAACGCGATATGCAGCGAAGGCGCCTGGTTGAAAGGTTTGTCGAAGCCCGCCAGCACCGCGAACAGCCAGCCGAACACGCCGTCCAGCGGTGGCCGGGGGAAGGTGAAGGTCAACGGCCAGAGCAGGAAGCAAGAGACGGCGATCGCCTGGGCTGTCAGCAGGCGCAAGGCGTGTCGATCGAGCTCGCGCCTGCTCCTGGGCAGCAGCAGCGACAAACCGTAAAGCAGGTCGATGGACCAGTAGGGCACGATGGTCCAGGCCCAGAACGGCATCTGGCTTTCCCAGCCGAACACGTAGCTGCCGACATCGCTGCGCCGGGCGGTGTACCAGGTGGCGAAGCCGTAGCTGGCGAAGAACAATGGCGCCAGCAGGACCAGCCAGAGCACGGCGCGTTTCAGCAGGCCGGCTTCGCGGGGCGTACAGCTCATCATTGCACGCGTTGCGCCAGGGACACGCTGAAGATCCCCCATTCATCGACCCGTTGAGTGATTTTGCGAAAACCGGCGGCCTCCACCAATTGGTCCATTTCCGCCTGGCTGCGCCGGCGCATGACCCAGGCCTGGCCTTGGCGGTGACTGGTCAGGGCACGGGCGATCAGTTCCAGTTGCGGGTGCCAGGGTTGTCCGGTGTAGACCAGATAAGCACCCGGTTCGCAGGCTTCGGCCAAGCCGGCGAGGGAGTTGCCGACCATGGTGTTGTCGGCGAACAGTTCGTACAGGCCCGACACCACCGCCAGGCTCGGCTTGGGCTCCAGTGCGGCGAGGTCGGCGCGGTCAAAGGCATCGCCCTTGACGAACCGGGCGATATCCCCCAGACCTTTTTCGACGATCAGCGCGCTGCCGTCACGTACGTTGATATCGCTGTAGTCGCGCAGCAGGATCGACTCGGGCAGTGGAGTCACCCCGTGCAGGGCTTCAAGGATATAGCGCCCGTGGCCGGCGGCGATGTCGACGATCCGCACTTCCCGGCCTTGCTCGCGCAATTGGGCCATGGCCTGGCGCAGCAGTTCCTCGACATGCAGCTTGCGTTGGCGGATACCGCGCCAGCCGATGGAGTTCAGGTAGTTCTGGTCGATCATCCGGCCCAGCGCGGTATGCCCGGTGGGGGTGTTGCGGTAGACGTAGTCCAGGGTGCTGCCGGAGTCGAAACCGGTGTCGAAGCCGAGCTTGACCCCGGCCGACAGTTTGCTGCCCAGGCCCATGCTGGCGCGGGTCAGGCGCCAGTAGAGATCGCGCGGCGAGTTGTGCGGCAGGGGGGCTGCCAGCGACTCGGATTCGGCGCAGGTTTCGCCGATGCGATCGGCGTCGAGCAGGGCCGGGCGGTTGACCGGCGAGAGGAAGTTCTGTTCGATAAAACGCCTGGCGCGGCCGACGGCCAGGTGCCGGTCGCGTTCACCGAGGGTGTCGTGGAAGAAACCGGGGAGTATGTGCCGTTCTTTTTTCAGGCTGCCCAGGCGCTGGAAGAATTGTTCCTGGGGCTTGCGATGGACCACGAAGTCCGCGCCGGAAATCAGCAACTGGGTCGGCACCTGGATCGCATTGGCATCGGCGACCACGCGGTCGGCGGCCTCGTAGAGCCCGAGCAGGACATTCACCGAAATGGCCTTGGTGATCAGCGGGTCGCTGTCATAGGAGGCAATGCGTTCCGGGTCGTGGCTGAGAAACCTGGCCTTGACATAGCTGTTGACGAAAAAGTTGCCGCGAAAGCGGCGCATCAGGGCCAGGCCCGGACGGGCGAAAGGTACGTAGAGCTTGACCTTGAAGGCTGGGGAGGCGAGTACCAGGGCGCGGATTTTTGGCGCGTAATCGTGTACCCAGGTGGCGACGATCACCGCACCGACGCTCTGGGCGATTACCGCGATGTTTTCTTCGGTGATAGCGAAGGTAGCGCCGAGGTGATCGCAGAAGGTCTGCACATCCCGCACGCTGGTGGCGAAGCTCGGGCTGTCGCCGCGCGCGCCTGGCGACTGGCCGTGGCCGCGGGCGTCCCAGGCGAAGAAGTCGAACTGCGGCAGGTCGAGTTCGTCCACCAGGTGGGCAATCCGTCCGGAATGCTCATGTCCGCGGTGGAACAACAGGATGGCCTTGCGCGGCTCGCCGGCGGCAGGCGCTGTGGCTGGCCAGTGGCGATAAAACAGCTCGACGCCATCATGGGTGCGGAAGGTCTGGGTTTGCTCGTCGCGCATTGCAATGTCCTTTTGCCGGATCTTGGCGGGTGGGGGCTTGAGGCAAATCTCTGTGGCAGCGGTGTTGCGATTCGGGTTATTTGACCGGCTGTTCCGCAATGGTTCCGGCTTCTTTCAAACCTTGTCGTACCCGGTTGACCAGGGTGACCAGCAGCAGTGCCACCATCAGCAGCAGCAACCCGTTTATCCATTGGCCATTGAGCAGGCCAAAGGCCACGCCGGTGGCGATCACGCCGAGGACGAAGGCGCGATCGCTCTTGCCCATGGGGCCGTCGTAGCGTCGTGAGGCGCCGACCATCGGTCCCAATACGCCAGCGTATTCGCTGAACAGGGCCAGCAGAGCCACCAGCAGCACCGCCAGCAGGCTGACCTCGGGCAACAAGGCAAACGGCAGGATCAGCGCGCTGTCGGCGACGATGTCGCAGAGTTCGTTCAAGTAGGCGCCGAGCTTCGATTGCTGGCCGAATTCCCGGGCGAGCATGCCGTCGATGGCGTTCAAGGCCATGCGCAGGATCATCCACAGCGGGATGAGCACGAACACCCAGGTGTGTCCGGCGAAGGTGGCGACTACGGCGCCCACCAGCAGGGAAATCACGGCGGCGCTCAGGGTGACCTGATTGGCGCTGGTGCCATTGTCGAAGAGGCGCTGGACCACGGGTCGCAGCAGGTTCTGAAAGCGTGGTTTGAGTTGGTAGATCGAAGGCATGGCGACGACGGTCCTTGTCCGGGGGCGGTGAGCGGGGCTAGGGGACTCCTGCGAGCAGGAGAGACCGCTTATTGGCAAAACAGCTGGATTATTGCCAGAAATGACCGGGACTGACATTAGGTTCCGGATAAAAATGTGTGCAGTCAGACATATTCAGGAAACAAACCGGTTTTTATGCTTGGCTGGTTGCCACGATTTTCAGCCAAGGCCAGCGCGCCTGATAACTTTCTGCCTTGCGCTCGAACAAGTCGGGTTGGCGATGTACGGGATTGATCCGAAGCAGGCCTTGCTCGATATCGCTCAGGCCGTAGGGTGCGTAGACCTCGCCCGTGACCACATCCAGCCCGATGCAGGTGCCGGCAATAAGGTAGCGATCAATGCCGTCTTTGGCCGATTCCAATCGAGAATAGGCCCGCCCGAATCGCTGTTCGTACCAAAGATGGACGCGGGCCTGGTTCTTGATATCGATGTTGACGCCGAGGTCCTGGAAAAGCCGTCGAGTGGCCTGGATAACCTCGTTTTCAGCTTCCCAGGAGGGGTCATTGTCGAATGGTGCTGCTCCGTTCCAGGCCGCCGAGGATAGCTCAAGGGATTATGAAGTTTTGTGACGGGGAACGTTGTTTACAGGCCATTTTTGGCAAGGCATGCCTCGAGTGCCTCAGTGACCAGGGAAATCAAAATGGGGCCTGAACTGGACTGCATTTCTTTTCCGATTTCGGACTGTCGCTGTATCACTTTACCCGCGTATTTTGAGTCTCGACCTTTAGACGCGAGTGATGACAACTCTTCTGAGGAGAAAGACTTCTCATAGGCGGCTGCCAGGTTCTGGTCCCATTTCGTTTGGTACTGCGGGAGCAGCGTATTGATTTCGCTCGACAAGGCCGTATTGGCCCCGGCATCCCCCAGCTTTGCAACGAGCATTCCATAGGTTTGCGTGCGCTTGGCGGCCGACAGTGCAATGGCGGCGAGATCATCGCCGGCGTGGGATTGGGTGATGAAGCTGCGGGCTGCTTCATTAGCCGTTTCAGCGAAGGCTGCGTTTGATAGCGCGAGGAGCAATGTGAAGGCGAGGGTGACGCATAAGGGTTTCGTCATTGTCTGGCTCCTGGAGGATTGCGAATAAGCGCTTCATTATTTCCTGGACGCTCTCTACAACCAAGCCATCACACCACCATGCCGTGAGCAGGTCCCCCGCCGATGTTGGCTGAAACTGTAAGTCTTGTCGCGGCACTGGGCCGTGGCGCCCTCGGGGGCCCGACCTGATTTGCTGTGGGCCGGGCTGTGCACGGTGTTTCCGTCTGTATTCGTATACGAGCCATGCTCGATCAATTGCGCTTCGTCGGGGGTAACTACCTGATGATCAGTATCGGACCTGGCGAAGGCAGGCTGGAAAATCAAACAGGCGGCAAATGCCAGGAGTGCGAGTTTCATTAGCTGACCGATCCTTGGTGTAAAAGGGAGGCTTCATACAGGTGTGATTACCGTACGTTCCTTTTCAACAGGATGGTAGCAATTTGAAATTACTCTGTCTTTTCTCTCCCGGGGCTTTGTTTACGGGGAGGCGTCAGTCCTTGATTTCGACTGACGTATATTGCTCCTGGCCCCGTCGAAGTCGAAGCTCGTCGATCACTCCCATGAACGCCTCCACCAGCAGGCCGCGTTCTTGCGCGTGGGTGAGCACCAGTAGTGGTGCGCAGGCGTCGAGATCGGCCAGGGGCCGGTAGGTCACGCCTTTTTTTGCCAGGGTCCGGGTGCAGTGAGGCACCAGTGCGAAGCCCTGGCCGGCGGCCACGAGGGCGATGATCGAGGTGATCTGCCGCCCGGCCGGCCCGGGCTGCAAGTGCAGGCCGTGACGTTGGTAGAGGTGCTCGATAATCGTGTTGAGCCCTGAGCCGTAATCCATTGGATAGCGTATCAACGGCTGCGTACTGAGCTGCGCCAGAGTCACCTCGGATTGCTCGGCCAGTGGGTCGTCGCTGGAGAGGGCGGCCACCAGTTGCTCTTCACCCAGGGAGAGGGATTGGACCTCGGTTTGCCCGTCGGACGGCGACAGGCGGCTCATGCCGATATCGATGCGACCGTCGACGATCTGCGCCACCAGGGCGCCTGAAGCGCTTTCCAGCAAAGTCAGCTGAACCTCCGGAAAACGCTGGGCGAAGGCCCGGATGGCCTGGCTGAAAATATCCGACAGGGCAATCGAGCTGGCATAGCCCAGGACCAACTGGCCGGCGGTGCCTGCCGCCAACTTGCTGGCGATGACTGCGGCGAGGTCGACTTGCTCCAGCACCGAGCGGGCGTAAGGCAGGAAGGCGCGGCCCTGCGGCGTGAGCGATACGCTGCGGCTGGTGCGGTCGAAAAGGCGAAATCCCAGTTCGACCTCCAGGGTCGAAATCTGCCGGGTCAGGGGTGGTTGGGCGAGGTGCAGGCGCAGTGCTGCGCGGCCAAAATGCAGCTCCTCGGCAACAGTCAAGAAGTAACGCAACCTGCGTAGATCGAGCATCCTGGTCCTTGGGTATTGATCGGTTCGAATTCGGTATTGGTCTTCGCCAGCCTGCGTATTCTATAAAGCCTTTTCGTCATAAAACGAGAGACTCGGTGAGTTAACACGATGAATGATCTGAAAAGCCAACTCACATTGAGCGAATCGCAACCCACCGGGACCTGCTTGCGTCGTCGGTCCCTGCTGGCCGCCTGTAGCGCCCATGCCGTACACGACGGCTTGACCGATGTGATCTATGTATTGCTGCCGATCTGGCAGGCACAGTTCGGCATGAGCTACGCACAGGTCGGGATGTTACGCGGGGCCTATTCCGGGATGATGGCCGGTTTCCAGTTATTGGCGAGCCGGGCCGCCAGGTGCTGGGGACGCGAGCGTTTGCTGGTGGGCGGCACGGCACTGGCCGGCTTGGCTTACCTGCTTGCCGGTCAGGCCAGTGGGCTGACGGTATTGTTGTTGGCGCTGCTGCTGGGTGGGTTGGGCGCCAGCACCCAGCATCCGCTGGCTTCCTCGTTGATTACCGATACCCATGAGGCCGGCGGTGGCGTCAAGGAGGCGCTGTCGCAGTACAACTTTTCCGGCGATATTGGCAAGACGTTGATCCCGGGCCTGACAGGCCTGCTGCTGACGGTCATCAGTTGGCGTGCCAGTGTCACGCTGATGGGTGTGCTCGGCCTGGCGGCGGCCGCGCTACTGTGGTGGCTGGTCCCGACACGGGCGGTCAACCTGCCCGGGCCAGGCAAAGCCACCGCGGCACTGGCGGGGAAAGGCTCCGCCGGCGGGCTACGTGCGTTACTGCTGACGGGGACGCTGGACAGTGCGGTGCGCATGGGCTTTCTCACCTTCCTGCCGTTCCTGTTGAGCAGCAAGGGAGCCGGGACGGCGGGTATCGGCCTGGCGTTGATGCTGTTGTTCGTCGGCGGCGCGTTCGGCAAGTTGTCCTGCGGCTACCTGGGCGCGCGTATCGGCATGATGAAGACCGTGTGGCTGACGGAGTCCGCTACTTCATTGTTGATCGTGCTGGCGGTGTATCTGCCGCTGTCCGGCATGATGGTGATGCTGCCGTTGCTGGGGCTGGTGCTGAACGGGACATCGTCGGTGCTCTATGGCGTGGTGCCGGAGTTGTCGCAGGCGGGCAAGCGCGAGCAGGCGTTCGCGCTGTTCTATACCGGCACCATCGGCGGTGGGGCGCTGGCGCCGGTGGTGTTCGGGGGACTGGGTGACATGACCGGCATCCCGGTCGCGGTGATGACCCTGGCGGCCACGGTGCTGTTGACGTTGCCACTGTCCTGGTGCGTACAGAGAGCCTTGGATCGCTGAAACCACGGTATTCCCGTCGGGAATGCGCGCATGAAAATCGTGCATTTTATTTATGGCGTCGAATCTCGTAGCGTGTCCTCTCCCGCCTATGGATATGGAGATGTACTGTGAGTGATTCCCGCCTGCGCCTGTACGTTGATGCTCAATTCACCAGCCCTTATGCCATGTCGGATTTCGTCGTGCTGCGGGAAAAGGGCATCGACTTTGACATCATTCCGCTGGACCTCGATGCCTTGGAAAACCAGGCTGCGGATTACGCCAGCCTGTCGCTGACCCAGCGGGTACCCACTCTTGTGCATGGCAACTTTGCCCTGTCCGAGTCGTCGGCGATTGCCGAGTATCTGGAAGAAACCTTCCCGCAGGTGCCGGTTTATCCGCAAGACCGTCAACAGCGTGCGCAGGCCCGGCAGATCCAGGCCTGGCTGCGCAGTGACCTGATGCCGATCCGGCAGGAGCGTTCCACCCTGGTGGTGTTCTATGGCCGCAAGTCCGGACCGTTGTCGCCAGTGGCCGAGGCGGCAACGCGCAAGCTGTTCGCGGCAGCCCTGGAGCTACTGGCGGACGGCCGCGAGAACTTGTTCGGTCACTGGTCGATTGCCGATACCGACCTGGCGCTGATGCTCAACCGGTTGGTCCTCAACGGTGACGACGTACCTCCTGTCTTGGTGGAATATGCGCGGCGCCAATGGCTGCGGCCTGCCGTGCAGGAGTGGGTCGGGTTCCAGCGTCCGGCGTTGTAGTTGCCGGACGCTGTGCGGTGTCTGGATGAAATGGGATTTTGAGTACACCGAAAATCCTGTGGGAGCTGGCTTGTCGGCGATGAGGCCAGTACGCCTTGCATCGCCTGTTCGGTCGCCATCGCCGGCAAGCCAGCTCCGACTAAATCGGTGCTTATCTTTTCTTCACAGCCAGCGCAATGGCCAATGCGACGACAACCAGCGCCAGGGCCGTGGCGAAGGTCGTCCGCAGGCCGCTGGCGACGGCTTCGGGGGCCGCGCTGGTGATGTCGGCTGCCTTTGAAGCGAACACAAACACCGCACCCAACACCGATGCCCCCGTGATCAACCCGAGATTGCGCGCCAGGTTGAGCAGGCCGGAGACTACGCCGCGTTGCTGCGTGCTGACCTCGCTCATGACGGCGCTGTTATTGGACGCCTGGAACAAGGCATAGCCGAAAGTGACAAGCACCAGCGGGCTGATGTAGCCACCCAGGCCAAGAGTCTGCGGCAGCAGCGACAATACGAGGCAGCCGAGCGACATGGCCAGCAACCCGACAACGCTCATGTGCTGTGCACCAAAGCGATCCGCCAGTCGACCCACCGGCACCCCGCTCAGCGCCGAGACACAGGGCCCGGCCGAGAGGGCGAGTCCGACCGAGGCGGCATCCAAGCCGAGTCCTTGCGCCAGGTAGAAAGGCCCGACCACCAGTGTCGCCATCATCACCGTCGAGACCAGCGCACTCATGCACAGGCTCCCGCTCAGCTGGAGGTCGCGGAACATCGCCAGGCGAATCAGCGGTGAGCTGACCTTCGACTCGGTGAGCACGAACAGGCCAAGGCCAAAGGTCGCCGCTGTCAGCAGGCTGATATTGAGCAGGCCGAAGTGACCGCGTCCCAGTGTCATGGCCAAGGCATAAGCCGCCAGTGTCAGCGCCAGCAGCAGTGTGCCCAGCGGGTCGAAACCACTGCGCTCACGCTGGGGGCGCTGGAGATCCTCGGGAAGATGGCGGTGGCTGAGAACAAGCGTCAGCAGACCCAGCGGCACACAGACGAGGAAGAGCGCGTGCCAGCCTGGCCCGGCGATCAGGAAGCCGCCCAGCGATGGACCCAGGGCCGTGCCGATGGCGGACATGCTGCCCAGTAAACCCATGGCTCTGCCGGTCCGGGCCTTCGTCACTGTCTCGCCGACAAACGCCAGGGTCAGGGCCATCATGATCGCCGCGCCGATCCCTTGCAGCGCCCGGGCGCCGATCAGCAGGCCGAGCGTGGGGGCGCAACCGCACAGGGCCGAGGCCAGGGTGAATAGGGCAATACCGACCAGGAGCAGGCGCCGTCGGCCGGTGAGATCACCAAGCCGCCCAACACTGACGATCAGGGTGGTGATCGTCAGGAGATAGGCGAGGACGACCCATTGCACGCTCTGGAAGGAGGCGTTGAACACCTGTGCCAGGGTAGGCAGGCCGACATTGGCAATGCTGGTGCCCAGGGACGATAGCAGCATCGACAGCGACAAGCCGGCCAGTGCCCAACGCACCGAAGGTGTGTGAGGTTCAGCATCTGTCGCTAGCTTGCCTGGTTCTGCAATGATCGGTTTCATCCGGCTTCTCTTTTTGGCTACTCCCAACGCGGAGCTGTCAGAAATCTACGCCGGCGTCTAACATGGCGGAAGGTGCATCATTTGCACTTTACTCGTGTGTTTGACGCTCTATCCGATCCAGGCATGCCAAGGGGCGCTCCATGTCCACACCCGATCTCAATCTATTGGTCACCCTGGATGTGCTGCTGGCCGAAGGCAGTGTGGCGCGCGCGGCCCGGCGCTTGCACCTCAGCCCCTCGGCGATGAGCCGGGCGTTGGCGCGTTTGCGGGAAAGCACCGGCGATCCGCTGCTGGTCCGGGCCGGGCGCGGCCTGGTGCCCACGCCGCGGGCGCTGGAGTTGCGTGAGCGAGTCGCGCAGTTGGTGCAGGACGCCGAAGCCGTATTGCGACCTGTCGGGCAGCTGGACCTCAAGCAACTGGTGCGCACTTTCACATTGCGTACTCGTGACGGGTTTGTGGAGAACTTCGGTCCCGCGCTGCTGGCCCGGATCGCTGAAGAGGCGCCCGGAGTACGCCTTCGATTCCTGCAGAAACCGGACAAGGACAGCGCGCCGCTGCGTGATGGCAGTGTCGATCTGGAAACCGGTGTGGTGGGTAGCAGCCAAGGTCCGGAGTTGTTGACCCAGGCGCTGTTTCGCGATCGTTTTATTGGCGTGGTACGCCGGGAGCATCCGCTGAGTCAGGGGGATATGACCGCGGCACGCTATGCGGCGGGCCAGCATATCGTTGTTTCGCGGCGGGAACTCGACAGGGGAGCGGTCGATGAGGCGCTGGAGCGGCTTGAGCTTTGTCGTGAGGTGGCTACGTTTGTCGCCGGATTTTCGACCGCGCTGTCACTGGCCCGGTCCACAGACTTGATCGCCACCGTGCCTGAACGTCACACCGGCAACCTGCGTACCCGTATGCACAGCTTTGAACTTCCGTTCTCGCTGTCGACGTTCACGGTGGCGATGCTCTGGCATCCGCGGCTGGATGCCGATCCCGCGCATCGCTGGTTGCGCGGGTGCCTTCGGCAAGTCTGCGCGCAGCCGGGGTGACTCAGTTCAAGGTGAACTTGACCAGCATGTCGTAAGCCAGCTTGAGCATGGGAATGCTGATGCAGATGAGCAGGATGCTGAGCTGCCAGCGCAGGATCTTGTTCTGTGAGTCCATTTCAGCAACGGATACCTGGAATTTTGCACCCTGTTCTGTGATGGCGGATCGCAGTTCTTGGCCTTGCTTCGTCATGGCGGCTTGTAGTTCCGCACCTTGTTCCTTGATGGAGGCCCGTAGTTCTGTCCCTTGTTCTCGGAGCATCGAGCCCAAGGAGCGTATCTCCACACTCTGGTCTTTGATCATGCCGCGCAGCTCCGCGCCGAGTTCCGTAATCGACGTTTGCAAGTGTGTCTCGGTGCGGAGCAGATCAGACTTTGTCGCGAATTTTTCCATATCCGACTCCCAGGCATTCACAACCGCCTTGGCCTTGTTCGGAGGGACACTGATGTTCGTCAGCGCGTCGTATAAGTTCATCGATAGCTTCATCGTATCTCCTGCAGGGGACAAGTGACCAGGAGGCACCGCCTGACGGCAGGCCTCCGTCAAAAGCGAAGGCTGGGCAGGCGCTACCAGGGCAGCGGTCCAGATTCAGATAATCGATGTAAAGCCAGGGAGTGGGAAGTCGGACATTTCTTATGAGGAGGCAGGACAAGGCCTGGGTTTTTGCGCGCAAATCAACGTGGCTGCTGGAGGGGGCGCGGGCCAATTATCCGCGATCGGGATTAGTCGCGCAGCATGCTGGTGCCGTACTCACGGAAACTGCTGCCCAGGTTCGAACCGCCAAAACTCTGGGTGACGGGTTTGTTGTCGTAGTGTTGATTACAGCTTTCGCTATAGCAGGCGCTGTTGCTGGTTATCGTGCTCGTGCCGGAGCAGGCGCTCAACAGCAGGGCGCTCAGCGCCAGCGCGGTTTTGACGAGGTTCGGCTTCATGGTTCGGTTTCCCCTGGCTGGATGCAATGCACGAATAATACCTTGTCCATCTTACGCCGCTTGAATGCTTCGCTGGATGAAACATTTCGCCTATGGAGCAAAAGGTTGTACAGGGGCGTTTTCTTCAATACCACGAGCCGTGCGCATGGCTACCTTCAGCCCGACATCCATCCATGCGGAAAGTAGACGATGAGCATCCTTGTTTCCATGGCGGCCTTTGCGCTGGCCTCTTCCATTACCCCTGGCCCGGTCAATATCGTCGCCTTGAGTGCCGGTGCGCAGTTCGGCTGGCGCGCCAGCCTGCGACACGTGACCGGCGCGACCCTGGGTTTCACCCTGTTGCTGGTCCTGATCGGCCTTGGGTTGAATGAGCTGCTGCTGTTCGTGCCGAGCCTGACCCGGGTGATCCAGTTGGCCGGGGTGGCCTTCCTGTTGTACATGGCCTGGAAGCTGGCGCTCGACGATGGCGGCCTGAATACCAGTCAGCCCGGCAAACAACCGACGATGACGCTCGGCGCGCTGATGCAGTGGCTCAATCCCAAGGCCTGGCTGGCCTGCGTGGCTGGGATGGGGGCGTTCGTGGCCAATGGCGAGGGGCATCTGGTATGGCAGTTCGCGGCGGTGTACTTCGTGATCTGCTACGGCTCGATTGCCTGTTGGGCGTTTGCCGGGACCTTTCTACGGCACTATCTGGACAACCCCAAGGGCATGCGCCTGTTCAACCGGTTGATGGCTTTGTTGCTGGCACTCAGTGCGATTTACCTGTTGCTGCCGTGAGGCGGATCAACCGCGATATTGCCCTGGTGTCGCGGCCAGGTGTTGCTTGAAGACCCGCTGGAAATGCGCCTGGTCGGCGAAGCCGGCTTCCAGTGCGACGTCGGCGATCAGGCCGCCACGCCGCAGCCGGTTACGCGCGTACTGGATGCGTCGGTTGACCAGGAAGGCGTGGGGCGTCATGCCGTAATGCTGCTTGAAGGCGCGGGTCAGGTAGGACGCCGACAACTGCGCGGCCTGGCAGATGTCCTCCAGCTTCAGGGCCTCGGTGCAGTGTTTGTGAATGTAGGCCGCGGCCAGTTCGAGCTTCTGGTTGATCTCCCGGGCCGGCCGGGGCGCCGGGTTCAAACGGTGTTGCAGCAGGGTGAAGAACTCGACCAGGGCACACTGTTTTTCCAAGAGCGCGAGGTCGTCGTCCACCAGGGTTTCGTAGAGGCTGTTGAAACCTTCGTAGAGTGCCGGATCGCTGGTATGAGGCGTGGAAAAGGCACGGAAATCCAGATCCGGGCTGAACCCCAGTTCATGTTGCAGCGATGTCAGCCAGGCCATCTCGACATAGAGCATGCGATAGGCCCAGGGCTGGTCTTCGATGGGGTTGCAGGCATGCACCTCGCCCGGATTCATCAGCACCACGGTACCGGCCGCGACCCGCCACTGATTCTGCTCGTTGATATAGGTGCTCTGGCCGTGGGTGATCGCCCCGATCGAGAAGTGTTCGTGGGAATGCCGGGAATAGCAGACCTTGCGGCCGTCCTGGATCGAGCGGGCCTCGATGCAGGGCAGGCGTTCGTCCCGCCAGAAGCGGGGGGCCTTGTCATCGGGGGCGGTCGGGGACGATTTACTCATGAGCGGGTCCGCTGCGGGAGGATTCGGGGTGGCGGCTGGTCTGGAGTGTAGCGTGCTCCCGCAGCAGCCGAAGCGGTTCCGGTATTTCCAGGTTGTGCCAAGCCTGGGCCTGAGCCGCCTCTGTGGTAGTCAGCCAGAGACCTGCTTGTGGCTGCAAGGGATCGGACGGCCACTCCAGTATCTCTTTCAAGGCGATCTTCACACGAGTGCCCGGGTCGGAGCCATCGTGCAGGTCCCAGTCCGCTTCGAACTGGCGCAAGTGCAGGGCGTCGGCGCCAAAGTCGATGAACTGCGGTCGGTTCCCCAGCCAGCCGGGGGCGGTGCGCAAGGTGTGGGCCTCGACGTCCAGCAGCAGGAGTTTCCAGGCGCGGCGGCTGTAGCTGTCGGCGAAGTCACGGTGCTCGAGATACAGCCGGGTCAGCGCCAGGTAGCGTCCTTTCGACGACCAGGCCATGGAGGGCGCCAGGTCCGCCAGCGCGCAACCGGAAGCGGTCAGCAGGTGTCCGCCCAGGCGGGCGATATGTCCACGGCCCAGGTCGTCGCCGTACTCGGTGCCGCTGCCGAACAGCCAGGCAGCGTCCAGTCCGGTCGGGGAGGGCTGGATAAATTCGCCTTCGGCGGTGGCGATCTGTGGTTGCTGGACCCAGCGCCATGAGGGTAAGCCTTGCAGGTCGTCGGTACTCAATTGCAACCTGCGCAGCTCGTAGTAGAGGCGTGAGTCTTCGCGGTATCGACAGAACCCGGCTGCTTGCGACGCGTCCGGGGCGGCCTCGGTAAAACGTTGCAGCGGGGTGCCGGCAATGTCCCTCGGCAGGCGCCCGACAATCACCGCTACGCTCAGCGTCGCGGTCCTGAAATCCACCAGTGCGGCGACCCGCATCGGCGGACCGTCGAGCAGTCGACGTTGCCGGGGATCGGCCACCACCACGCGGTCGGGTACTGCCGGATGCAGGGCAAACGGCACCAATGCCAGATAATGGGCGCAGTCGCTCACTCGATGATCCAGGCGCCAGAGACCGGGCAGGGTCCAGGCGCCGATCTGGCACTGGTAGCCCACTGATTCATCCTGGTCGACCTGGCGCTGGCTGAAACGGGCGCGGGTGCCATCCGCCAATGGCTCTGACTCGATACTTACGCTTGCCGCGTTCCCGTCGCTATCCAGCGGCAGGACCAGGCGGATGCGCGGCCTGTTCCACTCGGCAGTCCGTTCGCGGCCCAGAGCGTCATGGCCGACCAGGATTTGCGAGTCGCTGTGGATACTGTGCAACTGGTAGCCGTAATCTCCATTGTCGGGTTGCGACAGCGGCAGCTCGCTTTCCAGCCAGACCTGCTGCTCGTCCAGCGCCAGTGGGTCGCTCCAGTATCCGCTGGGGCTGCGGTTGTCGCTGCTCCAGGGGCTGCGCAACGACCGCCAGCCCTGCTCCTGCTGCCAGAGCCATAGTGCCCGCTGCGGCCCTGAAGAGTCTGGCGTGCGGGCGCGACAGACCAGGCCGCGACTGTCCGTGCTCCAGACGATGGACGTCTGGGCTGTGACCAACAAGGACGAGGGCACGCCGTCGAGGCTGAGGCGATAATCGGGATGGTTGACCGGCCCGGTCGGTTGGTCCAGTTCTCGCAGGCTGACGGGCAGGGTCAGTTGGCCTTCCAGGAGATGTTGGCCATCGGGGGAGCGATACTCGATCTGCCGCTGTACCAGGGCTTGTTGCCAGTTGCCCGGTTCCAGCCAGAGATCGCTGACCGGGAGCAGGTCGATGGCCTGGGCGTCTTTCAATAAGTCCTCGAGGGATTGCTGGTGGGCGCCGTTGTCCACCAGCGGACTATAACGTCCGCCGAGGCCTTGCTCGTTGAAGGTGTCCAGTTCCCAGAACTGCTCGGCCGGGCAGCGATAGAGGCGACGCAGGGGACGGTCGAGGATCACCAGGCCCCAACTGCCGCGCGACGGAATGGGCGCGGCGAAGTAGCGGGCGTCGCTGGAAAAACGCGCCGAGGCCCCCAGTCCTTCGAGCAGGATACCGTCGGGAAACAGGTAGTCGCAGATCACCGGGCCGCCCATGGCGATTTCGCCGTGGTTGAACACCCGGATCGGTTCGCCTTCGGGCGTCATTGTTGGCTCCTGGCCGCCCCAGGCACTGGCACCGTTGCCGGCGGCCGGGTTTTGCGTGGTGGGCTCGACCAGGCCCAGCCGCCTTTCCCAGATGCTCACGCAAGCCAGACCGGGGAAAATCGCCAGGCAGGCGGCCGCGATGTCCCAGTAATCGGGCAGTGCCCGCCCGAGGCTGAAACCCAGGCCGAAGACCGCCGAGATCATCAGCCGGGCAAAGCCCCGCCCGCCCTTGGGCCAGCCAAATTTCGCGCAGGTCCACATCACGCCGGCGCACACCAGGACCACGGCCAGGGCGAGGAGCGGCGGGAGAATCGTCACGAAGAAAATCGGCACCAGCAGCACCAGGAGCAGCCACAGCAGTTCGAGCAGCAGGCGACCGATGTTTTTGTTTTCTTGGGGTGGGTTGCGGGCGGCGCTCACGGATGACGTCCTGTTCGACGGAGGCGGGGCGCGATTATGCCGGTTTAGGTGTGCGGCGGCACTTGCGGGCTTATGGCAGTGTGATGGGGTCGGCTTTCGGCGGGTCGAGCAAGGCTGTCGAAGTCACATCACTGCCCGCGAGGCAGACTGGCGGGCCCAGTTCGGCCAGGTGATAGGCGCGCAGGAACAGGCATCCAAGCACGACAGTACGTGGCCCGAAGAATCGGGCCACGGTATCAGGGCTTACTTTGATGCTTGAGCGCGGCTCTTGAGGTTCTTGTCAGCCTTGTAGCGCAGGGCCACATCCGGCACGGCACCGCTCTTGCCAGTTTCGATCCAGTTGCGGATCCGGCTGGCATCGGCGAAATGGGTGTACTTGCCGAACGCATCGAGAATCACCAGGGCCACCGGGCGACCGCCCATGTTGGTGACGAGCACCAGGCAGTGACCGGCCTGATTGGTGAAGCCGGTCTTGGTGATCTTGATGTCCCAGTTGGCTTTATTGACCAGATGGTCGGTGTTGTGAAAACCCAGGGTGTAGTTGGGCTTGCGGAACGCCACGGTCTTTTCCTTGGTGGTGCTCAGCTCGCTGAGCATCGGATAGTGACGAGCGGCCATCAACAACTTGCTCAGGTCACGGGCGGTGGAGACGTTGTGGATCGACAGGCCGGTGGGTTCCACATAGTGGGTGTTGATCATGCCCAGGGACCTGGCCTTGGCGTTCATCGCCGCAATAAAGGCCGCATAACCGCCCGGGTAGTGGTGGGCGAGACTGGCCGCCGCACGGTTTTCCGAAGACATCAGGGCGATCAGCATCATTTCCTTGCGCGGCAGCTCGCTGTTGAGCTTGACCCGGGAGAACACCCCTTTCATTTCCGGGGTATCGGCGATGTTCACCGAGATGTACTGGTCCATCGGCAGCTTGGCGTCCAGCACCACCATGGCGGTCATCAGCTTGGTCACCGAGGCGATCGGTACGATCGCGTCCGGGTTGCTGGAGTACAGGGGCTTGTTGGTTTGCAGATCGACGACCAGGGCGCTGCCGGAAGCGATGTGCAGATGACTGGTATCACGAGGGGCGGAGACGGTTTCGCGGGCTTCTGCGCTGGGGGGGATAACGGCGCCTGCCAAGACAAAAACCAGGCCGAAAATTGATTGACGAATGTTCACGCGGATGGACTCGCTAAAATAATGGGTAAACCGTTGGCAACGGGTCGTTCTAAAAAAAGCGTTACATTTTATGAATATAGTTCAGGAACTGTCGATTGTTCTTCGAGTGGCGGTAAAAAACCCTTAAAAAGTAAGAAGAATTTAAGGTTTTCCCTGAGTGATGGCTATTTAATTGTGTATCCGCCCCGATACGTGGTGGTGTGGGCCTCGCGCACCGATTAGCATCGGCGCTTGCGGCGTGAGCGGCGCGATCCAATGACTCAGGAGTCTGGCAATGCCGAAGGGGTTGATCAGCAGGGATTACCTGCCCATGGTGGTCTGGGCGGGGATGGTGGCGGTGCTGTTGCTGGGCTTTGCTTTCTTTCCGAAATCGGCGGACTGGTATGGCTGGATCCAGGCCGTGGGCCTGGTTGTCGGTCTGATGGTGGCGATCAGTGTGCCGGCGATCCAGCGCAAGCAGGAGTCCCAGGAGCAGCGCAAGCAACGCCGTGAACGCGATGTGGGTTATGCGCGGCGGCTGCACTATTTTGGTATCGAGTTGCTGGACCTGCTGGGGCGTATCAGCGCCAACCTGGCCCACTTGCGGGCCACGGACCGGCATCGTTGCCAGCGTACCCTCGAGGATTTCCTGCACCGCCTGTTCGAGTCCCACAAGCACGATCTGAACGACGACCGGATCGTTATCAGTCATGAGCTGCGCCAGATCACCCAGGCGCTGATCGACGAGTTGGAAAGCGGGCGTAGCGACCGCGTGGTGATGATCGAGTTGGAGAAGCGCCTGCAGAAGCTCACCCACCGGGCCCAGGTCAATGCCGCCTTGGCCGAGCGCGGCTGATCAGCACACGCCCATAAAAAAGCCCGCAACAGGTGCGGGCAAAGGGGTGTGCGGAGCAACGCACGTTTTCGGGAATCTTCGGCCGCTCAGGCGTTCAGTGCATGCAGGTTCATGCTTTGCGACGAGGCCTTGGCCGCGGGTAGCGAGGTGAACGGTCCGCTGATCGGTACACCGTCTCGAACCAGATACCAGCAGGCGAGCAGGCCCAGCTCTCTGAGCGAGGCGGGAACGGCGCTGCCGATAACGGACATGATTTGTACCTTGGCCATGAGGACCTCCATCAATCTGTGGAGCTACCTTAAGGCTCGGCTCAATCCGAGGAAAATCATCGCGCTCGATAGTGGACATCGACGAGATCGACAGGCTGCAATAGGGTGCGTCAGTCGACGACCTGATCGAGCATCTTCAAGACTTCCTGCTCATTCAACAGCCCCTTGTGGACCAGGTTTTCGGCCAGCAACGAGAGAAATTTGGCCGTGCGGTGGCCTTCGAGCTGCTTGAGCTCGGTAAGGGCGCTGTAGACCTTGCTGGAAGTGCAGAGGCCGGCGGCGCGGTGCGGGTTTTGTGTAGGCATGACTCGTCCTTGTTCTTATCAGTCAGCCTGATCTTGCTGATCGGGCATGGCATAAATATGACAGTCGTGTTAACGCTCATCCTGGGCGACGATAGGTCACATCATGCCGTTTATCGAGGGCGGGCGGTTGTCTTGCCTGCGACCTTTGATAGCGCAAATCAGACATCAGGGGCTCGGCTCGGGCAAAAAAAAGCCCCGCTCTTGCGAGCAGGGCCTGGCTGTTCTGCCTGTCGATTACCAGCGTGGGCCGCCGTAGTAATGATGCGGGTGGCCGTAGTACACCGGACGGCCATAGTAGCCACCCTGGACATAGACAGGGGCCGGCTGGACATAGACCGGTTGTTGGACATAGACCGGAGGCGGCTGCTGGACATAGACCGGAGCCGGCTGTACATACACCGGTTGCTCAACGTAAGCCGGGCGGCTCACCATCGATCCGACGATGGCTCCGCCGATCACGCCACCCAACAAGGCAGGACCAACCCAGTTACCGCCGCCGTGGGCAGAGGCCTGACCTGCGACAGCGAGTGCACCAACGAGCAAGGCTATCTTGGGGATTGTACGAATCATGATTATTCCTCGGGTTCCAACCCCAGCGCTTGTTGTCTGCAATAGACTCAAGGACTGTCGCGGGGATACTTCTATGACAACGACTTTCTGAAAAATTGCCAAGCCGTTGCGTAAATTTTGTGTAAGGTTCCTGGCGCGGCCTCTTTGACAGCTATCCGAGGCAGGTGCCAGAGCCTTGCGGCTGGTCGCTATGATCGACGAAAGTTGGGTAAATGCCTATCCCATTTATCCGAAAACACTCTTCAGGAGATGAAGCATGCAGATGAACCCCAACAAAGACACCCAATTGTGCATGTCGTTGTCGGGGCGCCCCGGGAATTTCGGTTTGCGTTTCCACAATCATCTTTATGAGCAACTAGGCCTGAACTTTTATTACAAGGCCTTCAGTAGCCAGGACCTGCCCGGCGCGGTGGCCGGGATTCGAGCCCTGGGCATCCGTGGTTGCGGGGTGTCGATGCCGTTCAAGGAGGCGTGCATCGCCCTGGTGGATGAGCTGGATGCGTCCGCCGCGGCGATCCAGTCGATCAACACCATCGTCAATACCGCCGGCCATCTGAAGGCCTATAACACCGACTACATCGCCATTGCGCAGTTGCTCGAGAGCCATGCGGTGCCCAAGGACTTCAGCTTTGCCCTGCGCGGCAGTGGCGGCATGGCCAAGGCCGTGGCATCGGCCCTGCGTGACGGCGGTTATCGCCATGGCGTGATCGTGGCCCGCAACGAAGTGGCGGGCAGGGCGCTGGCGCAGAGCTGCGGTTATGAATGGCGGGCGCAGTTGGGGGCGTTGCGTCCGCAGATGCTGGTCAACGTCACGCCGATCGGTATGAACGGCGGTCCGGAGGCGGATCAACTGGCCTTCGAGGCCGCCGCGGTGGAGGCGGCCGACACCCTGTTCGATGTGGTCGCGGTGCCCTCGGAAACCCCACTGATTCTGCGCGGCAGGGCCCAGGGCAAGCGGGTGATCACCGGGCTTGAGGTGATCGCCATCCAGGCACTGGAACAGTTCGTGCTGTACACCGGTGTGCGACCGAGCGACGAGCAGTTCCACAAGGCGGTAGCCTTTGCGCGCAGTTGAATGACGAATCGGGCGCGGGTTATTCCAATCGCGCCAGACGTTCTTCAAGCGCCGCGATCCGGGCTTCCAGTTCTTCGATGCGCTCCAGCGACACCGCGCCAGCCGCGCTGCGTTCAGGACCTTGCTGGCGGGCCGCGAGGATGGCTTCGATATCCGCCGGGTCGCCGAGGGCATGGGTGTAGCGGTCTTCGCGCTGCCCGGCCTGGCGTGGAATCAGCAGGGCCAGGCCGCGGGCAATCAGGCGCTCCAACTGGTGCACGACCTGCTCGCTGTCTTCGAAATCATGCATGCGGCCGCTGCGGGTCAGCAGTTCGTTGACCGTCTGCGGTCCGCGCAGGAACAGCAGGCCGATCAATACCACCTGGGCGGGGACCAGCTCCAGGGCCTTTTCGACCCGATGCTCCCAGCGATCGGCACGGCTGCCCATTACCAGGCGAGTGAAGCCGCGGCCTTCCAGGGCACGCAGGCTCTGGCCGACCTGGCCCTGGTTGAGGTTCGTCACCGGTTCGCGGCTGGTTTTCTGGTTGCAGGCCAGGACCAGGGCATTGAGGGTCAGGGGATAGGTTTCCGGGCTGGTGGCCTGTTTTTCGATCAAGGAGCCCAGGATGCGGATTTCCGTGCTGTTCAATTGTGGCTGATCGACGGAAGTCTCTTGTTCGCTGCCCATTGTGCTGTTCCCTGTGCGTTGAAAGGTCGTAAGCGTAGGGCCTTCAGCCGTAAAAAGACAAGCCGCGATGACCTTGACCCTGGCTATAATCGCCCAGCGTCACTCCTGCCATTTTCACTGCGAGATCCTCATGACCATTTCCCTGTACGCTGCTTCCATTCCGGTTTTCAAACAAATGCTCAATGCCTTGAGCGACGTTCTGAACAAGGCCGAAGCCCATGCGGTGGCGAAGAACATCGAACCGAGCGTTTTCGTACAAGCCCGTCTGGCCCCTGACATGTTCCCGTTGAACCGTCAGGTGCAGATCGCGGTCGATTTCGCCAAGGGCGTTTCTTCGCGTCTGGCCGAGATCGAAGTGCCGTCCTACCCGGACAGCGAAACCACCTTTGCCGAATTGCAGGCGTTGATCAGCAAGGTGCTGGCGCACCTCGACAGCATCACCCCGGCCCAGATCGACGGCAAGGAAGGCATCGAGATCGTGACCCGTCCGGGCACGCCGAAAGAGAAGCGCTTCACTGGCCAGGCCTACCTGCTGAGCTATGGCCTGCCACAGTTTTTCTTCCACGTGACCACTGCCTACGCGATTCTGCGCCATAACGGCGTGGAAATCGGCAAGCGTGACTACATGGGCGCGTTCTGATTTCGTACGGATTGATAGCGATTCAAAACTGCCGAGATAGCGATTCCGGCAAGTTCTCGTCGGTCTTGTAGGAGCAGGGCTTGCCCGCGAAGCTTTTGGCGTCCTCAGGGGCCCCTTCGCTGGCAAGCCAGGCTCCCACAAGAGCTTTCTGGCAACCTGGCACCTGCACACGTAGCCACAAACCTTCTGTTATAGTGGTCACTTCCCCTTTCTATTCATCTCTTATTCAGCGGGCCCTCGGGCTATCGCTGGCGTTGTCGTTTCTGGAGTGATTCATGTTGTTGCCCATTCTGCTGTTGTCAGCCGCCGGATTTACCGTGCTGACGACGGAATTCGTCATTGTCGGCCTGTTGCCGTCGATTTCCCGCGACCTTGACATCAGCATTCCCCAGGCGGGCCTGCTGGTGACGTTGTTCGCCTTTACCGTCGCCGCATTCGGGCCCTTCCTGACCGCGTACTTTTCGCGTTTCGAGCGTCGGCGCCTGTTCATCAGCATCCTGGTGATGTTTGGCCTGGCCAACAGCCTGGCGGCGCTGGCGCCGAATATCGGCGTGATGGCCGTCGCCCGCTTGCTGCCGGCCCTGGGGCTGCCGGTATTCTGGGCCCTGGCCAGTGAAACGGCGGTGGACATCGTCGGCCCTGACTACGCCGGGCGTGCGATCGAAAAAATCGGTTTCGGGATTGTCTGTGCGACAGTGTTCGGCATTCCCGTGGGCACCTTGATCTCCGACGCCTGGGGCTGGCGCAGTGCCTTTGCGATCCTGGCGCTGGTGGCCCTGGTCAAGGCCTTGCTGCTCTGGCGTTACCTGCCGGCCACGCGCCTGCACCTGGAACAGGTGTCCTTGCGCTCACAGTTCGGCGTCCTGCGTCGTCCGCTGATGATCGGCCATGTGCTGCTGTCGATCCTGGTGTTCTGCGGTATGTTCACCGCCTACACCTATCTGGCGGATATCCTCGAGCGCCTGGCCGGTTTCAACGGTACGGTGGTCGGCTGGTGCCTGATGGGCTTCGGTGCGGTGGGGCTGATCGGCAACTCCCTGGGCGGACGCATGGTCGATCGCCATCCGCTGATCGCTTCGATGGTGTTTTGCGCCTTCATGATCGGCGGCATGGTGGCCCTGGTGCCGAGCATTCACTCGACCCTTGGCCTGGCGGTCGCCATGGGCGTCTGGGGCGTGACCCAGGCGGCGCTGTTCCTGGTCAGCCATGTCCGTCTGATGAAGGTCGCACCCCATGCGCCGGCCTTCGCGGCGTCGCTGAATATCGCCGGGGCCAACCTGGGGATTGGCCTGGGCGCGCTGGTGGGCGGGCGGGTGATCGACAACCTGGGCCTGGGCAGCCTCGGTTTCGCTGCCGCCGGTTTTATCCTGCTGTCGATCCTGCTGGCGCTGGTGTTGATGAGCGCCAAAGCCCGTACGGTCAGTGCTTAACCTTCCTGCGTGGTAAACAGCTCGCGGCGAGCGCCCTCGGTGATGGCGACAATACCGGGGTGCTTGACCTTGCGTTCCACCGAGATCGCATAGAACGACTCGCTCACCGCCTCTGTCTGGCCGATCAGTTCGACCCCGTACTGCCGGCACACCTCCTCGGCGATCACGCTCGGCGCGATGAAAATCCCGCTGCCGGATTGACCGAATGCCTGCATCAGGGCGCTGTCATCGAACTCGCCGACAATCCTCGGGTGCAACTGCTGTTCGGCGAACCAGCGCAGGAGCCGGCTGCGGACCATGCTTTCCTGTCCGGGGATCAGCAGCGGGGCACCATGCAGGCAACGCGGAAAATCATCGGCATGGCGCGCCGCCAGTGCGGTCGTGGCGAAAAAACTGATTCCGCATTCCCCCAGTTTCTGGCTATAACCCTTGATGTCCAGATGGCTGGGCATGGGGCTGTCGGAAATCACCAGGTCCAGGCGTTGGATCGCCAGGTCGGCGAGCAGGCGTTCGAGCTTGTCTTCGCGGCAGGTGATGCGGATCGGCTCATCCAGCTCCATGGTCGGTGCGATCAGGCGGTAGACGATGGATTTGGGCAGCACATCCGCGACCCCGACCCGCAGCAGCCGCTGCTGTTCGTTCGGCTGGGTGCGCAACATGGCTTCCAGTTCGTTGCCCAATTGGAACATCTGCTCGGCATAGGGGAGGGTCTGGCGACCGGCCTCGGTCAGTTCCAACTGCCGCCCGACCTTGCGAAACAGCTCCACGCCGAAGGTTTGTTCCAACAGGCTGATCTGCCCGCTGATGGTTTGCGGCGTCAGGTTCAACTGCTCGCAGGCCCTGACGATACTACCGGTCCTGGCCACGACCCAGAAATAGTGCAACTGGCGATAATTGAGCATCGGACGCTATTCAGTTCGTAAAAGCCGAAGTATAGCGCTTAAAAATACGAATTTTCCTGAAGTATCTGCTTCCCTAGAATGCTGCGCTATCGGTGAGCCAGGACGTGGCCACCTTACCCCTGAATCAGGATTGAACCATGGAATACCTGTTGCAACTCGCCGTCAGCCCCACCGCCTGGATTGCCCTGGCGACGCTGATCGTCATGGAAATCGTGCTGGGCATCGACAACCTGATCTTCATCTCGATCCTGACCAACAAGCTGCCGGCGCAGTTTCGCACCAAGGCCCGGCGCATCGGCATCGGCATGGCCCTGATCCTGCGCCTGGGCTTGTTGGGCACCATCGCCTATATCGTCAAGCTCACCGCGCCGGTGATCGAGGTGTTCGGCCAGGCGTTCTCCTGGAAGGACATGATCCTGATCGCCGGTGGCCTGTTCCTGGTGTGGAAGGCCACCACCGAGATTCATCACAGCATGGACCCCGAGGCCAAGGCGGCCGAAGACAGTACGGCCGGTATATCCCTGGGTTTCGCGGCGGCGATCGGTCAGATCCTGATGCTCGATATGGTTTTTTCCATCGACAGCATCATCACCGCCGTGGGCATGACCGAGCACCTGCCGATCATGGTGGTCGCGGTGGTGGTGGCGGTACTGGTGATGCTGCTGGCATCCGAGCCGCTGGCGAAGTTCATCAACGATAATCCGACGGTGGTGATGCTGGCCCTGGGTTTCCTGATCATGATCGGCATGACCTTGATTGCCGAAGGCTTCGGCGCCCATGTGCCCAAGGGCTATGTCTACGCGGCCATGACCTTCTCCGCGGTGATCGAAGGTTTGAACATGCTGGCCCGGCGTGCTCGGCACAGGCGTCAGGCTGCGCAAGGCTGATAGCAGTCGTAACTATAAAAAGGCCGCCTGGATCCAGGCGGCCGTTCTCGTTAAACGCTCATCAGTGGACAGTGGCGGCGCGGGCCTGGGGTTGTTCGCTGGCTGTGGGTTGCGCGGGCAGGGCAGGGTGGTGATGCCGCCGGGAGATTCTCAGCACTCCCCATAACATGGCTGCCGCGACGGTCAGCCAGCCGAGCACCAGCAGTGCAACGATCGCTACAAGGCTCATCAGTGCCTCCTTCGCCCGTTCGGGCTCACTCACTTCGTCTTTCCAGGTTCAGTCTAGACGTTGCTGTGTTTCAGTCCATTGACCAAAGGTCGCGTGGGGTCAGTCATTTCGCTCTATCGCGTCAGGCAATCTGCAACGAAAGGCTATACCCCCGTTCACCCGCGACCTATGATCAGGGACCCTGCCAGGTGTTGAACGGCCTGGCGATTGACCAAGAGAGTGAAGATGTTCAAGGGATCAACAGGTTTGCAAATGGTAGCGGGGCGGCGCTTGTGGCTGGTGGGCGCCTTGTTGCTCGGATTGGGCGGTTGTGCCAGCGGTGTTGCGCCAGATGTCCAGCGCCTGCCGGAGCGGGTTGAGCTCAATGCGGTGCCGTTCTTCCGTGGCGAGGCCTATCAAGGCGGCACCATGGCCCTGGCCACCATGCTGTCGCAGCAAAGTGTCAGCGTGACCCCGGGATTGCTGGAGAAACCGCTGAAGTTGCCGGGGGCCGAGGAGGGTCTTGAGCGCAACATGCAGGTCCTGGCCCGTGAGTACGGCATGGTGGTGTATCCGCTGGACCCTGAGTTGTCGGCGTTGCTGGCCCAGGTGGCGGCCGGCTATCCGGTCATGGTGCGGTTCAGCGAGGGCCGGGTCTGGTCGACCCCACGCTATGCGGTGCTGGTCGGTTACAACCGAACCAAACAGACCGTACTGTTGCGCTCGGGCATGAGTCCGCGGACGCCGATGAAGTTCAGCGCCTTTGCTTCGGCCTGGAAGGATGCCGGTAGTTGGGCGGTGCTGATCCAGGCGCCGACGCAATTGCCGGCCCAGGTCGACCGGCAGCGCTGGCTGAAAGCCGCCAGCGACCTGGCCCAGGCCGGCCAGGAGCAAGCGGCGGCCCAGGCGACGAAGACCTTGGCCGGGCACTGATGGCCGTAGTTGCCACAAGCGGCGGCGTTTAGATCCCCAGCTTGTCCCGCAAGGTGTAATACCAGGCTCCGAGGGCGGTGAACGGCGTGCGCAGCAACTGGCCGCCGGGGAACGGGTAGTGCGGCAGGTCGGCAAAGGCGTCGAAGCGCTCGGCCTGGCCGCGCAGGGCCTCGGCCAGCACCTTGCCGGCCAGGTGGGTGTAGGTCACGCCATGACCGCTGCAGCCCTGGGAGTAGTAGATATTGTCCCCCAGGCGCCCGACCTGCGGCAGGCGCGACAACGTCAGCAGGAAGTTGCCGGTCCAGGCGTAGTCGATCTTCACGTCCTTGAGCTGCGGAAAGGCCTTGAGCATTTTCGGCCGGATGATCGCTTCGATATTGGCCGGGTCCCGCGCGCCATACACCACACCGCCGCCGAAGATCAGGCGCTTGTCGCCGGAAAGACGGTAGTAGTCCAGCAGGTAGTTGCAGTCCTCGACGCAGTAGTCCTGGGGCAGCAGCGACTTCGCCAGTGCGTCGCTCAGCGGCTCGGTGGTGATCACCTGGGTGCCGCAGGGCATCGACTTGGCCGACAGCTCCGGCACCAGGTTGCCCAGGTAGGCGTTGCCGGCAACGATGATGAACTTGGCCCTGACCTTGCCCTGCGGGGTATGCACCACGGGGTTGGCGCCACGTTCGATACGTACCGCTGGTGACTGTTCGTAGATCGTCCCGCCCAGCGACTCGACCGCGGCCGCTTCGCCCAGCGCCAGGTTCAGCGGATGAATATGGCCGCCGCTCATGTCGAGCATGCCGCCCAGGTATTGGTCGCAGCCGACCACTTCACCAATGCGTCGCTCGTCCAGCAGTTCGAGCTGGGTATGGCCGTAGCGCTCCCAGAGCTTTTTCTGCGATTCGAGATGGCCCATCTGCTTCTTGGTAATAGCCGCGAATACGCCGCCGTCCTTGAGGTCGCATTGGATATTGTACTTGGCTACTCGCTCGCGAATGATCCGGCCGCCTTCGAAGGCCATCTGCCCGAGCAACTGTGCCTGTTTAGGGCCGACGCTGCGTTCGATGACATCGATGTCGCGGCTGTAGCTGTTGACGATCTGCCCGCCGTTGCGGCCCGACGCGCCGAAACCGACCTTGGCGGCCTCCAGTACCGTGACCCGGAAACCGTTCTCCAGCAGGAACAGTGCGCTGGACAGCCCGGTATAGCCGGCGCCGATCACGCACACATCGGTCTCGACGTCATCCTGCAAGGCGGGGCGTTGAGGAACCGGATTCGCCGAAGCGGCGTAATAGGACTGGGGGTAGGGAGTGTTCGCCATCCTGCAACCTCTGTTTTATATTTTTTACGAGTGGCCTGATCCTACCTCAGATGAAATACCCCCGCCAGCCACCCGGGGAAAAAGCCGGTTTGTCGGGGATTCAGTAAAAAATACGCGTATTCAAAGGGTTAGAGAAATAAAGAGGTTGACAGCTTTGAGAAAATCCGCAAAATGGCGCCCCACAGCAGGCACGTAGCTCAGTTGGTTAGAGCACCACCTTGACATGGTGGGGGTCGTTGGTTCGAGTCCAATCGCGCCTACCAAACAAAATCCGCTCTGCTGGGCGGTCAGAAAGGGTCAACCGAGAGGTTGGCCCTTTTTTCGTTTTCCGGGTGTTCACTAAAAAATACGCATATTCATAGGCTTAGCGGAAAGAAAAGGGGTTGACAGCCTTTCGGAAATCCGTAGAATGCCGCCTCACAGCAGGCACGTAGCTCAGTTGGTTAGAGCACCACCTTGACATGGTGGGGGTCGTTGGTTCGAGTCCAATCGCGCCTACCAAACAAAATCCGCTCTGCTGGGCGGTCTAGAGGGGTCTACAGAGATGTAGACCCCTTTTTGCTTTCCGCGATGTGCAAGATTGTTGCACAGCCACCACCTCAAAACGCCAGTCAGGTGCCTACTTCCAAGGCGAAATCCGCGGGATCGAACCGATCTCTCGTGTCCATCCGAATATTGCGCAGGTTCACTGTTTCCAGGTGCGACGCGTATAGAAGCTGCGAAAAGTAGCTGATCAGGATGGAGCGACGGCGGGTGCCGATTGCGTTCAGGCTGCCCGCATGCACCAGGTCGACATCAAACACCAGGATGTCCCCCGCGGAGCCTGAAAGCTGCACGGACCGGGACTCGTCATTGAAGTCGAACGGCGGCTCTCCCTGCCCGGGGCGATGGCTGCCGGGGACGATACGCGTCGCGCCGTTCTCGGGGCCATAATCGTCGAAATAAGCCAGGGCACCCACGATGTCGCCGGGCCGTTGGGCCGACAAGTCGCGGTGCAACTGCTGATGACCGCCACCTGCAAGGGGCTCGCGACCTTCCACTTGCGAAAGGAAGAACCGTTCTCCGATCAACTCACCCACCACCGCCAGCAGCTCGGGCAGGCGACACACAGCCTGAACCTTGGGATCCAGGTCCAGCAGCGAATGACGGCAGTCCATGCCTCGCGGTACTGGCCATTGCTCCGACGACTTCACGCCCGCGTCGAACGCGCTGCGAAGGTCACCCAGCCACGCGGCCGGGATTGCTCGGCGAAGCAGCACATAGCCATCTCGATGGAGTTGCTCGCGGTCAGTCATGGTTTCCTCAACTCCCTTGGCCTCCACGCGTCTTGCCGAGCGCTCCGGAGCCGGGCAAAAAACCTCGGCAATGTCGGCCCTTGTTGCGTTCGGATGGGCTCCACGATAGCAGAGCAGGGCGTTTGCGAGGAGCGAGGAGTCCGACCTTGGGCGATCCGCGGCGCTTTTGAAATACCATCAAACATTCGCTCGGTTGACCGCTTTCCATATTTTCAGAAAAGTCGACCCCAAGGCATGGGTCTTTTATTCACCCATCAATGGACTTCAGGTGGTGGACATCGGGGTAGACGCGGTCTGCTACGTTTTGCGCAAGGATGCGGCATGGACAATAAAACAATTCGCTGGGTGGCTGACTCGATGGTTGGCTTGGGGGCTGGAGCGGCGATCACCGGTTTTTCGACTTTGTACCTTTTGACCGGGGGCGCAACTCCCGAAATGCTGCTGTTGAGTGCCACGTTGTTCGTCACCAGCCTTTTTTGTTTTGTCTTCTCTTACGTGTGTGCGGTACAGGAGGTGGAGCAATGAAAGTCACAGTCATTCTGCTTTGGGTAGCCGGTATCGTGCTGTTGATGGCCGTTGCCTTTTGTCGCGGCCGCAAGCGTGGGGTTTCCAATAAGCAGTCCCTGCCATCCGATCGCGAGCTGCTTGATCGGGCCACGAGCGAGTTACAGGCACTCAGGGCGGAAGTCCACCAGCTTGGCAGGCAAATTGAAGAGCTGCCGGAAATGACTTCCATGAGCTCCGCAAGTGCAGGTTTGAAGCCGCATACCTTGGGTTCAAAGCTCTGATTCCTGCTCCTGCTCTGGTCGATATTCATAGACTCGCGGACAATGCGCTCATGGGTGCTGAACGCCCAGGTGCTCACTATTGAGCGAGCTTTTCTTTCCGGGGTGTTTCGCTTGCATCGGGGTATCAATGGTACGGTTACTGGCAGTCTCCGGGAGCCTTCGGGCTGCGTCTTCAAACGCCTCGCTACTTCGCGCTGCGGAGCGGCTCAGCCTCGAAGGGATGTCGATCCAGCAATATCTGGAGGTGGGGCAGTTGCCGCATTTCGATCCGGACCTGGCGGACAACCCTCCGGCGATCGTTGTGGCGCTACGTGAACTGATTGGTCGGACAGATGGCATCCTGATTTCCTGCCCCGAATATGCACGCGGTATCCCGGGTTCGTTCAAGAATGCGCTGGATTGGCTCGTCGCCAGCCACGAATTTCCCGGCAAGCCGGTGGCGCTGTTCAATGCATCGCCGCGGGCGAGTCATGCGCAGGCGGCGCTCAGGTTGGTGCTGGAAACGATGTCAGCCAATATCGTCGAACCAGCTTCGATTACCGTGAATCTGCTGGCCAAAGAGCTGGATGAAATCAGCATCGCGGCAGACCCACAGGTTCGCCAACAAATCGTTTCCGCCCTGGAGGCATTCAAGGGCTGGATCGATGAACAAGCCCGGCTCCGATAGGCGTCGTTTGATGAGCCGGTGAGCTGGCGCCGCCGCGATGCCCGTCATTCTTGACGTCCATCGCGAACAGGCTTGCTCCTGCAATCAGTCGGTCTTGCGGTCCTGTCGGACATCGATGAAGGGCAGGGAACCACTTGGCAATACGGTCGTCGGCAGCACACCGTTCCAACGCTCGGCCTTGGTCAATTCCACCAGGTTCTGGTTGCTCGCCAGTGCCTGGGCGCGGGCCTTGATCGCTTCGGCTTCGGCTCGACCGCGCAGTTCGGTGGCCTGGGCATCAGCCTTGGCCTGCGCCAATTGGGCGTCGGCCTCGGCTTGTGCCTGGGTCACGCGGATCTGTGCCTGGACCTGTTCCGTAGCCAGTTGTTGTTCGCGGGTCTTGACCTGCACTTCGGCGGCCATGCGCGCCTCGATGGCTTTCTCGTAGGCGTCGCTGAAGTCGATATTCTCCACCTGCACGCTGTCGATGATCACCGGCCCGGTGATCGATGCCTTGATCGCGGCGGAAATATCATTGACCAGTTGGACGCGATTCTGCACGGCGGCCACGGCGTTGAACTGGCCGAAGACATTCTCGACCTGGGTCGGGACCTGGCGGCTGATCAGGCGGTCGCGGATACCCTCGATATCCTTGAACTGGGTGTACACCTTGGCGACATCGGAAGGGGCGACGTGCCAGGATACCGAGACCTTGAGTTGTGCCGATTGCTGGTCCTTGCTGTAGGCCTGGAGGTTTTCGTAGGCCGAGACCTGGCTCTGGGTGCTGATCAGCTTGACCGTCTCGATGAACGGGGTCTTGAACGATAGCCCGGGGTCCACCACGCCGACGAGCGCGCCGTTTCTCAAGAGTACCCCGCGTTCCGTTTCATCCACGGTGTACCAACTGCCAAAAAACACGATGAGCAGGATCAATGCGGCCGCACCGCCCGCCACGCCGCCGATCATATTACGGGTCATATTTCGTTCCTTTGATGAGCGGAAAAGCACTCCCTGAATACGCTGCCTGGGTGTTCAGCAAGCGCGTCCCGCTAACATGGCCAATTGAGTGTCGGAGGCTACCTCGCCGACCGTAACGGTCCCGGGCAGCTGTCCGGCCGCCTGTATCGACGGCCCGACATGATAGCCACCTGGCTTGTTCGATGCTGAGACGCCACTCGCAGACCTGAGTGCCAGCCGCGACCGGCCAGTCATTTTTTTTTGGATGATACTGAAAAGCCATATTGACCCATTGTCGGACAATCTGTAGATTGCGCCGCCTGTGTCAAGGAGCGACAAAAATGGCTAATGGAATAGTCCAGCCTACCGGCTTGTGCTTATTCGAAAAATTCCTGACCAGTTCTCATTCTCGTCAAACAACTGTTCTGACACAGGATGCGGCTGTCTCGATCAATCACCGCGAACTGCTTGAGCGCGTGGCCCAGGTGCGCGGTGTGCTGAGTCACCGGGCACTCCAGCGTGGTCAGGTTGTGGCCATTGCCCTGGCGTCCGGCTTCGACGTGTTGTCGATGACGCTGGCGGCCTGGGCTGAAGGCCTGGCCATTTCCCTGCTGCCCCATGACCTGGGCGGGGCTTCCGGCAAGCTTGATGACGGTCGTTTGAGTGCCATGCTCGAGTTGATCGAACCGGCCCTGATTCTCGGTAGTGAGGCTGTTCAGCAACAGTTGGCCGATGAGTGGGCGAGCCGGGTGCTGACCGATGTCGCCCTGGGCGAAGCGCTGGGCGCCGTGCAAGCCCTGCATGAGCCGGCGCGTTGTGCCCCCGCCGACCTGGCTATCCTGCAGTTCACTTCCGGTAGCACCGGCATGCCCAAGGCGGTGTGCATCAGCCAGGCCATGCTCAGTGCCAATTGCCAGGCGATTGCCGAACGCGTCGTGGTCGGCCCGCAGGACCGGATGGTCAGTTGGCTGCCGTTGCATCACGACATGGGCCTGTCGGCGATCACCCTGGCCTGGTGGTGCGGCATCGATCTGGTCCTGATGCCGACACGTGAGTTTTCCCGGCAACCGCTCGCCTGGCTGCAGGCGCTGTCGCGCTACAAAGGCACCTTGTCGCCCGCGCCGACTTCGGCCTTTGCCTTGCTCAATCGTCTGGCCGGACGGGTGCGCGACGGTGAACTGGATCTGTCCGCCTGGCGTTACGCCTGGGTCGGCGCCGAGCCGGTGTTCCATGACCACCTGCGGCAGTTCGAAACCGCGTTCGCTCGCCATGGCCTGCAGCCCGCTGTATTGCAACCGGCCTATGGCATGGCCGAAGCCGTGGTGGCGGTCTCCCTCAATCCTCCGGGCCAGCCGCTGCGCGTGCGCTGGCTGGATACCCGTGCCCTGCATGGTCTCGGACAAGTCATCGAACTGCACGAAGGGGCTGCCGGTTCCGCTGCCTACCTGGGCAACGGCAAGGTGGTCGATGGGGTCGAGTTACGCATCGCCGACGAGCACGGGCTCGCACTGGGTGAGGGCTGCCTGGGCCATATAGAGATTCGCGGGACCTCGGTGATCAGCCAGTACTTGAAGGTTGCACCGGTACGCCGCGAGGGCGGCGACTGGTACAGCACCGGCGACCTCGGCTTCCTGCTCGACAGCGAAATCTATATCACCGGACGGACCAAGGACCTGATCACCCGCGCTGGTGTCAACGTCAGTCCGCAGATCATCGAATGGGCCCTGGAAAGCTCACTCGGACTGGCCGCGGGATCGGTCGCCGCCTTTTCCTGCATCGACAGCCGCCTGGCCAGGGAAAGCGTGGTGGTGGTCATGGCGAGCAACGCCCTGGCCGGGCGCGAGCTGGACGATCTGCGCCGCGAGGTGGCCCGCACGGCGGTCCGGCATGCGGGTGTCCAGGTCGACGACCTGGTACTGATCCGGCGTGCGGATTTTCCCAGGACCACCAGTGGCAAGATCCAGCGCCAATCCCTGTGCCGGCGCTATCTCGGCGGTGAATTGAGCAGCGTTGCCGCGACCCCGAACCCTCTTTCCGTTTAACCCACTTAGCCGCATGGATTGCCTGCGTGCAAGGAGCACCTGTGTTCGATGTTATTTGTCAGACGATTCGTAGTCTTTCGCTGCAAGGCATTCTGCCGGCCCATCTGAACAGCATGCCGCTGCAACCCGATGACGCTTTGCTCGACCTGGGCCTGGACTCCCTCAGCCAACTGACCTTGCTCTCCGAGCTGCGCGGGCGGCTGGAGGTGAGCATTCCGTCCGAGCCGATCGACGGCATGACCACCTTGCGCGAGCTGGCGCAATTGCTCGAAGGGGCGAATGTGTTCGACCTGTCTCCAGCCATCTGAGGGCGCGTGAATATGTCCGGTATTCCTAATAAAGCGGCTAGCTGGTTCGTCAGCGCCCGGGCTGATACCTGGGCCATCCTGATTGGTGGCCCGCTGATTTCGGTGGCCTTGCTACTGGCGATCCTGCACGGCCCGGCCTTTCTGATCGGCGCCTTGCTGTTCGCCTTGTTCCTGGATATCCCCCACGTGCTGCACACTCATGTGCGGCTGCTCGCCGAGCCGCTGGAATACCGGCGGCACAAGCTGCGTTTCTGGACCAGCCTGGGGCTGATCAGTGCCCTGTGTCTCGGGCTGTACGCTTTCGGTGCCTTTGCCTGGCTGGTGGCGATCTGGGTGTACTGGCAGCCGTATCACGTGTGCAAGCAGCACTTCGGCGTGGCCGCGCTGTATGCGCGCAAGTCCGGCTATAAGCACTCGACCACGCCGATCCGCACGATGGTACTGGCTGGGTTCGCCGCGCCGCTGTTGTACCGGATCAGCCATGGTGGCTTTCATTTCGGTGATTACCAGCTCTTCGGCCAGGCGTTGCCGTTTGCCAATATCAGCATCCCCACGCCGCCGCTTGATCCGCTCTGGTCCGCCCTGGCCTACGCCGTGTTCGCCTGCGTGACCCTGCGCTTCATTGCGCGGCAATGGCGCCAGGGCCAGCGTGGCGAGGCCTTGCCCAGGTTCGTGCTGGTGATGCTGGCGGTCTCGTTGGGACTGTACAACGCGGCCTACCTGCTGGTGGGCGACCTGTACGCGCTGATCCTGATCGGTACCAGCATCCACGCCTTGCAATACCACCTGGTCTGCACCTCGACCGTGCAGGCCGGCTTGCGCAGAACCCGCGAGCAGCCGGTGCCGGCAGGTCTCCTTGGCGCCGGGCATCGTTGGGTCAGGCAGATGGGCGAGCGGCCCTGGATCTGGTTCGCCAGCCTCGGTATGGCCAGCCTGTTGGTCCTGAGCCTGGAAATGCCCTCGGTCGGCTTGCTGCCCTTGATCGTGGTGCTCCATCACTTCTATCTGGACGGTGTGATTTGGAAACGTCCTTGAACCCTGCTCCGGCAGCGGCCGGGCAGGGCGAGCGCGGCTTTATCGAGTCGCTGCGGCCGCTGGTCGACGACCTGCGCCGGCACCAGCCCTGGCGTTACTGGCTGGACTTCGGCGTCAACATCGCGGCGTTCTGGGCGGCGTTGTCCTTGCTGGAAGTGGCCGGCCCCTGGCTGCAGGCCGGCTGCTACCTGGTCGCGCTCTTCAGCCTGTATCGCTGCGCGATGTTTATCCATGAGCTCAGCCATATGCCCCGGCGCGCGGTGCGCGGATTCAATCTGGCATGGAACCTGACCTGCGGCATCCCCTTGATGTTGCCGTCGTTCCTCTACCTCAGTCATATGGATCATCACACGCTGGCACGTTATGGCACCCGCCAGGACCCGGAGTACCTGCCGTTCGAACGACGGTTTGCCAGCAGCATGGCGACGTTGGCCCTGGGCACGCTGCTGACCCCGCTGTTGCTGTGGGTGCGCTTCGCCCTGGCCGGTCCGCTGTCCTGGTGCCTGCCGGCGTTGCGTCGGGTGGTGGTCGAGCGCTACAGCGCGGTGACCTTGCATGCCGCCTACCGCAACAACCCGGCGCGGCTGTCCGCCAGCCAGGCTTACAACCGCCTGCTCGAAGGCTTGACCTGCCTGTATGCCTGGGCATTGGTTGCCGGCGCGGGCACGGCGTGGCTGCCCTGGAGCCGGATCGGCTGGTTCCTCGCGGTGATCTACGGGGTGCTGTTCATCAATATGTTCCGCACCTGGCTGGCGCACCGCTATGCCTCGCCCGGTCATCCCGTCTCGTTGCAATGGCAACTGAGCGACTCCGCCACCCATGCCCGCCAGGGCGGTTGGATCGAGTTGTTCGAACCCCTGAGCCAGCGTTACCACGCGATGCACCACTTGTTCCCGGCATTGCCCTATCACGCCCTCAAGAGCGCCCATGAGCGGGTCATGGCGGCAGACGGCATGGCCGCCGAGCTGTACCGGCAGACCGCTTCGGCGCACCCGGGCCCGACTTCCACTCCTTACCCGACAGAGAATCCTTCATGAGCCGCTGGCAAGAAATCAGTCCCTTCGAACAGCATGTCAACCCGGCCATCGGCGAGTTGATCCGCCGGGTCGGGCTCGACAAGACCTTTGTCCGCGGTGAGGGCTGCTATCTCTATGACGCGGCGGGGCAGGCCTACCTGGATTTCCTCGGCGCCTATGGGGCGTTGCCCTTCGGCCATAGTCCGGATGCGTTGTTGGCTGAGCTGGCGAGCTTCCAGCTCAGCCGCGAGCCGATCTTCGTCCAGCCGTCGTGCCTGGCGGCCAGTGGCCGGTTGGCCGAGCGCCTGCTGGAACTGGCGCCGGGCAAGTACCGCAGCGTGACCTTCCAGAACAGTGGGGCGGAAACCGTCGAGGCGGCCTTGAAAGCCTGCCTGATCAAGACCGGACGCAAGCGCATCCTGTCGACCCATCAGAGTTTCCACGGCAAGACCCTGGGGGCCTTGTCCGCCACCGGTTCGGATAAATACCAGGAGGGCTTCCAGGCGCCGCTGCCAGGTTTCGACTTTGTCGACTACGGCGACATCCGGGCCCTCGAGGCGCAATTGCAGCGTTATCCGGAAGCGTATGCGGCGATCATCGTCGAGCCGATCCAGGGCGAGGGCGGGATCAACCTGCCGCCGGCCGATTACCTCCAGGCCGTTCGCGCGGCGTGTGATCGCCACGGCACGCTGTTGATCATCGACGAGGTACAGACCGGGCTCGGGCGTACCGGCAAGCTTTTCGCCAGCGAAGGTGTGCAGGCCGACTGCCTGCTGCTGGCCAAGGCCCTGGGCGGCGGGGTGATGCCGATCGGCGCCTGCCTGCTGGCCGAGAGTGCCTATAGCGAAGACTTCCAGAACAAGCATTCCTCGACCTTTGGCGGCAACACCCTGGCCTGCCGTATCGGCCTGAAAGTGCTGGACCTGCTGCGCGACCAGCCGGAGTTGCTCGACAACGTTCGCGACAACGGCACCTATCTGCTGGAGCAATTGCAGGCGCTGGCGCAGCGCTACCCGACGTTTATCCGCGAGGTGCGGGGCGCCGGTTACCTGATTGGCATCGAGTTCACCCTCGACCGCAGTCATTACCCACAGTTTCACGGCGGGTTCACCGGCATCATGGGCGAACAGGAAAGCCTGGTCCCGGTGCTGGCCAGCTACCTGTTGAATGTCGAAGGCGTGCGCGTCGCTCCGACGCTCAATGGCGCCAGCGTCATGCGCGTGGAGCCGCCGCTGATTGCCGGGCGCGCCGAGTGCGAGCACTTCCTGCAAGCGCTGGCGCGGACCCTGCAACTGGTGGCCGAAGGACGCACCGGTACCTTGCTGGCGCATCTGCTGGAGGCCGAGGCCGGTTTCCCCGGAGCCCGGGGCCTGCCCTTGAACACCGCACGCTTCGACGAGCCGGTTGCCGATAATCACTTCGCCTTCATTCTCCATCCGCTGGAACTGGAGAACTACGCCGAGTTCGATGAAAGCCTCAGTCATTATTCGCGCCATTCCCTGCAAATGCTCGAGGAGCGCCTCAACCCGCTGCTCGATCCATTTTTCGTCTCCACGGTCGAACTGACTTCGCCGGCCACCGGGCGCAAGGTCAGCGGCGACCTGATCATGGTGCCGCGTTCGGCGGCGCAGATGGCGGCGATGCCGGTGGAAGAGTCCTGTGCCCTGATCGGCCAGGCCATCGACATGGCCAAGGGGCGCGGTGCCAAGTTGGTGGGCCTGGGCGGGCATACCTCGATCGTCACCGGCGGCGGCCTGCGCCTGCTGGACAAAGGCATCCCCCTGACCACCGGTAACACCTATACCTTGCTCACCGCGGTCGAGGCCGCCTGTCGCGCGGTGCACCTGACCGGGCGGCGCATGCAGGACATGCGCGTCGCGGTCATCGGTGCCACGGGCAGTATCGGTTCCGCCATCGCCCGGCTGATCGCTGGTCAGGCCGGCCAAGTGACCCTGGTCGGCAACCCCAAGAGCGCGCGTTTCAATACGCCGCGCTTCGCTTCGGTGATCACTCAATTGGTGGCCTACGGCGCGCAGAGCGTCGCGGCCGACGGCAGTGTCCTGGCGCTGATCGGTCAACGCCTGCAAGGCCGGGATGCCGCCGGGCTGGGGCGCGCGTTGCTGGACGAAAACGGCAGCCGCACGCCGCTCAAGTGGAGCAACGATGTCCAGCAGTCGCTGGCGGATGCCGACCTGGTCCTGATCGCGACCAACAGCGCGGAACGCTTCATCAGCGCCGACGATATCGCCGTCGGCACCATTCTTTGCGACATCTCGCGGCCGGCCAATGTCAGCCAGGATATTGCCGCCCGCCGCCCCGATGTGCTGGTGCTCGACGGTGGCATTGTCGAGATGCCGGGTGCCGCGCGATTGGGTTCGCGCTACGGGATCCCCGACGACCTGGCCTACGCCTGCATGGCCGAGACCATGATGCTCGCCCTCGAAGGCGAGTGGCGGCATGCGAGCCTGGGGCTGGACCTGAGCAATGACGACCTGGAACTGATCGAAGGCCTGGCCGGGCGCCACGGTTTCAAGCTGGCCGGCTTGCGCAGTTTCGACAAGGCCCTGGATCCGCAGGCCTGGCAGCGTTACGCCGAACGTTTCGCCACGGTCGCCGAACCCATCTGAAGAGAGCACACCTCACATGCCCGTATTGGAAAAGACCACGTTGATCAAGGGGCGCAGCTGCGCCGAAGTGTTCGACTTTTGCCTGGAAGGTGCCAACTTCCCGAAGATCTTCCCGGAGCGGGTCACGCCGCTGGGCAAGATCGATATCGCCGACCTGCGCATCGAGCAGGGGCGCGAGTTCCGTTTCCGCCACTGGATGTTCGGTTTCATCCCGGCCAACTGGACCGTGCGCATTCGCGAGGTCAAGGACAACCAGCACTTCATCGACGAGATGATCAAGGGGCCGCTCAGCGCGTTTCGCCATGAGCATCGGGTCGAGGCCGCCGAGGGCGGGACGCTCTATACCGACCGGGTCACCTACCGGGCCATCGGCGGCGCGGCGCTGGAATGGCTGTTCGTCAATGCCTACATGAACCGTATCTTCGATGCGCGCCATCGCAATATGCAACAGCTGTTGGACATCGCATGATTACCGTTCAAGTGGTCGACAGCGCCAAGCGCCTGAAGCAGTTCATCGAGTTGCCGTTCCGGCTGTATGCCGACGATCCGCTGTGGATTGCGCCGTTGCGCAGTGACATGAAGCGGATGCTTTCGCCGCGGCACAACCCGTTTTTCCGTGAGGCCGAGATCGAGCATTTCCTCGCGGTGGATGCCCGGGGGCAGGTACAGGGCCGGATCAGCGTGAGTATCCACGCCGCCTATAACGAGCGGTTTGGCGCCGAGCACGTGTTCTTCGGTTTCTTCGAGGTCGCACCGGACCCGGCAGTGGCCAGGGCTTTGTTCGAAGCCGTCGGCAACTGGGCCAAGGCCCGTGGCAAATCGCGCCTGCTGGGTCCCTACAGCTACACCTCGACCCAGGACGCGGCGCTGCTGCTGGAGAATATCGACGGGCGCGCGCCGACGCTGCTACAGACCTACAACCCGCTCTGGTATGCCGACACCCTCAAGCAACTGGGTTTCGAACTGGCCTTTACCTTCAGCACCTACGGCGTGACGGCCGAGCAGTACAAGGTGCGGCGCAAGGCCAACCGCAGCGAGCGGGTGATGCCGGGCAGCCAGTTCAGTGTGCGCAGCGCCAGCCGCGCCGATCTGCGGGGCAATCTCGACGAAATCCGCTGCCTGTTCAACAGTGCCTTTGCCGCGAACTACGAGGTCGCGCCGATTTCCGCGGCGAGCTTCAAGTTCCAGATCGACAGCGTCAAGACCTTCATTGACCTGGAGGGCATCAAGCTGATCGAGCTGGACGGGCGCGCCGTGGCGTTTTTCCTGATCCTGCCGGACCTCAACCAGATCCTCGACAAGCTCAAGGGCCGCCTGGGGCTGTTCGACCTGTTCAAACTGGGGCAGTACAAACGCAGCGTCGAGGGCGCGGTGATCGCGCTGATCGGCGCCGATCCCACCGTGCAGGGCAGTGGCCTGGGCCGGTTGATCGGCGAGGAGATCGTGCGTTATGCCGAGCCGCGCTTTAGTCGCGTCGACACCATGTGGATCGATGACCGCAACCCTTCCAGCTATGTGCTGGCACGCAACCTGGGTATGCGCCGGACCAAGCGCTATGGCGTTTTCGGCCTCGATCTCGTTGAACCATCGCTCTGAAACGGAGTTGTAAACCGTATGGACACCCCCCTGATTTCCCTCGCGGGATTGAAGAAGTATTACCCCAGTGGCGATGGCCGCAGCCTGGTGCTCAACCATATCGACCTGGAGATCGCGCGGGCCAGCATGACCGTGATCCGCGGCATCTCGGGTTCGGGCAAGACCACCTTGCTCAATATCCTCGGCGGCCTCGACCGGGTCGACGAAGGCCAGGTGCGGGTCGGCGATGCGCGGCTCGAGACGATGGACTTTGCCGCCCTGACGCGCTTTCGCGCCGAGCGGGTCGG
Organism: Pseudomonas sp. MWU13-2105; assembly: GCF_023242315.1. Lineage (GTDB taxonomy): Bacteria > Pseudomonadota > Gammaproteobacteria > Pseudomonadales > Pseudomonadaceae > Aquipseudomonas. The sequence continues at coordinate 103,687 of NZ_JALLIY010000025.1, forward strand.
CTTCATTTTCCAGTTCCACAACCTGATCCCGACGCTGACGGTCAAGGAAAACGTACTAACCGGCCTGGAGCCGATCCGCACGGTTACCGTCCAGGACCATCGGCGGGCCGAGGAGTACCTGCACAAGGTCGGGCTGCAAGAGCACGCCGAGAAGTTTCCCGCCAAGCTCTCCGGCGGGCAGCAGCAGCGCGTGGCGATTGCCCGCGCGCTGATCAAGGAACCGCAGCTGATCCTCGCCGACGAGCCGACCGGCAGCCTGGATGAGGAAACCGGCATGCGGGTGTTCGAGTTGCTGCGCCAGATGCAGGAGGAGAAACAGGTGACTGTGGTGATCGTCACCCATAACCCGGCATTGGGACAGCATGCCGACCAGGTCTACGAAATGCGCTCCGGTCACCTGTACAGGGCCGCCCAATGAATATGCTGGTCCGGCATGTGCTGCGTTCGATCCTGGTCATTCGTTACCGGTTGCTGACCATCGCGCTGATCTGCGCCTCGACCTTCGGCGTGCTGGTGGGGGCCTACTCGGCCATCGACAGCCTGTTCAATACCGTCGAGGACATCCAGTCATCGGCCGCGATGGCCGGGCTGGAAGTGATCTTCGCCCCTGACGAGCAGATCAATCTGCCGGTGTTCGATGAGATCCCCGGAGTGAGCGCGACCTATCCGCGGCTGTTGATGCCCGGGCTGGTGCCCCTGGGCGGCGAGCAGCCGGTGGCGGCACTGATGATCAGCTCGCCGGCTGAGGATTTCACCACGGTCAACCGGCTCAAGGTGCTCGACGGTCGGCTGCCCGACGCACAAGATCCCGCCGGGGTGGTGCTGGAGCGCAACTGCGCCGAGTTCCATGGCAAGCGGGTAGGGGACAGGTTCAGCTTCGTGTCCGGCCATGCCGATTACCCGGTCGAGGTGGTCGGCATCGTCGAAAGCCCGGAATACCTGGTGGCGCCGTTGAACCCCAGTGTCTATGTGCCGAGCAACGGTTCGTTGTGCGTGGTGTTCGCCGACCAGGCGCTGATGCGCCAGCAACTGGGGTTCGCGGCGGTGAACAGTCTGCTCTTCAGCCTGTCGGCGGATGCCGACCTGGGCCGGATCAAACATGCCGTGACCGAGCGCGCGCAGACTCGCCTGGCGGTCGATTATGTGCTGCCGCGCCAGGAGCAGTTCAGCCAGAAATTCCTTGAGCTGGACCTCAACACCTTCAAGGTGTTCCTGCCCACGGTGGTGCTGATCTTCGCCCTGTCGTCGACCCTGGTGGTGTTCTTCCTGATGTACCAGTGGGCCAAGGAAGAGCGGCCGCTGATCGCCATGTTCCTCACCCTCGGCTATACCCGTCGCCAGGTCGCCTGCGCTTACAGCCTGCCGGCGCTGATGCTGGTCGCGACGGCGTTGTTGCTCGGTTGTGGCTTTGCCCTGTTCGACATGTATGCGTTCGGCCTGAACTACGCCCGGGCCATCGGCATGCCGGAACCACACCTGGTGTTCCAGCTGCCCTATCTGTGGCGCGCCGGACTGGTGCTGTGCGGCACCGTGGCCCTGGGCATGTACCTGCCCATGCGGGCGATCCTCGGTATCACGCCGATGGATGCCCTGCGTGATGTCGGCGCCGGCCAGGAGCAGCCACTGGCCCAGCGCATGGTCGCTTGCCTGAGCCATATCGGTGGGCCGTTCTGGTTTCGTTACTCCTTGCGCAACCTGCTGCGCAACTGGCGCATCAGCCTGGTGACCGTGCTCGCCATGGCGGCGAGCATCGCCATCACCATCGCCTTCTACATTTCCCTGACCTCCATGGAACGCACCGCCATCAGCAACGTCGAGCGCGACAACTGGAGTCGTGTGGTCGACCTGGATGTGCCTTGGTGGGATGAGGATGTCGCGCGTCTGGAGGCGCTGGCGCCGGGCAGTCGCTGGTCGACTTTCGTCAAGGGCGGTGCCCAGGTCAGTGGCCGTGGGCAATTGGACAATGCCAGCCTGTTGGGGATCGAGCCGGCCGACGGCGTGCGCCATGTCAACCTGATGCAGGGGCGCATGCTCCTCGATGGCGATCGCGATGGCGTGGTGATCGAGCGGCGTATCGCGATTGCCCAGGGTGTCGGGCCCGGTGATCGGCTGACCCTCAAGGTTCGTGGCAACGATTACCCGACGACGGTCGTCGGAGTGTTCTCCGGGGCCCTGCCGGGCGAGGTGATCACCAGCAAGGATTACGCCCGGCGGATGCTGGCGCTGGATGAACAGTTTACCGGTGCCTATCTGGTCGATGCCGGTTCATCCGGCCTGGAAGACGCGCGGATCTACGCGGTGCCGGGTGTGGTGCGGGTGACCTCGAAACAGGACATTGTCGCGGCCATCCTCGAAATCAGCTCGCATATCTGGGTGATCATCCATATCTCGGCACTGATGAGCATTGCGATCGCCTTGCTGTTCGCCGTGACCAGCATGAACTTCAGCATTGTCGGACGGCGCGCTGAATACGGGGTGCTGCGCATCCTCGGCTTCAGCGACCGCAACGTGTCGCTGATCATGCTCTGTGAAACCTTCAGCATCGCCGTGCTCGCTGGCCTGGTTGCCATGCCCCTGGGCTACGGGCTGGGCGCGGTGCTCAACCATCGCCTGACCGATGTCTGGTTCAAGATCAACACCGATCCGGCGTCCAGCGATTTCCTCCGGGTGATCCTGCCCGCGCTGCTGATCATTCCCTTCGCGGCGATGCCTGCCATTCGCCATGTGTTACGCATCCCCGCGGTCGACACCCTCAAACTCAGGAATTTCGGATGACTCGCCGATTGCTTGCCGTTTTACCCGTGTTGCTCGCCTGCTCCGGGCCGGTGCTGGCCGACGATGCCCTGTCGATCATGCAGGACTCCGACCGCCGCATGAAAGCCCAGGATGAACAGATCGACTACCGCATGGAGTTGTTCGAGGCCGACCACCTGACCTTCACCCGCCAGCTCACACGGCTGGACAAGCGCATGAGCGAACGCACCGGCACGCTGGTGCGCTTCACGGCGCCAGCGGCGGTGAAGAACGTCGCGTTGTTGATCGAGGACAGCGGTGCGGCGACCAACGATATCTGGTCCTACACCCCCTCGACCAAGAACCTGCGGCGCCTGGCCGGTTCGCAGAAGCAGAACTGGTTCATGGGTACCGACTTCACCTATGAGGATTTCGAGGACTACAAGCTCGCCAGCTATCAGTTCACCAGCCTGGGCCAGCCTGAAGCCTGCCTGAGCTGGCCGGCCTGTCGGCGGATCGAGGCCCGGGCGCAGACCGAAGAGGCGCGCATCTCCGGTTATTCGCGCAAGGTCTACTACCTCGAAGAGAGCAGCCGCTACCCGGTGCAGATCGACTACTTCGACGCCCAGGGCACGCTGGTCAAGCAGCTCAAGACCGACGGCCTGCAGGTGGTGGGCGGCTTCAGCCGACCGACCGCGCAGACCATGTTCAACCTGGCCGCGAACAAGAGCACCCGGATGATCGTCGAGAAGGTCAGCATCAACCCCGGCATTGCCGAAGCCAATTTCACCCAGCGCGCCCTGCGCACCGAACATTGATCCGAGTACCCATCATGTCGACTCAACCCCTGGAAACCGTGGTCCTGGAACTGTTGGCCACGACCCTTGAACTGGACATCAGCGAGCTGGATATCCAGCTCAGTATCGACGAGCTGGGGCTCGACTCGCTGGACGTGCTGAAGCTGACGTACGCCATCGAGAAGCGCTTCCAGGTCAATCTGTCCAGCTACAGCCACACCGACATCAGTTCGGTGGCGCGCCTGATCGAGATCCTCGCCGAGCAACTGGCGGGCCTGCGAGTCGCTTCATGAATGAGGTCGTGATCACGGGCGTCGGTTGTGTGTCGCCCTTCGGTATCGGTCGGCAAGCCTTGTGGGACGGCCTGGCCCAGGCGCGCTGCGCGATTGCCCGGGTGCCATGGCTGCCGGGGAACTGCAATGCCGGTGCGCTGCCCGAGCAGACGCTGGAAGGCCGCTTCAGCGCCAACGAGTTGTTGATGTTCGACCGCTCGACCCAGTTCGCGCTGCTGGCCGGGCGCGAGGCGCTGGATATGGCGGCGCTGGACATGAGCGCGGTCGATGCCCATCGCTGTGCGGTGTATATGGGCACGGCGGTGGGCGGCAGCGACTCCCTGCACAGCGCCTACCTGGATCTTTACCAGGCCGGCAGCCAGACCCTGGCGCCCTGGACGGTGCCTCGGGTGATGGCGAATGCCGCGGCCAGTCACCTGAGCCTGCGCCATGGTTTCAAGGGTCCGGCAATGACCTTGAGTACCGCCTGCGCCTCTTCGACCCAGGCCGTCGGCGAGGCCTATCGGCTCCTGCGTCATGGCGACGCCGACCTGGTATTGGCCGGCGGTACCGATGCCTGTCTCAACCCGCTGGTGTGGAAAGCCTGGGAAGCGTTGCGGGCCATGGCGCCGGACACCTGCCGACCGTTTTCCGCCGGCCGGCGCGGCATGGTCCTGGGGGAGGGCGGGGGTGTGCTGGTCATGGAAACCCTGGCCCACGCCCGGGCGCGGGGTGCCCGGGTGTTGGCGCGCGTGCTGGGCTATGGCGTCAACAGCGATGCCGGCGACCTGCTCAAGCCGTCGGTAGACGGCCCCGCATTGGCGATGCGCCAGGCGATGGCCAGCAGTGGGCTGGCGCCGGAACGCTTCAGCTATATCAATGCCCATGGCACCGGCACCTTGCTCAACGACCGCTGTGAAACGGCGGCAATCCGCCAGGTATTTGCCGCCCATGCGGACCGCTTGCAGGTGTCTTCGGTCAAGTCGGCCATCGGTCATCTGATGGGCGCGGCGGGAGTGGTGGAGTTGATCGGCGGGCTGCTGGCGACCTTGCACGAGCGGATTCCGCCGACCCTGAATTACCAGGCGGCGGATGCCGAATGCGACCTCGATTACGTCACCGAAGGCGCCCGTCCGGCCCGGGTCGAGGCCTGGCTGAAAAACTCCTTTGCCTTCGGCGGACTGAATGTTTCGCTGGCCCTGGGGCGAGCCGTGGAGGCTGGGCAATGATTCTGGTGACGGGGGCCAGCGGTTGCCTGGGCAGTCATATCGTACGGGCTTTGTTGGCTCGTGGTGAGGCGGTTGCCGTGCTGGTCCTGGCGAACGACCCGGCACCGGCCCTGGCGCAGGTGAGTGAGCGGGTAGCGTGGCGAGTGGCCGACCTGCTCGATCCGGCCGGTCTCGACCGCGCGCTTGACGGTGTCGAGCAGATCTATCACGCCGCCGGCCTGGCGCTGCCTTATGAAAGCGCCCGGGCGCGGATGTTCGCGGTCAATGTGCAAGGCACGGTCAACCTGCTGCACGCGGCGCGCCGTGCCGGTGTGCGCCGGGTGCTGCATGTGTCGTCGATTGCCGCGGTGGGCTATCCGGCCGGCGAGGCGGATGAACATATGGCCTACAACGGCGCCGCCTTCAAGCTGGCGTACATGCACAGCAAACGCGCGGCCGAGGAGCGGGTCCGGCAGTTCTGCCGGGAAGGCATGGACATCGTCATCGCTTGCCCTTCGGCTGTCATTGCCCCGCACTGCGATGTAGTGCATGGCTGGGGCAAGGTCATGCTCGACCTGCGCCAGCGGCGCCTGCCCTTTATCCCGCCCGGCGGGATCGCCGTGATCGGCGCCGAGGACCTGGTACAGGGGGTGCTGGCTGTCATGGACAAGGGCCGGTGTGGCGAGCGTTACATCCTCAGCAGCCTGAACGTCAGCTATCGCGAATTGTTCACCGGCATGGGCCGCGCGCTGGGTGTGCCCGAGCCGCGCTGGCAGCCTGCGGGTTCGACCCTCAAGTGGATCGTGGCGCTGCTGCGACCGCTGGATCTGTTGACTTCGATCATCCCCTTGCGACTCTCGGCGGATGTGCTCCGCCTGTTGGGGATGAATGTCTACTACCGGACCCACAAGGCGCGCCAGCAGGTGGGGTTCGCGCCCCGCCAGAGCCTGGAACAACTGGTTGGCGAAACGGCCCGTTGGTTGTTGGCTCGACAGGAGATTGAGCAATGAATGCATGGACCGCATTGGCCCTGGCGGCGCGTCCCGACACCCCGGCCGTTGTCGAGCTGAACCTGTGGTTGCAGGACTGGGTCGGACGCCTGGATTTCCGCCTGATGGATGTGCGCCGCTGTCTGCCGCCACACCTGGTGCTGGCCCTGGGTAATCGCGGGGTACTCGGCATGCAGGTCGCCGAGGAGCAGGGGGGCCTGCTCGGTTTTTCGACGTTCGAACTGTTGCGGGTGCAGCGTCAGTTGGGCGCCATCGACCTGACCCTGGCATTTTTCGTCGGGCTCAACAACGGCCTGGGCATTCGCCCGATCCAGCGTTTCGGCTCGGCCACGGCGAAGGCGCGTTACCTGCCCCAACTGGCCACCGGGCGGATGCTCGCGGCCTTTGCCCTGACCGAGCAGGGCGCCGGTTCCAATCCGTTGAACATGGCGGCCACGGCACGCCGCGAGGGCGAGCATTGGCGCCTGGATGGGCGCAAGTCCTGGTGCGGCTCCGCCGCCTGGGCCGGGGTGATTTCGGTGTTTGCCCGGCACCTGGACGAGCAGGGCCGCGACTGCGGCTTTATCGGTTTCTGCCTGGATGCCGAGCAGCCGGGCCTGCGCCAGGGCAGCGAGGCGCTGACCCTCGGCCTCAAGGGCATGGTCCAGAACCAGGTGCATTTCGAGGCCGTCGAGGCCCGTGCGGAGCAGGTATTGGGTAGCCCGTTCGCCGGGATGGCGGTCGCCAGCGACACCATGGTCTTCGGTCGCCTGGGTATTGCCGCAACCTGTGTCGGTGCCTTGTGGCGCTGCGTGCAATTGATGACTCGCTACAGCACGCGTCGTTCCCTGGGCACCCAGCGGCTCTGGGACCACGAGCATACCCAGGCGCTGATCGGGGCGGCTGTCTGCGCCGCCACCGCCCTGGGCGGTTGGGTCGACGACCTGGCCACCGGCCTGGACCAGGGGCAGCCCGCGCCGCCGGCCGAGGTCCTCGCGGCGGTCAAGTGGTTGGCCAGTGAACTCCTGGGTGAAGTCAGCGACAGCGCCCTGCAGATGCTCGGTGCGCGTGGCTACTGCGATAACAATCCCATCGGCCAGCTCTGGCGCGATGCGCGCATCACCCGTCTGTTCGAGGGGCCGTCGCAGACCCTGGCGGCCTTTATCGGTCAGCGGGTGTTGGAACAGCCGGCCGTCATCAGGGCGTATCTGGCGTTCATGCCCTACGGTCAACAGGCCCTCCAGCGCCTGGAAACCTGGATTGCCAGCGAACGGCTGCCGCCGCGAGGCCACGAGCGCCTGTCCGAACAGGTGCTCCAGTTGGGGCAGTGCATCGCCTGGCTGATGCTCTCGGCCCAGGCCCTGGAAGAGCATTGCCGGCCCTGGGTGATGTCCCGCCTGGCGGCGGCGGAGCGCGACTGGGAGCATCTGGCTTCGCCGCGTTTCAGCCTGGCCGGGCTGGGTGGCTGGGTCGATGCCCGGATCGGTGTTTTCGACCGGGTGCGTGCCGACGAGGAGGTCGCGCTCGATGAGCTGCTCGTGTGTGGGGAGGAGGTATGATCAACAGAACCTTGAGCCTGGGCGCGCTGATGTTGCTGGTTGGTGTCGACAGCCAGGCCGGTGTCCTTGACGCGGCGGATTTCAACGCTCGGTTGGAGACCCGCCAGGCCGTGACCCGTGAGGGCGAGTGGGGACTGGACGAGTATTCCGCTCTGCTGGGCAGTGCCTGGCAAGGCGATTCGGGCTGGCGGCTGAAGGCGCAGGTCAGGGCGTTGCAGGAGAACAAGCTCGACGGCGATTACCACGAGATCGAACCGCGCGAGCTGTTCGCCGAATACCAGGGTGAACGCTGTACCTCGACCGTCGGTGTGCAGCAGGTGGTATGGGGCAGCGCCGATCGTTTGCGGGTGTTGGACGTCATTCATCCGTTCGACCGGCGCGAAGGTTACTTCGGTGACTATGTCCAGCAGCGCCGCCCGCTGGCGATGCTCAACAGCGAGTGCTCGGTATTCGAGGACCAGTCGCTGCAGCTGTTGTTGATTCCGCAGACCCGCAAGGACCTGCTGCCGGCCAGTGACGGGCGCTTCGCCGAACCTCGGGTCGGCGATCTGCTGAGCGGCGTGCCCCGCAGCGACGCCGCCGATCCGGACTGGCGCAAGCCGGCGGACTGGACCCCGGCACTGCGCTGGAGCGGCAATGCCGCGGGCGTCGACTACTCCCTCAATGCCTGGCATGGCTGGCAAACCGAAGACACCCTGACTCCGGAGCTCACGCGTAGCGGCTTGAGCTATCGCCAGCAATTGCAGCGCCGCACCCTGTTCGGCGGCTCCTTTGCCATGCCCGTCGGGCCGGTGGTGGTCAAGGGCGAGGCGGCACTCACCCCGGATGCCTATCGCTACTACCGGGATCCGGCGGGAATCGTTGATGTGCAGAAGAACCGCCAGCAGCAATTGTTGCTGGGCGTCGACTATCTGACTGGGGACTGGTTCTTCGGCGTGCAGTATTACAACCTGTGGAAAGACGATGTCGGGCAGGCCCTTGACCAGGATCGCTCGGAAATCGTCAGCCTGGCGATACGCCGGGAGATGCTCCAGGGGCGGCTCTACCTGACCGCGTATGTCGCCCAGGACTTGCGGCAGTCCGCGCAGTATGCCGCCCTGGAAATGCGTTACGACCTCGATGCCCACTGGCAACTGCGCAGCGGGCTCGATGTATTTGACGGCAGCCGGGGCAGCTTTGGTTACTACGAAGACCAGACCCGCTGGGTCAATGCCGTGCGTTATTCATTCTGAGACCCTGGGTGCAATCGATCCGGCCGCCGACTTTGGCGTACGCCGGGTCCTTGCTGTCTTGGCTCCCGCCGCCTTGCGTTTCTTCTTCCAGGGCGCCGCGACTTGTCCGGCCATCCCGGCCGGCATCGTGATCTGCAACTTCAACTCGACACAGCGCCCCACCTGCTTGCTCATCCAGGCCGCCTGCTTGGCGACGAACTCTTCCAGGCTCATCTCGCCGCTTTGCACCATGTCCAGTGCCTGTTCCCAGATCGCCGTGGTGCCCGGGTCGGCAATCGCCCGTGGCACCGCATCGATCAGGCTGAAGGCCGCCGGGGTCGCAGCGAGGCTTTTGCCGTGCTTGACCAGGTAACTGCGATCGAGCAAGCCCTGGATGATGCCGGCGCGGGTGGCTTCAGTGCCGATGCCGGTGGTGTCCTTGAGTTTCTGCTTGAGGCGCGGGTCCTCCACATACTTGGCGACGTTTTTCATCGCCTTGATCAGGTCGCCTTCGGTGAAGGGTTTTGGCGGCTGGGTCCAGAGGTCCTTGAGGTCGATCCGGCTCAGCGCGCACTCGGTGCCTTCGCGTAACGCCGGCAAGGCCTGCGGCTCGGGGGCTTCGCGGCCCTTGGCCGGTGCCAGCGCTTCAGGCAGGGCACGTTTCCAGCCCGGTTCGACGATCTGTTTGCCCACGGCCCGCAATGCCTGCGCGGCACAGTCGAAATCGGCCTGGGTCCGGTCATATTCGTGATTGGGCAGGAACTGTGCCAGGTAGCGGGCGCGAATCAGGCTGTAGACGGCGCGCGGCTTGCCCTGCAAGCGCTCGAGGCTGGCGCCGCTGCCCGTCGGGATGATGCCGTGGTGGGCGGTGACCTTGGCGTCGTTCCAGGCTCGCGAGCGGCGCGTCGGATCGAGATACGGCACCAGTTTGTCCAGGCTCGGATCAGCCCGTCCGAGCGCCGCCAGGACCCGGCTCGCGTCGCCGTGCTGGCTCAGGGGCAGAAAGCCGCAATCGCTGCGCGGGTAGGTGATGACCTTGTGGGTTTCATACAACGCCTGGGCAATGTCCAGTGTCTCCTGGGCACCCAGCCCCAGTCTTTTCGAGCACACTTCCTGCAAGGTGCCGAGATCGAAGGGCAGCGGGGCGGCCTCGCGAATCCGCTCGGTCTTGAGCTTCACCACCCTCGCGCCGGGCGCCGCGCCCATGGCGCTTGCGGCCTGCCGGGCAAGGGCCTGGTCGAGGCAACGGTCCTGGTCGTCACAGGCGTCCTGCGGCGCGCGCCACTGCGCGATAAAGGGCTGGCCGTCGTGCAGCAGGTGCACGTCGATCGCCCAGTAAGCCACCGGCACGAAGTCGGCGATGCTGCGGTCGCGGTCCACCACCAGACGCAGGGTCGGGGTTTGCACGCGTCCCACCGGCAGCACGCCCTGGTAGCCGGACTGACGGCCGAGCAGGGTGAACAGGCGGCTCATGTTCATCCCGATCAGCCAGTCGGCCCGCGAGCGACCCAGGGCTGAGTGATAGAGTGAAAAGGTTTCGCTACCGGGCTTGAGCGCCGCCAGCGCCTTGTGGATCGAGGCGTCGTCCAGAGCCGACAGCCAGAGTCGCTGGATAGGCCCGCGGTAACGACAATGCTCCACCAGCTCACGGGCAATCATTTCCCCTTCGCGGTCGGCGTCGGTGGCAATCACCAGTTCCCTGGCCTCGCCGAGCAGGCGCTTGACGGCCTTGTACTGGCTGGCGGTCTTGGGCTTGACCTGCATCTTCCATTTGTCCGGGACGATCGGCAGGTCGGCCAGCACCCAGCGTTTGTAGCGCGCGTCGTAGGCATCCGGCGGGGCGGTTTCCAGCAGATGGCCGATGCACCAGGTGACGGTGGCATTCGGCCCCGTCCAGCAGCCGTCGCCGCGCCGCGTCGCGCCGAGCACGGCGGCAATGTCTTTGGCCTGGGAGGGCTTCTCACAGAGGAACAACCGCATAACCACCTTGTTTCATCAGCGCCTGGCAAGGGCTACAGGATGCTCAGTGTTGGCGCGGCGGGCAACCTTTATCTGTATGTATATACAGCTTTTGTTTCGACTTTGCTGGCGAGCCTCACCGAATAGGCACTGCTGTTGGTGATAGAGGCGAATTGGGCGGAGATTGAAATGGTTTTTTGTCCCTGATATGGAAACAATGATTCCTTGTTTTGGTGGATTGTCCTGTTTTTGTTGGTCGTCTAAAGTTCATTCCAAGCCGGCAGCACATACGTCCAAGCGGAGAATGCGCCGAGCTACCAGACTACTCAGACTTTCGACAGCCAAAGGAACTTGCCATGTCTATCCGT
>NZ_JALLIY010000026.1 GCF_023242315.1 Pseudomonas sp. MWU13-2105
AGTTTGCCTATCCCTTATCTTAAGGGGGGAACGGTGTCCTGTCTTTCATGGGGCTCGTTCAGTGTGCCAGCAACCGATTACCAAGGAAACGGGATGGCATGACCATCACATCATCCACCGCTCGCAAGGCGGTAGAGACGCCCTGGATAACCGGGTACTATTACATCCAGTTTGTCACCATCAGCTTCACACACGTGGAGTTAATGTGAAAAAGCCGGCTTCGAAAGAAGCTTTACTAGAGACTTGAGCCGGGTGCGCTGAAAGGCGCACGCCCGGTTCTTTGGGGGAGGCAGGCCAGAAATGGCCTGTCTCTACCCGACTTGCCAGCCTTGCCATGGACACCATGACCGAGAACGACTATCTGATCGCCTGGGGCTGCTACGCCTTCGCCGCCCTGGGCTGCTTGTTGGTGTGGTTTCGCCTGACCCGCTGGATCTGGCGCTGGCTGCGCGAGCCGCTGCGCGTGGTGATGGCGGTGCTGCTGTTCAGTCCGACCATTATTGACCCGGTGAAGGAAAAATTCGCCCCGGCGGTGGCCATTACGGCCCTGGACCTGATGTTCAAGGTCGGCAACAACGCCTGGCGCGCGGTTTCCGATCTGTTCATGTACCTGATGATCGCCGTGGGCGTCTATCTGCTCTTCGCGCTGATCCGCTGGCCCATCGAACGCTCCATCAAGGCCCGTCGCCCGCAGCCCGTGCCGGCTGGCACAGCCCCGGCAGACGAGCCCGAGGAGGACGATCAACCGTTCACCGCGGCCGAGCGCAACGAGCGTTTTGGCCGTCAGCCGCCGACCGGTGGCAATGGTCGCCCGCGGGTCGAACCGCGTCTGTAAGCGCGTCACTGCATTGAAGCGAGAGTCCGAGCATGTGTGAATTGTTGGGCATGAGCGCCAATGTACCGACCGATATCGTTTTCAGCTTTACCGGCTTGATGCAGCGGGGGGGACGTACCGGCCCCCATCGCGACGGCTGGGGCATCGCCTTCTATGAAGGTCGTGGCTTGCGGCTGTTCCAGGACCCGGCGGCGAGCTGCGAGTCCGAGGTCGCGAACCTGGTGCAGCGTTACCCGATCAAGAGCGAAGTGGTGATCGGGCATATCCGCCAGGCCAATGTCGGCAAGGTCTGCCTGTCCAATACCCATCCCTTTGTCCGCGAACTGTGGGGGCGCAACTGGTGTTTCGCGCATAACGGCCAGTTGGCGGATTTCCAGCCGCCGACCGGCTTTTACCGGCCGGTGGGCGATACCGACAGCGAAGCGGCGTTCTGCGACCTGCTCAACCGCGTGCGCCAGGCTTTTCCCGAGCCGGTGGACATCGAGGTGCTGTTGCCGTCCCTGCTCCAGGCCTGTGCCGAATACCGCGGCAAAGGGGTGTTCAATTGCCTGCTCAGCGATGGCGACTGGCTGTTCTGCTATTGCTCGACCAAGTTGGCGCAGATCACCCGGCGCGCGCCGTTCGGTCCGGCGCGCTTGAAGGATGTCGATGTGATCGTCGACTTCCAGGCCGAAACCACGCCCAATGACGTGGTGACGGTGATCGCCACCGAACCTTTGACCGAAAACGAAACCTGGACCCGCTACGAACCGGGCCAATGGAGCCTGTGGCGGCGCGGCGAATGCGTTAGCCAGGGCCACACCGAATAAGGAAGTCCGTTATGTGGTTGAGTTACCTGCGGCTGATTCTGTTTACCCTGGGGCTGTTGATCGGTGTCCAGGTACCGGGCTTCATCAATGACTACGCCAAGCGGGTCGAGGCGCATCTGATAGAAGCGCAGACCAGCCTCCAGGGGTTCCAGAAGACTGCCGAGCAGTTCTTCAACGGCGATCTGCAAGCGCTGGTGGCTCACTACCGCGCCAGTGATGATCCGGTGTTCCGTAGCGATGCCGACAGCCTCGGCACCTTGCTCACCCGCCAACGCCTGCTCGATGACCAGTTCCAGGCGATGCAGGGACCCTGGTACAAGCGAGCGTTGCAGGTGGCGTATGCGGCCGATCCGGCGATTCGCCAGGAAACCTTGCAGGGTTACACCTACCAGGTCCTGCTGTCGCCCGAGGCGATCGGCTGGGCGATGGGCGCGGCGCTGCTGTTCTCGTTCGTGATCGAAGGCTTCTTCCGCCTGGTGGACTGGGTGGTGCTCGGCGGCAAGCGCCAGCGCGAGCGCCTGGCGCGGCGCGAGCGCGGTTGGTAATCGATTACTGGCCGGGGAGGGCGGGCTTGCTCAGGATCACGTATTGCTCGCCCAGCTTGTCCGCATAGCTGTGCAAGACCTCTTGGCACAGCGCGACAATCTCCTCCACCAGCTCCACTCCGACCCGCCAGGACACCACCACTTCCAGGTTCGGTGGGCGGATGTCGAGGGCCAGCAAGGTCAGTTCGCCGCGCATCAGTTCTTCCCTGACCAGCACCGATGGCAGGGCGCCGATACCGAAGCCGTCGCGCAGTAAGCGGGTAATCGCCGATACCGAATTCACACAGTTCAGCCGCGGCGCCGGTACGCCATGGACCTGCATCAGGCCAAGAATTTCCTGGTGTGGCCGCGAGTTTTTCGAGAAGGTCACGATGCGCTCGCGGGCGATCTCGGCCAGGCTCGCGTATTCACGGTTATAGATCGAGTTGCTGGCCACCACCCAGCCCATCGGGTGGCTGATCAGTTTCAGGCTGCGAATCGATTCCTGGCGCAACAGGTCGGTTTGCAGTACCAGGTCGAGAAAGCCTTTTTGCAGCTGATCGCAGAGGTTCAGCGCGGTATCGGCCACCAGCTCGATTTCCACCAGCGGGAAACGATCCGACATCTGCGCCACCAAGGGGCTGAGCCAGGTGTGGATGACCGTGTCCATCACGCCGATGCGCAGGCGCCCGACCTTGGTCGAACTGATTTCGATGGCATGCTTGAGGGCCTGCATGGTGTCCATCATCTGTTCGGCATAGTCGAGCACCTTGAGCCCTTCGGGGGTCAGGCTGACGCCGCGGGAATCACGCAGGAACAGCTTCACCCCGAGCTCGCCTTCGAGCACCGCGATACGGCTGGAAATGGACGCCTGGGTGGTGAAAAGCTTGTCCGCCGTCAGGCGAAAACTCTTCAAGCGGGCGACCCAGACGAAGGTTTCGAGAAATTTGAGGTTCATGCAATCAACTTTTTCTTATGCCTGGGCAGGACTTTTATTAGTTGGACGCAGAGGGCACGGCCAACGAAAAATGGCCCTCGACCGGTCAGGCACGATAAGCCTAAGCCTGGGCGGTCGCCAGAACAATACCAATAAGTTTTACGCGGAGATTTCCCCCATGACTACGCCCGGCTCGCTGGATGTCACCCACGCCGAGGGCCCGCCCGGTCCGTTCACCTGGTATCGCAATCTCAATCAGCAGGAGCGTCGCACGTTCTGGAGTTGCAAGATCGGTTATGGCCTGGACGGCATGGACACCCAGATGCTCAGTTTCGTCATTCCGACGCTGATTGCCCTCTGGGGCCTGACCACCGGCCAGGCCGGGCTGATTTCCACCAGTACCCTGATTGCCTCGGCCCTCGGCGGCTGGATCGCCGGGATTCTCTCCGACCGCATCGGCCGGGTGCGCACCCTGCAACTGACGGTGCTCTGGTTCGCCGTATTCACCTTCCTCTGCGGTTTTGCCCAGGATTACCATCAGTTGCTGGTGGCCCGCACCTTGATGGGCTTCGGTTTCGGTGGCGAGTGGACCGCCGGCGCGGTGCTGATGGGCGAGGTGATCCGCGCCAAGGACCGTGGCAAGGCGGTCGGCATGGTGCAATCGGGCTGGGCCCTGGGCTGGGGCTTGACCGCAATCCTCTATGCGCTGCTGTTTTCGCTGTTGCCCGCGGAGGACGCCTGGCGGGCGCTGTTCGTATTGGGCATCGTGCCGGCGATCTTTGTGATTTTCGTCCGCCGGCTGGTCAAGGACCCGGAGGTCTATCGCCAGGCGAAGATCCAGGAAGCCCCGAGCAACCCGACGCACTTCTACGAGATCTTTGCCCCGGGCATGCTCAGTACCACTCTGCGCGCCTCCCTGCTGACCACCGGTGCGCTGGGCGGTTACTACGCCATTACCGCCTGGTTGCCGACCTATCTGAAAACCGAGCGCGGCTTGAGTGTGCTTGGCACGGGTGGTTATCTGGCCATGGTGATCGCCGGCTCCTATATCGGTTATGTGATCAGCGCGTACCTGACCGATCTGCTGGGGCGCAAGAAGAACTTCATCCTGTTCGCCGTCGGCTCTTTCATCATCGTGCTGTTGTACACCCAATTGCAGGTCAGCAACGACGTCATGCTCTGGCTGGGCTTGCCCCTGGGCTTTTTCGCCTCGGGGATTTTCAGCGGCATGGGGGCGTTTCTCACCGAACTGTTTCCGACGCGGATTCGCGGTTCGGGCCAGGGCTTTTGCTACAACATCGGGCGGGCATTGGCGGCGTTTTTTCCGTTGCTGATCGGCCTGCTCAGCCAGAAAGTGTCCTTGAGCCTGGGGATCGGCGCCTTTGCCGCGGTGTCCTACGGCGTGGTGATCCTCGCGGCCCTGAGCCTGCCGGAAACCCGTGGCAAGGAACTCGAAGCGCAGTAATCTGTGGGTATTTGCGAAAAGTCCCACATTAAGAAAAGTTAAAAGCCCACAGGAGCAACCACCGTGAGCCGCTTGTTATTGAATTGCGATATCGGCGAAAGCTATGGCAACTGGACCATGGGTCTGGATGCGCAGGTCATGCCGTTTATCGATTGCGCCAATGTGGCCTGCGGTTATCACGCGGGCGATCCGAGCATCATGCGCAAGACGGTGACCCTGGCCCTGGCCAATGATGTCCGGATCGGTGCCCACCCGGCCTATCCCGATCTGGTGGGCTTCGGCCGCCGCTCGATGGCCTGCACACCGCAGGAAATCCAGGACCTGCTGCATTACCAGATCGGTGCGCTGGACGGTATCTGCCGGGCGCAAGGTGCCCGGGTGAGCTACGTCAAGCCGCACGGCGCGATGTACAACGACATGATGGCCAATCCCGAGCAACTGCGCTCGGTGATCCAGGCAATCGCTGCCTATGACCGGGAGCTGCCGTTGATGCTGCTGGCGATGCGTGACAACAGCGTGGCCCAGGCCCTGGGTGATGAATACGGTGTCGAGTTGTGGTTCGAGGCTTTTGCCGACCGTGCTTATGACAGCGCCGGGCGCCTGGTGTCGCGACAGTTGCCCGGTGCCGTGCATCACGAGTCTGCGCTGATTGTCGAGCAGGCACTGAGCATTGCCCGCGGTGACAGCCTGACCGCCAGCGATGGCAGTGCGTTGCGCCTGCAGGCCCACACCTTGTGCGTGCACGGTGACAACGCCAGTTCGGTGGCGGCCGTGCAGCGTATCCGCGAGGCCCTGGACCGGCAGTCCGCCGTATGAAACCACGGATCGAAGTGGTCGGGATCGACTGTCTGATGGTGCGCTTGTTCGAGGTGATCGCCGAGGAAAACATGCCGTGGATGCTCGCCGCCGGCGAGCGTTTGCGCGCCGGGTTTGGCGGACACCTGATCGACCTGGTGCCGTCCTACACCACCTTGATGGTGCATTACGACCTGCTGGCGTTGAGCCCGTCCCAGGCCCGGGAGCTGATTGCCGAGGCATTGACCGACCTGGCCCCGGGCACCGGTGCCGGAGGCCAATGCCATGTGTTGCCGGTGTGGTACGACCCGAGTGTCGGTCCGGAGCTGGGGTTGTTGGCCGAGCGCGGCGGCTGGTCGGTGAGCGAGGTGATTCGCTGCCACAGCGAGCGTGAGTACCAGGTGTTCGCCTTGGGCTTCGCCCCGGGGTTTGCCTTTATGGGATTGGTCGACGAACGGTTGGCGGCACCGCGTATCAGTACCCCGCGCAAACGGGTCGCGGCGGGCAGCGTGGGCATTGCCGAGCGCCAGACCGCGGCGTACCCGGTGGTTTCCCCGGGAGGCTGGAACCTGATCGGGCGTACCCCGAGCAAGCTGTTCGACCGTGAGCTCGACGGTTATAGCCTGATGCAGCCAGGCGATACGGTACGGTTTGCCGCGATCGATCATGCTGAATTCATTACGTTGGGCGGTGATGACACGCCACTGGAGGGCTTGGCATGAGCTATCTGTCGATCGAGGCGAGTACGCCTCTGTGCCTGTTGCAGGATGCGGGGCGGTTTGGCGTGCGTCATCTGGGTGTGACCCAGGGCGGGGCGCTGGATTGGGTATCGATGTTCTGGGCCAACCATCTGCTGGGCAATGCGCCGGATGCCGCGGTGGTCGAAGTGACCCTCGGTGGGCTGACGCTGCTGGCTGAGGAGGATTGTTGTCTGGCCCTGGCCGGTGCCGATCTCGGCGCGCGGGTGGATGGCCAGGCGCTGGCGCCCTGGTGCAGCTTTGTCTTGAGGAAAGGCCAGCGCCTGCAATTGACGCAGCCGCTGTCTGGGGCGCGGGCTTATCTGGCGGCGCCGGGCGGTTTTATTGCGCCCAAGGTCCTTGGCAGTGCTGCCTGTGTGGTCCGTGAGGAACTCGGTGGGCTGGATGGCATGGGACGGCCTTTGGCCAAGGGCGGGCGCCTGGAATATCGCGGGGCGGCATCGACGCCCAGGGGATTGTCAGGCGCGCAGGTACCGGATTTCAGTTCCAGTGCACCGTTGCAGGTGGTGCTCGGGGCGCAGATCGGCGAGTTCAGCGGGCAAAGCCTGTTCGATGCGTTCAACAGTGTCTGGACCCTGGACAGTCGTGCCGATCGCATGGGGATCCGGTTGTTGGGGCCGGAGTTGAAGTATCAGGGCGAGCCGATGATCTCCGAGGGCATTCCCCTGGGGGCGATCCAGGTGCCGCCGGATGGACAGCCGATCGTCTTGCTCAACGACCGGCAGACCATTGGTGGTTATCCACGGTTGGGCGCGCTGACGCCCTTGTCGCTGGCGCGCCTGGCGCAATGTCTGCCGGGGGCCCGGGTCAGGCTGGCGCCGGTAGCGCAGGAGGCGGCGCATCGGCAGCAGGTCGAGTTCATGCGCCGGTTCGCCTGACAGCGATCTCATTGTGGCGAGCGGGCTTGCCCGCGCTGGGGTGCGAAGCACCCCCAAAACCTGCAATCGCGGTGTATCAGAAATAACCGGGATTAGGGTTTTACGGCTGCTGCGCAGCCGAACGCGGGCAAGCCCGCTCGCCACGGGATCCCCTTGCCACAGGACCCGGTTTACTTGGACAAAAACCGCATCCCTTCTTCCAACCCACGCAACGTCAGCGGATACATCTGGTCCTCCACCAGATCACGAACGATCCCAGTCGAAGCGGTGTAGTTCCAGGTGTCCTTCGGATACGGGTTGATCCAGATCAGCTTCTTGTACTTGGCCATGAAGCGCTGCATCCACACATAACCGGCTTCTTCGTTCCAGTGCTCGACACTGCCGCCAGCCTGGGTGATTTCATACGGGGCCATGGCCGCATCGCCGACGAAAATCACTTTGTAGTCAGCCCCATACTTGTGCAACAGATCCTGGGTCGAGGTGCGTTCCGAACCCCGGCGCAGGTTGTTCTTCCACATCGATTCATAGACGAAGTTGTGGAAGTAGAAATACTCCAGGTGCTTGAACTCGGTCTTGCAGGCCGAGAACAACTCCTCGCAGATCTTCACGTGGGCGTCCATCGAGCCGCCGATGTCGAACAGCAGCAGCAACTTGATGGTGTTGCGCCGCTCCGGGCGCATCTGGATATTCAGCAGGCCGGCATCGCGGGCGGTGTGGTCGATGGTGCCGTCGATATCCAGCTCTTCCGCCGCACCCTGGCGCGCGAACTTGCGCAGGCGACGCAAAGCCACCTTGATATTGCGCGTGCCCAGTTCGACCTGGTCGTCGAGGTTCTTGTACTCGCGCTGGTCCCAGACCTTGACCGCCTTGCCCTGGCGCTTGCCGGCATCGCCGACGCGAATGCCTTCGGGGTTGAAGCCGCCGGAGCCGAACGGGCTGGTGCCGCCGGTACCGATCCACTTGTTGCCGCCGGCGTGACGTTCCTTCTGTTCTTCCAGGCGCTTCTTGAACTCCTCGATCAGCTTGTCCAGGCCGCCGAGGGACTGGATCTGTGCGCGCTCCTCGTCACTCAGCGAACGCTCGAACTCCTTGCGCAACCAATCCTCGGGAATCAAGGCCTGGAGATGCTCGTCGAGCTTTTCCAGGCCATTGAAGTAGGCGCCGAAAGCCCGGTCGAATTTGTCGAAATGCCGTTCGTCCTTCACCAGGATCGCCCGGGCGAGGTAGTAGAACTCGTCCATGTCGGCGAAGGTCACGCGTTGTTTCAGAGCGTTGATCAGGTCGAGCAGTTCGCGCACCGACACCGGAACCTTGGCGGCGCGCATTTCATTGAACAGGTTGAGCAGCATGGCGATCGCCCCCGCTTTTGTTGAAAAAAGCGAACTTAACGGCTGCCGCGACGGCTCATGAACGCCAGGCGTTCAAGCAGTTGGACATCCTGTTCGTTCTTCACCAGGGCGCCGGCCAGGGGCGGAATGGCCTTGGTCGGATCACGCTCGCGCAGCACTGCTTCGCCGATATTGTCGGCCATCAACAGCTTCAGCCAGTCCACCAGCTCCGAGGTCGAGGGCTTTTTCTTCAGGCCCGGGACCTTGCGCACGTCGAAGAACACGTCGAGGGCTTCGCTGACCAGGTCTTTCTTGATGTTCGGGTAGTGCACGTCGACGATCTTTTGCAGGGTGATGCGGTCCGGGAAGGCGATGTAGTGGAAGAAGCAGCGGCGCAGGAAGGCATCCGGCAGCTCTTTCTCGTTGTTGGAGGTAATGATGATGATCGGGCGTTTCTTTGCCTTGATGGTTTCATCGATCTCGTAGACATAGAACTCCATCTTGTCGAGTTCTTGCAGCAGGTCGTTGGGGAACTCGATGTCGGCCTTGTCGATTTCGTCGATCAGCAGGATCACCCGCTCCTCGGATTCGAAGGCTTCCCACAGCTTGCCCTTTTTCAGGTAGTTGCGAACGTCGTGGACCTTCTCGTTGCCCAGCTGCGAGTCGCGCAGGCGGCTGACCGCGTCGTACTCGTAGAGGCCCTGGTGGGCCTTGGTGGTGGACTTGATGTGCCAGGTGATCAGCTTGGCCCCGAAGGATTCGGCCAGTTGCTCGGCCAGCATGGTCTTGCCGGTGCCGGGTTCGCCCTTGACCAGCAGCGGACGCTCCAGGGTGATGGCGGCATTCACGGCCAGCTTCAGGTCATCGGTGGCAACGTAGGCCTGGGTGCCTTCGAACTTCATCTGCAATTCCTCGGACGATAACGCCGGCCGGTTTGAGGGCGGGCGGAAAAAGATCATGCCTGACTATAACGCGGCGCCCGGTCGAGTGTGAACGCAGACGGCTTATTCAGTCTCTGAATGGGGCGTCAGATCCTGACTCGGTCCGTCGCGGGCCGGCGGCTGCTCATTTGTCATGACTGGACGCCCGCAACCCTGAGGCATAACCTTGAAGGTTCCCGTCAATGCTGCATGAAAGGACCCCGTCATGAGCCATATTTTTGCAGACAACGCGCACTCCATCGGTAACACGCCGCTGGTCCAGATCAACCGTATCGCGCCCCGTGGCGTAACGATTCTGGCCAAGATCGAAGGGCGTAACCCTGGGTACTCGGTGAAATGCCGGATTGGCGCCAACATGATCTGGGACGCCGAAAGCAGCGGCAAGCTCAAGCCGGGCATGACCATCGTCGAGCCGACGTCCGGCAATACCGGTATCGGCCTGGCTTTCGTGGCGGCTGCCCGGGGCTACAAGCTGCTGCTGACCATGCCGTCGTCCATGAGCCTGGAACGGCGCAAGGTGCTCAAGGCCCTGGGCGCGGAGCTGGTCCTGACCGAGCCGGCCAAGGGCATGAAAGGCGCGATTGAAAAGGCTACCGAGATTGTCGAGAGCGATCCGGCCAACTGCTTCATGCCGGCGCAGTTCGACAATCCGGCCAACCCGGCGATTCATGAAAAGACCACCGGACCGGAAATCTGGAACGATACCGACGGCGCGGTGGATGTGCTGGTGGCGGGCGTCGGCACGGGCGGGACCATTACCGGGGTCTCGCGCTATATCAAGCTGACCAAGCACAAGCCGATCCTTTCGGTGGCGGTGGAGCCGGCCACCTCACCGGTCATCAGCCAGACCCTGGCCGGGGCCGAGGTCAAGCCCAGCCCGCACAAGATCCAGGGCATCGGTGCCGGTTTCGTGCCGAAAAACCTCGATCTGGCGATGGTCGACCGGGTCGAACTGGTGACCGACGAAGAGTCCAAGGCCATGGCCCTGCGCCTGATGCGCGAAGAAGGGATTCTCTGCGGGATTTCCTGTGGTGCGGCCATGGCGGTTGCCGTGCGACTGGCGCAGACTGCGGAAATGCAGGGCAAGACCATCGTGGTGGTGTTGCCGGACTCCGGCGAGCGTTATCTGTCGAGCATGTTGTTCAGCGATCTGTTCAGCGAGCAGGAGATTCAGCAGTAACCCCGCGAGGGATGCTGGCACGCCAGGCGAGCAGGGCTGGGCGGTATCCACTGACCTGGGTCAGCTGCCGTTCAGCCGTTTGCGGTTAAATAGGAGCTTTATTGCCGCATCGGCAACGCTGAATCTGTGACGCCATGGGTTTTTCCCGGCGCCGGTAATGTTTATCATGCCCGGCTGCCACCTCAGGTGGGGCGAGCGATACAGCCCGCCTGCGCGTTGCCCATTTTCGAGGAGTGTTGAATGACCTTTTCCTTTGCCGCCAAGGCCGCAGTCCTGCTGCTGTTCCTCGGCAGTACGCTTTACGTGCATCTGCGCGGCAAGGCGCGTTTGCCGCTACTGCGCCAGTTCGTCAACCATTCCGCCGCATTTGCGCCATACAACGCCTTGATGTACCTGTTTTCCAGCGTACCGTCCAAGCCTTACCTGGATCGCAGCAAATTTCCCGAGCTGGATGTGCTCAAGGACAACTGGCAGGTGATCCGCGAAGAGGCCATGCACCTGTTCGACGAAGGCTATATCCGCGCCGCCGAGAAGAACAACGACGCCGGTTTCGGCTCGTTCTTCAAGAAGGGCTGGAAGCGTTTCTACCTCAAGTGGTACGACAAGGCCCTGCCGTCGGCCGAACTGCTCTGCCCGAAAACCGTGGCGCTGGTGAACTCGATTCCCAACGTCAAGGGCGCGATGTTCGCCCTGTTGCCCGGTGGCAGTCACCTCAACCCGCACCGTGACCCGTTTGCCGGTTCCCTGCGTTATCACTTGGGTTTGTCCACGCCGAACTCCGACGATTGCCGGATTTTCGTCGACGGCCAGGTCTATGCCTGGCGCGACGGTGAAGACGTGATGTTCGACGAGACCTACGTGCACTGGGTCAAGAATGAAACCGAGCAGACCCGGGTTATTCTGTTCTGCGATATCGAGCGCCCTCTGAGCAGCCGCTTCATGACCGCGGTCAACCGCCGGGTCAGCGCCTTCCTCGGCCGCGCCACCGCGCCGCAGAACCTCGATGATGAGCGGGTCGGCGGGATCAACCAGGCTTATGCCTGGAGCAAGCGCTTCAGCGACAGCATCAGTGGCGTGGTCAAGCGCTTCAAGCGTGCCAATCCGAAGGCTTATCGTGCCATGCGCCCAGTGCTGGCGGTGGTGGTGTTCGCCGCCCTCGGCTATTGGCTGTTCGGCTGACCTGTTGCAATTGCGACCGGGCGCTGGTTATAGTCAGCGCTCGGTGTTTCAACCGATTCACCTTCCTCAGCAAAAGATCAGCCCATGCCGGTTTCCTTTCTCAATGCGGTAGTCGATTCAGCGCTCAACGCTGTGCTCGTGCCGTGCGGGAACCTGCAGCCTGCGCAGATCAGTCATTACCCCCCACCTGTCAGTAGCACGCCGGTGTACGCAGTCGTATCACCGCCGGGTGTTGGCTTTTCGGGCTGATCAGCAGCGTTCGCTGTTGCCCTGTGCCCGCCTGAAAAAAACTACTGAATGTTCAGCCTTGCGCTGAATCGGCTTTTGCCTGAATCACGGGTGGTATCCATGTTGGCTTTTTCCAAACAATCCGCAACCGCGGCGGCCTCGACGAGTCTGTTTGTCCTGCTCTGGAGTAGCGGGGCGATCTTCTCCAAATGGGGGCTGGCGCATGCCTCGCCGTTCGCGTTCCTGTTGATCCGTTTTTCCATCGCCCTGTTGGGGTTGGTGGTGTTGGTACCGTTGCTCAAGCTCAAGTTGCCGCGCAGGGGCAAGCCGATGCTTTATGCGGCGGCGACCGGCCTGGTTTTGCTCGGGGCCTATCAGATTTTCTATCTGCTGGCCCTGGACCTGAAGGTCACCCCCGGGGTCATGGCGACGATCATGGGGGTACAGCCGATCCTGACAGCGGTGCTGATGGAGCGCAGGCGTTCCTGGAGCCGGATGTTCGGCCTGGGACTGGGGTTGGCGGGGCTGATCCTGGTGGTTTACCAGGGGATCGGGTTGGCCGGTATGTCCCTGGCGGGGATGCTGTTCGGTTTACTGGCCCTGGCCAGCATGACCTTGGGCTCGATCATGCAGAAGCGCATCACCGATAATCCGTTGGGCACGCTGCCGCTGCAGTATCTGGCCGGGTTGTTGCTGTGCGGGGTGTTCGTGCCGTTCCAGCCGTTCCACTTCGAAACCGGCAGCGGCTTTATCGTGCCGGTGCTGTGGATGGGGCTGGTGGTGTCGGTGCTGGCGACCTTGTTGCTGTATCGGCTGATTGCCCGGGGTAACCTGGTCAATGTCACCAGTCTGTTCTATCTGGTGCCGGCGGTGACCGCTGTGATGGATTACCTGATCTTTGGTAATCGGCTGGCGGCGCTGAGCGTGCTGGGGATGGCGCTGATTATCGTCGGGTTGGTGTTTGTGTTTCGCAAGGCTGGCTAAACGGCGAGAGTTGCTGCAGTAGCAGAGTGCTGCTGCGCCGGTTCCGGCCTCTTCGCGGGCAAGCTCCGCTCCCACAGTGTCCGAGTCGTACGCATGATGTGTGTACAACAGAGAACTTGTGGGAGCGGAGCTTGCCCGCGAAGGGGGCCTGGAGACCGCCAGATAATTAACGGTCAGCCACACTGACCGCCTTCAACACCGCCCCTGGTTTCAACACCAGCCAAAGGGCCAGCGCAATCAACACTCCGCCATACACATGGGCCATCGACAGCGGCTCGTCGAGCAACAGCGCCCCCCACAATACCCCGAACGCCGGAATCATGAAGGTAACGGTCATCGACTTGACCGGGCCGATATCGCTGATCAACTTGAAATACATGATGTAGGCAAACGCCGTACACACCAGCCCCAGGCCCAACAGCGACAGCCAGACACTCATCCCGCCCCAACTGACCGGCGGGTGGGCGATGGCGTTGTAACCGAAGAATGGCAGGATCACCAGGGTCGCGCCGAACATGCTGCCCATGGCCGAAAGCCGAGGATCGAGGCCCCCCTGATGGTCGAGCCAGCGGCGGGTAAGGAACCCGGCGAAGCCGTAACTGGTGGTGGCCAGCAGGCATGCCGTGGCTCCCATCAGCAAGTCCAGGTTGAAGGTCACAGGTCCCGCGCGGGTCAGCACGGCCACCCCGAACAATCCGAGGAAGATCCCGAGCAGTTTGTTCAGGCTCAGTTTCTCATGGAAGAACACCCCGCCGATCAGCACGCCCATCAGCGGTGTGGTGGCGTTGAAGATCGAGGAATAGCCGGCCGGCAACACTTGCGCCGCCACCGAATACAGCGTCGCCGGCAACCCGGAGTTGATCACACCGAGCATCAGGCAGACCTTGAACTTACCTTTGAAGTCCCAGCCGACCCGCATCAGCGTGAGGATCACCAGCAGTCCGATCGCGGCAATCGAGACACGGAAAAAGGCGGTGGGAAAGGCGCCGAGCACCGGGGCAATGATCCGCATGAACAGGAAACTGGCACCCCAGACAGCGGCCAGCATGAACATGCGCAGAATATCGACGGGTCTCACGGTGGCTTCCTTGGCAGGCTAGGGCGAGCAAGTGTCGCCGCATGTAACTGGCAAGGCAATGGTTGCGTTGCCTGAGGGTTGGCCTCTAAGCTCAAGCGCGTCGCCAGAGAACAATTTCGAACCACAGCGCAGGGGTTCCACTATGCCGCAGCCATGGCCGGCCGCTGATATCGCCCGCATGATCCTCGATGGCTTCGACGATTACCGCGAGCACTTCCGCCAGATCACCGATGGCGCCCGCAGCCGTTTCGAAGGCGCCCGCTGGCAGGAAGCGCAGCTGGCTTCGGCGGCACGGATCAACCTGTACGAAGAGAAGGTCGGCGAGGTCAATGCCCGGCTACGCGCCAGCTTCGATGAGAGTACCTTGCTCGATGTCACGCTCTGGCCCCTGGTGAAAAGCGCTTATATCAGCCTGATCGACCTGCGTTTCGACGATGAACTGGCCGAGACCTGGTACAACTCGACTTTCTGCGGACTGTTCAGCCACGATCTGATCAGCGACGGCTGCATGTTTATCCACACCACCCGGCCGTCACTGCGCCGGGCGCGGGCGGCGCAGACCCGAACCTACCACCCCCGTGGCGAATTGTCGGGCATGCTCGAGCAGATTTTCGCCGACTACCGCTTCAGCGAGGCCTACGCCGATTTACCGGCTGACCTGCGGCGCCTGGAGGCCCAGTTGCGGGAAAACCTGCCGGACTGGGTGTGCAAGGATCCCGAGCTGAGCGTCGAACTGTTTTCCTCGGTGCTTTATCGCAACAAGGGCGCCTACCTGGTGGGGCGGATCTACACCCATGATGAACAATGGCCGCTGGTGATTCCGTTGTTGCACCGCGAAGGACGTGGGATCCAGATCGACGCGCTGATCACCGACGAAGCCGATGTGTCGATCATCTTTTCCTTCACCCGTTCCTATTTCATGGTGGATGTGCCAGTACCGGCGGAGTTCGTCGGCTTTCTCAAGCGTATTCTGCCGGGCAAGCATATCGCCGAGCTGTACACCTCCATCGGTTTCTACAAGCACGGCAAGTCCGAATTCTACCGGGCGCTGATCAATCACCTGGCCAACACCGACGACCGTTTCATCATGGCCCCGGGGGTGCGCGGCATGGTCATGAGCGTATTCACCCTGCCGGGCTTCAACACGGTGTTCAAGATCATCAAGGACCGCTTTTCGCCGTCGAAGAACGTCGACCGCGCCACGGTGATCGAGAAGTATCGCCTGGTGAAAAGTGTCGATCGGGTCGGGCGCATGGCCGATACCCAGGAATTCGCCGACTTCCGCTTTCCCCTGAGCAAGTTCGAGCCGGCGTGCCTGGAGGAGTTGTTGGAAGTGGCGCCGTCGACGGTACAGGTCGACGGCGATACGGTGCTGATCCGCCACTGCTGGACCGAGCGGCGCATGACCCCGCTGAACCTGTACCTGGAAAACGCCAATGACGCCCAGGTTCGCGAGGCGCTGGAGGATTATGGCCTGGCGATCAAGCAACTGGCCGCGGCGAATATCTTTCCTGGCGACATGCTACTGAAGAACTTCGGCGTGACCCGCCATGGCCGCGTGGTGTTCTATGACTACGACGAGATCTGCTTCCTCACCGAAGCCAACTTCCGGCACATTCCCGCGCCCCGTACGCCCGAGGATGAAATGGCCTCGGAGCCCTGGTATTCCATCGGGCCGCTGGATGTGTTCCCGGAGGAGTTCCCGCCGTTCCTGTTCGCCGACATGGCGCAGCGCCGATTGTTCGAGCAGTTGCATGGCGAGTTGTACAACGCCGACTACTGGAAAGGCCTGCAAGAGGCGATTCGCGCGGGCAAGGTGATCGACGTGTTTCCGTATCGGCGCAAGGAGCGGGATAACGAATAATCCGTCGCGGCGCTTCGGCAATGCAGTTGGCATCATTTTCCGGCGCAAATCTGCGACAATCCGCGCCTGCCTAAAATAGACGACCTTTGCGTACCTGATGACTGACGAATCGCCCGCTATCGACCAACTGCTGAAAAACCTCGACCAGGCCATGATTGCCGACCGCCACCGGTTGCGGCGGCAGTTGCTCGAGTTGCGCAAGAAACCCGACGAAAGCAAGTTGGCCCAGTGGGTCGAGCGGATGCAGGCATCCTGTGCCCAGGTCACGGCCCGCGCCAAGAGCGTGCCGCTGATTCGTTATGATGACAGCCTGCCGATTGCCGCCAAGCGCGACGAGATCAAGGCGGCGTTGCTCAAGCACCAGGTGCTGATCATCGCCGGTGAGACCGGTTCAGGCAAAACCACCCAGTTACCGAAGATCTGCCTGGAAATCGGCCGTGGCCAGCATGGCCTGATCGGCCACACCCAGCCGCGGCGGATTGCCGCGCGCAGTGTCGCGAGCCGGGTCGCCGACGAGTTGGCCACGCCCCTGGGCGCGCTGGTGGGCTATCAGGTGCGTTTCGAAGACCAGAGCGAGGCCAACACCCTGGTCAAGTTGATGACCGACGGTATCCTCCTGGCGGAAACCCAGAACGATCGCTACCTGGAACGCTACGACACGATCATCGTCGACGAAGCCCACGAGCGCAGCCTGAACATCGATTTCCTGCTGGGCTACCTGAAAACCCTGCTGCCTCGGCGTCCGGACCTGAAGGTCATCATCACCTCGGCGACCATCGACCTGGAGCGCTTTTCCAAACACTTCAACGATGCGCCGATTGTCGAAGTGTCGGGGCGGACCTTTCCGGTGGACACCTGGTATCGCCCGCTGACTTCGCAACAGGATGAAGAGGGCAACAGCGTCGAGGAAGACCTGAGCGTGGACCAGGCGATTATCGCCACCCTCGACGAGATCGCCGCCTTCGAGCGCAGCGAGCGCAAGAGCCCGGGCGATGTGCTGGTGTTCCTGCCTGGCGAGCGGGAGATTCGCGACGCCGCGGACATGCTGCGCAAGGCCCAGCTCAAGCACACCGAAATCCTTCCTTTATATGCACGGCTGTCGCCGGCCGAACAGCAGCGGATTTTCCAGTCCCATCCGGGGCGGCGCGTGGTGCTGGCGACCAACGTCGCGGAAACCTCGCTGACCGTGCCGGGGATCCGTTATGTGATCGACAGCGGTACGGCGCGCATCAGCCGCTACAGCTACCGCGCCAAGGTCCAGCGCCTGCCGATCGAGGCCGTGTCCCAGGCCAGCGCCAACCAGCGCAAGGGCCGTTGCGGCCGGGTCGAGCCGGGCATCTGCATCCGCCTGTACAGCGAGGACGACTTCAACGGCCGTGCGGAATTTACCGACCCGGAGATCCTGCGCACCAACCTCGCGGCGGTGATCCTGCAGATGCTGCACCTGCGGCTCGGCGAGATCACCGCGTTTCCGTTTATCGAACCGCCGGACGGCAAGGCCATCAGCGACGGTTTCAACCTGCTGCAGGAGCTCTCGGCAGTCAATCGCGAGAACCAGCTGACCCCGCTGGGCCGCCAGTTGGCGCGCCTGCCGGTGGACCCGCGGATGGGTCGCATGTTGCTGGAGGCGGCCACCCTCGGCAGCCTGCAGGAAGTGCTGATCGTCGCCAGCGCCATGTCGGTGCAGGACCCGCGCGAGCGTCCGCCGGAGCGCCAGCAAGCCGCCGACCAGGCCCATGCGCAGTGGAAGGACGTGGATTCGGATTTCGCCGGCCTGATCAATGTCTGGCGTGGTTTCGAGGAGCAGCGCCTGGCCCTGGGCGCCAGCGCATTGCGCAACTGGTGCCGGAAGAATTTCCTCAATTACCTGCGGATGCGCGAGTGGCGTGATTCGCACCGGCAATTGGGCCTGATCTGCCGCGACCTGCAGTTGAGCGTCAACAAGGAGCCGGCCGACTATCCCAAGCTGCACAAGGCGGTGTTGTCCGGGCTGCTCAGCCAGATCGGCCAGAAGACCGAGGACGGCGACTACCTCGGCGCCCGCCAGCGGCGTTTCTGGGTCCACCCGTCCTCGGGCCTGGGCCGCAAGCGTCCGCAATGGCTGATGGCCGCCGAACTGGTGGAAACCACCAAGCTCTATGCGCGGATGGTCGCCAAGATCGAGCCGGACTGGATCGAACCCCTGGCCGGGCACCTGATCAAGAAGAACCACTTCGAGCCGCATTGGGAGAAGAAGCGCGGCCAGGTCGTGGCCTTCGAGCAGATCACCCTGTTCGGCCTGATCGTGGTCGGCCGCCGGCCGGTGCACTTCGGGCCCATCGAGCCGGTCGCCTCCCGCGAGCTGTTTATCCGCGAGGGCTTGGTGCGCGGCGAGATTCAGTCGAAAGCCAAGTGCCTGAGCGCCAACCAACAATTGCTCGAACAACTCGACGAGCTGGAAGCCAAGGCCCGCCGGCGCGATATCCTGGCCGACGAGGAAACCCTGTTCGCCTTCTACGACGCGCGCCTGCCGGCAGAGATCCACCAGACCGCGACCTTCGACAGCTGGTACCGGGTCAACAGCCAGAAAGACCCGCAACTGTTGATCATGCGCGAAGAGGATGTGCTCGCCCGCGACGCCAGCGAAGTCACCGCCGCGCACTATCCGGACACCCTGCACCTGGGCGACCTGGCCCTGGCCTTGAGTTATCACTTCGAACCCAACCACCCGCGTGACGGCGTGACCCTGCGGGTGCCGGCGCCGCTGCTGCCGGCGCTGCCCGGCGAGCGCCTGGAGTGGTTGGTTCCGGGGGTGATCGAAGCCAAGTGCATTGCCCTGGTTCGCAACCTGCCCAAGGCCTTGCGCAAGAACTTCGTGCCGGTGCCGGATTTCGTCAAGGCGGCGCTGCAACGGATCGAGTTTGCCGAAGGCTCGTTACCCCTGGCGCTGGGCCGTGAGCTGTTGCGCATGACCGGCGCGCGGGTCAGCGATGAAGCCTGGGCCGAAGCGGCGCAGCAGGTGGAAAGCCATCTGCGTATGAACCTGGAAATCGTCGATGCCCAGGGCAAGTTCCTCGGCGAAGGGCGTGACCTGGCCGAGCTGACGGCGCGCTTTGCCGAAGCCAGTCAGGCGGCCCTGGCCGTGCCACAGACCGCGAAAAGCCAGCAGCCGGTTCAGGCCCGGGAGTTTGCCGCGGTGGCCCAGAGCACCCAGCAGAAGATCGCCGGGTTGTCGATGACGGTGTATCCGGCGCTGGTGGAGGAGAGCGGTACGGTCAAGGAAGGGCGTTTCTCGACCCCGGCCGAAGCCGAGTTCCAGCATCGCCGGGCCCTGCAGCGCCTGTTGCTGCAGCAGTTGGCCGAGCCGGCGAAGTTCCTCCGCGGCAAATTGCCGGGCCTGACCGAACTGGCTTTGCTGTATCGCGAACTGGGTCGGGTCGAGGCGCTGGTTGAAGATATCCTGCTGGCGAGCCTCGACAGCTGTGTGCTGGACGGCGAGGACAGCCTGCCACGCGATGGCGTCGGCCTGGCGTCCCTGGCCGAACGCAAGCGCGGCGCCTGGACCGAGCATGCCGAGCGCCTGGCGCGCCTGACCCTGGAGACGCTCAAGCTCTGGCATGCTCTGCAAAAACGCTTCAAGGGCAAGATCGATCTGGCCCAGGCCGTGGCCCTCAATGACATCAAGCAGCAGTTGAGTCAGTTGGTCTATCCCGGCTTTGTCCGGCAGACGCCAGGCGCCTGGCTCAAGGAGTTGCCGCGTTACCTCAAGGCCATTGAACTACGCCTGGAAAAACTGCCGTCCCAGGTGCAGAAGGACCGGGTCTGGAGCACTGAACTGGCAGGGCTTTGGGCCCAGTACCAGGCCCGCGCGGCCAAGCATGCCCAGGAAGGCAAGCGCGACCCGCAACTGGAGCTGTATCGCTGGTGGCTGGAAGAGTATCGGGTCTCGCTGTTTGCCCAGCAGTTGGGGACCAAGGTGCCGATTTCGGACAAGCGCCTGGGCAAGCAATGGAGCCAGGTCGAAGCCTGATATAAGGTTTTTAGCCGGGCTCCCGGGAGCCCGGTTGTATTCCATTGATCTTGGCCCTAGGGCCAAATCCCAATGTTTATGGCACACTTGGCGGCTATAAATGCCGATTCCATGGTTCGAGCGCTGCTTGCCCGACCGGGTCGGAAGAAAACGACTCCAGGCCCTTTGCCGTTTTGACGGGATTGGCCCTTTTATGTGTTGGTACGAATGTGCCAATGACTTCTGCCTGAACAGAATAGAGGAACGAGCGTGCATAACGTCGTCATCAGCGGCACCGGCCTGTACACCCCGGCCAACAGCATTTCCAACGAGGAGCTGGTGCAGTCTTTCAACAGCTATGTGCAGCAGTTCAACCTCGAAAACGCCGCGGCCATCGAGCGCGGTGAAGTTCAGGCACTGACCGAATCGAGCGCCGCATTCATCGAGAAGGCGTCCGGTATCAAGAGCCGTTTCGTCATGGACAAGGACGGCATTCTTGATCCGCAGCGCATGCGCCCGCGCCTGCCCGAGCGCTCCAACGACGAGTGGTCGATCCTCTGCCAGATGGCCATCGGGGCCGCCGAACAGGCCCTGCAACGCGCGGGCAAGACCGCCGCCGATATCGACGGCGTCATCGTTGCCTGCTCGAACCTGCAACGGGCCTATCCGGCGGTGGCCATCGAGGTCCAGGAAGCCCTGGGTATCCAGGGTTTCGGCTTCGACATGAACGTCGCCTGTTCCTCGGCGACCTTCGGCATCCAGGCCGCCAGCAACAGCATTCAACTGGGCCAGGCCCGGGCGATCCTGATGGTCAACCCGGAAGTCTGCACCGGTCACTTGAATTTCCGCGACCGCGACAGCCATTTCATTTTCGGTGATGCGGCGACGGCGGTGATCCTGGAACGGGCTGAGCTGGCGACTTCGGCCTATCAATTCGACATTGTCGGCACCAAGCTGCTGACCAAGTTCTCCAATAACATCCGCAACAACTTCGGTTTCCTCAACCGCGCGGCGGAAGAGGGCATCGGCGCCCCGGACAAGCTGTTTGTCCAGGAAGGCCGCAAGGTGTTCCGCGACGTCTGCCCGATGGTGGCGGAGCTTATCGCCGCGCACCTGCAGGAAAACCAGCTGAACATCGCTGATGTGAAACGCTTCTGGCTGCACCAGGCCAATCTCAGCATGAACCACCTGATCGTCAAGAAACTGCTGGGACGCGAGGCCACGGAGGAAGAAGCGCCGGTGATTCTCGATACCTACGCCAACACCAGCTCGGCCGGTTCGGTAATTGCCTTGCACAAGAACCAGGACGATCTGGCGGCGGGTTCGCTGGCGGTGCTCAGTTCGTTCGGTGCCGGTTATTCGATCGGTAGCGTGATCCTGCGCAAGCGCTGATTGCAGGATCTGGGCTTGCCCATGCCGGCCAATTGGACGTGGAATATTGAGAACGCCGCCTAACTGTGGGAGCGGTGCTTGCCCGCGAAGCTTTTAGCGGTTTCAATGGCCCCTTCGCGACGGTCCGGCGCCCCGGCAGGCTCTGCTCCTGCAGGAGTGCGTTGCTGCATGACTGAGTTGACGTCGATCTTGAAAACGAGGTTGTGAATGGCGGCGATGGACGATACTCAACTGCTTGAGCGTTTGCTGGCAGGCGAACAACGGGCCTACAAGGAGTTGGTCAGTACCTACCAGAGTGCGATGCGGGCAGTTGCCTATGCCATTGTCGGCAGCCGCCAGGCCGATGAAGCGGTCCAGGATGCCTGGCTGGCGGTGGTGCGTAACCTGGCGGGCTTCCAGGGACGCTCCAGTCTCAAGACCTGGTTGTTGACCATCACCGCCAATGCGGCGAAAAATCGCTACAAGCAGAACCGTCGCGAAGTGCTGCTGGATGACCTGCCGTCGCCCCACGGCACCATCGGCGACGAACGCTTCGCCGCGGATGGCCACTGGGCCCTGGCGCCTCACGCCTGGCACGAGGACACCCCCGAGGCCCTGCTCAGCGAGGATGAGCTGCGCCAGTGCCTGGAACATACGCTGTTGAGCTTGTCCGAGTTGCAGAGCAGTGTCTTGTTGTTGCGTGAACGCCAGGGGCTGGAGTTGGAGGATATCTGTAATCTTCTGGGGATCTCGCTCTCCAATGTCAGGGTGCTGCTGCACCGGGCACGCTTGAAAGTTTTCGCGACCGTGGAGCATTTTGAGGAGACCGGCGAATGCTGACCTGCAAGGAACAAGTGGCGCGCTCCAGCGACTATCTCGATGGTCAACTGAGCTTTCGTGAGCGCCTGATGGTGCGCCATCACTTGATGTTCTGCCCCAATTGCCGGCGCTTTATCCGCCAGATGCGCTTGATGCAGGCCACCCTGAAGCAGATGCCCGAACCGCCGGTCGAAAATCTCGAAGCCTTGTCCGCACAGCTGGCCGCACAGCGTCGGGATGCTGGAAAGTCATAATACCAAAAAGCCACTATTTTTTTGCCGAAGCCCTGTAGACCGGGGCTTTGCGCGAGGTCGTGCCGGTCGGAAAAAGTTCCACTGTCACAAAACCTTAATCTCCTGGCAACTGCGCTGAAATAACCCCACGCCAAGATTCCCTCCCAACAAAGCAGGTCAAGCCCCGGCAATGGCTGCGCACCCGCGTGATGGCAACGGACGCCACGAAAGACCCGAAGAGTTTGAATCCAAGAGGAGCGAAACAATGAACAAGTGCACCTTGGCCCTGGCAGTGGCCGTAGGGGTTTTGTCCCAACAGGCGTATGCCGACGGGCAAGCTGACGCGAAAGGTTTTATCGAAGGTGCAACGTCGACCCTGGGTCTGCGTAACTTCTACATCAACACTGATAACCGTAGCAATAAACCCGCTCAGAGCCTGGCCTCGGAATGGGGTCAAGGCTTCGATCTGCGGATCAACTCCGGTTACACCCAGGGTACCGTGGGTTTCGGTCTTGATGTGATTGCTCTGGAAGGTATTCGCCTGGACACCGGTGGCGGTTCCAACGGCGCAACCAAAACCAACTACAGCAGTACCGTTTTCCCAAGCGAGGCCACCGGCGGCAACAATGCCAAGTCCGTCAATGACTTCGGTAGCGTTGGCCTGACCGGCAAAGTCCGCGTTTCGCAGACCGAGCTGAAAGTCGGTACCCTGTTGCCGAACAACCCGGTGATCAAGTACAACGACGGTCGTCTGCTGCCACAAACCTTCACCGGTGGCCAGATCACTTCGAACGAAATCAAGGACCTGACCCTGACTCTCGGTCAGGTCGAGAAGTCCAAGGCGCGTAACTCCAGCAACGACGAAGATTTGTCGATCGCTGGCGCCAACAGCTCTTCCGATTTCAGCAAGGGCAAGTTCAGCAACAAGTTCCTGTACGGCGGCGCCGACTACAAGATCACCAAGGATCTGGTCGCTTCCTACTACTACGGCGAGCTGAAGGATTTCTACTCGCAGAACTTCCTCGGCCTGGTGCACAACTGGTCCATCGGTCCTGGCGTGCTGAAAAGCGACCTGCGCTACTACCGTAGCCGCGACAACGGTGCCAACGGTAATAACTCGGCCTACTACACCTCCGGCTACTACCCGAACACTGCGACTCCTGCCAAGGGTAAAGTCGACAATGATCTGTACAGCTACCTGGCGCTGTACTCGGTTGCCGGTCATACCTTCGGTGCTGGTTACCAGTACACCAAGGGCGACAGCGACTTCCCATGGTTGAACCAGGGTGACGGCTCGTCGAACAGCACCATCACTGACATGCAGATCCAGAAGTTCGCCCGTGCCGGCGAGCGTACCTGGCAAGCTCGCTACGCCTATGACTTCGCCAAGGTCGGCGTACCTGGCCTGACCGCCGGCATCATCTACCTGCGCGGCGACAATATTAATATTCAGAACGTCTCTGGCAGCCAGAGCGAATGGGAACGCGATATCAGCCTGGCCTACGTGATTCCTGAAGGTACCTTCAAGAACCTCGGCTTCGCCTGGAAAAACGCCATGTGGCGTACCAGCACCGCCGTTGCTTCCACCGACCAGGACGAAAACCGTCTGATCGTCAGCTACACGATTCCACTGTTGTAAGCTCCGCTCTTTTGGCGCCCCGCTCGACGTAAAGTCGCGCGGGGCGTTTTTTTGTCTGGCTTTTGGACACGCCCAGCGGTTCTGCGTCCTCCGATTTTTCAACGATAGCCAGGATAAGAAACTGCACCTGTTGAAAACGCCAGCTCCTACGGAAACCGTGCTCGACCTTGACTGACTGGTATGGCTCCAGGCCCCGGCAATACAGCCCGGCCGCTGTCCTGGAACCTTCTGGAATGGTGTTCCCAGGCGACTTTCAAGTCCAATGAAATAGATTTTAATATTCCTTTCCCGACAGCCTCCGCGGCCGATATCGGTTTTCCGTTCTACCTGTCGCCCTTCCTGCCTCACTTGCGCGATACTCGCTCTGCGTGTTGCACCTGCCTGGGGATATCGATGCCGTTACAACGTCTGCAAAGCCTCTCCGAGGTCGCTGCCGAGCAATGGGATGCGCTGGTGCCCGACGGCCAGCCATTCCTCAGCCATGGCTTCCTGAGTGCCCTGGAAGACAGCGGCAGTCTCGGACCGCACTCGGGGTGGCAGCCGGAGCATCTGCTGCATGTGGAAAATGGTCGGCTGCTGGCGGCCTTGCCGAGTTATCGCAAATGGCATTCCTATGGCGAGTATGTGTTCGACCACGGTTGGGCCGAGGCCTGTGAGCGCGCGGGCATCGCGTATTACCCCAAGCTCCTGACCGCCGTGCCATTCAGCCCGGTCAGCGGCGCGCGATTGCTGGCGGCCAGGGCCGAGGACGGTTTTGAACTGCTGGCCGCCTTGCCGGGCTACCTGGAGATCGAAGAGCTCTCCAGCGCCCATATCAACTTCACCGATGCCCTGGCCGATGCCGCCCTTGGCGAGCAGCCCGGCTGGTTGCTGCGTTACGGTTGCCAGTTTCACTGGCAGAACCGCGGCTACCGGGATTTCCAGGACTTCCTCGATACCCTGAGTTCGCGCAAGCGCAAGCAGATGCGCAAGGAGCGCGAGCAGGTCGCCGGGCAAGGCTTCGATTTCCAATGGCTGGAAGGCCGTGAGTTGAGCGAGGCGCAGTGGGATTTCGTCTACGCCTGTTATGCCAATACCTACGCCGTGCGCCGTCAGGCGCCCTACCTGACCCGGGAGTTCTTCAGTCTGCTGGCCGAGCGCATGCCCGGGTCGATCCGCGTGGTCCTGGCCAAGCAGGGCGGCCGGCCGGTGGCCATGGCGTTCAGCCTGATCGGCGGCGACAGTTTCTACGGTCGTTACTGGGGCTGCCTGGCGGAGTTCGACCGGCTGCATTTCGAAACCTGTTTCTACCAGGGCATGGACTACGCCATCGCCCGGGGCCTGCAACGTTTCGATGCCGGAGCCCAGGGCGAGCACAAGCTGATTCGCGGTTTTGAACCGGTGATCACCCATTCCTGGCACTACCTGCGTCATCCGGGGCTGCGCGCGGCAGTGAAGGATTTCCTCGCGCAGGAGCGGGTGGGGATCCTCGCCTATGCCGAAGAGGCGAAGGCGGCGCTGCCTTACCGGCAAGCCTGAGTGCTCGACCGCCCCCTTCCGGGGGCGCTGGTGGCATTCAATCGATGCCGACGAACCCGCCGGTCTGATGTTGCCAGAGGCGTGCATACAGGCCGCCATGGGCCAGTAGCTCGGCATGGTTGCCGGTTTCGGCGATCCGGCCATTTTCCAGGACCACCAGGCGGTCCATGCGGGCAATGGTCGACAGGCGGTGGGCAATGGCGATTACGGTCTTGCCTTCCATCAGTGTCTCCAGGCTCTCCTGGATCGCCGCCTCCACTTCCGAATCCAGGGCCGAGGTCGCTTCGTCCATGATCAGGATCGGCGCGTTCTTGAGCAGCACCCGAGCAATGGCGATACGCTGGCGCTGGCCGCCGGACAATTTCACCCCGCGCTCACCGACATGGGCATCAAGGCCAGTACGCCCCTGGGCGTCCGACAGTAGTGGGATGAATTCGTCGGCCCGGGCCTTGCGTGCTGCTTCCCAGAGTTCTTCATCGCTGGCATCGGGCTTGCCGTACAACAGGTTGTCGCGGATCGAGCGGTGCAGCAGCGAGGTGTCCTGGGTGATCATGCCGATATGTTCGCGCAGGCTTTCCTGGGCCACCTCGGCGATGTTCTGGCCATCGACCAGGATCCGTCCGCCTTGCAAGTCATAGAGCCGCAGCAGCAGGTTGACCAGGGTCGACTTGCCGGCGCCGGAAGGGCCGATCAGGCCGATTTTCTCCCCCGGACGAATCGTCAGGTTGAGGTCGCTGATCACCCCGCTGCGTTTGCCGTAGTGGAAGTCCACATGCTCGAAGCGCACTTCGCCCTGGCTGACCCGCAGGCGTGGAGCCTGCTCGCGGTCGGTGACGCTGACCGGTTGGGCGATGGTCTGCAGGCCGTCCTGGACCATGCCGATGTTTTCGAAAATGCCGTTGACCACCCACATGATCCAGCCGGACATGTTGACGATGCGGATCACCAGGCCGGTGGCCAGGGCGATGGCGCCGACCGAGATCAGCGACTGGGTCCAGAGCCACAGCGCCAGTCCCGTGGTGGTGACGATCAGCAAGCCGTTGAGGCTGGTGATGGTCACGTCCATGCTGGTCACCACCCGTGAGGCCAACTGGGTTTTCTCGGTCTGCTCCACCAGTGCTTCACGGGCATATTGCTGCTCGAAACGGGTGTGGGCAAACAGCTTCAGGGTGGTGATATTGGTATAGCCGTCGACGATCCGGCCCATGAGTTTCGAGCGGGCCTCGGAGGAAATCACCGAGCGTGCCTTCACCCGCGGCACGAAGTAGTACAGCGCGCCGATGTAGCCGGCGATCCACACCAGCAGCGGGATCATCAGGCGCCAGTCCGCCTCGACGAACAGCACCAGGGAGCTGATGACGTAGATCAGCACATGCCAGAGCGCATCGACGGCCTGGACCGCCGAGTCGCGCAGCGAGTTGCCGGTCTGCATGATGCGCTGGGCAATGCGCCCGGCGAAGTCGTTCTGGAAGAAATTCAGGCTTTGCCTGAGTACATAGCTGTGGTTTTGCCAGCGAATCATGCTGGTCATGCCCGGGCTGATGGTCTGGTGCACCAGCAGGTCGTGCAGACCGAAAAAGATCGGCCGCAGCACCAGGGCAACCACGGCCATCCACAGCAGCTCGCGGCCATGCACCTGGAAGAATTCGGTATTGGGCGTACCCTGGGCCAGGTCGATGATCCGGCTCAGGTAGCTGAACAGCGCCACTTCGATCAGCGCGGCGAACAAACCGACGATCAACAGCGCGGCGAAGCTCGGCCAGACCTGGCGCAGGTAATACAGGTAGAAGGGCAGGACGGTGTTCGGCGGAGCGGCAGTGGGGGCGTCGCGAAAAATATCGATCAGTTGTTCAAAACGACGATAGAGCATGGGTTCTGACGCCCGTCAGGCGGGCTCTCCTTGAAGATGAAGCGGCGCAAGCCACAGGCACCCGGCCTGCAGCTTGCGCCTGCCATTAGTCGATCCGCTTGGCCGACTTGATATACACCGGGTCCGACGGCACGTCCGACATGCCTTGCTTGGTGGTGGTCGGCGAGTTGACGATGATATCGACCACATCCATGCCCTTGACCACCTTGGCGAATACCGCATAACCGGCATCGCGGCCCGGGTCGAGGAAGTCATTGTCCTTCACGTTGATGAAGAATTGGCTGGTGGCCGAGTTCGGATCCGAGGTCCGCGCCATCGACAAGCTGCCGCGCACGTTGTGCAGGCCGTTGCTGGCTTCGTTCTTGATCGGCGCCTGGGTCGGCTTCTGCGCCATCTGTGCGGTGAAACCGCCGCCCTGGACCATGAAACCCGGAATCACCCGGTGGAAGATCGTGTTGTTGTAGAAGCCACTGTCCACGTAGGCGAGGAAGTTCTTGGTGCTGATCGGCGCGTGCACCGGGTCCAGCTCGATTTCAATGGTGCCGTTGGTGGTCACCAGTTCTACATGGGGCGCCTTGGCGGTATCGGTGGCGGCCATCAGGTTGGCGGCGAACAGCACGGAGCCGGTGAACAGGGCGATTTTTTTCAGCATGGTTCAGTGATCCTGGGTGGTGGTTTCGACTGCGGTTAGAAACTCAAGCAGGGTTTGGTTGAAGACCTGGGGTTGATCCAGTGGCGTGGCGTGGCGTGAATCGGCGATCACCACCAGACGCGCATCGGGCATCAGTTTGACATAGCTTTCCTTCAGCGCGACCGGTGTGTAGTCATGGTCTGCACTGACGATCAGGATTGGACAGGTAATCCGTGACAGTCGTTCCTGGACCCCCCAACCGACGATGGCATCGAAGCTGGCGAGATAAGCACGTTTGTCGTTTCTTGCCCAGCGCTCGGTCATCTTGCGCCGCAATTGCGCCTGCTCGGGCTTGGGAAACAGCATCACGCTCAAGGCCTTGCCGATGCGCTTCGGGCCCAGCAGCCGGGCCAGGCTCCAGCGCCTGGCCCACTGCAGGTAGTCGCCGGGCTTGCGGACCTTGACCTCGGGCGCGCTGTTAACCACGCACAAGCTCCTGAACATGTGCGGCTGATCCACCGCCAGCTGGAAACTGATCATCCCGCCCATGGACAGGCCGACCAAGTGCGGATGGTCCAGCTT
This sequence comes from Pseudomonas sp. MWU13-2105, assembly GCF_023242315.1. Lineage (GTDB taxonomy): Bacteria > Pseudomonadota > Gammaproteobacteria > Pseudomonadales > Pseudomonadaceae > Aquipseudomonas. The sequence continues at coordinate 28,435 of NZ_JALLIY010000026.1, forward strand.
CAGGTGTTCGATCAGGGCCATTACATCCGCGCTGAACCCGGCGATGCTGTAGCGCTGCCGGGGCTTGTCGGAGCGTCCATGGCCACGCATGTCCATGACGATCACCCGGTGCCGCGTGGCCAGTGCCGGCACCTGCATTTCCCAGTCCTCGGTGCTGGAGCCGAGACCATGGATCAGCAGCACCGGCGTGCCCTGGCCGTACTCCTCATAATGCAGCGTACAACCTTCATGTTCGAAGTAGGCCATGGGTCAACATCCTGTCAGGCTTGCCGGGGAGCGGCGAAGGGGGCGTCCAGCGGCGCGGTGTCGAAGGTGCGCAGCAGTTCGACGAGAATCTGCGTGGCCGGCCCCAGGGGTTTGTCCTTGTTCGAGTACAGATAGAACGTCGGGTGGCGGCTGCCGCCCTGATCCAACGGTAGCACCTTGAGCAGACCTTCCCGGATTTCCCGTTCGATCATGTGTCGCGGCAACCAGGCAAAGCCCAGGCCGTTGCCGATAAAAGTGGCGGCGGTGGCCAGGCTGCCGACGGTCCAGCGCTGCTCGGCGCCGAGCCAGCCGACATCGCGTGGTTGCTGGCGCCCGGAGTCACGGATCACCACCTGCAACTGGCTTTCCAGGTCCTGGAAGGTCAAGGTGCGTTGCAGGCGATGGAGGGCGTGTTCCGGATGGGCGACGGCGACGAATTCCACCGCGCTCATCTCGGTGCCCAGGTAGCCGGGGATATTGAAGCTGCTGATGGCCAGGTCGGCGACACCTTCGAGCAGGACCTCCTCCACCCCCGACAGCACTTCTTCGCGCAGGCGCACGCGGCAGCCGCGGCTCTGCGGCATGAACGCGGTCAACGCGCGGACCAGGCGGGCATTGGGGTAGGCGGCGTCCACCACCAGGCGTACTTCGGCTTCCCAGCCCTGTTCCATATGGTGGGCCAGGTCTTCCAGCTGGCTGGCCTGTTTCACCAGTTGCCGCGACCGCCGCAGCAACACGCCGCCGGCTTCGGTGAGCACGGCCTTGCGCCCGTCGATGCGTAGCAGCGGCACGCCGAGCTGATCCTGCATGCGGGCCACGGTGTAGCTGACAGACGACTGCGAGCGATGCAGGGCTTCGGCGGCCTGGGCGAAGCCACCGTGATCGACCACGGCCTGCAGCGTTCGCCATTGATCAAGGGTCACGCGGGGCGCTTTCAAGTTGGGCTCCTCTTGTCCTAAGCTGGCGGTCCTTATTGGAGACTGCCGAATGAGAAAAATCTGTTGTGTGTTACTGGCCATGCTGCCCTTGACGGCATGGGCTTATCCCATCGAAGTCGAAAAACAACTCAACGGCCTCGGTATCGACTACACGACCTTCGATACCGATACGGATATCGGCTCCATCCAGGTGAACAACTACGGGAAAACCGACGCGCTGTGCAGCGTGGTGTTCCGCAATGGGCCCGAGGCCCCGCGGACCCGCAAGCTCGAGCTGGCGGCCGGGCAGAGCAAGAACGCCAGCGTCAAATTCACCCGCAGCATTATCCGCCTGCGCCTGGAACTGACCTGTACGGCGAAATGAAGCCCGAGGAGCATTCTGCCAAGCATGCTCCGCCTATCAACAAATTTATAGATAGGTTGCAGTCATTTTTTCGGCTTTTTTATCGGTTAATCGCTGTTTAATCTCCACGCCATCGACTTACAGCCCTCAGCGATGGAGCCTACATCCCATGTCCCGCGTACTGATCATCGAAAGCAGCGCCCGCCAGCAAGACTCGGTTTCCCGTCAGTTGACCGAGCAATTCATCGGTCAATGGCAAGCCGCCCATCCAGGCGATCCGATCACTGTCCGTGACCTGGCGAGCGACCCGGTGCCGCATCTGGACAGCCATCTGCTGGGCGGCTGGATGAAGCCCGCCGAGCAGCGCACGGCCGTTGAGAAGGCGGCGCTGGAGCGCTCCAACCAGCTGACCGACGAACTGCTGGCGGCGGACGTGCTGGTGCTGGCCGCGCCGATGTACAACTTCGCGATCCCGAGCACCCTCAAGGCCTGGCTCGACCATGTGCTGCGGGCCGGCCTGACCTTCAAATACACCGACACCGGCCCGCAAGGTCTGCTGGTTGGCAAGCGAGCCTATGTCCTGACCGCGCGCGGTGGGTTGTATGCCGGTGGCACCAACGATCATCAGGAACCCTACCTGCGCCAGGTGCTGGCGTTTATCGGCATCCACGACGTCACCTTCATTCACGCCGAAGGCCTGAACATGGGCGGCGACTTCCAGGAAAAAGGCCTGAACCAGGCCAAGGCGCGGATTGCCCAGGTGGCTTGAAGGCTTAATGTTCAGCTAATCGCCGATTGTTCTAGTGTCGCCAGCAAAAGTTTTTCAAGTGGCTCCTTCAAGTTGTACGCGCAGAACCTCCCTTTGCACTGGTTGCTCCCTGAGTGCATGCAACCCGATCCGGCCGCCCAGCCCGATCGGGTTTTTTTTTGCCCTGGATTCCTTGTGCGGCAGAAAGTCGCTAAGGTCGCGGCCATTCGGCGAGCGGTATTACTTTTTTGTGGTGAGCGGGCTTGCCCGCGCTGGGGGATGCGCCCCCAAAAAACGTTGGCCCCGGTGTGCCAGGTAGATCGGGATCATAGGTTTTACGACTGCTTCGCAGTCGAGCGCGGGCAAGCCCGCTCGCCACATGTACGAGGTACTCATGGGTTATCTACTTTTTGTCACGCTGCTCCAGGCGTTTTCCTTCAGCCTGATCGGTGAATACCTGGCCGGCCATGTCGACAGTTACTTCGCCGTGCTGGTGCGGGTGCTGCTGGCCGGGCTGGTGTTCATTCCGTTGACCCGCTGGCGCCAGGTGGAACCGGCGTTCGTGCGCGGCATGCTGCTGATCGGTGCCTTGCAGTTCGGCGTCACCTATGTCTGCCTGTACCTGAGCTTCCGGGTCCTGACGGTGCCGGAGGTGCTGCTGTTCACCATTATCACGCCCGTGCACGTGACCCTGATCGAAGATGCCCTGAACCGGCGCTTCAACCCTTGGGCCTTGCTCGCGGCCCTGGTGGCGGTGGCCGGCGCGGCGGTGATCCGCTACGACCGGATCAATCCGGATTTCTTCATGGGCTTCCTGCTGCTGCAACTGGCCAACTTTACCTATGCCGCCGGGCAAGTGCTCTACAAGCACCTGGTGGCGCGTCACCCCAGCGACCTGCCGCATTACCGGCGTTTCGGCTATTTCTACCTGGGCGCGTTGGCGGTGGCGTTGCCGGCGTTCCTGTTGTTCGGCAAGGCCAACTACCTGCCCGAGGGGCCGTTGCAATGGGTCGTGCTGCTGTTTCTCGGGCTGGTCAGCACGGCGCTGGGGATGTACTGGTGGAACAAGGGCGCGTGCCTGGTCAATGGCGCCACACTGGCGGTGATGAACAACCTGCATGTGCCGGTGGGGCTGCTGATCAACCTGTTGATCTGGAACCAGCAGGAACCCTTGGGGCGCTTGTTCTTCGGTGGCCTGGTGATTCTCGCGGCGGTGTGGGTCAGTCGCCTGGGCGCGCGGCCGCTCAGGGTCTAGAGCGCGTGCTCCCGCGGCTCGGGAATATGGCTGGCACCCAATAGCGCCGGCAACATCCCGGCCCGCAGGTCGTTGCCGCTGGGCTGCTGGTACAGGCTCAGGCCGAACTCTGGCAGCACCGCCAGCAGGTAATCGAAAATATCCCCCTGGATACGTTCGTAGTCGGCCCAGGCGGTGGTGGAGGTGAAACAGTAGATCTCCAGCGGCACGCCCTGGGCCGTGGTCTGCATCTGGCGGACCATGCAGGTCATGTCCGGCTGTACTTCCGGATGACTCTTCAGATACGCCAGGGCGTAGGCGCGAAAGGTCCCCAGGTTGGTCATGCGCCGACGGTTCGCCGCCATCGCCGCGACATTGCCCTGGGCCTCGTTCCAGGCCTTGAGTTCGGCCTGCTTGCGACCGATGTAGTCGGTGAGCAGGCGCACCCGGCTCAGCCGCTGTTCTTCGTCATCGTGCAGGAAACGCACGGCACCGGCGTCGATGAACAGGCTGCGCTTGATCCGCCGGCCACCGGATTGCTGCATGCCGCGCCAGTTGCGGAACGACTCTGACATCAGCCGCCAGGTCGGGATCGAGACGATGGTCTTGTCGAAGTTCTGCACCTTGACCGTGTGCAGGGTGATGTCCACCACATCGCCGTCGGCGCCGACCTGGGGCATCTCGATCCAGTCGCCGACCCGCAGCATGTCATTGCTGGTCAGTTGCACGCTGGCGACGAAGGACAGCAGGGTGTCCTTGTAGACCAACAGGATCACCGCCGACATGGCACCCAGGCCCGAGAGCAGCAACAGCGGCGAACGGTCGATCAGGGTGGCGACGATGACGATGGCGCCGAACACGTACAGCACCATCTTCGCCAACTGCACATAGCCCTTGATCGAGCGCGTGCGCGCGTGTTCGGTGCGTGCGTAGATATCCAGCAGGGCGTTGAGCAGGGCGCTCATGGCCAGCACCTGGAACAGGAAGGTAAAGGCCAGCGCGACATTGCCGAAGAAGATCAGGCCGTTCTTGCTCAGTTCCGGCACCAGGTGCAGGCCGAACTGGATCACCAGCGAGGGCGTGGTTTGCGCCAGGCGATGGAACACCTTGTTCTGCAGCAGGTCGTTGACCCAGTGCAGCGCGGGCTGGCGCCCGAGCAATCGCGCGGTATGCAGGATCACATAACGCGCCACCCGGCCGAGCACCAGCGCCACGATCAGCAACAATGCCAGGCCGAGCCCGGTTTGCAGCAGGGGATGTTGATCGAGTGCGCTGAAAAAGTCCTGGGTGCGCAGCCAGAGCTGTTTGATATCCATGGGGGACGACGAATCTTCTGAAGGAAATGACCGGGGGATTAGAGCATTTAACACTTCAAAGATGACCGTTGCAGACAAATCCGCTCACAAAAACAGCACTCTTTGTCGCGCTTTTCACAAAGAAACTCGGCCTCGGCGCTCGAAACCGTTACCCTATGCCGCTGATATTTTGTATTTCTTCGAGGTAGCACCCGTGTTTTCCGAATTCGCCCTGCACGAACGCCTGCTCAAAGCCGTGGCCGAGCTTAAATTTGTCGAGCCTACGCCAGTGCAGGCGGCGGCCATTCCATTGGCGTTGCAGGGGCGTGACCTGCGGGTGACGGCGCAGACCGGCAGCGGCAAGACCGCCGCGTTCGTCCTGCCGATCCTCAATCGCCTGATCGGCCCGGCCAAGGTTCGCGTGAGCATCAAGACCCTGATCCTGCTGCCGACCCGCGAGCTGGCCCAGCAGACCCTCAAGGAAGTCGAGCGTTTCTCCCAGTTCACCTTTATCAAGTCCGGCCTGATCACCGGCGGTGAAGACTTCAAGGTCCAGGCCGCCATGCTGCGCAAGGTGCCGGATATCCTGATCGGCACCCCGGGGCGGATGATCGAGCAACTGAACGCCGGCAACCTGGACTTGAAAGAAGTCGAAGTGCTGGTGCTCGACGAAGCCGACCGCATGCTCGACATGGGCTTTGCCGAAGACGTCCAGCGCCTGGTGGACGAATGCACCAACCGCCAGCAGACCATGCTGTTCTCCGCCACCACCGGCGGTTCCGGCCTGCGCGAGATGATCGCCAAGGTCCTGAACAACCCCGAGCACCTGCAGCTCAATGCGGTCAGCCAGCTGAACGACACCACGCGCCAGCAGATCATCACCGCCGACCACAACCAGCATAAAGAGCAGATCCTCAACTGGTTGCTGGCCAACGAGACCTACCAGAAAGCCATTGTCTTCACCAACACCCGGGCCATGGCCGACCGTATCTACGGTCGCCTGGTCGCCCAGGAATACAAGGCTTTCGTCCTGCACGGCGAGAAGGACCAGAAGGACCGCAAGCTGGCCATCGACCGCCTGAAGCAGGGCGGGGTGAAGATCCTCGTGGCCACCGACGTCGCCGCTCGCGGTCTGGACGTGGACGGCCTGGACATGGTGATCAACTTCGATATGCCGCGCAGCGGCGACGAATACGTGCACCGTATCGGTCGGACCGGGCGTGCCGGTAACGACGGCCTGGCGATCTCGCTGATCTGCCACGGCGACTGGAACCTGATGTCGAGCATCGAGCGCTACCTCAAGCAGAGCTTCGAGCGCCGCACCATCAAGGAAGTCAAAGGCACCTACGGCGGACCGAAGAAGGTCAAGGCTTCGGGCAAGGCTGTCGGCGTGAAGAAGAAAAAGACCGACGCCAAGGGCGACAAGAAGAAGTCGGCCGCCAAGGCACCGACCAAGCGCAAGATCGCCAACCGACCGAAGACCGATGCCCTGTCGTTGGTCAGCAAGGACGGCATGGCGCCGCTCAAGCGCCGCAAGCCGCAAGCCCCGGCTGCCGAATAACCGGCTATCGGCTCAAGCGCTTGCTCTCCCACCAATGCCCCGACTTGTCGGGGCATTGGCGTTTTTGTGGGCGCGATATCTGTGGGAGCGGAGCTTGCCCGCGAAGAACGATAACGCGGTGTACTTGAAAAAACGGGGTGCTCCCTTCGCGGGCAAGCACCGCTCCCACACCGGTGCTTTTGTCACGCAAGCAGCACTTGCGCTGTTTTCTTCAAACAGCAGGGAGGGTAGTGGCACTTTGCTAAAAAACGGCAGTCGGATTGGAACTTGAACAACGGCGCTCTGTTATTATTTCGCGCTCACGTCGGCAGGATGATGGAGCCCTGGAAGGCTTCACATAGGGAAATATGCTCATGAACTACCTCGAACGCTCCATGTCTGCCTTGCGCTCCATCGGTATCACCTTCCCCGATCAGAATGCCCCGGTGCTGGCGCTGTTGGACAAGGTCTCGGTGTATGACACCACCCGCGTCACCGCCATCGCCGCTACGCTGCAACAGTCCACGGTATTCAACGCCGTGGTCCGCGACAAGTTGCAGAGCATGGATGTCAGCACCCGTTACGCCGATATCGCCACCAGCTTCGATTCGATCCAGGCCGATGCCCGGCAGATGATGGAGTGGATGGCCGACGGCAAGCTGCAGTTCTCCGAACGCGTCCGGCTGGGCTGGATGAATATGCGCCGCGGCTCGATCCCGGATCGCTTCGAGAGCATTCGCAAGAACTACCTGGATGTGGCGAAGTCGGCGAATGAGCAGATCCAGCTGGAAACCCTGATTCTCGAGGCTTATCAGGATTATCGCCTGGCGATGAAGGCGGCCGAGGTGGATGCCTGCGAGGTGCAGAAAATCGCCCAGGCGAAGATGGACAGCGGCCGCCAGGGCCTGACCGCGGCCGGTGCGGCCCTGGAGGGCGCCGAGCTGGAAGCGAGTGAGCGGGCCAGGCTCGAGTTGGCACGGGATGTCGCCTTGCGCGAGCTGCAGGACGAGGACAAGCGCTACCAGATCATTACCGATATCGCCGATCAGTTGAAGACTGCCTACAACGCCGCCGAGCTGGTGTTCGCGCGCCTGAGCCAGTACCACAGCGTTAAAGAGCGGTTGTACCAGCGTGCCGTGAGCTTTTTCGCCACCAACGAGATCGTCCTGACGGGCCTGGCGGCGGGCTTTACTTCGTCCGGCGGGCTGGCCGAGGTGACCAACACCCTGAACGCGATGAACGAGGGGATCAACTCCAGCCTCGAGATCCAGGCCAAAGTCGGCGGCGAGCAGTTGAATGCGGCGCTCAAGGCCGGTTACGGCTCGACCCTGAAGGCCGGTTCGGTCAAGGCCCTGGCCGAGGCCGTGGTGGACTTCCAGGCCAGCAGCCTGAGCCTGATCCAGGAGCTGCGCAAGGAGTCCTCGGCGGCGGCGGCGGAAATCGAGTCGATCACCGAGGACAGCAAGCGTCGTTTCAGCGCGCTCCTGCAAAAGGGGATCTGAAGTGAGCAACCTTGTCTCCCTCAGCGAGCAGATGGGGGCCATGGCGCTGATCGACGAGCTGCGTTTCAGCCAGGCCGAATTGCAGAAACAGCTGGACCTTCCCAAGCATCGCTTGCGGGTGGCCGAGCAGATCCGTGAGTTTTACCGGGCCAAGGGCATCGAGGTGGAAGATGCCCTGGTCGAGGAGGGCGTCCGCAACTTCTTTGCCAACCGCCTGACCTACCAGGCTCCGGTGCGGATCGGCCGATTGGCCAGGCTGCTGGCGCGGGCCTATATCACGCGCCGTCGCTGGCTGATGCCGACGGTGGGGATCCTGGGGGTGGGTCTATGGCTGGTGCTGGTTGCGCCGTCGGTCTCGGGTTTTTTTGCTCGATCGATGGTGGCCGGCGCGCAGGCCCAAGTGGATGGGGCCCGGGAACTGCTGGCGGGTCATGTCGCGCAGCGGGAGCAACTGGAAAAACGCGTTTCTGCCCTGTACACCGACGCGCTTGTAGCGAATATGCCGACGACACGGCGCTTACTCGAAGAGGCCGGGCCGCTGCTGGAGAAGGCGCGTACGGTAGAGCAGGTCAGGTTGCCGTTGCAGGTCACCGAACAGAGCCGTACAGAGGACTCCAAGCTGATCAACTCGGCCACTGACAGTCTGAAGAAGGACAGTATCGGCTTGAACGCGCTGGCGACGCAGCTGGATGCGCTGAGCGCGCAAGCGACTACGATCAGGCCCTGGTTCACGCAACTGCAGGATAGCCGGGACAAGGTGCGCAAGATGGGCTTGAGCAAGGCGGATGCCGAGCAGTTCCAGCCTTTGTTTGCCAAGGCCGAGCAGGCCGTCAAGGATATGAATGCAACGGCGGCCGAGCAGGGTTTGCAGGAGGTCGAACAACTGCGGGCGGTGGCGGCGGCGCCCCTGACCCTGGAAGTGGTCAGCCGTGCCGGCGAGAAATCGATGGTTGAACGCAATTTTGATCCGACTGGGGGCAAGTCCTGGTACCTGTTGGCCGAAGCGCTCGACGCCTCGGGCAATGTGGTCCCATTGCCGATTACCAGTGTCGAGACCGGGGAGCGGCGGTATGCCTCGATGTTTGGCGTGCGGGTCAATCAGGCCACCTATCAGGCGGCCAAGAACGACAAGCTGGCGGATGGCCTGGTCGATGATCGCCTGATAGGGAAAAAGGCGGCCAACTCGCTGTCCTTTGCGTTCGGCAAAGGACCGGTCAAGACCAAACCTGATTACATCCTGGAGTGGTGATGAACGCGAGCCGTATAGAAGCTTCCCTACGTGACAACTCCCGGAACCATGAGGCCCGGCTGCGCCAACTGCAGCTCGAGTTGTCCGCCGCGCACGATCAGGAGTTGCGCTTGCAGTTGGGGCTCGGCAACGCCTTTGCGCATATTGCCAACTACCAGTTGTCCGGCGCTGCGCCGCTTTCCGCCGAGGTCCAGCGCCTGCTCGACCAGCGCGGACAGGCCGAGACCGCGCAGCGCCAGGATCTGGCGCAGGTGGAAGAGGGGATTGCCGGGCAGTTGCAGGTGCTTGCAAGCTTGGCCGCAGAGCTGGAGAACCTGACCAGGGGCCTCGATCAACAAGTCGAGCAAGACCTTCTGGACCTGCAGCAGGCCAGTTTGCTTGGCGAGGCCGATGAGCGCTCCTACAAGGAGCTGCGGGACGAGTGTCGGCTCAAGCTCCGGGCATTCCAGGCCGATCCGCTGTATGTCTACCTGCGCGATCGTGGATTCGGTACCGACGGTTATGCTGACAAAGTGCCCTGGCGTGGGCTGGACCGTTGGATTGCGCGACTGTGCAATTTCACCCAGAACAGTGCCGCCGAACGCACGTTGCTGGCCATGCAGCGGGCTAATGAAGCGGTTGGCAAGGAACATCAGGCGAATCGGGCCGCCCGGGAGGTAGAGCGCGCACGATTGCATCAAAGTGCCCTGTCCGCCAGCGATATACCGCTGTTGCAAGAGCGTCAGCGGCAAGCACAGCAGGCGCTGGAAGCGGGTAAGGCGCAAGCCAATGCGATTCATCAGCGCCTGGTGCCCTACGTCAACAAGCGCGACGAAGATTTCGTCAAGGCATCCGAGCTGTTATCCCAACAACTGGCCGGGATGACTGACCTGCGCCTGGAGCACCTGGCCGGACAGACCCAGGGTTCGCAGGATGACGAACTGGTGCGCAGGGTGCGTGATTTGCGCGCCGAGCTGGAGGTATTGCGGTTGCGCGTGCCGTCGCTGGAGCAGCAGTGCCGGGACACCGAGGCCAACTATGAGCTGGCCAGGCAACTGGAGCGTGCGTTGCAGTCAGGAGGACTCATCAGTTCCAGCTACGACTATCGGAACGTGGATCTTGATGGGGTGCTCGTCGGGTTCATGCAGGGGGCGCTGTCGCTCTCCCAGGTGGTGAGTGAAGTGGATAACAACCGCGAGTTCATCAGGGTAGCCCCCAGCCCGAGTCGCAGTGCCCGTCCGAGCAGCAGTCGCGGCCGCAGCTCGAGCAGTAGCTCGGGCGGCTTCTTCGGGAGCGGTTCTTCGGGCGGCTCCAGTTCCGCTAGCTCGTCGGATTCGTCCAGCTCCGGGAGTGGCGGCGGTTTCTCCACCAGCGACAGCCTCTAGATCGCGAGGTCTGGCGGAACAAGGACGGGGCAGCGCAGGCTGCCCCGTGTCGTTTCGCCCCGGCTATCGACAAGGCATCGGGCGATTTTCGCCCAATGGTCATCCGTGTGCGCGATCCGGCTGAACCGCCATGGCCGGCACTACTCTATCCTTATGCAGGGCTTCTCACTCTCGCATGTGAAGGGTTAATCAGGATGACGACTTACAACTGGGAACTGATCGAACGTCTGCTCCATGAAGTGCAGAACAGTGCCGGCCACAGCTTCGCCCCACGGGCCTACGCCGAGGAACACGCCACGGCCCAGGCCGCGCTGGGCCAGGCGACGGGCAATCTCGATGACCTGAAGGCGCAAGCGGCCGACTACGAGCGGCTGCTGTTCAGGTACGGCTATATCGAGAGTCGGCCCGAGGAGGAGGGCGGCAATGGCGAGAACTTTATCCTCACGCCACGCGGCTCCAGCCTGTTGAGCCTGCTCGACAGCAGCATTCCCGGCAATGATCACCCTTTGCAGGTACTCGACGAGCAGGCCGATGCGCTGGATCCCGGCACCTTCGATCAGTTGGCCGCCAGGGCGCAAATTGCCTGATTACCCGGGCGTTAATTGGCCTGGGCCGTTTTCAGGCACTTGAGCTCTGCGAAGTCCCGGCGCATGTCGTCAATCTTCTTGAGCAGTCGTGCCTGCTGGTCGGCGCTGCTCTCGGCGATCAGCGCCACCAACAGGCTACGGGTGGCCTGCTCCGTGCGCTCGTGAGCCTGACGGTATTCGGCGGTCCACAGACTGTCCTGGTCTTGCAGCAACTGTTCGATCCGTTGCGGGAAGTCCGCGCGCTGGCGCTGTTCGACGGCTTCACTCAATTGCGTCTGCCAGTTCATTCGGTTGGCCACCCATAGGCGGTTCTGTTCCCCGAGGCTGGTGGACCAGGCCGTGATGCGTTGTTGCTGGCCCAGGCTCAATGGCCCCAGCCAGCCCTTGAGACGTTTGCTCATGCGCTCGGCGCGATCACGGATCTGTTCGTCGAGGGGGGGCACCAGGTATTTGGCCCGATGCTCACGCTGATCCTTGGCAAAGGCCTGGCTCATCTCGGCCACTTGCCGATCGCTCAGGCCCCGCAGCAGCTCGACCGCCGAGGGCGTGACGACGCGCACCACCTGGGCAATGGCATGGCGCGCCTCGGCGGTGCGCGCCTGTACGCTGGCATCGGTGACCTGGCGGGTTTCGACCATCTGCCGGACACGACCGAGCCAGTCCAGGTAGTCCGGTAATTGCGTGGTGCAATGCCAGTGCAGGTGCTCCTTGAGACGTTCGCGGAACCAGTCCTTCTGTCCGCGGTTCATGTCCACGTAGTCGCCGAGGGTCCAGGGGATGATCACATCGAGGTTGCGGTACGCCAGGCCTACCCGCGAGCAGGCGCCGAGTGCCAGGCTCAGGAGCAGCAGCCAGAAGAGAGTGGTCAGCCGGTGCGACATGGATGAATCCTGCTGAGGACATTTCTCCATGGAACGCTTATGCGGGCAGTGGTTCAACCGCGTAATGGTTACCAGCGATGACGACAGGCGGATGCCGGCGCCACGGTGGCGCGCGCGGATGGATCGGTGCATTGGCTACGGCGGGGAGGGGTTTCGCTTCAGCCCTGCGCCTTGGGGTTCAAAGCGCAGAGTGGCTTGGGTGTTGCGCGGGGGAATTACTTCTTGCCGAGGGTGATTTGTTTCGAGGGGCCGAAAGTCTGGCCGCTGACGCCTTTGGCAATTTGCTGGATCTCGCCGCCGGATTTCAGGAAAGCTGCAATTTGCTCGTTGATCGAATCGCTGGTTTCAACGGCTGGAGCGGGCTTTGCTTTGCTGTTGGATGCTTTTACGCGCATGGCGGCCATTAACCTGTGTAGATATTAACTGGATCGATCATTCTACCTGAAAGGCTTGACAATTGCTTGATAAATATCCGGCGCAAAGGGAGTGGGGTATTCGCAAAGGTTTCGTGGGCGGCTTGTTATTATTGGCTAAGCTACTGTTTTGACTCGCAACCAGGCCGCGATACTTGCCGTGCAAGGGGCGGATTTCACCCGCGGGCACGGCCGATGGCCTGACGAACGGCCATGCTTTTCTCGGCAAGTCCTTGAAAATCAAGCCTTGCAGAGGGCTTTCCAGCGCCTGGCAAGCGCTGTGAAACAGCGCGCTGAAACTCGGGTAGAATGCCAGCCACGCAATGAGGGTATTGGAAATGGCTTTAGTCGGGCGTTATAACAGCTTGCAAGTGGTTAAACACACTAATTTCGGATTGTATCTGGACGGTGGCGCGGACGGCGAGATTCTTCTGCCCAACCGTTATATCCCCAAGGATATTCCCAGTGAAGATGAAGACTGGCTGAATGTTTTCATTTATCTGGACAGTGCTGACAAGTTGATTGCCACCACGGAAAAACCCAAAGTTCAGGTGGGTGAATTCGCCAGTCTCAAAGTCAAGGAAGTTAACAGTATTGGTGTTTTCCTCGACTGGGGATTGCCCAAGGATCTGTTGTTGCCGTATTCCGAAGAGAAGCGCCAGTTGAGCGCCGGCGATTATTGCGTGGTGCATGTCTACCTCGACAAGCATACCCGCCGCATCACCGCCACGGCCCGCCTGGATCGCTACCTGGACAAGACCCCGGCGAGCTACACCCTCGGCCAGGAAGTCGACCTGCTGGTGGCCGAAGCGACCGACATGGGCTTCAAGGCGATCATCAACAACAAGCATTGGGGCTTGATTCACAAGAACGAAGTGTTCAAGTTCCTGCGCGCCGGCAAAGAGGAAAAAGGCTTTATCAAGGAGATTCGCGCCGACGGCAAGATCAGCCTGAGCCTGCAACCCGTGGGCGAGGAGGCCTCCGGCAGCCTGAACAGCAAGATCCTCGCCAAGTTGCGTGAAAACAACGGTGTGCTGGCGGTCAGCGACAAGAGTGATCCGAGCGTGATCAGTGGTTTGTTCGGGGTCAGCAAGGGCAACTTCAAGAAGGCGATCGGTGCGCTCTACAAGCAAGGGCAGATTGTGATTCATGCCGATCGCATCGAGTTGAGCTGAGTCTTGGTTGTCTCGGCTGACGCTATCGCCGGCGAGCCGGCTCCCACAATATCGCGTTTCAATGTGAGATAAGGCCAAGCCCGGCCCTGTGGGCGCCGGCTTGCCGGCGATGGACAGCGCCGTTGTCCTGTCTGCCGCAACCCGGAGTTGCGGCCCTGCGACGATCAGCGTTGCAGCTGGGCCGCCCTCGGTGCCGAGGCCATTCCTGGCCGCAACAACACCATCCCCGCCAGCACCAGGCCACTGCCCGCCACGATCAAGGCCGCCTGCAGGCCACCGCTGAAGTGGCTGCTCAAGGCCGCGAGCAGCGGCCCGCAGAGTTGCCCGATGGCGAAGCAGGCGGTCAGCAGCCCGGCATTGCGGTGGGTGGCGTGAGGCGCCAGTTCCCGCGAACGCTGCATGACCAGTTGCATGCAGGCCAGGAACGGCGTGCCGCAGAGAAGCACCCCCAGCACCAGCCCCAGGCCGCTCGACAACAGGCAGGCGAAGACCCCGGCGGCCTGTAGCCAGAGGGTTGCCATCAACCAGCGCCGGGTGCTGTCGGGTTTGGCGCGACGCAGGCTCACCAGCACCACGCCAAGGGCCGCGACCAGGCCGAAGCTGGGCCAGAACAGATCGGCCTGCCATTGACCGTGGAAGCGGGCATTGGCCATCTGCGAGAGAAAGGTCGCCGGAATGATGTAGCCCAAGCCATACAGAGCATAGATCAGGCCGAGGTGACCGATGGGCTGCTGAACGCTGTCCGTGGCCACCGGAGCGGCTGTGGCGGCGGCCACGGGCGTGGCACTCGGCAGCGGCAGGAACGGCAGGAGCAGCAGCAACATCAGCAGGCCGACACCGGCGTACACCAGCCACAGGGTCGACGAGTTCTGCCCCAGCAGGTTCGAGCCCAGCGCCAGCAGGCCGGTGAGCATGATGCCCAGGCCGGGGCCGGCAAACACCCAGGCGCCCAGGCGTGGACGGCCGGCGGCGTGGGCCAGCGGCTGGCTCAGGCTGGTGATCATGACCACCACCCAGGCACTCGCCACCCCGGTGCCGAAGCGCAGCAGCCAGTGCGACCAGAACCCGTGGGCCCAGTACGAGGCCAGGGTCAGCAACACGCATAACCACAGACCGGCGAGCAGGCGCCGGCGAACATGGTGCGCGCGCCGGGCGAACATGGCATCCAGCGCGCCCAGCAGGTAACCCAGGTAATTGGCGGCGGCGATCAGGCCGCCGGCAGTCAGGTCGATCTGGCCTTCGCTGATCAGATGCGGCAGTTGCGGGGTCAGGGCGAAGCGGCCGACGCCCATGGCCATCATCAGGGCGATGAAGCAGGCGCTCAGGCGAATCAGAGGTGACATAGGGGCATTTCCTGGCAGGGGACTATGACCGTTAGGCTAGGATTGATTGACTTTCTTTAAAAATGAATAATAGTGAGTAACTTGTTCACTTTTGGAAAGGATCATGGAGTTCAGCCAATTGCGGATCTTCCAGGCCGTGGCCGAGGAGGGCTCCATCACCCGCGCCGCCGAGCGCCTGCACCGGGTGCCGTCGAACCTGTCCACGCGAATCAAGCAGCTTGAGGAGCAGCTGGGCGTCGAACTGTTCCTGCGTGAGCGCCAGCGCTTGCAATTGTCTCCGGCCGGCAAGGTCCTGCTCGATTACTCGAACCGGCTGTTCGCGCTGCATGACGAGGCCCAGGCCGCCACGCGCGGCGGGCAACCGGCGGGAGACTTCGTGCTGGGCACCATGTACAGCACCGCGGCGATTTACCTGCCGCCGATGCTGGCGCGTTACCACCGCACTTATCCCGAAGTGAACCTGCAGGTACAGTCCGCGCCGAGCGGGGAATTGCTCGAAGGGCTGGTCTCCGGGCGCCTGGATGCCGCCCTGGTGGATGGTCCACTGCAACTGGCCGGGCTCGACGGCATTGCGTTCTGCGATGAAACCCTGGTGCTGATCTGCCCGGCCGACCATCCTCCCGTGCGCAGTGCCCTGGAGGTACAGGGGCAACCGGTCTTCACCTTTCGCCGGGGCTGTGCCTACCGCCTGCGCCTGGAGGCCTGGTTCGGCCACTATCATGCGACCATGGGCCGGGCCATCGAGATCGAGTCCTATCCCGGGATGCTCGCCTGTGTCACCGCCGGCTCCGGTGTGGCGATGATGTCCGAGTCGATGCTGGCCAGCCTGCCCGGGCGTGAAAGCGTGTCGGTGCATCGGTTGGTCGAGCCTTTTGCCAGCACCACCACCTGGCTGATGTGGCGCAAAGGTATGGTCGGTGCCAATCTGGCGGCCTGGATCGAGCTGCAGAAGAGCGCCTTGCCCTCGCTGTCGAGTAACGCCGAACAGCTCCGTGCGTCGGCTTGAAGCGTTTTGCCATGATTTAAATCAAAGATCGTTGTGCAAGGGACAGCATTGCGTAGGACTTAGGGCTATGATCTGTGTGAAGCGGCTACAGAACTCCGTCGCTCGCATTACCCTGAAGGGGGCTATATGAAAGACAAACTGCAAACCTGGCTCCATGACCTCGGTGTTGCCCTTGGCCTGATCGAACCGCCGCTGCAGCCGGTGCCTATTCGTACCGACGATGATCGCCGTCGTCGCCAGCCGCGTCGCTGAGTACCTGCGGGCGGGATACAGCCTTCTGACTGGATAACGCGGTCGGTGTGGGTGCACCGTTGCTCGGATCGCCGCACCGCCGTGAAAGGGCCTCCAGATCGCCCATGGCTGCGCGGGCAACCCGGTCCCGTGGTGTTTGCGCCGCTCAGTGCCGGGCGATTTTCTGCAGGAAACGACTCAAGTCGTTGACTGTGACCGCTGCCTTGAGCAGGCGGTCCTCCTCTTCGGTAAACGCCGTCAGATCAAACTCATCTTCAAGACGGAACATCAGGTCTTCGATGTCCTGTTTGTCCAATCCCAATGCCTGCAAGGTCTGGTCGTCGGCGAACGCTTGCGGGGCGTCCAGCCGCAGGCTGACGAATTCATGCACGCTCTCGCGAATAGTGGTTCTTTTCATGCTTGCGGTCTCCCCTGCGGCCTTGCCGACTGGGGCGGCGGGAGAGCGCCGAGCAGGCTGAATCCGACGGATTCGCCGGGCCGGGTTTTCTCATGGATAAACCGACCGAGATCACCCGGGGTGGTGATGCCTATCAGGGCGCGGTCCAGATCCAGCCGCACGTTGAACAGGCATTCAAGGTGCTGGAACAACTCAACGAGATCGAGGGAGTAGGCGTTGTCAGCGGCCTGGGAGGGATTCTGCGGCCATTTCAACGACAACCGCTCTTCGATGGGATGACAGATTTGCTGATGAATCTCGAGCCTGTTCATAAACAAACGCCTCGGGGAAAGTTTTCTTATTGTTTGACCCTTTCCTGGGGCCGGGTGATAGCTGTCAGGTATGACGCTAGCGATCCTTGTACTTTCTTGTTAACCAAGAAGGCAGTCGCTATAGGCCAGTACAGCACAAGTTCCGCGAGGGATTTGACCGTTTATCCCCCTGGGCGGGAGCAGGGCCGCTCAGTGCGGGAGAACAGGCAAAAAAACGGGAGCGACAACCGACGTCGCTCCCGCTGAAGTAACTGCACTATCAGATGGCGCTGGCGGCTACGCTGGCCGGGCGTGGAGACAGCAGGCTGACCATGACGAAGCTGATCAGGCCGATGGCCAGGCTGTAGTAGATCGGGGTGTTGGCATCCAGGCCGTCCTTGAGCATGAACGCCAGGGCGGTGACGAAGCCCAGGGTCATGCTGGTAATGGCGCCGCTGGTGGTCGCGCGTTTCCAGAAGATCGCACCGATCAGTGGAATCAGCATGCCACCCACCAGCAGGTTGTAGGCCAGGGTCAGGGCGCTGATCACGTCGCTGACCACCAGGGCGATACCCAGCACGACGATCCCGGTCAGGCAGGTGAACAGCCGGTTGATCCCCAGGCTCGACTGCTTGCCGCCACGCAGTTTCGGCAGCAGGTCTTCGGTCAGCACGGTGGAGGCGGCCAGCAGGCCGGCGCTGGCGGTGGACATCATGGCTGCCAGGGCTGCGGCGATCACCAGGCCACGGATGCCATCGGGTAGCGACTGCTTGACGATGGCGGCAAAGGCGTTGTTGACATTGGCCAGGTCCGGAATCAGCACATGGGCGGCCATGCCGATCAGGGCGCAGGCCAGGCCGTAGGCGATGCAGTAGACCCCGGCGACGCTGCCGGCATATTTCGCGACTTTCTCATCCTTGGCGGTGAACACCCGTTGCCAGATGTCCTGGCCGATCAGGATGCCGAAGAAGTAGATCAGGAAGTAGGTGATGATGGTGTCCCAGCCGATGGTGGTAAAGCTGAAGCTGCTTGCTGGCAGCTTGCTCACCAATTGCTCCCAGCCGCCGACGCGGTAGAGGCAGATCGGCAACAGGATGAACATCAGGCCCACGGTCTTGATCACGAACTGGACGATGTCGGTCAGGGTCAGCGACCACATGCCGCCGATGGTCGAGTAGACCACCACCACGCCGCCGCCCAGCAACACCGAGAGCCAGAACGGCAGGTTGAACAGTACTTGCAGTACGGTACCGATGGCGAGGATCGAGGTCACGCCGATCATCAGCGCGTAGGCCAGCATGATCACCGCACTGGCCTGGCGGGCCATGGGGTTGTAGCGTTTTTCCAGGACCTGGGTCACGGTGAAGATTTTCAGCTTCAGCAGCGGTTTGGCGAGGAACAGGTTCAGCGCGATGATGCCCAAGCCCAGGGCGGCGCAGAGCCAGAACCCGGAAATCCCGTGGACATAGCCCAGGCGCACGGTACCGACGGTGGACGCGCCGCCGAGTACCGTGGCGGCCATGGTGCCCATGTACAGCGTCGGGCCCAGGTTGCGCCCGGCCACCAGGTAGTCTTCGTGGGTCTTGGCCTTGCGCATGCCGTAGTAACCGAGCACGAGCATGCCGGCGGCATAAATGAGTACAACCAATAAATCCAAAGCCATGAAGGCGTGTCTCCGATTATCTTTTTTATGGTGAAGCAAAGTTCAAGGCACATTTTGTGGCGAGGGGGCTTGCCCCCGTTGGGGCGCGAAGCGGCCCTGAAGTCAGCAAGTGCGCTGCATCAGGCCGATTGCAGTATCCGGTTTGCGACTGCTTCGCAGCCGAACGGGGCGATGCGGCATTCCGACAAGCCCCCTCGCCACAGGTGTATCAGGCCGCCTGGCGCACCCCAGGCTTCAAGGTTTTACCCTCCTGGCTGCGCGCATCCAGCGGTCCATAAACCTCTGCCGTTTCCGGGAACAGGCTGAGCAGCGCCAGGTACAGCAGCGACGCCAGCCCGAGGGTGATCGGCAGACTGATGTCGATGCCGTCGGCCAGGTTGCCCAGCGGGCCGACGAACTGTCCCGGCAGGTTGACGAAGCACAGGCCCACCAGTGCGCTGGGGATCCAGGCGCCCAGGCCGCGCCAGTTCCAGCCGTGGCTGAACCAGTAGCGCCCGCCGGTTTCGCCGCGGGTGAAAACTTGCAGGTCATCCGGGCAGTAGTAGCCGCGACGTACCAGCAAACCGATGATCATGATCACCATCCATGGGGTGGTGCAGGTAATGATCAGCACGGCGAAGGTCGACACGCTCTGCACCAGGTTCGCCGCGAAGCGTCCGATGAAGATGAAGGCAATCGACAACACGCCGATCAGCAAGGTCGCCTTGACCCGCGACAGCAGTCGTGGGAACACGCTGGACATGTCCAGCCCGGTGCCATACAGCGAGGTGGTGCCGGTGGACATGCCGCCGATCACCGCGATCAGGCACACCGGCAGGAAGAACCAGGTCGGCGAGACGGCCAGCAGGCCACCGACGTAGTTGTTCGCGGTGATGTAGTCCGGTGCCTTGATCGCGACGATGGTCGCGGTGGCAAGGCCGAACAGGAACGGAATCAGGGTGGCGAGTTGCGCCGCGATCACCGCCAGCATGATCCGCGCTTTCGAGGTTTCACGGGGGATATAGCGCGACCAGTCACCGAGGAACGCGCCGAAGGAAATCGGGTTGCTCATGGCCACCAGCGCGGCGCCGATAAAGGCCGCCCAGAAACCGGCCTGACCCATCGCCACGGTACCGGCGAAGTGACTGTCGAAGGCCGGCGCAAAGGCGAAGATCCCCAGCAGGAACAACAGGCTCGCGGCCCATACGGCGATGCGGTTGACCCACAGCATGAAACGGAAGCCGTAGATGCACACCGTCAGCACCAGGATCGCGAACAGGCCGTAGGCCAGGCCCAGGGTCAGGTCGGTTTCCGGCATGCCGACCAGGCGCTTGGCACCGCCGATCAGCGCATCCCCCGAGCTCCACACCGAGAGCGAGAAGAACGCGATGGCGGTGAGCAACGACAGGAACGAGCCGACGATCCGTCCGTGCACGCCGAAGTGCGCGCCTGAGGACACCGCGTTGTTGGTGCCGTTGATCGGCCCGAACAGCCCCATGGGCGCGAGGATCAGCGCGCCGAGCAGCACGCCCAGGACGATCGCCCAGACGCCGGCCTGGAAGGACAGGCCGAAGAGCACCGGGAAACTGCCGAGCACGGCGGTGGCAAAGGTATTCGCGCCGCCGAAGATCAGGCGAAACAGGTCGCTGGGTCGAGCATCGCGTTCGTGGTCGGGGATCTGTTCGACCCCATTGGTTTCGATGTTGCTAAGGCTTTTTTCATTGTTGTTTTTATTCATGATCACTCCGATCATTGCGGTGTCCTCATCTTCTGTGAGGGCTACCAGCGTTGGCTAAGAGGAGGGCAGTCCTTGGGGTGTCGCTGATAAGTGCTCGTGGCAGGCCAGCCATGGGCCTTGTTCTTGTTGTCGGCGAAACACAATGGTTTCGCGCTCCTGGCTAAAGAGAAGCTCGCCTTGCATGCGCAGCTCGGTGGCGACGTCATGAATGAATATCGCCACGTCGCCCCGCAGGCTGACAACAGCGTTGCTTGAGGTGCACGCAAGCACTTCGAAACCATCCTCGGCACGCCAGCTGTCCCACAACGCCTGGTAGGCATCGCGTGACAACAGGGGCTGTTCGAGGGTGTAGAAGACGAAGCTGGCATCTTCGCTGAAGGCCGCGAAGTAGGCCTCGCGATCATTGGTGGCGAAGGCGGCCACCAGCTCGGCGGCGGCCTTGAGTACCTGGTCATGCTCGTTCATGGCGACTCCTCAGCGGTGGGCCACGCCGGGCAGCACGCAGAGCATCTCGTACAGCAGGTTGGCGCCGAGCAGCGAGGTGTTGCCGGTGGTGTCGTAGGGGGGCGAGACTTCCACCAGGTCGCAGCCGATCAGGTCGAGGCCCTGGCAACCGCGGACGATCTCGATCGCCTGGATGGTGGTCAGGCCGCCGATTTCCGGGGTGCCAGTACCGGGGGCCCAGGCCGGGTCGATGCCGTCGATGTCAAAGCTCAGGTAGACCGGGCCGCCGCCGACTTTTTCGCGGACTTCGGCCATCAGCGGGGCGAGGGATTTGTGCCAGCACTCTTCGGCCTGGACCACGCGGAAGCCCTGTTTGCGGCTCCAGTTGAAGTCTTCGGCGGTGTAGCCCTGGGCGCGCAGGCCGATCTGTACCACCCGGTCGCAGTCCAGCAGGCCTTCTTCGACAGCACGGCGGAAGGTGGTGCCGTGGGCGATCTTCTCGCCGAACATGTGATCGTTGACATCGGCGTGGGCGTCGATGTGCACCAGGCCGACCTTGCCGTGCTTCTTATGGATGGCACGCAGGATCGGCAGGGTGATGGTGTGGTCGCCGCCCAGGGTCAGCGGGATGACCTGGTGTTCGAGGATGGCGTCGTAGGCTTCTTCGATGATGCGCACGGCATCCAGCAGGTTGAAGGTGTTGATCGCCACATCACCGATGTCGGCGACCGACAGCGAGTCGAAGGGCGCGGCACCGGTGGCCATGTTGTACGGGCGGATCATCACCGATTCGGCGCGGATTTCCCGCGGGCCGAAACGGGTCCCGGCGCGCAGCGAGGTGCCGATGTCCAGCGGGATCCCGATGAACGCGGCATCGAGGCCGGCGGCCGATTGCAGGTGCGGGAGGCGCATCATGGTGGCGATACCGCCGAAGCGCGGCATTTCGTTACCGCCCAGTGGTTGGTGAAGAATCTTGTCCACGGGTAAGCCTCATCATTTATTTTGGTTATCAGGGGGCGATTCTGCGAAAGGCACCGACCGGGAAGAATCGCTGACGGCAAATAGTTAGTTCAGATTTTTCTAAACTAATGGCCGAGGTGGCGGTAGACTTTTGCCGGTCGCCACGCGACCTATCGCGAGCAAGCTCGCGCCTACAGTGGTTGGCGCTGATTTTTGTAGGAGCAGCCGGTCGACGTTCGATTGCTCGCGATGAGGTCCCAACTGACGCCCCACAGCCGGAGTGCCCATGGCCAACGCTTTACCCGACCTGAAACTATTGCGCATCTTCGTCAGCGTGGTCCGGCACCAGGGCTTTGCCAATGCCCAGCAGGAGCTCAATCTCTCTACGTCGGCCATCAGCACCTACATGAGCCAGCTGGAAGCGTCCCTGGGCCTGGTGCTATGTCATCGCGGGCGTGGTGGTTTCAGCCTGACCAGCAAGGGCGAGCTGTTCCACCAGGAAACCCTGCGCCTGCTGGGCGAACTCGAAGGTTTCGAGCAATACGCCGCAGCCCTCAAGGGCGAATTGCGCGGCACCTTGAACCTCGGTGTGATCGATTCCACGGTCAGCGAGCCGGCATTGCCGCTGGCCGAGGCCATCGGCGCCTACAGCCAGGAGCACCCGGCGGTGCACCTGCACCTGTCGGTGATGAGTCCCTACGAACTGCAACTTGGTGTACAGGACAATCGCCTGGACCTGGCCATCGGGGCTTTCTCCACGCGCATGAGCGGGCTGGTCTATCAGCCGCTGTACCGCGAGCAGCACTGGTTGTACTGCAGCAACCGGCATCCGCTGTACAACGAACGGCGCATTCCGGAACAAGTGATTACCCAGCAACGCATGGTCGGGCGCGGTTACTGGAGCCAGGCCGAGCTGGCGCGCCATGGCTTCAAGCACAGCGCGGCGACCGTGGAAAGTATGGAGGCGCAACTGATCCTGGTGCTGTCCGGCGCCTATATCGGCTACCTGCCGGAGCACTATGCCCAGCCCTGGGCGGACAAGGGCGACCTGCGGGTGCTGCTGCCGGCGACCTTCGGCTACCAGGCGCCGTTTTCCATGATCCTGCGCCGGGGCCGCAGCCGCGAACCCTTGATCCAGACCTTCCGCGACCTGCTCAAAGCGCAGCTCAACCAGTCCTGATCGGTAGTCATTTCATGTCCAGATCCCGCTGTGAACGCTGCCTGCGTCCCGAAAGCCACTGCCTGTGCGCACTGATCCCGCAGTTGGGCAGCCGCACCCGGGTGTTGCTGTTGCAGCACCCCAGTGAGGTCAATCATGCCTTGAACACCGCCCGGTTGGCGGCGCTGGGCTTGACCCATGCCGAGTTGCGGGTGGGGGAGGTTTTCGAGGATCTGCCACAACTGCTGCAACAGCCCGGTTACCAGGCGAAATTGCTCTTCCCGGCGGAAGATGCGCAACCCCTGCAGGCTTATGCGGATGCCCCGGACGATTCGCCGCTGTTACTGGTGGTACCCGATGGCACCTGGCGCAAGGCGCGCAAGATGCTCTACCTCAATCCATTGCTGGCGGCATTGCCACGGGTGACGCTGGCGGAGGGGGCGGTTTCGCGCTACCGATTGCGCAAGGCGCCGGAGCCGGGCGCGTTGTCGACGATCGAGGCGATTGTCCAGGCGCTGGAAACCCTTGAAGCACCGGAGTCCTTCGCGGCGTTGCTGCGGCCGTTCGAAGCGCTGATCGAGGGGCAGATCCGGGCGATGGGCGACGAGACTTTCCTGCGTAACCACGGACAAGGCCACCCGACAATTCAGGATACTTAAATCTGGAAGGCACTAGATAGCTTGTGGGAGCGGAGCTTGCCCGCGAAGCTTTTGGCGGCCTTTAGGTAGGGCCCCTTCGCGGATAAATCCTGCACCCACTCCACTCAGCCGACTCAGTGATGACGTGGCTTGAGGATCGCCGGTTTTTCGTCCGGGGCGTTGCACAGCAGGTACAGCGCGGTCAGGGCTTCCGGGATCTGCACGATCATGTCGTCCATCAGGTTGGCATCGGCGGCGATATCGGCGAACTCGGGTTGTTCGTCGAACAGGCCGGAACCGACCATGATTGGCAGGAGCATCTCGCTGACTTCGTCCTCGGCGGTTTCGAACCAGGCCTCTTCGCGCAGGAACACACCTTCCATGAAGCCGATGCACCAGCCGCGCAGCTCGGAGTCGTCCGGGTCGTCGCCCAGGTCCAGGTCGCACGGCAGCTCGAATTCTTCATCGGACGCCAGTTGGCGGGCGATATGGGCCTTGAGCTGGATCAGCGTGGCTTCGATCTCTTCGCGCTGGGCGGCGTCGCTGTAGTGCGGCTCCTCGGCGAACAGGGCGTCGATCCATTCACGCTCGGGGACGATTTCGGCACAGATCGACAACGCGGTCAGGTAGCCGTGGGCGGCCACATAGTCCAGCGCTTCTTCGTGCAGCTCGTCGGCGTCGAGGAAGGCTTGCAGGCGGGTGAGTTGCTCAGCGAAGGACATTGAAGGCTACCTTGGGAATAAACGATAGGCAATTCTAGGCGTTCTTGCGCCCCCAGGCCAGCAAGCACTGAATTCCCTTAACCGACCGGCATCGCCCATTGCCGTCGGACGCTCGGGTATACTGCCGCGTTTTGTGATGCGCTGCTGACCCTATGGCGGTTGAGGAAATGCCTACTTACGGATTTTTTCGTGAAATTGGCCAATCTTCGACCACCCTTCAAGGGCTGCATGGGAACTCGCCGAGCGGCGATCAGGCAAGGCAAAAACGGGCGAGGAAGCGGAGTTCGGTTTACTGAATGAGCATCCGAGCCTGTTTTCAACGCAGCATGATCGTCGCTCAGGCAGTTTCCGCAGGGCGTTTCGGTGATTTTTGGAGTGGTTATGCTCGAACAGGCTCAACGCGTCCTCAAGGACATCTTCGGTTACGACAGCTTCCGTGGTCGCCAGGGTGCCATTATTGAGCGCGTGGCCAATGGCGGCGATGCTCTGGTGCTGATGCCGACCGGCGGCGGCAAGTCCCTGTGCTTCCAGGTTCCGGCGCTGCTGCGCGAGGGCCTGACGGTGGTGGTCTCGCCGCTGATCGCGCTGATGGACGATCAGGTGGCGACCCTCGAGGAACTGGGGGTTGCCGCCGCCGCGCTGAACTCGACCCTGAGCGCCGAGCAGCAACGCGAGCTGGCCGCGCGGATTCGTCGCGGCGAGGTCAAGATGCTCTACCTGGCCCCCGAGCGCCTGGTGCAGCCGCGCATGCTGTCGTTCCTGCAGAACCTTGAGATCGCCCTGTTCGCCATCGACGAGGCCCACTGCGTGTCGCAATGGGGTCACGATTTCCGTCCCGAGTACTTGCAACTCGGTCAGTTGGCCGAGCTGTTCCCGCATGTACCGCGCATCGCCCTGACCGCAACCGCCGACAAGCGGACCCGCGAAGAAATCGTCAATCGCCTGCACTTGCAGAATGCCGAGCGCTTCCTCTCGAGTTTCGACCGGCCGAACATCTTCTATCGCATCGTGCCCAAGGAGCAGCCGCGCAAGCAGTTGCTGGCGTTCCTTTCGCAACGGCGCAGCGACGCCGGGATTGTCTATTGCCTCTCGCGCAAGAAGGTCGATGAAGTCGCCGCGATGCTTTGCGAGCAGGGCTATCCGGCGTTGCCTTACCACGCCGGGCTGGCCAGCGATGTGCGCGCCGCCAACCAGAAGCGTTTCCTCAACGAGGAAGGCCTGATCATGGTCGCGACCATCGCCTTCGGCATGGGCATCGACAAGTCCAACGTGCGTTTCGTCGCCCACCTCGACCTGCCCAAGTCCCTGGAGGCCTACTACCAGGAAACCGGACGGGCTGGCCGTGACGGCCTGCCGGCGGATGCCTGGATGGCCTATGGCTTGCAGGACGTGGTGATGCTCAAGCAGATGCTGCAGAACTCCGAGGGCGATGAGCGGCACAAGCGCCTGGAGCACCACAAGCTCGACGCCATGCTGGCCCTGTGCGAAGAAACCCGCTGCCGGCGCCAGACCCTGCTGGCCTATTTCGATGAAGACATGCCGCAACCCTGCGGACATTGCGACAACTGCGTCGATGGCGTGCAGACCTGGGACGCCACCGAACCGGCGCGCCAGGCGCTGTCGGCAATCTTCCGCACCGGCCAGCGTTATGGCGTCGGGCACCTGGTGGATGTGCTGCTGGGCAAGGAAAACGACAAGGTGCGCAGTTTCGGTCATCAGCACCTGACCGTGTTCGGCGTCGGCAAGGCGCTGGCCGAAGGCGAATGGCGCACCCTGTTCCGCCAACTGGTGGCCCGCGGGCTGGCCGATATCGACCTGGAGGGCTACGGCGGCCTGCGCCTGAGCGATAGCTGCCGGCCCCTGCTCAAGGGCGAAGTGAGCCTGGAGCTGCGCCGCGATCTCAAGCCGCAGACCACGGCCAAAAGCGTTTCCGCCAGCCCCGCCAGCCAACTGGTGCGTGGCGAGGAGCGCGAACAGTGGGAAGCCCTGCGCGCCCTGCGCCGCAAGCTGGCGCAGGAACATGGCGTGCCGCCGTATGTCATTTTTCCCGACTCCACCTTGCTGGAAATGCTCCGCAGCCAACCGACTTCCCTGGCGGAAATGGCCAAGGTCAGCGGTATCGGCGCACGCAAGCTGGAGCGTTACGGCGAGGCGTTTCTCGAAGTGCTGGGTGGGGAGGCCGAGACCCCGAAGACGGTGGCCGATATCCGTCACGAATTGATCAGCCTGGCCCGGGCCGGCATGACACCGTTGCAGATTGCCGGACAGTTGCAGTGTTCGGAAAAGAATGTCTATACCTTGCTGGCCGAAGCCATCGGTCGCCAGCAACTGTCGCTGGAGCAGGCTCTGGACCTGCCAGAGGACCTGCTGGGGGAAATCCAGGACGCTTTCCTCGACGGTGAAGGCGAATTGCCGGCGGTGACCGCCATTGCCGAGTTGTTTGCCGGCCGTGTGCCGGAGGGCGTTCTGTACTGCGTGCGAGCCGCCCTGCAGGCGGAATTTGAAATGTGAGGTCGGATTGTCCCGGGTCATTGTTTCATTCACGACAAGTAACGTTTCAGCGCTGGGCAAGGCTTGCCTCCGGGCAAGGGCTATGCTTAGCTGACTAATAATTAGTTTTGTCTATTTTAAGTCTGACCCTGAGTGTTTTATGCCGTTGACCGATGAACACCGTTTTGGCATGCAGTTGGCGCACATGTCCCGAGGCTGGCGCGCGGAGCTGGATCGCCGCCTGGCCGGCCTGGGCTTGTCCCAGGCGCGCTGGCTGGTCTTGCTGCACCTGGCACGTTTTACCGAGGCCCCGACCCAGCGTGAGCTGGCCCAGAGTGTCGGCGTTGAAGGGCCGACCCTGGCGCGTCTGCTCGACAGCCTGGAAACCCAGGGGCTGGTCCAGCGCCAGGCGGTGCTGGAAGATCGGCGAGCGAAGAAAATCGTCCTGAGTGACTCGGCACGGCCCCTGATCGAACAGATCGAGACCATCGCCACGGCCTTGCGTCATGAGCTGTTCGTCGGTGTCGACGATGAAGAGCTGCGGATCTGCATGCGGGTCCATAGCCGGATTCTGGCCAATCTGGAAAAATCCTGAGGCATTCCCGGGCTACCGGGCTTGGAGAATCCTCAACGAGCCTGGAGAACCCTCGACGAGTGTGGAAAGCTTTCAACGAATTTGGATAGTCTTCACTCGGCAGACTATAAGAGTTACAGGTTCTGTGTATTGTGTCGGTGTCCGGCCCGCGCGCGGGCCGTCACGCCAGCTAAGGGATGCTCATGCTCGAGAGTTTGCAGTCCGCGTTGCGGTGCTCCATTGGAAAATCCACCTTGAACCGGGCTCGCCTGTTGGCCGTGCTGGCCGGCGGGTTGTTGTATTCGGCGCTGGCACCGGCGATGGGGCTGGGGGATATCACCCTGCATTCGGCGCTCAACCAGCCGCTGAATGCGGAAATCGCCTTGATCGAACCGGGCGACCTGGCCGAAGGCGAACTCTCGGTGAGCCTGGCGACCCCGGAGGAATTCTCCCGGGCGGGCGTCGAGCGGGTGTTCTTCCTCAATAACCTGCGCTTTACCCCAGTGTTGCGGGGCAACAGCAGTGTTATCCAGGTACAGACCAGCAAACCGGTCAGCGAACCTTTCCTGAATTTCCTGGTGCAGGTCAACCGACCCAATGGGCGCTTGCTGCGCGAATACACCGTGCTGCTCGATCCGCCGGGTAACTTGCCGGCGGGCTATAGCCTGCCGGCCCGCAGCGCCGCCCTGGAGCAACCGGCTACGCTGGCGAATATTCCGCCGCCGCCGGCCGTGCAGGGCAAGCACTACACCGTGGTCAAGGGCGATCATCTCTGGAGTATCGCCAAACGACTGCATGAAGCCGGCAGCCAGGCTTCGGTCAATGAACTGTCCCAGGGCATCCGCGCGCTCAATCCGGGAAGCGACCGTTTGCGGGTTGGCCAGAGCCTGTTGCTGCCGGACGTTGCAGTGGTTGCGCCGGCGGCGTCTGCGCTGGCTCCTGGCGCCGCCACTGGCACTCCCGCCGCGGTCGCGCAGAACCCGGCCGCGCTGGCGGCCGAGACGCTGCAAAACGCCGAGGAGCTGGCCAAGTCCGCGCTGGAGAACCAGCAGTTGCAGAAGACCGTCGAGGATCTGCAGGGCAGGTTGAAGGCGCAGGACGAACTGATTGCAGGTAGCCAGAAACAGGCGCTTGAACTGCAGACGCAACTTGCCCAGCTCAAGGCCAAGGCCGCCGCGCCGGCGCCGGCCGTGGTGAGCGCGCCGGTCGTGCCGCCGACAGCCGCTGCGCAAACCGCCGATGGCCCGAACTGGCTGCTATGGGCGGCGGTGTTGTTGCTGATCGCGCTGTTGGCCGTGGCCTTTATCCTGCGGCGCAACCGCCGGCAGGCTGAACAGGCGCCCGAGGTCGTGCCGCCGGTGGCTCCGGCTCCGGATCCGATGGTCAGTCGTGTGGTAGCGCCGGCCCAGCCGACCAAGGCGGCGCCACCCGCGTCGACGCGGATCGAGCCGGTGGTGCCGGCAGCGGCGGCTTCACGTCAGTCCAGCGAAGTTTCTGACGCCCTTGAGGGCGTAAGCATCTACATCGCTTATGGCCGCTTCAGCGAGGCGGCGGGTATTCTGCGCGAGGCCATGCTCAAGGAGCCCGAACGCACCGACTTGCACCTGCGCTTGCTCGAGGTGCTGGCCCAGCAGGGCGACAGTACGGCGTACGCCACGGAGGAGCGCAATCTGCTGCAGGCCGGGTTCAGCGAATCGACCCTGCAGGCGTTGCGCGCCAAGTATCCGAAGCTGCAAACCGTTACCGCCACGCCACCAGCCCCGGCTCCAATCGCTGCGTCCCCGGCAGCGGTCCTGGCGGCAGTCGGCGCCGTGGCCGCGCCGGTATTGGCGGCAGACTGGAGCAAACCGGCGGAGCCTGCGGCTGCAAGCGCAGCTGTGGCGGAGAAACCGCTGGAGGACGAATTCCAGCTCAACCTCGATGACTTGTCCATGGACGCCGACTGGGATCTGGTCAGCCCGTTCGACAATACTCCGCAGCCGCGCAGCAAGAGCGCCGACGAGGCGGTTTTGCCTGTCGAACTGGAGCCTGAACCCGAGCCGATGTTCAGCAAGAGCTTCAATGAACTGCCGGAAGTGTTCGAGATGCCCGACGAGCAGTTCCTCAGCGATTTTTCCGAGCTTGAGTCCGAGCCGCAGCCTGCGCCCGTGCGCGAAGTGGAGTTGAGTTTGCCGGAGGATGGTGACTCACTGGACGACGCGTTTCTCGACGGTTTCATGAGCGACCCCGAACCCCTGGACATCGAACCGCTGGAAGTGGATTTCGACAGCCTGGAGCGCGAGCACGCCTCGGCCAGTAAGCTGGAGCAGGCGCAAACCTGCATCAATGTCGGCGACCTGGACCATGCCAGCCAACTGCTCCATGAGTTGCTCCGGGAAGGGGATGAGCCGTTGAAGCAAACGGTGCGCACCTTGCTCGCCAGTATTCGCTGATGCCAGGGGCCGGCGATGACGCTGTAACATACAGCCATAGCGACGACCTATCCCCCAGGAGCCCGGCGCAATCATGACCGCACGTAAACCGCAGATCGTCATCACCTACTGCACCCAGTGCCAATGGCTGCTGCGCGCCGCCTGGCTGGCCCAGGAACTGCTCAGCACCTTCGCCGACGATCTCGGCCAGGTGGCCCTGGAGCCGGGGACCGGCGGGGTGTTCCGGATCACTTGCGACGAAGTGCAGATCTGGGAGCGCAAGGAGGACGGTGGCTTTCCCGAAGCCAAGGTGCTCAAGCAGCGGGTACGGGACCGGATCGACCCCGAGCGCGACCTCGGGCACAGCGACCGGCCCCGTTAGGCGCGCGGTTACGACGGGCTCAGCTTCGACTTGATGAGCCCGACGATGACCATCAGCACCCCACCGCCGACGCCGCCGCTGGCAATGCTGCTGAGGATCGAGGTCAGGTCCAGTGCGCCACTGCCGCCGCCGAGGCTGCCGCCGCTGACCAGATCGAGTAGTTGTCCGCCGAGGCCGCCGCCGAGTATCCCGAGGATGGAATTGATGATCGGGCCCAGGTTGTATTTCTCCAGTACCGACCCGGCCACGTTCCCGCCCACGGCGCCGCTGATGGCTTGAATCAAAAGACTGACGATGTCCATGGATGAAACCCTCCAACATGTTGATGGGGAGGGCCGCTCGAATCGAGTCGATTCAGGGGGAATCACTGCCGCTGTCGTCGAGAAACCCTGATCTCCGGGAACGACAGCAAACTGTTGCGGATGTCACCAGTATAGGCGTATTGGCTTTTCGTCAATGTACCGACGCGGCTTGCCGGCTTTCCCGGGGGGCGGCCGCCGCACCCAGGCGGCTGGACACGACGATGGCGAGAATGATCAGCGCGCCGCCGGTCAACATGCGCAGCGTCGGGTTTTCGCCGAACAGCAGCCAGGCGGCGGTGATCCCGTACACCGGCTCCAGGGCGAAGACCACCGCGGCGGTGCGGGCCTTGATCACCGCGAGGCTGGCGACGAACAGGCTGTGGGCCAGGCCGGTGCAGAACACCCCCAGCAGGCTGATCCACAACCAGTCCAGCGCCGGCACTTGCGCAAGACCGGGGGCGGCCCAGGGCAACAGGCAGGCGGCGACCACCAGGTTCTGGCACAACGCCGCCTGCACCGCGGGAATCCGCCCGGAGCCGGCCCGGTTGGCCAGCGACAGCAGTGAGAACAGCAAGCCGGACAGCACCGCCCAGAGCAGGCCGCCGGTGGCCTGGCTGGCGAGGTCGAAGTCGGGGGTGACCAGTACCAGGCCGATACTGACCAGCAGCACCAGCAAGATTTCATTGAAGCGGATGCGTTCGCGAAAGATCAGCCCCTCAAGGATCACGGTAAAGGCTGGAAAACTGGCGAAACCCAGGGTCGCCACCGCCACGCCGGCTACTTTTACCGCGATGAAGAAGCTGACCCAGTGCCCGGCCAGCAGCAGGCCGCTGAGCAGCAGGCGGCGCCAGTCCCGCGCCTGCAGCGGTTGCCAGCGCTGGCTGCGGGCCAGGCGGGCGAACAGGCTGAGGGCGAGCACGGCAAAGAGGGCCCGGCCGAAGACGATGATCGCCGGTGCGGCGCTCGCGAGTTTGCCGAACACACCGGTCAGGCCAAACATCAACGCGCCGATATGCAGGGCGCCCAGGGCGGTACGGGGAGTCATGGCGGTCCTTGAAAACAGTGACGGGCAGGGCTGCAGTCTAGAGGGCGGCCGCTGTGCCTGTCTGTCGCGTGCCTGCTGTCGTTTGTCTCAGGACTCGCGTCGCAGCGCGCCGGGTGTACGGCCGAACTCACGGAGCACGGCGGCGGCAAAGGCGCTTTGCGACTGGTAGCCGACGCGGCTGGCGATCTCGCCGATCGGCAGTGCCGATTCGCGCAGCAGTCCCAGGGCGATCTGCAGGCGGCGGCTGCGCACATAGTCCATCGGCGTCTGCCCGCATTCGGCGACAAAGCGCGCATGCAGGCGGGCGCTGGACAGGTCGGCGATGCGCGCCAGGTCGGTCACCTGCAGCGGGTGGGCCAGATGGCGATCGATATGTGCGTTGAGGGCGGCCAGCGGCAGGCGCTTGCCGCCGAGCGCGCGGGGGGCGGGGCTGTTCAGGCTGGCGAGCAGCAGCACCGCGCCCTGTTGGGCGATCAGCGGGTCCTGTACCGGGCTGGTTGCCAGCCACTGCACCAGTTGGCTCTGGGCGGCGTCGAGGGTTCGCGGCCCGGCGGTATCGAGCAGGCGCCGGCTGGCTTCGGCATGGTCGCCAAGGGTGTTCAGCAACCAGCGTTCGTCCGGCACATCCAGCACCAGGCAGCGGCTGCCGTTGGGGCTGGCGCAGACGTGATGGGCATCGCAGGGAATCACCGCGACGCTTTGCTGCAGCACCTGGCTGCCGCGGCCCTCGATCTCGAAGTCGAGCCGGCCGGACAGGCCGAACACCAGCTGCGCATGGGCATGACTGTGGTCTATCTGGTCGGGGCTGTAGTGGCGCAGGGTCAGGATCGGTCCCATTGCGGTCTCCTTGGCATCGCCGCAGTTTACACCGCTTTGCCGTCCGGACGATTGTCACAGGACTGCCATGTAGCTGTCATGGACTATTAACTGCCCCGGTTCAAGCTCAGGAAAAATCCGGAGAATGCCCATGACCCGTGCGGAGCTCGCCAAACCCAGCCGTAAGCAGCGTGTGCGAACCCTGTGGATTTCCGACGTGCACCTGGGGACCCGGGACTGCCAGGCCGAACACCTGTCGCAGTTCCTCAAGAGCTATCAGGCCGATCGTATCTACCTGGTGGGGGATATCATCGACGGCTGGAAGATGCGTGGCGGCATGTACTGGCCGCAAGCGCATACCAACGTGATCCGCCGGCTGCTGACCATGAGCAAGCGCGGTACCGAGGTGATCTATGTCACCGGCAACCACGATGAATTCCTGCGCCGTTACTCCAAGCTGATCCTGGGCAATATCCAGCTGGTCGACGAAGCGGTGCACAGCACCGCCGACGGGCGCAAGCTGCTGGTGATCCATGGCGACCAGTTCGACGTGATCACCCGTTATCACCGCTGGCTGGCGTTCCTCGGCGATTCGGCCTACGAGTTCACCCTGACCCTCAATCGCTGGCTGAACCATTGGCGGGCCCGCTATGGTTATGGCTACTGGTCGTTGTCGGCCTACCTCAAGCACAAGGTCAAGACCGCGGTCAGTTTTATCAGCGACTTCGAGGAAGCCATCGCCCACGAATGCGTGAAGCGTGGGCTCGACGGGGTGGTGTGCGGGCATATCCACCACGCCGAGATCCGCAAGGTCGGCGAGGTGGAATACCTCAACTGCGGTGACTGGGTCGAGTCTTGCACCGCCCTGATCGAACACTGGGACGGCACCATCGAGCTGTATCGCCTGGCGGATGCCCAGGCGAAAGAAGCGCAGCTCAAGTTGCAACTGGAGAAAGTTACCGAGCCGGGTTAGCCCGCATCAGGCCGTCTGGTTGTGCTCCATCGCGGCCTTGTAGATCGACTGCCGGGGTTGGGCGAACACTCGCTCCATCATCGGTTCGAAAAAGCTCAGGGGCAGGCTCTCGTAGTCCGGGTCGAAGGCCGCCGCGTCGTATTTGGCGCAGAATTCGATGGTCGCCAGGTATTGCGGGTGCTCGCGAAATTGCTCGCGCAGATGACGATCCATGCCCAGGTAGTGGAAGAAGTAGTAGCCCTGGAAAATCCCGTGCTTTTCCACCATCCACAGGTTTTCGGCGCTGACGAAGGGCTTGAGGATCGCCGCGGCGATGTCCGGGTGGTTGTAGGAGCCTAGGGTGTCGCCGATATCGTGGAGCAGCGCGCAGACTACGTACTCCTCATCCCGGCCGTCGCGCCAGGCCCGGCTGGCGGTTTGCAGCGAGTGGCTCAGGCGATCCACCGGGAAACCGCCGAAGTCGCCTTCCAGCAGTTTCAGGTGAGTCAGGATCCGCGCCGGTAGTTGCCGGGCGTAGGCACCGAAGTCGGCGGCAATCACCGCCCAATCTTCCTGGGTGCCGTCCTGCATATGGGTAAAGCGGGCTTGTCCGGTCATCGGCTGTCCTCTTGTGGTTTTTATCGCTGCCGGTTCCAGTCTAGGGCTTGCCCGCGTCCCGGCAGTGGCTGCGCGGGCCTAAAACGGTACCTTGCCGAGTATCATGTCGCGAAACATGACGAAATCGCCGAGCAGACTGTAGAAGGGGTGCTCAAAGGTCGCCGGACGATTCCTCTCGAAGAAGAAATGTCCGATCCAGGCAAAGCCATAACCGGCGACAGGCACCGCCAGCAGGAACCCTGCCGAGGCGCGACCGATGGCCATGGCCAGAAAAAAGATCACCAGGCTGGTGCCGACGAAGTGCAACCGTCGGCAGGTACTGTTGCCATGTTCGCTCAGGTAGTAGGCGTAGAACTCTGCGAAGCTATTGAATTTTCTGACGTTTTCCACGGGTTGCTCTCCGCGCTGGCGAGCTCGCCCACGGAGGGGTCCACGGCGAGCTTATTTGAGTCTAGAGTGATTGACAGCGGCTACCAGTGACAATAGGCGCCACTTTAGTATCCTTAGGCCATTAGTCGTCCTATGACGACTTATCATGCAAGAAAAGGCCATGAGCGAGAGAACGACTTCTGCAAGTTGGGCGATGGGGATTGTCAAGGCGCTGGAGATGGATGGCCTGGATTGCCGTGTCCTGTTCAGGCAGCTGGGGCTCGATTACGCGGCCCTCGACGATCCCGACGCGCGCTTTCCGCAGGATTCGATCACGCGACTGTGGCAGCGTGCGGTGGAGCTTTCCGGCAATCCGGCGATCGGCTTGAACATGGGCCGAGTGGTGCGCCCGGCGTCCTTTCATGTCGCCGGCTATGCGCTGATGTCCAGCCAGACCCTGGCCGAGGGCTTCAGGCGCCTGGTGCGTTATCAGCGGATCATCGCGGAAAGCGCTGACCTGAGCTTTCGTCTTTTGCCTGAAGGCTATGCACTGATCCTGACGGTGCACGGTGACCACCTGCCACCCACCCGCCAGAGCGCCGAGGCCTCCCTGGCTTGCGCCCTGGCACTCTGCGGTTGGCTGAGCGGACGTACCTTGCAGCCGCGCAAGGTCCTGGTGCAAGGTGCGGAGCCAGAGGATATCGGCCCTTACAAGGAGGTGTTCCATGCGCCGCTGGTGTTCAACGCGCCCTACGACGCCCTGATCTTCGAGCAGGCCGACATGGACGCGCCGCTACCGACCGCCAACGAGGCCATGGCCTTGCTCCATGACCGGTTTGCCGGCGAATACCTGGCGCGCTTCTCCGAAAGCCGGGTGACCCATAAAGCGCGCCAGGTCTTGTGTCGCCTGCTGCCCCAGGGCGAGCCCAAGCGCGAAGTGGTGGCGCAGACCCTGCACCTGTCCCAGCGCACCCTGCAGCGGCGTTTGCAGGAAGAGGGCACCAGTTTCCAGACGCTGCTCGACGACACCCGCCGCGAGCTGGCCGAACAGTACCTGGCGCAGCCGCGCATGACCTTGCTGGAAATCGCCTATCTGTTGGGGTTCGCCGACCCGAGCAATTTTTTCCGCGCCTTCCGCCGCTGGTTCGAGGTCACGCCCGGTGAGTACCGGGCACGCTTGTTGGGGGCGGTGGCCTTGGTCAATGACGCCAGAATGCGGGAATACACAGAACGAACACTGTGATGATTTCCAGCCGGCCGAGCAGCATGCCCAGGGAAAGAATCCATTTGGCGGCGTCCGGCAGGGTGGAGAAGTTTCCCGCTGGCCCGATGACCTCGCCCAGGCCCGGCCCGACCCCGGAGACGGTACTGGCGGCGCCGGTAAGGGCGGTCATCCAGTCCAGGCCGAGCAGCGACAGGGCCAGGGCAATGGCGCAAATGGTGATGGCGAAAAAGAACGAGAAGGTCAGGATCGAGCGCACGATCTCCTCGTCGAGACGGTGACCGTTGTATTTCTGCTTGATCACTGCCCGCGGGTGGATCAACTGGTTGAGGTTGGCCTTGAGCAGGATATAGGCTACCTGGAAACGAAACACCTTGATCCCGCCGGCCGTCGACCCTGAGCAGCCGCCGACGAAGCCCAGGTAGAAAAACAGCATCAGCGAGAAGTTGCCCCACAGGCTGTAGTCGCCCAGGGCGAAGCCGGTGGTGGTCACCACTGAGGTCACATTCAGCGCCACGTGGCGCAGGGCGTCCAGCCAGTGCAGGTCGGTGGTCCACCAGTACCAACTGCCGAGCACCAGCCAGGTCACCAGCAGCAAACCGAGCAACCCCTGCACCTGCTGGTCCTTGATCAGCGCCTTGCGATGGCCGCGCAGGGTCGCCACGTAGAGGGTGAACGGCAGGCTGCCGAGAATCATCACCAGCACCGCCACCCAGTGCACCGCCGGTTGGTTCCACTTGGCCAGGGACTGGTCCGAGGTGGAGAAGCCGCCGGTGGAAATCGCCGACATGGCGTGGTTGATCGCATCGAACAGGCTCATGCCGGCCGACCAGAACGCCAGGCTGCCGAGGATGGTAATGCCGAGGTAGGCGGTGACGATCAGGCGCGCCACCATGTGTGAGCGCGGCATGACCTTTTGCGAACGGTCCGAGGATTCGGTCTGGAACAGGCGCATGCCACCGATGCGCAGCAGCGGCAGGATCGCCATCGCCATGCCGATAAAGCCGATTCCGCCCAGCCAGTGCAGCAGCGAGCGCCAGATCAGGATGCCCGGGGACATGTTGTCCAGGCCGCTGAGCACGGTCGAACCGGTGGCGGTGATGCCCGACATGCTTTCGAAAAAGGCGTCGGTGTAGCTGGTGTGCAGGGTCAGCACGAACGGCAGGGCGGCGAAAATACACACCACCACCCAGCTTGAGACGGTGAGCAGGTACATGTCGCGGGGGCGCAGGTGCACTTGTTCCGGGCGACCGCGGATCACCAATGCCAGGCCGGCGAGGAAGGTAATGGTGCTGGCCCAGAGAAAGGCCGGCAGGTCGCCGGTGCGTTCGAAGACCACCAGCACCAGCATGGGAATGACCATGCTGACGGCCAGGGTAATCAGGAAGATGCCGATGATGAAAGCGATGATGCGCAGGGTCGGCAGCGCCATGAAATAAGCTCGGGAAAAGGGCAGGGCGCCATTCTACCCGCGACCCCGGTCATGTAAACCGGCACGGCCGGATGAGATCTGGCTAGAATAGCCCGATCATTTTCCAGAGGAGGTGGCCGATGGAGGCTCTCGACAATTTGCTCAACCGTGTTTCCGCGCCGCGCCTGCTCGATCCGGCACCGACCCAGGCCCAGCGCGATATCCTGTTCGCCGCCGCCATGCGCGCACCGGATCACGGGCAACTGCGGCCCTGGCGTTTCCTCACCGTGGAGGGCGCCGCTCGTGAGCAATTGGGCAGCCTGCTGGCCGAGGCGGTGCGCCTGCAAGAGGGCGAGGCCAACCCGGCGGCTATCGACAAGGCCCACGCCATGCCCTTGCGCGCGCCGTTGGTGATTGTGGTGGTGGCGCGTTTGCAGGAGCACTTCAAGGTGCCGAAGTCCGAGCAGTTGCTGGCCGCCGGTTGCGCGGCCCACGGCATCCTGCTGGCGGCCCATGCCCAGGGGATCGGCGCGGTGTGGCGCACCGGTGAGTTGTCCTATTCGCGCCATGTGGCCAAGGGCCTGGGGCTGGGCGACAACGAGGAAGTTATCGCCTTCCTGTACCTGGGCACGCCACAGAACGAATTGCGCCAGCCGCCGAAGGTCGACCTGACGGAGTTTGTCAGCGCCTGGTCGGCTTGAAGTTAAACCAGCGCTCCAGGCTCCAAAGGTAGATCCAGCTTGGCGATAAACCCTCCCTCGGGATGATTGGCCAGCACCAGGCTGCCGCCATGCCGCTCCGCCGCCCGCCGGGCGATGGCCAGTCCAAGGCCATGGCCCGGGGCTGTTTGCCCAGGTGCCCGGTAGAAGGGCTCGCCCAGTTGCGCCAGGTGCGCGGGCTCCACGCCCGGGCCATGGTCGCGTACGCTGATTTCGATGCGTTCACCCACCCGTTGTGCGCGTAGCTCGATGGGCTGGCCTGCGGGATTGAAACGCTGGGCGTTGCGCAGCAGGTTATCCACAGCCCGCTCGATCATGGTCGGCCAACCCCTGAAGTTCAGCGCCGGTTCAGCGTCGAATTGTACCGGCTGTTCCGGGCAGCCCAGGTTGGCATCCTTCTGCAAGGTGTCGAGCAGCGTTTCAAGGTCGACCTCCTCGGCGCTGGCTTGATCGGAATCCACTCGGGCCAGGGTGAGAATTTCGCTGATCAGCGCTTCCAGCCGGTCGCATTCGCGGGTCAGGCGCGGCCAGAGTCGCTCGCGTTCTTCAGGGCCGGCGCGTTCGGCCAGGGCCAGGGCAATACGCAGGCGCGCCAGCGGTGAACGCAATTCATGGGAAACATCCCGCAACAACTGGCGCTGGCTGCCGATCAGGCTTTGCAGGCGCGCGCCCATCAGGTTGAAGTCCTTGGCCAGCACGCCGAACTCATCGCGCCGCCCCGCCAGTTTCGCCAGGCTGTTCTGTTGATAAGTCGTCTGCCCCAGGTCATGCACGGCGCCACGCAGGCGGCTCAGCGGGCGGGTGATGGACAAGGTCACCAGCAGGCTGAACAAGGTCAACACCACCAGGGCAATGCCCAAGGCACTGAGCGGGCGCAACAGGCTTTCGCGGTGCCAGGCATCCAGTTCCGGGTGGGGGATACGGTAGATCAGCAGGTAGGTCTCGCCGCTTTTCGGGCTGGTGTACTCGACCGTCAGGCGCCGCCAGGGCAGCTTGCGGTCATCGTTGTTCTGGCGTGCTTCAAAGGCCGCGGCCCGGCGCGGAAAAGTCCCGCGGACCAGCGGGTCGCCGCCTTCGTTGAGCACCTGCACGTCGATGTGATAACGCTGCTTGCGCTGTTCCAGAATCGCCTGGGCGGCTTCTTCGCCCTGGCTCTCATAGGTCTGCGTCCACTCTTCGGCCAGGCTGTTCAAGCCCGGATGACGACTGAGAATCCAGGTGTCCTGGTTGAGGATGTGCATGAGCAGGATCGATAGGCCCGCGACAAGGGCAATGGCCAGCCAGAAGCTGGCCAGGATGCGCCAGAACAGTGATCGCACAGCAAGTCCTCAACCAAAGGGGGCAAACGAAGAAAGCCCGACGGCATTGGCCGTCGGGCTGGAGCATAAGCGGATTATTGCGTTTTTTGCGCTTGCTGTGCCTTCCAGGCTTTGAATTCGCTCCATTCGGCACGGCGCTCGGCCTGCTTTTTCTGCATCTCGTCGAAGGTCTTCTGCTGTTCA
Source organism: Pseudomonas sp. MWU13-2105 (assembly GCF_023242315.1). Lineage (GTDB taxonomy): Bacteria > Pseudomonadota > Gammaproteobacteria > Pseudomonadales > Pseudomonadaceae > Aquipseudomonas. The sequence continues at coordinate 67,354 of NZ_JALLIY010000026.1, forward strand.
GGCTTGAGCAGGGCGCGGATCTGGGTCTGGGTCTTCTGGTGCGAAGCCTCCAGTTCGCCCTTGAACGCAGTCTGATCGGCCGGCGAGAGTTTTTCCAGGTACTTGCCGACGATGGCCTGGCGCTCGTGCCGTTGTTCGCCGACCAGTTTACGGATCTGCTGGCGCTGTTCCTTGGTCAGGTCCAGTTTTTGAAAGCCACCTTTGCCGTGATGCTGGCCGTATTCCGGGCCGCCCATCGGGCCACCATCTTCGGGCATGGCCATGGCCAGGGTCGGGAGGGCCGCGGCGAACATCAGGGCGATCAGGGTCTTGCGCATGGTGTTTCTCCTTGTCTCGATTCCGGTCAGTCCGGATGAGTACAGATTAAGGAGTTCAAGGTCAGCGGCGGTCAGCGGAGGGTAAAGCTTGGGTAAAGAGGTTTTTGGCACGGGTTGACACTTGCCGGCGCCGGGCTGGCGCAATACCGATCCGGCGAGTGCGATCGGTGCAGGCGCTGGTTTGTATAGGCGCTGGCTTGCCAGCGATCAGGCCGGCAAGTCTTGCATAGACCTCGCGGACGCCATCGCCGGCAAGCCGACTCCCACAGGGCGGCGTCAGAGGCTGTAGTAGTAACCGCGGCTGCGCAGGGCAACGATGCGCGGGCGACCGTCCGGATGCGGGCCGATCTTCTTGCGCAGATTGCTGACGTGCATGTCCAGGCTGCGATCGTACAAGGTCAGCTTGCGACCCAGGGCGATCTGCGCCAGCTCCTGCTTGTCCAGGGGTTCGCCGGGTTGTTGCAGCAGGGCTTCGAGCAGGCGACTCTCGGAGACGGTGAGGGTGAAGTCCTGCTGGTCGATGGTGACCACGCCACGCACCGGGCTGAAGCACAGGTCGCCGAGTTCCATCTGGCTCGGGGTCGCGGCGGGGTGGCTGCGGCGTAGCACGGCGCGCAGGCGGGCGGTCAATTCCCGGGGATCGCAGGGCTTGGCCAGATAGTCGTCGGCACCCAGTTCCAGGCCGAGGATGCGGTCCAGCGGCTCGCCACGGGCCGAGAGCATCACCACCGGCAACTCCGGGTGCTCGTTGCGCAACTGCTTGAGCAGTTCCAGGCCACTGCCATCGGGCAGCATCACATCCAGCACCACGGCGGCCGGGGCGTTGTCCGCCAGGGCCTTGCGCGCGCTCTGGCCATCATGGCAGGCGCGTACCTGGAAGCCTTCCTGGCTCAACCAACTGCTCAGGAGCTCGCACAACTCCTGGTCATCGTCTATCAGTAACAGGTCGCTCATGACTCTCTCGATTACGGATCGCTAATGGCCTGCTCAATTCAGCCATTGCCGACGTTGTCTACGTCCGCCACTGGCGAAGATACCGCAGAGCAGGGCCAGGAGTGCAACTCCCGCGCCGGTGACGAACCATTGTTGCTGTTCGGTCAGTAGGCGCGGGCCGGCACTGGCCTGGGCTTCCTTGAGTTGCAGCTTCAGGTGCTGGTTTTCCTGGCGCAGGTGGCTCAACTGGGCACTTTCGCGCATCGCGTCGGCACTCTGCAATTGTTGGCTCAACTCTTCTCGCTGTCGCTCGCTTTCTTTCAAGCGTTGCTGCAAGTCGGTGATCTGGCTACCGGCACTCAAGGATAGGGGGGTGGAGTTACTCGAACCCTGACTCTCTTCGGCGTGGGCGGCGGCCCCTATCGACAAGATGACCACTAGCAGCAACAACGGACCTTGGCGCATCGCAAACTCCTGATTCCAATCGGCATTGGGCAGGTTGTCGGCTGCTGAACGAGAATAATGAGCGATTGGGCCGCGATGAACCCTGAAGGTTCATCGCGAAGGGAGAAATTTATGGCAGGACTTGCTTGAACGGTTTGACCAGCACCTGGGCGTAGACGCCCGTGGCGACGAACGGATCAGCCTCGGCCCAGGCTTGGGCTGCGCTCAGGCTGTCGAATTCGGCGACGATCAGGCTGCCGCTGAAACCGGCGGCGCCCGGGTCGTTGCTGTCCACGGCCGGGTGCGGGCCGGCCAGGACCAGGCGTCCTTGCGCCTGGAGCTGATGCAGTCGCTCCAGGTGCGCCGGGCGTACGGCCAGGCGTTTGTCCAGGGAGTTTTCGACGTCGGTGGCGATGATCGCGTAGAGCATGTCAGTCCTCGGTTTTCGGGATGGTTGGGTCGCTGTCGTGCAGGTGGCGGGACAGGTAGATGCCCTGGCCGACCAGGAACAACAGGGTCATGCCCAGGCTGCCGAACACCTTGAAGTCGACCCAGTATTGCTGGAAGGTGAACGCCACGAACAGGTTGGCGCCGCCGCAGAACAGGAAAAATACGATCCAGGCCAGGTTCAGCCGGGTCCAGATCGGCTCGGGCAGGCTCAGCGCATGGCCCATGATGCGCTTGATCAGCAGGCGGTCACCGATGAAGTGGCTGCCGGCAAACGCCAGGGCGAACAGCCAGTTGACCACCGGGGCTTTCCACTTGAGGAAGGTTTCGCTGTGGAAGGCCAGGGTCAGGCTGCCGAAGACCAGGCAGGCGATCAGGGTCAGCCACTGGCTCTTCTCCAGTTTGCGCTGGGTGATGAACAGGGTGCCGTAGACCACCAGGGAGCTGATGATCAGCATCGCCGTGGCGCTGTAGATACCGCCCACGGTCAGGCTGTGGCCGGCGATCTCCATCACCCGTGGTTCGATTTTGTAGACGATGAAGAACAGGAAGAGCGGGATGAAATCGATGAATTGTTTCACAGTGGCAGCCAGAAGCAGGATGTGACGGCATAATAACAAACATCATTGCCAGCGAAAGCGCCGCCTAGAGGTTATTCAATTCCCGTGGAAATCGATCTGCACTGCCATAGCACGGCCTCCGACGGCGCCCTCGCGCCGGCGGTCCTGGTTGCCCGTGCGCACGAGAGAGGCGTGCGGGTCCTGGCCCTGACCGATCACGACACCCTCGAAGGCCTTGGCGAAGCCCGTAGCGCGGCGCAGGCGCTGGGGATGCGGCTGGTCAACGGCGTCGAGTTGTCCTGCACCTGGGGCGGCGCGACCATCCATGTGCTGGGCTACGGTTTCGACGTCAACGCACCGGCGCTGGTCGAGGCCATCGCCCGCCTGCATGAGGGGCGCTGGCTGCGTTCCGAGGAAATCAGCCGCAAGCTGGCGCTCAAGGGCATGCCCGGCGCGCTCGAAGGCGCGCGGGCGATCCAGCAGGAACTGGGCGATAGCGGCAATGCCCCGGCGCGTCCACACTTTGCCGATTTCCTGGTGCGCGAAGGCTTCGTCAAGGACCGCGCCGAAGCCTTTCGCAAGTGGCTGGGCGCGGGCAAGCTGGGGGACGTCAAGCTGCACTGGCCGACCCTGGAAGACACCGTCGGGACCCTGCGCGAGTCCGGTGCCTGGGTCAGCCTGGCCCATCCCTGGCACTACGATTTCACCCGCAGCAAGCGCCGCAAGCTGATTGCGGACTATATTCAAGCTGGTGGCCACGCTATCGAAGTGGTCAATGGGCATCAACCCGCCGAGCAGGTAGGCAGTCTGGCGATCCTTGCCCGTGAGTTCGGGCTGCTGGTCAGTGCCGGCAGTGATTTCCATGGTCCCGGAGGCTGGTCCGAGATCGGTGAATACCGCCCGGTCCCTGAAGATCTGCCGCCACTCTGGTGTCGCTTCAAACATGAGCAACCTACTGCCGTCGTCTGAACAGGTAGAAAACGTGAGTCAATTTTTCCAGATTCATCCGGAGAACCCGCAGGCGCGCCTGATCAAACAGGCGGTGGAGATCATTCGCAAGGGCGGGGTAGTGATCTATCCCACCGATTCGTCCTATGCCATCGGTTGCCAGATCGGCGATAAGAATGCGGTCGAGCGGGTGCGCCGTTTGCGGCAGTTGGACGATAAGCACAACTTTGCGCTGATCTGCAGCGATCTGTCGCAACTGGGGCTGTTCGCCAAGGTCGATACCGGTCTGTTTCGCCTGCTCAAGGCCCATACGCCGGGGCCCTATACCTTTATCCTGAATGCCACCCGGGAAGTCCCGCGGCTGCTGCTGCACCCGAAAAAACGCACCATCGGCCTGCGTATCCCCAGCCATCCGATTGCCCTGGCGCTGCTCGAAGAGCTGGGCGAGCCGCTGATGAGCGTCAGCCTGATCATGCCCGGCGAGGCCGATCCGATGATCGATCCCTACGAGATCCGCCAGTTGCTCGAGCATCAGGTCGACCTGATAATCGACGGCGGTTTCGGCGGGATCAAGGCTTCGACCGTGATCAACCTGGCGGACGGTGAGCCGGAAGTGGTCCGCGTCGGCTGTGGCGATCCCGCGCCGTTCATGGTCGAGGCCTGAATGTCCGCCGTGGAAACCGTCGACAGCCAGGCCGATGCCCAGCAGGAATTGCCGTTCGCCCTGGTCTATGGCCAGGCGGTCACCGAGATGCCGCTGGACCTGTATATCCCGCCGGACGCGCTGGAAGTCTTCCTCGAAGCTTTCGAAGGCCCGCTGGACCTGCTGCTCTACCTGATCCGCAAGCAGAACATCGATATCCTCGATATCCCGGTGGCGGAAATCACCCGCCAGTACATGGGTTATGTCGAACTGATGAAGTCGGTGCGCCTGGAACTGGCGGCCGAGTACCTGGTGATGGCGGCGATGCTGGCCGAGATCAAGTCGCGGATGCTGTTGCCGCGTTCGGCCGAAATCGAGGCGGAAGAGGACGACCCGCGGGCCGAACTGATCCGGCGCCTGCAGGAGTATGAACGCTTCAAGAGCGCCGCCGAAGGCCTCGACACCTTGCCCCGGGTCGGTCGCGATGTACTGGTGCCCAAGCTCGACGCCCCCGAGGCGCGGGCGCGCAAGTTGTTGCCGGATGTCAGCCTGGAAGAGGTGTTGATGTCCATGGCCGAAGTCCTGCGCCGTGGCGACCTGTTCGAAAGCCATCAGGTCAGTCGCGAGCAGTTGTCGACCCGCGAGCGCATGAGTGATGTGCTGGAGCGCCTCAAGGGCGGCGGTTTCGTGCCCTTTGTCGAGCTGTTCACCGCCGAGGAAGGACGGCTGGGGGTGGTGGTGACCTTTATGGCGATTCTTGAGCTGGTCAAGGAATCCCTGGTCGAACTGGTGCAGAATGAACCCTTTACGGCGATCCATGTGCGGGCGCGCGCTGAATAACGAGCACAATCCATGAACCTGAGTGAACCCCGCGAGCTGGCCCCGCTGCTTGAAGCCTTTCTGTTGGCCTCGGGAAAGCCACAATCCCTGGAGCGGCTGTTCGAGCTGTTCGAGGAGGGCGAGCGGCCCGAGCCGCCGGTCTTCAAGAAAGCCCTGACGATCCTTGCCAAATCCTGCGAAGGGCGGGCCTTCGAGCTGCGCGAGGTGGCCTCCGGCTATCGCCTGCAGGTGCGCGAGAAATTCGCCCCCTGGGTCGGACGGCTCTGGGAAGAGCGTCCGCAGCGTTATTCCCGGGCGATGCTCGAGACCCTGGCGCTGATCGCCTATCGCCAGCCGATCACCCGCGGCGAGATCGAGGACGTGCGTGGCGTGGCGGTCAACAGCCAGATCGTCAAGACCTTGCTGGAGCGCGAGTGGATTCGCGTTGTCGGTTACCGCGAGGTGCCAGGCAAGCCGGCGATGTTCGCCACCACCAAGGCGTTCCTCGATCACTTCAACCTGAAGAACCTCGACGACCTGCCGCCCCTGGCCGAGCTGCGCGAGCTGGAGCCCGAGCCGATGCTCGATGTCGAGGACGCCCCGGTGCCCGCGAGCTTGCAGGCCCTGGCCGATGCCAGTATCGATCCGGAGGAGGTCGAGGCGCCGAAGGAGGAAACCAGTTTCCATAGCCTGTTGCTGGAGCTGGACTCCATGGAAGAGGGGATCAAGACGGACTTTGATGACTTATTGCGTGATGGCGCGATGGTGCCGGCGGGCGAGTTGTTACCTCGGGAGCCTGGGCTTGAAGAGGTTGAGCCTGGTGTGACGGTTGAGGCGGTCGAGGTGGTTGAGTCCGGTGAAGCGCCGGAAGAAGAGCCGGAAATAGTCGAAGAGCCAGAAGCACCGGAGCCGGATCTGGTCGGCGCCCAACAGGCCCGGGAACAGTTGCTCGCGGCGGTCGCGGCGCTGGACCAGGCGGCCGGCCGGCCGCAACTGACCGATGAAGAAGCCGAGGCCCTGGCCCTGGCCGAAGCGATCGAACAGGAACGTCGCTTGCTCGAGGAGTGATCCGGTGGGTGCATAATGGCCAACATCGGCGTATGATTCGCGCCCCCGCGGCGATCCCTTCGCCCAGGCAACAGATTCAATTTCTTCAGGCCAAGGCCTGAATCGACACACCGGGAGGTGCCCAGATGAGTGATATCAACCAGAAAGACGACCAGGAAATCGGCCCCGCAGGCGAAAAACTGCAGAAGGTCCTCGCCCGTATCGGCGTCGGCTCGCGCCGTGACGTGGAAGGCTGGATCAGCAAAGGCCGGATCAAGGTCAACGGCAAAGACGCCACCCTCGGCCAGCGCGTCGACATGCATGACGCCATCACCATCGATGGCAAGGTGATCAAGCGCGAAGAGGCGTCCGAATCGGTTCGCCGCGTGATCATGTACAACAAACCCGACGGCGAAATCTGCACCCGTGACGACCCGGAAGGCCGTCCGACCGTGTTTGACAAGCTGCCGCGTCCGAAAGAAGGCCGCTGGATCAATATCGGCCGCCTGGACATTAACACCACCGGCCTGCTGATGTTCACCACCGACGGTGAGCTGGCCAACCGCCTGATGCACCCGTCCTACGAAATGGACCGCGAGTACGCGGTCCGTGTCCGTGGCGAAGTCGACGAAGAGATGATTGCCCGGCTCAAGGCCGGCGTGATGCTCGAAGACGGCCCGGCAAAGTTCACCGATATCCAGGAAGCGCCTGGCGGTGAGGGTTTCAACCACTGGTACCACTGCGTGGTGATGGAAGGTCGAAACCGTGAAGTGCGTCGCCTGTGGGAATCCCAGGGCTTGGTGGTCAGCCGTCTGAAACGCGTGCGTTTCGGTCCGGTGTTCCTCAATTCCGACTTGCCGATGGGCCGCTGGCGTGAAATGACCCAGTACGAGGTGGATGTCCTCAGTGCCGAGGTCGGCCTGACGCCGGTAGCCATGCCGCAGCTCAATGCCAAGAGCAAGGACAAGCTGGAGCGTATGCAGCGCAAGTCCTCGCGTCCGGTGGGCAAGGGTGAGCGCGTGCGGACCCTGCGTCCGGCTGCTGGCGCAGCTGCCGAGCGCAGCGAGCGCGAGCCACGGATCGAAGGCGAGCGTCCAGCACGCAAGCCGGCACCGCGCCAGGACGGCGAGCGCGCGCCGCGTGCCCCGCGTCCGGCGGCCGGTCGTGGTGAGTCGACCCGTGGTACGCCAGTGGCGGATCGTCCGACGGACAGCAAGCGTCCGGCCAAGCCGGCACCCAAGTCCAAGCGTCCAAGCCTGGTCCTGGACAAGGATGCGCCGTCGGGTAAGCGCCGTGGCGCGCCGGCCGGTTCCGGCCAGCGTCCGGGGTTCGGGCGGCGCAAGCCTGAGTAATAAGCTGGTTTGAGGTCGGGCAGAACTTTGTGGTGAGCGGGCTTGCCCTGATGCCGTTCAGTTAAGGCCGAACACGGTCCCTGTGGGAGCAGAGCTTGCTCGCGAAGAGGCCCTTGAGGCCGCTAAAAGCTTCGCGGCGGTGCGGCGATCCGACAAGCTCCGCTCCCACAGGTTAAGTGGCGAGTCGAGCGCGGGCAAGCCCGCTCGCCACAAGAGCAAACCCTGCTTCAAGTTCTGCTGTGTCCTCAAGGTTTCACGGAGCAAACCTTAGGGCGTGCCAGTCACCTCAAAACACAAACTGCCCGTCAAACACCGGCTTGTCATCCAGCGCCAGCACCCCGCTGGCAAAGATCAGGTCCAGGTGATGGCTGCCCTTGGCACCGCCACCCAATCCCAGGTGCAGGCCGCAATGGCGCTCCTCGAAGCCCGAGTTGCGCGCATACAAGGCTTTCACGCCCTCATTCGTACCGATCCCCAGTTCCTCGACCCGCCGGTTGGACGGATTGGCATTCAGGTATTTGTTGAAATCCTCCTCCAGTCCCGGCACTTCGGTGGCAATCCGGCTGATGGTCGAATCCTCGATCCACAGCTCCAGCGGCGACGCCAGCACACCGTACTTGCGGGCAAAGGGAATGGTGCCGAGAAAGGTCCCGACAAACTTCACGCAACCGTTGACCGCGTCGCTGTGGGTGGCGATTTCGCCAGGGGCCAGGTCGTGGTTGCCGATGCCATTGATATTGGTCCACTTGCGAATGCTGCTCAGCGGCGTCTGCAGGTGCGAGCCGTGGCGATCCTTGAAACTCAGGGTGGTGGCCTGGGACATGCGCCGGATCAGGCTGTCGTTGAGGTCGGCAATGCGCTGCGGGCTGACGCTGAAGGTGTCGTAGAAGTAGTCGCCGTAATCCTTGAACAGCAGCGACTTGCGCCATTGCCCGGCCATGACCCCATGCAACGCATGGAGGAATTCCGGACCCTGCGGGCGAGGCGGGGAGAGCATCGAGGAATCGTAGAAAAAGATATACAGGTCGCTGTCGCTGATGGCTTCGATCAGGCTCTGGGCCGGCTCCAGGTCCAGGCGCAGGGCGTGGAAGTCGAACTGCTGGTGCTGGGCGTCCTGTTCGATGATGGCCGCGGCGATCTCGCTGTACTCCGCTGTATGGCCCAACAGGACTTTAGGCTGGTTGAGCCCTTCCAGGGCTGGATGCCAGGCGAGGTAGTAGAGAAAGTGTTCGAGGGCGCGGGTCTGGTCCATGACGTCGTTCCTGGTCTTGCAAGAGGGTGGATGCGGCAAACCGCATCCACTTGAAGGCCCTAGAAAGGCCACATCGCGGTGCCAAAGGGCACGACAGCATCGGCTTGCATCATTTCCACGGCCGCGTCGTGGGTCGGGGCTTCAAACCAATCGTCCAGTTGCAGTTCAGTGCTCACGTCCTGATCCGAGACTTGCATAGTGAATCTCCTTGGGAATGGTATTGCTGGACGGTCGAAAAGGCTTCGGCTAGGAAAAATCCTAAACATGAAATCCATTTCTCCGACTCGCCGTCTGTAGGCTTCGGCAAGTGGCTGAAAAACTAGTGCAGGATCCTGATCGGCGCAAAAAATTATTTTCAAAGTTTTTTTGCCGGTGCCGAGGGCAAAAAATATTCCCCCGGGAAAACAGTTATTCAGCCACGAAAGCTGGTGCTAAACGGTCTGCCTGTCAATTTTTGAACAGGGACTGCTCACGGCTTTTCTGGCAAGAAAACCTGACACTTCGTCAGGAAAACTTGACGATCTGGACAGTAAAATCGCCTGTAAACACGGTATTTGGACTGGCGTAAGGAATACTTGCCGAGGGGCTCTGTAGGATTTTTCTTTGCTGTGAAAACGCCTCTTGTCCTCCCGGGCTGGGGACGGTGAGATGCGCGGAGATCGTGTCCCAGGAAGTGGTGTAACTCATCATGGCTCTGGCCACTGAG
>NZ_JALLIY010000027.1 GCF_023242315.1 Pseudomonas sp. MWU13-2105
CTTGGCCACCGCCGACGTCGACTTGCTGCGCGGGCGCAACTGCGCCGCCGCCATCGAGGCGTCGGTGACACCGCTGTCGGCGCGCATGCCAGCCGCGAGGAACGGCACCATCAGGCGCATGACCTGCTCGATGGAAGTGTTGACCCCGAAGTCAGTCTCGGCAATCGCCCGCAATGCCTTGATCCCCGACATGCTGAACGCCGCCGCGCCGAGCATGAAGTGCACGCGCCAGAACAGCTCGATCGGTGGAATCCGTGGCGCGGCATCGTTGACCAGCAGCATATAGCGACGGAACACCTTGCCGTACATGTCTTCCAGGTAGCGGCGCAGGTGCCCCTGGCTCTGGCTGAAGGCCAGGCCGAGCAAGCGCATGAAGATCGACAGGTCGTTGCCGCTGCGCGGTTGTACCACCAGCGCCTGCTCGACGAGGATTTCCAGCAGCTCTTCCAGTCCCGGCTTGACCTCGGGCTTGGCCTGGCGTCGCTCCAGCTCACGGTCGAGGCTGATGCAGAACGGTCCGAGGAAACGCGAGAACACCGCCTGGATCAGGGCTTTCTTCGAGCCGAAGTGGTAGTTCACCGCCGCGAGATTGACCCCCGCCTTGCTGGTGATCAACCGCAATGAGGTCTCGGCGAAACCTTTTTCCGCGAACAATTGCTCGGCAGCATCGAGAATGCGTTCAACGGTTTCCGACTGGGCCATGGTTACTCCGCCTGACAAACACTTGTTTGAAACATACGTTTCAGCCCCGCGAATGTCAAGTCTGGCGGTCCGTTCGTGGCCCGCAGGTCAGGCATTAAATCATACAAATCCTGGCCTGTAGCCATCCTCGGATACCACGACCCGGCGACCGTCCAGCGGACGCGAGAAAAAGGAGGATTGCCAAGCGCCTTGCACTGTATATAATCCCAGTCACTGTATAAAAAGACAGAGCGCTCAAAATGATAAAACTGACGCCACGCCAAGCCGAGATTCTGGCCTTTATCAAACGTTGCCTGGATGACAATGGCTATCCGCCGACCCGGGCGGAAATTGCCCTGGAGCTGGGTTTCAAGTCACCGAACGCGGCTGAAGAGCACCTCAAGGCCCTGGCCCGCAAGGGTGCGATCGAGATGACCCCGGGCGCGTCCCGCGGGATTCGCATCCCCGGCTTCGAAGCCAAGACCGATGAATCCACCCTGCCGATCATTGGCCGCGTGGCCGCCGGTGCGCCGATTCTAGCCCAGCAGCACGTCGAAGAATCTTGCAACATCAACCCGACCTTCTTCCATCCCCGGGCCGACTACCTGTTGCGCGTCCACGGCATGAGCATGAAGGACGTCGGCATTTTCGACGGCGACCTGCTGGCCGTGCACACCTGCCGCGAAGCCCGCAACGGCCAGATCGTGGTGGCGCGGATCGGCGACGATGTCACCGTCAAGCGCTTCAAGCGCGAAGGCAGCAAGGTCTGGCTGCTGGCGGAAAACCCCGAGTTCGCTCCCATAGAAGTCAACCTGAAAGATCAGGACTTCGTCATCGAAGGTTTGAGTGTCGGCGTTATTCGCCGCTGAAGGAGGCGTCATGCAATTCCAGCAAACCCCACAACACGCACAGCTTTCCCTGTTCGAAGCGTTCATGGCGCAACCCCTCGCGCCCCTGCTCAAGGAGGTGGTCGAAGCCCCCTGGAGCAGCGAGCCAGAAGTCTTCAGTGAGCTGTCGTTGCGGGGCGCTGCCGGGAGTTGCCTGAGCCTGCTGGCGCCGATCCTGCGGGAGCTGAGCGAGGACCAGGAAGCCCGCTGGCTGACCCTGATCGCCCCACCGTCCAGCCTGACACAGACCTGGTTGCGGGATGCCGGACTCAACCGGGAGCGGATTCTGCTGTTGCAGCCGAGCAGCGCCCAAAGCGCCCTGCAATTGACCTGCGAAGCCTTGCGCCTGGGCCGCAGCCACACCGTGGTCAGCTGGCTGAACCCGCTGAACGCGAACGCTCGCCAACAGCTGATCGGCGCGGCTCGTCAAGGCGATGCGCAAAGTCTGAATGTTCGCTTGGGCTGACGAATTGAACGGCCGTCAGGGCCGGTAGTGCATATCAATCGCCTCAGGGCTTCTCCAGGGCAGGGAAGCCGATCTGAAACGTTATCCAGCGCCGAACGAGCCTCGGTTCAGTGAAGAACCCGTGGCCCGCCGTCGTCTTTCTCGATTTCACCCTCAACCAGACGCCCGGCCATCTGCACACCCACGCTCAACATGGCCTTGGCCACCTCGACGTGCTGGCCCTGCAGGAATGCCTTGGCATCTTCGGAAAAGTTAAGGGTCACCAGAGAACCTTCGTCCTCGGCTCGGCGCAGCTCGATACGGCCGTCCGGCAGCTCGACAATTTCTAGAAAGGACGTAGGCATAATGTCTGTTCTCCACGAAAGGCCATCATTATATCAGTCATCAACGGCACCTCGCAGGAGAACTGCAGCGCTTTCTTTACCGCTTGATGAACATCTGACAGATGGAGACTACTTTTTTCGAAGAAAAAAACGACAAAGTAATCACCCCCTGTTCATCCATAATCCCGTTCAATCACTCAGCACTCGTTGAGCCCATCGCGAAAACGGATCGCCAGCGCCTTCAGGTTCTGCCGCCAGCTTTCCAGCTCCTCACGCCCCAGTTCGGGCACCTCGTCCTCATCCAGGCTGACGGCCACGATCAACGGCTGCAACACGTCGCCCTTGACCTTCCTGGGGGCCTGGGGCGGCAGATACAGCGCGGCATGCGCACTGATCAAGCGGGCCAGCCAGGTTTGCGGGCTATGGGCCAATTCCACCAGTTCAGCCATTTCCGGAATGGCGATCGCCTCCAGCACCTCGCGGGTCAGCAACAACTCGGCCCGCGGCGCGGCGGCCTGGGGCAAGCGGTAGAACCCGGCAATCTCATGGCACAGCCCGAGCAGTGCACCGTACAGATGAAACAGTGCTGCTTCGCGCTCGGCCTGGATCAACGCCAGGGCATTCATTGCTCCGCTCCGCTCGGCCTTGCCCAGGGCTTCCAGGGCGAGGCCGGCGTAAAAGATCTTCTGGTTGGTGCGGGTATAGAGTTCGTTGGCCATGACGGCGCGCTCCAGGAAAAAAGGCCACGGGCAGGTCAGTCAGTTTCAGGGATCAACCAAGTTCGCCGCAAGCGCAAAAAAACAAAGGCCGCGTGAAAACCCTGATATCACTGAGTTAGGGTTTTCACACGGCCTGAAGGCACAGGAGAGGAAACTGTGGGAGCGGAGCTTGCCCGCGAAGCTTCTATCGCTCTCAAGGGCGCTTTCGCGGGCAAGCTCCGCTCCCAGACAAGCTCGACTCCCAATACAAGCTCCGCTCCCACATCAAATCCGATCAGAGGATCAGCTGCTCAGCTTACGAGCGCTTGTCTTCCACCTTCCATTTGCCGCCGTCGTAGAACGCCTTCCAGCCGGTCGGCTTGCCGTCCACTTCGGTCTGCACGTACTGCTCCTTGGTCTTGCGACTGTAGCGAATGACCGCCGGACGACCGTCCGGGTCCTTCTGCGGGGCGTCACACAGGAAGTGGTACTTGGGATCGATCTCGTCCTTGTGCGGAAGGATCTCGATCACCAGTGGCGCACGGGTCTCGCGGTTTTTCGGGAACTGGCTGGCGGCCAGGAACAGACCGGAAGCGCCATCACGCAGGATATAGGTGTCGTTGACCTTCTCGCACTTGAGCTCCGGCATCTTCACCGGGTCCATCTTCGGCGGCGCCGCGTCACCGCTCTTGAGCAGCTTGCGGGTGTTCTTGCAGGTCGGATTGGTGCAACCGAAGAACTTGCCGAAACGGCCGGTCTTGAGCTGCATCTCGCTGCCGCACTTGTCGCACTCCAGGCTTGGGCCTTCATAGCCCTTGATGCGATAGCTGCCTTCTTCGATCTCGTAGCCGTCGCAATCAGGGTTGTTACCGCAGATGTGCAGCTTGCGCTTCTCGTCCAGCAGGTAGGCGTCCATCGCCGTGCTGCAGATCGGGCAGCGATGCTTGCCGCGCAGTACCAGGGATTCCGACTCGCCCTCGTCGTCGGCGGCGATTTCATCGCCCGGCACCAGGTTGACGGTGGCCTTGCAGCGTTCCTTGGGCGGCAGGCTGTAGCCCGAGCAACCAAGGAACACACCGGTGGAAGCGGTACGGATCTGCATCGGCCGGCCACAGGTCAGGCACGGGATGTCAGTCATCACCGGCTGGTTGGCGCGCATGCCACTCTCAGGGCTTTCCGCCACTTCAAGCTTTTTCTTGAAGTCGCCGTAGAACTCGTCGAGCACGTTCTTCCAGTCGCGCTCACCCTGGGCGACGTCGTCGAGGTGCTCTTCCATGCTGGCGGTAAAGCCGTAGTCCATCAGGTCGGAGAAGCTTTCCGAGAGGCGCTCGGTGACGATGTCGCCCATTTTCTCGGAGTAGAAGCGGCGGTTGTGCAGCGCCACATAGCCACGGTCCTGGATGGTGGAAATGATCGCCGCATAGGTCGAAGGACGACCGATGCCGCGCTTTTCCATTTCCTTGACCAGGCTGGCTTCGGAGTAACGTGCCGGCGGCTTGGTGAAGTGCTGGGTCGGGTCGAGCTTGATCAGCTTCATGACCTCGCCCTGGACCATGTCCGGCAGCACGTCGTCATCGCCCGGCTTGCTCATTTGCGGCAGGACCCGGGTGTAACCGTCGAATTTGAGGATACGGCCCTTGGCACGCAGCTCGAAGTCACCGGCGGCGACACTGACGGTGGTCGACAGGTATTGCGCCGGCAGCATCTGGCAGGCCACGAACTGGCGCCAGATCAGCTCATAGAGGCGCTCGGCATCCCGCTCCATGCCCGACAGCTTGCTCGGGTCGGTATTCACATCCGACGGACGGATGGCTTCGTGAGCTTCCTGGGCGCCAGCCTTGCTGCTGTAGACGTTAGCGTTTTCCGGCAGGTATTTCGCGCCGAACTCGCCTTCGATATAGGTCCGCGCCATCGCCACGGCATCGGCCGAGAGGTTGGTGGAGTCGGTACGCATATAGGTGATGTAGCCCGCTTCGTACAAGCGCTGGGCCATCATCATGGTTTTCTTCACCCCGAAGCCCAGGCGGTTGCTCGCGGCCTGTTGCAGGGTAGAGGTAATGAAAGGAGCCGACGGTTTGCTGCTGGTCGGTTTGTCCTCGCGCTTGGCAATGGTGTAGGCCGATGCCTTGAGCTTCTCCAGGGCCGCCATGGCCTGGGCTTCATTGAGCGGCTTGAACGCCTCGCCCTTCTCCCGCGCCACTTCGAAGCGCACCTTGGCGCCCTTGGCGGTGCCGAGGTCGGCGTGGACTTCCCAGTACTCTTCAGGATTGAAGGCACGGATCTCGCGCTCACGCTCGACCACCAGCTTCACCGCTACCGACTGCACGCGACCGGCGGACAGGCCACGGGCGATCTTCGACCACAGCAACGGCGAGACCATGTAACCCACGACACGATCGAGGAAACGTCGGGCCTGCTGGGCATTGACGCGGTCGATGTCCAGCTCGCCAGGCGCGGAGAAGGCTTCCTGGATGGCTTTCTTGGTGATTTCGTTGAACACCACGCGCTTGTAGCGGCTGTCATCGCCACCGATGGCTTCGCGCAGGTGCCAGGCAATGGCTTCCCCTTCGCGGTCCAAGTCCGTCGCGAGATAGATGGTGTCGGCATCCTTGGCCAGGCGGCGCAACTCCTCGATCACCTTCTCCTTGCCGGGAAGGATCTCGTAGCGGGCCTTCCAGCCATGGTCCGGATCGACACCCATGCGCGAGACCAGCTGCTTGCGCGCCTTCTCCTTCGCCGTCAGCACGGGGGCTTCGCCAACCGCCGCCTTGCCGCGCTTGGCAGCAGGCTCTTTGGTGGCACTCGCCGAACCGCTGGTGGGCAGGTCTCGGATATGGCCGATACTCGACTTCACCACGTACTGGGTACCCAAGTACTTGTTGATGGTCTTGGCCTTAGCCGGGGATTCCACAATGACCAGCGATTTGCCCATGGATCAGAAAATTCCTGAATGCTAGAAGTGAGAGGCGGCCTGCGCCTGACGCGGCACCGCTATATATAGTGGCTACAAGGTGAGGTCAAGCGCAGGGTTCTGCGCGACCGCCCCTCAAGGCCTTGAAAAAAGGCTCGGTTCGGCTTGCACCAAAGCAAAGCGTGGGACCTGTTCGCCGTCAACCTCGACCGACTCCAGGAACATGCTCAAGGGACGCACCCAAAAGCCGTAATCGCCATACAGGGCTTGGTAGAACACCAATTCCTCGTCGGTCTCGGAATGCCGCGCAACGTTGAAAACACGGTACTGCGGCCCCTTGTAATGCTGATAGAGCCCGGGTTCCAATTTCATGTATCGGCTCCTTACAAATAAAAATAAAAAAAATCGGAAAAACAAAAGCCGGGGCACCAGGCCCCGGCTTTCTTCGACGAGACGCTTAGACGCGTTCGAAGACGGTGGTGATGCCCTGGCCGAGGCCAATGCACATGGTGGACACCCCAAGG
The DNA here is from genome assembly GCF_023242315.1 of Pseudomonas sp. MWU13-2105. Classification (GTDB taxonomy): domain Bacteria; phylum Pseudomonadota; class Gammaproteobacteria; order Pseudomonadales; family Pseudomonadaceae; genus Aquipseudomonas. Next base: position 6,491 of record NZ_JALLIY010000027.1, read on the forward strand.
GTACCGCCATTCTGCTTCATCACGTTGAGCAAAGTACCGGAGATCCGTGCACCGGAGCAACCGAATGGGTGGCCCAGGGCAATCGCGCCGCCGTGCAGGTTAACCTTCTCGTTCATCTTGTCGAGCACTTTCAGATCCTTGAGCACCGGCAGGGCCTGTGCGGCAAAGGCTTCGTTGAGCTCGAAGAAGTCGATGTCGGTGATGCCCAGGCCCGCGCGCTTGAGGGCTTTCTGGGTCGCCGGTACCGGACCGTAGCCCATGATCGCCGGGTCGACACCCGCCACGGCCATGGAACGGATCACCGCCAATGGCTGGATCCCCAGGTCCTGGGCACGCTGGGCCGACATCACGATCATGCACGAGGCGCCATCGGTGATCTGCGAGGAAGTCCCCGCCGTCACGGTGCCGCCCTTGGGGTTGAACGCCGGCTTCAAGGCCGCCAGGCTCTCCAGGGTGGTTTCCGGACGAATGGTTTCGTCGTAGTCGAACACCTTGAGGAAGCCGTTCTCGTCATAACCCTGCATCGGGATGATCTCGTCCTTGAACTTGCCTTCCACGGTGGCCTTGTGGGCCAACTGGTGGGAACGCACGCCGAAGGCGTCCTGCTGCTCACGGGTGATGCCGTGCATCTTGCCGAGCATTTCCGCGGTAAGCCCCATCATGCCCGAGGCTTTCGCCGCGTACAGCGACATGTGCGGGTTCGGATCGACACCGTGCATCATGCCGACGTGGCCCATATGCTCGACGCCGCCGACGACGAAGACGTCACCGTTGCCGGTCATGATCGCCTGGGCGGCGGTGTGCAACGCGCTCATTGACGAACCACACAGGCGGCTGACGGTCTGGCCGGCGGCAGTATGCGGGATCTGGGTCATCAGCGAGGCCATGCGGGCGATGTTCCAGCCCTGCTCCAGGGTCTGGTTCACACAGCCCCAGATCACGTCCTCGACTTCGTTCGGGTCGACCTTGACGTTGCGTTCCAGCAGCTTGCTGATCAGGTGCGCCGACATATCCTCGGCACGGGTGTTTCGGTGCATGCCGCCCTTGGAGCGGCCCATCGGAGTACGACCGAAGTCGACAATCACGACGTCTCTAGGATTCAAGCTCATATCGTTCACTCTCGCTCTAGTGTGGGCGCTTAACCGAAGAACCGCTGGCCGGTCTTGGCCATTTCACGCAGCTTCGCGGTCGGGTGGTACAGCGCGCCCAGGTCGGCGTACTGATCGGCCAGGGCAACGAATTCGGCCACACCGATGGAGTCGATGTAGCGCAACGCACCGCCACGGAAAGGAGGGAAACCAATGCCGTAGACCAGACCCATGTCGGCTTCGGCGGCGGTTTCGACAATACCGTCTTCCAGGCAACGCACGGTTTCCAGGCACAGCGGGACCATCATCCAGTTGATGATGTCCTCGTCGCTCACTTCACGCTGTTCGTAGATGATCGGCTTGAGCACTTCCAGCACCGACGAATCGGCAACTTTCTTCTGCTTGCCGCGCTTGTCGGTCTCGTAGGCATAGAAGCCCTTGCCGTTCTTCTGGCCCAGGCGCTTGGCTTCGTAGAGAGCATCCACCGCCGAACGACGGTCGTCCTTCATACGGTCCGGAAAACCTTCGGCCATCACGTCACGACCATGGTGGCCGGTGTCGATACCGACCACGTCCATCAGGTAGGCCGGGCCCATCGGCCAGCCGAACTTCTCCATGATCTTGTCGATACGGACGAAGTCCACACCGGCGCTGACCAGCTTGGCGAAACCGCCGAAGTACGGGAACAGGATACGGTTGACCAGGAAGCCCGGGCAGTCGTTGACCACGATCGGGTTCTTGCCCATTTTCTTGGCGTAGGCCACGGTAGTGGCGACCGCTTGCTCGCTGGACTTCTCGCCACGGATCACTTCCACCAGCGGCATCATGTGCACCGGGTTGAAGAAGTGCATGCCGACGAAGTTTTCCGGACGCTTGAGGGCCTTGGCCAGCAGGCTGATGGAAATGGTCGAGGTGTTGGAGGCCAGGATGGCATCTTCCTTGACCTGGGCTTCCACTTCCGCCAGTACCGCTTGCTTGACCTTGGGGTTCTCGACGACCGCCTCGACCACCAGGTCGACATGACCGAAGTCACCGTAGGACAGGGTCGGACGAATACCGTTGAGCACTTCGGCCATCTTCGCCGCGGTCATGCGGCCCTTGTCAACGCGACCGACCAGCAGCTTCGCGGCTTCCGCCAGACCCTGCTCGATGCCGTGCTCGTTGATGTCCTTCATCAGGATCGGCGTACCTTTGGAGGCCGACTGATAAGCGATACCGCCACCCATGATACCGGCGCCCAATACGGCGGCCTGTTTCACGTCCTTGGCGATTTCGTCGTAGGCCTTGGCCTTTTTCTTCAGTTCCTGGTCATTCAGGAACAGACCGATCAGGCTTTGCGCGGCCGAGGTCTTGGCCAGTTTCACGAAGCCGGCGGCTTCGATTTCCAGGGCCTTGTCGCGACCGAAGTTGGCAGCTTTCTGGATGGTCTTGATGGCTTCGACCGGCGCCGGGTAGTTCGGACCGGCTTGACCGGCGACGAAACCCTTGGCGGTTTCGAAGGCCATCATCTGCTCGATGGCGTTGAGCTTGAGCTTGTCCAGCTTCGGCTGACGCTTGGCCTTGTGGTCGAGTTCGCCGGAAATGGCGCGCTTGAGCAGTTCCAGGGCGGCTTCCCGGAGTTTTTCCGGAGCGACCACGGCATCGACGGCACCGACCTTCAGGGCGTCCTCGGCACGGTTCTCCTTACCCGCGGCAATCCACTCGATGGCATTGTCCGCACCGATCAGGCGCGGCAGGCGGACAGTGCCGCCGAAGCCCGGGTAGATCCCCAGCTTGACTTCCGGCAGGCCGATCTTGGCGCTGCTGGACATGACCCGGAAGTCCGCGGCCAGGCACATTTCCAGACCACCGCCCAGGGCAATGCCATTGATCGCGGCGACAGTCGGCACGGCCAGGTCTTCGAAATCGCTGAAAATCTTGTTGGCTTCGAGGTTGGCGGCGACCAACTCGGCATCCGGCAACTTGAAGTTGTCGACAAATTCGGTGATGTCGGCGCCGACGATAAACACGTCCTTGCCGCTGCTGACGATAACGCCCTTGACGGACGCATCAGCCTTGAGGGTGTCCACGGCCTGGCGCAATTCGCCCAGGGTTAGACGGTTGAACTTGTTGACGGACTCACCCTTGAGGTCGAACTTCAGTTCGACGATGCCACTTTCAAGAGCCTTAACCGTGATGGCTTTACCTTCGTAAATCATCAACTGATCTCCACGATATGGAAGCTGAACAGTACACGTCGGACGCGAGCGGATGGTACGGCACTGACGTTACCGTCGATGCTACGCCAAGCCGCCAGGCACACCCGCCAACGCGATAGTCGGGATTCTGTTTGGAGCCGTCTGATCAGACAAACGCTCAATTCATACGCCCGTTTGATTTGGGTGTGGACACCTTCACGGAATTCGCGGCAATTGTCAATTGCCGAAAACGTTGCCGAAAAAGCGACTTCCCGGTCATATTCCGGGCGTGAAAGCGCCCGGGCGCCAGGGGTTATGGCCAACCATTCAGCGAATCAATAGTGTAGCGGCGAGTGGCCAATCCTGCGTCAGGCCAGAGCCTTGAGCACCGTCGCGATGGCTTGCAAGGCCTGGGTATCGCCGCGCTCGCCCCAATACACGGCGATCATCTGCTTGTCCGCCTCGATCTTGTAAGCGTTGTCCGGCAACGTCCTGAAATGCATCAGCAGCCTGTCGTCCGTCAGCGGCTCACGCCATTGATTGGCCCATACGCCAGGGGCGGTTTGCCAATAGCACCAGCAAGGACTGTCGGCGTGCAGACGCGGCCGATGGTATTGCGCGCAGGGGCTCGGCGGCTCGTGAGGCAGCCAGTGCGGCCACTCCTGGGGGGCCAGTTGCATGCCCAGGCCGATGCGCCGTGCCTCCATGCGCACAGCCATCATTGCGCTCTGGCGGCGCGAAGGACGCAACCAGGCCAGAGGGCTCAATACCAGCGCCAGGATTGACACCACTATCCATACCGTCATATCTCTAACTCTCTCGATTCTTGATGAGCGACTGGCTCGCCAATGAGCCAATCCGCTTGAAACCAGCCATACTTAACGCTATTGCGATCCTCAGGAGTGCCTTTCATGAGCTACGAACACATTCTGGTAGCTGTCGACCTGACAGAAGAATGCGACCCGGTCATCAAGCGCGCACGCGAACTGTCGGTCAGCAGCGAAGCCAAGCTATCCCTGGTGCATATCGTCGAACCCATGGCCATGGCCTTCGGTGGCGACGTGCCCATGGACCTTTCGCAATTGCAGCAACAACAATTCGACCAGGCCAAGGAGCGCCTCGATCGCCTGATCGTCAAGTACCCGGAACTCTCGAAAGACAACTGCCACCTGACATACGGCCAACCGCGCCAGGAAATCCATCACCTGGCCAAGGAACAGCATTGCGACCTGATCGTGGTTGGCAGCCACGGACGTCATGGCCTGGCGCTGCTGCTGGGCTCCACCGCCAATGACGTACTGCATGGCGCGCCCTGCGACGTGCTGGCGGTGCACCTGGTCAAACGCCCGACCTGATAACAACGCGCAACCTGTAGGAGCTGGCTTGCCAGCGATAGCGGCGGCGAATACAACATCGCATCGCCGGCAAGCCAGCGCCTACAGGTCTGTGCATAGCAAAAATATCGTCGCGACCAATAAAAAGCCCGGCACCCACACAAGTCGGGGCCGGGCTTTTCGTTACTCAGCGATCGCTCAGGCGTCCAGCTCGGCCCAACGCTCCACCATCACTTCCAGCTCGGCCTGGAGTTTTTCCAGCCCGGCGATGACCGCGGCGGTTTCCGCTGCCGGACGCTGATAGAACCCGGCCTCGGCCATTTCGGCTTCAACGGCGGCAATCTGCTGTTCCTTGGCGTCGATCTCACCTGGCAACGCTTCCAGCTCGCGCTGCAATTTGTAGCTGAGCTTTTTCTTCGCCGCTGGCTGCTCGACAGCCGCAGCCGCCGCCGGCGCCGCCGTCACCACCGCCGAATTGAGCTCGGCCTTGCCCGACTTGTTCTCGGTCACACCGAGCAAACGCGGCGAACCGCCCTGGCGCAACCAGTCCTGGTAACCACCGACGTACTCGCGCACCTTGCCCTCGCCTTCGAAGACCAGGGTGCTGGTAACCACGTTGTCGAGGAAGGCCCGGTCGTGGCTGACCATCAATACGGTACCGCTGAACGTCAGCAGCACTTCTTCAAGCAACTCGAGGGTTTCCACATCGAGGTCGTTGGTCGGTTCGTCGAGCACCAGCAGGTTGGACGGTTTGCTGAACAGCTTGGCCAACAGCAGGCGCGCGCGCTCACCACCGGACAAGGCCTTGACCGGCGTACGGGCGCGCTGCGGGCTGAACAGGAAGTCGCCCAGGTAGCTCAGTACATGGCGGCTCTGGCCGTCGATGTCGATAAAGTCGCGACCTTCGGCGACGTTGTCGATCACGGTCTTTTCCAGGTCCAACTGATGGCGCAACTGGTCGAAGTAGGCCACGTCGATCCGCGTGCCCTCTTCCACCGTGCCACTGGTCGGTTGCAGGCCATTGAGCATCAGCTTGAGCAAGGTGGTCTTGCCGGTACCGTTGGCGCCCAGCAAGCCGATCCGATCGCCACGCTGCAGGACCATGGAGAAGTCCTTGATCAGGAACGGGCCGCCCGGATGCGCGAAACTGACGTTTTCCAGCACCATCACCTGCTTGCCGGACTTGTCGGCGGTGTCGAGCAGGATATTCGCCTTGCCGGTGCGCTCGCGACGCTCGCTACGCTCCACGCGCAGGGCCTTCAACGCCCGCACGCGGCCTTCGTTACGGGTGCGGCGGGCCTTGATGCCCTGGCGGATCCAGACTTCTTCCTGGGCCAGGCGCTTGTCGAACAACGCGTTGGCGGTTTCCTCGGCGGCCAGCGTGGCTTCCTTGTGCACCAGGAAGCTCGCGTAGTCGCCGTTCCAGTCGATCAGGCCGCCGCGATCCAACTCCAGGATGCGCGTCGCCAGGTTCTGCAGGAAGGAACGGTCGTGGGTGATGAACAACACCGCGCCCTGGAAATCCTTCAAGGCTTCTTCCAGCCAGGCGATCGCGCCGATGTCCAGGTGGTTGGTCGGTTCGTCGAGCAGCAGCAGGTCCGGTTCGGAAACCAGTGCCTGGGCCAGCAGGACACGTCGACGCCAGCCGCCGGACAACTCGGCAAGTGTCTTGTCGGCCGGTAGTTGCAGGCGGCTCAGGGTACTGTCGACCAGGGTCTGCAAACGCCAGCCATCGCGGGCCTCGAGGTCATGCTGGACATGCATGAGCTTGTCCAGGTCGGCATCGGTGACGATGTTCTGGCTCAGGTGGTGGTACTCGGCGAGCAAGGCGCCAACACCGTCCAGACCCTCGGCAACCACATCGAACACGGTGCGGTCGTCGGCCAGCGGCAACTCTTGCGGCAGCTCGCCGATCTTGAGGCCGGGCGCACGCCAGACGGAGCCGTCATCGGGCTTTTGCACGCCCTTGACCAGCTTCAACATGCTGGACTTGCCTGTGCCGTTGCGGCCGATGATGCACACCCGCTCACCACGGGCGATCTGCCACGACACCTTGTCCAACAACGGCATGGCGCCGAAGGCAAGGGACACATCGCTGAATTTGAGCAGGGTCATGAGCTTCTCCAAAAACCGGGGGCGCATTCTACCTGACTTGAGCCAGGAGGCGGCCGGCATTTTTATCAGCACCTCGGTTGAAGATGACAATTGGTATCAAGTTACGTACGGCGACCGCTAAAACGTTCTCCCGCGGGTGGCAAACAGCTAAGCTATTAGTAATCAGCCGCGGAATTTTCCACGGTTTGTCAGGTTTTATTTTTTCGGAACTCCCATGCGCAGCCGTCTGTTCAATTTTTTATCGTGCCTGCTTCTTTCTACCTGCGCTGTCCATGCTGCCCAGGCGGTAGAGCTCTCCCAGCAACGCCAATTTTACGATGAAGCCAAGCGCGCCCTCGCCAAAGGCGACTCGGGCCCCTATTTCCGTTACCAGGACGCCCTGCGGGACTATCCGCTGGAACCCTACCTGGCCTACGACGAGTTGACCGCGCGTCTGAAAACCGCGAGCAATGCCGAGATCGAGCAATTCCTCGCCGAGCATGGCGACCTGCCCCAGGCCAACTGGATGAAGCTGCGCTGGCTGCGCTGGCTGGCCGAGCGCGGCGACTGGCAGCCCTTCGTCAAATACTATGACCCCAAGCTGAACTTCACCGAGCTCGACTGCCTCAACGGCCAGTACCAACTCAGCCACAACTTGCGTGCCGAGGGCTATGCCACGGCGGAAAAACTCTGGCTGACCGGCAAGAACCAGCCGAGTGCCTGCGACGCCTTGTTCGGCAGTTGGGCCGCCGACGGCCAACTGACCGAGCAGAAACGCTGGCAGCGCCTGAAACTCGCGGCCGAAGCACGCAACTACGGCCTGGCCAGCAGCCTGGCGAGCGGCTTGACCACCCTCGCCGGACAAGGCCGACTGCTGATCGAAGTCGCCCAGAAACCCGAGCTGCTGAGCCAGCCTTCACGCTTCGTCCCGGCGGACGAGGCCATGTCCGACGCGGTCGGCCTCGGCCTGCGCCGCCTGGCCCGCCAGGACCCGGACAAGGCCATGCCGCTGCTCGACAGCTATGCCGCGAGCATGCACTTCTCCCGTGACGAAAAGGTTGCGATCGCCCGCGAAATCGGCCTGACCCTGGCCCGCCGCTATGACAGCCGCGCACTGGACATCATGACCCAGTACGATCCGGAGCTGCGGGACAACACCGTGACCGAATGGCGCCTGCGCCTGCTGCTGCGCCTGGCCCGCTGGGAGGATGCCTACCAGTTGACACGCCGCTTGCCACAGGACCTGGCGACCACCAATCGCTGGCGCTACTGGCAGGCCCGCAGCCTGGAGCTGGCGGAGCCGCAGAATCCGCAAGCCATGGTCCTGCTGAAGAACGTCGCCCGTGAGCGTGACTTCTACGGCTTCCTCGCAGCCGACCGTTCCCAGTCGCCCTACCAACTGGCCAACCGCCCCCTGGTACTCAGCCCGCAAATAATGAACAAGGTCCGTAACACCCCGGGCATACGCCGCGCGCTGGAGCTGCATGACCGTGGCCAGATCGTCGACGGGCGCCGCGAGTGGTACCACGCCAGCCGCCTGTTCAGCCGTGATGAAATGGTCGCCCAGGCCCGCCTGGCCTATGACCTGCAATGGTACTTCCCGGCCATTCGCACCATCAGCCAGGCGCAATACTGGGATGACCTGGATATCCGCTTCCCCATGGCCCATCGCGACACCCTGGTGCGTGAAGCCAAGGTACGCGGGCTACACTCGAGCTGGGTGTTCGCCATCACTCGCCAGGAAAGCGCCTTCATGGATGACGCCCGTTCGGGCGTGGGCGCCAGCGGCCTGATGCAACTGATGCCGGGGACGGCCAAGGAAACCGCACGCAAGTTCAGCATTCCACTGGCCTCGCCGCAGCAGGTCCTGGACCCGGACAAGAACATCCAGTTGGGAGCGGCTTACCTGAGCCAGGTGCATGGACAGTTCAATGGCAACCGCGTGCTCGCGACGGCCGCCTACAACGCCGGCCCCGGCCGTGTCAGGCAGTGGCTCAAGGGCGCCAACCACCTGGGCTTCGACGTCTGGGTGGAAAGCATCCCGTTCGACGAAACCCGGCAGTATGTACAGAACGTATTATCGTACTCGGTGATCTACGGCCAGAAGCTCAATGTGCCGCAGCCGCTGGTGGATTGGCATGAGCGGTATTTTGACGACCAATGATCTGCTTTGTGCAGGAGCCGGCTTGCCGGCGATGGCGTCCGCGAGATCAATGCAAGACTCCAGGGCCTCATCGCCGGCAAGCCGGCTCCCACAGTGACTGCGCGATAAGATCAAGACTGTGGAGCCCGGCTATTCGAGCACCGTTACCGGCATCCCGACCTCCAGCAGCCCCAGGCCATCATTGACCAGGTTCTGCCCGAACATCACCTCGCCATCCTGCTCACGATAGGTCTTGAGGGTCGTCAACGGCTCACGGTCGGTGCTGCGCTCACCGGTCTGCGGGTCAAGAGTGGTCAGGATGCAGCGGGAACAGGGCTTCACCAGCCGAAACTCGACATCACCGATACGAATACGCGTCCAGCCGTCTTCGGCAAAGGCGTTGCTACCCTCGATCACCAGGTTTGGCCGAAAACGCAGCATCTCCAGCTTACGCCCGACCTTTTGCGACAAGTCATCCAGTGAAGCCTGGCCGATCAGCAGCAGGGGGAAACCATCGGCAAACGCCACCCGATCCCCTTCCTTGCCGTAGCCGGCCTCGGTGAGACGGGCCCGCTCCAGCGGCACATGCACCAGGCGGGTCGGCTTGCCGATAAACTCGCTCAGCCAGGCGGCTGCCTCGTCACCGGCATCCGGCACGCGCAAGGTGTCGCTCCAGATAGTCACGCCGCGCAAGGTGTCGTCCTTCCCGGGCAAGGCCACGTCCAGCGCCGAATAGCCCGGAGCACTCAGGGTCAGGCCACCGGCAAGATTCCACAATGCCGACAACTGACTCATCTTGCCCACCGCGCGCTGGCTCAGAAAGCGCCCGCTGGCCTCATCCACCAGCATCCAGCGTCGGTCCCCGGACAGGCCCAGCTCATCCAGTGGACTCCGGTCCAAGGCCTCGCCCCGGGCGGATTTCAACGGATATCGATACAGCGCGCTCAGACGTAACATGCCCAGCTCCCGACAGACAAAATAGCGATTCTACAGGAGGGTGGGCACGACGGCATTTTTGTGCCAGAACGCGGTTTTATGGGCGCCGGCTTGCCGGCGATGAAGCCCGCAAGGTCAATCCAGGGCTTACCGGCCTCATCTCGGACAAGCCAGCGCCTACGGGAGTCAGGTGATATCCAGCATCAAGCGCTGGCGCACCACATCCACCAGCTTGTCCGGCTGGAATTTGGAGAGGAAGTTGTCGCAACCGACTTTCTTCACCATGGCATCGTTGAAACTGCCGGACAATGAGGTGTGCAGGACCACATACAGGCCGCGCAAGCGCGGGTCGTTGCGAATTTCGGTGGTCAGGCGATAACCGTCCATTTCCGGCATTTCCGCATCGGTGAAAACCATCAGCAGCTTGTCGGTCATGACCGCACCGCCATCCGCCCAGCCCTTGAGCATGTTCAGGGCCTTCAGACCGTCGCTGGCGATATGCATTTTCACCCCCAGTTGCCCGAGGGTATCGCGCAACTGGGAGAGGGCCACGTTCGAGTCATCGACCAGCAACACTTCGCGGCCACGGGCCTGCTCCATGATCGGATCGTCGAGCTTTTCACGGGACACCTTGGCGTTGTAAGGCACAATCTCGGCCAGGACCTTTTCCACGTCGATGATTTCCACCAACTGATCGTCCACCTTGCTGATGGCGGTCAGGTAATGCTGGCGACCGGCGCTGGTCGGCGGCGGCAGGATGGCTTCCCAGTTCATGTTGACGATGCGGTCCACGCCACCGACCAGGAACGCCTGCACCGAACGGTTGTATTCGGTAACGATGATGGTGCTGTCGGGGCCCGGTACCAGCGGACGCATGCCGATCGCCTGGGACAGGTCGATCACCGGCAACGTCTGGCCGCGCAGGTTGACCACGCCACAGACGAACGGATGGCGCTGAGGCATCAAGGTCAACTTGGGCAGTTGCAGCACTTCCTGGACCTTGAACACGTTGATCGCGAACAGCTGGCGCCCCGCCAAGCGAAACATGAGAATCTCCAGCCGGTTCTCACCCACCAGTTGCGTACGTTGATCTACTGTGTCGAGAATGCCGGCCATTAGTGACTCCTGGGCTTGCTGCTGAAAGTGACATTGAATAGGTTATCGGCGGAGAACATCGGAGCTTGACCCTCCGACCAAATGCCAGTCAAAAGCATTGATGTCACATTAGCATCATGCTTTACTCAGTTCACCCCCGCCGTCGCCATGCGCGACAACAGATTTGAGCTATAGTTCCTCATGCTAGGGGAATCCCCTAGCCACAATCAGGTCCAACCTGATATTCGCAATATCCAATAGCCATTAATGTGACGCCATTCTCATTGCATGAATGGAGTCAGGCTTTTGCTTTCGATCGCAGGACCACGGCCAGACAGCCAGGTGAAAACCTTCACCGACCATGCCCAAGCCCTCTGGACCGTCGCTTCCGGTGATTTTCCGCGGGCCTGCCTGCGGGGCCTTTTGACGCCCGGCGACCTGCACTTGAGAACAAAATGCAATAACAGCAATTCGAAACAATCAGAAACAGACTACAGACACACACGGCCTGTCGGCATTAACTTTAAACCGTTCGCCCCGTGCGACCTTCTATCGCCTGCCTATGCAATCAAGGAGATAAAGCATGCTGAACGGTAAAGAGCGGCAAGCCAGCTTGCCGGAGTTCCTGGTCGAGGCCCAAGCCCTGCAAACGAAGATGCAGGAGTGCTGCCAGCATCTGGAACTGATCCGCAACGACAAGGATGCCATTGATTGCCTCCTCGCCTCGCTGCACACCCTGGCCAGTTGCGCGCAAGGCCTGGGTGTTCGCTCGATGGCCCGCTTTTCGCGGCAGATCCATGCCCTCCTGAACCAGCCCCAGGACCCTATCAACCTGCATGAGGACGCCTTGCTGGCCTTGCGCAATTGCCTGACGCTGCTGGCCTGGCAGGTCGAACTGATCGACCCGCGGACCGGCCAATTGGGCCTGGACGACGAAGAGGAGTCTGAACTGATCACCGCGCTCGCCATCCAGACCGGCCAATACGGATCAACCGTCACCGAGCCGAAAACCTTCACCCTGATCACCTTCCCCGAACGCTCCGCTTGAACAGCTCGCCATCCTCACACCTTCGATCCGCCCTCTTCATACCCAAAAACGACAATAACAACTCACCTCGAACTTCCCGGTTTCAGGTGCTGGTTTTTTAATGCAAAAAGAATAACTAGTGTCTACCCGACTAAAGTACCGGAACAGCCTTCCGACTTCAGTTAGAGTAAGCTGCCTTAACCGCACTTTGTGGAACAAACGTACGAAAAAAGTTGACCACCTGGACATATATCAACCAACAGCGACCGCCCCCGGATGGCGTGGTACTATGCCTGCGATTCGCATATGTGCTTGTACAGCTTAGTAATTTTACCAACAGATATCAAAATGACATCATTGCGCAAAGTTCCTCACCCTGACACTGTTTCATCTCGAATGCATACAATAAACCGTACCTGTTTTTCAAACTTGGCCTGTCGGTTGTCCTGACGGTCTACCCGTAGCGAACATTCATTGGCTCCATACGCTATGTACGCCAGCCTCAAGTCATTCAAGCCTTGGCTACCTTCTCGCAAAAATGCCCGCCGGCTGACAGCCGTGCTGTGCATCAGCTCGGCCATCGCCAGCGTGCTCATCTACAGCACCTACGCCCGCTTCCCCTTGGGGTTACTGATCCTCAACCTGGCCGCCTTGGCCAGCGTCTGGCTCCAGCATCGAGACGCCGGCACCTCCATCCAGTTCCAGCCGCAGGAGCTGGCCGATCGCCTGCTGCAGGTGCAGGAGAACGAACGACACCGCCTCAGTCGCGAACTGCATGACGACATCGGCCAGTTGCTCACGGCGGCCAAGCTCCAGGCCCAGTGGTTGCAACGGCGCTTGCCCGACGACCTGCAAAGCCACTTCGAGAGCCTCGACCACACCCTGGACGAAACCCTGGCCAAAGTCCGCGACGTCTCGGCCATTCTCAATCCCCGCCAGTTGGCCAGCCTTGGCCTGGAAGCCAGCCTGCGCGCGCATTTGCTCAAGACCCTGGAAAACACCAGCGTGCTCTGGAGCCTGGAGTGTCAGCAACGGCTGACCGGGATTCCCGAGGAGATGGCGCTGACCGCGTTCCGCGTGACCCAGGAAGCCGTCACCAACATGCTGCGCCACGCCCAGGCACGTAACCTGCTGGTGCGTATCAAGCGCTTGCCCGAAGGTTTGTCCCTGCACATCGCCGACGACGGCCAGGGCTTTTCACCGGAGCGCAATCCCGGCGCGGCCGGCCAGCGTGGCATGGCCGGCATGGCCGAGCGCATCGAACAGGCAGGCGGAATATTGACAGTCAGCAGCGGACCCGGCAAAGGTACGCAGATCGAAGCACTGCTGCCCTGGGCACCACGCGCCCTGGAACGCGCCAGCAAGAATAAGGCTCCATGACCTGCACCCTACTTCTGGTGGATGACCACTCACTAATCCGGGCCGGTGTCCGCGCCCTGGTACTGGATATCCCGGGTTACGCCGTGATCGGCGAAGCCAGCGATGGCGCGCAGCTGCTCGACGCCGTGGAACGGCTGAACCCGGATATCATCCTGCTCGACCTGTCCATGCGCGAAACCGGTGGCCTGGATGCCCTGCGCAAACTCAAGGCTGTGCGCCCCCAGAGCAAGGTGCTGATCCTGTCGATGCACACCGACCCGCAGTTGATCATGCAAGCCCTGGAAATCGGTGCGCACGGCTACCTGCTCAAGGACACCACCGCCACCGAACTGGCCCAGGCCCTCGATGCCCTGCGCAGCAACGAACGCTACCTGAGCCCGGCCATCGCCCATACGGTGATCAACCAGGCCCTGACCCAGGTCCAGCGCAACCTACCGGCCGAACGGGCCGAGACCCATAACCTGACCGGACGTCAGTTGGAGATCCTGCGACTGATCGTGCGCGGCAAGTCGACCCGGGAAATCGCCAACGGCCTGGGCCTGAGCATCAAGACCGTGGAAACCCACCGCTCGCAGATCATGAAGCGGCTGCAGATCTTCGATGTCGCCGGCCTGGTACTGTTCGCGGTGCGTGAGCACATCATCAGCCTCGACGACTGAGCAGCGGCGAACCCTTGGGCAGGATGCACTCGTAGAGCCGCCGAGCGGGCCTCGAAATGCCTTGCGCTCGCTCATGAACGCCTCTCCCTCCAGAATGACCTGAAAGACGTTGACCGCGGCCGAAGCGAAAATCCCTTTAATTCAAAGAGTTTATCTACGATTCCGACAAGAACAAGCATTCACTTGGCTTGATGTTGTCAGCGGTGATGCTGCTGGCGGCCTTGGCGATCAAGCTCGATTCGCCGGGCCCGGCGCTGTTCCGCCAGAAACACTACGACTACAACAATCGCCTGATCGAAGCCTTCAAGTTTCGCTCGATGCATCAGCACCAGAGCGATGCCACCGCCGAGACACAAACCACCCGGGCCGGGCGCTTCATCCGCAAGACCAGCCTCGATGAACTACCACAACGGTTCAACGTCTTCATCGGTAGCATGTCGATGGTCGGCCCGCGCGCTCACGACACGGCCACCAAGGCCGCGGGCATCCTGTTCGAGGAAGCTGCCTAGAGCGACCGGGTCAAACCGGGAATCACCGGGTTGGCACAGATCAATCGCTACAGGGGTGAAACCGATACCCTGGAAAAAATCGAGAAATGTGTCGAATTTGATCTGCAATACATCGAAAACCGGTCGATCTGGTTCGACCTCTACATCCCGCTCCGCACTGCTCCGGCAGTGCTCATGACTCGCGAGGCCTTCTGAATGAGCACACTCATTCCCTGCATCATCGCCGGTGGCGCCGGCACCCGCCTGTGGCCTGTGTCGCGCGAAGCCATGCCGAAACCTTTCATGCGCCTGCCCGACGGCGAAAGCCTGCTGCAGAAGACCTTCCGCCGGGCCGTCGGGTTGGCCGATGTCCAGCGGGTGCTGACGGTGACCAACCGCGAGGTGTTCTTCCGCACCCTGGATGACTACCGCCTGCTGAACAAGGGCGACGCGGCGCTGGACTTCATCCTCGAACCCTTTGGCCGCAACACCGCCCCGGCCATCGCCGCGGCGGCCTTGCATGTGGCCAGGCTCTACGGGGAAGACGCGCAGTTACTGGTGCTGCCGGCCGATCACCTGATCAAGGACCTGGACGCCTTCGCCAAGGCGGTCGACAGCGCTCGACGACTGGCCGAGCAAGGCTGGCTGGTGACCTTCGGCCTGGTTCCGAGCCAACCCGAGACCGGCTTCGGCTACATCGAGAAAGGCCAGGCCCTGGGCGACGGGGCTTTCCAGGTCGCGCGCTTCGTCGAGAAGCCCGATGCGAAGACCGCGCAGCACTACCTCGACGGCGGTCGGCACCTGTGGAATGCCGGCATGTTCTGCCTGCGGGCCGACGCCGCGCTGCGCGAACTGCGCGAACACGCCCCGGACGTACTCGACGCCATGACCGAGTGCCTGGCCCACAGCCACAGCCGCGAAGGCAGCCAGGAGCTTCAGTTGGAGCTGGATGGCAAGAGCCTGTCCCGGGCACCGGACATTTCCATCGACTACGCCCTGATGGAGCGCTCACACAAAGTCGCGGTGCTGCCCTGCCAACTCGGCTGGAGCGATATCGGCTCGTGGCAGGCAGTGCGTGAACTGACACCGGCCGATGCCCAGGGCAACCAGTGCAACGGCGAGACCGTGCTGCACGACGTCAGCAACTGCTACATCGATTCGCCCAAGCGCCTGGTGGGCGCGCTCGGACTCAAGGACCTGGTCATCATCGACACCCCGGACGCCCTGCTGATCGCCGACGGCAAGCGCAGCCAGGACGTCCGGCTGATCGCCCAGGAGCTCAAGCGCCAGGGCCACGACGCCTATCGCCTGCACCGTACCGTAAGCCGTCCGTGGGGCACCTACACCGTGATCGAGGAAGGCAAGCGCTTCAAGATCAAGCGCATCGTGGTCAAACCCAACGCCTCGCTGTCGCTGCAGATGCACCACCATCGCAGCGAACACTGGATCGTGGTCAGCGGCATGGCACAGGTCACCAATGGGGACAACGAATTCATGCTCGACACCAATGAGTCGACCTTTATCAAGCCGGGCAAACAACACCGGCTGGCCAACCCCGGGGTGATCGAACTGGTGATGATCGAAGTGCAGAGCGGCGAGTACCTCGACGAAGACGACATCGTGCGCTTCAACGACATTTATGGGCGGACTCCCGCCGAAACCGACAAGCCCCGAAACACCTGAACCAGTAGGAGCGCCCACCTGCACGGACCTTGGTCTGTCAGGACGGGTAAGCATGCACAAAGGGGAAGACTGATCAATGAACAAACTCCTGCAGATCCTCAGTGTTTTTATTCATCAGTGCCTGCAGTATCCCGGCCATGAACGTCAAGGCCGCCGGCGCCAGCAACCGCGCATCGGTATTGCTGCAACGAGGCCACGTGGTGTTCGTGCCCAAGTCCCATGTGGGCAATGGCATCAGCTCCAGCGACGGCACCTTTGAACCGGCCTGATCGCGCCGCCCCCGCATGCCTGATCGGGAGAGCCTTCAAACGCCGAGGACTTTTCCGATAACCATCAGAGAACAGCCTCAATTGACCCAGAGACGAAATAAGGCGAACTTCTTCAAGCTCTTTTTATCGAGCGAATAACACTCTGGACCTGAACCATCGAGGAAGCATATTCACATGGAAGTCGAGCTACAGCACTGCGCGGCACCGCGCTTGAGCGCTTCGGCCCACGAGCCGGGCCATCACGACGCCAAACCGCAATTCCCGCCCCGCCATGACAAGGCCAAGACGACCCGAACCCCTGGAGGCGATGCTATGGAACCCCGAATCACAGAGCTGGAAACCCGCTTCGAATACATCCACCGCGACCTGAACGAGGTGCGCAACGATGTAAAATCCATCAAGAGCCGACTGACCTACATTGCCGGTGCCGCCGCGGTGATCGGCGCGCCCCTGGCCTGGATTGCCAACAATCGCATGGATCAGATCCTGCTGTTGCTGACCTCCTGACCCCCCCGTTACCCGTGTCGCGTCGCTGGGGCGCGACCGGGCCCCGCAGGCCTCAAGCGTCAGCGTCGTGGCCCAGGCCTGGCCGGCTTACAAGGAAATCGGCTTACGTCCGGCAAACGAATGCGCCAGGGTGCCACCGTCCACCAACTCCAGCTCCCCCCCCAGCGGCACGCCATGGGCGATACGCGAGGTGATCAGGCCCTTGTTGCTCAGCAACTGGGCGATGTAATGAGCCGTGGCTTCGCCTTCGACGGTCGGGTTGGTGGCGAGGATGATCTCGGTAAAACTGCCCTGCTCTTCGATTCGCGCCAGCAGTTGCGGAATACCGATGGCTTCCGGGCCGAGGCCATCGAGCGGCGACAGGTGCCCCTTGAGCACGAAGTAGCGGCCGCGGTAGCCCGTCTGCTCCACCGCATAGACATCCATCGGGCCTTCGACCACGCACAGCAGGCTGTCATCACGCCGGGGGTCGGCGCACTGCGGGCAAAGATCGTCTTCGGTGAGGGTGCGGCACTGGCGACAATGCCCGACCCCGTCCATGGCCTGGCCAAGGGCCTGGGCCAGGCGCGACCCGCCGCTGCGATCACGCTCGAGCAGTTGCAGGGCCATGCGCTGGGCGGTTTTCTGGCCGACGCCCGGGAGTACCCGCAAGGCATCGATCAGTTGGCGAATCAGGGGGCTGAAGCTCATGGCAAAGGGTCCGACAGAACACGAGACGCGGTTTATACCCGCGCCTCCAGCCAACGTCCAGGGGGGACGCTGGAACACTGAAACTTGCAGGAGCCGAACTGGCGCGAGGGTGGCGATGAATCGTCATCCCATCGCCATGCAGGCCGGCCCCGCAGGATAAAACGCAAACAGCCTTAGAACGGCATCTTGAAACCCGGAGGCAGTTGCATGCCGGCGGTCATGCCCGACATCTTGTCCTGGCTGTTGCTTTCGATCTTGCGCGTGGCGTCGTTGAACGCGGCGGCGATCAGATCTTCCAGTACCTCCAGGTCTTCCTCCTTCAGGCTCGGGTCGATGCTGACGCGCTTGACGTCGTGACGACCGGTCATCACCACCGACACCAGGCCGGCGCCGGACTGGCCGGTCACTTCGGCGTTGGCCAGTTCTTCCTGCATCTTGGCCATTTTTTCCTGCATCTGCTGCGCCTGCTTCATCAGGCCGGCCATGCCACCTTTCATCATGGGAATCACCTCAAGAGTTACATGTACAAAGAGACGCGAGGCCCAGGGCCTGGCGTCGTTCAGTTATTAGCCCTGGACCACCAGCGCATCGACAGGTTCGATTGTATCGCCACGGATCACCGCGCCGAACTGTTGAATCATCTGTTGGATGAGCGGATCGGCATGAATCGATGCCACTGCTTCGTCCTGGCGCTCATGGCGCCGACGGGAAGCCGCCTGGGCCGGGGTTTCCTGCTCGGGTTTGATCAACTCGATGGTCAGCGTCAGGGGACGCCCATGATACTGGTTCAAGGCGTCGTTGAGACGACGCTGCTGCGTGGCGTTGAACAAGGCGCTGTGGGCCGGGTCCAGGTGCAGCAGCCAGTCGTCCCCGCTGATCGCCATCAGGGTGCAGTTGGCCGCAATGCTGCCGGTCATGCCAGAGACGGGCAGTTTCGGGAACAGCTCCAGCCACTCCAGCGCCAGACCGGTGGCCGGTGCCGCAGCCGGTTGCGGCTCTGGCTCCGGGACCGGGTCGGCGGCGTGCTCGCTGGCCAGCTCGTCGAGATAGCTGTAGGCCGAATCCATGTCCGGCTCGATATAGTCTTCATCCAGTGGCGGCTCGTCGTCCGGGTCCAGCCCCGGTGTCGCGGCATCGACCTGGGCAGGCGTCGGCTCGGGCAGGGTCGCGGCGACCCACTCCGGCGCATCCGGGACCACGCTGTCCGGAGTCGGCAACGGCATCGCGGCCAGCTCCGGCTGCTCGGCGACGGTTTCCAGCACCGGCGCGGCAGCGGGCTCCTGCACAACCTCTTCGGGTTCGACCGGATCATTCCACGGCAAATCCACGACCGCCGCCGGGGCAACCGGTTCGGCCGGCGGCTCAGCCTCGGCCGCCGCCACCGCTGGCGCGACTTCGACCTCGACCTCGACCGGGGCAACCACGGGCGCGACTGGCGCGACCATCGGCGGCGCTACCCCCGCGGGGGCTGCCACTGGGGTTTCGACAACGGCTGCGACCACAGGCGCCACAGCGGCGGCTGGCGCGGCAATAGCTGCGCCAGCCACGCCCTGTGCGGAATCAACTGTGGCCTGGCTGATCCCCACTGGCTTTAGCGGCGGTCTCGGCGCCGCCGTGCTGTCGGCTGGGCGGAAAGCCAGCATACGCAGCAGGACCATCTCGAAACCGCCTCGCGGGTCCGGCGCCAACGGCAGGTCGCGGCGGCCGATCAAGCCCATCTGGTAATAAAACTGCACATCCTCGGCCGGTAGGGCCTGGGCCAGCGCCAACACGCGGTCGCGGTCACCATGGCCATTGTCGACCCCCTCCGGCAACGCCTGGGCAATCGCCACCCGGTGCAACACATTGAGGATTTCCGACAACACGCCATTCCAGTCCGGGCCCTGCTCGGCCAGATGCCGCACCGCTTCGAGCAGCGCCTTGGCATCGCCGTCGATCAACGCGTGCAGCACGTCGAAGACCTGGCCATGGTCGAGGGTACCGAGCATCGCCCGCACATCGGCGGCCATGACCTTGCCCTCACCAAAGGCTATCGCCTGGTCGGTCAGGCTCATGGCATCGCGCATCGAACCGTCGGCGGCCCGCCCGAGCAACCACAGGGCATCGTCTTCGAACGGCACGTTCTCGACCCCGAGCACATGGGTCAGGTGCTCGACCACCCGCTCGGGAGTCATGTTCTTCAGGGAGAACTGCAGGCAGCGCGACAAGATCGTGGCCGGAAGCTTCTGCGGATCCGTGGTCGCCAGGATGAACTTGACGTAGGGTGGCGGCTCTTCCAGGGTTTTCAACAACGCGTTGAAGGAGTGGCTGGAGAGCATGTGCACTTCGTCGATCAGGTAGACCTTGAAGCGACCGCGGCTGGGGGCATACTGCACATTGTCGAGCAGCTCGCGGGTGTCCTCGACCTTGGTCCGGCTCGCGGCGTCGATCTCGATCAGGTCGACGAAACGCCCCTCGTCGATCTCCCGGCAGACCGAGCAGGTCCCGCAAGGGGTCGAGGTAATGCCGGTCTCGCAGTTCAGGCACTTGGCGATGATCCGCGCGATGGTGGTCTTGCCGACCCCGCGGGTACCGGTGAACAGGTAGGCGTGATGCAACCGCTGGCTGTCCAGGGCATTGATCAGAGCCTTGAGCACATGGGTCTGGCCGACCATTTCGCGGAACGAGCGCGGACGCCATTTACGTGCAAGAACCTGATAACTCATCGATAACCATCGCGTCGGGGAAGCGGAAGACCGCTAATGCTAGCGGAGCAGGGGTAAAAATGCATCCGGCATGGGATGCTAATCTGGCTAAGCTGCACTTTGGGTAAAAATTGGCGGCCTGGTCGTACTCCCGCCGGAGAGTTTGATGCGTGCAGTTTTTTACGCCCTGGCCTTGATGACCGCCCCGGCTTTCGCCGCGCCGGCGCCGTTGCGCTTCGCCGTGGCCGACAGTTGGAGCATGCCGATCATTGAGATCGAGCACGGACAACCGACCCAGGGCATTTTGTATGATCTGATGACCAGCCTGGCGCACCAGGTCGGCAGTCCGGCCGAATTTCACGTTCTGGCCCGCACCCGGGTGCAAACGGCCATGGAGCGCGGCGAAATCGATGTGCGCTGCTACGCCGCGCAATCCTGGCTGCCCAACCAGTCCGGCGACTATATCTGGAGCATCCCCTTCCTCACCCAGCGCAACCTGCTGGTCAGCAAGACCAAACCGCCCGCGACACTGACGCTGAAAAATCTTGAACCACAACGACTCGGCACCGTACTGGGCTATTCGTACCCGGCCCTGCGGGCGCAGTTCGAAAGTGCGCGGTTCATCCGCGACGATGCACGTAACGAGGAACAGGTCCTGCAAAAGCTCGAGGCCGGCCGCTATGCCTATGCCATCAGCAGCCAGTGGACGCTGGACTGGTTCAACCAGACCCGGATGCCGGATCAGCAGTTGCACGCGGTGCTGGTGGTGCAGGAAGAAGCGGTGGGTTGCTTCGTGCGCAATGACCCGGCCCTGCCGGTGCAACGTATCCTCAGGACCTTGCTGAGAATGAAAATGTCCGGGGAAATCGATCGGACCATCCACCTCTACACCGGACATGACAACCCGATCGGCGCTGTCGAGTCAGACCGCACTGCGCCATAACGCCGGCGGCTCGAACGCCTCGACCCAGGCCGGCACCTCATCCGCTGTCATCGGCCGGGCAATGAAGTAGCCCTGCGCCACGTCGCAGCCCAGGCTCATCAGCAAGCGACCGTGCTCGGCGGACTCCAGGCCCTCGGCGATCACTTCGCGGCCAAAGGCCCGGGCCAGGCCGATCACCGCCGTGGTCAGCGCCAGGTCATCCTGGTCATGGAGGATATCGCGCACGAACGATCGATCGATCTTGATCGTCTGGCTGGGCAAGCGCTTGAGGTAGCTCAGGGACGAGTAACCGGTGCCGAAGTCATCCAGGGAAAACCGCACCCCCAGCGCCTGGCAGTCTTGCAGGCACTGGCTGACCCGCTGGATGTTCTCGATGGCCACCGACTCGATGATCTCCAGGTCGAGCATATGCGGCGGCACCTCG
This sequence comes from Pseudomonas sp. MWU13-2105, assembly GCF_023242315.1. Classification (GTDB taxonomy): domain Bacteria; phylum Pseudomonadota; class Gammaproteobacteria; order Pseudomonadales; family Pseudomonadaceae; genus Aquipseudomonas. Next base: position 28,112 of record NZ_JALLIY010000027.1, read on the forward strand.
GCATGGCGCACCAGCAAGGCGCGCAGGCGCTCGACAAAATCACCGCGCTGGAAATGCCGGGCGGCGATATTGAGGCTGACCGGCCACTCGTAGCCAGCCCGGCGCCAGGCCTGCATCTGCGCCATGACCCGGTCGATGACCCATTCGCCGATATCGATGATTACATCGGTCTGCGCCACCAACGGCAAAAATGCCTGGGGCTGGAGCAGGCCATCGCAGGGATGCTGCCAGCGCATCAGCGCCTCGAACCCGACCACACCACCGGTACGCATATTGACCTTGGGTTGATAGAACAGGCGGAACTCGCCATTGGCCAGGGCCTGGCGCATCAACGCCACGGTCTGGTGGGTGGCCTTGACCTCCTGGTCCAGCGACACATCGAACAAATGGAAGCGATTGCGCCCGCCCTGCTTGGCCAGGTACATCGCCTGGTCGGCATGGCGCAACAGGGTATCGGCGTCTTCGTCGTCGGCGGGAAACAGCGTCACGCCAATGCTGGCATCCACATGAATGGCCTGGCCGAGGATCGAATAGGGAGCGGAAATCGCCGCGAGCACCCGTTGCAGCGCCGCGTGCAGTTCATCGACGTCGCGCACATAACGCAGGATCAGCACGAACTCGTCGCCAGCCAGCCGGGCCACCACATCCTCGCCGCGCATGATACCGCGCAGGCGCGCCGCCACTTCCACCAGCAACGAATCGCCGCTCGCGTGCCCGTAACTATCGTTGACCGCCTTGAAGCCGTCCAGATCGAGCATGCACACCGCCAGCGGAATCTCTTCGCGCCGGGAAAAGTCCAGGGCCTGGTTCAACAGGTCCGAGAGGAACGCCCGATTGGGCAGGCCGGTCAGCACATCGTGCCCTACCCGCCATTGCAGGGTATGCAACAGGCGCAGTTTTTCGCTGACGTCGAAGCGGATCGAGACATATTTGCGCACCCTTCCGGTGGCCTCGTCCAACAACGGCACCATGGTGCTGTCGACCCAGTACAGCGAACCGTCCTTGGCACGGTTGCAGACTTCGCCTTTCCAGACCCGGCCCAGGGCAATGGTGCGCCACATGTCGACAAAGAACTCGGACGGATGGTAGCCGGAATTCAGGATCCGGTGATTCTGCCCCAGCAGTTCCTCGCGGCTATAGCCGGAAATCGCGCAAAAAGGATCGTTGACGTAGGTAATCCGTCCGCTCAGGTCGGTCTCGGAGAAAATGGCGGCGACGTCCACGACCCTGCGATACGTCTCATCCATGAGTCAACTCACCTGGGCAGCTAGAGGTTGTCCCGAATTCGTAGCACAACCGCGCCTGGCGGCGTTGCCTGGCCGTACTTCGACGAAGATCAACTAGGATTGATGAAGGCCATCATCAGCAGGGACAGGTATTCGTGAGCGTCCCGAGACCATGCGTTGCCCAGGGCTTGTGACCGTCATGGCATAGGCACCAAAGAAATGCGCGGATTTCCCGTCTCACCAATAATTCAACGGAAACTGGGTCACCAAATACCTGTCCTAAATGCTGATTCTACGAATTACATCACATTATTCAACAGAAGGTGATGATCCATGGCGTTGTCTAATGTAAAGATTTATCGTTAAGTTCTTGATTCTAAATGGGAATTGAGCGATGAAAATTTCAAGTTTGGGTTCAGCCATCAGGCGCTATCGCAAGGTAGCGGGGCTAACTCAGGCTGAACTCGGAGAGAAAACCGGTTTTGACCCCAAAACCATCAGCCGCTTCGAAACCGGCAGTTACACACCCAGCGTCGAGGCCTTGTTCCTGTTTTCAGACGTACTGGGCGTGAAGCTCAAAGCCTTTTTCACGGATCTGGGTGACGAAGACGAGCAGCGTGCCTATCTGTTCGGCGTCATTCACAACGCTCCCCCGAAGGACCTGGGAAAGCTGATCGCGGCGGTCGATCTAGCCTTGTCCAAGCCTTAGTCTCACGCCTGCCGCTGACCAGCAAACGCTCGCCAGATAGCTACACACTGCGCAGCCCGCCCCCCCCGCTCCCGCGGGGCTCGGCGGATGAGGGAGAGGCCGTCTGAAACCCGGCCAGGCCCAAGTTTGGCAATACAAAGTCACTTCCGTTATCCTGCCGGCAAAATTATTTCCAAATGTAAGGGATTACAATGAAACTTCATCTGCGCCAGCTTCTGGCCGCGCTGGCGTTCAGCCTCACATTGCCTGCCCTGGCCGCCACCTCCCCCGCTCCGGCGCCGACTGCCAGCCCCCAACCGCACCAGACCAGCGAACAATGGTTGGCCACCCTCAAGCAGCAACACGGCAATATCACCCTGCCCAGCGGCATTGCCACGCTGCAACTCAATGACGATTTCTACTACCTGTCACCGGCCGACACCGAGCGCCTGCTGACCGAGGGCTGGGGCAACCCGCCCGGTCACAAGACCTTGGGCATGATCATTCCCAAGGCGGTCAGCCCGCTGGCGGACAATGGCTGGGGCGTGATCGTCAGCTACAAGAACGACGGGCACATTTCCGACGATGACGCGACCAGGATCGACTACACCGACCTGCTCAAGCAGATGCAGGCCGATGACGAAGAAAACAACAAGGAGCGGCACAAGCAGGGTTATGCCGGCCTGTCGCTGCTGGGTTGGGCCGAGCCGCCGAGCTACGACCAGGGCAGCCACAAGATGTACTGGGCCCGCGAATTGAAGGCCGACGATGCGCAACAGACCACCCTGAACTACAGCATCCGCGTGCTGGGTCGCGAGGGTGTTCTGGAACTCAATGCCGTGGCGGCGATGGCCGATTTGCAAACCATCAAAGAGGAAACACCGAAGATCCTTGCGTTCACCAACTTCACCGACGGCAACCGTTATGCCGACTACGACTCGAAGACCGACAAGCTCGCGCCTTATGGGTTGGCGGCGTTGGTGGCGGGCGGTCTTGCCGCCAAGGCCGGCTTGTTCGCCAAGATCGGCGTGATGCTGCTGGCGCTGAAGAAATTTATCGTGGTGGGACTGGTGGTGGTTGCCGGGTTCTTCCGCAAGTTATTCAAACGCCAGTGACACACCACACCTGGTAGGCCTTGCCAGCGATAAACCTCAACGAAAACGCGGAGCGCCTGGCACACCAGGCTGCTCCGACGACCATCGAGCCTCAGCCGGCCGCTCCCGCAAAAATCACCCTGAGCGTTTCGGCACAATGGTCGAGCGCAGCGGCACAATGGCTACTTCCCGCCCTCAATAGACTCGTCTCTCCTCTCCCACCAAGACGAGACCAGCATGAAAACCCGATTCCTCTTCACCGTCCTTACCCTCGGCCTGAGCCTCACCGCCCATGCTGCCGACTTCACCCTCAGCAGTCGCGACATCGCCAACGGCAAGCCGTTGAGCAGCCGCGAAGTGTTCCAGGGCTTCGGTTGCGAAGGCGGCAACACCTCGCCTGAACTTTCCTGGCAAAACGCTCCGGCCGGCACCAAAAGCTTTGCCATCACCGTCTACGATCCTGATGCTCCGACCGGCAGCGGCTGGTGGCACTGGACCGTCGTCAATCTGCCAATTTCCACCCACGAATTGCCTTCCGGCGCAGGCAACCCCACTGCCAGCCAACTGCCCGCAGGTGCCGTCCAGGGCCGCACCGACTATGGTCAATCAGGCTTCGGCGGCGCTTGCCCGCCGGCCGGCGATAAACCGCATCGCTATCAATTCACCGTCTGGGCCTTGAAGGTCGATAAACTGCCGGTCAATGAACAATCCAGCGGTGCCATGGTAGGTTACATGCTCAACGCCAACGCACTGGGCAAAGCCACCCTCACCGCCCCCTACGGACGCTAGAAACCATGAACGCCCCCGCCGGCATCCAGCATCGCCAGAGCCGCATCGGCGCCAGTGTCATACAGGCGCGCCAACCCCACGCCTTGCAACGGGTGCCGATTTTCGTCACCACCCTGTGCCGTGTCCGCCAGGGCGAAAAGCTGATGGGCTGGGATGATCGGCAAATGCGCGTGGGTTCGCGGCATCTGATCCTGATGCCGGCGGGGTGCGAAGTGGGGATCAGCAACTATCCCGGGGCACAGGGTTACTACATCGCCGATGCGGTGACCTTTCCCACCGAGTTGTTGCGCGCCTTCAGCGTTCGTTACAGCCAGCAGATCACCCCGCACCCCGGGCGAACGGCGACGCAGGAACTCTGTGTACCGCTGGATCGGCATACGACCCAGGCCTGGGAAAACCTGCTGGACTGCATCAACGCCGACTCGCCGGATGCCTTGCGCACGCATTATGCGGAAGCGGTGTTGTTGGCGTTGGCCCTGGGCGGTTGGGCCGGGCCGGTACTACTGGACCGCCGAGATCCGCTGTGCGAGCGCGTGCAGCAGATTGTCATGAGCGATCCGGCACGGGACTGGACCGTTGCCAGTGTTGCCGAGCGCCTGAACCTCGGAGCTTCGACATTGCGACGGCAGTTGGCGAACGAGGACGATAGCTTCAGCAATATCCTGGAGAACGTCAGGCTGGGGATGGCGTTGCAGTGGTTGCAGGTCACTCCGCGGCCCATCGGGGAAATTGCTGCGGCCAGTGGTTATGCTTCGGCTTCACGGTTTGCCGTGCGGTTTCGCAAGCATTATGGGTTGTCGCCGCGGGAGTTGCGGGCGGTACTTTAGGAACATCCGGTTATTCAAGCGTGGCGCAACACACTTAAACATTTTCGCATTCAGCTCTTGAACGCGGAAACATCTCATCATGCTTGATCACTTGCCCGCCCTCTACTCCATAAATACCATTCTCTCCATTCACAAAATACTACACACCCACTGGCGTTCTTCTTAATGCCGGGTATTTGTGCAATAACTGGAGATCATTATGAACGGCCACAACCTGACTTTTAGGAACAATCCGATATGGTATGTCGCTCAGCGAGCGATAAACAATGTGTCGTGGTTTATGAAGGGCCAAGCGAACAGCACGAACCAACAGCGAAACAGGGTGCTCAATACCGTCAAATCAGGCGCCTTCGACCTACTGGGTGACGGGCAAGCGAAAGAAGTCATACTGGCACCCACCGGCAACCCTACGCATACCGATCCCTTGGTCACTGCCTACTGGTGCCCCTTCATTCAAGGTAATGTATTGCCCGGCTTTGTCGATATACCACGGCATAATCCACAGCATAATTTTGTATTCACTGCCGCCATGAACGGGTGCGCGCTGGTCACAACAACCTCTCCGGCCGGCAGCAACATGCTCAGGATTTATCATCACCAACATCCAGACAGCGCAACTATCAATCAACTGATCCTGGCCCAGGGACAATCCATTCTTTCCTGCATTGACGCCAGTGACTATTGCCGTAGCGACCAGAAATATCCTGCGCCCAACGCGTTCAATTTTCTGTTCTACAAAGAAGGCAAATGGAAATATGTCGTGCAACCGCAAACTTTTAATATGCTGACCCATGAGGTGGCGCTGAATCCGGCCATGCAACCGAAGGTCGTGGATGTCTGATATAGCATTTTTCTCCCCACCCTTACCCCCCTGGACATCTCTGATATCACACGAGAGTCGTCAAACGAAGGTAACAGCCTTATAGAACATCCGGCCAGGTTCCGTGTGGCGTCCGGATTTGTGGCACGAGCCAGGGTGCCAAGGCTTCGGATCGAATCTTGAATTTCGGACGTGGAAAATCGAAGCGCCGATCTTGATCTGGCACTTTGACTGATATTCAGGGGGATAAGCTTTGATGGTGGGCGTTATGGAGGCAACCCCACCAGCCACACCCCGGCACACAATGTTCCCGCTGTGGCTGCTTCCTTCCGGATCTGACCAGGTTCACGGGTAATCGTTGCGGGGGGACCGATGGGGTCACCATAACGACGCCCGCCTGACGGCGAGCCGCGCCATTGTACCTAGATAACGAGAAGTTACAACCGCTTGGTGTCGATAAAAATTCGATGAGGGTCAAGTACTTGTCGGTGCCTGGTGTGTGGCGGTCCTCGGCGTGGATCAGGCCCTGTGACCTGCCAGCGACGGCGGTGGCGGATTCACTGCCGTCATCGCCAGCAAACCGGCCCCTACAGGTCGGCGTTCCAACGCAAATATCGCCGAGCACGGTCTTGTGGCGAGCGGGCTTGCCCGCGCTCGGCTGCGCAGCAGTCGTAAAACCGGTTATCTCGGCTTACCTGATACGCCGAGTTATCCGGTTTTAGGGGCGCTTCGCACCCCAGCGCGGGCAAGCCCGCTCGCCACAAACCTCAGCCAGACTAGAGATTGCTCTTAACTGACTGGCCCCGCTCAAGGTCAGGCGGGATGCCCTTGCCTGTCCAGCAGGTTAGCCATTACCACGGTCGATATATCAAGTGGTAGTTAATAGCCCCGGCTATCTCGACAAGAAGAAAAATCCACTTCATTAAGGGATTTTTCTGACTGGAGGCAGGTCAATAAGACAGTCGTTTGGCTCCTGCCACCTCAGCACAATGATCGATATGACCTACGCTTTATCCGGCCCATGCCTGCCGGACTGCTGGAGCCAGAACGATCATCGGCAATACCATCACGACGATTTTGCTGAATATTCAAAACAAGGACGTACAGATGAAAAGAGTCCCTTTCATTGCTGCCTGGACGGCTTCGCAGCAAATTTATGATCCCTCCAACTCCGGCGCCAAGGTTGCCGAAGTCATTGGCGGATACGTTGAAAAGAACATCAACAACCCCGACCCGGCACAGCGTTGGAGCAACACCTGCGCAGTAAGGATGAGCTACATCCTGAATCAGGCCGGCCTGAAAATTCCCAGCATGCCGGGGCAGACCGTATCCGGTGCCGACAAGTCGCAGTACTTCTTTCGCGTCAAAAACCTCATTGCCTTTCTGGAACAGCGCTGGGGTAAAGCCGAGGTCGTGCAGTATCCACCCTCCGGGGGCGGAACCCTGAGAGGCCAGAAGGGCGTGATCCTGTTTGAAGTACAGGGTTGGTCGGATGCCCAGGGGCACGCCACGCTGTTCAACGGCAGCACCTGCTACGACCACTGCTATTTCAACGAGCCCGGCGCAAACTATCGCACCGACCGGGCGAACTTCTGGAGCTTGCTGTGAAGAAGGTTCTATTGGGCATACTGCCAGCCTCCATCCTGATGCTGCTGACATCCGCGGCTTATGCGAAGGACGATGCAGGCACCTCTCCGCAGGCCGGTGCACGTACCTATGGGCAAAACTACAAGGACATGGTCCTGGCGACCTGCATTGCGAACGCCTACAAGGGCGACAAGCAGGCCGCCGTTGACGCGGGAAGCAGCGTCAGCGCATTACGCGACTGGACCGAATACGACCTGGAAAAGGCTCCTGACGCAATCAACTCTCTGGTGGATCGCTACCTGGCCCGCGACTATCACAACCCGCTGGTGGAGTCGGAAGTCCAGGGCGTGCGTTTCGATCTACTGAAATGCCTGGACCTTTATCACAGCAAAGAGCTGGATGTGCAGGTCAAGAGCCTGGTGTTCCACCCGAAGCGGATTTACAGGCAGGACAAGTGAGGCGTCAGTACCGATGCGGATGCTCTGGAACAACGCGGCGCTCTCACGGCCATCGCCGACAAGCCGGCTCCCACAGGGAGAGCGCCAAGTCCAGCCGGCTATGTGACCTGCAACACCTCATCCGCCCGACCACCCTCCTCCTGGATCACCAGGTGAATGAAGTGCAGCTTGGCGATAGTCGCTGGCGGTAGCACAAAGGGGTAGAAGTCCGGCTGGCCCATGCTGCGGGATAGTTCGTTGAGCATGCCCGCCAATTCGATCCAGGCGTTGACGAACGACAGGAACGCCGGCCCCTCCGGATGTTGCGGGTCGTAGAGCGCGCTCAGGGGAAACGATGGATAGTCGAAGTCCGACTCTTTGGCACTCATGCCAAAGCCCAGCGCCGTGTCCACCGCATCCATCATGTGCAGGTAATGCGCCCAGGTCTCGGCCCAGTCTTCCCAAGGGTGCATGGTGGCGTAGGCACTGACGAAGTGTTGCGGCCAGTCCTGCGACGCACCCTTCTGGTAATGGCGTTCCAGGGCATCGGCATAGCTGGCGCGTTCATCACCGAACAGGCCGCGAAACGGTTCCAGCCAGTGGCTGTTGGCAATCAGCCGGTCCCAGTAGTAATGCCCCACTTCATGGCGGAAATGGCCGAGCAAGGTGCGGTATGGCTCGCGCATCTGCACGCGGACTCTTTCCCGGTGCTCGTCGTCGGCTTCCTTGATGTCGAGAGTGATCAGGCCCTTGGCGTGGCCAGTCATGGGCACCTTGCCTTCCAGGTCGACACCGACAAAATCGAAGGCCAGACCGCTTTCTTCGTTCCAGGTTTTCGGGATGACTTGCAGGCCCAGGGTGATCAACTGGGCGACCAGGCGGCGCTTGGCGGTTTCGACCTTGCGCCAACGCTCGGGGTTTTCCGCGACGGACAGGTCGGGGATGGTCCGGTTGAGGGCGCACGCGGTGCACAGGCTGCTGCCGTGGGCGTAGGGAATCAACCAGTTGCAGGCGGCCGCGGTGTCGAGGTTGGCGCAGCGGCGGAACAGGCCCGCGTCAGGGTCGGTGTCCAGTTGCCAGCTCTCTGGGTAGGGGCCGGGTTGGAGGGACGACAGTGCACTGCCCTGGGGCTCGTAGCCCAAGGCCGCGGAACAGGCCAGGCATTGGCTGTTGCGGAAGAATACCGATTGTCCGCAGCGGCAATGCCAGACCTTGCTGCTGCGCGAGGGCTCGCTGACGAAGGGCGCGGCGATGCGGGAACTGAGTTGTTCGAAGAACCGGTACATGGCGATCTCTCCAGGGGCCTGCCTAGACTAGATCATTGGGCACGGTGGTGGGTTCCCTGATGTAGGGAAGAACCATGGGCGGTCGGAATGTGGCTCGCCGCAGAAGACTTGGTGGCCTCAAGGGCCTCTTCGCGGGCAAGCTCCGCTCCCACATGTAAGTTTTGAGACCGACGCAATTGCTGCGAATGACGGAGAACTTGTGGGAGCGGTGCTTGCCCGCGAAGCTTTTGGCGATCTCAAGAACGCCATCGCCAGCAAGCCGGCTCACATGGAATCGTGGCGTGTTCGGCGCTGGCGTAGCGGTTCAGACCTCGACGCCATGTCCTTTCAGGAACTCCACGAACGCCTCTTCATCCAGCACCTTGAGCCCCAGCTCGTTGGCCTTCGTCAATTTCGAACCCGCGCCCGGACCCGCCACCACGCAGTGGGTCTTGGCCGAGACCGAGCCCGCCACCTTGGCCCCCAGGCTTTCCAGCTTGTCCTTGGCCACATCGCGGCTCATCAGTTCCAGCGAACCGGTCAGCACCCAGGTCTGCCCCGCCAGCGGCAAGCCTTCCACCGCCTTCTTCTCGCTATGCCAATGCATGCCAAAATCACGCAACTGCGCTTCAATCGCCAAGGCACGCCGGGCATTCCCTGGCTGAGCGAAGAATTCACGCACGGCATTGGCCGGTTTTTCACTCAGCGTCTGACGCAGATCCAGCCAGTCCGCCGCGATAACGCCTTCGACCGAGCCGAACCTGGTCGCCAGCTTTTCCGCTGCCGTCGGCCCCACCGAGCTGATATCCAGCTTGGCGATCAGCCCACCCAAGGTGGTGCTGGCGGCAAACTCGGCACCCAGTTCGCCCTGGTCCTGCAACTCCAGACCGCGCTCCAGCAGTTGCGCTATGACCGTGCGGTTGTGTTCATCTTCGAAAAAGCTGCGGATCTCGTAGGCCACTTCCATGCCGACATCCGGTAGATAGGTCAGCACCGACGGCAAGGCCTGCATGACCCGCTCCAGCGAGCCGAGGGAGCGCGCCAGGACCTTGGCCGTTTCCTCGCCCACATCGGGAATGCCCAGGGCATAGATAAACCGCGCCAGGCTCGGCTTCTTGCTGGCGGCAATCGCCTCCAGCAGGTTGCGTGTCGACAGTTCGGCAAAGCCTTCCAAATCGACGAGCTGTTCGTACTTCAGGATGTAGAGGTCCGCCGGCGAAGCGATCAGCTTTTCGTCCACCAACTGCTCGATGGTCTTGTCGCCCAGACCATCGATGTCCATGGCCCGCCGGGAGACGAAGTGGATGATCGCCTGCTTGAGCTGTGCGCCACAGGCCAGACGGCCGACGCAGCGATACACCGCGCCCTCGCTGATCGTCTCGCGACCCTTGCTGCGCTTGACCAGTTGCGTGCGCTCGACATGGGAGCCGCACACCGGGCAGCTTTCCGGGATCTGCACGGCGCGGGCATTTTCCGGACGCCGTTCGGTGACCACCTGCACCACTTGCGGAATCACGTCACCAGCCCGGCGAACGATCACGGTGTCGCCGATCATCAGCCCCAGGCGCGCCACTTCGTCCATGTTGTGCAAGGTGGCGTTGGACACGGTCACGCCCGCGACCTTGACCGGCTTGAGTCGGGCCACGGGGGTGACGGCACCGGTACGCCCGACCTGGAACTCCACGTCGAGCAGTTCGGTGAGCTCTTCCATGGCCGGGAATTTGTGGGCAATCGCCCAACGCGGTTCGCGGGCGCGGAAGCCCAGTTCACGCTGGGATGCCAGGCTGTTGACCTTGAACACCACACCATCGATTTCGTAGGGCAGCGCGTTACGCCGCTCGCCGATATCGCGGTAATAATCCAGGCATTCACCGATGCCTTTCGCCAGCTTGAGTTCGCGACTGACCGGCATGCCCCATTCCCTGAGTTGCTTCAGGTTGCCGATATGGGTATCGGCAATCTCGGCGGACACCTGGCCCAGCCCGTAGCAGCAGAACTCCAGCGGTCGACTGGCGGTGATCTTCGAGTCCAGCTGGCGCAGGCTGCCGGCCGCGGCGTTGCGCGGGTTGGCGAAGGTCTTGCCGCCGGCTTCCAGTTGGGCAGCGTTCAGCCGCTCGAAACCAGCCTTGGACATGAATACTTCGCCGCGCACTTCCAGGGTCACCGGCCAGCCGCTGCCGTGGAGCTTGAGGGGGATGTTGCGTACGGTGCGCACGTTGACGCTGATGTCTTCGCCGGTAGTGCCGTCGCCACGGGTGGCGCCACGCACCAGTGCGCCGTCCTGGTACAACAGGCTGACCGCCAGGCCATCGAGCTTCGGCTCGCAGCTGTATTCGATTTCGGCACCGCCGCCGAACAGGTCACCGGCTGGCAGATCCAGGCCTTCGCTGACCCGGCGATCGAACTCGCGCATGTCGGTTTCTTCGAAAGCGTTGCCCAGGCTGAGCATGGGGATTTCATGCCGGACCTGGGTAAAGGCCGACAGCGCGGCACTGCCGACGCGCTGGGTCGGCGAATCGGCGCTGACCCATTCCGGGTGCGCGGCCTCCAGGGCCTGGAGTTCGCGGAACAGGCGATCGTATTCGGCGTCGGGAATACTCGGCTCGTCGAGGGCATAGTAACGGTAGTTGTGCTGATCCAGTTCAGCGCGCAGTTCTAGAATCCGGGTGTGGGCGGCGGTCATGGAGTTCTCTCATAAAGCAAAAGAGCAGCCGAGGCTGCTCAATATGTTAGTGCGGGTTGTTGCGGTGAGCCATCTGGCCTCTTCGCGGCGGTTAACGCTTCTGGGTCAAGGCGCGACGTTCGAACTCGACGATGCGCTGACGGTAGTGCTCGATGGTCTGGGCGGTCAGCACACTACGCTGGTCATCCTTCAGTTCGCCATTGAGCTCTTGTGACAATTTGCGCGCAGCGGCCACCATCACGTCGAACGCCTGCTTCGGATGACGCGGGCCTGGCAGGCCGAGGAAGAAGCTCACCGCCGGGGTGGTGAAGTGGTCGATATCATCGAGATCGAACACACCCGGTTTCACCGCGTTGGCCATGGAAAACAGCACTTCGCCGTTGCCGGCCATGCTTTCGTGACGATGGAAGATATCCATCTCGCCGAAACGCAAACCGCTTTCCAGAATGTTCTGCAACAGCGCCGGACCTTTGAAACCGTTGACATCGCGACTGATCACGCTGATCACCAACACTTCTTCCGCCGCCGGCTGTTCCTTTTCCTGACGCGCCGCCGGCTTGTTGCCTTCCTCTGGGAAGTCATCGTCACGGCTGCTGAAGCGCGGACCTTCATCCAGATCCAGGTTCAGGTTCAAATCGCCCTGGCTCGGCTCGCCGCCACGTTTGCCGCGCTTGGACGGTTTCTCGCGGGACTCACGCGCCGGCATGCTGACGGACGGCAGGTCATGCTCGTCCAACTCAGGTTCCTTGTGGGTGTCCAGCACACGCGCCGGGCCCAGCAATTCAGCACTGGTGTCTTCATCGGGCAGGTTGGACAGGCTCCGGTCCAAACGGAACTTGAGCTTGCCCTTGCCACCGCGCATCCGACGCCAGCCATCGAAAAGAATACCGGCAATGACTATGATGCCGATGACGATCAGCCACTCGCGCAGACCGATTTCCATGTAATCCCGTGCCTCTAAATAAATGGTTCTATGAAGAAAGGGCTGAAAACCCTTTAAAGCGTGGCGCCAACTCTATGTTCTGACAGGCCTTTTTTCCCACGCACAAGAAAACTTGACATTAAATTAACACGACACAAGGAAACTTTACACCGTCTGTCGTACAGGCTTGCATTTATAAGTCCCCAAGGATCAGTGCTAGTTCCCACAACGCCCAAGGAAATCCCCTTACGCCTTGAAAATCTTTGCCTCAGCGACGTGCGTTTCAGGCATCCACCAGGGCCATGGCCTCCTCCACATCCACCGCCACCAGGCGCGAGCAACCCGGCTCGTGCATGGTCACCCCCATCAGTTGATCGGCCATTTCCATGGCGATCTTGTTGTGGGTGATATAGATGAACTGCACCGTTTGTGACATCTCTTTGACAAGTCTGGCATACCGTCCAACGTTAGCGTCATCCAGCGGCGCGTCAACTTCGTCGAGCATGCAAAACGGTGCCGGATTCAGTTTGAAAATGGCAAACACCAGCGCCAGGGCGGTGAGGGCCTTTTCGCCACCGGAGAGCAAATGGATGGTGCTGTTCTTCTTGCCCGGGGGCCGCGCCATGATGGTGACCCCGGTATCGAGCAGATCCTCGCCGGTGAGTTCCAGGTAAGCGCTGCCACCACCGAACACTTTTGGAAACAAAGCCTGGATCCCGGCATTGATCTGGTCGAAGGTGTCCTTGAAGCGGTTGCGGGTTTCCTTGTCGATCTTGCGAATGACGTTTTCCAGGGTATCGAGGGCTTCCACCAGGTCGGCGTTCTGCGCATCCAGGTAACGTTTACGCTCGGACTGCTGCTGGTATTCGTCGATGGCCGCGAGGTTGATCGCGCCCAGCCGCTGGATGCGCGCGGCGATGCGCTCGAGCTCTTCCTCGGCTTCCTTCTCGCTGGCCTCGGCTGTCAGGGTGGCGAGCACGCCATGCAGGTCGTAGCCGTCTTCCAGCAACTGGTCCTGCAAGGTCTTGCGTCGCACGTTGAGGGCTTGCCATTCCATGCGTTGCTGTTCGAGCTGGCCGCGAATCAGTTGTGACTGCTGCTCGGCCTGGCTGCGGCGCTTTTCGGCATCGCGCAGTTCGCGGTCGGCGTCTTCCAGGGCGATCTGCGCGGCCTTCAGTTCGACGTCGACGCTCAGGCGCTTGTCGAGCAATTCTTCGAGCTTGAGGCGCAGCTCTTCCAGCGGCGCCTCGCCCTCCTCCAGGTTCAGGCTCAGTTGCTCGCGCTTTTCACTGAGGCGCTCGGATTGCAACTCCAGGCGCTCCAGGGCCTGGCGCGTGGAGTCGTGCTGGGCCTTGAGGGAACCGAGGCGCACCGCCAGTTGATGGGCATGGTCCTTGTGCTGGCGGGCTTCCTGGCGAACCCGGTCGAGGCGTTCGCGCAGGCTGTCGCGCTGGGCCAGCAGCAACTCGCGCTGCTCGGTGTCGACGGCCATGGTGTCGAGGGCCTCCTGCAGTTGCAGGCGCGCCTCGCCGACTTCTTCGTGTTCTTGTGCGCGCTGCTCGGCCAGCTCCCCCAGCTCCTCGTCGAGACGGCTGCGACGCAATTGCAGTTGCTCGACCTTGGCCTTGCCGGCGGACAACTTGGCCTTGAGCTCGCCCTGCTGGCGGGCTTCGTCCTGCAACAGGCGGCGCAGGTGTTCGCGGCCGGTTTCCTGCTGGCGCTGGGTGGCGCGCAGGGTTTGCAAGCGGGTTTCGAGGCTGGCCAGGGTTTCCTCGCGCTCTTCACGTTCCAGGCCCAGGCGCTGGATTTCCTGGCCGCGGGCGAGCACGCCGCTCTCGGCCTCGCTGGCCCGACGCACCCGCAGGAAATGCCGGCCGACCCAGAAGCCGTCGCGGCTGATCAGGCTTGCCCCGACCGCCAACTGGCCGCGCAGGGACAAAGCCTGTTCAAGACTTTCAACCGGCTTGACCTGACCCAGCCAGGGCGACAGATCGATATCCGCCTCGACCTTCTCCAACAGGCTGCCCGGCACCCGCACGCCGTCCGCCGAAGGACTGAGCAGGCGCAGGTCGCCTTGCTGGAAAGCGCCGAGGTCGAGGCCGGCGAAATCATCCACCAGCACCGCCTGCAGGTCGGCGCCGAGCACGGTTTCCACCGCCAGCTCCCAACCCGCCTCGACCTTCAAGCCTTCGGCCAGGCGCGGGCGCTGTGCCAACTGCTGTTCACGCAGCCATTCGGCCGTCCCGGCGCCCGGATCGAGCGCGGCCTGCTGCAAGGCTTCCAGGGAGGCCAGGCGACCGTTGAGGCGCTGCAAGTCGCCCTGGGCCTGTTGCTGGTCGTGCATGGCCTGCTGCAGATCCTGGCGCAGTTGTTCCAGGCGCTCGACCTGGCCTTCCTCGCTGGCCTGCAAGTCTTCCAGGGTCTGCTCGCTTTCAGCCAACTGCTCGCTGAGTTCGAGGATCGCCGCGTCTTCCGGGTCCGCCGAGAGCAAGGCGCGCTCTTCGGCCAGACGCCGCTGACGCTCGGCCAGGCGCTCCATGCTGGTTTCCAGTTGCTGGATACGCGACTGCTGGACTTCGGCCTGGCGCCGCGGCTCGGCCGAGCTCAGGTTGAAGTTGTCCCATTGCTCCTGCCAGCCGTGCATGGTGGTTTCCGACTCTTCCAGCGCGGCGGCGGCCTCTTCGGCGGCGGCGCTGGTCAGTTCCTGCTCGGGTTCGAGCGTGGCCAACTCTTCGCCGAGGGTCGCGAGCAAGGTGCGGTCGTGGCCCAGGTGCGATTCGGTTTCCAGACGCGCGCGCTCCGCTTCACGCAGGTCGTCCTGCAACTGGCGCAGACGCTGCTGGCCGTGCTGGATGCTCTGTTCGACCCGGGCGATATCGCCGCCGACCGAATAGAAGCGCCCCTGCACCAGATTGAAGCGTTCGGACAGCTCATGGTGGCCGTCGCGCAGGCGCTCAATGCTGGCATCGGCATTGCGCTGCTCGGCCACCAGGGCTTCGAAGCTGATTTCCTGGTTGCCGATAATCGCTTCGCGCTGGCCGACCTGTTCGTTCAGTGCCTGCCAGCGCAGGGCCGACAGCTGGGCCTTGAGCTGACGCTCCTCGCCCTTGTATTCCTGATACTTCTCGGCGGCCTGGGCCTGACGGTGCAGGCGTTCGAGCTGGCGCTCCAGCTCTTCGCGCAGGTCGGTCAGGCGCGCGAGGTTTTCATGGGTGCGGCGAATGCGGTTCTCGGTCTCGCGCCGGCGCTCCTTGTACTTGGAGATGCCCGCCGCTTCCTCGATGAAATTGCGCAGGTCCTCGGGCTTGGCTTCGATCAGCTTGGAGATCATCCCCTGCTCGATGATCGAATAGCTGCGCGGGCCCAGGCCGGTACCGAGGAAGATATCGGTAATGTCCCGGCGCCGGCATTTGGTGCCGTTGAGGAAGTAGCTGTTCTGGCTGTCGCGGGTGACCTTGCGGCGGATGGAGATTTCCGCGTAGGCGGCGTATTCGCCGACCAGGGTGCCGTCGGAGTTGTCGAACACCAGTTCGATGCTCGCCTGGCTCACCGGCTTGCGGCTGGTGGAGCCGTTGAAGATGACATCGGTCATCGACTCGCCGCGCAGGTTTTTCGCCGAGCTCTCGCCCATCACCCAGCGGACGGCGTCGATGATGTTCGACTTGCCGCAACCATTGGGACCGACTACCGCCGCCATGTTACTGGGGAAGTTCACCGTGGTCGGGTCGACGAAGGATTTGAACCCCGCCAACTTGATGCACTTGAGCCGCACGCTTAGTCGACCGCCAGGGCTGACAGGACGATGTCACAACTACGCTGGGCGTAGTTGGCCAGGACCGTGCGGATCAGCGGCAGGTCGCGGGCCACGACGGCAGCCAGCAGCTGCGCGAACAGGTTCAGGTATTCGCTCATTTCCGCCTTGCGCCGTTCCAGCGCCAGGTAATAGGCGCGGCTCATGGCCGGCTGCAGGTTCTCGACGGTTTCCTGCAGGTATGGGTTGTCGGCGAACGGAAAGGCCGCACGCATCACGTTGAAGCTGTCTTCGACGAAAGTGCGGATATCCCCATGCTCGAAGCTGGCGCTCAGGCGCTGTTGCAATTGCAGGAACGGCGCGAGATCGGCCTGCTCCTTCCAGCGCTGGGCCACGGCATTGCCCAACAGGATGTACAGCTCGCTCATCAGGGTGCACAGGCTCTGCACCTTGTGCGCGGTGAGCTCGGTGACATGGGCGCCGCGCCTGGGCAGGATGGCGATCAGATGGCGGCGCTCGAGAATCAGCAGCGCTTCGCGTACGGAGCCACGGCTGACATTGAGTGCCAGCGTGACCTTTTGTTCCTGGATGCGCTCCCCGGGCTTGAGATCGCCGCGAATGATGCGCTCGGCGAGGTGGTGAGCAATTTGCTCGGCGAGGCTGTCCGGCGCCTTGAACGTCATGGTTTTCCTTCAAAATCTTCGATCGGTGCAAGCGGCGCAGTGTAGCGCACTTGATACCTGGTGGCGCAGGGCTCCAAGGGCGGAATTTGGCACGAATCCCGCAATTATTTCAGCAGCTAGACTGGGAGAAAGCGCTGCATGCTTTCAATCGCGAGATTTTCCTGACCCTTAGGTCAGATATTTGTTGACCAAAAAGTCAGATATCACTAGATTCTGCTCATCGGTCAACAACAATAATGAGTCTGCGAGGCCTTCCGTGATCCAGTTTTTACTCAACCAGGAACTCCGTCGCGAGCACGCCCTGGACCCGAATCTGACGGTGCTCGAGTATTTGCGCGAGCATCTGGGCAAATCCGGTACCAAGGAAGGCTGCGCCAGCGGCGACTGCGGCGCCTGCACCGTGGTGGTCGGCGAGTTGCAGCACGACGCGGCGGGGCATGATCATATCCGCTATCGCAGCCTCAATTCCTGCCTGACCTTTGTTGCATCGTTGCATGGCAAGCAACTGATCAGCGTCGAAGACCTCAAGCACCAAGGCAAGCTGCACAGCGTGCAGCAAGCGATGGTCGACTGCCATGGTTCGCAATGCGGTTTCTGCACGCCGGGCTTCGTGATGTCGCTGTTCGCCCTGCAAAAGAACAGCGACGCACCGGACAGCCACAAGGCCCATGAAGCCCTGGCCGGTAACCTCTGCCGCTGCACCGGCTACCGGCCGATCCTGGCCGCCGCCGAGCGCGCCTGTTGCAACAAGCCGGCTGATCAGTTCGATGCCCGCGAAGCCGAAACCATCGCCCGCCTCAAGGCCATCGCGCCGAGCGAAACCGTCGAGCTCAACAGCGGCGACAAGCGCTGCCTGGTGCCGTTGACGGTCGCCGACCTGGCCGCGCTCTACGATTCCTATCCGCAAGCCCGCCTGCTGGCCGGTGGCACCGACCTGGCGCTGGAAGTCACCCAGCTCCATCGCACCTTGCCGGTGATGATCTATGTCGGCAACGTGGCCGAGCTCAAGCGCATCGAGACCTTCGACGATCACCTGGAAATCGGCGCCGCCACCCCGCTCTCCGATTGCTACGCGGCCCTCAAGGCCGAGTACCCGGACTTCGGCGAACTGCTGCAACGCTTCGCCTCGCTGCAGATCCGCAACCAGGGCTCCCTCGGCGGCAATATCGGCAACGCTTCGCCGATTGGCGATTCGCCACCGCTGCTGATCGCGCTGGATGCGCAACTGCGCCTGCGCAAGGGCGACAGCACTCGGACCCTGGCGCTGGAAGACTATTTCATCGACTACCGGGTCACCGCGCGGCAGGACAGCGAGTTCATCGAAAGCATCGTCGTGCCCCGGGCCAATGCCGCCTGGCAGTTCCGCGCCTACAAGGTTTCCAAGCGCCTGGACGACGATATTTCGGCGGTCTGCGCGGCCTTCAACCTGCGCCTGGAAAACGGCATTGTGGCCGAGGCGCGGATCGCTTTCGGCGGTATGGCGGCGATTCCCAAACGGGCCCGCGCCTGCGAACGCGCCCTGGTCGGCCAGCCCTGGAACCAGGACAACCTGGAACGTGCCTGCGCGGCGCTGGCCGAGGATTTCACCCCGCTGTCGGACTTCCGCGCCAGCAAGGAATATCGCCTGCTCAGTGCGCGCAACCTGTTGCGCAAGTACTTCATCGAGCTGCAGACACCGCATATCGAGACTCGGGTGACCGCTTATGTCTAATCCTCACGCCGTGGAAAAAACCCAGGCCGAGATGGCCGAACTGTTCGCCCGCGACCTGAGCACCGGGGTCGGTCGCAGCGTCAAGCACGATAGCGCCGACAAGCATGTGGCCGGCGAAGCAGTGTATATCGACGACCGCCTGGAGTTCCCCAACCAGTTGCACGTCTATGCGCGGATGTCCGACCGTGCCCATGCGCGCATCCTCAGCATCGACACCGCACCGTGCTACGCCTTCGAGGGTGTGCGCATCGTCATTACCCATGAGGACATTCCCGGTCTCAAGGACATCGGCCCGCTGCTGCCGGGCGACCCGTTGCTGGCCATCGACATCGTCGAGTTCGTCGGCCAGCCGGTGCTCGCGGTAGCCGCCCGCGACCTGGACACCGCACGCCAGGCGGCCATGGCCGCACTGATCGAATACGAAGACCTGGAACCGGTGCTGGATGTGGTCGAGGCCCTGCGCAAGCGCCATTTCGTGCTCGACAGCCACACCCACAAGCGCGGTGATTCAGCCGCGGCCCTGGCCACTGCCGAACAGCGTATCCAGGGCAACCTGCATATCGGCGGGCAGGAGCACTTCTACCTGGAAACCCAGATATCCTCGGTGATGCCCACCGAAGACGGTGGCATGATCGTCTACTGCTCGACCCAGAACCCCACCGAAGTGCAGAAGCTGGTGGCCGAGGTGCTGGATGTGTCGATGAACAAGATCGTGGTCGATATGCGGCGCATGGGCGGCGGTTTCGGCGGCAAGGAAACCCAGGCTGCCAGCCCCGCCTGCCTGTGTGCGGTAGTCGCGCACCTGACCGGACAACCGACCAAGATGCGCCTGCCCCGGGTCGAAGACATGCTGATGACCGGCAAGCGCCACCCCTTCTATATCGAGTACGACGTCGGTTTCGACAGCAGCGGGCGCCTGCATGGGATCAACCTGGAACTGGCGGGCAACTGCGGCTGTTCGCCGGACCTGTCGGCGTCGATTGTCGACCGGGCGATGTTCCATGCCGACAACGCCTATTACCTGGGCGACGTTACCGTCAACGGCCACCGCTGCAAGACCAACACCGCCTCCAACACCGCCTATCGCGGCTTCGGCGGCCCGCAGGGCATGGTCGCCATCGAGGAGGTGATGGATAGCATCGCCCGGCACCTGGGCCTTGATCCGCTGGCGGTGCGCAAGGCCAACTATTACGGCAAGACCGAGCGCAACGTTACCCATTACTACCAGACCGTCGAGCACAATATGCTCGAGGAGATGACCGCCGAACTGGAAGCCAGCAGCCAGTACGCCGAGCGTCGGGAAACCATTCGCCGCTACAACGCCCATAGCCCGGTGCTGAAAAAGGGCCTGGCATTGACCCCGGTGAAGTTCGGTATCTCGTTCACCGCCAGTTTCCTCAACCAGGCCGGGGCGCTGGTGCACGTCTACACCGACGGCAGCATCCACCTGAACCACGGCGGCACGGAAATGGGCCAGGGTTTGAACACCAAGGTCGCGCAGGTGGTGGCCGAAGTGTTCCAGGTGGAAATCGACCGGGTGCAGATCACCGCCACCAACACCGACAAGGTGCCCAATACCTCGCCCACGGCAGCCTCCAGCGGCGCCGACCTGAACGGCAAGGCGGCGCAGAACGCCGCCGAAACCATCAAGCAGCGGTTGGTGGAGTTTGCCGCGCGGCACTATAAAGTCAGCGAGGCGGACGTGGAATTCCGCAACGGCCATATACGCGTGCGCGATCAGATCCTGACCTTCGAGACCCTGATCCAGCAGGCGTACTTCGCTCAGGTCTCGCTGTCGAGCACCGGCTTCTACAAGACCCCGAAGATCTACTATGACCGCAGCCAGGCCCGCGGCCGGCCGTTCTATTACTTCGCCTATGGCGCGGCCTGTGCCGAGGTGATCGTCGATACCCTGACCGGCGAGTACAAGATGCTGCGCACTGACATCCTGCATGACGTCGGCGCCTCGCTGAACCCGGCCATCGATATCGGCCAGGTCGAAGGCGGCTTTGTCCAGGGCATGGGCTGGCTGACCATGGAAGAGCTGGTGTGGAACGCCAAGGGCAAGTTGCTGACCAACGGCCCGGCCAGCTACAAGATCCCGGCGGTGGCCGACATGCCGCTGGACCTGCGGGTCAAGCTGGTGGAGAACCGCAAGAACCCGGAAGACACGGTGTTCCATTCCAAGGCTGTCGGCGAGCCGCCATTCATGCTGGGGATTGCCGTGTGGTGCGCGCTCAAGGATGCGGTGGCGAGCCTGGCGGATTATCGGGTCCAACCGAAAATCGATGCCCCGGCGACGCCGGAGCGGGTGTTGTGGGGCTGTGAGCAGATGCGCCGGGTCAAGGCGGAGCAGGCCTTGAGCAGCGAAATCGAGTTGATCTCACCATGAAAAGCTTGTCGGGTCGCCGCACCGCCGCGAAGGGGCCGGGACAGACAACAGAGAGGTGTCTATGAACTACTGGATCAGTGCCCTCGCCGACCTGCAAAGCCAGGGCGAACCCTGCGTACTGGTGACCATCATCGAAGAGCTCGGCTCGACGCCGCGCAATGCCGGCTCGAAAATGGTCGTCAGTGCCGCCAGCACCTTCGATACTATCGGCGGTGGCCACCTGGAATACAAGGCGATGCAGATCGCCCGGGACATGCTCGCCCGCGGCCAGCAGAGCACTCATCTGGAGCGCTTCAGCCTGGGCGCCAGCCTCGGCCAATGCTGCGGCGGCGCCACGGTGCTGCTGTTCGAGCCCATGGGCCAGGTCCAGGCGGAAATCGCGGTATTCGGTGCCGGCCATGTCGGCCGTGCCCTGGTGCCCCTGCTCGCCAGCCTGCCCTGCCGGGTGCGCTGGATCGACTCCCGCGAGCAGGAATTTCCGGCGCAACTGCCCAGCGGCGTGCGCAAGATCGTCAGTGAAGAGCCGGTGGATGAAATCGATAACCTGCCCGCCGGCAGCTACTGCATCGTCATGACCCACAATCACCCGCTCGACCTGGAGCTCAGCGCCGCGATCCTCAAGCGCAACGACTTCGCCTACTTCGGCCTGATCGGCTCGAAGACCAAACGGGTCAAGTTCGAACACCGCCTGCGAGAGCGCGGCTTCGATGCCAGCCTGCTGCAACGCATGCGCTGCCCGCTGGGCCTGGCCGAAGTCAAAGGCAAGTTGCCGGTGGAAATCGCCATCTCCATCGCCGGCGAGATCATCGCCACCTATAACGCGAATTTCGGCCAGCACAGCGCCAGCGCCGAACCTATTGCCAAACTGCTGCCGGCTTCGCGCCGCAGCCAGGTCACAAACTGAGAAAGACCATGCCTTCGACCCGCAAAGCCTACCGCGCAGCCCTCCTGCACAGCCTCGCCGATCCAGCCGAGGTCGGCATCGAGGCCTCCTATGAATATTTCCCAGACGGCCTGCTGCTGGTCGAAAACGGTCGCATCAGCGCCCTCGGCGCCGCCAGCGACCTGCTGCCGAGCCTGCCCGCCGACGTTGAAGTCATCCATCATGTCGACGCCCTGATCACCCCGGGGTTTATCGACACCCATATCCACCTGCCGCAAACCGGGATGGTCGGGGCCTATGGCGAGCAACTGCTGGACTGGCTGAACACTTACACCTTCCCCTGCGAAAGCCAGTTCGCCAACCGGGCGCATGCCGAGGAAGTCGCGGATATTTTCATCAAGGAGCTGCTGCGCAACGGCACCACCACAGCCCTGGTCTTCGGCAGCGTGCACCCGCAATCGGTGGATGCGTTCTTCGAGGCCGCCGAGAAGCTCGACCTGCGAATGATCGCCGGCAAGGTGATGATGGACCGCAACGCGCCGGACTACCTGACCGACACCGCCGAGTCCGGCTATCTGGAGAGCAAGGCGCTGATCGAACGCTGGCATGGCAAGGGCCGCCTGCACTATGCGGTAACGCCACGTTTTGCGCCGACCTCGACGCCGGAACAATTGACCCTGGCCGGCCAACTGCTGGGGGAATACCCGGACCTCTACATGCAGACCCACATCAGTGAGAACCTGCAGGAAGTGCAATGGGTCAAGGAGCTGTTCCCCGAGCGCAAGGGCTACCTGGATGTCTATGACCACTACCAACTGCTCGGCGAGCGCTCGGTGTTCGCCCACGGCGTGCACCTGTGTGACGACGAGTGCGCGCGCCTGGCGCAGACGGGCTCGGCGGTGGCGTTCTGCCCGACGTCGAACTTCTTCCTCGGCAGCGGTTTGTTCAACCTGCCGATGGCGGAGAAGCACAAGTTGAATGTCGGCGTCGGCACGGACGTCGGCGGCGGGACCAGTTTCTCGATCCTGCAGACGCTGAACGAGGCCTACAAGGTGATGCAGTTGCAGGGGGCGCGCTTGAGTCCGTTCAAATCGCTGTACCTGGCGACCCTCGGCGGCGCCCGGGCGTTGCGCCTGGAAGAACGGATCGGCAGCCTGCAACCGGGCAGCGACGCCGACTTCCTGGTGCTGGACTACCATGCCACGCCACTGCTCAGTTATCGCCTGAAACAGGCCCGGAATATTGCCGAGACTTTGTTCGTGCTGATGACCCTGGGGGATGACCGGACGGTGAAGCAGACCTATGCGGCGGGGAATCTGGTGCATCAGCGATAAGGGCTGCGGCACTACACACTGCTGTAGGGTGACACTACTACTGTGGCGAGCGAGCTTGCCCGCTCGCCACAACGCCTGGCTCGACTCAAGATCATCCTTGGCTCGAAGAACAGCTTGCGATCAGAGTTTTGCCCCGGACCGCCCCGGCTTCTTCGCCAACAACAGGTGCGAGAACACCGCATGCAGGTCATCCGAGGCACTCTCTTCATCGAGGTTGAGCTTGCTGTCGATATGATCCATGTGGTGCATCATCAGATCCACCGCCAGCACCGCATCCCGGGCCTCGATGGCGTCGATCAACTGGGTGTGTTCATCGTAGGAACAGTGCGAGCGATTACCGCTTTCGTATTGGGCGATGATCAACGACGTCTGCGACACCAGGCTGCGCTGGAAGCTGATCAGCGGGGCATTCTTCGCCGCTTCCGCAAGCTTGAGGTGGAACTCGCCGGAAAGGCGGATCCCGGCCCCACGATCGCCACGGGAAAAGCTGTCGCGCTCGTCGTTGACCATCTGCCGCAACAGGGCCAGTTCCTCGGCCGTGGCGTGCAAGACCGCCAGCTCGGTAATCGCCTTCTCCACCATGCGCCGGGCCAGGAACACCTGGCGGGCTTCCTCGACACTGGGACTCGCCACCACCGCGCCACGATTCGGCCGCAACAGCACCACGCCTTCGTGGGCCAGGCGCGACAAGGCGCGCCGAATAATGGTGCGACTGACCCCGAAAATCTCCCCCAGCGCCTCTTCGCTCAACTTGGTCCCGGGTGCCAGTCGCTGTTCGAGAATGGCCTCGAAGATATGCGCATAGACGATATCGTCCTGGGTCCCGGTGCGTCCGGCCTTGCCGGCACGCGGTTGTTTCTTGAGGGGTTGCAACTGTTCGTTCATGGTCACTCGGATCGGAGACGGCGGCGAATGGACCCCGACTGGCGAACGGCACAGCGGGTCACTGACAAGTAGCGCATAAAAGCATGGCACATTGTACACAAAGCCGAGTGCCGACACGACTGTACGGCTATTTGCCGCAGCGGCTGTATTGCAATCGACGCTCACCTTTGCGTTTAGTCTACCGGACTGCCATCGCCCGTTTCCCTGTACAAGGAATGCCGTTCCATGACCGAGATCACCCGGGCGCGCCTGCGCCCCTTGGCCGACACTTCGCCTTCCGCCGTGGTCGCCGGCTTTATCGCGATGATGACCGGCTATACCAGCTCCCTGGTGCTGATGTTCCAGGCCGGGCAAGCCGCGGGGCTGAGCAGCGGCCAGATATCCTCGTGGATCTGGGCCCTGTCGATCGGCATGGCGCTTTGCAGCATCGGCCTGTCCCTGCGTTACCGCACGCCAATCACCATCGCCTGGTCGACCCCCGGCGCGGCCCTGTTGATCACCAGCCTGTCCGGGGTGACCTACGGCGAGGCGATCGGTGCCTACATCACCTGCGCGCTGCTGGTGACGATTTGCGGCCTGACCGGCAGTTTCGAGAAGCTGGTCAAGCGCCTGCCCTCTTCACTGGCGGCGGCGCTGCTGGCGGGCATCCTGTTCAAGATCGGCAGCGAGATCTTCGTCGCCGCGCAACATCGCACCGGGCTGGTGCTGGGGATGTTCTTCAGCTACCTGATCGTCAAGCGCTTGTCACCGCGCTATGCCGTGCTCGCCGCCCTGCTGGTCGGCAGCGCCCTCTCGGGGCTGCTGGGGCTGCTGGATTTCAGTGGCTTCCACCTGGAGGTAGCGACGCCGGTGTGGACCATGCCGTCGTTCTCCCTGGCCGCGACCATCAGCATCGGTATTCCGCTGTTCGTGGTGGCCATGACCTCGCAGAACATGCCCGGTATCGCCGTGCTGCGCGCCGACGGTTACAACGTGCCGGCGTCGCCGTTGATCAGCGTGACCGGGATCGCCTCGCTGCTGCTGGCGCCCTTCGGCTCCCACGGGATCAACCTGGCGGCCATCAGCGCGGCTATCTGCACCGGGCCCCATGCCCATGAAGACAAGAGCAAGCGCTACACGGCTGCGGTGTGGTGCGGGATTTTCTACGGGATTGCCGGGACCTTCGGCGCCACGCTGGCGGCACTGTTTGCCGCGCTGCCCAAGGAGCTGGTGCTGTCGATCGCGGCACTGGCGTTGTTCGGTTCAATCATGAACGGCTTGAACCTGGCCATGAACGAGCCCAAGGAGCGGGAAGCGGCGCTGATCACCTTTATGGTGACAGCGTCGGGGTTCACGCTGTTTTCGGTGGGCTCGGCCTTCTGGGGGATCGTCGCGGGCGTACTGACGTTGCTGATCCTCAATTGGCGCAAGGCCTGAGCAACATACAACCGTTGGAAAAGGCCTGAGCACAACATACAACCTGTGGGAGCGGTGCTTGCCCGCGAAAGGAGCACCGCGGTTCGTCAGGAAGACCGCCTTATCGTTCTTCGCGGGCAAGCACCGCTCCCAGAGGATCGCCGCCCCAGGCTTGGCACAATGGTCGGGATCAGATCCGGAAATGCCCGACCATGCCCTTCAATTCCATCCCCAGTTGCGCCAGCTCGATGCTTGATGCCGCGTTGCCCTGCATCGCCAGCGCCGACTGATCGGCACTGGCGCGGATGCTGGTGACGCTGCGGTTGATCTCTTCGGCCACCGAACTCTGTTCCTCGGCCGCCGCGGCAATCTGCTGGTTCATCTGCTGGATCAGCGACACCGCCGCGGCGATGCTGCCCAGCGCGCTCTCGGTCTGCAAGGCATCACTGACCGCCAGCTTGACCAACTCGCCACTGCTCTGGATTTGATGCACCGAGGTCTGCGCCGCCGTACGCAAGGCACTGACCAGGCGCTCGATCTCTTCGGTGGACTGCTGGGTACGCTTGGCCAGGGCCCGCACTTCATCGGCGACCACGGCAAAGCCCCGACCCTGCTCGCCGGCCCGGGCCGCCTCGATGGCCGCGTTGAGGGCCAGCAGGTTGGTCTGCTCGGCCACGCTCTTGATAACGCTGAGCACCGTGCCGATATTCTGGATTTCCGCGCTGAGGCTTTCGATGCTCAGGCTCGCCGAACTGGCCGAATCCGCCAGTTGCTCGATCCGCTGCATGCTCTGGCGCACCACCTGCTGGCCGCTGTCGACCTTGTCGTCGGCGGTCTGCGCCGCCTGGGCGGCCTCTTCGGCATTGCGCGCGACATCGTGCACGGTCGCCGTCATCTGGTTCATTGCGGTAGCAACCTGCTCGGTTTCTTCCTTCTGGCTGCTGACTTCCAGGTTGGTCTGCTCAGTGACCGCCGACAACGAATGCGCCGAGCTCGCCAGTTGCTCGATCCCCGCCTGCAACCCGCTGACAATGCTGCTCAAGCCCACGCCCATCTGCTGCATGGCGAGCATCAGCTGGCCGATTTCGTCACGGCGCCGGACCTCCACACGATTACCGGTCAGGTCTCCGGCGGCAATCTGCTGGGCGACCAGAATCACACTGCGCAACGGCGCGACAATCAGGCGGGTAATCACCAGTGCCGCCACCATGCCGACCAACAGGGCCAGGGCCGACGAGCCGATGATCAACAGCGAGTTCTTTTTCAGCTCGGCCTGCATCGACTGGTCCTCGGCGGCATAAGCCTGGTTGACCCGCTGCACCACCTGAGCCGCGCGCTCATGCAACTGCAGGTAAACCTTTTTCTCCTGTTCCAGCAGGCCGGTGTATTCGGCGAGTTTTTCACCGAAGCTGGCGATATGACCGCTGACCTCGGTGAGTACCGTCTGATAGCCCGGGTCCTTGACCGCGGTCTTGAGTTGTTCCACCTGGGCCAGAGCCTGGTCGGCCTGCTCGATCTTGCCTTTGTTCTGGTTCTCTTCATCGCCCTTGCGGCTCTGGTCGAGGCGCACCCGGGCCTCGTTCATCGCCTGCAACATCAACTGCGAGACATGACTGACCTGGCCGGCCTGCTCGACAAACTCCTTGCCGTCCTTGCCCTGGGAGTCCTTGAGGGCATAGGTGCCGTCGTCGGACAACCCGGCCTGGAGCACGTCAAGGTTGTTGGCCACGCTGGAAACCGACCAGCTGGCCATTTCCAACGCCAGGTCCTTGGTCTGGGTCAACTCGACAAATTCATCGAACGCCTTGCGGTAGGCCCCCAGGGCCTGCTCGACATCGGTCATGACCGGCACATTGGCCGCCGATTGCGCCTTGAGGACCTGCGCCTGCGCCAACAGGCCGTCGACGCCCTGGTGCAGGGCATCAACGGTCTTGGGGTCCGAATGCAGCGCATATTCCTGCTCGAGCAAACGCACCCGGAGCAATTGGCTGTTGAGCGAAGACATCTGCTTGAGCCCATCGAAGCGCAAACTGATGGTTTGCAAGGACCAGACACCGATCGCCGCCACCAGACCGGTCAGTAGCAATACCAGGGCAAACCCGATACCCAATTTCTTGGCCATACCGAGATTGGCGAAACGTCCTTGCACGGCAGAAATCATGGCGCTTAATCCCCGATTAGAATGCTGAAGGTGCACACGCCCATTCAAGATTCATGCAGATTCGCAATCGGGACGGGTAAAGCACAAGCCTTTGGCGCCGGAATAATGGCCAAAAGCTACATCCGCGTCGCTTTCAGGATGGTCGAGGTCGATTCGGCGCCACCCAGCAGACGGAAGAACTTCTGTGCGCGCAGATCCGAAGCATAGGCCACATTTATCCTCAGCCAGTCACTGCTCATACCTTGCGGCATGAAGGCCTCGCCCGGTGCCAGCAGCACCCCCAGCTTGCGCGCCCGGGCCAGGACTTGCACCAAAGGATAGCCCGGGCTGCGGGCCCAGATGAACATGCCGCCGGCAGGCTCGGCGAACACCTCCCAGCCCGCCCTCTCCAGGGTGTCCAGGGTGGTGACCCGCTCCACGTTCAGGCGCTGGCGCAGGCGCTGCAGCAGCTTGCGGTAGGCGCCATTGGCCAGCAACATGGCGACCACGCATTCGGCAAAACGCGAGGCGCCAAGGCTGGTGATCATCTTCACTTGTGCCAGGCGCTGGATGAGTTCGCCCCGGGCACGGACAAAGCCGACCCGCAACGAACTGCTCAGGGTCTTCGAAAACCCCCCGACGTAGATCACCCGCTGCGCGCTGTCCAGCGCCGCCAACTGTACCCCCGGCCCGCTTTGCAGATCGCTGTAGATAGCGTCTTCGACGATCAGGAAGTCATGGGCCTGGGCCAACTGCAACAACTGCGTGGCCACCGCCAGGCTCAGGCTGGTGCCCGTCGGGTTGTGGTAGAGACTGTTGATAAACAGGCAGCGCGGACGGTACTGCTGCAACAGCTTGCGCAACTGCTCCACGTCCGGTCCGCAATGGGTCCGCTCCACCTCCAGCAGCTTGACCCCCTGCAGTGCCAGCAGCTTGTAGAGGTTGGCGTAGCCCGGGGTTTCCACCACGACACAGTCACCCGGCTTGAGCAGGTGGCGTACCAGCAGGTCAAGGGCCTGGGTGACGCCATGGGTCGTCAGTATCTGCTCGGGCGCACAAGGGATGCCCTTTTGCGTCAGGCGTTTCTGGATCTGCTGACGCAATGCCAGCAGCCCCAGCGGCGTACTGTAGCTGAACATCCCATGCATCTGCGTACGACTGACCTGGCGAATGGCATAGGCGATGTCGTCGCTCTCGCGCCAGCTTTCAGGCACCCAGCCGCAGCCCAACTTCAACTCGCCCAGGGGATGTTCACTGAACGCCCCCCACTCCGCCTCCAACCCTTCGTACCACTGTGGCTCACCGCTGTCGCGGCTGTCGCCATGGGCTTCCGAGACAATAAAGGCCGAGCCGTTGCGCGGCGTCAGCACGCCTTGTGCCACCAACCGCTGGCAGGCTTCCAGGACATTCGCCTGGCTGAGGGAGTTGTCCTTGGCCAACTGTCGAACGGACGGCAGGCGAGTCCCGGGGCCCGCGCGATGACTGCGAATCCATTCGATCACGGCGTTGACGATTTGCTGCACGACGGGGACCAGTGCCTGCCGATCAATTTCCAAATCCATTGTGTTTGACGCTCCAACCCATTGTTATTTCTCGTTAAACAGTTAAACACAAAAGCTCGGGGGCCTTGCTTGCACAAAAAGCCTCTCGACTATGCCGTGGAACGCCCGCCCGCCGGGCCCCGAAGACACCGACTGACACAGCGAGGCGAATGCACCGACCGTATTTCCAACACCGGCGGACATAAAAAAACCCGCCATTAGGCGGGTTCCTTGCAAAACGGCTACGAAGCCGGGGGAAGCGAGCGACAGCTCAAATCGCGGTGGCTCCGCCGTCCACGGCCAGGGCATGACCGGTGGTGAAAGCGGCGCCGTCGCTGCACAGATAAAGCACCGCGCTGGCGATCTCCTCGACCTTGCCGATGCGCCCGACCGGATGCATGGCCGCGGCAAATTCGGCCTTCTTCGGATCGGCCTCATAGGCGCGACGGAACATGTCGGTGTCGATCACCGCCGGGCAAACGGCATTGACGCGGATTTTCTTCTTTGCGTACTCGATGGCCGCCGATTTGGTCAGGCCGATGACCGCATGCTTGGACGCCGCGTAGATGCTCATCTTCGGTGCGGCGCCCAGGCCGGCCACCGAAGCGGTGTTGACGATGGCGCCACCGCCCTGGGCCAACATCAGCGGTAACTGGTGCTTCATGCACAACCAGACGCCTTTGACATTGACCCCCATGATCGCGTCGAACTCGTCCAGGGTGCCGTCGGCCAGCTTGCCTTTCTCGATCTCGATACCGGCGTTGTTGAAGGCGTAGTCAACCCGTCCGTAGGCATTCACCGCTTGTGCCATGAGGTTCTGTACATCGGCTTCCTGAGTGACGTTGCAACGCACGAACACGGCATCGCCACCGGCGGCACGGATCAGTTCGACCGTGCCTTCACCACCGGCGACATCGAGGTCGGCAACGACCACCTTCAGGCCTTCGGCGGCAAACGCCTGGGCGGTCGCGCGGCCAATGCCGGCCGCCGCGCCGGTCACCAGGGCTACCTGGCCGGAAAACGTCATGCTCATGGTTGTGTCCTCAATGCAATTCGAAAGGGCTGCTGGGTTCTCAGTCTAGCCAGCGTGGCGGCTGTCGCGGCAGCACTATCAGGTGCCCGGTTAATGGCTTATGCATCGCAGTGATAAGCACATGCCGCCCTTTATCATTGAAGTGGATCGCAGCCTATTCGCCTCACCGGCAAAACTTGCCGTCTGCGCGATGAGGGTCTATCAACAAGACTTCATTGATCTTCGAGTGCCTGCCATGACCACCCAGAACAATCGCCAATTCCTGCTGGCCAAGCGCCCGGTCGGCCCCGCGACCCGCGAGACCTTCACCTACCAGCAAGTGCCGGTGGGCGAGCCGGGAACGGGCCAGATCCTGGTCAAGAACGAATACCTGTCCCTCGATCCGGCCATGCGCGGCTGGATGAACGAGGGCAAGTCCTACATCCCGCCAGTGGGCATCGGCGAGGTAATGCGCGCCTTGGGCGTCGGAAAAGTCGTGGCCTCCAACCATCCGGGCTTTGCCGTCGGCGACTATGTCAACGGCGCGCTGGGGGTACAGGATTACTTCCTCGGCGAGCCGAAGGGTTTCTACAAGGTCGATCCGAAGCTGGCGCCACTGCCGCGCTACCTGTCCGCGCTGGGCATGACCGGCATGACCGCCTACTTTGCCCTGCTGGACGTCGGTGCGCCGAAAGACGGCGAAACCGTGGTGATCTCCGGTGCGGCCGGCGCGGTCGGCAGCATCGCCGGACAGATTGCCAAGCTCAAGGGTTGCCGGGTGGTCGGGATTGCCGGCGGCGCCGAAAAGTGCCGGTTCCTGATCGACGAACTGGGCTTCGACGGGGCCATCGACTACAAGAGCGAAGACGTCGGCGCCGGCCTGAAACGTGAATGTCCGAAAGGCGTGGACGTGTATTTCGACAACGTCGGCGGCGATATTCTCGACGCGGTGCTGACCCGCCTGAACTTCAAGGCGCGCGTGGTGATCTGCGGTGCCATCAGCCAGTACAACAACAAGGAAGCGGTGAAAGGCCCGGCCAATTACCTGGCGTTGCTGGTCAATCGTGCGCGCATGGAGGGTTTCGTGGTGATGGACTACGCCAGCCGCTTCGCCGCCGCCGGACAGGAAATGGCCGGCTGGATCGCCAAGGGCCAGCTCAAGAGCAAGGAAGATATCGTCGAAGGCCTGGAGACCTTTCCGGAGACGCTGATGAAGCTGTTCAGCGGGGAGAATTTCGGCAAGCTGGTGTTGAAGGTTTGAATCGAGGCGTTTCCTGCTAGCGCGGATCGCGAGTCACCGGGCATGCGCCGATGACTCGCGACAAGCCCTTATCAGGCCAGTTCGGCCACCACCGCCGCCAACGCCTGGGCCGGATCGGCCGCCTGGCTGATCGGGCGACCGATCACCAGGTAATCGGAACCGGCATCCAGGGCCTGGCGCGGGGTCAGGATACGGCGCTGATCATCCTGGGCACTGCCCGCCGGACGAATCCCCGGGGTTACCAGCTGCAACCCCGGATGAGCGGTCTTCAGCGCGGTGGCCTCCAGGGCCGAGCACACCAGGCCATCCATCCCGGCTTTTTCCGCCAAGGCTGCCAGACGCAATACCTGCACCTGTGGATCGACATCCAGGCCGATACCGGCCAGGTCCTCGCGCTCCATGCTGGTCAGCACGGTCACGCCGATCAACAACGGCTGCGGGCCGCTGCGCTTATCCAGCACCTCGCGGCACGCCGCCATCATGCGCAGGCCGCCGGAGCAATGCACATTGACCATCCACACGCCCATCTCCGCCGCCGCCTTGACCGCCATGGCAGTGGTGTTGGGAATATCGTGGAATTTCAGGTCGAGGAACACCTCGAAGCCCTTGTCACGCAAGGTGCCGACAATTTCCGCCGCGCAGCTGGTGAACAACTCCTTGCCGACCTTGACCCGGCACAGCTTCGGGTCCAGTTGATCGGCCAGCTTCAGGGCGGCGTCACGGGAGGGGAAATCCAGGGCGACGATGATAGGCGTCTGGCAGGCGGACATGGGCGGGCTCTCTGGCAAGTCGAAATCGGCGCGCATTGTAGCGGAACCCGGGGCGGACCGGGACCCGGTGATCGGTAAATCTAGCCCCGATGCGCCATAAATGCCCGAGCTCGCACCAAAGTAAGTCGAAACCCAGGCGAACATCGGTGAAACGTCCTCGATACGACAGGTTTTCGCAGATAACGACGCGCCCCTGGCGACTGGCACGTCCACTGCAATCCCCTGTGCCGAGCAGTATCCAACCGTTCAGGGAGAAACGTATGAACACACAACTCAAACCCAGCCTCGGCACCCTGCACCTCTGGGGCATTGCCGTGGGT
>NZ_JALLIY010000028.1 GCF_023242315.1 Pseudomonas sp. MWU13-2105
TGCGTTGTTGTCGCCTGTGACGACATCGCTAGGAGCGTTGTAGTTCGAGATGCTGAGCGTGGCGTTACTGGCCAAGATCATGTCGCCCGAACCACTGACCGAGCCACTGCTGCCGGCGAAACTGATCGCGTCGTTGCTTGCGATCAAGAGGTCTCCTTCTCCCGCATTGAGTGCGTTGCCGCTGCCGATCAAATTGTACGCCGAGCCGCTACCCAGAGTAATGTTTTGGTCATCACTGACGTGCAGGGTGTCCATGTAAGGAGACGCTGTGCCCCAGGTGCTGCCCAAGACCAGGGCATCGTCCGAGGTGGCGAAAATGGTGTTGTTGCCTTCCCCGTTGCTCGTCAGGCTGGAACCTGCGCCCAAGTTGATCGAGTCACCATAGCTGGTCACAGACGCCGTGGTACCGGCTCCAAAACTGATCGAATTGTTATCGCCGGAAACGCGCTCACCCAATCCGCTCAACGCCAACACGTCGTAGGTACCGGTTAGCGACTCGTTTGCACCGTCGAGCGTGACATCACTCCAGCTAGAGGTAACCGTATTGTTGTCACCGGTGATGACATCACTGGCGCCGTTGTAGTTTGAGATATTAAGTGTGTCACCACTGGCCGAAATCGCGTCGCCTGCCCCACTGATGGAATCTCCACCACCCGAAAAGCTGATCGTGTCGTTGCTCGCTGTCAGTCTATCGCCTGCGCCAGCATTGATCGTATTACCGCCAACCCCATCGCTCGTCACACCGACATCCGAGCCCAGATTGATAATGCCGCTCGCGAGGTTGACCACCTCACCTTGATCTCCAGTGGCGATGTTGACAATGCCGCTGATCCCGACGGAGATACTGTCGTTGTTGCTGCCGCTAGCCATACTCAACGTAAAATCATCACCGGC
The DNA here is from genome assembly GCF_023242315.1 of Pseudomonas sp. MWU13-2105. GTDB lineage: Bacteria > Pseudomonadota > Gammaproteobacteria > Pseudomonadales > Pseudomonadaceae > Aquipseudomonas. The sequence continues at coordinate 895 of NZ_JALLIY010000028.1, forward strand.
CGTGATTGTGCTACCTGAACCAGTAAGGGTGCCGGTGTTGTCAGTACCCGCAATGGTAGCGGCCACATCACTTCCCACCGAGAGCTGATTGTCATCACCAGTCAGCGTCGTACTTGTACCGTTGTCCAAAGTAATGATGCCATCGGTGGCATCAACGCTATTGTTCGCTCCGGCCACACTCAGCTGCGCACCGTCGCCTACGGCATTTGCTGTATTGTCGTTACCATTGATGCTGGCGATATCACCTGCATGCAACGTGAATTGATTACCGTCGCCATCAATCGCAACAGTACAGTTGCCATCCACGCAATTGTTATCACCCACAACCGTCAGGGTGGTGCCATTTTGGGTAGTAATGGTGGCGCCACTGAGTTCTGTGGTGGCGATGCCGCCGCTCAACGTTACATTCGCACCTGTAGAGCCGAACGCTTGCGTGATGATGTCCGCGACAGTGCTGTTGCCTTCGTAGTCAATGAGAATAGCGCCGCTCGACAAGGTAAATTGATTGCCTTGTTGAGAGCCCGAAGCGCCGTCAGGTGCCTGGGACACCAGACTTGCGCCACTATCGATCGCGAAGGTATTTCCCGTGCCCGTGACATTTGCCTGGGCATCGGGTGCAAGAGTGACCGTGGCATTGCTCAGATCAGCGACAGCACCAGTGCCACCGATATTAGCATTAACGTCACCGTTCGGCGAGGTTTGAACCATCTCTTCATTTTGAGCTGATCCAGAATCATCACCACTCTTTTCCAGAAGAATGTTGTTTTGATCTGAATCAGTACTGCTATATTTATAGCCCCCATTACCATCAGTGTAAATAGTTGCTGGCGTATCAGAGCCGGGCTGAGGGATTGTCCAAACTGGACCGGTAGAATTATCTCCTGGGGCGGGCGTCACAACACCAACACCTCCATTAAAATAGCTGACAGTACTACCATCATCTTGTTGTACCACCGAGATTGGAACCTGCATCGAATAGCCTGATATTAGGCCATCAGAGTCGATTTCCGGGACTAACATTCCGCCATTTAAAGTGCTTTGGACGGTGTTCGTCAGCGCCCCCTGAAAGGCTGCCTGGGCGTCTGTCGAAAGACTATCATAGTAGGGCTTTATGGCATCGGCCATGGTACTAAACGTATTTTCCAGCCAAGCTGCGTTACTACCTAACGTACCCAAATTAGTTTGAGCAGAAATAGTCAAACCTATGGCTAAAATACCCAGGGCAGTAACTTCCGGAGCAGCCAGCACTGCGCCTCCAATAACGCCAGCAGCTGCCACTGTCGACACTATTCCTGCAACCGTGCCAACGATGGAGTTTGTATCAATTTTTGCAGGACCTTCGGTTATTGCCTTATCCAATATCGCAGCCACATTCGCAAAAACCCCAACACTTCCAGCCGCAACAGCAAGGTTACCAGCCAACGCTGAGTACTGTTTAAATATTGCCACACTACTAGCTGCAATACTCGCCAAGTCCGCTCCTGCCATTATATTATTGGCGGCTTTAGCAATGTCGGATACGATTGATTGAGCTGCAGTTCCTATTGCGTTGGCAGCATCTGCACCTGATGCGATCTGACCAAGCAGCTGACTGACAACAAGTGTTCCAAGACTATTAAGCGCTGTTGTTTGAGACATAGCCAACCCTCCATTTAATAAAAATCTCTTAGCTGAAAAACATAAGAGATCAAAAATCACCTGGATCCGCACACTCTACAAATTTTCAATTGACAATATTCGAGTTCCATGCAGGCCCAGCAAAAAAATTGGCCAACAGCAAATTTTCAGCCGAATCAATCTTTGGAGCTTCGGATCTCGCCACGCCTCTTTGAATCAAAACGCCTTAATTGATTAGCATAAAAAAACGACCCACCCCATAAAATTAGAGCTATAAAAAAAAGCCCTACTATTTTTTTTATGTGAAATGGGTTTCTACCTATTAAAAGCGACTTCATCAGCTTATCCGGCGACGCTAAATCAACCCCATCGAGAGTGGTTAACCTAAGGGGATAAAACGACCCTTCTCCATTTTTAAGAAGAAACCCTTCAGCATATACTTTAATGGGTGACTTTAACCCCCCTAGATCATCAAGCTCCGCAGGGGCGACAGCATTCTGAGTACGATACGTCACACCATTATCAGCGTTAAACTGGATGTATGACACTTTTTTAACGCCGGCATACCCGACGTAGCGTATGAACGCACCTGTCGTTTTAATCATCGGAACTTCTGGCGGCATATCGCCCGAGTAATCTTGAGCACCAATATATTCAAACATGGGCCCTGCAACCATAAACACTATCGCAAACTTCAGCCATAATGATTTTGCCCAGTGATTCTTCCCAAGCCCTAAAGCCGTCCCATTCAACATCATATCGAACGCAGAAAGCCAAGACATTTTCTTCTCATTGTTACTCATGACACCCACTCATCATTAACCAATAAAAAAATTAAATTATCGCGCACCAAAAATCCACCAAACAACGAAAAACATCAATACAAAAAAAACAGCGCCACGGATAGCTTCTACGAACGATCCTTACTGCGCAATTAAATATTTTAATTTGCCATATCATTTCACCGCTCCCTCAACGCCTCACTCTGATACTTCAACAACGGCGTCAACAAATACTCAATAATCCTTCTCTGCTCAGTCTTGATCTCCACCGAACTCGACATCCCCGGCTCCAACTGAACATCCTTGCCATCCGCCACAATCACATGCGCACCGAGCTGAATCCTTGCCGGATAAACCAACCCCAACTTGTCATCCTTCACCGCATCCTGCGAAATCGACATGACCTTGCCCGGGATCGTGCCGTAGTGGGTATACGGAAAGGCATCCAGCTTGATTTCAGCCTCCTGCCCCGGGCGAACAAAGCCGATATCCCGGTTGAGAATCTGCGCTTCAATTTCCAGCCCCGCATCGTCCGGCACAATCACCAACAAGGCCTGCGCCGGAGTGACCACACCACCAATCGTATGCACCGCCAGCTCCTGCACGGTGCCGCCCACCGGAGCGGTCAAATGGGTTTGCCATTGCCGCTGCTGGGACTTGGTTTCATCGCCCCGATCCTGGGCCAGTTGCTGCTGCGCCTGGTTGAGCGCATCGAGCTGTTCACGACGAAATTGCGCGATAGCGGTGTCGATATCGTCGCGCTGTTCCTGAATCGTGGCTTGCAATTCCTTGGCGTAACTCTGTTGCCCGGCCAGTTCCTGTTCCTGCTGGATGCGCGCCTGCACCTTTTCCAGGTAGGCATGGCGCGGTACATAGCTCTGCTGAAGCAAGGTCTGGTAGTCCTCCTCTTCGGCGCGGGTCATCGGCAAGGTTTGCTGCAGGCTGCTGATCTTGTGCTGGGTGGTTTGCAATTCCTGCACGCGCTTTTGCAACTCCGAACGCAAGCTGGTGACTTTGCTGCGCTGTTCGTAGAAGGCGCTTTCGGCAAAGCGTTGGGTATCGCGCTGGCGATCCTCCGTGGCATCCGGGACCGCTTGAACAGTCGGTGCTCGATTGGCGCTTTGTGCGTCCAGCAAGGCTTGGGCACGGTTGATCGTCAGCATCGCGTCGACCCGCGCTGTCCTCGACTTGCTGACATCCGCCGTGGCCTCGGTCGGGTCCAGCTCGATCAAGGCCTGGCCTTGAGTCACATGCTGACCGTTGTCCACCAGGATCGCCTTGACGATGCCCGCTTCCAGCGGCTGGATGGTTTTGCTCTTGCCGTTGGGGACGACCTTGCCCTCGGCCACCGCGACCACGTCGAGTTTGCCGATGGTCGACCAGACCAGGGCAATCGCGAACAACAGCATCAATGCCCACATCAAACCGCGCCCCACCGGGGACGCAGGTGTTTCCAGCACCTCCAGCGCCGCCGGCAAGAACTCGACCTCGTCGCGTTGCCGTAGCAGCGGGTTGCCCTGGGCTTTTTCAGCGTCGAGTGCGGCGCGGGCAATGTCGCGGTAATGCCGCAGTCGGGGGAACCAGCGATCAAGCAGCGACATGTAGATGCCCCGTCTGATGACGCCACAGAGAGGCATAACGCCCGTCCTGCTGCAGCAGTTCGTCGTGGCTGCCTTCCTCGACGATGGTGCCCTTCTCGACCGTGATAATCCGCTGGGCGATTCTGACCGCGGACAAGCGGTGGGCAATGATGAACACCGTGCGGTCCTTGCAGATTTTGTGCATGTTGCCGTGGATGATGGACTCCGACTCTGCATCCAGCGCCGAAGTGGCCTCGTCGAAGATCAGAATTTTCGGATTAGTTACCAGGGCCCGGGCAATGGCGATGCGTTGCCGCTGACCGCCAGACAAACCATTGCCGCGCTCGCCCAGTTCCGTGTCGTAACCTTGTGGCAGTTCCAAGATGAACTCATGGGCACCGGCCAGCTCCGCAGCTTCAACCACCTGGTCGAAGTGCATGCCGGGTGAAGCAAAGGCGATGTTGTCGCGTACCGTACCTTTGAACAGCATGTTCTCTTGCAGGACCACGCCGATTTGGCGGCGCAGTGACGCGGGATCGAGCACCGACAAGTCCATGCCGTCGATAAGCACCCTTCCGCGCTCGGGCGAGTAGAGACGCTGGATCAATTTGGTCAGGGTACTTTTGCCTGATCCGGAAGGGCCAACAATGCCGATGACGCTACCCGCTTCGGCCGTCAACGAGAGCCCACGCAGGATCTCGGGACCGTCGGCGCGGTAGCGAAACACCACCCGGTCAAACACTACTTCACCCTTGACCGGTGGCATTGAGGCTTGCCCGGCGGAGACGCCGGATTCGGCTCGGTTATCGAGAATGTCGCCCAGACGAGCCATTGATAACCGCACCTGCTGGAAATCCTGCCATAGTTGGGCCAGGCGCAGGACCGGGCCACTGACGCGCCCGGACAGCATATTGAAGGCAATCAGCTCACCGACCGAGAGGTCGCCACCAATCACCAACCGGGCGCCGAACCACAGCAAGGCGGCCGTGGTGAGCTTGCTGATCAGGGAGGCCACCTGATTGGCCGAACTGGAAAGATTGGAGGCCTTGAAGGCGCTGGAAACATAAGCCGCCAACTGCTCCTCCCAGCGCCGCTGCATCAAGGGTTCGACCGCCATCGACTTGATGGTTTCGATACCGGTCACGGACTCCACCAGGAACGATTGATTTTCCGAGCTACGGCGGAATTTTTCATCGAGCCGGGCTTTGAGCACCGGCGTGACGAGGACCGACAAGGCGATGTAGCACGGCAGCGAGATAAAGACGATCAAGGTCAACAAGGGCGAATAGGTCAACATCACCGCGAAGAACACCAGGGTGAAGAACATATCCATCGCCACGGTCAACGCGTTGCCGGTGAGGAAGTTGCGGATATTCTCCAGCTCACGGACCCGAGCCACACTGTCGCCCACTCGCCGTGCCTGGAAATACGCCAGCGGCAAACCCAGCAGGTGATTGAACAGCCGCGCGCCCAGTTCGACATCGACCCGGTTGGTGGTGTGACTGAACACGTAGGTACGCAGCCCACCCAGCAAGGCCTCGAACACCGAAATGGTAATCAGGCCGAACGCCAGCACGTCCAAGGTCGACATTGATTTGTGCACCAGCACTTTATCAATCACGACCTGCATGAATAAGGGCGAAACCAGACCAAATAATTGCAGAAAGAACGAACCGGCCAGCACTTCCATAAACTGCTTGCGGTATTTGACAATCGAAGGAATAAACCATGACATATCAAACTTGCCGCCGCCTTGGGCGAGAACGGCACGCGAAGTCACCAGAATTAAACGACCGGACCAGACTTGGTCGAATTCGGCCAAGGTGATTTGAAAAGTACGCTGTTGCACTTCGTCATGTAGCAGGACGTTGTCGTTCGCGCACTTGGCCAGGACCAGAAAACGTCCATCGCGAAGCTCGACGATAGCTGGGAGTGGTGTCTGGGCTAGACGACTGATCTGGCTGGTGGTGGAACGGGCCTTGAGCGTGACCTGCCGCGCCAGACGCACCAGCGTCAGGGCATCGATAGGCCGGGACAGTCCTGACAGATGCCTGAGCCGTTCGGCGCTGACGGCGACACCCGAAAGTTGGGCGATGACGACGAGTGAGGCAATGCCACTGTCTTCACTTCCTGTGGGTTCTAGCGCTTCAGGCGAAACGCTGCTCCTTGCGTTACGGTCAGGCATGTCAACTCACGGCTTAACAACAAATGAAAGCACGTGGCGCGTCTTTGGAAGCGCTACGAACCAACCTTGACTGGCGTTCCCTATTCAAATAGCGCCGCCGCAAAATCGCGACTGACCACCTGTTCAGAGTTCGATGCTCAGCGCTAAAAATATCAAAGAGCCATCAGAGGCTAGCACCGATCATCGCAGCCCCAAAAGCGGTAATTTTCAACCCAAAAAGCTGACTGGGTGGACGGTTCCGCTCCAGGATCCGGCGCCACTTATTTGTACCAATCGTGAAATATACTAATAACAACGCGCGCCAGAAATAACGCTCGCAGGCTCAGTACAACACGCCGATAAAGGCTCATCGGCTTAAATCGCTGTTGCTCGGCCGGGTAACGCCAACGGTACATCTTGGATACCATCACTCGCCCAGCACACACATAAACATGCGCTACAGATGAGAAAAAACATTAATTCCGATGCAGTCCAAACCCGGCAACTTCAACTCTGTTCAGCCTTTGTTCAGCAACCGCCAGACTGTTATAGCGATACGCTCTCATTTGGTAAGCGTCCGGCCAATTCACCTTTCGAACTCCAGCATTGAGGGCGATAGTGGGCCAGTGACCACCCTGAGCGCTGAACTGCAACATACTAGGCAGTTGAAGGTTGGCTAGAGATTTTTCCTGGCTTCTCGATTCGCAGCCGCGGCGCGTCGAAGTCAGTTCAGGCCTGGGCAGACAGCTCACGCAGTGCTCGCCCTGACAACCTCCCCGGATTAGCCGAGTGCTCCCCCGGGGGTATTGTGTCAGGCTATGCCGTTTTCACTCGTAGCTCCTAGTTTCGCTAGGAGCTTTTTCATGCTCAGGACGAGTCATTCAAGATGTTGATGAAGCTGGCGCCGAAGAAGCGGCGCAACCCACGTAATTTCTATCTGGGTATCGCTGCGGTGATACTGATTGCCGGGATTGGACGCTATTTCGCGCTCAAGGCTGAGCAGGAGAAGGTGGCCCAACAGGCGCTGCTGGTCGAGCGCCTCGCCCAGTTGGACGCGACCCTGCCAAAGAAACTGGATGCAATTACCACCCTTGAGTACGTCGGTTTGACGTACGGTGACACGATCTTCTACCGCTACAGGATCGACTTAGCAGCGAGCAGCCTCTCCGAGGAACGCAAGGCCAGCATGGAGGCGAGAATACGCCGTGATCTGGAACAACTGGCCTGCAAGGAACCGCAGTTGCTGGCGATGATGCGCAGGTTCAAGTTTCACCAGGAGCATTACTACCTGGCCAGGAACAGCACACTCTTTTCCATTGAGCTTCACCCTGAACAGTTGAACTGCCCAGGATGATGCCGATAAGGTGGTCGCCGTCGCTTGTTCATCGCCTCAGGCCATTCCCTAGACCGCAAGCGTCCAGCCAATCCGTCTTCATCCACTTATGCGGCAGCAGCAGCTCGATCTCACTGGCTCGTTGCGTCGGCAACCGCGTCAGCACATCCTTGAGATAAGCATACGGATCATGCCCATTTATGCGCGCTGACTGGATCAAGCTCATGATCGCTGCTGCCCGCTTGCCGCTGCGCAGCGACCCAGCAAGTCGAGTCAGCCGAAGGGAGTTTCACCCCTCGGCTGCTCACAGAACCGTACGTGACAGTCTCCCGTCATACGGCTCTTGATCACACATTCGATGCACGTAGTAAATACCAATGCGCGAACAGCTCCGGATTCTCTCTTCGAACAAGACGCAGCCGATGCTCCGCTTGACGTATAGAGATTCGGTACTTGCTCTTCATCCATTTGAGCAGGCGCGATTGCAACGCGCTCCACAATCGATAGCTGAAGTTTCTGTACCAGAATTTACCGTAGTATTCGATCCATCCTCGAATCACAGCATTGTACCTGCGAGAAAAATCCCTCAGGTCATCAGTCGTGGATCGATGGATGCGCCAGTGTTTGATCGTGTCTACCATCCTGCGCATCGCCTTCATCGACGCTCCCGGCATGCACTTACGAAAGAGTTCGCCTTTGGAGTTCTTCAGGGTTCGCACTTGTGCAGTGAATAACAATATCGTCGGCATACCGTTCAAACGGCACGCCGCGATGCGTCCTGTCCATCCAACGATCAAAGGCATAATGCAGGAATAAATTGGCTAACAAGGGCGAGATCACACCTCCTTGAGGTGTCCCTCACCCCCGTTCCTGAAGCAATCCCGTCTCACTCTGCATCGGCGCTTGCAGCCAGCGTCGACAGTACAAGATCACCCATTTCGGCATCTGGTGATGTTCCAGAGCCTTGATGATCAGGTCGTGCCCAACGTGGTCGAAGAACGCGCTGATATCCACTTCCAGTACCCAGTTCTTACGACGGCACCGAATGGAACATTGACGCAAAGCATCGTGGGCCGATCTTCCGGGTCTGTACCCATACGAGTCAGGATGGAAAATCGGATCGATCACAGCCTCCACATATCTTTTCACCGCGCCTTGAGCTACCCGATCAGAGACCGTTGGGATGCCAAGGATGCGCTCCTTGCCGTTGTCTTTCGGAATGCGCTTTTCCCGTACAGGTGGCGGGAAATACGACCCTGAGCACAACCGGTTCCAGATGCGGTAGAGGTTATAATCGCGCTGCCGATCAAAGTCCGTGAGCGTCTGACCATCACAGCCCGGCGCGCCACGATTGCGGCGTACATCCTGGTACGCCATCCACACCAGCGACTTCGGTATCTCGAATGCTTTTCGCTGCACTAAAACGTCATCCTCGTTTGAGTTGTGTCCCGCACAACGAAAGTGATCCCCACCCCTTCGCTCCAGCCCCATTACAGGTCTTTCATCACTACTACGGGTGAGTCCGTCCCTATCCCCACGATACGTGCAGAGAATAGGTTCTCACGTTCCCCAAAATGGCCTGGCTCAGGTTCTTGCTGCCTTAACAACGGGTGCCGTGCAGTCGGTAGACAGGTGTCCTCTGCACTTCTCGGGGCCCGGCTATACAAGCCCGTTTTGACACCAGTGGAGATTTCGTCGCTTCATCAGTCAGTTCACTTTCGTTCAACTACCTGAGCCTTACGTGACAGTAGTTTCTCTGCCTTTTCCCGAATCGCTCACCACCAACATGCTGAACATGTTCGCAGCATCGGGTCGTTTGATCAGTGCGCCTGCACGCCCTGACCGGAGGGCCTACCTCCATCCATCTTGGAACATGGAGTGTCATGCCGCCGTTTTCATGTCGTCGCCATGACGCCTCCTTCGTGACACACAGAGCCAGTTCTTGCGGCCAAGAGCCCATGGTCGGATCTGATTCTCTGCCCAATTATTATCAATGGGTACGGCCCCGTCATCGAGGTAGCGTGACAGCGCTGCCCACTTCATGCTGGAGTTCGGAAGGTGTGTTCGCCGGCCCCTTACCCTGGACCTTTGCCATGACGCTATCGCCCTCTTTCCGGTCGCTCGGTTTGTTTGCCCTGTTGGCCATTGCCCCCACCTGCTTCGCCAGTACCTGGGTCATCACGGACTCAGCCCATCCTGTTGAGGTGACGGCGGACGTTCGTCTGGTCCATCTGGATCGCCTTGATCAGTTGGAGGCTTCACTTTCCAGTTTGCTGCCGGACGACCCTGCCCAAGCGTAGGCTCTCTTTCGGGAAAGCCTCACCGCCGAAGCTGCTGCCGATATTGCTCGGGCTCACCAGGACGTAGTGGATGCCTGGAGCCTGGGCGTCACCAAGATGCCAGCCGTTATCGTGGACCAGCGCTACGTCGTCTACGGCGATCCAAACCTTGAGCAAGCGCTCGCGAAGATCGAGCAGTTCAGGAGGGATCGGCCATGAGCCTTTGTACGCCGCGTCGGCGTGTGAAATTGTGGGTACCGGCTCTCCTGGCCCTTCCCTATTCGCCCCTGAGCCTTGCCCTGGACAAGGCCACCATCGTCCCATCTGTGTCATCCCCGGACTGCATAACTACCAGGTCGTGGGGGTCTGCTATTGGCTTCGGTGCACCACCTTCGGCTGCGACGTGAATACGTCGTCCAAGGTTCGGCATTACGTGCCCGATGCTGTGGTCTCCAGCTATCCCTCAACGGGCGAGAATCCCAAGCGAGAGGAACAGACCTTCCTCGGCAGCATCGGCCCTCAGTAACGTTTTTCCCGTCTTTGCATCGTCCTTTACGAAACGGAATTCCCCCTCATGACTCGGATGTCAGTGTTTCACCCTTCTTCAGCCGCTCCCTGGTTGATCCTCCTCACAGCCCTGTCGAGCCCCTCACCTTCGCAGCGCCTCGTAGTTTCAGCGGCTCCGGCAGTGTGATCAATCAGGTCAGGTGCTCACTTTGCCTGGCATTTTTGTGGTTTGTATTTAGTATGCTGTTCCAACTGCGACACAAAGGTGCCCCCGTATGCTGGGCCAGGTAATAAAACCGGAGAAAATACTGTGAGGCTCGACAAGCTGCGCCTGCAGAACTATCGCTGCTTTGGAGCGTTCGAGATCGACTTCGATCCGCATCTGACCATATTGATTGCCTCTAATGGTGGCGGTAAAACCACCATTCTGGATGCGGCTCGGGTTGCGCTATGGCCTTTCATCAAAGCGTTCGACGTGGGCAGCCAAGCCGGTAACTCAGCCACGATCCAGATTGAGGATGTGCGACTCGCGCAGTTCAGCAGTGGCAACATGGAGTCTCAGGTCCCTTGCTCGATCGAAGCCTGGGGAGCTTGGTCGGACAGTGCTCATCAGGAACACTGGCTACAGCAGCGCATCAGCTTGAAAAAGTCCACCAACACCCTGGGTGACGCTGGGGTCAAGGCCCTAAACGCGCACGGCAAAAGGCTGCAAGAGCAGGTGCGCAGCGACGCGCCGGCGACACTGCCGATGGTGACCTACCTGGGAACCTCCCGACTCTGGTACGAGGGGCGCTTCACTTCAGCAGCCGCTCAAACGACACTCGACAAAAGCGAATACTCCAGAACATCCGGGTACCTGAACTGCCTGGCTTACTCGTCCAGTTTCAAGACTTTCACCGCCTGGTACAGCTGGATATATCGCAGCTACCGTGAAGCCCAGTTGATTGGGTTGGAGCGCAATACCCAGTTGTCCGACACCGGGCAGCGTTTTGAACAGATCATCGCCGCCATCAAGGGCGCCATTGATCAGTTGCTCAAAGCCTCCACCGGCTGGCATAGCCTGGAGTACAGCGCCAGCCATCAACAGCAACTGGTCATGCACCACCCTGAGCAAGGGGTGTTACCTGTAGACATGCTCAGCGATGGGTTGCGCAACACCATCTCCATGGTTGCCGATCTGGCCTTTCGTGCCTGCAAACTCAACCCCCATCTCGGGGAGCGCGCACCGCAGGAAACCCCAGGCATCGCCTTGATCGACGAAGTCGACATGTTTCTGCATCCCCACTGGCAGCAGACAATCATCGGGTCATTGCGAGCAGCTTTTCCCGCCATGCAGTTCATCGTCACGACGCATAGCCCGCAAGTCCTTAGCACAGTCCGGCGTGAAAACATCCGGGTCATCAGCAAGGACACCGAAGGCCAGTTCATGGCGTCCCAGCCACTTGCCATGACCTACGGCGAGCCGAGCAACAGCGTGCTCCGCAGCGTGATGCAAGTCGATCCGCAACCACCGGTGGATGAAAAGCAGGACCTGCTGCAACTCACCGAGTGGGTGGACAAAGGCCGTTATGATGAGGGGCCGACAATTGCATTGCTGAACAAGCTGACCGAGGAGCTGGGTGAACAGCACCCTCAGCTTCAGCGCCTGCAACGCAGCATCAGACGGCAAAAGGCATTGAACGGATGAGGGTGATTCGTAAGCGTGCAGAGGCTCCCTTTCAGTTGTCCCATGCACACACTAATCCGCCAACAACCCACGATTCAGCCTCCAGCCGGTGGAGTAGATTCCAATACAAAAAGCCGGTTCTGGACGCCCTGTTGTTTGAGCAGTATGGGTTGTGTTGCTACAGCGAAATTCGCCCGGATCGGGTGGGATTAGGTTTCCACATCGAACACGTCGAGAACAAAAGCCAGCACCCCCAGCGTACCTTCGACTACAGCAACTTGGCGGCCAGCGCCTTGGATAGCCAAAACGATTTGCCGTTACTCAAGACGCAAGGTACTGAAGTATTCGGTGGCCACGCGCTCGGCAAGTCAAACGGTGTCGATTTAACCCGTTTTGTGTCGTGTCATCAGGCAGATTGCTCGCGCTTCTTCGCCTACCTGTCCGATGGTCGTGTGGTGCCGGCTGACGGATTGTCACCGCTGGATGAGGACCGTGCTCGCTACACCATCGGCCTACTCAACCTGAACAGCCCTTATCTTCAAGATCTACGTCAGCGCTGGTGGGAAGAGCTGGAAACGCTTATCGAGGAACACCTTGAGCACGACATGGACCTGCATTGTCTGGCGGGCATTGACCTCATACCTGTCGGAAACGACCTGAGCCCATTCTTCAGCATCACGCGCAAGCTTTTCGGACGCATCGCCGAGCAGGTCCTTGAGCAGGACGCTCCTGACTTACGATGACCGGGATGAATGTACTGTTTGTCTGCGGTAAAAATCGGCTCCGAAGTCCGACCGCCGAGCACGTGTTTGCTTCCTGGCCGGGTGTGGAAACGGCATCGGCCGGGGTTGGCAATGACGCGGATGTCCTTGTGGATGCTGAGCTCCTGGCGTGGGCCGATCTGATCTTCGTCATGGAGCCCGTCCATCGCAGGAAGCTCACGGTCCGATTCCCCGCTGAACTGGCCAGAAAACGTGTGATATGCCTCGACATCCCGGATGACTTTGACTACATGGCGCCCGAGCTGATCGATCTATTGCAAACCCGAGTGCGCCGATTTCTACCCGCCTGATGATCGGTTGGCTGAACTGGCTACGACAATCCTCGGCAGGCGGCCCGCAGGTCAATTTGGGTAACCGTGTCTAAGAGGGAGAATCGCAATGACCACGAGTGAGAGCAAGGCGGAGCTTCGCCGATTAATGCTTGAAGCGGCTGAAACCGGGCTGAGTATCAACGATATCGAGCCCATTGGAACACGGCTCGGGATCGCCCCTCGTCAGCTTGTGAACGAGCTTGCGCTGGCGGTGGCGAACGGTTTTAACGCAATGACCCTCGACTTCGACTTCTGCAGTCAGGCCATGAATGGCCTGGAAGGCGCTGTGGTTCAACTGGCCGTCGATGGCGAAACACCTGAGCCCGCCCTTTCCATCTACCTGGCTTTCGATGCCGGCGAGTTCAAACGGTCCGGCGACCCGATCGATGTTTGCCCCGCAGAGAAATACACGAGGCCAATGATTGAGCGAATCTTGCTTGAGCATAAAAATGACCGGAGCTGACCCGCACCATCGCTTCGACTCTTTTCGCCCGGACTTGACCGGTGGAGCTCCCATGAGCTGGCTCGTGGCTTTTTGGGCATCCACTCAGTCGACAGAAAGCGCCTCGGATAAAATGACGTCTTCTGCCAACACATTGAAGGCTAAATTTTCCGACAAAAAAAGAATGCGGAAATGCCTCAGTAGAGGCGGCGTATGGCCCGATACCGAGCGCCATGCCTCAGTCGTACGCACCAAGAATTCTGACTCTTCAAACTCCGTCAAATCGCCCAGGCTCAATGCATCCGGCTTACCGGACAGCTCAAACATTGTCTCCCCTGGGAAAGGTGTCTTCATAAAGCTTCGGGCGCCCTTGAATCTGAGCTCTCGCTTCAAGGAAGGTATGTCTTCCGCCCCATCAGTACCGTCATCAGCACCGTCATACTCAATCTCCAGCACGACGTCTGCCCCAACAGATCGAAACGAAACCCGTGACTCCCCATAGCCAGGCAACCACTCATAGGGGTCGAGAATTCGCTTAGGCTTTCCTATTTTCATGCGTTCCCCCTGTCGTTGCTCCACACCAGAAACTCACCTACTGCTCTCTGGCTACGTGCTAAGCCTCTTTCGTTCCATACATGAATGCGCCAGCAATCACTGCACCGTCGGCATCGTCAAACTCAGTGTCGTACCAGACCGGAAAGACTCGGGCACCTGACCCGAGTGCTGTCAGGAGGTCTCGTTCTTGCTTTTGGCCCTCGCTCTCCAGCATGGAATGCCGACTGAAGATGAAGCGCTCACCACCATGGAAAATCTCGAGGCAGAAGGCGTCCTCGTTCATCACGAACCCTTTCAGAATTCTCCCGTCGGCGGCCCGAATCGTAGCGCGTATGAAAATGCGCATCCGCGGCGGGAATGGGTTGGACTCCAGAAGGGTGTAAACGCAATGCTCATTCCCGGGTGAGTTCGCATCGAATAACCCAAGCACCTGCTCGCGATCCAATCCCCAACCTACAATGTCATCGATTTCGTCGAAATCGTAATGCTCTGACCAAACCGGAAAGCGATCAAACGCGTCTTCGTCCAACTGACTCTCTGGCAAGACGTGAAATGCTGCAATCGCCGCTGCGTCCATAGCCATGCCTACTCCTAATGATCAGACTGCAACAAGTGATGTTATCGGCGAGCTCAAGGCCTTGTCTGCGTCCGAGACAGGACTCTGGAGCCAGAGCCACCCCCTGCTAACCGCTGATACCCAGCGTCCAATCCTGACGAAATTTATCAGCAATATCAGCGTCCAGCAGGCTATAGGCCCTTGCACCAAGATTCGCTGATGGATTTTGATCATCGCAAGAAACGAGCAGGCTGATACCCAGGTAGTGCTCAAGGTGAAGTGTGATGATCTGGTCATCGACGAGCAGATCCCAGTAACGCTGGTCGAGCCCATCGAGCTTTCGTGCCCAAGTGCCATTTAGCCCCTGCTCAAGTGTCTGAGCGATACGCTCAAACAGATACCAGTCACTGGACTCCGAAATGTTCAGTTCCATAAGATTCATATTGGCCTGCTGCTCAGTTGCTCGCGCCACCTCATGATACGGTGACCACTCACCACTGCGCAGCTTCGAGGCTCAATCTAGAGATCGCCAGGCATGGCCAAACATGGGCCAACGTGGTGAGCCCCAAAATACTATTCAGAACACGAGGGCGGAACATGAATCATGAGCTTTGGCTGGAACCAGATGGGTGTCAGACCTTCTGCTTAGCTGGTGCCCATGGAGACGGCGCGCGTGCATTGCTTCATGCAGACGCGACGCTTGTGTGGCAAGTTGAAGCTGAAAGTTATTTCGAAGCGATGACCCGTTATTATTCGTACATGGACTGGGGGGATTACCAGACGGACTTCCCCGAACAAGACACAATGACCTACAAAGAACTGGGCTGGGACGATTGAGGATGCATTGAGCATGGGCAACACCATCCCCTTCGGAGAGCGAGACGGCGTGATGTACCGCGCCTTCGAAGTAGAAAACGGACTGGCCTGTGGCTGTGTTTGTCCCGCTTGCCACAGGCCCTTAAATGCGGCCAATCAGGGAAAAATCGTCTCCCCCTACTTCCGCCATGTTCAATGGGAAGACTGCCTGTGGGGCCACAAGGAAGGCGTTCGGAGGGCTGCCGTTGCCCTGTTGGTCCCACCTCACTCATTACTGCTGCCCGGGTTCCAAGGCACCGTGTCGGTCAATACATTGTCTGGGCTTCCGTTGGCCCAAGAGATCGGATTTGGCCCCTCGAGCATCATTGCAGAACGTGTGGAGCGCTTTGTCGCCTTCGACGAGGTCATCGCCCATGCCGTGCTTCACATCGGGGAAAGGCAATTGCTGGTGCGATTCAAGATGTCAGCTCGCGCTGAATACGAGCGTTACCAACGCCTGAAAGCCCTTGAGCACTCCTCTCTTGAAATTGATCTCGGCGAGCTCACTCTGGAGCAGATCAATGACCCAGTGGCTTTTGAACGCGCCGTACTGAGCGACCTCGACAATCGTCGTTGGATACGATCAGCCCGCGGCCAGCAAATGGAGGCGCGGACACGCGAAATACTTCAGGCCCAGGCTCACGTAGCCGAAGCTCGCTGGGCCAAAGAACAGGCGCACCTGCAGGCTGTGGCTGACGCTCAACGGGCGGAACAAAAGAGGCTAGCCGCCGTGCGAGCCAAGGAACGGGAAGCGCATTGGGCGAACCAGAAAGCAGTGGCTCTTGAGCAGTCATCGAAACCACGGCCGCACAACGTCACTGGGGAGCGCGAACTACGTGAAGCTCAAATCGTTGGCACGACGGTGAAGATTTCTGCCGAGTATGGGCATGGCACCGAATGCTCCACCTGCCATCTGGTGAGTCCACCCAACACAGCGTTTTGCCTCTACTGCTCTCACGACCAGAGCCGCATGCAACCGGTCTCCATCGCGAAGGACTTTGCGGACACCTTTCACATGCGTATGCGCAGCTCTGCCAAACCCGACCACTCCCTCAGGGCCGTACCGATGCTGACCGTCGAGCCCGATCTGTAGCGACCCCTCTTCTGCTCGTCCTTCCCAAACAGGCAAAAGCACGTAGTCATTGAGCTCAACAATCAATGCAGATAGCAGAGATACAAGCCCTACTTGGGCTTATCCGCGCAGTGGCATTTGGAAGCCGTGCAAGGTTCGCCATTCGGGTGATGTTCGGCGCACGCCTGGCAGCAGTAGTGCTTGCCATGACGCACGACCGCATGCTCGCCAATCTTGCAAGTGCAGTGCGGACAGGCACAGGTTTGTTCATTCATGATCGGACTCCGGTTGTCGGATGGTCGCCAAGCGTTGTGGTGCAACGCGCATGAACAGCTGACTGACGCGATCCATCGTCGGCCTCCACTTGCACCCTCGCGATGCTCTTTTGTCATTGTCTCGGAGTCATCGCCAGGCTCAGCAGTAACAAGCCTAGTCCATCAGTCGGGAGGTGCTACAGCTCAATAACGACGTGAGCGTACAAGCCCCTTCTTCGTAGTGTTTCCCAGACAGAAAAGGCTTGTTGCAGTTGAGTTTTGACAACCCACGCACGCATTTCCCATGCTGTGGCCGTGTCTCGCTGACGTTGTCAGCCACATACCCATGTCGCCTGGATCTGCGAGGCTACGGTGCGTCTCATTGAGCGCATTGATCCAACCCAAGATCGCTTCGCTTGCGGTCGCGCGATCGGTCGACATTGTCGACGCAAGCATGATTTTCCCCATACGGGCCACCCCGTAAGGGGCAGGCCTCTCTCTAAAACCTGGAGGCTTAATGAAAATAGAACTGGCTCTGTACCAGGCGTTGGTCGCGATCAACGTCCCGGAACTCAAAGCTACCGCAGTGATTGAAGCACTGGAGAGCGATATGCAATCTGTACTGGCCACTAAAGCGGATATCACCACGCTTCGTACTGAGCTGATCGCTGAGGTGAAAACCACCTGCTCTCATCTGGAGACAAAACTCACCGCCCGCATCGGCGTCATGCTGTCCGCCTTTGTTGGCCTTCAATTGGCAGCCATGAAGTACCTGGTGCTCTAACCACACCTCTCGCTCCACCCACCCACGCGGGGAATCCTTCCCCGTCGGGCGAAGTGTTTCTCCGCGGTCCTTTTTTCTGGAGAAGCACCATGAGCGACACCCGATTTCACGAGGATCAACCCCTCGACCTGCACACCGTCGGCACCAATGCTGACTCCCCCCAACGCGTGCCCGCGGATCATCAGCGCCCTCCCAATGGGTGGCCTGACCTTCGACCCAGCTCGCCACGCACACGGTACCGAGCTCCTGATTAGCCACAGGGAAGGCAAATCCACACTCCTCCTCTGCCGATCCCGGCGTCGATGTTCAGCACCCTCACGACGACTTCGTCGAACGGCTTGATTGACCCCAGGCGTCGTCACAGGCGCCTGCGCACCGTTCTGACTGACAACAACCGAACGGCACCGTCGAGTGCCATTCACTGAAGAAAGGACTCGAT
The DNA here is from genome assembly GCF_023242315.1 of Pseudomonas sp. MWU13-2105. Lineage (GTDB taxonomy): Bacteria > Pseudomonadota > Gammaproteobacteria > Pseudomonadales > Pseudomonadaceae > Aquipseudomonas. The sequence goes on from NZ_JALLIY010000028.1 coordinate 18,873, forward strand.
ATGAAAATCATGTTTGCCGTGAACCTGTATTTGCTGATCGCCGGGATGTTTCTCGGTGATGGAGTACTGATTCTTCTCTGCGTGAATGCGCTCAGCAGCACCCTGATCCACTGGAGGGAAGAAAAAGGTGAGCACGAAACCTTTAAAGCCTGATCAGGCTTTTTGAAACCTATGAGCTGACCCTGCGGGGTCACGCTCATTCCCACTCTGGGGGCATAACGTCCCCAGCGGGGGCTGGGTGCCCCTCCTCATTGGAGATTCGTCATGCCGTGTAACCCACACCGCTTGCCGTTGATTATCAAAATCGGCCTTTTAGCCGCGCAAGCAAACGTTCACACAACGTTGTACGAAAAATTCCCTATCACCATGGACCCCCTCGACACAGACCCATATGACTACCTGGACGAGGAGCTTTGGTATTCCGTAGATGAGCTCGTCAATGAGCTCGCGGAAATGGACCACCAGAACGACTTTTACCCCGATGCCAGCCCTCTCCTCACCGAGTTCGGCTTGCTGCGAGATTACTGGGCCGCACGAGGCCGACTTGATCCAGAAGAGTACCGGCTAAGTTAAAAACGTGACTCTCTCAAACCTGCCATCTTGGGTGAGACAAAAAGCGATTCATCTGCCCCTCTTCGCTCCACCACCAGCGCCATCAAGAGGTTGGTGGTGGCAATGGGCGTGGTGCGTACAGTGCTCGGTGGTGTGCAATTGGAGCCGAGGTTGAACACCCAAGCTTCAGAGTTCGGTAACTAGCGGCAGTCCTTGATATTTTTCCTACTACTCATAGTCACTTCGGATACTCTGCGAGCCAGGAAGACTGTTGATGCAGGCTTCACCATCTCGATAGAAGGTCCATGCCGTGTAATGGTCCCCGTCTTGAGCATACGAGTCCACTTCGACAGCTCTGCCTGGCAAATCTTTTGTTTCAACGTGATGGCCTGCATGCTGCTCATCGCGAATTTGATCTGCGGGTGAGAGACTGGCAATACAGTGACGATGGTTAAGATCCTGAGCGTACCAAATCCGCTTGTGCTCGTTCGTAATCGCGGGTGCGAGTGACGATTTTTCACTATCGTGGTCGTTCTGCATGGCATGACTGACAACGCCTGTTCTGGTCCCGCTTTGCTTCGCATTTTCGCAGGTGCTCTTATTGCGGAACCAATACTGGGTGAGCGTCCTGCCGTTCGTGAACGACGCTGTGAGCTTCAAACCGTTGCCTTCAAATACCTGCTCACGAGACAGGGCGACGAACCTCTCATTCCAGGTACCACCTTGCACTCCGTTTGGCGTAGGCATACAACCTACGTTGTCCCAGATGAGCCCCCAAACCTCTCCAGTTGCGAAGTCATCGGCGTAGGCCAATGAGGCGCTGATAAGCCCTACCGCAGCGATCCCTTGCTTGAAAATAAATTTTTCCGTACTGCCGGTAGCGAATCGGGAAGCGAGTACCCTTTTCTCGGTACTCCATGATGAAAAACGCCTCATCGGACTACTCCTTTGCCTCTCTGCGAGCTACTGAAGCTTCATGACGACTCGTTGCGAAAATGTGTAAACATCATTACCTGAGTTGGAGCGAATGATCGCCCAAGATCGCCCAGGAATATAGCTGACCACCTGTACTTCCTGATCTATTTTAGTCAAGGCACATTTCCCCGGCGCCATGTATTGCATAATCGATTCGTTATCGCCGAGTTAAAAAAAATTCTGCAACGCATAGATATCAGTTTCGTGCATACAAATGACCGAGTGGGCCTGCAACGTCGCTGGCTGCAAGTTCTGCGCCATCGCAATCCCATTCAGGCCAAATACAGCCAGTACAATCGACGTACCACGGAGCAACTCTGCTCTTATTGCCGTACTGCTCTCACTCATCGCTACTTTTCCTACTTATTCAGGGTGTGCATGATCTTTCCTGTGTCGACCCAAGGCCCTTGTGGTATGGACGAGATGCACATCCAGGCTTTTCATCCGAAGACGTTCGCCGGCAACTGTCATAGTTTTCATATGGCAGTATTCCCTATATCTCAACAGGTCAATGAGAGATTGCCGAACCACCGGCGAAGCAATATTTTCATCAGGGTCATTTTCCGTTAACCGATCAGGGTGTATTTGTTGCCAAACGCTGTTGAGAAATCGTTCAGGGCATTCAAATCAACACCCGACATCAGTACAGCATTTGAGTACATGACCAGGAAGTGCTTCTCCATTCGAGCATCTTCAATTTGCATACCTTCCAGGTAGCACGGATGCTCCCTCAACTCCTTGTTTGCCTGATCTATCAGGGCAGCCTTAAGCATGGCGGTTTTTCTGTGCTGCTCCTTTGTATTGATTTTCGCGGACGCGAAAATGGCGTCCCTTTTACCGCCGAAGCCCCGCAAGAGCGAGGCAGGTGGTGGAGCTGGATTTTCCTATCATTCCGAAGGTGTTCCAGCCCCCCTACCAAAGGTAGGGAAACAGGAACTCGATTGAGTGCCGCGAAAGGTTCAGGGATACCGGCTTGCGTCCGTCGAGGATGATCAAACCCTCTTTTGCCATCTGGCTCAACAAACCCCGGGTGGTGCGCTCCCCAACGCCAAGGCTGGCCTGCAGCTCGGCACGTGGCTGGTCGCCCATATGGAGCAAGGTTTTGTAAACGTCTCTGGCCTCGATCCGGAGCTCTGGCAGTGCATTGCCCTTGCCGTCTGAAAGCGCGCCACGACTGCGCATCTCGAAGTACACATCGATCCGTTCGCCCAGCTTCTCCGGATCAAGCTGCGTGCTGAAGTACTGAACCTGGTCCAGCGCAGTCTCGGTGAAGTACCGGGTCCAGCGCATCAGACCGCTATCCGACAAGATGCCGCGACCGTCCTGGTCGCCTTTCCGAGGGTGGTCGGCTGCTTTGAGCATGTCGTAATACACGGCGGTGTTTCGGGCGAAGCCACGGCTCATCGACCACAGGCCATAGCCGCCAAAACCGGCGGCCTTTAGGTACTGGTCAGTGAACAGACGCCCGGTGCGGCCGTTTCCGTCCATGAAGGGGTGGATCCACATCAGCCGGTGGTGCGCTGCAGCGGCTGCTAGGAAACACGACAGCCCGTGAATCCGATCCAGTCGGTAAACGCGCTCGAATTGGCCAAGGTAGGCCTGCATCTGCTCAGCAGTCGGGGCGATATGTTGACCAACCTTGACACCGTACTCGCGGAATACACCGGGAACCATACGGACAACGTCGCCTTGTTCGTTAATTTGGATATCCAGCATCCCCTCTGGCACACCGACGTAGAACTCGCGATGCAGGCGCGAGATGGTGTCCCGAGTGCAGACATCGACCGGGTTGATCGGGTCGTCGGTAAGGCGGCGCTGCGCTTCAATGTGGCGCTTGATCTCCAAGAAGTCCTCGCTGGCTTTGACCTCCTGGGGCGCGTCTGCAACCTGTTCGGCGCGCAGAATGTCAGCCGGTACCGTGGAGTTACCCTCGATCTTGTTGCTGTAGTACGAGTTCACCACGCGCAGTAGATTGGTCATTGGCACTCGCAGCGGGCGCGGGATCTTGCCGTGGAGTTCCGCATCGAGGCGCATGACCCTGACGATCTGGTCCTGAAGCTCTTCGGAAGCCTTGTCCTGGGGAATATACGGTGTGAATGACATTTGCCGTTTACCTACCTTACGCTACGCCTTATAAATAAAGGCCAACATGAACTCTATGGTGTTAATTTTGCCGGTTCGCTTGCCGGTAGTATATCACTGACTTCTCAAACATTAGGAACAATTAGCAGCCTAAAGTGCGACCTAAAAAGCCCGCCTGATTACGTCCTGATCTACGTTCAAATAGGGCTTGTTATGGTCAAGACAGGCGTGCCCGAGGATCGTCTGTACTTTCTCTACATCCCCGGTTGCTGCCAAGACTTTTGCAGCAAGAGAACGCCTGCCACTGCGAGACGAGCCCTGTTTGATACCTGCCTGCCGGTAGAGCCTGCTGATGGTCTGCTGGAGCGAATCACAAGCCCGGTACACTTCCGGTCCACCGTCCAGTTCGCGGCACTTGAACGCCAGTTCAAAGGCCTGGCCCTTGTGTGTGGTGACTAGCTTTGAACCTGGGCGTAGGCCCCGGTATTCGTCAGCGCCGGAAAGACCCCAGCGGTGCCGCAAGCGAATCGCGATCCAACTGTCCAGAGCGGTAAGGCATCGAGCATGGGTCAGGAACACATTGCGCGGTCGGCAGCCCTTGGTGATGTCTGCGCGTAGATACACCTCGGGCTTGATGGCTCCGCTGGGGTACAGCACGTCTGCGACCTCCAGCAAGGCCAACTCGGTGACGCGAATGCCAGTCGTATGTGTGAGCCACAAAAGCATCACGTCACGCTCTGGCAGACAGCCAGTAACGGATACGACGCGGATCAGATGCTTGAATTGTCCAGGGCGAAGGGATGCTGCGCGGCGGATGGATGCAGTCATGGGTCTATCTGTCAGGATTGATGACGAATCACGGACGATCCTGAGAGAGTTGGCAGCGGGCCTCCTGAATAGCTTACAGGCGCGCACCATAGTGTTCACAGAAAGTCCCTGCTCAGCCTCCCCCAACAAAGCCCTCACCCCAAATCCTGTTTTCTTGCTGTGATCGTGCGTCGTTTTGTAGAGGATCTAGGTTTCTGTTACCCGGACCTTTACCATGACGCCATCGCTCCCTCTCCGGCCGCTTGGCCTGTTTGCCCTGCTGACCGTTGCCCCCACCTGTTTCGCCAGCACCTGGGTCATCACTGACTCGGCCCATCCCGTTGAGGTGACGCCGGACGTTCGGCTGATTCACCTGGATCGTCTTGATCACCTGGAGGCCGTGCTGTCCGGCCAACTGCCGACGGATCCTGCCCTGGCGCAAGCCTTCTTTCAGGAGAGCCTCACAACCGAAGCCGCCGCCGAGATCAGCCAGGCTCACCAGGACGTGGTGGATGCCTGGAGCCTGGGCGTCACCAAGATGCCGGCCGTTGTCGTTGACCAGCGCTACGTCGTCTATGGCGATCCAAACCTTGAGCAAGCGCTCGCGAAGATCGAGCAGTTCAGGAGGGATCGGCCATGAGCCATCGTGTGTTGCGGCGACGTGTGAAGTCGTGGGGAGCGGTCCTGCTCGCCCTTCCCTACTCAACCCTGAGCCTCGCCCTGGACACGGCCACCATCGTCCCTTCAGTGTCGTCTCCGAGCTGCCTGGAGTACCAGGTCGTGGGGGTGTGCTATTGGCTGCGATGCACACCCTTCGGCTGTAGCGTCAAGACATCGGCCAAGGTCCGGCATTATGTGCCCGATGCGGTGGTCTCCAGTTACTCCTCCACGGGCGAGAATCCCTGGGCGGAGGTCAAACTGCTGAGCCCGAGCAACCCGATGGCCCAGGGCGGAGGCAGCGGTACCACCAACAACCCAAACGAGAACAACCTTGCGGTCTTCAAAAACGTCGATGTGATTGGCCATCCAGGCATTGCGGCATTCAATGCCTTTGCCAGCGGGTCGGGTTACACCTGCGCGGGAGCCGGCACACCCTATGTACCCAACCTGCTCAGCACCCTGGATCCTCTCGGCTGGCGCCACGGCATTCCGGAAAGCATCTACCCGCCGTCGCTGATCCCGGGCCTGCGCGAAATCGGTAGCCGGCTGGCGCTGAACCTGTGGGGCAGCGTCTATCCGCGCAGCGGCTTTCTGCACCAGCCTGACGACTACAAGGCCTCCGCCGTGGCGGCTCAACGCGCGGGGGACATCGTCACCCGTCCGGGTCAGCTGCATGTCTACCAGCCGCTCCTGGCGTTGCCCAGCGCGGGTTACTGGCCAGCGGGGGAATTGCGCGAGTCCGATCCCAGTACAGGTAAGTGGCAATCGCTGACGCCGGTGCTCAGTCAATCCTGTTCAGTCTTTCCTCACCCGGGCCCCCTCCCTCAGGCCCGGGACGGCGGCTATGCCTGGTCGCTGTGGCGCCCCTACACCTGCTGCAAGCGAGAGGGACAGACCTTCCTCGGCAGCACGGGCCCTCATTAACGCCGCTCTCGCGCTTCACCACCGTCTCTATCGCAATTGGAGCTTCCCTCATGACTCGGATGTCAGTGTTTCACCCCTCTTCAGCCGGTCCCTGGCTCATCCTTTTCACGGTTCTATCGAGCCCCCTCACCTTCGCGGCATCACCCAGTTTCAGCAGCTCCGGCAGCGTGATCGGTGACGACGTGCTGTACCGCATTGGCGGCGGCAACGCTGTGTCCATGGGACGCGCCGGCAACATGCGCAGCATCGGTGTGGGCGTCGGCTGGAACAGCAACCTCATGTGCGGAAACATGGACCTGTCCACGACCCTGCACAACCAGCTCAACGGGCTCACCGATGGTTTTCAAAGCATCATGGGCAGTTTGATTCAGAACGCCACAGGTGCTGTGGCTTCACTGCCGGCGCTGATCATTCAGCGGGCGGACCCGGCCCTGTACAACCTGCTCACCAATGGCATCCTGCAGGCCCGCCTGGACTTCGATCGCTCCAAGAGCACTTGCCGCGCCTTGGCCGAGCGCATGGTCAACGTGGCCGGCAATCAGAGTGGTTGGGGCTCACTCGCCGAAGGCCAGGCCCTCAAGGAGGCCATGGGCCAGAAAAGCGATGCCGTCGCGGTGACGGCCCAGGCCGAGTCGGATAAGGGCAACACGGGCATTCCCTGGGTGGGGGGTGACAAAGCCGGTGGCCAGGGCCAGCCACCGATCCGAGTGGTCAACACCGTCACCAAGGCTGGCTACAACCTCCTCAACGGCCGTGGCGCCACAGAGACAGGGACCATCGCACCCGCCGATTGCAACAACGGCATGCTCTGCGGTGTCTGGCGCTCACCCGATGAGGCTGCCACCTTCGCCAACCGTGTCCTCGGTGAAGTGGAACAGCAGACCTGCGAAAGCTGCACCAAGAGCAGCACTACAGCGGGTGTGGGCCTGACACCACTGATACAGGAAGAGTACGAAAGCAAACTCCAGTCGCTGCAAGCGCTGATTGCCGGTACCCAACCGCCCAGCCTGGAGAACCTCGCCGCTGCCGGCAGCAGCTCGATGCCCATCACCCGGGGCGTGATCACCGCCCTGCGTGATGAGCCTGACCAGGAGCTGTTGGCCCAGCGCCTGGCGTCGGAGATCGCGGTCACCAGCGTGCTGGAGAAAGCCCTGCTGCTGCAACGCGCCCTGCTGGCAGGCAAGAAGGAACCCAACGTCGCCGCCAACGAGATCGCCACGGCAGCGGTGAACCAGGAGCGTGAATCCCTGCAACAGGAAATCACCAACCTGCGGACCGAGCTGGAGCTGCGCCGTGCGCTGACCAGCAACTCCCCCGCCGCCATCATCGCCCGTCACACCGAGCGCAAGGACAACTCCAAGACCATCTACGAAGGCGACCCGGACACCAACCGCCTGGAAACCGTGGAGAAGGACGTCAACAGCCGCCGGAGGACGCAGCCATGAGCACACCCATCTCCCGCCTCAAAAGCTGGACTGTCTGGGGCCCTATCGCCGTTGCTTTGCTGGTCATCTTCATCGCGGCCGCCTTCAACCTGGGCGGCGTTTATGTGATGCAGGGCTTACCGGCCTGGCAGACCTGGAGAACCCACACCTACTGGTACTTCTTTGCCTGGCGCATGGGGCTTTACAGCATCGCGCTGCTGGGTTGGCTCAAGTACCGCGCTCGCCTGCTCAAGCTTGAACCGGGCGCCAACCCAGGATGGCGCAGAGCTGAAATCGCGGTGGTGCTGGCCTTGGTTTTTATGGAGCTGTCCCGCGCCCACACGCAGCTAGGAGGCTGACTATGACCCTCTACACCAACGACTACCTGGAGTACTACCTGACCCTGGTGGGCTGGCTCGTCGGCAACGGCATCTGGGACGTGCTGATGGACTCAGGGCTCTTTGCTCTACCGATCTTTGTGATCCTGCTTCAGGAGTGGCTCAAGGCCCGTGATGAAGGCGCCGACGAGGGCAACAAGGGGCTGCTGGCCGCCACCCGCATCGAGAACCGGCTCTGGCTGGCCACCGCCGTGATCATGTTCGCGGGCGTGCCCTTCATTGAGCTCAACCTCTCGACCCTGCAGTTTGATGACAGTCGCTCGCAGCAATGCCAGTACCAGGTACCGGCGCCCGAGGACACCGGTTGGGGTCGCTCCTTCACCTCCCTGAACAACCAAAGCGCTCGCGTACCGGTGTGGTGGTGGTTCGTGCACTCGATGTCCAAGGCCGTGACCGGCGCCGCGGTGGCGGCCATTCCGTGTGGGACGGACCTGCGGCAGATGCGCATGCAAGTCAACACCACCCGGCTGCATGACCCGGTGCTCGCCCAGGAAGTCGCCGACTTCACCAACGACTGTTATGGCTACTCCCGGGCGAAGCTGTTCTTGAGCCGCCCTACCCTGAGTGATGAAGAAACCAATGACATCAACTGGATCGGCTCTCGGTACTTCAATCAGCAGTCCGGGTACTACGACACCTACCACTCCAAGACGCCGCGAGCTGAGTGGCCCTACGATCCGGTGCGAGACATGGGGTTGGCCGAAGTCAGCCATGGCGGCGGTTACCCGACCTGCAACCAGTGGTGGGCCGACAGTGATCAGGGGCTGCGCGCACGGCTACTGACTCAGGTGGAGATCACTTTGCTGGATCGCTTTGCTCAGTGGGCCAACTCCATGCCCCAAGATGAAGTGAACGATGCGATCATTCGGCACGTGGTGTCCCCGAGCAGCCAACGGATGTCCTTGGGCAAGGTGTATAGCGACTACGGTGGTCAGGTAGGCGGCGCCATGCTCAATGACATGAGTCGTGTCACCGGTGCCGTTGGGATCAGTGTGGGAGCCATGGCGTACTTTCCAGCCATGGATGTCGTGCGCCAGGCGCTGCCCATGGTGATGGCGGCGCTCAAGATGGCTCTGGTCATCTGCATGCCGTTGGTGCTGATGTTCAGTACCTACGACCTGAAAGCCGCTGTCACGATGTCAGTGGTGCAGTTCTCCATGATTTTCGTGGACTTTTGGTTTCAGTTGGCCCGCTGGATCGACACCACCATCCTTGATGCACTGTATGGGTTCACCTCGCCTCATGCGAACCTGAACCCGATTCTTGGCTTGAACAATGTGCAGGCGGACTGGCTGCTGAATTATGTGATGGGGGCGCTGTTCATTGTATTGCCAACCTTTTGGATGACCGTTTTAACTTGGGCTGGGATCCAGACTGGTTCTGCTCTTCGAGGACTAGCCGAGGGAACCAGCGGTGCCCAGCAACAAGGAAGTAAAGGTGCAGATACAATAATTAGCACCCTAGCAGAACCATCGCCCGAAAAGAATAACTGACGTCTACTCGTCCCGATAGAATGCTGGATCGTTAATATTTTCGGGGGCGTAAGGATCAGGACAGAGTGCTTCGCCATCAAAACCCGCTATTTCCTCACCAGGGTTCATTTTATTCATTGGTATTTTCTTAAGAAAAAGAAGACCTATAACAAAGACCGCAACCCAGAACGCCACATACAGGAAGCCTCCAATCAAGGCCAACCTAACCACCAGAAAAATCACAGTGTTCAATGTCGGCGGCGAGCCTTTCTTACCCATCCAGGTCGCCGCCCTTTTTTCAAATTTCAGGTAGCTAGCAGATGCCTCGCGCATCCATTGACCCACATGATAGAAAAATCCATTTTTCTTCGTTTCGGCTGTCATGCTGCTGACCTCGCTTTGAGATTCCGTACGTGTTCAGAGCAGCTTTGCAGATGATCCGCAGAAGAGCCTGTAGGGCTTTTCGGCAAATGCTGACGGCGAGGTCTTTAATAGAGAAGCTGTTGAAGTGGCATCACCCTTGCGGACCGTGAGACCGCCAGTTTCTTACCGTTGCGTGGTCGAATCGATCAACGGCGGATCAGGTCAAGGCTCCTCCACATCAGAGTCCACTCTCTCTGCGCCGCAGTTGGGCTCATTTCTCCGAATGCCCTTCAGCACCAAAAGCCCAAGAATCAAGGGCGCTATCCAAAACGCCAAATACAAGACACAGCCGAGAAAGATCAGCCTCACTGACATTTTCAAGACGTCGGCCAGAACCGCGGGCACGCCCTTGTCCTGTAGCCAGCCCATAACGGTATCCTCAACCCTCCGGTAGCGACCAGAGAACCGCCCCAGCCAGAAGCCCAGCCGATAGGACGGTCCACGATCGGCGGCAGAAGGCCCGTCCCCTTCGCTGTTGTGTTGTGCTTTGCATCGTGCCCACCAGTCCTTCAACGTCTGCATCTGCGCCTGTGAAGCCGCAATGAGCTCAGGGTCAGAGGCGGTTTTGATCACCTTCACGACAGCCAACTCTGCGTCAAACCGGTGCACCGTGTATTTGTAGTTGGAGCCGCCCTCTTCTTCCGTGTACCTGGACTGGGTGACGTGTAACACCGCGTTCGCACCCCACAGCCTGGCGGTCTCGATCAGCAGTTGGCGGGCCTTGTTGAGGTCACTGGATTCGCTCCAGCCTTTACCCGTGATCAGCACCCTCTTCATGCCTTTCGGTGAGCCGGCTTTGGACCAGACGAAATCATAGGGCTCAACATAAATGACTGTCGGGCCAGGTCCAGGCACCAAACGTTTTGCCTTCGAGCCCTTGGCAGAAGGTGTCGGCATGAACGTGACATGCTGCCCCGTCACCAGAGGCACTCGCCCCTCGACGTCATCAAGGTGGAAAAAGTACTGCTCCCCGTCCTCCCCTTTGATGAAACCGTACCCCTTGATGGGAACAAAACTGATGACGACACCTGCGATGCTACCGGCTGCTCTACTGTCGCTGTTTGCCACGTAAATCACTCCATAGTCATACGTCACTGATAGCCCGCCTGCTGCTTCATCCATCTCGAAGCTCAGCACAACGTTTCAAAGAATCAGCGGCCGTTACTGGCCTGCTGGCCCTCAGCTTTGCAGATAGATACGTGAGACACGTGTAGGGGAATTCTCAAAAACAGTGGGCATTTTTCAGCAGGCATACGCCGTCGCTCGAGAGCTCACGGTGACCTTCAGGCGTGAAGTTGGCGCGGGGTGGACGGGAGGGAGTTTTATGAGGTTCGGCGGGCCGTTGAACGAACGTTTTTTTGCAGTGATATGCCATGGCCAGCAAGACAACTCGCTTTCCATCGAGTGAAATTTCCTAGAAAATCCTGACCGCTTGTTTGCGCCTGATCTCGCGGCTAGGCTTCGTTCCGTCACTGCCAATTCAGTGACCGGGTTTAGCAGCCCATTGTGATCAGGCGCACGGCGCCACCTTCTACGAGGCGCTTTTTTTCAGCCTCCGTTTTATGGTGGTCGTGCGCAGGGCACTTCGGTGCGCCGGTTTTCCTGATCACCGGTCTGCTAACCTGCGTACGGCTGCCACCCTCTCGTTTAGCAGCGATGTTGGCGGCTCCCTCAACAGATCGGGAGTAACCACTCTATGTTCAAACCCACCCCCAATCCGCCTGTTTTCTCCAACGTCGAATCCATCGACCCTCGTATCGCCGACCGGGCTTTGTCTCACTACAACCTCGGTCCAGACGCGTGCCCAAAACCTGCTTCTGTCACCGTACTGCATGATCATCTGAATGCAGCCAGAAATCAGGAAGACGCCCTGGCCGATGTCTACTCGATTCTGCAATCCGCTGCGGCCACCGCTTATGAAAACGCCGACAACCAAACCGGTTCGAACCGCAAGGTGGCGATGGGCGTGATGCATTTGATTGAGCTGGCACAACTGAGAATGGACGCAGTGCTGGATAAGCAGGCCGTCAGCGGCTGACGGCACGCTGCGAATGAGCGGAAAGCCTGGCTTTCCGCTCATTCGACTGCCCTCCTCAGGCGATTGACTGGTGCCTGCCTGGACCGAGAGAGGAAACCCAAGGCCGGGCCCGGCTCAGTTGAACCGCAACACTCCATAGTCATAGGTCACTGGTAGCCCGTCTGCTGCTTCATCCAGCACGATGCTCAGCACAACGTTTCAAAGAATCAGCAGCCGTTAGCCGTTACTGGCCTGCTGGCCCTCAGTTTTGCAGATAGATACGTGAGACACGTGTAGGGGAATTCGCAAAAACGGCGGACATTTTTCAGCAGGCATACGCCGTCGCACGAGGACTCACGGTGACCTTCAGGCGTGAAGTTGGCGCGGGATGGACGGGAGGGAGTTTTATGAGGTTCGGCGGGCCGTTGAACGAACGTTTTTTTGCAGTGATATGCCAAGGCCAGCAAGACAACTCGCTTTCCCTCGAGTGAAATTTCCTAGAAAATCCTGACCGCTTGTATGCGCCCAATCTCGCGGCTAGGCTTCGACTGTCACTGCTCATCAGTGATCAGGTTTAGCAGCCTGGAATTAAACATTGGGCGCACAGCGCCACCCTAGTCGGGCGCTATTTTTTTGCCTCCGCTTTATGGTGGCTGTGCGCAGGGCACCCTCACGGGTGCGCCGGGTTCCCAATGTTCCGGTCTGCTAACCTGCGTACAGCTGCCACCTCTTCGTTTAGCAGCGATAACTGGCAGTTCCACTTAACATTGGAAGTGCAAATATGTTCAAAGTAACCCCCAATCCGCCTGTTTTCTCCAACGTTGAAACCATCGACCCTCGTATCGCCGACCGAGCTTTGTCTCACTACAACCTCGGTCCAGACGCGTGCCCAAAACCTGCGTCTGTCACCGTACTGCATGATCATCTGAATGAAGCCAGAAATCAGGAAGACGCCCTGGCCGATGTCTATTCGATTCTGCAATCCGCTGCGGCTACCGCTTATGAAAACGCCGACAACCAAACCGGCTCGAACCGCAAGGTGGCGATGGGCGTGATGCATTTGATTGAACTGGCACAACTGAGAATGGACGCTGTGCTGGATAAGCAGGCCGTCAGCGGCTGACGGCACGCTGCGAATGAGCGGAAAGCCTGGATTCCCGCTCATTCGACTCCACCGTCTTCAGGCGATTGACTGATGCCTGCCTGGACCGAGAGAGGAAACCCAAGGCCGGGTCCGGCTCAGTTGAACCGCAACAGTGCGGAATCATTAGACCACTACGCGGTGACTCTACGGGTTGCGAAGAGCACCTCGCACGCTGGGAATATCGCCCATGGGCTAGGCCGTATCCAACATCGTTAAACACGTCGTTGGACGTCGAGGCTGTACCTTCTATTTTTTCCAGCCGCTTATAATCTGATTAGCATCAATCATATTAAAAACCCACTCATTGCCGATTTTTGCTTTTTCGAACAGCTTATGTTCAACCAAACCATTAAGCACTGCTGCAGCCGTATTGTAGGCACAGCCTAAATTATCCTTCACATTAGTTATCGTAAATTCTTGCGCCTTTCCAGACCTCGCCACATTGAAGACTATCCGTTGTTTTTCAGACAGTTTTCCATACAGGCCAGACTGGTATAAAAACGCATTGAATTTTTCCATATTCTCAACAGCTTCTTCATACGCCCTCCTGAACTGCCCTATCGCCCTGGTGATCACTCTGCACTGGTGGTCGATAAAATAGGTAAGGTCCATGCTATCGGTTTCAGTGTAGAGGTAGCTCTTTCCATATTGAATGGGGGACACCTTAAGCAGTGTACTGATCGCTATGTACCTGAATGCGCCAAATCCGCTTTTGAATAGATACCAATAAAATAATGACCTCGCGACCCGCCCATTCCCGTCATTGAAGGGGTGCTCATACCCTATGATGAAATGAATAATGATCGCCTTCACCACCGGATGAATATAGTTTTGATTTTCCATGTCCGCGTGATTGGTGTTCACCCAATCGATTATCAATTTCAACCGCTCTTCAAGGTGTTGAGCCGGTGGAGGCTGATGCACCACATCACCACTGCCATCTTCTACAACGACATTATCGTCATGTCTGAACTCGCCGGGCCGATAGCTCTCGTCATTAATGCCCTCCACACCGACTTGATGCAGGTCAGAGATAATGTCCAGCGTGAGCGCGTGTTCCCTAAAATCCCAGGCGTGATTCATCATCTTGAAGTTTCCGATGATCATTTTTTCATCAAGTGTTCTCGCCCCCCTTTTCCTTTTAAGGAGGTCTTTAGCGGCCTTGGTGGTAGTCGCCGCGCCTTCCAGTTGACTACTGCTAATCGCTTCATCTTCTATCAAATCGTTCAAAAGATAGTGTAAATGTTTGGTCTCACCTATCTTTGAGCACATCCATTCGAGCGCGGCCGTGGTCGTGTGTTGATCGCAAGCTGAGATCGCTATGTGCATAGCAGGGGTATAAAGAAAGCTACAATTTTTGGGGGGGTCACCTAGAAATAAAACGTCCGTCAGTTGCCTCAACCTAGCATGCTTCACCACGGACCAAGCCAATGCAGGATCTAAATCGCTAGGGATCCTGAATCTCAGTTTGTCAAAATGTAGGTAACGACCTTTCGAGTCAACGCAGTGGCTCAGCTCTAGGTATGCACCTGCTTTGTCCGGGTGCTTTTCAAGAATCTCTGCAAAAGGATTCGGGTTGGTTGGAGGGGGAGACTTGACCATGCTCATTTCAGAATTCCTATAAATTGAAACGAGCATAGGGCATTCCATTTCAAAATTCCACAAAATGAAATCGCTGCCCCAGAGGCGGTAGAGCGCCACCTTGAGCAAAGCGCTTTTTTCGGCCTCAGCGTTTATGAGCTGATGTCGCGCCGTCATGAACACCACGGCCGATGGACGTGGAATCAGCGGTCTTGGCACAATGCGCCCCCTGAAAGGAACTCTCCCAAGGAACACCATGGACCGCCCCGTACCGCCCCTGCGTTCAATATTGTTGCTTGCCGGATCGCTGCTGAGCGCGAGCACACCGGCTATGGCGGCGTCCTTCGATTGCCAGAAAGCCTCGACACCGGTGGAGCACGCTATTTGTGCCAGTCCCGAATTGAGCGAGCTGGACAGCACCCTCGGTGCACACTACAGCCGGGCAATCGCCAAACTGGCGCCCGATCAGCGCGACGCCTTGCGCACAGGCCAACGTACTTGGTTGAAAGCCCGCAACGCCTGCGCCGCTGAACCGGACAAACTGGCTGCTTGCCTACAACCGCTACTGAGCCAGCGGGTGATCGAGGTGGGTACGCTGACTCAGCCGGACACGGCGGCCCTGGACGCGACTATCGCCAGCATTCCCTACCACCCGGCAGAGGCGGCGCAAGGGCTGAGGCGTTATCCGAGCAGTGAGTTAGCCGCGGCCTGGCGGGTTTATCTGCACCGTTTTGAGCCGGCCAGTGGAGTGACGCAAGAGGAAGCCGAAGCGAGCCGTCAGCAGGCACTCAAGGCACTGGCTGACGATGACTTTGCGCGCTCGGTGTTTAGCGACATTGAGAATGATCAGTCAGTGAGTCGCGACCGGGTCGAGTTGACGCTGCTGCGCATGATGATCGAACGGGCACAATACGCATTCTTCGCCGACCAGCGCGCCTATGTGCACTGCTTTGTTTTCTCGCGCCAGGGTGAGGCTGCCTATGACGCCTTCGGCTCGCTCTACGGTTCTACCCGTGACACCTTTGCGCCGATCTGCGCGCCCCAGGGCAACCTGTTTGAACAAGGTCCCTGGAAGCAACTGAGCAGCAGCTTTGACGAGGCAGTGTCTGCGGCGAGCGGGAATGCCGGCACCATCCGCTTTGCCAGCTATGCCGACTGGCACTTGATGGCGCTGCGGGCTACGGTGTCTCCCCGGGACTTTCTCAAGGCGCCGGCTGCAAAGGCGGATGATCCCGAACAGAACGTGCGTGACTGGACCGACGACAAGTCCTGGCCGAAAAAACAGCGTCAGCAGGCCTTGGCTGCGGTTGAACCCGCCCGACAGGTGACCAGCACCTGGTTACAACACGAGCGCGGTTTATCGACGAGTGAGGCACAACAGGCCGCTCGGGAAATCGTTCGGCAATGGATGAGCCAGCGCCTGGATTTCATCAGCGAAAATAGCGGGGCCGGGTAAGCCCCCGTTACTTTTCCAACTACTCGTAGGCGCAAGCTTCTTTGATACGGTCGATCAGCCATCGGCCCGCAGGTCCAGGAAGAGCCGTTGCAGGATGCACGGCGGATATTCCCAACTTCACTCCCTCCCTAGGTATTCCTTCGACATCAAGGACAATCAGTGTGCCAGCAGCGATATCTTGCTCAACCATATGAAGCGGCATGCTGCCCCATCCAACCCCATCCTTGAGAAACGCGTATTTGGTTGATAGATCTGCCAGACGCCACGTCAACGGTGACAACACACCGAAGTCCTGCCCGATCATTAAATCAGAACGATCAGTCAGAACGAGCTGAATGTGTTTCGCCAGTTCATGCCTTGGAGTTTTTCCAACCCAAGAGGCCAGCGGGTGGTCGTGAGCCGCAACCATGACGAGCGAGACCTCGCCGATACGCTCGCTGGATAGCGATGCGAAAGAGACTGGCAGACTCCCCAAAATACCTAAGCTGCAACGTCCGTCCAATATTGGCTGGTAAGCCGCACCCAAGGCCTCGACGAAGATTTTCAAGGGTGTAAGCGGGAACCGGCTGGCAAACTCTTTCGCGACGGCTGTTATCGACGATGTCGGGAAGAACACGTCCATTACCACGGACAACTCCGGCTCTATCCCCGAGGACATGAGCTTTGCACGGGCCTTCAACGTATCTACGCCTGACACGATGCTCCGCGCATCCGCCAACAAGAGCACTCCTTCTGGAGTGAGCTTGGGAAATCGACCTGAGCGGTCGAACAGCACAACACCAATTTGGTTTTCCAGGCCGCCCACCCATCCACTCACTGCTGACTGCACCCGATTGAGCTTCCTGGCCGCGGCGGAAAAGCTTCCCTCATCGACTGCGGCGATAAATGTTCTGAGCTGATCCAGTGACACCCCGTCGAGCATAACGCCTCCAACCATCCCAAAAACAGATACTTCGCATCTCAATATACCGTCTTTTCAGATCCAACTCAGCGGCAGATCATTCTCAACGCTTCCCCCCTACACCTCGAAGGTCAGTCACCATGCAACTCCTCCATCTCGATTCCAGCCTGCTGGGCACTCATTCAGTTAGCCGCAACCTGTCCTCTGACATCGTTGCTCGTTTGGTAAAGCTGCAACCTGAGCTCCGCGTGATTTATCGTGATCTCGCAGACGACCCTGCATTGCACCTTTCGGGAGCCCACCTAGCGGCATGGCAGGGTATCGACAACAAGGACAAGGTGTTGATTGACGATCTGTTCAAAGGCACCGCCTACATGGATGAGTTACTGGGAGCCGATATCGTTGTGATTGGCGCGCCCATGTACAACCTGTCGATACCTACACCTCTGAAAGCCTGGATTGACCGGATTGCGGTGGCCGGAAAAACGTTCCACTACACCGCCACCGGCCCCGAAGGTTTGCTAAAGAACAAGCGAGCGTTCATTGCCTCCGCTCGTGGCGGTGTCTATTCAGCGGGAAGCCCTGCTGCAGCGTTGGAGCATCACGAGAGCTACTTGATTGGACTCTTGAGCTTTTTGGGCATCACCGACACGACCGTCGTTCGCGCAGAAGGTGTCGCGTTCAGCCCCGAGGCGAAAGAAGAAGCCGTTACTCAAGCACGAAGAGCCATTGCTGCCATTACGGCCTGACATCTCGACTCGCAGCCATCTTTTGAGGAACTCACCATGACTTATTCCATCATTGGTTCCGGAAAACTCGGAACAGCCCTTGCACGCCAATTTGCCCGAAATGGTATTGAGTTCGGACTAGCCAACACGCGTGACCCGATCACTCTCACAGCGCTTGCCCAAGAACTGGGCAAGCCAATGATTGCGCAGTCCCTCCAGGAAGCGCTCAAGGCAGACATTGTCATCCTCGCCATCCCGTTCAAAGCCCACCGGGAGATCGGGCTCGCGATTGCCGATTGGAACAACAGAATCGTGATTGATGCTATGAACACCTACGGGGTTTCGCCGGAGGAGCTCGGCGATAGAGAGTCGACTGACATAGTGGCATCGGCGTTTATCGGCGCACGAGTGGTCAAAACCTTCAATCAGTTACCAGCAGCGCTGCTAGCTAAACACCCTGAAGAAAATGGCGGGCGCAGAGTGATGTTTCTATGGGGACGTGACCACGATGCCAATACCGATGTCGTCGATTTGGTCGGACAGCTTGGGTTCGCAGCGATCAATCTAGGGATGATCGAACAAGGCAGCAAGCTGCTAAGCCTGGGCGGCCCGCTCATCCTTCAGAACATCATTAAACACCCGTGACTGAACCGGTTCGAATGACGGCCAGCACCCGTTGTCCGTGGTATCGCGAGTTTCGAACCGTCTACTTCGATTGCCAGCGTGCTCCAGGTCGAACGAGCGGCCGTATGGCGCGCATTAGCCGTGATTTGTTAGCGCTAGCAAGACGACTCGCTTTCCCTCGAGTGAAATTTCCTAGAAAATCCCGGCCGCTTGCGCCCGCTATTTTCGGTGGCTAGTCTGCGTTTCGTCACCGCCCATTCGGTGACCGGTTTTGACAGACCGATACTCACAGGCGCAAGCAGCGCCCCAATCCTCATTGCAGGCGCGAGCCTGTCGTGCGTGTTATGGCGGCTGTGCGCAGGGCATCTTCGGGTGCGCCGGGTACCTGTGTCCGGTCTGTCAACCTACGTACAGCTGCCACCCTTCCCTGTTTGACAGCAGGCGGTGGTAGCCCATCACAGGAGCTCCATCATGTTCAAAGCCACACCCAACCCGCCGGCGACACCCAGCCCATTAGACCTCACCCCTGATGCCGTCGATCGAGCATTGGCGCACTATATTTTTGCGCAGCCCTCCACATCCAAACGCTCTCGACCTGACAACGTCGCGAGTCCAAACCTTTGGGAGCAAGCCCTCGTCGATGCCTGCTCCATTCTCGAATCGGCCGCGGCCATGGCCTACGATCATGCAGACAACCTCACAGGATCAAACCGCAAGGTCGCCATGGGCATGGTTCATCTGATTGAGTTGGCGCAACGCCGAGTGGACTCAGCGCTGGAGGAAAAACTTCAAGGGTTTCAGGCCTGACTGAAGTGGACCTGCGGCAGCGTTTGCTGAAGGTGGTCTGGTAAGGGGAGCGCGCTTTTCTTACTAAAACGGTAACCGCCTCAAGGGGCGGTTACCGAATCAACAAGCCCTCACACCAGCCCGTCGGCGATCCAACGCTGGACGAGGCTCCAGACCATGGTCAGGTTCATTTTCCATGTGGCCCAGCCGTACAAATCAGATCTGAATCGAGGGCAAACCCCAGAGGTGCCACTGCACACTCAATTCTCCCGATCATCCCTTCAATCCATCTGCTCGAACCGCCGCCGCTTCATGAACAATCCCATCCCCATCGCCACGGCAAAAACCGACAGCAACCCCAGATCAAACCCCAACAAGCGGGTCTGACCTGCCACAACGCAGCCAACCGCACCCGCCACCACCAACACCACTCCTAGCCACTTGCGTAGCAGATACGGCTTGAGAAACCGATCGAACAGAAAGAACACCACCATGGCAATGACCAGTTGGGTAATGTCGGACATGTGCGTCTCCAGTCAGGTCTTGATGATCAGTGTCGAGAGGGTGCGTTGCGGGCCGATACCGCCGTCGACCTGCGCCTCGATGCTGACCAGTACGTCGCCAGCATGATAGGTGGGCAGGATTTCATTGGCGTACATACGCACACCGGCCCCTACAGAAAAGCCCACGTAAGGGGAGGACACGGCAGAGGTGGCGGAAGTGAAGGCCGTGCCTGCAAGGTTGGCGATCGTGGTGCGCTGGGCGTTGAGGGCATCGCCCTGTTGCCGGGTCAGCGGCTTGGAGATGCCGATCCTCATCATGCACGGCAGGCTCTTGGCCTGCATCTTGTCGTACACCTCGACGACCTTGCTGTTGACCTCATAGTGGGCGCTTTTCGCCTCGCCAAAATGCAGCTCGCGCAGGCGTCCGCGTTCACTGTCGGTGAGGGTGATCTGCGAGACGTTGAAGACGATCCCGTGATTGCCCATGTATTGAAAAGTCCCTTCGAACTTCATCGCGCGCTTCCTTTCGGCACAAAGGTGGCGATTCTCTACAAGGAGTGCATTGGATTCAAATCATTTCACCTTGCTGGCAAGGCGGCAGGCGCCTTCATCGATCAGCTCGTACAGGTGTAAGCGTCCGCCGCACGCGCCTCCCATCGCCTTCGCGCGCGTCGTGGCGATGGTGAGACTGGGCGGTTCTTGCTGCAGGTCTGGTGAGGGGGAGTAACGGTCCTCTCACCAGACCTGCAGCAATTTCCGTAACGGTTATCGAATCCTCAGGCCCTCACACCAGCCCGTCGGCGATCCAACGCTGGACCAGGTTCCAGACCATGGTCAGGTTCAAGGTGGGTTCGCGCTCGGTCATCGACATGGTCACCTCCAGGACGGATCGTGGGTTCTGCAAGTTGGTGCCCTGCTCTTTCGTCAGGTGGACCCAATGCTCCCACAGGCGGGGCTCGTCTTCAGGGCTGACCAGCGGCCAACGCCCCTTGCGATGGGGAATACCCAAGATGTCACGCCGGACGGCGACCTCTTTGGCCTGCAAACCAAAGAGCTCAGTGATCATGGGTGTGCTCGCGCCCAGGGTGATCGCGCGGCGGATCGCGTCCTCTTCATCCGTGTTGCTGGCATGGGCCAACAGGCGGTGGACGACGGTGCCATCCACGGTGATCTTGAACCAGGGAACCGGTGAATTCACCAACGTCCCCATGCTGCGAGGATCAATCAGAGTTTGCAGATCTTTCTCTTCGAAGCCCATGGCCAGGCAGCTGCGCAGCTGACCATTTTTGATGTTGTCCAAAACTTGAAAGGCGATTGCCAGATTCAACGGGTGCACGTGTACCTCCACCATTCCATGGTTTTTTTATCGGCCTCACTTACAGGCCGTTCATTCTCATAGCTCGACAGTCCATCGGGCTCTATGTATTTTCACGATGCCCATTGCACTGGACACTCAGTATCTCGACACCTGCCCAGCCCTCCATACGGCAGACCAGCTCGTACAGAAAGCAATGGTTCTTCATTTGCTCTGTGCTGAGCTTGAACTGGACCGTATAGGTGGTATCGCCTGTGGTATCAGGACGCAAATCCATTTGTTTGTTCTCCCTGTAGTCGCTATCGCTCCTGGTGCGATAGGCGGTGATGACTGAGCGGCCTGCGTCAATTTTCCCGTGCGAACCTGCGAAAACGTTCCGCGGGTTAATCGAACGGGTCTGCTGCGAAACTGCTCGATTTTGTGGTACCCCTAATTATGTAGTGCATCCATAAGGAAGCTTCTGTCAGATAAAGCGCTTCATCAAAAGGGAAAAGCATATATCCGTTGTGAGGCAGCTATTTTCTCGAGGAATGCGCCAAAATTCACTCAGTTCTCCAGCTCAGAACAAATCACCTGCACGCGACAAGCGAAGTGTCTCCTTACAACCACCCGGGAAATGGCTGGCTATCTCAGCTAAAGGGTTTAGCTCGATTATTAGATCGGGATGACGGCTGGCAACAACCTCTTCCCAGGTGGCGTTGTCTTCAAGACCACCTTGTACTGACGGCTCATTGATCCGTTGAGGCTTATTCAGCCTTTGCGAGTACGAGCCGTCGCAATGGACCACCTTACAAGACCAAAGCCGCTGTCAACGGCTTAGGAGGCCGAAGTGCTAGATCCAGCATCAAAATATGATCTGACATCTACTGAAAATCTGTTAAATCAAAACATCTCAAATCAGGGTGATAAGTTAAATTTTGCAATTAGTTTGCTCTGCATGTCTATCAAAGAACAGAACAAGAGCATAGCCACCCTCAGCAATACCGTTATCGATCAACATCGCGAGCTTCGTAATAAAATCGCCGATGACGTCGTGGTTAAGATTCGTGAAGAACGCGAAAGAGTCAAAGAACAAAGGACTTTCATAATCATGTCGTGGGTGGCCACTTTAGGCGTGGTACTGATACTGTTTTTAGTTTTCCTCAAACCTGTTACTAAACCGGTCTCAAAGACCGAGTCGTCGACGCCGACACCCGCATCAACTGATATTTCAGTTACTACGACGCAATGTGAGTCAACAGGCGCGCAGCTCTAAATCCATGCGCACCCCCTATGCAGTATTGAACAGCAGGGGTTGTGCCAGGACGCCGCTATGGACAGCGGTGTCGCTACCGACGCAGTCGTAATGACGTGGCGTGAGGCACACCCCGTGAAAGTTCGTGCGATACAAGAGCACTACATCCAGAACCGAGAACAAAGCCCCCTGCTCTCTGTACGGCTGCGCGCGGCATACGTGTAGTTGCACGCAACGAGCTAGGCCGTTTCCTACATTTTCACCGGAAGTGGCTGGCTATCTCACTCAATGAGTTTGGATCGATGATTTGGTCTGGTTCGCTGTCGTTGGCAGCACCTTCCCAAGTGGTCGTGATCTTCGAGGCCACGGTGTGCAGATAGCACATTGATCATCCCTAGTTCGCCCAGCATTCGGAAGTGCGAACAGTCGTCGACACCCTCGCCGATCGAATGTAGCAACCCACCGTGACGGAGATCTACCGTCAGGTGGTGCCTCCTCGTCACGTTTTCATCGAGTAGGAGACACCATGAGTAGATCTATGGCTGTGTATGACGCGCTGTCAGACATCAGCGTACCACCGGAAAAAGCCAAAGCCGTCGTAGAGGCTTGGGAGGCCGAAGTGCGAAACGTAGCAACGAAATCCGATCTGGAACGAACGGAAAAACTGCTGACTCAAAAAACCGTCGATCTGGGTCGAGAGCTGCGTGGCTCGATCAAAGAGCTTGGCGACACGGTAAAAAACCATGGCGAGCAGATAAACGCACTCAGCCAAGCGATTGTTACCCAGGGGATCGAGCTTCGCGCTGAAATGAAGGAACAAGGCAGCGGGCTTCGTGCTGAGATCAAAGATCAAGGTAACGAGCTTCGTGCTGAGATCAAAGATCAAGGTAACGAGCTTCGTGCATCAATAGAAAAGCAGGGTAGTGACTTCCGGCTTGCGATGGAAAAACAGGGCAACGGCTTCTCTCTTGCCATGGAAAAACAAAGCAACGAACTTCGACTTGCTATGGAGAAACAAGGAAGCGAGTTCCGGCTTGCCATGGAAAAACAAGGAGGTGAGCTCCGACTTGCAATAGAATAGCAAGGCAGCGAGCTGAAAAAATCCATTTCGGACTTAGCTGCTGACGTTGATAAGAAAATGACTGTCACATGCTGGAAGCTCGGCATAATTTTCACTTTCATAATCGTTCCAATCGGAAAATTTACTTTCGATTATGTTGTTAAAGAATGGCCGTTCTGATTCATCGTTTCACCACTCTACCGGCAGGTTTCGGCCTGTGGTTTAAACGCTATAAGACGTGGGTACTGTCCGCGTTGCTCTGATACACCACACTTTCTGCCCATGCGGGGAACACTCCCCGTCCGGGCGCAGTGTCTCTCCGTTTTGGGCTTTTCTGGAGAGACCAATGAAGCTAGATATACCGACACAGCAACAAGATGCGCTGCTCGACCTGCCTGTCGTTTTTACGCCAAGGGCGTGGCACGAGAGTGTTTACATAGCGAAGCCACTGAACATCGCTGAACAAGGCTATCGCCTGACTGCAGTGCTTCAAGCCGTTCGCAATGCCATCATTCAGGAGTCTTGGGATGATGAGCCATTGTTCTTTGACTTCAGCCACAAATGCTTTCCCTTTACCGGTGAGCGGTCGGCGCTGGCTCTACTGGATCTGCGTCTAGTCGTAGACCGTACGGAAGCAGAACGGCATGTGCTGACGCTCATGCTCAGGCATGAAGCCGAGGCGCTTGAAAAGCGGATTCCTGGAGAGATCTTTGCTCTCGGTGAAGTCGTCATGACCCAAGGTGTAGAGGCGCTCGCTCAACATGGTCTGTTGGACATAGCGCATTTTCTGGACCGTCACCTTTGTGGTGATTGGGGAGAATTACCTAGGGCGGACAGACTGAAAAACGAACGGGCGGTACTGACCGGCGCCAGCTTGTTCTCGCAATACGACGTTGACGTTGGAGCGGCGAAAAAGCTCTGGATCATCACCTCGGCAGACAGGCGATTCACCTCCCTACTCCTGCCAATAGAACCCACCCTACCCCAGTTTGACTGAGGCTCACTGACCGCCTACCCGCCTTTTCAGGCGAGTAGGCGGTTTTTGCATTCAGGGTTGGGCGAGACCCGCGCTGGATGCTGGTGCTGCTATTGCGACAGTCCGGTGTCGGCCAAAAGCAGACGCTCGTCCAGACGTACCCCACCTACTTTTGCCCACGAGAATCCCTTGTGTCGTAGGGGTTTCAAGTATGATGTCAGGATGCTACCTTCAACAATGAGCGACATCACTCAAAGGGGGGGTAGCAATGATCAAGGGACGGTCAATTAAGAGTATCGCGCGCCTGATAGCTGAGGCAAAAGGTGCAAATCATGTAATGTTCGTAGTTTGTTGGAGTTCTGTAACTCAAACTCGGCAAAAAGAAATTGGCATTCATTACCTCCAGCATGATGGGGATTCAATCCTCGCCTCAGACATCGGAAAAATTTCAAGCTTTAATGCTAGCGGGAAAGAAGTTAAGCGGAAGGATCTTCCTCTAATAAAAAAAATGATACCTCAATATCGCACATGGAAAGACTGGCATGGACGAGAACATGATGGAATCCAACATCGCACTATGGATGTATATCCCATAGATTTCATATCTCCTCCTTCTGAAAAGCTGTCGCTTAGAGATATTGGCGGCGTGATGTATATCTCCACACGTCAAATAGATCTTTTAAGTGACCCGGTATCGGTCATGCATCTGGCCAATTTGCTACTCGAATATTTCGGTGAATTTGAGATATTCGATTTATCAAGATACAAGATAACAGACTTGTCTGCGCGGCAGCTTCAATGGGAAATATTGCCTCAAGGGAAATATCCTTGGAATAAGGCCTCTGACATTGTAACTCCTTATCTAGCAAAACTTAGCCAATCTGAAAAAGGAGTGATTGAGCATAGAATGCGAGAAATATCTAAATACGAACCCGATTTTTTAGCAACAGGTCGCGGTGGATACTCCGGATATTTTGTTTATGGCTTCACATCTAAAAAACTCCATTTTTTAGAAAGCATACACCTCAACAATGCTACATATGTATTTGGCGACAACTGGGAAGAGCTCTCATCCCTGTCAAAAGAAGAAATTATAAATGGCGAACAAGGGCACTTAAGAGTAATTCATGATAAAAAGTGGATAGGGAAAATTCGTCAATTGCTACGTGCGTAATCGGGGCTGCGCCTGATTGATTTTTCATTAAAGGATCTGATATGAAAGCTTTTTGCGTTTTCAACAACAAAGGCGGAGTAGGAAAAACTACTCTCCTTTGTAATTTGGCTGCACACTATGCTTTAAGAGGCAATAAAAAGGTACTTGTGGTAGATGCTGACCCACAATGCAATGCTACCGCGTACATGTTCAAAGAAAAAATACTTGACGATCTATACTCTTCATCTAAGGATGGAGAGACTATAAATCAATTAGTAACCTCATTAAAAAAATCGAAAGGCTACTCTGATATTCCGATTAAAAAAAGTGAGTCATTCGGTGTGGATGTTGTACCTGGGGACCCTAGATTTTCTTTGGCCGAGGATTTTTTGGCGAAAGACTGGGTGGATGCAACTAGTGGACAAGAACGAGGTTTAAAAACAACTTTTCTTTTCAGGGCACTACTCGAGTGGGCCTCAAAGAAAGAATACGATTATGTCTTCTTTGATATAGGCCCTTCTCTCGGCGCGATAAATCGTACTGTTCTTTTGTCGTGCGACTATTTCATTCTGCCTATGTCATCGGATATTTTCAGTTTGCGTGGCCTTCAGAATATTGAGGTTGCGATCACTAGCTGGACTAAAGGCTTAGAACGCGGCCTTACGAGTTACAAAGAAGACAATAATGAGGATTTCCTTTTTGATGGCCTACACCAAAGGAATCCTCAGGGGATTAAGTTTCTCGGTTATGTCACTCAGCAATACACTGCTAAAACTGTTGCGGGAAAAAAGCAGCCCGTTGATGCCTATGAAAAAATAATCAAACGTATTGGGCCTGCCATTAAAAAAAGCCTAATAGAAAAAATAAACCAAGGGAAAATTCTAGAGTACAAACTTGGTGAAATTCCTTACTTCAGCAGCTTGGTCCCCATGGCCCAAACATCTACGAAGCCTATATTTATGCTGAAGTCCGCAGACGGAGTCGTGGGGGCACATTTTGACAAAGTAAAGCAATTTGAAAAAGTTATTGCAGATATCGCTGCAAGCCTTCGCGCAAACATGGACGAGGTCATCTAAATGTCAATTTGGCCTAAGGAACTAGTTCACTCTATTGCTTGTAGGCGCTGCGTACTATTTTTTGGCGCTGGCGTCTCGATGAACTCTTCGGGGAATGAAGGTGTCAGGCCTCCTAGTTGGGCAAGCTTTTTAATTGAGGCCGCAAGCCAAATAGGCGCTCCTGGAAAGAAGATAGTAAAAGAAATTAATGCGCTCATTAAGGCTGGGGACTACCTGACCGCGGCGGAGGTAATACGAAACGAAATCAAGCAAGAGAAGTTTACAAATTTAGTAAAGGCTCGCTTCCACACACCAGACTTCAAAGCGGCCCCAATACATAAGACACTTTTTAATCTGGATTTACGAATTGCAATCACTCCGAACTTTGATAGCATCTACGAAACAGCAGCAGGTGAGCGTGGAGCTGGGGCGCTAACT
Source organism: Pseudomonas sp. MWU13-2105 (assembly GCF_023242315.1). Taxonomy (GTDB): domain Bacteria; phylum Pseudomonadota; class Gammaproteobacteria; order Pseudomonadales; family Pseudomonadaceae; genus Aquipseudomonas. The sequence continues at coordinate 45,561 of NZ_JALLIY010000028.1, forward strand.
ACAAAGATATATCATGATGATGACATTGCGGATTGCTTGCGCAGACATGAACGAGTTTTGATAAAGAGCCATGGGACGATTTCGTCGCCAAATAAATTGATTTTCACAAGGACCGATTACGCCAAGGCTCGAAATTCTCACAGTCAATTCTATGAGCTTTTAGATGCGCTTCTGCGCACCCATACTTTTATTTTCGTTGGTTGTGGCGTGAGCGATCCCGATATTAGATCGTTATTAGAGAACTACAGATACCGACATCCTTATGGCCAGAGCCATTACTTTGTAACTGCTTCAAAAAACTTCTGTTCGGAGGTTAAATCCGTGCTGAGTGATTCACTGAAAATAAACTTCATAGAGTATTCCGCAACGAAAGATCACGCTCATTTATCAAGAGAACTAGATTTATTAAAGGCGCTAGTTGAACTTGAAAGAATCGAGCTGAGTAAAAATCAAGCATGGTAGCCACTATAACGTTGTACTCAGCGTCCGCTATTGGCCGAGAGCGGTCTATCGAGAAATTTTATATTGCCCATCGTCTGGCTTACTGGAGCCTAGCTTGATTTCGCCGCAGCCAGGTGGGGGCGGCCAGGGAGCCCGCTTTCGACCCGATCCGTCCTTTGCTCTCCGGGCAACAAGGCGCACGAGGAGAAAGGGTTAGATGTGGCGAGGTGCGTCGAACAGCCTGGCGCGCAAGGCACGTTGCCACTACCCTTGATGTTTCCGCGCTCAGCAGAGTGCACCCTCAGGTAGGTAGCCCCATGGCAATAACGAATTTGGAAAAATATCGGAAAGACTTGGACACACTCCTGCAAGAGGCTGGCTTGGTCCAAAATTCGCTAAACTATTCAGCGTTTGGCCACAACGAATTCTACAGCAGCCTGCTAAAGCAGCTGGGGGGGGACGAAGAAAAGGCGAAAACCTTTGTCAAGACGATCAAGCCGTTCGAGGCCGTATACCAGTACTGGTACTCTGAAGCGCTGCCCCTCGTGAGACAACTACTTCCTGATCGCCTGAGCGACTTTATCCGGCTGTACGAAAAACCAAAATCTCGTAAGGATATAACTTATGAGAGCTACCGCATCGAAGATGCCTGCCAAGGGCTGCGCACGACCTATGGCCGAACCGTCAAAGCTGACGCGAAGGCTGCGATCCCGCTTTTGGCACAACAGATAGCCATCGTCGAGGCGATAAAGCGTCGATTTGAGAGCTCACTATTTGACATCAGGCAATTGGTGCAAGCGGATGTCTTCGACTCGGAGCTGGATGGCGCCCAAGAGCTGCTTAAGAACAAATACGCCCGGGCAGCAGGGGCTATAGCTGGTGTTGTCCTGGAAGGCCATTTGAAGCAAGTGTGTGACAACCACGGCCTCCCTAAAAAGTCTGGCACTATCGCTGTCCTTAATGACGCTTTGAAGTCTGCCAACGTTATTGAGCTGTCCCAGCATCGGCAGATTCAGTTCCTAGGTGACCTCAGAAATAAGTGTGGCCACAGGAATGCGACAGAGCCGACCGTAGAAGAGGCCGAAGACCTCATCAATGGTGTGACTAAGGTCATCAAGACTATCTTCTGACTGATGGCTTATGGCTTATGGCTTATGGCTGCGGTCTATCAAGAAAATTAATATTGGCAATCGTATGGCTTGCTAGTGGCCAGCTTGATTTTAGGCTTCTCAATGACTGCTATCGACCCTAAGCTGCCCTTCGCGAGGGGCAGCAGTCGGCCAAGAGCGGACGGCCTTCATTAGCTTAGTCAACCTCAATTGAAGCTTTAGGGCTTTTACAAGACTTGGGAGATCAGGTCATTAGCCCATTTTGCCGTCAACGGCAGCAGTGCTTGTACTTTTTCTCTGAGCCGCAGGGACAGTGTTCGTTCCTGCCTACCGGCGAGCCAACGTAAACCCGTTGGGGCGGTTCGTCTGCGATGGGGGGCGGGACACTTATTTGAAACGTAAGGTGAGGGTGTGCGCTAGCCATAGCTTTCGGTATCTTCTCCCAGATATATGCGGCAAGCCTTCGGCACGCAGGAAGCAGATCCTTATGTTGTGACGTAGCACTGATTTCATCCTGGCAGTTAGTAATGTGCGCCAACGCTGATTGCAATGCGTCTAGACTGTTCAGTTGCTTTACCAAGCTGTGAGCCAGCGCATACCGGGCTTTTATTCGAGTTTTTTCGCTGTTGAGGCATTGTTCATAAAGAGCTTGAGCATCAATTTCGCTCCGGCCCGGAATGAGCTTCTGACTGATAAGTCTGCCGAGCTCAAGCATCGCTTCTGGATACTTTTGTTCCGCTGCTTCGATTAGCCAGGCGATAGCTTTCAGGCGGTCATCGGCGAAAGCGTGACCTTGATGATGCAGCGTGTACAAGTGAAATTGTGCCTGCGGAAATCCAGCCTCGGCAGACTGTAAAGAGCATTCGAATGAAGCATTGAGATCTCTCGGGCCGCCGATCCCCCGTTCATGCATTTCCCCCAATTGAGCAAGTGCTCCTGGGTGAGACTGGACGGCAGCCTGTTGATACAGCTCTCTTGCGTACTCGAAATCTTGCGCGTATCGAGCCGATCCCCAAAAGTGGCAGTCGCCGATAAAGGCTAACGCATTAGCGTAGCCTTTATCACTTGCCCGCCAAACCCAGTGTTCACCTTTTTGGCGTTGTTCTTGAAACTCATCGCCTTGGAGGCGCGCATGGTAGACGCCGTATTCATACATTGCTTCGACATGCGAACTTTCTGCGGCGAGTTTGAACCAAATATTGGCTTGATCAATAGACTTTCGGGATTCAAGGCCGTAACCGTCATCAGATCTGAACATTACCTCGGAGGTTTTTAGGACATTAGCTTTTTCTTTGAAGTGGACTCCGAGCGTGTAGCGCGCCTCAGCGTCCTCCTCAAAAATAGCGATGTAGCTCAATTCTCGAAGGTTGTGCTGTGTGAATGGTGTGACCGTGTATTCAGGGCACTCTCCGAGCACAGGGTTCAGGGAATGCAGATACTCAAGCAATCCGAGGGCGGCGGGTAGCGCCTGGCTAAGCATTTCAGTTGAGTCGTGGGACGTATAGCTAAACGCCTTCGGGTGAGCCGCAACATTCCCATTTTTTTGTAGGACGCGTAACGGGTTCAGCACCCTGTGGTCTACCAAACGCCTATCTCGTAGGTACGCGATCTTGCGATCAAGATTCAGATCCCGATCCATAGTCGGAACTAGCGTTTCGCAGAACGCTTCGGCGAAGCTTCTCAAGAAAGTAACTGCATAACCCGGCGTCGAAGCGCCTAGGTTCTTTGCCTGTTCGTACAGGTTACCCAGCTGAGGGCTGACGCTGTGCGCAAACTCAATATCGTTCATCGTACGGCCTTAAATGCAGGCGGGATTTACCGACAGTGTCGCGTATCCAGAGAGGCACATGAAAGCGACGTTGAAAATACCCCGTGTCGCGCCAATGATTACACAGTGTGAAGTGGTCTACTCAACCAACCAGCCGTTTTGTTTAAAGCCAATTCCCGATTCTGGATGACGGTCAGCTTTTGGCCGAAAGACGTCATTCGCCACGCGGCACGAAAACATCGTGCAAGATATGACGACCCTGGCCACACAGTCCCCATAAACGACAAAGCCCAGTACTGGACTAGGGCTAGCAGCCGTCCAATTCACCAGGCAGCAAGCCCACAAGATCAGCGCTGATCGATCTCAATCTTCTGCGTCGGATCAGGGCTGTATTTCTGACGCTTCAGCTGCGGATCGCCTTTAGCCAGGCAGAAGAAATAGATCTCGGCCTCGCCACAACCGCCGTGCAAAGCGCACTCGCTCGCTTGCATGTGGTCGAGGAGAATTTCTCTACCCTGGGATTCACAGAATACGTTCGCTTCTTTCAGGGCCTGCCCTTTTGCAGATGCCGGGCCGCCGAAGGGGACGCGCGTTGAAATCGTGTAGGTGTCTGGGCCGACCTTTATTGGGCCGCTGTCTGCACAGCCAGAAAGCAGTGCCAAGGCCAAAGCCCCTACGATCAATTTCATGTCGTTCCCTCGTTGAGATTTTGCGGGACTGTAGCATTGGGTAGCCGAAAACGAAAAAGCCCCCCTCACACAATCTGACCAGTCATGTGCACTTGATGAGTGTCGACTGCGCCTCCAATGGCGGCACGTCCACCCAAGCAAACTGTCGATCCCGAGTGACGGCAATCGGCCAAAAGCAGCCGTTCGATGTGTCTAGACACTCCGGGGCGATTCACTCACCCGTCGGCACTGAATAACTGCTGCTGGTTACAGGATGTCAATAGAGCGGTGGATATGGAATTATTGGTCGCTCCGAATATATAAGGAAGAATGCTGTTGTCTGCTACCAAGGAACTCATTTCCCTGCACCTGGATAAGGCAGCGGCGCAACTGCGTGCCGAGGCGCTTGAGCAAAACCTGGCCCTCCACCTGGAGTTGCAAGAGCTCAAGGCGTCCAGCGCTCGTCTGCTCCACGAAGTCCAGAGCCAGATCGGCAATGCCGAGGCGAAGGTTTCCGAGCGGGCCATAGAGAAGACACTGTCGATTCTTCATCACATCAAGCAGTGGATTCTCGCGGTCGGAACCTTCATCACCCTGGCATTGGCCGTGGGAGCATTCTTTGGCTACAAGAACCTTGCCGACAGCCTGACGAACACCTTCACGAACAAGGTTGATCGGTGGTTACGCTTCGAGGACGGTGATAGCCGTGAAAGCAAGGCGCTTGATGCAATACGCACCCAAGCGCTGCTGAACGCGTACATGGTGCGTTTCGCCCGTGAGCGTCTGGATGGGCGCAATGGTTCATTGTCTCTGACAGAAGCTGAGCGGCAGCGTCTACTCGTGATCCTTCAAGATCCCTTATCGGACGTCGGGCAGTTCTCCGACGCGTTGACCATCATTACCCGTAGCCGTGGGCTGTTCGCACCGGCCTGGATGGAGGACCCAACCGGTAAAGCCCTTGCCCAACTGGTAAACGACTCATCTTTGAGCCAGCACAAGCGGGTGTTGCTGCTGGAGCGGCTGAAATTAGACCGTGCTTTCCTACCATTCTCGCGCACCCTCATCGCTGACGCAGATAACGTTTGGTCTATGAAAATGCTGGCATTCGATAACCTCAAACTGTTCGAAGATCCTATGGCCTTGGCGTTCGCCCAAGACAATGTGGGCAAGGTGGACCGTTACTATCGCTCCAAGCTGGCGCTCTATATCGCGCAGAAGACAGGGTCTTATGCGGCGGTGAACGAATATGCACAGTTCCTGCGCCAGACAAAGCCAGAGCTGTGGCAGTCCGATCTTCTGGAACTGGTGGGAGGCCTGGGTGGAATCTTGCCAAGCACTGGTGAGTTGCCGCTGGAGGATATCAGCGCCCTGATCGGTGATAGCGTGCTGCTGGGGGCAGGCATTCGCCTGACTGATCTGTTAGGTTCCAGACGCTTGGCGCTCGAGTTGGATGGAGGCTACGCGGCGCTGGTCGAGCCCGGTCGCTGGCTCAATGAACCACGCGTGATTGGTGCGATTATCCGACATCAGCCACTTTCACCTGATTGGTTGGCCAGGGTGGTCTCGTTCTTCCAGGTCAATGACCAAGGTTACGAACTGGCGACGCTGCAACTAACGCTTCGAGACGAGGACCGCCTGCTGACGCAACAGGGTGCCGTCGGCGCCAGCGACGTACGTGGCCAGGTGTGGTTGAGGGTTGAAACCGTTCCAGGGGGGCATCGGCTTAGCGCGACCTGGCGTGATGCGAACACAGGGCGGATATCGGCAAGCGTGATCGAGTCACCGCAGCGCTTGCCAAAGAGCATTTTCCAACTGTCGTTTGATCCTCAGTTGTTGAAAAGCCTGACCTATCAAATGCGCGTCTATGAAGACTACCTATGATTTGAAGAGGCGCTCAGCCTTGCAGGGCCTAGGGGGGGTGAAGTTACTCAGCGAGTATCGCCTCCGGGCATTCGAGCCCTGCCACACCTTCGCAGGACAAGGCTTTCTGCAGGCTGCGCTCTCCGGCATTCCACCCTTGCACGAGCCCAGATAGAAACCGGCGCGGTACCGCGCTGAACATCGTCTGCCAGTAACCGCCTTGACACACCATGGCAGCGCTGTCACGAGTCGCTGCAAGACTGAGCAGGTTAATCGAAGGTGGGTAGAGGTGTTGGCTGCGAAACGACAACTCTCCTGAACAAGCGTTTAATACGCCTCGAATGTCCGCTACTGGCCGATTGCTGCCCTTGGCGAGTAGCGGCTCACGTCAATGACTGCAGGAATCCAGAAGCGGTTGACCTTCTACCAGTCATATCAGTCGAGCAAGCGACCCGACTGGCAATGCGTTTGTCGCTTCAAGTTCAGTCAGGCGCTGAATGGTCTGCTGGCGCTCAATCTTCGAGGTGATCTGGTCAAAGACCATGTAGTGCTCCTCAACCCAGAGGCGTATTTGCTCCAGCCAATAGCTAGCGTTGCCCTGCTTCTGGAACTGCTCCAGCAGAAATTGCACCTGAGCCCACTTGGGCATGAGTCGGTGAAGCGCCCGTCTGCGAAAGGGTTGCAGAGTCTCCCACTCGCGCTCAAGCCTTGATGTCAGCTCGTCCTGGATATCGCGCCAAACCACCACATGAGCGCCTTTGATGGCGACTTCGAATACACCTTGGGACGGGTCACTGAGCGCCGCCACGACCATCTCCGGCCGGTGGTCACCCTCAATTGCCAGTACCAGCGCACGAACGGCACCACTACGCTGGTTGATACCTGGGCGTACCCACTCCTCAGGTACTCGCACACTCAGGTTTTGCGCAAGCCCCAGCACACCCAGCCATTGAGCTTTGGAGATCGGCATGTCGCCGGCCAAACGTTCGAGCAGGATCCGGGAAGGATCAATGCCGTGCTGACTGGCAGCCCACAGTGCGGCAGACCTCGCCGCCGACGAAGGATCCACCAGAAACTGCTCTATCAGGCGAATACGCCCCTCCTGAAATCGCATGGCTGCACGGAACGATTGGGTTCTGAGGATACCGCTTGCGTTGCTCAACCCTAATGCGATGACTCTTTGCGCCGGTTCTTCGGCAAGGTCTTCAGTCTTGGCGATGGCCATCTGTCGAGCCGCCAGATCCGGGTGGCCCATCGTCTCGACCAGGAACAAGGTGAGATCGTTCTCCACCTTGGTTTGAATCAGGACATTGAAGAGGAATCGAGCAGAAGCCCCCCTACTCCCCCAGAAGGCCTCATTGCAGTGGGCAATGCACTCTTTCATCGCCAGCGCAGTTTCAAGCTTCTTGATCGTCTGGGTGTGATCGGCGCGCTTTCGGTTGCCCAACGCCATGATGGCGGGCATTTGCGCGATGAGCGACTCGGCATGCTGCGGCGTCAGATAATCATCAAGCGCCATCACCGCGGTAACGCGGACTTGAGGCACCCAGTCGTTGAGACGTTCGAGGATAGCGGCCAGCCGTATCGTCGACTGGGACGATCTGATCTGATTCAGCCCGGTTTCACGGTCGAAACCATCCCAACTGTTAACCAGTACCTGCCAGTCTTTCACCCGGAGTGGAGGCTCCTGCTCTGCCGGTAGCGGGACAACGGGCTCAGCCACAATAGGATCTTGACGTTTACGAGTGAGTCCTTTCAGCCAAAACTTCCACATCAACACGGTCCCTGAATATGAATCCACCAAGCATATAGGCATCGATCTCAGCAGCGCTACCCAGGTTCTTTCAAGGGAGCTACAGACGGCCACACGCTGGGTTGCCCCCCCTACAGCCAATCGCCCTCGCCCCCCCTAACAGAAGCCTGTGATTTCAGCGGCACGCAAGAGATCTCTCTTTCCCTTGACTGAAATTTCCTAGAAAATCCTGACCGCTTGCGCCTGCCCACGCCGGTGGCTATCTTCGAGCCGTCACTGCTCATCAGTGACAGGGTTTGGTAGCCCTCGGTGTAACTAGGCGCAAAGCGCCACCTTGAGCAAGGCGCTTTTTTTCGGCCTCAGCTTTTATGGTGGCCGTGCGCAGGGCGTCCGCGGACGCGCCGGGTTCCTAGTGCACCGGTCTACCAACCTGCGTACGGCCGCCACCCTTCAATCGTTTGGTAGCGATGGTGACGGCTTCAATACATGCACTTGGAGTACCTCGTACTATGTTCAAGCCCACCCCCAATCCGCCTGCAACCTCAAACATCGAAAGCATCGATCCTCGTATCGCCGATCGGGCTTTGTCTCACTACAACCTCGGTCCGAAGGCAGGTACCAAACCAGCGCCTGTCACCGTATTGCATGATCATCTGCATGAACCCGGGAACCAGGAAGACGCCCTGGCCGATGTCTACTCGATTCTGCAATCCGCGGCGGCCACGGCCTATGAGCACGCCGACAACCAGACCGGTTCGAACCGCAAGGTGGCGATGGGTGTGGTGCATTTGATTGAGTTGGCACAGCTGAAGATGGACTCGGTGCTGGATGGGCAAGCAATCAGCGTCAGCGGCTGACCACGCTCTGCGAACGAGCGGAAAACCTGGCTTTCCGCTCGTTCGGCTCCGAAATTCAACAGCCGTGTCAGCCCCCCCTCAGTCGATTGCCTGCCCCTGCTCGGACCGAGACCAAAACCACTCTATGCAGTGCCCGAGTCTGTTGAACCACAACGCCTTAGTGTTTGACCTCAATCATGTCGTAGCCCTTGAGGCGGTAGAGCAGCACCGAGAGTGCCCAACTGACGATAAAAATGCCGATGATGAGGTAGCCCAGGGTTCCAAAGTGATCGTTGAGATTGCCCACGATGCCCCAAAGCGGCCCCTTGAGCTCGAGTTTGTCCGAGATCAGACCCAGGGCCTCGATAGTGCCGATGACCACGGCGACTACCACTGACACCAGGGTAATAGTCATGTTGTAGTAGATCTTGCGAATGGGCTTCATGTAGGCCCAGCCGTAGGCACCTAGCATCAGGTGGCCGTCCAGGGTATCGACCAACGACATACCGGCACTGAACAACAACGGGAACACCATGATTGACCAAGGCGATAGCCCTTGGGCCGCCTGGCTCGCGGAAATGCCTAGCAGGGCCACTTCGGTGGAAGTATCAAAGCCCAGTCCGAACAGAAAACCCAGAGGGAACATATGCCAGCTGCGCGTCACCAGACGGAACATGGGGCGAAAGATGCGGGCCAGGAAACCACGATTGGCCAACAGTAAATCGAAGTCGTCATCGACGTAGGCACCGCCCTGGCGAACATGGCACCAGGACTTGTAGATTGAGCGCAGGATCACCAGGTTCATCAACGCAATGACCAGCAGGAACAGTGCCGACACCGAGGTGCTGATCAACCCGCCCAGTGCTTTGAACTCTTCCATCCGGTCTTGCATGACCGAGGTTGCCAGAGCCACGCCCAGAGACGCCAGCACCACCACGGAAGAGTGCCCAAGGGAAAAGAAAAAACCGACGGAGACCGGGCGTTTCTTTTCCTGCATCAGTTTACGGGTGACGTTGTCGATGGCTGCAATATGGTCGGCATCCACCGCATGACGCAATCCAAAGCTATAGGCCAGGAGGGCCGTGCCGAGCAGAACAGGATAGTCATGAAAGGCCAGCAGCGCCCAGACCCAGGCAATTACATTGATGCCGATCAGCACCCCGTAGATACCAAAGAGCCGGGCCCGTATCTGGGTGTTGGAGTCGCTGAAAACTCGTGCGAGTTGACGGATCATATAACGGCACCTTATGGGAACACGCGTCCCAACCAGGAGAAGGAATGACGTTACAAGGCGAGGTCTGACTCCCGAACACCCGGGCTGCTACCTGGAGGTGCGGATACAGTGGCGCGACCGTGCCGGGATTGAACCGGCTTCTCACCTGGAACATAAAGATACATCTGCCGGGCCAGTCTACACTTAGGACCGCGGTTCTCATGAATAAAAGGGCAACGGTTCGACAGGAAGGATGCTCCATATGGTCAATTTCTGCCGAACCATTGAACCGCTACCATCGCGCGCATTCAGCAAACGGGCGAAGGTCATCCGCGACGTCCCCGTGAACCACCCTCACCTCCTCCGTGCCCTGCGACAGCTAGCCATGAGCCTGGCTATGCTGGCAGCCCTGCTGCCAAGCATGATGTTCTTGCTCCCGGCGGTTCACGCGCCCCCCATGGAAATGGGCTAGCACCGCAACATGGCCGGACATATCCATGGTTCAAGCCTGGGTGATTCGGACCCGCTTCACGAATGCCATTGCCTGCTGTGCCTGGTTCAGGCGATCACGGACGATGAATGACAGGTCATGCGCCAACACACCGTGATCGGCGCCAAAATTATCGGCAACCATCCTTCAGGGTTGTTGCATACGGCGCAAATTGTAGCGCTGAACCATCACGAAAAAAGGAACGGCAGCGGCTACTCCAATGGACTCGCGGGTGAAGACATCCCCCATGTCGCCCGAGTGGTCGCCATAGCTGATGTGTTCGATGCCCTCACGAGTGGGCGGCCCCATAAACGCGCCTGGTCGGTTGAGGGTGCCGTAGGGCTCATACGCCAACAATGCAACCAGCACTTCACCCCTGAATTGGTGGGAATATTTCTGGACTGCCTACCTGAAATCCTCAAGACACGCAAACGCTGGGCCGATGCTAAATCCTGACCGTGGATGGACACCCGCATGGACACTGAGTGTTTTTATATTCTTTGATCTGGTTCAAGAAAACTATTAGCGGGTATTTTTTTGGCCGTGAAATTTTGCTCTTCAGTTTTTTACTCTAGGAATTGATGAGCCAGTTGGATCATTGACAGCATGGAAAGCCCTCAGCGCTTTCGGTGGTCGCAACTTGTTATCGCTTCAG
>NZ_JALLIY010000029.1 GCF_023242315.1 Pseudomonas sp. MWU13-2105
ACGCTCGGCCTGGCCGCTGGCGATCAGCTCGGCAGTGGCCCGGTGCATCACGGCATGTACGGGTGCCGGAGCATTGTAGGGAGGTTTGCCGGCAACGAAGTCGGCCTTGAAAGCATCCAGTTTGGCTTGAAGGGTCATGAGTATTTCCTCGGTAGGTTGATGTGTCGAGACTCATGATCGCGACATCGCCGCTCGCCCAGTAGAGAGCTGGCCTGCATAGGAAATATGCCCGTCAGGAATGCCCTTCACGACTCACCTTGCGCAAGCGATGCCTATTCCAGCCGGGAATGATTCATATCCCCACCAACTGCCTGCCCTATTCCAGCCCTCCTCAGCAGAATGATCTCCATCGTGGCCAATTGGCACGAAGCCCTATTCAGTTGGACTCATTCTCAATCCAGGAACACCCCATGTTAATTGTCCATGCGTTTGCCACCCCCAACAGCCTCAAAGTCCCCATCGCTCTGGAAGAGTTGGGGCTCGACTATCAGTTGCAGCCGGTCAACATTCGCCAAGGCGAGCAAAATCAGCAGACATTCGTTGCTCTGAATGCCAATGCAAAGGTACCGGTGCTGGTCGATCCCGATGGCAATAACGGCCAGCCCATGGTCCTCACCGAGTCGGCGGCCATTCTCGTCTACCTGGCCGAGCGATATGGCCGGCTGCTACCTACCGATGGTGTGAAGCGCGCCAAAGTCTTTGAACAGCTGTTCTTTCACGCCAGCGCGCTGAGCCCGGCTTTCAGCCAATCCGGCTATTTCCAGAAACTGGCCGGCGAGCCGAACCCGGCGGCCATTGCCCGCTTTCACGGTGAGGCCAAACGCACACTGTCCGTGCTGGACGGCGTGCTAGCGCGCAACGCCTATGTGGCGGGAGATGAGTTCTCAATCGCCGATATCGCGCACTACGGCTGGCTCTGGCGCAAAGAATTTGCGGCTGTCGATTTCGCTGAAAGCCCGAACGTGGAGCGTTGGTTCAACGCTGTCACCCGGCGACCCTCCGTCGTACGCGGCATCGAACGCATCAATGCCCTTCTTCCACAAGCCTGATACAGGAGGACCACAAATCATGAGCAATCAGCCGCTGTTCACCCCCACCGCGATGGGCCCTTCCAGCAGCTATGGCTCGATGCATGACCGCAACCCCAAGGCAACGTTTGGTTATGTCACCAAGCAACTTGATACCTTAGGGCTCGCTTACCTGCATGTCGTCGAGCCCAGAATCAAAGGCAATGAAACCATCGATGAGGACGCCGAACCTGTCGCAGTCCAACACCTGCGCCCATGCTCCCTTGGAAAGCCCCCCTTGGGATGAGCCGTTCGCCCAGGAAATCGCCAGCGGTGGTTAGCCGTCATCGCGCCCCTTGGCGCTGGAGTACAACATGGGTGGCTTTCTCCGACGCAACGAACTGAACGCACTCATATCCTAGCGCGCGCATATCAACCCCCTCGAACAGTCGCTCTCCCCCACCCAGCAGGACTGGCGAAATAGCGAAGTGCAGTTCATCGATAACGCCGGCACGAAGATATTGCCGGATAGTGTCAGGCCCGCCGCCAATGCGCACATCCATTCCGTTGGCGGCGGCGCGCGCCCGCTCAAGCGCCTCGTGAATACCGCCCGTGACGAAGTGGAATGTCGTTCCGCCTTCCATCTGGATCGGCGCGCGCGCGTGATGAGTCAGGATGAAAGTTGGAACGTGATAGGGTGGGTTGTCCCCCCACCAGCCTTTCCAGTTCATGTCGGGCCAGGCACCGCGAATCGGTCCGAACATGTTCCTTCCAAGAATCCAGGCACCTACATTCTTGAAGCTCCGCGCAGCGAAGTCGTCATCGATCCCCGTTGTGCCACCGTCGGCGCCAAACAGGGTCCGTTGGAACGTGCGTGTCGGGACCAACCACTGGTGCAAATCCGTCCCGCCCACGCCGAGCGGATGACTCATGTCCTGATTCGGACCCGCGCCATATCCGTCAAGCGAGATCGTAAAACCCTCAACTCGGATGCGTGTCATTTTCATGCCTTCCCTTCAATTGACGCCTACTCCCCTGATCAACCGCAGGTCTTCCCTTTCGCAGGCAGCGGTCGCTTGACAGAATGGCAACCTACTAGTAGGTTGGCAGCATCTGACAGCCTGTCGGCTAACTCAAACCCTATCTCATGGGGCCGAGTATCTCCAGCGTTGCGCGCTAACTTTATGGGTTTGTCTATGAACACAGAACTGTCCGCGAAGGCGACCGAGATTGCCGACTATGCCCAGTCATTGCTGACAATCGGCGGCTACAACAGCTTCAGTTACGCTGATATTGCTGATCGGGTGCGTATCACCAAGGCGACCATCCATCACCACTTTCCGAGCAAGGCAGAATTGGTCCGAGTGGTGGTCGCCCGGTATCGCGAGCAAGCACGGCAAGGCTTGGCGACGCTCGACCGACAGATTGCCGATCCATTGGCACAGCTCAATGCCTATGTCGATTACTGGGCCACCTGTATCCGCAATGGCAGCTCCCCGTTCTGCATCTGTGCCATGCTGGCCGTCGAACTGCCGACGATTCCTGACGAAATTGCGGCAGAAGTTCGCGGACACTTCCAGGACCTGACTGACTGGCTCACATCGGTCCTCGAAAAGGCCGCCGTCACGGGGCAGGTTCAATTGCAAGAGAACTCGACTATCGAGGCCAGGGCTTTCATGGCTGGCGTGCATGGAGCAATGCTGGCCGCACGAGGGTTCGGCGATCCCGAGACCTTCCGGACGCTTGTCCAATTGTCTATCGGCCGGCTGACTTCAGCCCGCTGATCCGTATCGAGAGGGCCGGTGGAAACCGGCCTTTTATTTTACCTTCACAACCAACCAACTAGTAGAGAGACAAACCCCATGACTCACCCTATATCGCCTTTGGGCGCTATCCATACCGTTTTCAGCCTGGTTCCCGTGGTTGCAGGCATCTACAGCTTCGTCCGCTACTACAAGATCGACCCGAAGACGCGTGCCGGCAGTGTCTACCTGATCAGTTTGACGCTCTCGGTTGCCACGTCCTTTGGGGTTTCCAGCACCGGCGGTTTAAATGCCGGGCATGCATTTGGCCTCGTTGTACTTCTCGCCGCCTACGCCGGTGCATACGTGCCGGCATTGAGTTTCCTCGGGCGAGCCCGCCCGTATTTGGGCGCATTCGGACTGTCGTTCAGTTTCCTGCTGTCATTCGTGCCTGGCACCAATGAAACCCTGACCCGATTACCCATCGCGCATCCGCTGGCCGATCATCCCATGGCTCCTGTGGTGCTAAATACATTGGCGCTATGGCTAGGCTTGTTCATCATCGGATTTGCTGCGCAATGTCGACAGATTCATTCGCGGAACAAGGTCTTGGTACGCACATAAAACGGGAACATCAGACGGTTATGCGGCTCAAGCACGGTATTCGCTCGGCATCATCGCCAACAGCAATCCCAGGGAGCCGCATACCAGCAAAGTCGGCCCCAAGGCCTGGGACCAGGCGGCCAGCAGCATCCCCGTACCTATCAGCAAGTAATACAACAAGCCGAACAACGCACCGGCGGTGCCCAGCCGATCACCATAGTTCGACAGCGCCGAACCAAGGACATTGGGAATCGCTATGCCAAACGCCAGCACCACCAGCAGCATCGCCAACACAAACAGCACACTGTCCCGCAACAACCATACGCCCGCACCGCCCAACAATCCCGACAGCGCAGCCACACGAACCAACCGGGAACTGGTAAATCCACCGCGCAACAACTGTTTGTTGACCCAAGCGCCAAGGCCCGCCCCCAGGGCCAGCACCACACCGCTGTAACCGAACAGCCGCCCACTCAAGCCCAACTGTTCAAACATGAACGGCGCGAGGCTGTAGTAGCTGAACAGGGCAATGTTGAACACTGCCACCAACAGCGCCGAACGCCAAAGATCCAAGTCCCGCACCATGCGCCACAGCGTCTCGAACAGCCCGACAGGCGCCAGGTGCTGCGGCCGGGTTTCTGGCAGCGCGTGCCAGGACCACAGCGCCAACCCCAGGGATAACAGCAACAGGCAGCCCAGCACGCCTCGATAACCAAAGGTCCGCACCAGGCTCGCCCCACCGAACAACCCGATCGCCGGACTGGCCGCCAACGCAATGCCCACCAGCGAAAAGACCTGCGCCAGTACCGCACCGCTGAAGCGGTCGCGCAGAAGAGTCTGTGTGACCACCGAGCCCACCGCCGCACCAAACGCCGCCAGCACCTGGGCGCCCAACAGGGCCTCGAAGGGACGCGCAATCAGCGCCAGTATCGAAGCCGCGGCATACAACAACAGCCCCGCCAACATCGCCGGCCGCCGCCCGATCCGGTCGCACAGACGTCCCCACACCACCACCCCGAAGGCGAACGACAGGAAATACACCGACAGGGTTTGCGCCGCCTGCTGCGGCCCCACGGCAAAGGCCCGGCTGATATCCGCCAGCGCCGGGCTGTAAAGGGTTTGCGCGATTTGCGGAAACATCAACAGGGCAATCGCCAGCCCCAACCACTTTGTAGACTTCATCACGGCTTCACTCGCCAGAAAAACAGGCGACCAGTTTGAAGCGCGCCAAGTGGCGTATTATCAAGACTTGGACAACTAATCATTGAAATCGGACAATCGATGGCTTGGCTCGACGCCCATGACGCTTTCAACCCCGACCACTATCCGGCGCCAGTCATTGGTCTCGCGTCCACGTTGGGCAGTCACGACTCCGGCCTCCATCAACATCAACGGGGTCAGTTGCTGTTTACCCATCAGGGCTGCACGCGCATCACGCTGGCGCAGCAACTGTGCCTGCTGCCGCCCTCCCGCGCCGCCTGGATCCCCGCGGGCGTGAAGCACCGCGCCGTGATGCAGCAGGCCGTGGACTATCGGTCGATCTACCTGTCAGCCGAGTTGTGCGTCGAACTGCCACAACAGGTCTGCGTGATCGAAGTCACGCCGTTGCTGCGTGCCGTCCTGGAGCCGATTGCCACTGCCGACTTCGACACCGATTGGCGACTAGGCAAATTCGTCCATTTGCTCGGGCTGTGCCTCAGTGAGATTCGTGACGCAGTGCGCCAGCCCATGTTGTTACCCCTGCCCCAGGACCGGCGTTTGAAACCGCTGCTGGCCAAGCCCGAACAACTGCCGCCGACCGTCCAGGCACTTGAGCAGCAAATAGGCGCCAGCAGCCGGACCATCGGCCGTATTTTTCAGCGCGAGACCGGCATGAGCTATCAGCAATGGCGCCAACAGTGGCGGTTGATGCGGGCCATCGAGTTACTGTCCACCTGCCGCAGCCTCAGCTACAGTGCCTTCGAACTGGGCTTTTCCAGCGACAGTGCGTTCATTGCATTCTTCCGAGGCATGACCGGTACGACCCCGGGCTCCTGGCTGAAATGATAGCCCTCTCCCACGACTCGATCCTCCGCGGCAGACCAGCCACAAGCACGCGCTGGTAAACCGGGAAGCCGCTCAAGCGTCCAGCCTTATCCGACCAAGGCCAAGGCGTCAGCTCCGGCAACAATGCGCACCGGCGCTGCCGGGTCATTGGCGGCACGCCACACCGCTTCGGCCACATCCCGCGCCAAAGTCACCTCGGACGACTCGGCCCACTGCGCGAAGACACTCTTCGCCAGATCAGCGTACGCCTCGGGAATGAGTATCCGCCCCTGTGCGTTTTCACCGAAGCGCGTCTCCGGCGCCCGTCCCGGGAGCACCAGGCTCACACGGATATTGAATGGCTGAAGCTCCAGCGCCAGCGACTCGGTAAAAGCATTGATTGCCGCCTTGCTCGCGGTGTACACGGAAAGCAGCGTCAGGGACTTCAAGGTCACGCTCGAGGTGACGTTCACAATCGTACCCGCCTGGCGCTGCCTGAACTGAGGCAACAGCGCCTGGGTCATTGCAATGGTGCCAAAGGTGTTGGTCTCGAAAATATCGCGAACGCTTTCCATCGGAGTACCTTCAAGGGCACCCAGCAGGCCGATCCCCGCATTGTTGACCAGCACATCAATCGGCCCCGCGGCCGCCACCGCCTGATGGATGCTCCGTGGGTCGGTCACGTCGAGCGCCAGCACACGCAGGCGCTCGGAACGCGGAAAGAGATCCTCGCGCGGCGTACGCATGGTCGCGATGACCTTCCAATCGCGGTCGAGAAAGTATCGGGCGGTTTCAAGGCCGAAACCGGACGAGCAGCCTGTGATCAGAACAGTTTTCATCAGTGACTTCCTGTAGCGAATATTCGGTACGGAAACCATACGGCCCGGTAGTCGGACTTGCTACACTCGAAAGTCCATATTCCATTTGCGGGAGTCCTGCGATGATTGATCCGTTGGCGGAAGTCGTCGGCCTGCTCCAGCCCTGCGCGCCGTTCTCTAAAGTCGTCAGCGGTGCCGGTCGCTGGCGTGTACGCCGCTCGGAAGCCGGGCAGCCGTTCTATTGCGTGATCCTTGAAGGTAGCTGCCGTCTCGCGGTTGAAGGACACGAGCCGATCGACCTCCAGGAGGGTGACTTTGTCTTGATTCCCTCCTCGCCAGGGTTTGCGATGTCGAGCCTTGAAGCGCCCCCCGATGCGGTCGAGACCACCCCTGTCGCGCTGCTCCACGGCGAATACCGGCTGGGTGTGCAAGGCGGACCGCATGAAGTGCTGTTGCTGGTTGGGCACTGCATCTTCGGCTCGCCGGACTCCGCCCTGCTGGTATCCCTGCTGCCGCAACTGGTCCATGTTCGCGGCGAAAGAAGGCTCGCCACCCTGGTGCAACTGGTGAGCGATGAATCTCGTGAGCGACGGCCAGCGCGGGAGGTGATCCTGGCCCGCCTGCTGGAGGTTCTGCTTATCGAAGCGCTCCGATCCACAGTCGGGCCCGCAACCTCGCCTGGCCTCTTGCGCGGACTTGCCGACGAGCGCCTCGCCATGGCGATCAGACGAATGCACGAAAGCCCGACCCGATCCTGGACGGTTGCGCAGTTGGCAAAAGAGGCCGCCCTCTCCCGCTCGGCCTTCTTCGAGCGATTCAACCGCGCCCTGGGAACGGCACCGATGGCCTATCTGCTGACTTGGCGCATGGCAATGGCCAAGAATCTGCTGCGCCGAAAAGCAGGTGGCCTGGCGGAGATTGCGCAGCGCGTCGGGTACAGTTCCGCGAGCGCGTTCAGCGTTGCCTTCACCCGCCATGTCGGGCTGCCGCCAACGCGTTACGCACAGAACGAGACGGATCCACTAGTGGCCGACTGAACTAGATCGCCCGAATGATCGCGTGCTCTATCCCGCTCAAGCGCAATCACGGCACGCAAGAGCGCAGCCGACGCTGATGGGACAAGCCCGCCTGCAAGGCAAACGCCAGGATCACCGTCGACGGCGCGGAAAAACTGCCCGGGCCGGCACCGGAAAACATCAAGGCCAGCCCCAAGGCGGTGGCGCCAAACCAGGCCGTCAAACCCACGGGATTGAACGCTACGACCCGCTCCAGCGCCGCAATATCACTGCGGCCGTAGAGAATCTGCGCCAACGCCACACCGACCCAGGCCACCACGAAAATACCCTGATAGGCCAATGCCTTGAGCAAGTAGGCAAACACATCGGCGAGCATCAAGCCATACACGATCACCCCCACCGCCAGGGCCCACATCAGGTACGAACCGCGGACGCCAAACCGCCCAAAGAATGCCTGCATGTTCAGGGTCGCCAGGTAATAATTGGCGGTGTTGATCCGGGTTTGCGTGGCCCAGACAAACAACAGGCCCCACAGGCCCATCAACTGCAAGATCGCCATCACCACCGAAACTTCGTTCAGCGCGCCGTCATGGGGAATGCTGCTGACCAGGTAGATCCCCGCCGCCCCGTTGAGCAGGAAGGTCACCGCGTAGAACGGCATGCCGAAGTTCCAGCGACCGTGATACTCGGCGTCCTCAGGCTTGCCGAAACGGGCGTAGTCAAAGGTGAACAGCATCAATACCCAGACCCCCATATAGGCGCCGAAGCAATCCCACCAGCCGAATGCGCTGGGCGTTGCCGGGCCGAAATCCAGCCATTGTGGCTGGTAGCCATAACGACCGATCGACAAGCCCACTGCCACCAGCAAGCCGCCCAGATACACCGGCAGCAACACGCCATTGAGTTTGTCCAGCCAGTGCTGCACGCTGCCCAGAATCATCGGCACGCTGTACAGCACCACCAGCAATGCCGCCAGCGGATAGACCAGTTCCGGGTACAGGTGATTGAGCGCCACGGCGATGACCGAGCCTTCAAACACCGCGTAATAGATGGCCGTTGAAAAGAAGATCAACGTTGCCAGGCACGCCCCCGTGCTGCCGAACAGCAACCGCGAAAACAACGCCACCGACAAACCGCTGCGGATCGCGAAGCGACTGAGCACACTGTTGACCAGCCCATAGCTGATCACCGACAGGAACATGCCGATCAGTGCGTTGCGGGCGCCATAGGACAACGCCAACGATGCCCCCACCACGATGTAGAACATCGCACTGCACACGGCCCACCAGGCCATGGTCAGGGACAGTTTGCCCATGCGTGCGGTGGGAGGAACAGGATGATTGGCCGGGTCTTGCCCGGTTTGACTCGAATGCGATAAAGCAGCCATCTGCGTGAACTCCAGAACCAGTCAAAGGTTGAAGCGCGGGCAGCCGCCACCACACCCGGGTGTGGCGTTGGCTTACCGTCTGGCATTACCCGCGCGATGCGGCGGGCAGAATCAGGAAGGGAACAGCTTGCTCAGGCAACTGAGCTTTTTCTTATAGGATCGTCGCGCTTCCAACGCCTCTTCCAAGGTGACCGCGATGAAGCGGGCCTTCTGGTTGGGTTGCATCTGACCGATCAAATCGAGGTCGGCGCTGATCACCGTGCCGATCATCGCGTAGCCACCACCGGACACCGCGTCGCGGTGCAGCACGATGGGTTCGAGTCCGGCAGGGACCTGGATCGAGCCTATCGGATAGCAACTGTCGACGATGTTCGACGGATCGGAACCGGCACCGAACGGTTGCTCACGGGGTTGAAACCCCAGGGCACTGCCGCCCTTGAAGCGATAGCCGATACGGTCGGCTTCCGAGCCCACCGTCCACGGCTCGGCGAAAAAGCTCTTCGCCGCGGATTCGCTCAGGCGCTCGTAGTACAGGCCCGGCACGACGCGCAGGAGGATTTCACCGCCCAACGACTGCCGTAACGCCATGGGCAAACTGGCTCCGGCGCGGCCCTTGCCACTGGCAATGCCTACGGGCAGCGCATCACCGGCCAGCAGCCGGCGCCCGTCAAAACCACCGAGCGCTCCCAGCCCATAGGTGGATCGACTGCCGAGCACCAGCGGGACGTCAATGCCGCCGGCCACCGCTACATAGGTACGGGCGCCCGCCTTGGGAAAGTCAAAGCGCAGCACTTGGCCGGCCTTTACCGTGAACGCCGTATCCTGCTGCATTTCCATGCCATCGACCCGCGGCGTCATGCGCGCGCCGCAGACCGCCACCAAGCTATCCTGCTGAAACTCCAGCTCCGGTCCCAGCAGCGTACATTCCAGCGCCGCGGCACCTGGCGGATTACCCACCAGCTGGTTGGCGGCACTCAGGGCGTATTGGTCCAGGGCACCGGAGGGCGGGATGCCCAGGTGGTAATACCCCTCGCGGCCCAGGTCCTGGACGGAGGTGGCGAGACCGGGTTTGAGTACCTTGATCATGCCAGCACCTCCTGCAACGACTTGGGATAGCCGACAGGATCGGCCAGAAAGGCATCCAGAGAAAATTCCAGCGGGCGAATCCGCAGGTCGAAACGCCCTGCTTCCACTTCCGCCACGGCATGGTCATACGCCTGGCGGTCCATCGGTTTGAACTGCACGATGTCGCCAGGGCGGAAAAACACCATGTGCTCTTTCAGATAGGCCAGGCTCTGCCGCGGGTCGTAGATCGGGGCCGGGGTGACCCCGAACATCTGATAACCACCGGCACCGCGCACCGAGTAAATGCAGCCAAAGCAACCGCCGTGCCCCAGGGTCAATTTCGGGGTGTCAGTGCGTGGGCGCAAGTATTTGGGCACCTGCAACTGACGCTCACGCTCAACCATCTGGAACATGAACGGCAAGCCCGCGACGAAACCGACCATAGAGACGAACCAAGGCGCACCACTGTGGGCGGCGATGAACGCATCGACATCCGCCAGGCCGTTGACCCGCGCGGCGTACTCCAGGTCGGTGACGCCCGGGTCCTGATGGCGGTCGCGAAAACGCATCAGCGTTTCGTGTGTCCAGGGATCGTTGTAGAGCACCGGAATCTCGATGATGCGCGTGTGCAGGGTGCGCTCGGCGACCGCTTCGGCCTCTGCCGCCTTTACCGTTTCGAGCAAGGTATGAGGGGCGATGCGATCCGGGTCGAAGCGGATCTGGAATGACGCATTGGCCAGGCACACATCCAGCACGCCATCGAGAGCCAAGCGCTCCACCGCGCGAGTGACCGCCATGCCCTTGAAGAACGCTTCAAGGGACATGCTGTCGCTGACTTCGGCAAACAGATGCTCGTCGGCGCCAAAGCTGTAGCGGATCGGATGACTCATGCTTCACCTCCGCCGTGGCGTTCGGCCAGCCAGGTTTCCAAGGTGCCGGTGTGGAAGTCGGCACGGTGCAGCCAGGGTTGCTCCAGCAGCTCTCCGTGCAGCGACAAGGTATTGGCCATACCGCTGAGTGTGGTCTGCCGCACGACCATCCGGGCCCGGGCCAGCGCCTCGGCGCGATCCGCGCCATGCACGATCAGCTTGGCCAACAGCGAGTCATAGTACGGTGGAACGCGATAGCCTTGGTACAGATGAGTGTCGACCCGAACGCCTTCGCCTTGTGGCCAGACGAGTGTCTCGACCAGGCCCGGGCTGGGAAAGAAATCCCGCGCCGGGTCTTCGGCGTTCAGGCGCATTTGCAGCGCGGCCCCCTTGAGTTGGATGTCGCTCTGCGTGAAGCCCAACGGCTCGCCGCCGGCAATGCGCAACATCGCCTGCACCAGATCGATACCGGTGATCAGCTCGCTGACCGGATGTTCGACCTGAATCCGTGTGTTCATCTCGATGAAGAAGAACTCGCCCGTCGCCTCGTCATACAGGTACTCCAGCGTCCCGGCCCCCTTGTAACCCAGGGACTCGGCCAGGCGCACGGCACTGGCGCAGAGCGTTTCGCGCTGCTGCTGGCTGAGTACCGGCGATGGCGCTTCTTCAAAGATCTTCTGCCGCCGACGTTGCAGCGAACATTCACGTTCGAACAAGTGCACCGCGTGCTGGCCATCGCCCAACACCTGCACTTCGATGTGCCGGGCCCTGCGGATGAAGCGTTCCAGATACACCGCGCCGTTACCAAACGCCGCCTGGGCCTCACGCTGGGAACGGGGGAACTCTTCACTCAATTGCCGGGCATCTTCCGCCAGGCGAATACCACGCCCGCCACCGCCGGCCGAGGCTTTGATCAGCAGCGGATAACCGACCGACTCAGCCGCTCGAAGCGCCGACTCGACATCGAACAACTCATTGGGCGAGCCTGGTACCACCGGCACCCCGGCGGCTTGAGCCGTGCGCCGGGCTTGCGCCTTGTCACCCATGCGCCGGATGGTTTCCGGACTTGGACCGACGAAAATAGCGCCCGCCGCCAGGACCGCTTCGGCGAAATCGGCGTTCTCCGAAAGAAAGCCATAGCCGGGGTGCACCGCGTTGGCGCCGGTGGCGTTCAACGCGCCGAGCAATGCCTCGACGTTGAGGTAGCTTTTGTCCGCCCGGGCCGGGCCGAGCAGGTACACCTCGTCGGCCATCCGCGCCGCCTGGGAATCGACGTCCGCGGCGCTGCAGGCGGCCACGGTGGGAATGCCCAACGCCTGGGCGGCGCGGATAATCCGCACGGCGATCTCGCCACGGTTGGCGACCAACAGTTTAGCAATAGCTTGAGTCATGATCGCGCCCTCACACGTCGTCGAGTGTTGCGACGACCTGGCCCGGTTCCACCGGGTCGCCATCCTCCACCAGAAAGGCGACCAGGCGCCCCGCCGTCCCGGCGGTCAGTTCGGAAAACTGCTTCATGACCTCGATCAAGCCAATCACCGTATCGGCGCTGACCTCGGCCCCCGCCTCGACATAGTTCGCCGATTCCGGGGTGGCCTTGCGATAGAAGGTCCCCGGCAACGGGGTTATTACAGTGTGTTCGGCCATGTCTGTTCCTCTTGGAATAGTTGTAGAAAGGCAGGCAAAAATAAAACCGTGTGCAAACCCTGGCGTCTCGGCGCCTGGTGTTTCTTAGTTGTTCAGCGCGGTACGCGGACGTTGATCCCGGCGCCATCGAGCGCACGGCGAGTGGCTTCAACCAATGCCAGTGCCCCCGGCGTATCGCTGTGCAAACAGATGGAATCGAACTCGATCGCCAGGTCCTCCCCCTCGACCGTGCGCACCACGCCGTGCTGGCAGGCACGCAGCACCCGCGCGGCGACCTGGGCCGGATCGTAAGCACGGACGTTGCGGGTGAAGACGATAGAGCCGCTGAGGTCGTACTCGCGGTCGGCGTAGAACTCACGAACCACCGGTTGCCCCAGCTCTTTGGCGACCCGCCAGATCACCGAGTCAGGCATGCAATACAGCAGCAACTCCGGCTCCAGCCGTTGAAGATTTTCCACCAGCAAACGTGCCGCCTCCTCGTCCCGGGCCAGATGCATATACAGCGCGCCGTGGGGTTTGATGTGTTGCAGCGCCACGCCCTGGACCCGAGCCAGTTCACGCAGGGCACCCAACTGGTAAAGCATGTCGTCGACCAGCTCCTGGGCCGGAGCATTGATGTGCCGACGGCCGAAACCCACCAGGTCACGGAACCCCGGATGCGCGCCGATGCCCACACCCAGGCACTTGGCCCGCTCGACGGTGCGGCGCATGGTGCTGGGGTCGCCGGCATGAAAACCGGTTGCGATGTTGGCCGAGCTGATAAAGCCCATCAGTTCATGATCGACGCCATCGCCAATGGTCCATGGACCGAAGCCTTCGCCCATGTCCGAGTTGAAATCTACTGCTTGCATACCGCTTGCTCCTGACACTCTTGTGACTTCATGCAGGCCACGTTAAATTCCCTGTACCCCCTTGGGAAGATCTATTAACAGATAGGCCATCTTCTGAAAAACAGATACCCCATCGTTCGGAGTACTCATGTCACTGACCCTGCGCCAGGTCCGCTATTTCGTCGCCACCGCCGAGATCGGGCAAATCTCCCAAGCGGCGATTCATTTGAATATTTCCCAATCGGCAGTGACCACCGCGATCAAGGAACTGGAAGCCCTGCTCGGTACGCTGTTGTTCCAGCGTTCGGCCCAGGGCATGAGCCTGACCGATGCCGGGCGGCACTTCCTCAACCGGGCCTACGTGATTTTGCGCAGCGTCGACGACGCCCTGAACAGTCCGCTGCCAGACATTCGCGCCAGCGGGCTGTTACGGCTGGCCGCCAGCTATACCGTGATCGGCTACTTCCTGCCGCACCATCTGCAACGGCTTGAACACTGGCACCCGGACGTGGCCATCGAGGTCCATGAACAGGAACGGCAAGCCATTGAGCAAGGCTTGCTGGAGGGGCGCTTCGACATGGCCGTGGTGCTCACCGCGAACCTCACCCACCCGGATATCGTCTCGGAAATTCTCTTCAACTCAGAACGCCGGCTGTGGCTGCCCAGCCATCACCCGCTGTGCGAACGCTCGGCCGTCAGCCTCGCCGACGTCGCCAAGGAACCCTACATCCTGTTGACCGTCGATGAAGCCGAACAAAGCGCGATGCGCTATTGGGAACATGCGCACCAGCAACCCAACGTACGGGTGCGTACCAGTTCCGTGGAAGCCGTGCGCAGCATGGTTGCCAATGGTAGCGGCGTGGCAATCCTCTCGGATCTGGTGCACCGGCCCTGGTCACTGGAAGGCAAACGCATTGAAACCCTGACGGTCACCGACAAGGTCACCCCGATGAGCGTCGGCTTGGCCTGGCATCGCGAACGCGATTTCAGCCCGGCGATGCAGGCGTTCCGGAATTACTTCCACGATGCATTTCTGGCGCCGCAACAGCTTTGCGCACGACGCTGAAATATCGCCTATCAGCAAAGCTGGAAAACCGATCCTGCCCTTTCGCGGCAAGCGATTGCTATTTCCTACATTTACCCCAGAAACAACCGGCTATCCCAGCCCATTGGGAAAGAGACACCATGAGTGGATCAATGGCTGTGTCTGACTCGACGCCAGACATCCGCTTACCACCGGAAAAACCAGATCCGTGTAGAGGCTCGGGAGGCCGAAGTGCAAAACCTGGCATCGAAATCCGCCCTGATACGAGCAGAGAAACAGCTGATCCAAAAGACCGCCGACCTGGGTCGGGAGCTGCGAGGCTCGATCAAAGACCTCGGCGAAACGGTCAAAGCCCAGGGGACGCAGATAAGCGCACTGACCCTGGCGTCTGCTAATCAGGGCAGCGAGCTTCGCGCCGCGATGGAAAAACAGGGCAACGAACTTCGCGCATCAATAGAAAAACAAAGCAGCGAATTCCGCCTTGCCATGGAAAAACAGAGCCATGAGTTCCGGATGGAGATGGGAAAGCAAGGCCACGAGCTTCGCAACGAGATCAAGGACCAAGGCAATGAGCTACGGTCCTTGATTAGCCAGCAGGACATCGCTATCAAAGACCAAGGTGTTGAACTACGGTCCTTGATTGCCAAACAAGGTATCGAGCTCCGCGCGGCAATCAAAGATCAAGAAACTGCAATGAACAAAATGGGCGAGAAACATGACAACGCTATCCAGCTGCTCGGCATCAAGCTAGAGGCGTCCAGCAAGGAGGTCGAGTCGAAATTCAAGCTCGTGTACTGGCAGCTAGGTATTATCATCGTCACTTTAGTGCTTCCACTGACCAAAACAGCCTTCGACTACATCGTTGGCAAATAGCTTTTTGTTGATCGTGATAACACCCCGCAAAGGTGGGTCATGTCACTACGGTCGACGCGTGATCAGTGATCGAACCCACCCTGCCACCAGGAACCGCAATGTCCACACTCCATTTTCGCCATGCCACTTTGTCAGACGCTTCGCGCTGCTATCAAATCGAGTCTTGCGCATACGAAGGCGACGAAGCCGCGACTCAGGAGAAAATTTCCACGCGCATCGCCCAGTACCCGCAAGGCTTTCTGATTCTGGAAGATGATGGTGAGATCATCGGCTTCATCAACAGTGGCTGCGCCCACGAGGTGGTGATGTCCGATGAAGCCTTCAAGGAACTGGTGGGGCATTCAGCCGAGGCGCCCAACGTCGTGATCATGTCCGTGGTGCTTGATCCGGCACAGCAAGGTAAAGGCTACTCCACGCAGATGATGCGCGAATTCGTCCAGCGCATGAAAGCGCTGGACAAAAAAACCATTCACCTGATGTGCAAGGAGCACCACGTGGCGCTGTATCAGCGAATGGGCTATCGCTACGTGCAGCCCTCGCCCTCCGAGCACGGTGGCATGGCTTGGCATGAGATGGTCATGGAACTCTAACGCCAGCTCGCCGCTGTCCGAAATTGCCTCGGACGAAATCAAAAACGCGGCTTGAGTGCTTTCCAGTCCGGCTTGTAACGCTGCATCTGCTTCACGTCATCGCGCTGGCGGATACCGCAGGTCAAGTACTGCTCATGCAGCTTGCCGAGTTGGTCGTGATCCAGCTCAAGGCCCAAGCCAGGGGCACGGGTAATTTTCACGCAGCCATCGACTATCGGCAGCTTGCCGCCCTTGATCACCTCTTCATCCGGCTCCTGCCAGGGGTAATGCGTGTCGCAGGCGTAATCGAGGTTGGGCACCGAGGCCGCGACATGGGCCATGGCCATCAGGCTGATCCCCAAGTGCGAGTTGGAATGCATCGACACCCCCAGGCCAAAGGTCTGGCACAGCTTGGCCAGCGTCTGTGTGTCACGCAGACCGCCCCAGTAATGGTGGTCGGCAAGCACGATCTGCACGCTGTCCAAGGCCACGCTGCGACGAAACTCGGCAAAGTCGGTGACCACCATGTTGGTCGCCAGCGGCAGCCCAGTGCGCTTGTGCAGTTCGGCCATACCCTCCAGGCCCGGGGTGGGATCCTCGTAATATTGCAGGTCATCGCCCAGCAGCTCGGCCATGCGAATCGAGGTTTCCAGGGACCAGTTGCCGTTCGGGTCGATCCGCAGCGGGTAACCCGGGAAGGCCTTTTTCAGCGCCTTGATACACGAGACCTCATGTTCCGGGTCCAGCGTGCCGGCCTTGAGCTTGATGCTCTTGAAACCATAGGCTTCGATCATGCGCCGCGCCTGGGCCACGATCTGTTCTTCATTCAGCGCCTCTCCCCAACTGTCCGGCTGGTAGGGGGAGTCGACGTGCCCGGCGTACTTGAAAAACAGATAAGCGCTGAACGGAATCTCGTCGCGGAGCGCACCGCCCAGCAGATCCACCAGCGGCACATTCAACGAGTGCGCCTGCAAATCCAGGAAGGCCACTTCAAAGGCCGAATAGGCGTTGCTCACCGCCTTGCTGGCATGCGAGCCCGGTGCCAGTTCCGCACCGGCGAGGCTGACGGTCTTGTTCGCCGCCACAGTCGCCTGCACGATGGTGCGCAACTGATTGAGATTGAACGGGTCGAGGCCGATCAACCGCTCTTGCAATTGCTGCTGGATAGCCAGCGCCGGGGCATCGCCGTAGCTTTCGCCCAGGCCGATGTAACCGTTGTCGCTCTCGATCTCAATGATCGAGCGCAGGGCAAAAGGCTCGTGAATACCACTGGCGTTAAGCAGTGGCGGGTCGCGAAAGGCGATGGGGGTGACGGTGACACGTTTGATTTTCAAGAAGCTGCTCCCTGTGGACCCAGGCTCAAGGCTTGGTGACGGATAGAGGTTTCGGACGCCAGGTGCTCGGCGGGTTTACCGGGCCGTGTGCGAGAGGCATCGCCACGCGGTGCGGTCCGCGCGAAGAAGATCACCACAGCCGCCACCAGCGAGGTGGCGGCCAGGCCATAGAGCCCACCTTCGATGGAACCGGTGGTCTGCTCGAGGAAACCGAATGCGGTTGGTGCAACGAAACCGCCGAGGTTGCCGATGGAGTTGATCAGGGCGATCACCGCAGCGGCGATGCGGGCATCCAGATAGCCCTGCGGAATCGGCCAGAACAAGGCCGAAGCGGCCTTGAAACCGATCGCGGCAAAACAGATGGCGACGAACGCGAAGATCGGCCCGCCGGTGGTGGACATGAACATACCGAACGCGGCTATCACCAAGGTCAAGGCGACCCAGGCCTGCTGATGTTTCCACTTGCTGGCCATGGCGGCAAAACCATACATGGCGATGATCGAAATGACCCACGGAATCGAGTTGAGGAGCCCGACGTGGAAGTCGCCGATATTGCCCATTTTCCGGATCATGCTCGGCAACCAGAACGTGGCTCCGTAAATGGTCAAGGCAATGGAAAAGTAGATGAAGCAGAACAACGCGATCTGCCTGTCCGCCAGCAGTTTGAACATTGACGGTTTGACCGTCAGCGCCGCTTCGCGAGCCTGCTGCTCCTGCGCGATAGCGCCAATCAGCGCGGCCTTTTCCTCGGTGTCCAGCCATTTCGCCTCACGCGGCAGGGACTGCAACCAGAACCAGACAAAACCACAGAGCACGATGGAGGCAAACCCTTCGATCAAAAACATCCACTGCCAGCCATGCAGGCTGAAACCGCTGACGTTCAGCAGCGCCCCGGACACCGGGCCGGAAATCACCGAAGCAATGGCCGAGCCGCTGAGGAAGATCGCCATGGCCTTGCCCCGCTCGTTCGACGGTAGCCATTGGGTGAAGTAGTAAATGATGCCCGGAAAAAAACCCGCTTCAGCGGCCCCGAGGATGAAACGCAGCACATAGAAGCTGGTTTCGCCACGCACAAAGGCCATGGCCATGGCCGCCGCGCCCCAGGTGAACATGATCCGCGTCAGCCAGGCCCGCGCGCCGAAGCGTTGCAGCAGCATATTCGAGGGGACTTCGAATATCGCGTAACCGATGAAAAACAGCCCGGCACCCAGGCCATAGGCAGCGGCGCCAATGCCCAGGTCGGTTTCCATATGGCTGCGCACAAAGCCGATGTTGACCCGGTCGATGTAGTTGACGATGAACATCACCACGAACAACGGCAGCACATGGCGCTTCACCTTGGTCGCGGCTCGGACCAGCAGATTCGGGTCCGGTGGACTCTGGAGGGTATTCAAGGGCGACTCCCGATCATTGTTTTTTTAGGGACCAACCGATCATGGACGTCGCTATTGATCCCGTCTAATCTAACTTGGCATTCGATTGATACCTGGATTAGATCAATGTTCGAACTCACCCAACTGCGCTGTTTCACCACCGTGGCGACCGAACTCAACTTCCGCCGTGCCGCCGAACGCTTGAACATGACCCAGCCCCCCCTCAGTCGACAGATTCAACTGCTGGAGCACCATCTGGGCGTTGAGTTGTTCACCCGCAGCACCCGCAGCGTCGCCCTGACCGCCGCCGGTCGCGCCTTCTTCATCGAAGCCCAGAACCTGCTGGAGCGTGCCCAGCAAGCCGCGGTGAGCGCCCGGCGCTTTGCCGCGGGGGATATCGGCTCGGTCAATATCAGCTTTGTCGGCAGTGCGGTGTACGAATTCCTGCCCAAGGTCATCGCGGAAGCACGGCTCAAACAGCCCCAGGTCAAAATCGAGTTGTCGGAGATGAACACCTACCAACAGCACGAGGCCCTGCGCGCTCGCCGGATTGATCTGGGCATCGTCCGCGCGCCTTTACTGGAGCCGGGCTACGCCAGCGAATGCCTGGTGCGAGAGCCGTTCGTGTTGGCCGTCCCGAGCAATCACCCACTGGCCAGCGCGCAAACCGTGTCCGTCCAGGACCTCGATGCGCAACCCTTTCTCATGTATTCCCACGCGGCCTACCCGCCCTTCAACGAACTGCTGACCGGCATGCTCCGCTCGGCCCGCGTCGCCCCGCAATACGTTCAGTGGCTTGGCTCCTCACTGACCATCCTGGCCCTGGTCAACGCCGGCATGGGCTTGGCCCTGGTGCCCCGCTGCGCCACCAGCGTGGTGTTCAAGAACGTGGTATTTCGCACCATCGATTTGGCCGAAGGCGTGCAGAGCGAGCTGCATTTGATCTGGCGCGAGAACAATGACAACCCGGCGTTTGCAATGTTGCTGGAGGGGATTCGAAAGGCCGTCCGGGAGGGATGGGGAGTATGAAGTCCGACTGAACCCCGTCTCGAACTATTCGCTCAATGAATCGCTGCGTTGGCGCCCTGCTGATACTCGCGTGGCGTACAGCCGAACTCACGGCGGAACACCGTGTGCAGGTATTGCGCCGATTTGAAGCCGCAATTCTGGGCGATGTCGGCAATCGCCGAATCAGTGTTTTCCAGGCCGTTGGCCGCCGCCGCGAGTTTGAAGCGCAGGATCTCGTCGTGCACGCTGCAGCCCCGCGCCTTGCGAAAGTGCGATTCCAGCGATGAACGCGATACCCCCACGTACCCCGCCACCTGCGCGGTCTTGATGCCCTGGCAGGCATACTGGCGGATGAACAGCAGCGCCTGCATGACGTAGGGATTGCCCAACGGCTGATGCAGACTTGAGGCCTGCACGTTGATTGCATCAGGGGCTATCAGTATCTGCGTGCCCGTGGACGGCATGCCGTGCAGCATCTGGTGGAGCAGGCGCGCGGCGGTCCAGCCCATGGTTTCGGTACCTTGAATCACTGAACTCAGCGGCACCCTGGTCAGGCTGCGGGTCAGCGGGTCGTTGTCAATGCCGATCAACGCCACCTGCTCCGGCACGGCGATCCCGGCAGTCAGGCAGGCTTGCAGCAACTGCCGGGCACGCGCGTCACTGACAGCGATGATGCCGATGGGTTTGGGCAGGCTTTGCAGCCAGGCGATCTGCTGCTCGACGGCGCTGTCCCAGAGCGGCGCGCTGGTGCCCATGCCGCGATAGACCTCGACAGGCAAACCATCGCGCTTCAGCAGCCGGCGAAAGGCTTTTTCCCGCTCCTGCGCCCAGCGATTGGCTTGCGCTTCAGGCAGGCTGAAGCAGGCAAAGCGCGTCAAACCGGCCTCGATCAGATGCTCGTAAGCCAATTTCATCAATGCGTCATTGTCGGTGGCGACATAGGGAATGCCTTTCGGATAGGCGCGCTCATCCTGATAAGAGCCGCCCACCGCCACGACCGGCAGCTTGATCCCGGCCAGCGCCTCGCCGATCAGCGGGTCATCGAAATCGGCAATGATCCCGTCGCCCTGCCAGCGCTCGATCCCTTTCAAGCGACAGAGGAAATCCTCCTCAAGGAACAGGTCCCAGGACGCGCGTGTACTACTCAGGTAATTGCCGATACCGCCGATGATGCCGCGATCGTAGATCTTGCTGCCGTTGAACAACAGCGCAATGCGGTGGACGGGGGGGACGGTTTTCATTGTTTTTACCCAGGGCCGATCAGCACAGACTAGGCGTGCAAACGACGAATCTCAATACTCAAAATCGAACTGCGCATTGGTGATTTTCATAATCAGCAGCCCCTGGGCCGTTGCTAGTATCGGGACACGCCAAGAACAACAAGGAAACTGCCGATGCCATTCTTCCCCGCTGTCGACAAGATTCGCTACGAAGGTCCGAGCAGCGACTCGCCCCTTGCCTTCCGCCACTACGACGCCAACAAGCTGGTCCTCGGCCAACCCATGCGCGAACACCTGCGCATGGCGGCCTGCTACTGGCACACCTTCGTCTGGCCGGGGGCCGATATGTTCGGTGTCGGCACGTTCAAGCGCCCCTGGCAGCATGCCGGGGATCCGATGGAACTGGCCATCGGCAAGGCCGAAGCGGCCTTCGAGTTCTTCTCCAAACTGGGCATCGACTACTACAGCTTCCACGACACCGATGTCGCCCCGGAAGGCAACTCGCTGAAGGAGTACCGCAACCACTTCGCGCAGATGATCGACCACCTGGAGCGCCATCAGGAACAAACCGGGATCAAGCTGCTGTGGGGCACCGCCAACTGCTTCAGCCACCCGCGCTTTGCCGCGGGTGCCGCCAGCAACCCGGACCCGGAGGTATTCGCTTGCGCCGCCGCCCAGGTATACAGCGCCATGAACGCCACCCAACGGCTCAAGGGAGCCAACTACGTACTGTGGGGCGGTCGTGAAGGTTACGAAACCCTGCTCAATACCGATCTGAAACGCGAGCGCGAACAATTGGGCCGCTTCATGCGCATGGTGGTCGAGCACAAGCACAAGATCGGCTTCAAAGGCGACCTGCTGATCGAGCCCAAGCCGCAGGAGCCGACCAAACACCAATATGATTACGACAGCGCCACGGTCTTCGGCTTCCTGCAGCAGTTCGGCCTGGAGAAGGAGATCAAGGTCAATATCGAGGCCAACCACGCGACCCTGGCCGGGCACAGCTTCCATCACGAGATTGCCACGGCCGTCTCGCTGGGCATCTTCGGCAGCATCGACGCCAATCGCGGCGATCCGCAGAACGGCTGGGATACCGACCAGTTCCCCAACAGCGTCGAGGAAATGACCCTGGTCATCTACGAAATCCTCAAGGCCGGTGGTTTCATCCATGGCGGCTTCAACTTCGACTCCAAGGTCCGGCGCCAGAGCCTGGACGAGGTCGATCTGTTCCACGGCCACGTCGCGGCAATGGATGTCCTCGCCCTGGCCCTGGAGCGCGCAGCGTCCATGCTGCAGAACGATCAACTCCAGCAATTCAAGGATCAACGCTACGCCGGCTGGCAGCAGCCGTTCGGCCAGGCGGTGCTGGCCGGTCAGTTCAGCCTCGGATCACTGGCCGAGCATGCCTTTGCCAACGAACTGAATCCGCAGGCCGTCAGCGGTCGACAAGAGATGCTCGAAGGTGTGGTGAACCGGTTTATCTACCCCTGACAACGCGTATGCCTTGGCGTCGCGGTGACATTCTCACGACAAATCCCTGCGCGCGGCGCCCGACAACGCTCTAGAGTTCCACCGGCAGCTTATTCATCACCAGGCAGTGTCTTTCAAACAACAATAAAAGGACGCACCACCATGAACGCACTAAAACGCACGCTGCTCGCCAGCGCCCTCGCCCTGCTCTCGCTACCGGTCATGGCCGACGCCGCCCACCCGAAGATCGGCTTCTCCATCGATGACCTGCGTTTGGAACGCTGGTCAAGAGACCGTGATTACTTCGTCGCGGCGGCGGAAAAAATGGACGCCAAAGTCTTCGTGCAGTCGGCCGATGCCAACGAGCAGAAGCAGATTTCGCAGATCGAAAACCTCATTTCCCGTGGCGTCGATGTGATCGTCATCGTGCCGTTCAACGCCACCGTACTGACCAACGCCGTCGCCGAAGCCAAGAAGGCCGGGATCAAGGTGGTGTCCTATGACCGACTGATCCTGAACGCCGATATAGATGCCTACATCTCCTTCGATAACGAAAAGGTCGGCGAGATGCAGGCCAACGGCGTGTTGCAAGCGGCGCCCAAGGGCAACTACTTTTTACTCGGTGGCGCGCCCACGGACAACAACGCCAAGGTCCTGCGCGAAGGTCAGATGAAAGTGCTGCAACCGGCCATCGACAAGGGTGACATCAAGATTGTCGGCCAGCAGTGGGTGAAGGAATGGAACCCCACCGAAGCGCTGAGCATTGTTGAAAATGCCCTGACCCGGAACAACAACAAGATCGATGGCATCGTCGCCTCCAACGACGCCACCGCCGGGGGCGCCATCCAGGCACTGGCCGCGCAGCAAATGGCCGGGAAGGTGCCGATCTCGGGTCAGGACGCAGACCTGGCGGCGGTCAAGCGGGTGATCGATGGTACCCAGACGATGACCGTCTACAAGCCACTGAAACTGATCGCCTCCGAAGCGGCCAAGCTCTCGGTGCAACTGGCGCGTAACGAGAAACCCGCCTACAGCTCGCAATACGACAATGGCAGCAAGAAAGTCGACACCATCCTGCTCACTCCGACCCCGTTGACCAAAGCCAACATCGACCTGCTGGAAAAGGACGGGTTCTATACCAAGGCGCAGATTGCCGGACAGTGACCCAGCGAGCTGTACAAGCTCGATTGGAAGCCTGAGCGCAACCCCGTGGGACCGAGTGAACCAGGTCCCATCGGGCTCTCCGCAGGCCAACCCTGTCGCCCCGCCTGTTGCGTGTGAGTACCTCGCCATGTCCGACTACCTGCTGCAAATGAACGGCATCGTCAAAACCTTTGGCGGCGTCAAAGCCCTGAATGGCATCGACATCAAGGTCAAGCCTGGTGAGTGCGTGGGTCTGTGCGGCGAGAATGGCGCCGGCAAATCCACGCTGATGAAAGTCCTCTCGGCGGTCTACCCCTACGGCACCTGGGAGGGAGAAATCCTCTGGGACGGACAGCCGCTCAGGGCGCAATCCATCAGCGACACCGAAGCCGCCGGGATCGTCATCATTCACCAGGAACTGACCCTGGTCCCCGATCTGTCGGTGGCCGAAAACATCTTCATGGGGCACGAGCTGACGTTGCCCGGCGGGCGCATGAACTACCCGGCGATGATCCATCGTGCCGAAGCCCTGATGCGTGAACTCAAAGTGCCGGACATGAACGTATCGCTGGCGGTTTCACAGTATGGCGGTGGCTACCAGCAACTGGTGGAAATCGCCAAGGCGCTGAACAAGCAAGCGCGCCTGCTGATCCTCGATGAGCCGTCATCGGCCCTGACCCGTTCGGAAATCGAGGTGCTGCTGAACATCATTCGCGACCTCAAGGCCAAGGGCGTGGCCTGCGTCTATATCTCCCACAAGCTGGATGAAGTGGCCGCCGTGTGCGACACCATCTCGGTCATCCGCGATGGCAAACACATCGCTACTACCGCCATGGCGGACATGGACATTGCGCATATCATCACCCAGATGGTCGGACGGGAAATGAGCAATCTCTACCCCACCGAGCCCCATGACATCGGTGAGGTGATTTTCGAGGCGCGCCACGTCACCTGCTACGACGTCGACAACCCCAAGCGCAAACGGGTCGACGATATTTCGTTCGTCCTCAAGCGTGGGGAAATCCTCGGCATCGCCGGGCTGGTCGGTGCCGGGCGTACGGAACTGGTGTCGGCGCTGTTCGGCGCCTATCCCGGTCGTTATCAAGCTGAGGTCTGGCTGGACGGCCAGCCGATTGACACCCGCACGCCACTCAAGTCAATCCGCGCCGGCCTGTGCATGGTCCCTGAAGACCGCAAGCGCCAGGGCATCATTCCAGACCTGGGGGTCGGCCAGAACATCACCCTGGCCGTGCTGGACAACTACTCGAAAATGACCCGCATCGACGCCGAAGCGGAACTCGGCTGCATCAACAGGGAAATCGCGCGCCTGCACCTCAAGACCGCGAGTCCGTTCCTGCCAATCACCAGCCTCTCCGGCGGCAACCAGCAAAAAGCCGTGCTGGCGAAGATGCTCCTGACCAAACCCCGCGTGCTGATCCTCGATGAGCCCACCCGCGGGGTGGATGTCGGCGCCAAATATGAGATCTACAAGCTGATGGGCGCGCTGGCGGCCGAAGGCGTGTCGATCATCATCGTTTCTTCGGAACTGGCTGAAGTGCTGGGCGTTTCCGACCGTGTGCTGGTGATCGGCGAAGGCCAGTTGCGCGGTGACTTCATCAACCACGAGCTGAGCCAGGAACAGCTGCTCAGCGCCGCACTCAGCCATCCCGATGACCATAACAATAATGATCGGAAAACCGCGTAGATGAATCAGGTCAAACAATTCTTCACCCGCTACAAAATGCTCGCACTGGTGATCGCCGTGGCGATTATCTGGCTGTTCTTCAGTTGGCAAACCGAGGGCGGGTTCCTTACCCCGCGCAACCTCTCCAACCTGCTACGGCAAATGTCCATCACCGGGATTCTCGCCTGTGGCATGGTGCTGGTGATCATCAGCGGCGAGATCGACTTGTCGGTGGGCTCATTGCTTGGCCTGCTGGGTGGCCTGGCGGCGATTCTCGACGTGATCTATCACGTACCGCTGTTGGCGAATCTGGGCATTGTCGCCGTCTGCGGATGGATGATCGGCCTGGCAAACGGGGTTATGACCGCCTACCTGCGCATTCCGTCTTTCATTGTCGGGCTGGGCGGCATGCTGGCGTTTCGCGGAATCCTGCTGGGGATCACCGGCGGCACCACCATTGCCCCTGTATCACCGTCACTGGTCTACATCGGCCAGGGTTATTTGCCACACACCGTCGGGGCCGGTCTTGGCGTACTGCTGTTCGCCTTGACACTTTTCCTGACCTGGAAACAACGCCGCAATCGTGCCCTCCATGGCCTGGCGGCACACTCACTGGTTCGTGACGGATTACGCGTGGTATTGATCGGCGCGGTGCTGGCCGGGTTCGTCCAGACCCTGAACAGCTACGACGGTATCCCGGTTCCGGTGCTGCTTCTGCTGATTCTGCTGGGCGTGTTCAGCTACATCACCAGCCAGACCGTGTTCGGGCGCCGTATCTACTCGGTGGGCAGCAACATGGAAGCCACGCGCCTGTCCGGGATCAACGTACAGGCAGTCAAGCTGTGGATCTTCGGCATCATGGGCCTGATGTGCGCGCTCGCCGGGGTGGTCAACACCGCGCGCCTGGCCGCGGGTTCACCTTCGGCCGGGAACATGGGCGAACTGGACGCCATCGCTGCCTGCTTCATCGGCGGCACCTCCATGCGCGGTGGCTCGGGCACCGTTTATGGCGCCCTCCTCGGCGCGCTGGTCATCACCAGCCTGGACAACGGCATGTCCATGCTCGACGTCGACAGCTACTGGCAGATGATTGTCAAAGGCAGCATCCTGGTGCTGGCCGTGTGGGTGGACGTGAGTACCAGGAGCGGGCGACGCTGATCCTATGCGGCCCCTGACTTCAAGGCCGCTCTCCTCACTACCGAAGAAGACAGCATCGGCTACCACGCATGCATCTCCGGCACCAGCGGCTACATGATCAATCCATTGATCAGTCCCGGCTCACTGGAAGATTTCGTGGAGTTGATCATTGCTGAGTTGCAACGCCGTGGCCTCTACAGGACCCAGCCACACAGCGGAACCTTCCGCTCCAGGCTTAGGGAAGATGGCGGCAGTCATTTGCCCGACTCGGCTTATGAAGC
Organism: Pseudomonas sp. MWU13-2105; assembly: GCF_023242315.1. Lineage (GTDB taxonomy): Bacteria > Pseudomonadota > Gammaproteobacteria > Pseudomonadales > Pseudomonadaceae > Aquipseudomonas. The sequence goes on from NZ_JALLIY010000029.1 coordinate 26,147, forward strand.
CTCATTTCGTTTTTGAAGCGTCGTAAGCTCTTTGAAATCACCCGTAAAAATGCCCGTCGCGGGAGCGCTGAACGGGCATCCGGACACAGCCGGTGAAGGTTTAAGGCAAGGGCTCGAATTTCAGCTGACTGAGGTTCTGCACCTTGTCCTCACGGACCATTTTGTAGTCGGTGTTCGGACCGATCCAGCGGTTCCAGATAGCATCGATCTCCCCCGCTGTCTCCATGGCCATCAGTGACGCATTGACCTTGGCCAGAAATGCCGGTTCATCCCGGCGCATGCCGGCTCCAATCGGTTCGAGCGCCATCGGCTCCTTGGCCAGGGCCAGTTCGACACCACTTGCCTTGGCCTGGCTGACCAGTTTCAAGGCCGTCATGGTGTTGGTCACCAGGCCCACAACCTTGTTCTGCTGCAAAGCCATGTAGGCCGAGCCGGTGTCCTGGAACGTCACTGGTGTGGCGCCAGCCATGCGGATCGACTGCTCGGATGTCGAGCCTTTGGTGGAACTGATGCGCTTGTCCTTGAAGAAACTTTTCGGTTGATCCGCGTTGACCGCGCGCACCACCAGGGTTTCCTTGGCGATGTAGTACGGATCGCTGAACTGGATCTGTTCGGCGCGGGTCTTGGTGTACGCCAGGTTGGCGAAGATCACATCGACGCGGCCCATTTTCACCTCAGAAATCCGTGCCTCGACGGACAGCGGCTTGAGCTCCAGCTCAACGCCCAGGGTCTTGGCCAGGGCCTTGCACAAATCGACGTCCATCCCTACCAACTCGCGGGTTTTCGGATCCGGAGCAGAGAACGGTGGTACGTCGGCGTACACCCCACAGCTCAGTGATTTTTTGCCCATGATGTCGCTCAATTGATCGGCTTGCGCTACCGCAACAGCCAAAGGACCTAACGCCAGCGTGACAAACAGATGCTTCATACGCATGGAAAAACTCCTGGGATTGGGAAAGTCGGATGGCAGAACACGCAAAAACGCGGCGACTCAATGGGCGCGCAGATCGGCGATAAATCGTTGTGCTCGCGGGTGCCCGGGCTGACTGAAGAAACTCTCGGGCGTGCTCTTTTCCAGAATCTGACCCGCGTCCATAAACCAGATGGTGTCAGCGACTTCACGGGCGAAATTCATCTCGTGAGTCACGCACATCATGGTCATCCCATCCTTGGCCAATCCTTTCATGACATTCAGCACTTCACCGACCATCTCCGGATCAAGCGCGCTGGTCGGTTCATCGAACAGCATCACCGGCGGCTCCATCGCCAGCGCCCGGGCGATCGCCACCCGCTGCTGCTGCCCCCCGGACAACTGCGCCGGATAGGCAGCGGCCTTGTGGGCCAGTCCTACCCGATCAAGCAATTGAATAGCCTGTTGCTTCGCCGCCGAGCCTTTCAGGTTGCGGATCTTACTGGGTGCCAGGGTGATGTTTTCCAGCACCGACAGGTGCGGAAAAAGGTTGAAACTCTGGAACACAAAACCCACACGGCTGCGCAGCCGATTGATGTGCGCGTCAGTGCCGTGCACGTCCTGGCCGTCGAACAGGATCTGACCTTCCTGGATGTCTTCCAGACGATTGACCGTGCGAATCAACGTCGACTTCCCTGAGCCGGACGGACCGCACAGCACCACCACTTCGCCAGGTTTCACCTCGGCGGTGATGTCGGTCAGCGCGTGATACTCGCCGTACCATTTATTGATGTTCGAAAACATGATCATTGGACGCATGGGCGCAACCCTCTTCAATTATCGATAGCTCGCAAGGGGGCCGCGGCCACGGCCGGACCGCCGTTACCCAGACGCTTGCGCGCAATACGGCGCTCCACCCGACCGGCCATGCGGGTCAGGCCAAAACAGAGCAGGTAGTAGATGATCGCCAGGATGCAAAACACCTGGAACGGCTTGGTCAGCAATTGGTTGTTGACCTGGTTGGCGGCGAAGGTCACTTCCTGGACATTGATCACATAGCCCAGCGAGGTTTCCTTGATGATCGAGATGAACTGGCTGATCAGGCTGGGCAGCGCGTTGTATAACGCTTGCGGCAAGATCACCCAAATCGTCGTGCGCAGGTAACCGAGGCCCAGCGCTCGAGAGGCTTCGTACTGACCCGCGGGCAAAGCCTGGATGCCGCCGCGGATGATTTCGCCCAGGTAGGCGCTCTGGTAAATCACCAGGGTGCAAAGCATCGTGACAAACCCGGTGATGTTATGACCGATCAGCAACGGCACCAGAAAATAAGTCCAGAAAATCACCATCAGCAGCGGAATACCCCGCAACACATACACCCAGACTGTCGCCGCCCAACGGAGCCCCGTCCAGGGAGAAACCCTGGCCAAAGCCAGCAGCAGTCCGAAAGGGAATGCCAGCAACAATGCCAGCGCCGCCAGGATCAAAGTATTCGCCAGACCGCCCAAAGGGCCGTGCGGATACTGACCGATGAGAAACAAGGTCCAGTTGTGCTGCACAATCGAAAAAAGATCGAACATAGTCATCTACCTCGCCAGCGCTTTGTTGAAGCGTCGCGCCAACAGCGCGCCGAGCCCCATCAGCAGCAGTGAAAAGACCAGGTAAAACACCGTGGCAACCAGGTATGACTCGAACGTGCGAAAGGTATAGTTCTCGACTTCACGGGTGGCGTAGGTCAGCTCCAGCACACCGATGGCCATGGCCAGGCTGGTGTTCTTGAACAACAGCACCGTGTGGTTGATCAGCGATGGCAAGCAGTTACGCACACCTTGCGGCAGGATTACGTAACGCATGGAACGCACATACCCCAACCCCAGCGCCCGGGACGCTTCGGTCTGCCCGGTTGGAATGGCACGCAGGCCGCTGCGGATGTCCTCACAGAAATACGCGGCCTGGCAAAGTCCCAAGGCAATCACCGAGAACAGGTATTCGGTGTTGTAGTTCGCCAGCCACAGCTGCGTGGACTCGCCAAGCAAGGTCGGCACGCCGAAGTACCAGAGCATCAACTGCACCAGCGTCGGCACGTTGCGATGGTAGGACACGTAACCCGCCACCAGACGATCAGCGAGCTTGCTGCCGGTCAGGCGTACGGTCACCAGCAACAGCGCCAGGGCCATTGCCAGCAGCCAGGCGAACAGCGCCAGCTGTAGAGTTATTTCGATGCCCTTGACGATCAGCTCGGCATATTCGCCTTGCAGAACCGCGGCCAAATCGAAGTCATGCTTCATGGTCAATCCCCATCGGCATTGGGCTAGCGGCAGAAACGAAGAATGCGGAAAAAGACGCCAGGCGAGCCGTGACGTGAATAATCGCGATGACGGATCAATCCGTTCTTATGCGGCGCCTATAGCAAAAATAAAACCTAGCCCGGGTAATCCTGTGGACGGGCGGTGGAAAGGCCGCCAGGCACTTGCAGGGTCGGGGTGATTTCCATGTGCCCGACGTTGACCGCAATCGGAGCGGCAATGGCAAACGCAATGGCATCGGCGATGTCTTTGGCCTGAGGCAACTCGAAACCTTCGACAAAGCGCTTGTAGGTCTCTTCGGAGTCACCGTGGACGTGGGCGAAGATATCGGTGGCCACTCGGCCCGGACAAATTTCGGTGACCCGAACCCGTTTGCCGAAGGCATCGATGCGCAATTGCCGCGATAGCATGCTCACTGCGGCTTTGGTCGCGTGGTACGTAGAGTTGCCGCCGAAGTTATACGCCGCGGCAATCGAACTGATGTTGATGATGTGGCCGCAATCGCGCTCTACCATCCCCGGCAACGCCAGGCGTGCCAGGTGCAACACCGCGCGCAGATTGACGTCGATCAGCAAGTCGATGCCTTCAGCATCAGCCTTGAGAATGGAACCAGGTTTGTCGACGCCGGCGTTGTTCACCAGAATGTCGAACTGCTGCATTTCGAACAAACGCGTCAGCCCGGCCAGGTCGGTGACATCGATGGCATGAGCGATACAGCCGGTTTTAGCGGCCAGGTCCTGCAGCTTGTCGGCACTACGGGCCAAGGCATGCACCTGCACGCCTTCCTGACACAGACGCTCGACGACAGCGGCACCAATCCCGGAAGAAGCACCGGTCACCAGCGCGGTTTTGTAATCTGAAAATGGCATGTATCTGTCCTCGTATTACCTGTACGGATCACCCGGGTGATCGCGATGACTTCGACTCTATCCAGCCCTGAAGCCGTGGACCAAGACGGAATGACTGTGTGGCAATAAGCCCTGCTTATGACCGTGCAACCGTTACGCCAAGAGCTGCGAAATCGGTGTGATACAACCGCCCGCCAGCTCGATTTCTCGACGGATGGTGCGGGCCAGTTCCACGGCGCCAGGCGTGTCGCCATGTAACAGGATCGAGTGCGCCGACACGGCGAGGTGTTTGCCGTTGAGACTGGTCACGGTGCCCTTCTCCAGCAACTGCCGGACCCGCTGCAGGACGGCTGCCGGCTCCTTGATCACCGAGCCCGGCACCTTGCGTGGCACCAACAGGCAGTCATCGTCGTAGGCGCGGTCGGCAAGAAACGTCGTGGCGACCCGCAACCCACACTTTTCAGCGGCGTGTTCAATGGCCCGACTGCTCGATGAGCTGATAATCAGTGTCGGATCGAACGCAGCCACCGCACACACCAAGGGCTCAGCCAGCGCTGAATCGGCCGCGACCATGTTGCCCAGCGCGCCGTGAAAGCTCATGTGGGTCATACGGTGGCCATTGACCGCCGCCATCCCTGCCAGGGCTCCGAGTTGATAAACCACGTAGGTCGCCAGTTCCTTGAGTTCGATGTTCATCTGCCGCCGACCGAAGCCCATCAAGTCGGGAAAGCCCACGTGGGCGCCCAGATCGATGCCTCCGGCCTTGGCCAGGCGCACGGTGTTGTCCATGATCAGCGGATCACCGGCATGGAAACCGCACGCCACGTTTGCCGATGAGATAAGGCTCATCAACGCTTCATCCTCGCCCATGCGCCACGGGCCGAAGCCCTCGCCCAGATCAGCATTCAAATCGATTTTCATCACTTGCCCTCACTCGTCATGCCGCGTCCAGGCGCATGAACGCCTGGCCATAACCCACTGTTGTGCCACAAGGCACCAGCACCGCCGCAACCCGTCCAGATGTCTGGCTGCGGACCGGTAACAGCAGATCGCCGACTTGCAGCAACGCTACCAGTTGCCCTTGCGCCACTTGGCTGCCGACCGATGCCAGCACCACATTCTGTTGCGGGTGCGTCAGCAGCAACCGACCCAGGCCCGGGGTTTTCAATAGCAGCTCATCCGGCGCCTTCACAGCCTCCGGTGCCGTGATCTGAACCGGTGCGACGACTTCGTCGACACTGCGTTTGAGCAGCAGATGCAGCCCCGGACGACGGATTTCCGCGCCAGCCAGTTGGTTCTCCCTGAGCCACACCGCCAACTGGCGGATTTCCTGATTTGTCATGGTTGAATGTCCTTAACGCGAGGCCAGCCCGTGAAGGTCGACCAAGCGACTGACCTCCGCGAGATAGCGCTGATTGTCTTCCAGGGCCGCGACGGCTTCGGTGTAGCTGCACTTGATAAACCGCACCTTGCTGCCGATCGGTGCCTGACCCAGGCGCCACAGGTCGGCCTCGATCACTGTGCCGAATTTCGGATAACCGCCACTCGGTTGTGCGTCGCGCATCTGGATGATCGGCTGGCCGCCGTGGGGCACCTGGATCACACCGGGGACGATGCCGTGGGAGCGGACTTCCATGGGTGCCTTGGGCAAGATCGGCGCGCCTTCGAGCCGGTAGCCGTAACGATTGCTCTGGGTCGTGACCTTCCACTCGCCAGCCCAAAACGCCGCACGGGATTCCTCCAGAAAGCAAGCGTATTCCGCCGCCGGCAGTACGCGCATCGCCGGCAACCCGTCGCGTTGCAATGGCATCGCCTGGCTCGGCGACAAGACGCCGAAATCCGTTGGCAGCGCACTCACGCCTGGACGCAGCGCTGCAATCCGGTCGCCCTGTTGCAAGGCCCGTCCTTGCAAGCCACCGAACTCACCGCGTAACTGCGTACTGCGCGAACCGAGCACCGACGGCACGTCGACACCACCGGCCAGGCACAAGTAGGCGCGACTGCCGGAGGTCGGGTAGCCGAGGCTCAGCACCTGGCCTTCCCGGGCCTGCGCCACCCAGAATGGCGGCAATGGCTGACCGTCGAGGGCTGCGTCACCGGCCGCCCCGGTCACCGCGAATGCACAGTCCTGAACAAACCGCACGTCGAAGGGAAACAGGGGAATCTCGACTGCCGCCGCATCCTCAGGATTGCCCAACAACAGGTTACCCAGTGCCAGCGCCAAATGGTCCATCGCGCCGGAGGTTCCTACCCCGAAACCGAGGCTGCCGAAGCGGCCGAAATCCTGCACGGTGGCCAGGGCGGTAGCCGATAAAATCTCGATCATCGAATGATCCTCTCGATGCGCAAGCGCAACATATCGCCCGGCCGCAGCATGGCCGGAGGGTTTTGGGTCGGGTCAAAAAATGACATTTCGGTGCGACCGATGGTGTTCCAGCCACTGGGACCGGCCGATGCGGAGACACCGGTCTGCACACCGCCAATCGACACCGAGCCTGCGGCAATACTGATCACCGGCACCTGCCGTCGTGGCGTGGCCAGGCGCGGATCCATGCCGCCGAGGTAGCAGTAACCGGGATGGCTGCCCAAGGCATACACCGGATACAGCGGCTCGCAATGCAGGTTGGCGATGGTGTCGATGTCCAGCCCGGTGTGCGCCACCACATCATTGATGTGCGGACCGAATTCGCCGCCGTAGACCACCGGCAATTCAACGATGCGTCCTTCGAGCGGCAACGGCTGACTGGCCTCCCAGGCCTCAAGCAATCGCTCGCACAACCCATTGAGGTCGCGCGGCGGTTTGCTGAAGGTCAACATCAAGTTGTTCATGCCCGGGACCGCTTCGTGTATTTCGGCCCACTGCCCGGCCTGCAAGGCCAAGCTCCAAATGCGTTGTTGCGGCTCCAGATCCAGCGCGCCCGGGGCTTCGAACAACAAGGCCGTGGAGCCCAGCAGACTGATGTGTGGACGCTGCGATACAGATGCAGTACTCATGTCGGACTCCGTTGTTGCAGCCAGCGCTCCAGGTGATGAATGTCCACGCCACCGGCGCAGAATGCCGGGTCGTCGAGAATGTCGCGGTGCAAGGGGATATTGGTCGAGATGCCTTCCACGTACAGCTCACTCAGGGCCAGGCGCATACGGGCCATCGCCTCATTGCGGGTGGCACCGTGGGTGATGACCTTGGCCACCAACGAGTCGTAATAAGGCGGTACGCGATAGCCGGTGGTGACGTGGGAGTCGACCCGCACGCCAAAGCCACCGGGGACTTCCCAGCGCTGAATCAGCCCCGGCGTCGGCATAAACGTGATCGGGTCCTCGGCGTTGATCCGGCATTCCAGTGAGTGCCCGTTGAGCTGCACGTCCTGCTGGCGTAGCTCCAGCACTTCGCCTCGGGCCATGCGCAATTGCTGCTGGACAATATCGATGCCGGTGGTCATCTCCGTCACCGGATGTTCGACTTGCAGCCGGGTGTTCATCTCGATGAAGAAGAACTCGCCGTCCTCATACAGAAACTCGAAGGTCCCGACACCGCGATAACCGATCTGCCGGCAAGCCGCCGCGCAGCGTGCGCCGACCTTGGCAATCAGTTCCGGGGCGATTCCCGGCGCTGGCGCTTCTTCCAGGACTTTCTGATGCCGACGTTGCAAGGAGCAATCCCGGCAACCCAGCCAGATCGCGTGGCCATGGGCATCGCATAACACCTGGATTTCGACATGCCGTGGATGACCGAGAAACTTCTCGATGTAGAGCTCCGGATTGCCGAAAGCCAACCGCGCCTCTTCACGGGTCAGCGCGATAGCATCCAGCAGTTCACCCTCCTCGTTCACCACCCGCATGCCGCGGCCACCGCCACCGCCAGCGGCCTTGACGATGACCGGATAGCCAATTTCACTCGCGATGGCCCGGATGCCTTCATCGTCTGCGGGCATCACCGAATCCGGCCCGGGCACACAGGGCACGCCGGCTTCACGCATCGCACGTTTGGCGGCAACCTTGTCACCCATGGTGCGAATGCACGCCGCGCTCGGGCCGATAAAGGTCAAGCCGGCCGCTTCGATGCGTTCGGCAAATCCGGCGTTCTCCGAGAGAAAACCATAACCCGGGTGGATCGCCTGCGCGCCGCTGAGCTTGGCGGCGAACAGCAGCGCGGTCTGGTTCAGATAACTCAGGCCGGGTGACGCGGGTCCGATGCACAAGGCCTGATCAGCGTTTTGCACATAGTGTGCGTGGCGATCAGCCTCGGAGTGCACGACAACGGTCTGCAACCCCAGGCCATGGCAGGCACGCTGAATACGCAGGGCGATTTCGCCACGATTGGCGATCAGCACTTTGTCGAACATTGATTTCACCTGAAAGAGGATAAGGCTTGGGATCAGCCGAGACGGAACAGCGACTGGCCGGCTTCGACTTCGGCGCCACTCTGGGCAAGGATCGCGGTGATCTGACCGACGGCTTTGGCCTTGACCGGATGGAACATTTTCATGGCCTCAAGGACCGCCAGGGTCTGCCCTACTTCGATCTGGTCGCCGACCGCGACAAACGGCGCTTCTCCCGCGGCAGGTGTCAAATGCAGGACTCCATGCAGGCTGGCTTTAATCTCGACGCTCGCCACCAGCGGGGTAGCCGCCTTGGCTGAGCTCGCCGCGGGTGTCGACGAATGATCGGCCAGCGACTCGGTAGCGAGCACCTTGCCAGCCTGCTTGAAAAGACGAATCGTAATGTCGCCTTCGGTCAGACTCAGTTCGAGCAGATCGGATTCGGCGAGCAAATCGATCAACCCCTTGATACGTTCTGAATCCATGCGTGGGCCCCTGCCTGTCGAGCATGTCTGAGTGGATGGGGTCAATGTAGCGATCCCGCCGAAAGACGACCAAGACGCTTTGGCTTTGGGGTGATAAGCCGGCCTTATGACCGCTCAGCTCAGGCTGCCGCGCATTTCGGCGACCAGCTCCAGCAGGATCGCCTTGACCGCCTGGGCCGGTACCGACAGCGGCAGATGACCGGATAAACACAGTGCCAGTGGCGCCTCGACCTCGGGCTCGACAATGCGACACATGTGCACCGAGGTGGCGGCGACCATCACTCGCGCAGAGGATTCGGGCAGGATCGTCGAACCGAAGTGCTCGGCGACGGCGGCGGTCAGGGTGGTCGAAGATTCGATTTCGGCCACCACCCGTACGCTCGCGCCAATGCGCTGGAAGGCTTCATCGACCAAGCGTCGCATTACGTTGTAGGGCCGCGGCAGGAGCATGTCCATGTCCGCCAGTTTGGCCAACGGGATCTCTTCGAGCGCGCTGACAGCAGGATCGGCACTCACCAGATAGAGGTTTTCGCGTAGCAGCGAGACAAAGCTCAAGCCATGGACCTCACGACCGCCATAGAGCACCGCCATGTCCATTCGACCGTTCATGATCAACTCACTCAAGGTAGTGCCGAAGTTTTCATTGAGGTACAGCAGAATGCCCGGATGGCGTTCGCGCACGGTTCGCAACAACGGCAAGGACAACGCCGAAGCCGCGGTACCTGGCGCCAGTCCGACGGACACTTGCCCGGACAAGGCCTGCCCGGTGGCGTTGATGTCGTTCTGAGCCTGCTCGCACTGGCGCAGGATGATTTGCGCATGACCGTAGAGCACCTTCCCCGCCTCGGTCGGGGTGACACCGCGCTTGGTCCGAATCAGCAATTGCTGCTGCAGTTCCGCTTCCAGCGTGGCCAGCTGTTGGCTCAGTGCCGGCTGCGCGATATGCAGCACATCGGCGGCCTGGGTCATGCTGCCGATATCGACGAGTTTCACGAAATACTTCAAACGGCGCAGATTCACGGCGGCGGGGCCCTTGCTCGAAAAAGGAAGACAGCCCACAGGCTTTTGCAAGAGCCAGGCCAGTCCGAAACCTCGCGCGCGTGCTGGATTGCAGCGCTCAACCATAAGTCTTTGCTATGGCTGGATCATTGCCGGTGGGGTTGACACCCAGCATGGGCACGCCGGCCATTGCGCACCGATTTAGTGCAAGCCGTGTTCGGTTCCAGCCATAAGCTATGCCTATCCGACCAGAACGATCTCGTCTTATGGCGGCCCGGGGAGCGACTCGTACTGTAGGGCCTCGTCAACGTCATCAACGAGGAACGCCACGTGACCGCCTCCCGCATCGCCGCCCGTGTGCAACGTATCAAACCGTCTCCCAGCAGCGCCGCCTCCGACCGTGCGAACGAACTGCGCAGGCAAGGCAAGTCCATCATCAATCTGGTCGTCGGCGAGCCGGACTTCGATACCCCGGTGCACATTCGACAAGCGGCCAGCGCAGCCATCGAACGCGGTGAAACGCGTTACACGCAAAATGCCGGCACTGCAGAGTTGCGCCAAGCGATTGTCGACAAGCTGTCACGGGAAAACGGCCTGACCTACGGTACCCATCAGATCCTGGTCACCAGCGGGGCGAAGAGTGCAATTTTCAATGCCTTCGCCGCCACCCTGGGCGCTGGCGATGAAGTCTTGATTCCTGCGCCGTACTGGGTGTCATACCCCGATATGGTGCTGGCCTGCGAAGGTGAACCGGTCATCCTCGCCTGCCCGGAAGAAAACGCCTTCAAACTGACCCCGGCGCAACTGCGCGGCGCAATCACCGAGCGCACCCGCTGGCTGCTGCTCAATTCGCCCAGCAACCCGACCGGCGCCAGCTACAGCGCCGTCGAGCTCAGGGCCCTGGCCGATGTGCTGCTCGAGCATCCGCAGGTGTTGCTGATGACCGACGACATCTACGAACACATCCGCTACGAAGGCCTGGAAAACCCACACATCCTCGCCATCGAACCGGCGCTCACCGAGCGCACTGTGGTGGTCAACGGCGTGTCCAAGACCTACGCCATGACCGGCTGGCGTATCGGCTACGCGGCAGGCCCGGCGGACTTGATCGGCGCCATGGCGACCCTGCAATCGCAATCGACCAGCAATGCCTGTTCGGTCAGCCAGGCAGCAGCTGTCGAAGCGCTCAACGGCGACCAGGCCTTCGTCAAGGAAAGCGTGGCCGTCTACCAGCAACGCCGTGATCGCTGTCTGGATCTGCTCAACGCCATTGACGGCCTGAGTTGCCGCAAACCCGACGGTGCGTTCTATCTCTATGTGAACTGTGCTGGCCTGCTGGGCCAATCGACGACTCAAGGCAAGCGCCTGGACACCGACTACGACGTCGTCATGTACCTGCTGGAAAGCCAAGGTGTGGCCGTGGTGGCAGGAACAGCCTACGGCCTGGCACCGTTTTTTCGGATGTCGATAGCCACCGACATCATGACCCTCGACGAAGGTTGCTCGCGGATCGCCGCTGCCGTTGCGGCCTTGAGCTGAGGAACCGACGATGAGCGTGGCGACCCACCCGCCCCTGACCTTCAGGCAGGCCTTGCTGGCGATGCTTGGCATCTCGCTGGTGCTGATGCTCTCGGCGCTCGACCAGACCGTCATCGGCAACGCGTTGCCGAGTATCGTCGCCGAACTCAACGGGTTTGAGCTCTACGCCTGGATTGCCACGGGTTACCTGCTGGCGTCGATTGTCACCATTCCGATCTTCGGCCGGCTGGGTGACTATTACGGACGCAAGCCATTCGTGATGGCCGCCACGCTGATCTTCACCCTCGCCTCACTGGCCTGTGCCTTGGCCAGTGATATGTTGTGGCTGGTGATCGGTCGGATATTGCAGGGCGTCGGTGGCGGTATGTTGATCGGCACGGCGTTCGCCTGCATCCCGGAACTGTTTCCCGACACCCGACAACGCCTGCGCTGGCAGATGCTGCTCAGTGCCCTGTTCAGCGTGGTCAACGCCATCGGGCCTGGGTTGGGCGGCTATCTGACCGGGGCCTACGGTTGGCGCGCGGTGTTCTACATCAATCTGCCGTTGGGATGCCTGGCGCTGTTTTTTGCCTGGCGCTACCTGCCTTATCATCGACCGCATCAACGAGCGCACATCAACCTCGACTGGCCCGGTGCAATGCTGATTGCCTTGGCGCTGGGCAGTCTGCAATTGTTTGTCGAATGGTTGGGGCATTCCAGTCTGATACTGAGTGCCACGCTGGGATTGAGCTGCGCCGTGGCCACCTCCGCCCTCTGGCGCTGGGAGCGTCGCTGCCAACACGCCCTGCTACCGGCGGCATTGCTCGAATTACCAAGCATGCGCTTGCTGTTTCTGCTGTCGATGGCCGCCGGGGCGATCATGTTCTCGCTGTTGTTCTATCTACCGTTATTGCTGCAAGGCAGCTATGGCTACTCGCCACAGGATGCCGGTCTGTTGATTACGCCCCTGGCGCTGAGTATCACCCTGGGGGCTATCGTCAACAGTCGCATCGTGACCCGGTTGCGTAATCCAAACCTGTTACCGCTGTGCGGTTTTGTGGCGCTGCTGCTGGCGTGCCTGGGCCTGGCCATCGCCGGACGCAGTGCTTCTTTCAAGGTGTTACTCGGCTTGATCCTGCTGGCCGGTCTTGGCTTGGGCTTCATCCTGCTGAATCTGACGGTCTTCACTCAGACGCTCGCCGAGCGTCAGTTTCTCGGGATCGCCACCGCACTGACCCAATCGCTGCGCCTGGTGGGCGGATTGCTCGGAACGGCTTCAATGGGCGTACTGGTCAACCTGCTGTACAGCGCCAACCTGCAACGACTGTTTATCGCCCACGGGCACGCTGACGGTTTGGCGCTGTACGCCGACCCACAGATCCTTTTGCGCCCCGATGCCGCGCTGCACGAACACGCGCAATGGCTGAACCTGGCCCGTGATGCCCTGGCCCGCTCAGTGGGCATTGGCCTGCTGCTCTGCGCCGGCATCGGCGTCTTGGCCCTGTTCATCCTGCACCGCCTGCCGCCGGTGAAACTGAACGTAGCACCAGCCACTGCTGCTCCTGAAAAACAATAAATATTGACTGCCGCCTTTGACTGCCCTCTCACAACACTCGACAACTCATGGGGATGACTCCGATGGAGCTTTTCAATCGCGCACCTAAAGTAGTGGCCGGTATTTGCGGCCTGATCATCGCTCAACAGGGTTATGCCGCAGGCCTGGTGGAAGACAGCAAGCTCGACGTGCTGGCCCGCAACTTTTTCAGTAATGCCGACAACCGCAGTGGCGCCGCCGCCCCCAATTACACCCAGGAATGGGGCCAGGGTTTCATCGCCAATTTTCAGTCCGGTTTTACCCAAGGCACCGTTGGGTTCGGGGTGGATGCCATCGGTATGTGGGGTATCCGACTGGACTCTGGCAAAGGCCGGCACTACAACCCGCAGGGTAATACCTTCACCGGCAACGTTTTCCCCACCGATAATGGCCGAGCGGTCGACGAGTTCGGTAGCCTGGGCCTGACCGCCAAAGCAAAGATCTCCAATACCGAACTGAAATACGGCACCTTGGTGCCGATGCTGCCGGTGGTGATGTCCACTGACCGCATGCTGCAGCAAACCTTCAACGGCGGGCAGATCCAATCCAGGGACCTGGAGAACTTCACCTTCACGCTCGGTCAGTTGGACCATGTCAAAGGTCGCGGTGTCACTCACGAGATGGGCATGTCCATTCCGGGTGCAAACAACGCACTGACCGGCGAGTTCGTCAACAAGTTCTATTACGGTGGTGTGGATTACAAGCCGACCAAAGACCTGACCTTGCAGTACTACTACGGCAACCTCCAGGACTTCTACAAACAGAACTTTCTCGGCCTCAAATACGACTGGCAGGTCGGTCCCGGCATCCTGAGTACCGATCTGCGCCACTTCGATAACCGTTCCGATGGCGCCAACGGTCATGACCCCGATTTCTACACCTTTGGCTACTATGGCGACGGCGTGACCAAAGGCAAGGTCGACAGCCGACTGAGCAGCGCGCTATTCACCTACCGGGTGAATGGCCACACGCTCGCCGCCGGCTTGCAACAGGTCAGTGGCCGCAGTGACGCGGTCTGGTTGAACCAAGGTGACGGCTCCACCGCCTATTTCATGACAGAGTCGATGATCGCTAAATTCCAGCGCGCCGGGGAAACCACCTGGCAGGTTCGCTACGGCTACGATTTCGCCCGGGTCGGGGTACCCGGGTTGAGCTTCCTGGGCATGTACGAAAGCGGCTCGAATATCCGCACGCCTGCAGGCGACAAAAACGAGTGGGAACGCAACCTGACCCTGAGCTATGTGGTCCAGCAAGGGCCGCTCAAGGACTTGAGCATTGCTCTGCGCCACGCCTCGCTGCGCACCGGAGTGTCCACGCAACGGGACAGCGACGAGCATCGAGTCATCATCAGCTACCCGATCAACATTCTGTAAAAGCCAGTACGCGGGGTGATGCGCATCATCACCCCGTGGACTTGGATGCCCACCCCATACACTGATGGACTGACCCAGCCTGAAGTCCCGCTATTTATCGATACCCGCAGATCGCGCCAGACTTCGCTCAAATAGCCATCCCGGCACACCACGCGAGGTTCAGACGGCGAAATAGCCGCTGTCCCCAATTCCCCCTACAGACACCCATAAATGTGCAGGTTTAAATAATCCGCTCAAATGAAATCGTTTGAGTAATGCGCTGAGCAATGAGATGTGATGATGAAATATTGATAGAGCAAAAATCAATAACACATTATTTATATTCAAGCCGCTGGCACTTCGGCTGTTCAGAACAAAACGACTTCCCCGCCTTCCCTGCTCTATCACCCTTCAGCAGGGAGAGGAACAGTCACTGATGAAAAACTGGCCGCCACAGTAACGGACCTATCGGCGCCCTCCAACGGCACGATCACTCAGGAAGGAATCTTATGCACGTGATCATCACCGCCATCGGCTCAGCCGGTGACGTCCATCCCTTTGTCGGGATCGGCCGCACACTCGCCGCCCGCGGGCATCGGATAACCTTTTGCGCCAGCGCGGCGTTCGCCCCGCTGATCGAACGCTGCGGCTTCAGCTTTTTGCCATTGGGTACCCGTGAGGAATATGACGCAGTCATGACTGACCCTGCGTTGTGGCATCCCCGCACATCGCTTCCCACCCTATGGAAAACGGTCGCCAATACGTTACGCGAACAGTATCGGCTGCTGGAACACGCATGTGACGAGCAGACCGTCATGCTGGGCTCCTTGTGGGCATTTTCCGCGCGTCTGCTCCAGGAAAAACGCGGTATCCCGCTGATCACCGCGCAAGTCTCGCCGTTCGGCTTCTGGTCGGCCGCCGCGCCCTCCACTCATCCGCCGGGAACAAACTTGCCGGCTTGGTTTCCCTATCCGCTAAAACGCACGCTGATGAGTTTCATCGAGAAAATGTTTCTTGATCGGGCCATGGCCCCGGAACTCAATAGTTTTCGCAGCGAATTGGGCTTGCCACCGGCCAAACGCATTATCAGCCAGTGGATCTCCTCGCCCGATCGGGTATTGGGATTGTTTCCGGAGTGGCTCGCCCCCGTCCAACACGACTGGCCGGCCCAGACAGTACTGACCGGGTTCCCGTTATTCGATGAGTCCAGCTTCCAGCAGACGGATGCCGAACTCGAGGACTTCTTGAACAAGGACTCACCGGTGGTGTTCACCCCGGGTTCGACCATGGTCGACAGTGGCCAGTATTTTGCCGCCGCGGTTCAGGCACTCAAGTTGATCAACCGTCGCGGAGTGTTTCTGACCAGCCAGCCGGTAGACCCGACAGTGGCCACCGAAGGCCGGATCCTGGTACGCCGCTACGTGCCGATGAGCCGCATCCTGCCGCAGAGTTCGGCACTGGTGCACCACGGTGGTGTCGGGACAACCGCGCTGGCGATAGCCGCCGGGGTGCCACAAATCGCCACGCCTTTTGCCCATGATCAGTTCGACAACGCCGCCCGAATGGAACGCCTGGGCTGTGGCTTGAGGGTCTTCCCTCCGGCCTCCGCCGAGGCCCTGGCAACGGCACTGGACACGGTGTTGAACAGCCAGCAAGTGCGTGCCAACTGCGAGCGCTATCGCACGTTGATGCCCAGCGGCGAATCGGCCTGTGAAGCCGCGGCGCTGCAAGTCGAGGCACTCGCCTCGCGCTGAGCGCTGCCGCAAGACCTCATCAGGGATGATCAGTGACAGGGAGTGAACGGCCAGCCGTTTACCTTTCCTGTCGACTTTCGACAAGGACGACGAACATGCGCAACCACACTATGACCCGGGTCACGCCCTCTTCGAGTGGAGAGCCGCTGCTTTACCCACTGACCGCCCCCCAGCTGGATATCTGGCTGGACCAGAGCCTGCATGGCGAGACCCCTTTGTATAACATCGGCGGCTACGCCCGAATCAAGGGTGCGATCGATGCGGCAAGGCTGCAACGGGCCATCGACCAGGTCGTCAGCGAGCACGACGCCCTGCGTATCCAGTTGCAGCCCGGTTCGCCTGAGCATCCCTTGCCGCGCCAACGTTTCCTGGAGTCGGTCAGCGTGCCACTGGCCTGCTTCGATGTGTCGGGGCATGACGACCCTGAGGCTGCCGCGCTGGCCTCGATGGAGGAAAACCTGCAGACGCCGTTTTCCTTTGAGGGCGGCTTGCTGTTTCGCATGACCCTGTTCAAGGTTGGTGAAGAGCTCTGCTACTTCTTCGTCAATTGTCATCATCTGATTGCCGACGGCTGGGCCTTCGCCATGATCGGCCGAGCGGTCAGCCAGGCCTATAGCGCACTCCAGAATCAACAGGACGCCGCCACATCCGCGCCGACTTACCAGGCGTATGTCGAGCAACAACGCACCGACAAACACTCGCTGGCCTTTCAGCGCCAACGCCAGCACTGGCTGGATAAATACCGCAGCCTGCCCGAGCCGCTGCTCGCGCCCCGCTATGAAAGCCGCTTCGGGCAGCGCCCGGCCCCCAGCCAGAACCATGCCTGGCGCTTGCCGCGCGCGCTTTACAATCGCCTCGGCGAGCTGGCGAAGGACTCCAGCCAGGCGACGGTTTTCCACGTGATGCTGGGAGCGCTGTACAGCTACTTCACGCGCATCAGCCAACGCGATGAGCTGGTGATCGGTCTGCCCGTCCTCAACCGCGCCAATGCCACGCACAAGGCCACATTGGGTTTGTTCGTCGGCATGAGCCCGGCACGCCTCAGCCTGGGCACCGACCTGGGCTTTGGCGAGCTGGTCAGAAAAATCGCCCTGACGCTCAAGCAGGACTACCGTTATCAACGGTTTCCGTTAAGCGAACTCAATCGTGAACTCGGACTGCAGAACCTCGGCCGGCGGCAACTGTTCGACCTGGTGCTGTCCTACGAACGCGACCATGACACCTGGTATGGTCCGGCACTGGCGCAACCGGTCAAGCTCAGCAATGGATATGAACAGCAACCACTGGCGCTGCATGTTCGTGAGGCCGCGCCGGACGATGATGTGTGGATGCATTTCATCTACAACGAGGCCTATTTCGACGCGGCGCAGATCGAGGCGCTGCAACAGCGTTTCATGAGCATCTTGCAGTGCGTGGTCGCTGACTTCGATGTCCCGGTCAAGACCCTCGAACTGATGCCGGGCACTGAACGCCGACAGATACTCGATGAGTGGAATCGCAGCGCCGTCGACTACCCGAAAGAACCGCTGCTGCATCAGTTGATAGAGACCCAGGCCGCCACTCGCCCTGAAGCGATCGCCGTCCGCTTCGAAGAGCACACGCTGACCTATGGCGAACTGAACCGCCAGGCCAATCAGTTGGCCCACAGCCTGCTCGAAGCGGGTGTTCGCCCGGACGCCCGAGTCGCCATCTGCGTGGAGCGCAGCCTGGAGATGGTGGTGGGTCTGTTGGGCATTCTCAAAGCCGGCGCCGCCTACGTGCCGATGGACCCTGGTTACCCAGCCGAGCGTTTGCAGCATATGCTCAGTGACAGTGCGCCAAGTGCCCTGATCAGCACCCGCGCGCTACTGGCGAGCCTGCCCGGCGTGACCGCGCCGGTGTTGTGCCTGGACACCGACCATGCGCGCCTGTCCCGGCAACCGGAGCACAACCCGGATGCCACGGCACTCGGCCTGACGCCACAGAACCTCGCCTATGTGATTTACACCTCCGGCTCCACGGGTTTGCCCAAAGGGGTCATGAACCAGCATGACGGGGTCGTCAACCGACTGCTCTGGGCCCGCGATGCGTATGGCGTCGATGAGCACAGCCGGATCCTGCAGAAGACCCCGTTCAGTTTCGACGTGTCGGTCTGGGAGTTTTTCCTGCCGCTGCTCAGCGGCGCGCAACTGGTGGTCGCCGCCCCTGGCGGGCATCAGGATCCGCGCTATCTGATGGACATCATGGCGAGCACCGGCATCACCCTGCTGCATTTCGTCCCGTCGATGCTGCAGCTGTTTCTCGACCAGGTAGAGCCGCAACGCTTGCCCGCGTTGCGGCAGGTGCTGTGCAGTGGCGAAGCCTTGCCTTATGCCTTGCAGGAACGGTTTTTCGAACAGCTGCCAACAGTGCAACTGCACAACCTCTACGGTCCCACCGAAGCGGCCATCGACGTCACGTCCTGGCATTGCCGCCCGAGCCTGCACGAAGGCATCGTTCCTATCGGCAAGCCGATCGCGAATATCCAACTGCATATCCTCGACGCAAACCTGCAACTGCTGCCGCCGGGAATCGCCGGGGAACTGCACATCGGCGGGATCGGTGTCGCGCGCGGTTACTTGAATCGCCCGGAGCTGAGCGCCGAACGCTTTATCCGCGACCCCTTCCAGGTCGCCCCCCAGGCGCGCCTGTACAAGACCGGAGACCTGGGCCGCTGGCTGGCCGATGGCAGCATCGAGTACCTGGGACGCAACGATTTCCAGGTGAAGATTCGTGGTCTGCGTATCGAACTGGGCGAGATCGAAGCACGGTTGGTCGCGTGCCCGGGCGTCAAGGACGCGGTGGTGATCGCTCGCCAGGCGTCGGCGGACGATACCTATCTCTGCGCCTATCTGGTCGGTGAGCCGGGATATCTGCTTGCTCCGCAGGTGCTGCAGGAAGCCCTGCGCCAACAGGTACCCGACTACATGCTGCCCAGGCATCTGATTCAGCTTGAGCAGTTGCCCTTGAATGCCAACGGCAAGCTCGACCGCAAGGCCTTGCCCGAGCCCGAAGCCGACTTGGGCAGCAGCGATGGAACAGCGCCGCGCACAGCCCTGGAACAGTCGTTGCTCAAGCTCTGGCGCGACAACCTCAAGCGCACGACGCTGGGCATCCACGACAACTATTTCATGCTCGGCGGCGACTCCCTGAAGGTCATCCACTTGCAGGTCAGGGCCCGTGAACAAGGGTTCATGCTGACGCTGGCACAGATTTATCAGCATCCGAGCATCGCTCAACTAGCCCAGAGCATAGAGGCGCAAGGCGGCCCGTCGACGAGCCTGGCGCCCTTGACGCACACGGCGCCTTTTGCCCTGGTAGCGGAAGCGATCCGCCAGGCCAGCGCGGGGCTGTTCGATGACGTGTTCGCGGCTTCGCAGCTGCAGGTCGGGATGATCTACCACGCGATGATGCACCCGCAATCGGCGATCTATCACGATATTTTCCGCTATCGCCTGCGCCTGCGTTGGGATGCCGTGGCCTGGGAGCGGGCTTGTCGCGCCTTGATCCGGCGTCACCCGGCCTTGCGCATGTCGTTCGATGTCGGCCATGCCGACGTCCCCTTGGCCCGGGTGCACGGCACGGTCGAGGCGCCCGTGCGGGTCATCGACGCCGTCTCGCTGAGTGCGCAAGAGCGTTCCAGCGCGGTGGCCGCCTATGTCGAAGAACGCAAGCGTTACCAGGCAGATTGGCAGCAGGCGCCGCTGTACCAGTTCGGCGTGTTTGTCGCCGCGGATGAAATCGACCTGGTGTTCAGTTTCCAGCATGCGCTGCTCGACGGTTGGAGCGTGGCCACGTTGATGCGTGACCTGATCACGCTGTACACCAAGAAAGAAGGGACTGATGCGCTGCCGGCCTTGACCACGACACCAGCCGACTTCGTCAGCCTGGAGCTGGAGGCATTGGCAAACGAGGCACATGGCCGATTCTGGCGCGAATACTTGCGGGACGCCCCCGTCGCCGCCATGACCAGTTGGGTCCATGGGCAGGCCCCGGATTCGACGCCACACCGCTCGGTCTATCGGGAGCTGCCCGCGGCGGATGCGGCGCGGCTTGAAGCCTTCTGCCGCGCCCAGGACCTGCCATTGCGCGCCGTGTTGCTAGCCGCGCACGGTTTCGCCCAGGCCATCTTGTCCAATCAGCAGGAAGTGCTGTGTGGCGTCATCAGCCATGGACGGCCGGAATTCGAAGACGCTGCCTCGGTGCTGGGTTTGTTTCTCAATACCCTCCCCGTGCGCTTCAGCACCCAGGGCCAGGATTGGCTGGAGGTGATCCGCGGGGTGATGAGCCAGGAACAACTGGTGTTTGCCCATCGACGCTATCCGTTCGCACTGATTCACAGCGAAACCTCCATGGACTTGAACGTGGTGTTCAACTACGTCGATTTTTATGTGCTCAACGACCTGCTCGCGCAGGGCCAGCAAATCCTCATCGACTGGGAAACCACGGAAGCCAGCAACTATGACTTGCTGACCACCATGGGCCGTCACCCGTCCAACGGTGCACTGATGTTGAAAATGGATTACCGCACCGCGCGCGTCGCGACCGGCCAGGTCGAGGTCTATGCCGATTACCTGCTGCGCACGCTTGAATTGATGATCACCGCCCCCCACGCCACGCCCGGCATCCCGGCCTGGCTGCCGAGCCGTGGGCGAAGCGCGCCGACAGTGGCTACGGGACTGCCCCGAGACAATCTCTCGACCTTGCTGCTGGACAGCTTCGCCCGTCACGGCGAGCGGACCGCCGTGAGTTTCGCGCAGGCCCACCTGTCCTACCGCCAGTTGGCAAACGCCAGCGCACAACTGGTCGGCTGGCTGCGCCAGCATGGTATCGGCCAGGGCGATCGGGTCGCCATCATGCTGCCGCGCTCGCCCGACCTGATTATCGCCCTGCTGGGCGTGCTCCAGGCCGGCGCCGCTTATGTACCGATTGACCTGAGCTACCCGGAGGATCGCATCCGGCTGATTCTCGAGGATTCGCAGCCGCGCCTGGTGCTGTTCGCCGATGCCTCGGCGAACCTGATGGCGGCACTGGCCAGCACGGCGGACAAGCGTCATTGGGACAGCGTGGTGGCTGAGTTCAGCGACGACCTGCCGCGCAGCCAGGAGCTGGTTGTCTCGATTGCCGCGAGCATTGTCGGCGCGGATAACGCCTATCTGCTCTACACCTCGGGTTCGACCGGACGCCCCAAAGGCGTGGCCATGCCGCACCGCGCATTGACCAATATGATCCTTTGGCAGAACCGCCAGCAGGCGCAAGGCACCAGTACCTTGGCCGCGCCGAAGACCCTGCAATACTCGCCCATTTCGTTCGACGTATCGTTCCAGGAGATTCTCTCGACCCTGACCTGCGGTGCCGAACTGGTGATGATCGACGAGGGGCTGCGCTACGACTTCATCCGGTTATTGAAGTTTATCTGTGCCCAGGACATCCAGCGGCTGTTTCTGCCCTACGTCGCCTTCCAGGGGCTGGCCGAAGTCGCCCGGCAGCTAGGTATCCGGCCCGTCTCGCTGCGCCAGATCAATGTGGCCGGCGAGCAGCTGAAAATCACCGCTGAAATCCGCAGCCTGGTCGAGGGGCTCGACGACTGCCGGGTCGAGAATCACTATGGTCCGACCGAAGCCCACGTAGTCACCTGCCTGAGACTTGAGGGCGCCGCGACAACCTGGCCGAGCATGCCGTCGATCGGCACGCCGATCGACGGGGTCCGCCTGCATGTCCTGGACGCGACGGGCAGCCCATGCCCGGTGGGGGTCGTGGGCGACCTGTTCATCGAAGGCGAGTGCCTGGCAAACGGTTACTGGAATCAACCCGCGCTGACTGCGGAACGCTTTGTCCAGCGTCAGTTGGAGGGCCACAGCCGACGCTTGTACAGGACCGGAGACATGGGATTTTCCTTGCCCTCGGGTGAGCTCATCTATCAAGGCCGCAGCGACGCCCAGGTAAAGATTCGCGGTTATCGCATCGAGCTGGGGGAGATCGAAGTGGCCATGCTCGGCTCCGCACAATTCGGCGCCGATATTCAGCAGGTGGCGGTGATCGACAAGCTTGCCGCGGATGGCAGTCGCTATCTGCTGGGCTTCGTCCAGGCCATGGAGGGTCGCCAGTTGGACCTGGACCGACTCAAGGCCGAGATGCGCCTGACGCTGCCCGACTACATGCTGCCCAACACGCTGGTCGGTATCGCACAAATACCACTGGGCCCCACCGGCAAGATCGATCGTCAACGCCTGCGAGAGGTCGAGGTGCAAAACACCTTGCAACGACCTTTTACCGGCCCCAGAAATGCCCTGGAAGACTTGTTGCAGGCCTATTGGCAAGAAACCCTGGAGCTGGAGGACATCAGCGTACATGACAACTTCTTCGAGCTCGGAGGTAATTCGCTCAAGGCGGTCCGACTGATTGCCATGCTGGCCAGGCATCAGGAGTTCGAGCCATCATTGTCCGACTTTATCCAGGCCCCGACGATTGCCGAGTTCGCCAAAATCTTGCAACCGGGTGCGGCGAACCTTGCGGAAACCGGCGCGCTGGTGGACTTCAAGAATGCCATGCGGACACCGACGCTGTTCCTGGTACACCCCATCGGCGGACACGTGTTGTGTTATGCCGCGCTGGCGCGCGTGCTCAAGAACCAGGTTCACCTGTATGCACTGCAAGCGCCGGGCACCTGGGATAGCCGCGAGCCGCTGCAATCGGTGCAGGCCCAGGCGCTGCATTACGCCGATGCCATTGAACAGGTCGCGCCGCAAGGTCCGCTGAATATTGGCGGCTGGTCGTATGGCGGCGTCGTCGCCTATGAACTGGCCAGTGAGTTGAAGCGCCGCGGACGGCGTCTGCATAACGTGTTCTTGCTGGATACCATCGTCCGCGTCAACCAGGACCAGGTGCAGATCGAGCGCAGCGAGTTCATGAACTGGTTCATGTGGGAATTGCTCAGCGGCGATGGCCAGGAAGAATACGACTACCACGCCCTGGACTTCTCTTCGATGAGCGACGCACAAGCCTTCGAGGCGATCAAGCAGCATGGCGTCAACCAGGGCATTTTCAACGCGAGCATCACCGTGGTGACCCTGGATCAACTGTACCGGGTCTTTCTTGCCAATTGGCAAGGGCTGCTGGACTACCGATTCCCGCCGGAGGACCTGCCACTCACCCTCTTCGCGGCGGATGTCGAGTTACCCGACGTGCTGCAAGCGCCCCATGAACTAGTGGGGACCGCCTTTCGCGATCCGTACCGTGGCTGGCGCTCGATTGCTCCAGGGGTGGAACGAATCGCCGTGGAGGGCGACCACTTGAGCATGATGCGCGAGCCGCATATCGAACGGGTCGGAGCCTTCATCCGGTCGCGCATTGATGCGGCGCTGGCCCGGAGCGCTGAAGCCACGGCGGAATCCGCATAGCCATCTCCGATGCTCGCAGCGACGCGGCGGGAATAACGGCCCCGCTTGACTCCACGCCCGGTCGTTCCGGGCCCGATAGAGGTAAAACGGCATGACAGA
Organism: Pseudomonas sp. MWU13-2105; assembly: GCF_023242315.1. Lineage (GTDB taxonomy): Bacteria > Pseudomonadota > Gammaproteobacteria > Pseudomonadales > Pseudomonadaceae > Aquipseudomonas. Next base: position 49,746 of record NZ_JALLIY010000029.1, read on the forward strand.
ACCCAGGAAGGCCATCGTGGCAGGTGCCGGTATCGGCGGACTGACCGCAGCCATCGCGTTGCAGCGGGCCGGCTGGCAGGTCAAGGTTTTCGAGGCGGCCCAGACGTTACGGGCCGGCGGCAGCGGCTTGTCGGTCATGGCCAATGCCATGGCGGCACTGCATTCGATCGATGCCCATGCCCCAGTGGAACAGGCGGGCCAGGTGATCCGGCAGTTCTTTTTCAAGAAGCAAAATGGCGATCCCATCACCAGCATGCCCATCCACGAGATCGGCGAACAATTGGGCCACCCCAATATCAATATCCAACGCCCATTGCTGCTGCGGGCCCTGGCCCAGCAGCTCGCACCGGGCACCCTGACCACGGGCTTGCGCTGCGTGGGTTATGCCCATCGCCCGGATGGGGTGCAGGTGTCGTTCGAAGATGGCAGCACGCACCAGGCTGACTTGCTGATTGGCGCCGACGGCTTGAACTCGACAATCCGCCAGCAGATGCTCGGCGAAACCCCGACCCGTCCCTCCGGCTATATCGCCTGGCTGGCGGTAACACCACTCAACCATCCGCTAATGACCGAAGGTTATGTCGCGCATTATTGGGGACGCGGCAAGCGCTTTGGCCTCTGCGATGTCGGGAATGGTCAGGCGTACTGGTGGGGAACCTGCAACCACGACAACGCTGCGGATGCCGCCTTGAGCGTCAGTAAACAGGAAGTGCTCAGCGCCTACACGGGCTGGGCGCCGGAAGTTATCGCGGCCATCGAGGCCACGTCCGAGAGTGCGATCTTGAAAATGCATGCCCGGGATCGCGAACCGGTGAAGCAATTCTGCGACGGCCATGTGGTGCTGTTGGGTGACGCGGCGCATCCCATGCTGCCGAGCCTGGGCCAGGGCGCCGCGCAGGCGATCGAAGATGCCGTGGTGCTGGCCGGGTACCTGGCGCGAACGCCAGACCTGCGCGGCGCGCTGGCACAGTACCAGGCGCATCGACACCCGCGGGTCAATGGGATCGTCAATGCCGCGCGCTTCATGAGCGGCATCGAACAGGCCGAGTCGAAACTGCTCTGCTGGCTGCGCGAATGGTATTTCCGCCTGACCCCGCAGAGCAGTTTGCGCAAGAAGAACGTCGACATCCTGTCGTTCAAACCTTGCGCATAAGCAGGTGATGACTCAGAGCTGTCACGGAAAAATTCGGCTTTGCTGGTTGCGGTTTCAATACCGTCCGCACGGCCCGGGACAAACTCCGACGGCCCCGCGCCGTGCCTGGGCGGCCCTTTACACAGTGACCGCGCGGCGCTGAACGAAACGATCGACATACTCGTCGGCGGGTGAGTAGAGAATTTCTCTCGGGGTACCGACCTGGATCAGCCGGCCGTCCTTGAGGATGGCGATGTGATTGCCGATGCGCACCGCCTCGTCGAGGTCATGGGTGATGAAAACAATGGTTTTTTGCAGGCTTTCTTGCAGTTCCAGCAACTGGTCCTGCATCTCGGCGCGGATCAGCGGATCGAGGGCGCTGAAGGCTTCATCCATCAGGATGATGTCGGTGTCGGCGGCCAGGGCACGAGCCAGACCGACCCGCTGACGCATGCCGCCAGAGAGTTGATGCGGGTATTTGTTTTCGTAACCCTTGAGCCCCACGGCAGCGATCCAGTGCTGCGCACGCTCGGCGCACAGGGCCTTGCTCTCGCCACGGACTTTCAGGCCGTAGGCGACGTTATCCAGCACGGTGTGGTGCGGCAGCAGGCCGAAGCTCTGGAACACCATGCTGATCTTGTGTCGGCGGAATTGGCGCAAGGCGTCCATGTTGTATTGCATGATGTCTTCGCCATTGATCAGGATCGCGCCGCTGGTCGGGTCGATCAGGCGGTTGAAGTGACGCACCAGGGTCGACTTGCCCGAACCGGACAGGCCCATGATCACAAAAATCTCGCCACTGCCAATGGACAGCGACAGGTCATTGACCCCGACCACGCAACCGGTCTCGGCCAGGACCTGATCCTTGGTCTTCTTCTGGCGGATCATGTTCAAGGCATCTTCAGCGCGAGCCCCATAGATCTTGAAGACGTTTTTCACTTCAATCTTATTCATCGGTACCACGCTCATTTGCTCACCTCATGCCGTGGC
>NZ_JALLIY010000003.1 GCF_023242315.1 Pseudomonas sp. MWU13-2105
GTCGAGCTTGATGCCGAATTTACCGATGGCATCCACGCCAAATCCGATCGGCCCGGGTGTGTATCCAGATGCGAAGTTGAGGATAAAGCCTTGGGCCCACTCTTGAGACAAAGATTGCGTTGATCCGTGGAGAGCGGAGAAGTCTCGGCTGAAGAAGTAGTTTCGGGTCTGCAAAACCGCACTGGACTGTTCCAGGAACCCGGTGTCAGTGGCGTGAGCCAGGTTCACGCCAGCGCCTGTGAAAAACAGCGCACACAGCTTGCCTGTATTTCTGATCATAGTTCAGCTCTTGTTTTTATTAGACGTGACTCTCCATGGCCCTCATTTGGGGCTTGCTGGCAGGCGGGAGAGGTAGGACAGCAACTGGCGCGCTGCGTGTGCAGGGCCTGCGGTGTCGAGAGTCATACTCGCTGCATTGAGTGGGCGCAGCAAGAGCAACTTTATTCATGAGGCGTTGCTCAGAAGGCAACGAATGGGTGAGGCTGCTGAATGAACCTGAGGTAAAGCTGACGGTAGGTGTCTCTGACGCATTATGCGCATGCTGCGCCGAGCACAATGACGCAAGATATTAAGTCAGCGAGGTCGGTGTTTTTAAGCTCGTTACAGCCGTCTTGAATGATAGGAGGTCAGCGCGCGAGGAACGACCTGAATAACTATTTTTTCACAAATAACTAACGCTTTTATTACGCGGTAAGTTGCCGGAAATGCTGTCGGCGAGGGGGGTGGTGCAGTTAATGGTAATTACTCTCTTCTTGGTTTTTGATTTCGGATTTTATTAATATTCGCTAAACTTTTTAAAATATAGCCGATAAGATTTAAACAAATCACTGGTCCTTTGAGGTATTCGCCATGACATCAGCAATTGGTAGTTCAATCCGTGTAGCCATGCCCGTTAGCGCCCCGGTCAAGCCCCAGCAGGCGCCCGCCACCCAGATTGACAGCGACGGCGATCGCGACGGCAGCAAGCCGGGCGAAGTCGAGCAAAAAGCGACTTCGGGCTCCGTCGGTACGATCATCAACACCAAAGCTTAAGCTTTCATTGACGTCGACCCCGATCTTCACGCTTTTGCTTTGTTAGCAATAAAGCAGGAGCGGGAAACGGGGCCGACGCTCTCACTCTCAACTGTTTCAGTGCGCCGTCATCGCTAATGATGGGATTCAACTTGGGCCTATCCGCTTGCTGTTGTAATAGGCTCGCAAAAGTCAATCATACTTTCGTAGTAGGAAAGTTGCCTCTTATACAATAAAACTTCTGCGGCGCAATATCAGCGTTCTTCTCCTTCCTCCGCTGCAACTTGTAATTTTCCGTCCAGAACGTATATCTCCTTGAACGCTTGCCCATCGCGCAGCACGAACAAGGCCTGCATGCCGCGTTCCTGAGCCAGGCGTGGGCCTTGCGTTTCGCCCAGGACCATCAAGGCCGTGGCCCATGCGTCGGCGAGCAGGCAGGTTGGCGCCACCACGGTGACGCTGGCGAGGGGGTTGCTCAGTGGTGCGCCGGTCGCCGGGTCCATGGTGTGGGCGTAGGATCGACCCGCCACATCGACCCATTGTCGATAGTCCCCGGAGGTGGCAATGGCGGCGTCGCCGAGCTCCATGACCCCCATCACTTCACGCAGTCCCCGGTTGGGTTTTTCCAGGGCCACGGCCCACGCGCTGCCGTCGGGTTTGACGCCACGGGCACGCATTTCGCCGTCGATACCCACCAGGTAGCGGGTGATGCCAAAACCTTCCAGGCCATGGGCCAATTCGTCGACCCCGAAGCCCTTGGCGATGCCGTTCAAATCCAGGGTCAATGGCGCGCGCTTGCGTACCTGATTGCGCCGTGAATCGACCAACAGGGCGGCGCTGGCCGGCAAACGGGCGCGTGGCGGCATCGCCGCCGACGGCTGCGCGGTGATGGTCTGTTCGCCGGGGCCGAATCCCCAGGCCTGTACCAGGTCACCGACAGCGATGTCGAAGGCTCCGTTGGATTGCTGGCTGATACGCAGCGCCGCCGACAACACCCCAATCATTTCCCGGGGAACCGGCACCCATTCCTGTTCGGCGGCGGCGTTGAGGCGATTGAGGTCGGAGTCGACCTTCCAGGTCGACATCTGCTGGTCCACCTGACCCACGGCCTGCGCGAGGGCCTGGCCGATGGCGTCGGTGTCGATCCCAGCATCTGCATAGAACAACGCCGTGTAGCGCGTGCCCATGGTTTCGCCATTGAGGCTGTAGCGTTGCAGTTCAGTAGATATCTTCACGGTAGCGTCCTTGTGTCTTCAGGGTCAGCACACTGAGCTCGAGAGGCGCGAGCACTTCATCCAGCGCCTGCATCACGCCCTTGGCCATTTCGCGACTGCCACATACCAATACCTGCGCGCCTTTCTCAATCAACCGGCGCAGGGCCAGTGCATCGTTGATCAGCCTGTCCTGGACATAGCTGCGCTCCTGGGCCTGGGAAAAGGCCGCGCGTAACGCCGTCAGGCGGCGGTCCGCCAGGTAGCGCTTGAGTTCCGGCTCGTAGAGAAAGTCCGAGGCCGGGTGGCGTCCACCCCAATACAGGTGCATCGGGTGCCGGTCCTTGTTGTTGCGGATAAAACCGGCCAGGGGACCGATACCGGTACCGGCCCCGATCAGAATCACCGGCTGGCTGCCCGCCGCTGGACGAAACTGCGGGTTGGGCTGGATAAATGCATCGATCCGCGCACCAATTTCCAGGTCATGAAGAAACGCCGAGCACAGGCCGTCCTGGTGTTTACGTACGCAGATTTCCAGCACGCCATCCTCCGAACGACTGGCCAGCGAGTAGAACCGTGGCACCGGGCTGCCCGGGGGCAGGATTCCGACCAGGTCGCCGGCCTGGAAGCTCGGTAGCTCGCCGGCGGCCTTGAAGCCCAGGACCTGGGTCGGCGCATTCACCTGTTCACCGTAGACGGTGCGCTCAGTCAACAGCAGTGATTGGGTGCGCGGACGCTCTGGGGTGTGGACCAGGGTCAGCTCATGTCCGAGTTTCTCACCCAGGGCATGGCCCCAGCGGGCGAACGTCTGCGAGGATTGTCGGTTGATGGTTTCAAGTTCCAGCAACGCCGAGCCACCGGCTTGCAGCAGCGCGTCCTGGACCTGATGGGCGAACTGACAGAAGCGGGCAAACTGTCGATCACCAAAGCCCAGCACGGCAAACGGCAGACCGGGTTTGAGTCCGGACTTACCGAGTCGCGCCAGGAACTGTGTTGCCGAAGCCGGGGCATCGCCGTCGCCGTGGCTCGCGGTGAGAATGAACAGGCGCTTGGCGCTCTGGTACTCGCCGGTCCATTCATTCATCGAGGTGCTGTGTACCTGATGGCCGGCCCGGTGCAAGGCTTCATGCAGGGACTTGGCAAAACCCCAGGTGCTGTTGTTTTCGCTGCCGACCAGAAGCACGCAGTCGGCGGATTGCGCGGTGCTGTTGTGGTTCAGCTTCGGTCCGGCCTTGCGGCGACGCCACCAGAGCAAAATACCGGTCACGCTCATCAACGGTACGCACAGGGCGCAGGCCCCGAGCGGCAGGCCCAGCCACCAGAGGCCTTCAGCGGTATGCAGTTGGTAAATCCACTCGTAAGCGTTGTGCATCGCGTCGTGGGGCAGATAGGACAGCCAGGCTCCGTTGGCCGGGTCCACGTAACCATCGCCCTGGGCCGTGCGCAGGGTAAATACGTCCCGCGGATTGTCGGGGCTTGGGTAAACCAGCTCGCGCAGATCGTTCAGGTCGGTGCTCCGCAAGGCTTGCAGACTAGCGATCGGCAAGGCCGGAGCGGCGCTGATCTGGCTGGGGAAGGGCGGTTCATCCTGGCTGCCGTCGGCGACCAGCCCCAGGGTGGTGGCGGACAGGTACAGCCCGCTCAATGCCGATAGCAGCAGGCCGAGCAAGGCCAGGCGCCCGACTTCCGAATGCCAGCGCTGGCTGAATGTGCCCCGCAGCGGACGCAGCAGGTTGCGCCAGCCGCCCAGGCGCCGCGCCAGCAATAGCGTGCCGGACACCGACAACATCAGGATGAACAGCGCGCCGACGGCGGATACCGCGTGGCCGGGCACGCCGAGGAACAGCGAGCGATGCAGGTCTTTCACCCAGCGCGAGAAGGACGACGGCGCATAGGGCGCGAGGCCCTGGCCGGTCAATGGGTCGACGGTTTCCATCGCGGCCTGATCGTTCCGGGTGTAGTAGACGATCACTGTTCCGGAAGCGCTGCGGCGGATCTGCTCGACGCCAGGGAAATGCTCGGCGACGCGTCCGGCCAGTTGCCCGACATTGATTTGCCCGCTGGCGCTCGGAACACTGTGCAGGCGCTCCAGGGCCGGGTCAATGGACAGCAGCGCACCGCTGATGGCCAGGAGCATGACCAGCAGCGCGGCGATCAGGCCGGGCAGTGAGTGGAACTGGCGAAGCATGTTCAGCCTCCGGTAACGGCAGGTGTTACAGGTCGTAGGTAAAGGACTCGACATAGGTGTTGCCGATGGTCGGCTTGCCCGCCCCCTTGGTGGTCAGGGGCACGCTGACGTCGGCCCGGCCTTCGCGCTTGTTCTCCACGGCGCTGTCGATACGGATCTGAAACCCGGCATCGATCAAGCTGTCCGCCAACTCGACACTGACTTTGAGGGTGTCGCCGCTGCCGACGCTGGCACCGCTGACCCCATCAAATTCAGCGGGTTTCTGGCCGCTGCCGCGGGCCCAGTCGCTCAGATGCCGGTAATACTTGGCCTTGCGGCCGGCGACCCAGAGGGTTTTCTGGTACTGGCCATTGCCGTCGGTGACGTAGATCGCCAGATAGGCATCGCTACCGCTGTAGTCCTTGAGCTGGGTGGTCAGGGTCACTTCACGGGCCTGTGCCAGCTCCGGCAGGGCGAGGGCGCCGACGAGGCAGGTTGCAGCAATGAGGGTCTTCATGACGGTATCCTGTTTGAGCGGTGTGGCAAGAGAATGGACTTGCCGGCTGACAGCAACCTGAATCCTTGGAAATAGCTGCCGCAGCCGGCGTCTGTGGCATACCCTAGAGCGCATTCCTGACAGCCACCTGAATCTTCAGGCTCACGTCAGCAAAGGCATTTAAGCTGCGCCACGACAACCATCACGAGAGGTGCCGCATGCGGGTTTTACTGGTCGAGGACGCAGCAGGGTTGGGGGAGGCCGTGCGCGAGCAGATCGCCGATGATGGCCACGCCGTGGATTGGGTGCAGCGCCTGGACCATGCGCGCAGCAGTGTGCGCAGCACACCTTACGACCTGATCCTGCTCGACCTGATGCTACCGGACGGTCGCGGGCTGGACTTTTTGCGCCAGCAACGCTCGGCCGGGGATGTGACCCCGGTGATCATCCTGACCGCCCAGGACCAGATATCCGAGCGTATTGCCGGCCTGAATGCCGGTGCCGACGACTACCTGGTCAAGCCGTTCGATCTGTTTGAACTCTCGGCCCGGGTGGCCGCTGTGGCCCGCCGGTACAGCGGCAATCCCAACCCGCACATCAGGCTCGGTGATCTGCAGGTCGATATGAGCGCCCGCACGGTACAGCGTGGCGGCGCGATCGTGGATCTCACGGCCCGCGAGTGGGCGCTGTTCGAGGCGTTTGTCCAGCGTCCCGCGGCGCTGTTGTCCAAGTCGCAGCTCGAGGAGCGGCTGTACGCCTTTGGCGCCGAAATCGAGAGCAATACCATCGAGGTCTATATCAGCCGCCTGCGTAAAAAGCTCGGCCGGGAAATGATTGAAACCGTGCGCGGCATGGGCTACCGGTTGATCTGCGAATGAAGCCGTCGGCAAGCTTGCAGAAACGCCTGGGACTGGGCCTGACCCTGGGCATGACCTTGCTTTGGCTGGGGGGCACCGTCGGCGCCTGGCTGGTGGTGCAACATGAGTTGAACGAGGCGTTCGACAGCGCGTTGGAAGAAACTGCGCAACGCATCCTGCCGCTGGCAGTGCTGGAAATCGACAATCGCGAAGAACCGCGCGAGGCTCAACACGTTCCCACCCTGAGAATGCACAAGGAGTACCTGTCCTATCTGGTGCGCGATGCCAACGGCGAAATCCTGATGCAGTCCCACGACGCCAGCCCGAAGGTCTTCAGCAAACAGCCGGGCGAAGGCTTCTCCACCACTGAAAAGTACCGCCTGTACGGCGCCAGTGCACGGCATGGAACGGTGTTTATCGAGATCGCCGAGCCCTTGGGCCATCGCCGTGAAGCCGCGCGCGAAGCGCTGTTTGCCTTGTTGCTGCCGTTACTGGCACTGATCCCCATCAGTCTGCTGGGCACCTGGCTGTTCGTGCGGATCAGTCTGCGCAGCGTATTGGCCTATCGCCGAGCCGTTGAAGTGCGGGGTGTCGGTGATCTGTCGCCGATCCAGGTGGCACGCTTGCCGGCTGAAATCGATCCGCTGGCCGAAGCGGTCAACCACCTGCTGGAGCGCTTGCGCAAGGCGTTGGAGGCAGAGCGCAGTTTCACCGCCAACAGTGCCCATGAACTGCGTACCCCCCTGGCCGCGACGCTGGCGCAGATCCAGCGGCTGCGCCACGAGGCCCCCGAAGGCCCGTTGCGCGCGCGCGCGACAAAGATCGAAAGCTCCTTGCGGGAGTTGGCCAGGCTCTCGGAAAAGCTTATGCAACTGGCCAAGGCCGAAGGCGGCGGGCTGTTGTCCGAGACCCCCCAGGACCTGATTCCGTTGCTGGCCCATGTGGTTGATGAATGGAACCACCACAGCGCTCGGCGGATCGAGTTGCAGCTACCGGCCCAGGCCAGTGTCTTTACGGCCATCGACCCGGACGCCTTCGGCATCCTGTTGCGCAACCTGATCGAGAATGCGTTGAAGTACGGGGCGGCGGATCAGCCAGTCGAAGTCGGTCTTAGCGAGCGGGGGCTGTTGCGGGTGGTCAATGGCGGGCCGGCGGTGCCGGAGCCGGTGTTGCAGCGCTTGACCGAGCGCTTTGTCAGGGGCAGCAGCGAGGCGAGCGGTTCGGGGCTGGGCTTGGCAATTGCCAAGACCATTGTCCATGGGGTCAAGGCAAGCATGACATTGGCATCGCCCGCTCCGGGTCGGGCGGACGGTTTCGAAGTGGCCATCCAGTTTCATCTGGCATCGACTCTGCCCGGTTGAGCAGGGCCCTCTGGCTTTAATCGCCAGATAAGCGTCCTGGACAGCGAAAATGGGCGGGTGGTCTACAATTGAGATTCAAAATGTCCGGTCGCAGGATGTTTGCATAATGATGTAGAGAGCCGTTGGCATGTCGCAGGCTATGGAGTTGGCACTGGATCCGTGCCGGTAAAATGGATTTATGTGAGGGGGCTATGAATAATTCTATTGCTACCGACGAGCCGTCTGAAGCTATCCATCTTATAATTAAAATCTATGCTTGCTTGCTGCTCGCGGGGTTTGCGTTTGTTCCGGCCTATCTGACTGGCTACTTGTACTTCTTCCAGGATCCGAGCCTTTTATTCGAGAACCACACGTTCCATATCATTGCGATCACGGCCGCCGCCCTGGAGGGTTTGTTTGTTACTTACGTAACCTGGTGCTGCTATCAGTCGTCGGGAGATCCGCTGCTGCGCTGGATGACATTGGGCTTTCTCGGTTTTGTGATGACCTATGCCTTGCATGGGGCGTTCACCGGGCTTGCCCACTCCCATCTCTGGCTCTTCCTGCTTTACGGCCCGGCCTCGCGACTGGTCATGGCGATACTGCTGTTGGTCGGCATGCTGTCCTACCATCAACCCCCTGACTCTGCGGCCCAACGCACAAAGCTCCGCCCGTGGTTGACCTGGATAGGGCTGTTCCTGCTGGTTGACCTGGCAGTGGCATTCGTTGCTAACTCCCAGGTTGCTGGCCATCCCGCAGTACGCCTCTCGCTGGAAGGTGGGGCCCTGGTTTTTTCCGCCTTGAATGTGGCAGTGCTGCTGTTGCGTCGTTTCCGTTCGCCGCTGATGGTGATTTTTGCCATCTCGGTTACCGCGTTCGCGTTGTCTTCCCTTACGTTCATCCTGGCGCGTCCCTGGAACCATATGTGGTGGCTCGGCCATGCGATCTTCGCCGCTGGATTCTTCCTGTTGAGCTATGGGGTGGCGCAAGCGTTCCTCAGCACCCGCTCGTTCTCGAAAATCTACAGTCAAGGGGAACTGATGGTGCGTCTTGCCGAGGCGATGGCGTACACCGAAAATGCCTTGCAGGAACTGCAACGCACCAATCAGGAACTCGGCCACCTTGCGGCGACCGATCCATTGACTGGCGCGGACAATCGGCGTCGTTTCATGGAGCGAGTCGAGGCCGAAATTGACCGGGCCAAGCGCGGCGGCGTTCCGTTCTCGGTGTTGGCGCTCGACCTGGACAACTTCAAGTCCATCAATGATCGCTTTGGGCATCAGGTGGGCGATGACATCCTCAAGAGATTCGTGCAGGAGTGTCTCGAATCGATCCGGCCCTACGACGGCGTAGCCCGAGTGGGTGGGGAAGAGTTCATGATCTTGCTGCCCCAGACTTCACTCGAAGGCGCGCGGGTAATCGCCGAGCGTTTGCGAAACACCATTGCAACGACTTCTTTCAATATCAGCCAGCAACGGCTGACCACGGTCACAGTGAGCATCGGCGTATCGCAATACGGCCGTGACGGGGACGCCATCGAAGAAATTCTGCGTGTGGCCGATCAACGCCTATATGACGCGAAACACCAAGGCCGCAACTGTGTCGTCACTGCCATCAAAACCGTCCTGCAGCCTCTGCCCTGATCACCTACCGCCGGGTACTTCGCCATCGACAATAGATATGCCGTGGAGTCAGGCGTATTCGATGTCGCGGTTATTTTCGAGACGGTATCTGCGTAGCTGATATTTCCTGGCCTTCATCTTGATGTAGGGATTTTCCTACCCCGCTTCCCGGTATCCCTACCGCAGAATAAGGATGCGCCGATGGTGACGGTGCCATAGTTGAGCCACTATCTCCTTCAGCAGTCGAAACATCGCCAAACCAGCACGACACTTTCTTCAAAATCACCCGCGTAGGCTGACTTTCAAGAGCGCAACACTCAAGCCAAGGAGGCTTTATAGGAAGTGCCATAGAATAAATTTAACGAGGGCAGGTAATGTTGAAATGTCATGAGTTCTATCAGTTGGCTCCCGACAGTGAGGCAAAACCCTTTTGGAGGGATCGACCCACCAACCCTGAATTGGACGCGCTTTGCGCGTTGGGTTGTACCAGTGGAACAGCAGACGATAGCGGTTCATCCATTGCTGTTTCTCCCCAGGACGCCTCCAGCGCCCAGCAGCCCCCGCGAATGGCAATGAGCGACGAGCTGGTGGCAGCCAGGAACATCTGCGCAAAAGCCCAGGCCGCCGTGGTTGAGATGTTCAGGCATGTACGCATGGGGCGTGCTCTGGAACTGGAAAATATCAGCGCACTTGTCGATGACATTTCCAATTCGATTTCACGCCACCCCGACGCATTTATCAGCCTGGCTCGTCTGAAAAGTATCGATGATTACACCTATATGCATTCGGTCGCCGTCTGCGCCCTGATGATTGCCCTGGGCAATCAACTGGGCCTGCCCGAAGCCCTGATCCGCAGTGTGGGGCTCGCCGGCCTGCTGCATGATATTGGCAAAATGGCCATTCCCGGGTCGATTCTCAACAAACCCGGGCGCTTGACCGACGAAGAACTGCAGTTGGTGCGTACCCATCCTCTTGAAGGGGAAAAGCAGCTGTTGGCCACATCGCAGGTGTGCGAGATGGTCGTGGATGTTTGCCTGCACCACCACGAAAGGGTCGACGGCAAGGGCTACCCGCATCAATTGGCGGGCGAGCAGATCAGCCTCTTTTCGCGGATGGCCGCTGTTTGCGACGTCTATGACGCAATCACCTCCGATCGCTCTTATAACGATGGATGGGATCCAGCCGTTGCGATCCAGCAGATGTCATCCTGGGAGGGGCACTTTGATGATGAAGTATTTCGAGCCTTCTTGAAATGCGTGGGTATTTATCCCGTGGGCTCGCTTGTTCAACTGAAAAGTGGCGGTATCGGCGTGGTGGTCGAGCAGCACCGTCATTCACTCCTGACGCCCAAGGTGAAGTTGTTCTATGTGCCGGTGTTGAATGTTCATATAACACCAAAAATCGTGGACCTGAGTGATCCGTTGCAGAAGGACCGGATCTGTGCCCGTATCCCTGTCCAGCGCTATGGCTTCAAAGACATCGATGCCTTGTGGTTGGAAGATCGCGTACCGCAAAAAATTTGACAAAATATATAGCTGTACCGTCATTGCGGCAGATGGCTCTGGTAGCCGAGCGCGTGGCGCAAGCAGCATAAAAATATAATTCCAGCCTGGCGTGCGAAACATATTAGCGTGCCGACATCTGAAGATGTGGGTGATTATTAGCTTGGGCGGGAGATATAAATATCATGAAGTTTAACTCATTGCAGACTCGGATTTGCTTTACCGCTGGTCTGTGTCTGTTTATATCGTCGGCCAGCCTGGTGCTATACGGACTTTTTTCTTCTTCGGCCAATGAGCACTATGTGAGTGCTGAAGTTTCCACGCTTATTGAAAGCTCAACCATACGTGAGGTGCAAAATCTGGCGGAGTCCCGCGCCAATGCCATTCAGGCGAAGCTGCAAAATGCCCTCGATTCAGCACGAACACTGGCCAATGCATTCGCCGCCAGCAAGGCCGAGCAGAGTCCACTTCCGTTAGGTCGTGAACAGATCAATACGCTGTTGCTCAGCGTACTCAAAGACAACCCTGATTTTAATGGCACTTATTCCTGCTGGGAGCCGGACGCACTGGACGGCCAGGATCCGGCATTTCGCAATAACGAAGGCGGCAACAACCCCTTGACCGGGCGTTTCACCCCCTATTGGACGCGCAGTTCGGACGGTCATATCGCGGTTCAACCGCTGGTCGAATATGACTCCCAGGCTCGCCATCCCAATGGTGTGGCAAAGGGTGGCTGGTACACCGGGCCTCGCGACACCCAGAAAGAAAGCGTATTGGACCCCATCCCTTATGTGGTGCAAGGCAAGAACGTGTGGCTGACCACGCTTTCAGTGCCAATTATTGCCAATGGCAAATTCTACGGGGTGGTTGGCGCGGACTTCGATATCGCGTTTATCCAGAAACTCAGCGAACAGATGTCAGCCGGCCTTTACGGCGGCAAAGGCTCCGTTTCGATCCTGAGCAACCAGGGACTGGTCGTTGCAGACAGCCAGCGAACCGATCTGATCGGCCAACCGCTCAAGGGCTTACTGCCTGACACCTGGGAAAAAATCCTCGCCGATATCCAGAACGCCCGTGGTACCGGCCAGCTCAACAAGGACAGCCAGAACATCGAAGTGTTGATGCCCATTCAACTGGGCCGCACCGGCAAACCCTGGGCAATCTTGATTCGCCTGCCCAAGGCCGTGGTAATGAGCCAGGCGATTGTCCTGGAACAGGAGCTGAAGTCGCGCAGTCTCAGCAACAGCATCTGGCAGGTCTGCGTGGGCCTGAGCATTTCCCTCCTGGCCTTGCTGGCCCTCTGGTTCGCCACCGCCAAAATCGTCGGGCCGATTCGTGAGGCCGCAGCCTTGGCGGCCAGTATCAGCCTGGGGGATTTCTCACGTCGGCTGGTTCAAAAGTCCGAAGATGAAGTCGGACAGTTATCGTTCGCCCTGAATGATATGTCAGAAAGCCTGCAACGCCAGGTCAGAGTAGCCGAACGCATTTCCGAGGGGGACCTGGATCTGGAGGTCCAGCTATCGTCGCCCCAGGACACCCTGGGCAAGTCCCTGGCGAAAATGGTCAGCAACCTGAATAACCTGATTTCGGAAGTACAGGTCAGCGCGACTCAAATCACCGGCAGTTCCGCCCAGGTCACCGAGTTGAGTCAGTCGCTTTCGGATGGCGCGTCCAATTCCGCCTCGTCCATTACGCAAATCAGCGCGGTGATGACGCAGATGGCGGCACAGACTTCCGACAACGCCGCCAATGCCAAGAAAGCTGACGAACAGTCCCAGGTGTCACGGGGCGATGCGGGCGAAAGTGACAAGTTGATGAGCGAGTTGATTGCCGCCATGGCTGAAATCGACAAGTCGGGCAAAGACATCACCGCGATCATCACCACCATTGACAACATCGCTGCCCAGACCAATCTGCTTGCCTTGAATGCTGCGATCGAGGCCGCCAGGGCCGGTGAGCTGGGGCGCGGCTTTGCGGTAGTCGCCGATGAGGTCCGCAGCCTGGCCGCACGCAGTGCCGAAGCCGCCCAGCAAACGGCAGCCCTGATAGCCGACTCTTCGGTCAAGACCCAGCGCGGCATGATCATTGCCGGCCGTACTGCCGACTCCTTGAGAAACATCGTCAGCGGGACCAGCGAGGTCTCAAGCCTGGTGTCACTGATCTATCAGGCTTCGAGCGAGCAGGCATCCGGCCTGCAACAGGCCAGCCTTGGCCTTGAGCAGATCGATGAGGTCACCCAGCGCAATCAGTCCAACTCACAGGAGTGCGCGGTGGCTGCCAGGAACCTCTCGGAGCGTGCGAGCAGCATGCAACTCGGTCTCAGCCGGTTCAAAGTCAAAAGCGCCTAGGCCATGAGCAAACGGTGGTGGTGCGACTGAGCCGGAGGCGACGTCAAGTTATCTCAAGGAAAGACCACATTCGCCAGAACCGACGCCCCAGGGTCAGTGTTACCTGACCCTGGGGCGCTCATTGAGGTGCCGAACTCAGGATTGCGCGGACAACCAGGCCCGCCAGCCTCCCCAAGCGCTGACATCGGTTGCGCCGTCCAAGCCATGCCCCTCGCAAATGAACCCGGTTTCCCAGCGACCGTCGTCCAACTGCAGCTTACCCAACCCGAGAGGCGCCGGGATCCCGATCAGGAACGAGCCGAGCTCGCTGCTGGGCAATTGCCAGACCTCCACGGCGATGGCCACGCCGCCTTCCGCCACCCGGACCATCCCCGGCCGTTTCACGGGACCGCCGGCCAGCGCATACAGCCGATAGTTCGGTGAACTGCGGGTCGTTTCGAGCAAGCGCGCGCCCCGTTGCCGGAGTTGCCCGTTGAGCGCCAGGCCGTCCAGGTGCGCGCCGCAGACCACCAGGCGGACCTGATCATGGCGTGCCTCACGGCCCGCTGCTTGGCCCCCCTGGTAGGCATGGGCGAGGCTCAGCAGGTATTGATCGGTGAAGGCCCGGCCAAACAACGTCACGCCCCACGGCAGGCCGTTGTCCATGAAACCACTGGGGACGGCCACGGCGGCATAGTCCAGCAGGTTCATGAAGTTGGTGTAGTAACCCAGCTCCGCGTTGCGCAGCACCGGTTCTTCGGCTAACTCGGCCAAGGTCACCGGGCGGCCGAGGGTGGGCGTCAAGACACAATCCAGCTCGGCCAACAGGCGGTCGCATTCAGCCTTGAGTGCCTGCAGGCGATACTGGGCGCGGAAGGTCTGCACGCCGCTGACTTGTGGGGCTTTTGCCAGTACCGCATGGATCACCGGCAGGATGGCCTCCGGCCGGGTTTGTGCCAGGTCGCCGATGACGCTATAGCGCTCGGCCACCCACGGACCTTCATAGAGCAGCCGTGCGGCCTCGAGAAACGGCGACAGGTCGAGACTGACTGCTTCGCCACCCAACGCCTGCAAGCGCTCGACCGCGGCGGCAAACAGCCCGGGGCCTTCGGTGCAGCCGAAAAACTCCAGGTCCTGCGCGAGCGGCACACCAAATCGGAACGGCCGTACAGCGCCGAATGCAGTGCCATCGTTCCACGCTGGATTGGCGCGGCTGTAGGCGTCTTGCGGATCCTGCTGCGCGATCAGCGCCAGCAACTGGCTTGCCTCGGCGGCGCTGGCGGTGAAGGTCGTCACGCAGTCGAGGGTACGGCAGGCCGGGACTACTCCCGCGGTTGACAGCAGGCCCTTGGTCGCCTTGAGGCCGACCAGGTTATTCAACGCCGCCGGCACCCGGCCCGAGCCGGCGGTATCGGTGCCCAGGGCAAAGCTTGCCAGGCCCAGCGCGACCGTCAGCGGCGATCCCGCGCTGGAACCTCCGGATGGATAGTCATTGAGCACGCTGTTGCGGCAGGCACCGTACGGCGAACGGGTACCATTGAGCCCGGTGGCAAACTGGTCGAGGTTGGTTTTACCCAGCGGTATCGCCCCAAGGTCGATCAACTGCTGGACAACGCTTGCCGAGCGTTGCGGGGTATAGGCGAACGCCGGGCATGCCGCGGTCGTGGGGACGCCCGCCAGATCGATGTTGTCCTTGATCGCAAAGGGCACGCCGTACAACGGCAGCGTGTCCGGCGCGCGGGACTCAAGGGCGGCCAGGTAAGGCTCCAGCTCTTCGACACTGAGCAGGTGGATGAACAGATTGAACTCGGGGTTCAGCGCCTCGGCCTGTTCACGCAATGCGAGCAGCAGGCGGCGTGGCGAGCATTCGCCGCTCGCGTAACGTGCCCGCAGGACATCCAGTCGCAGATCATCTTTCATGGCTTTTCTCCTGTAGCGGTGACGGGCTCAATCACGACCACCCGCTGCCCGGCGCGTACCGCCGAGCCGGGTTGCACGCGCACTTCTCGAATGATGCCGGCACAGGGCGCCAGCAGCGGAATTTCCATTTTCATCGACTCCAGCACCAGCAACGCGGTGTCCGCGGCGACCCAGTCGCCCACCGTGACCTGAACCTGCCAGAGGTTGCCGGCAATCGGGCTTTCCACGCTGGTTTGATGAGCCGGCAGCGGGGCTTCGTCGCTGGCTTCGGCCACTGCTTCGGTACTTTCGAAATGAGCTTGGCCGCTGTCAATCCAGCGCTGTCTTTCAGCCGAGAATGCGCTTTGCTGCTGGTCCCGGAACGCTTGGATACTGTCCGCCTCATTGGCGAGGAAAGCCTGGTAGTCGGCCAGGCGCAGATGACTGCGCTCGATGTTCAGGTCG
The DNA here is from genome assembly GCF_023242315.1 of Pseudomonas sp. MWU13-2105. Classification (GTDB taxonomy): domain Bacteria; phylum Pseudomonadota; class Gammaproteobacteria; order Pseudomonadales; family Pseudomonadaceae; genus Aquipseudomonas. The sequence continues at coordinate 14,898 of NZ_JALLIY010000003.1, forward strand.
AAGCGGCCGAGAGGGAAATCGCGACGGATGCGCAACAACTCCTGTGCGCTGACCGGGTAAAAGCGGATCTGATCGAAGAAGCGCAACAGCCAGGGTTTGCCGGAGAACGCCGCGACTTCGCGGTAACGGTTCCACATCTGCAGGGTACGGCCGACGAACTGGTAACCACCCGGGCCTTCCATGCCATAAACGCACAGGTAGGCGCCGCCGATCCCCACCGAGTTCTCGGCGGTCCAGGTCCGCGCCGGGTTGTACTTGGTGGTTACCAACCGATGCCGGGGATCCAGCGGTGTCGCCACCGGTGCGCCGAGGTAGACGTCGCCCAGTCCCATGACCAGGTAGCTGGCCTCGAACACCGTGCGCTGTACTTCATCGAGGTCGGGCAGGTCATTGATCCGACGAATGAACTCCAGATTGCTGGGGCACCATGGCGCGTCCTTGCGCACCGTGGTCATGTATTTCTCAATGGCCAGCTGGCACGCCGGGTCATCCCACGACAGCGGCAGATGCACGATACGCGAGGGCACCTGCAAGTCGCGGGTGGCACAGACCGCGTCCCACTCGCCGGCGACGATCTCCAGCAACCGGGCCAACGGCAGTTGCTCAGGTTGATAGTGCACTTGCAGCGAGCGGATACCGGGCGTGAGGTCGATGACCCCGGGCAATGCCTTGGCTTCCAGGGCCTGCATCAAGGCGTGGCCACGGAAACGCAACACCAGGTCGAGTTCGGCGGCACCGATTTCCAGCAGCAGATGCGTATCGCCGGCCAAGCGTGCCAGCAGGCGCGTGTCGTCCTGGCCAAGGTCCAGGACAATGGGCGATTGCAGGGCGATTGCCTGCGCCGATGGGCCGGCATCCTCGGACGGCTCGGCCGTCAGCGCCGCCGTGGCGAGCTGGCGCGCCCGCGCGAGGTCGGTCGGCAGGAAGCGCACCTTGTCCCCGGCCTTGAGCTGGCCCAATTGCCAGAGGTCGGCCTCGATGACGGTTACCGGGCACACGAAGCCCCCCAGGCTCGGGCCGTCGGGGCCGAGGATCACCGGCATGTCACCGGTGAAATCCACCGCGCCGATGGCATAGGGGTTGTCGTGGATGTTGGACGGATGGAGACCGGCCTCGCCACCGTCTTCGCGTACCCATTCGGGTTTCGGTCCGATCAGGCGCACGCCGGTACGGCTGGAATTGAAATGCACTTCCCAGTCGGTGGCGAAGAAGGTGTGCATGTAGTGTTCGGTGAAATACTCCGGCGCGCCATGGGGGCCGTAGATCACCCGGATAGTCCGCAGCGCCGCCAGCGGCGCTTGCTCAGGGAGCCGCGCACCGGCGCTGGTATCGGTCAGCGCGGCCAGGTGCAGCACATCGCCGGCGCGTAGCGCTCGTCCGCCGTGGCCACCGAACTGACCGAGCGTGAAGGTGCTTTTGCTGCCCAGGTAATCCGGCACCTGCACGCCACCGCGCAAGCACAGGTAACTGCGCGCACCGGCACCCGTCATATTGCCCAGGTTCAAGACCGAACCGGCTTTGATCCGCAGCGCGGTATTCATTGCCATCTCGGCGCCATCGAGGGTCACCGGCAGCACCGCGCCGGTCACGGCCACTACGGCGTCCGTGTTGAAGCGCAGGCTCGGACCGTTCATGGTCACTTCGAGAGCCGCGCAACCCTCGGGGTTGCCCAGCAGCAGGTTGCCCAGGCGCAATGCCCGGCTGTCCATCGGCCCCGAAGGCGGCACGCCGACGGCCCAGTAGCCCTGGCGCCCGGGGTAATCCTGCACGCTGGTCTGAGTGCCGCCGCTGAGCACTTCGAAGGTCTCGGCGTGATAGCTCAGGCCTTCCAGGCAGCGGGTCCAGGGCTGGCCGCCGGCGAACGGCGCGTCGAGGAGGATTTGGCGCAGGTAGTCGCGGTTGGTCTCGACGCCATAAAGCTGGCTCTCACCCAGCGCCTGGTGCAGGTCCAGGCGTGCCTGTTCGCGGTCCTCGGCCCAGGTGATGATTTTGGCCAGCATCGGGTCGAAGTAGGGCGGGATCTCACAACCGGCCTCGATCCAGGTATCGATGCGCAGCGCCCGGCCATCGGCGCTTGGGAATTTCACCGCCGTCAACAGCCCCGGGCTTGGCTGGAAGTCCTTGCCCGGATCCTCGGCGTACAAGCGCGCTTGCACCGCGTGGCCGCGAGGTTGCAGGCGCGCGCCCAGCTCGCTGAGTGGCGGCAGGTCACCGGCGGCCAGTTGCACCATCCAGCGCACCAGGTCGACCCCCCAGACCTGTTCGGTAACACCGTGCTCGACCTGAAGGCGAGTGTTCACTTCCAGGAAGTAAAAGCGTTGATCGGCACTGTCGAAAACAAACTCGACGGTGCCGGCGCTGCGGTAGTTGACCGCCCGGGTCAATTGCACGGCGGCGCTGCACAGGGCTTCGGCCATGCCCTCGGGCAGGTTGGGCGCCGGGGTTTCTTCCAGCACCTTCTGGTTGCGGCGTTGCACCGAGCAATCGCGCACGCCCAGGGCCAGGACCTCGCCGGCACCGTCGCCGAACACCTGGACCTCCAGGTGGCGGGCGCGCTGGATGTATTTTTCGATGAACACGCCGGCGTTGCTGAAGTTGTTCTGCCCCAGGCGCTTGACGGTCTCAAAGGCTTCTTGCAGCTCTTTGGCGCCGTGGCAGACGCGCATGCCGATGCCGCCGCCACCCGCGGTGCTCTTGAGCATGATCGGGTAACCCACCTGGGCCGCGGCCCGCAGCGCATCGTCGAGGCTGTCCAGCAGTTCGCTGCCGTCCAGCAATGGTACGCCGTGCTGGCGGGCGAGGGCGCGAGCGGTGTGCTTGAGGCCGAACAGTCGCAGTTGTTCCGGGGTCGGGCCGACAAAGGCAATACCGGCCGCTTCGCAGGCCTGGGCGAAGTCGGCGTTTTCCGAGAGGAAGCCATAGCCGGGATGAATGGCCTGGGCGCCGCTGGCCCTGGCCGCGGCGAGGATCTTGTCCGCCGCCAGGTAGGTGCCGGCGGCGGCCCCTTCGCCCAGGCTCAGGGCCTGGTCGGCTTCCAGGATGTGGCGGCTGGTGATATCCGCTTCGGAATAGACCGCCACCCCTTTGACCTTGAGTTCACGCAGGGTGCGCAGGAGGCGGCAGGCGATGGCACCGCGGTTGGCAATCAATAGTGTGTCGAACATGACGGTTTCCCTGGAGGCGGCACTTGTCCGCCTCGGCTGGGGTGCGGGTCGTCCCACAGTTTTTCGAAAGGGTCTTGGGGTCGTCCCCAGACAGCGATCAAGGCCGCTGGCGTGGCAGCGTCTGGCCCGAACGACTCTGACACAGAGTGAACAGCCATAGCCGCAGGGGCTTGAGCCAGGGTTTCAGTCCCATATCAGCAGCTCCGCGGGCGTTGGGTTATAGCCATTGCACGGGTTGTTCAGTTGCGGGCAGTTGGAAATCAGCACGATCACGTCCATCTCCGCGCGCAGTTGCACGTACTTCCCGGGGGCGGAGATGCCGTCCTCGAAAGTCAGGGCACCTTCGGCTGTCACCGGCACGTTCATGAAGAAGTTGATATTCGGGCTGATGTCCCGTTTGCCCAGCCGGCCATCATGGGCGCAGGCGCGCAGGTAGTTGTCGCGGCAGCTGTGCATATGCCGTTTGTCCAGGGCATAGCGCACGCTGTTGCTTTCCTGGGCGCAGGCCCCGCCGAGGGTGTCGTGGCGACCGCAAGTGTCTTCGACGATGGTCAGCAATGGCCGGCCAAGGTTGGAGTAGAGCACGCTGCCGCGGCCCAGGTAGACGTTGTTCTGGCGCCGCAGGGTGCGTTGGACGTCGTAACGTTCACGCGGGTTGGCCGCGCTGTAGAACAGCGTATCAACCGCCTGGTTGCCTTTCAGGTCGAGGATGCACAGCGTCTGGCCGGCTTTCACTTCGGTGAGCCAAGGCTCGCCTGCCGGGACAGTGGCCCGATAGCGTGCCGATTCGGGGTGCGGATAAGTGGTCATGGGATCGTCCTCAGGCGAACAGGCGGTCGGTGTTGATGAAGCCGCGCAGGTTCTCCGGGCGCGAAGTACGGCAGTGTTCGGCGATGCTGGCATCGGCGCTGATGAAGGTCAGTTGCACCGGTTTGGGCGCGTACCCGGGGGCCGGGTCCATGGGGTGTTGCAGGGCGGTGATGATGAACAGGGTGTCCATCGGCGCGTAGAGTTCAATGCAAGCGCCTGCGGTGGAGTGGTTCTCGACAAAGTGCAACGCACCTTTGTCGTCGACATCGACTCGACTGAACAGATTCAAGGTCATGGACAGATCGCTGAGACCCAATCCCCACTTGCCCATTTCAACCAGCAGGTTGTCGCTGCCATTGCGGTAGAACCCGTTGCGCAGCTCCTGATAACGGCCCTGGCCATATTTTTGCGCGACTTCGTCGGCGCAGAGCACGCCGCCGAGACTGTCACTCCAACCGCAGGTATCACGAGTGATCGCCGCCAGCACCCGACCCATGTCCGAGTACAGGCAATGGCCGGCGGTCAGCTTGGCGGTGTGTTGGCATTTGAGGCTGTCGGGCAGGTTCAAGCGCTCGGTTTTCTCGTGCGCGTTGAACAACATCAGGCTGACGTTGGCGCCGCCTTGAAGGTCGGTCAGGCGCAGTAGCTGCCCGCGTTTGAGAACAAAGGAAAGGTGGCCTCCGCCGGGGAGGTATTCATCGGCAAAAACGCTCGTGTCATTCATGGGGCAGTCCCGGTATCGGTTGAAAAGTGCTCGGCAGAACGCTAGCGAGAGGTATCTGGGCCTCGCTGCGTTTGCTGTTGAGTGGCAGGTCGTAAGTGATGCGCGCGCCGTAGGCGTATGGCGCATGGGGATCGACGCGGACCTTGTCGAAGACCATCAGTCGGGTGCCCAGGCTGAAGCCTTCGCTGAGGTCGTGGGTGACCATGAACACGGTCAGCCGGGTTTCGCGCCACAGGTCCAGCAGCAAGCCGTGCATGTCCTTGCGGATGCCCGGATCGAGGGCGCCGAAGGGTTCGTCGAGCAACAGCACCCGGGGTTTCATGATCAAGGCCTGGGCGATGGCCAGGCGTTGCTGCATGCCGCCGGAGAGTTGCGCCGGGTATTTGTCCAGGGCATGGCCGAGGCCGACCTTGTGCAGCAGCGCCGCCGCCTGCTCGCGGGCCATGCGTTTGCGCTGGCCGAACAGCCGCCCCAGCAGCGGCGCCTGGGGCAGTTCCAGGCCCAGGGCGACGTTGTCCAGTGCGCTCAAGTGGGGGAACACCGAATAGCGCTGGAACACCACGCCACGGCTCGGGTCCGGCTCCGCCGCCAGCGCTTGGCCGTCGAGGAGGATTTCACCTCGGCTGGCCCGCTCCTGGCCCAGCAGCAAGCGCAGGAAGGTTGATTTTCCGCAACCGGAGGTGCCGACCAGGGTGCAGAATTCGCCTTCGGCGATGCTCAGGTTCAGGCCCTCCAGCACCACATGCTCGCCATATTGTTGCCAGACATTGTTGACTTGGATAAAGCTCATGAGCGGGCGCCTTCATACCAGGGGAAGGCACGCCGGGTGAGCCGCTTCAAGCCCCAGTCCATCAGCCAGGCCAACAGGGTGATCCACACCACATAGGGCAGAATGACGTCCATGGCCAGGTAGCGGCGGACCAGGAAGATCCGATAACCCAGGCCATCTTCGGAGGCGATGGCCTCGGCCGCGATCAGGAACAGCCACGCCGAGCCCAATACCAGCCGCAGTGAAATCAGCAGGCGTGGCAGCAGTTGCGGCAGGACCACGCGCAGGATCAGGGTCCAGGTCGAGGCCCCCAGGGTCTGGGCCTTGATCAGCAGCTCGACGGGGATTTCCCGAGCCCGCTGTTCCAGGTCGCGAGCGAGCATCGGGGTGATGCCGATGACGATCAGCATCACCTTGGACAACTCACCGAGGCCGAAGACGATGAACAGGATCGGCAGGATCGCCAGCGGCGGCACCATGGACAGCACCACCAGCACCGGCGACAGCGGCGCACCGAACAGCGGCAGGGTGCCTGCGGCAATGCCCAGGCATAGCCCCGCCAGCGCACTGACGCCCAGGCCGATGGCCAGGCGCCGCAGGCTCGACGCACTGTCCTGCCAGAACAGATAGCCGCCGCTGCGCTTGTCCTCGCTGAAGGCCATGCGTTTCACCGCATCGCTCATTTGCCCGGCACTGGGCAGGAGCTTGTCGTTGGGGTTGTCCGTCAGCCGTTGCGCGGAGCCCAGGAAATAGGCGCAGAGCAACAGGGCAAATGGCAGGATCACCAGCAACAACCGCGTTGGCCGATCGGGATGACGATTGATCAGGTGCATGGCGCGTCCTCCGCTTACAGCTTGCCGTCGACAGCCATCTGCACGTAGGTGGGATCAAAGCGCAGTTTCAGATTGGCTTTGTCGCCACGGGTGACCTGGTGGGCGAAGCTCATGCCGACCGCGCTGCTGTCCTTGGCCCCTTCGCCCAGCAGGCCGTGCTCAAAGGAGAAACCGGCAACCTTGTCCATGGTCTTGGGGAGCTCGGCGCTGTTGGCGAAGTCCAGCATTTGCTGCGGCGTGTAGAACAGCTGGGTCGTCGCCAGTTGCGATTTGAAGCCGGGCAGATCGGTGCCGGAGGCCTTGGCCATGTGCTCCAGGGCCGCTTCGCTGGCGGCGGAGTGGTTGGCCATCAAGGCCAGGACCTCGAACCAGGCACCGGTCAGGGCTTTGCCCAGCGCTGGGTTGTCTTTGAGCGTCTGGGTGTTGACCACCATCATGTCGATGATCTCGCCGGGAATCTTGCTCGAGTCGAACACTTCGCTGACCCCGGGTTTGGCCTTGATATCGGCGAGCATCGGATTCCAGGTTGTCACGGCCTGGACCGCGTCGGTGTTGAAGGCCGCGGAAATGTCGGCGTCGGAGGTGTTGACGACTTTCAGGTCCTTTTCCAGCAGATCGACGCTGTCCAGCGCGCGTGCCAGCAGGTAGTGCGAGACCGAAAGCTGGACCAGGTTGACGTTCATGCCCTTGAGGTCGGCGACGGTCTTGCCGTTGCCCTTGAGGACGATGCCGTCGTTGCCGTTGGAGAAGTCGCTGACCAACAGCGCGGTGCTGTCCACGCCTCCGGCGGCGGGGATGGTCAGGGCGTCCATATTGGTCATGGTGCAGCCATCGAACTGGCCGGCGGTGTACTGGTTGATCGACTCGACGTAATCGTTGAGCTGGGTGACCTTGATGTGGATACCGTACTGCTTGGCCCACTTGTCGACGATGCCCTGGGCTTGCGCATACTCCCAAGGCATCCAGCCGGCATAGATCGTCCAGCAAACGTTGAAATCGGTCTTGCTTGCCGCGTGGGAAGACAGGCTGATCAGCAGGGCGACGCTGGCGCTGAGAACTGCGGATAGAAAGGGCTTTCGCATGGTAGGACTCCAGTTGACGGTGGGCGGACAGGGAGCAGCGCGACACCTGGGTGAATAGGTGGTCTGTCTCCCGGGCTTTTATCCCGCCGTGTAACCTCAACTGGAGGTCGTCAGCTCTCGGACCAGTCACGCGCTTTCCAGCGAGTCGGAACCCTAGCCAACTATTTGCAAATTGTGGTGCGTTTAGCTCGCGCTACTCCTGCACATTCTGCTCAATGCGAGAGGCGTGCCAGATCAGCGGGATTTTCCCCGCGCCAAGCCGGAGCGGGCGGCGACGGGGGGAGAGCGCCGATTTTGCCGGAAGCGACGGCGGCTTGTTTCAGCGTCCAGCCCGCGGCTACGCTCCGGCTTGGGGCGGCTCGCACTCGATTGGGGCGGCCAGGTCGTCGCCAATGCCGGCAAACGTGGTGTCGCCCACCGTTGATGTGCAAAAAATATTGCTTATCCGAGTTGGACTGATAATGCTGCGGCGCGTGAAGACTTAAAGACCGGACCGTCAAGCAAGGAGAGGCGACCCCCATGAAAACAATCAGCATTCGCAAGCTGGAAAATACGGATATCGAAGCGTTGTTGGCATTCGAAATCCGCAACCGTGAATGGTTCGAATCTCAGATTGACGCGCGCGACCCTTCCTTCTACTCGTCGCAGGGGGTTGCCGCTCATATTGAGTGCTATCTGGCCGATTTTGCGCGCGGGACCTGGCACCCCTTTGTTATCGAAGATTCCATCGCGGGAATAGTGGGGCGGGCCAATTTGAAAAGCATTCACTCACCGAAGGGGGCCGCGGAAGTCGGCTATCGGATTGATCAACGCTTTTGCGGGCAGGGACTGGCCACCCTGGCGCTGCAGCATCTTATCCGGGAGGCGCGGATGCACTGGCAGCTTACGCAACTGTTTGCCCATGTATACAAAGACAATGTCGGCTCAAGAAAGGTACTTGAACGCTGTGGGTTCTTGCTTGAGCACGAATCCTGGATAGATGAAACGAAGGACGAATGTCGATTCATCCTGTCGATCTAAAAGAATAAATGGTGGGCAGGTAATAGCGTACTGAATGGCTGAGTCGGCGCAACCCAAGGGGCAGGGTTGCGCTTTCGCGGATCGCGTCTTACCAGTCGACCGCGTAACTCAGGCTCAAGGTCCGGCCTTCGGCATTCGGATAGGGTGCACGGGCGTTGGCCTGGGTGAACATGTTCTGGTAGTTGCGGTTGGCCAGATTGTAGACACCGCCTTCCAGGCGACCCACCGGCAACGCCACCGAGCCCAGCAGGTCGAACAGCGTGTAGCCCTTGATGTCGCGACCGTTGTTGTCCTTGAAGGCCACGTCGTAGTCCGACAGGCGCATGGCTTGCAGGCGCAGGTTGTAGTCGCCACGGTCATAACCGACGAAGGCTGTGGTCTTGGCCGGGGAAATACGCGTGGCGGGCAAGTCGATCCATTTGCCGTTCTGATCGGTCTCGCCCTTGGCGTAAGCGTAGGTGCCGCCCACCGACCATTGGTCCGTCACGTTGTAGCTCAGGCTGGTTTCCACACCACGCACGCGTTCCTTCTGGTTGATCAGGCGCAGTACGCGGTCGTTGGCATCATAGAACTGGGTGACATCCGAGGTGTTTTCGTAGGCCGTGACACTGGCTTGCCACTTGTCCCAGTTGCCACGCCAGCCCAGTTCATAACTGTTGACCTTGAGGGCCTGGGCGTTGAGTTGGTGGATGTCGTAGGTGCTGCTGACGTCGCGCAGGAAACGCTGGATATCTGGCAGGGAAAAGCCCTGGCTGAAGTTGACGAACACATCCTGGTTTTCGTTCAGGTGGTACACCGCCCCGAGGTTGTACAGCGTGTCGTTGTATTTCAGGGTGCCGCCGGGCAGCGTCGCGCGATTGCCGGTCTGGACGATTTCGCCATAGGCGATGCTGTCGGCAATCTCGCTGTCGATCCATTCGCGGCGCACTCCGCCACGCAGGGTCCAGTCGCCGATGTCGTAGGACAGTTGGCCGAAAATGGCCTTGGTGGCGGTCGCGACGTCCGGGCCCATTTCAAAGGTGGTGCCGGTCTTGGTGTAGGTCAACCCATTGACCCGGTACTGATCACCGCGCTGGCGCGAGGTTTCGTGATCATAGTCGGCACCCCAGACCAGCGTGCCGGTGGCCGCGCCGAGGTCCGGCATCTTGCTTTCGATCGCCGCCCGCAGGCCGTAGACATCCTGCACGCTGTTGTTGTCGGAAATCCCGGCCCGGCCCCGTGACAAGTCCGGGAAAAACAGCGCATCGGCACGCCGCCAGTAGCTTTCGAGCTGCAAACCCTGACCGTGGAAATCCTTGTCGGTGTAGTTGAGGTTGACGGCCTGATTGTGGGTGTACGGCTGGTCATCCAGTTGCAGGCCTTTTACCGCGACGGCGTTGTTGCTGTTGCGCGGGTCCTTGGTGTAGTCGGTGTCCTGCTGGTCCTTGTAGTCCTGCAGCGACAGGCTGATCTTCTTGTCGGCATCCAGCTCGTAGCCGAAACGACCTTGCAGGTCGTAGGTGCTGGTGTCCATGTTGCTGCCCTGGGACGTGTCCTGGGGGATGCGCCTGCCGTTGCCGTCGAACTGGTCGTTGCGCTGTACGGTGTTGGCCGACACGTACCAGTCCAGTGCGTCCTTGCGCCCCGTGGCGCTCTGGAACGCATCGTAGGCGAAGCCCTTGCGATTGAGGTTGTTGCCGGTGGTCATGCCGATCTTGCTGCTGAACGCCAGTTCTTCGCCCTTGTTGCGCTTGGTGATGATGTTGATGATGCCACCCGAGGCGCCTGCACCGTAGACGCTGCTGGCGCCGGAGATCACTTCGATGCGCTCGATGCTCTCCGGGGCGATGCTGTTGAGCTGGCGAAAGTTATCCCGCGTCGCGTTCTGGGAAACCCCGTCGATCAGGATCAGCGTGTTGCGCCCGCGCAAAGTCTGGCCAAAGTTGCTCATGCCGCCGCTGGAAGGGGCAATGCCCGGCACCAGTTGGCCGAGGATATCCGCGACCCGGCGTCCGGCGCCGGTCTGCTGGCGGATCTGCTCTTCATTGATCACCTGCACTGAGCCCGGAATCGAGGCGATGCTGGTTTCGCTACGGGTGGCGGACACCACCATTTCCTGCAGTTGCAGGGTGCCGGGGGCCGCCTGGGCGGGTTCGCTCTGATCGGCCCAGGCCGGTGTGCTCAGCGAGCCGATAAAGGGCAGCAGGATGGACAGTTGTGTTTTTTTCATGGTTCGTTCTTTTTCAATGCTGAGAGGGGTTGGTCGATAAAAAAGTGCTTTGCGGCGTTCGTGAACATGAGCGGATTGCGCGGATACCCAGGGCGGCAATGGCGTATGTAACTGCAACCAGCCAAAAGCTCTGCGCCAAGCCGACGATTCCCATGCCGATGCCACCCAGCAACGCCCCGCACAAGGCGCCGGCTTTGGCGGCGCTGTTGCCCAGGCCCAGGGCAAAGCCCTGCTGGCTGGGCGCAACGGTGTTGGCGATCAGGGTGTAGGCGACGGGCAGCAACGCGCCTTGCCACACGCCCCACAGCAGCCGGCTGGCCAGGAAGCCCAGCCATTCGCTGGCCAGGGCGGTAAAGGCCAGGGTCAAGGCACAGGACCAGGCGACCCATTCGATGACGCGCAGGGTGTGTGCCGGCTGATGGCGGTCGAACAGGCGCCCCCACAGCGGCGCGGACAAGGCGAGGGTGGCGGCACTGGCGGCATAGCTGGCGCCGATCAGCCATCCGGGCGCGTGCAGGACGTCCGCCACGTACAAGGCATAGAAAGGCTGCGGCATCATCTTGGCGGCCTGGATCAGGACGATGACGCCGAGCATTGCCCCCAGCCAACCCTTGGGCAGCGCCGTGTGCGCCGGCTTTTGCTTGGGCGGCAGGCGTTGCGTGTCGCTGGGCAGGAACAGACTGGTCAGCGCGCACGACAGGCAAATCGCGGTGGCGCTGTAGCACAGCAAGGCGAACCCCGAGACATCCATCAGCCAGCCGCCCAGCACCGGCCCGGCCAGCGAGCCCACCGCCGTGGCCGATTGCAGGCGGGCGAGCACCTGGCCCCGCCCGCCGGTGCCGCAGCAGGCCAGGGCGTAGGCCTGGGCCGCGGCGATAAACCCGGCCAACGCGCCTTGCACCACCCTGACGCCCACCAACAGCCAGGGGTCGAAGGTGATCGCGGCCAGCGCCTGGCACACCGCCAACGCCAGAAGCGCGCGAATGATCATCGGCTTGTGCCCGGTCCGGTCGCCCAGTCGCCCCCACAAAGGGGTCAGGACCATCGCCGCCATCATCGGCCCGGCGTACACCAGCGCCGACAGCAGGCCGGTGTACTGGGCATTGGCGGCGCCGAGCAGCTTCTGGATCTGCAGGGGCCAGAAGGGGCCGCTCATTTCCATGGCGCCCATGGATACCAACTGGATCCCGACCAGCAAGCGCAACGCCGTGTGGTTAGCTGCCATCGGCGTTGACGCTCAGCGGGTTGCGCAGTCTCCCGACGATATCGGCGTGACTGTCGAGCAGGCGCATGCGCATGAACGACTTGGCCGGCCAGTCCTGTTCCAGCAGGGCCTGACGTTCGCTCGCCCAGCGCTGTGGTTCCACCTGCTCGCGCAGGGCATCGAAGCACTGGCTGACCTGCGTCGCCAATTCACCCCAGAGCAGGGCCTGGGGGATGTCGAAGTGGCGGGCGCCGAGCAATACCAGTTCGCCCAGGTGACACATGAAGACCGTATGCAGCAACTTGTCGCGCACGAAGCCGGCGTCGTCATAGAGCGTCATCTTCGGATCGTGCAGTTCGATGTCCAGACCCTGTGCATGCAGGGTCTTGCGGTCGATCCGGATATCACCGAAGTCCCGCAGCAACAGGCGGCTCAGTTGTCCGTCCGCGGCCATGATCATGAAGCTGTTTTGCTGGTGGGCCTCGAACGCCACGCCGTAGCGCAGGTACATGCCCAGCAGGCCAGGTAACGCAATCGACACGTAGTCGTGGAAGAACGCTTGCATGGCGTCGCTGTCGTCCGTGCCCTTGGCCAGCCGCACCCACTGCTTCAACAGCGGTTGGCCGTGCTGGTCGATCGCAAACAGGCTGCCGACCGGAATGGCCATTTCGCCGGGTTGCAACTGGCTCAGCGGGTTGTCCCGGTACAGTACGGCCAGGTGGCGGGAACGTTCGTCGTCTGCCGGTTGCGGCTTGAAATGCACCCCGAGGCGTTCGGGAACGATCCCGAGAATGTTCCGGATCGCGGGTTCGCGTTCGAGGATGGTTTGCATCAATTGGCTGATGCGCGGGCCCATGCGTGCCGAGCGCGGTGAAACGGTGCGTTGCACGCTGGTCAGGCGCAGTGACACCGGCAGCTTGACCATCGGCGCATCACGTCGGCCTTCTGGCAATACAGTGCGGAACGACATGGTCGGGTGGGCGCTGAACGCGACGATATCGGTCAGCACCAGCAAGCGGTCGCCGATTTCGTTGGCGAAGGTCTGCGGCAGCTCCTGGCGGGCCTGCCAGGGATGGGCCGGCAGTGGCAGGTAGTCGCCGGCTGCAAGGCCTTGACGCGTCAGTTCAGCGCTCAACTGCTGTGCCGCCTGGGGGAAGTGGCCTTGCCACCACTGCCAGTAATCCGCGGTGCCCGCCAGTGACTCGACATGGGCAAACTGGCGGTGCAAGGCACAGAGGATCACCGGGAAACGGGCTTCGAACTCCGGCGAGAAATCGATGACCTGATCGGTGCTCAAGCCCAGTTTGGTCTTGTAGTTGGGATGCCATGGATGCCCCAGCGTGCCCCATTGTTCAAGCAGGGAGGTCGGATTGGCGACGCTCGGCTCATCCTTGAGCCAGCTCAGCAGATTGTCGTCATGCAGCGGGTCCATCGATTCATGCAGCTGGAGTGTCCAGCGTTCGTGGAAGGCCAGGCAGAGCGTGTCGTTGGCGAAACTGTCGTCGAGCTCTGCGTTGAGGCGCTGCAGTACCTTGGTGTCGGCGGGCGACTCGAGACCTGTGTTGAGCAGGGTCAGCAGTTCCGAGGGAAACTGGATCTTGTGTGGTGGATGATCGTCGCCGTAGGCCGTGATGTCGCCACGCAGGTCCCAGCTGCTCATGCGGCCCTGGAGCAAATGGTCGAAGCACAGGCGGGTGCGGTCGGGCAGTGTCAGCCAGCATCGAGGCGGCTCGTCGTATTCGAGAGCGCCGGCATCCAGCAGGCCTTCGCGAAACAGCGCCTGGATCAAGCGCTGGAAACTGCGTTCGGCGGCGGGCGCGAGGGTGTTGACCAGTGCATCGAGGGTGATGTGGTTGGTCTGGAAGAGAGGGCTGCCGAGCGCTTCGCTCCAGCGACTCAGCAGGGCTTGCGGTTTCTTGCTGTATACATTCGTCAAGTCAGACTCCTTGTGCTCGGCCTTGAGTGAAAAGCACGCGGAGGATAGCGATTAAAAACACTAAAACCAATGATAATCATTGTTATTTGTATCTTTAAATTTACCTTTACGCAAAAAAACGGTCATTTCCTCTGTTCGCAAAGGCCGCTCTAGCCCAGGTATTTCAGGGGCTCGGTGGGGTTCGGGGGCAGATCGGCCTCACCCATGCAGAGGAAATGTAAATATTTCCCTGCGCTGGAATGAGACCGGTCTTATGGTGGGGTTGTCTGGGCTGGTGGTTTACCAGGAGCAGCCACAACCTCCCTGAGGACCCTGTCAGAGGGGGGGCTTTGTCGATGACCCGACCGGTCACGCTTATCCATAGTCATCCGGTCGCCCCTCAACCGTGCCCAGCGGCACGCCAGGGCTCTCGGCGGAAACAGCCGGCACGTGCTTGGTCCGACTGGGCATGAAAGCCATCCAGCGTGTCAGCCCATGCCGGCCGCTGACCCCCAATTTGGTGGTGGCGCGCTTGAGGTAGGTTTCCACCGAGCTGTTCTTGACGCTCAGGCGTTCGGCCATTTCCGACACCGTGATACCGGTCAGCAGGCCCAGGCAAACCTCTTGCTCGCGGGCGGAAAGGTTGATGGCATCCTGCGCCAGGCGTTCGCTGAAGGCCTGATGCAAGGCGTCGTGCTTGGCCCCCGCCGGTGTGCCGGCGGCCCAGCGTGTCCGGTGTTGCGCGAGCAGTTGCGCGTGGTGCTCGACCAGCGGCAGCAACGTATCGGAGAGGCTCTTGAGCAGCGACAGTTCGGTCAGGGAGAACGGCCGCAAGGTTGCCAGGCGATGGAAGCCGATGACCCAGCGCAGATCGCCATTGCTCGAGACCGCGTTGCACTGGTGAACGCTGCGCCGCGGGTCTTTCAGGCCCGGCGGCGTCTTGATCTGGATCAGCAGTGGGGCCTCCATCTCCATGACGCTTTGCAACAGCGGGTGAGGGAGTTCGTTCGATACGCAAATGTCGTGCTGCTGGCCGGCGCTGCCGAGGTACTTGGTCGGGCTGATACTGGCCCGGTCGGCATCGAGGGTCCACTCGCTGAGGTCGAGTCCATGAATCGGCACCTGACTGTTGACGAACGCCAGCATTTGCTCGGCAAAGGCGCAGTCTCCGGTGCTGGAAACCAGTTCGCCCAAGCGTAGATAAAGATGCGGATCGTGGCTGTGTTCAAGGTCCTGCGTCAGCTTCATGCCGTTATCTTCCTTGATGGTAATCGTTCGAAGAGTGGCTCCATGTTGGGGGGCGCTCTTGTCGGTTGATGATATCCGACATTCAAGCGTAGGGATTTATCCTACGTCTGTACTGGGAAATAGGGACGGCAGTTGTAGGGGAGGGCAAGCGGTTGAGACTCGGGCAAAGCCTTGTGGCTATTGGCCTGCATTGAGGTCGTCGGCAAACTTGCGCATCAGGCGCACCAGGTCAGCCACATCCTGGTTGTCCCAGTTGGCGAAAATGGCCTGTCCGAGCCGTTCACGCGCCTCATCGATCCGATCGGTCATCACCTTGCCTTTCCCGGTGATGACCGCTTCACGGATGCGACGATCGTTCGCGTTCTCCTGGCGGTCGACCAGCGCCAGGCTTTCCAGCTTCGCAACCTGCCGACTGACGGTGGTGTAGTCGCGTCCCACGCGGTCAGCCAGCTCGACCACGCCGATCGGGCCCAGCCGCTCAACCAGAACCAGCAACGGGAACAGTGCACGATCGAGGGAGATACCGGCCTCTCGAACCATTGCTTCGTCGCGCTGAGGGCGGTTCATCACGCTGACAATTTCAACCAACGCACCGTGAAGTTCGCGAATCTGAAGGTTGATATGTGTATTTTGCACATTATTTCTTGACACTATTTTCCCTCCGGGATAACACTTATATGTGCAAATTACACATATTGAGGTCGAGATGAAAGAGCAATATGAAGCCGACGTGCTGATTTGCGGTGCCGGGGCGGCGGGGCTGACGCTGGCGATTGACCTGGCGCGCAGGGGAATTTCCTTTCGCCTGATCGAGAAGCGGGACGGCCCGTTTGGTGGCTCGCGGGGCAAGGGTATCCAGCCCAGGACCCAGGAAGTGTTCGAGGATCTCGGGATCCTCGACCGGCTCGTCGCGACCGGCGGGGAATACCCACAGCAGCGGCACTACCGTGACGATGGCGGTTACAGCGATTCTGATGTCATGGAGCGCAATGAGCCGACTCCAGGCGAGCCGTATCAATTGCCGCTGATGGTGCCGCAATTCCTCACCGAAGGCGTGATGCTCGAGCGTCTGCTCGAACTGGGCCGGCGGCCTGAATTCGGCTGTGAACTGATCGGCTTCGAGCAGGACGCGGACGGCGTCACGGCACGTCTTTCAGGTCCTGCCGGCGAGCAGAGCATTCGCGTGCGTTGGCTGGTGGGCGCCGATGGCGGCCGCAGTTTTGTGCGTAATGGGTTGGGGGTCGGCTTTCCGGGCAAGACCCTGGGCGTTCGCGCCGTCGTCGCCGATGTGCTACTGACAGGGCTTACGCGTGATGTCTGGCACTGCTTCAACGATGGCGACATGCTGCGGCAGATTTTTCTTTGCCCGCTGGCCGGGACCGCGATGTTCCAGATACAGGGGCCAATCCCCCTCGATGCTGACGTCGACCTTGGCGCCCAGGGGCTGGCCGCCATGGTGGCCGAGCGCACCGGCCGCGACGATATTCATATCCAGTCGGTGTCCTGGGCATCGGCGTACAACATGAATGCGCGGCTGGCCAATCATTACCGCGTCGGCCACGTGTTCCTCGTCGGGGATGCCGCGCACATCCATCCGCCAACCGGCGGCCAGGGTCTCAATACCAGCGTGCAGGACGCCTACAATCTGGGCTGGAAGCTGGCGGCGGCCACCCATGGGGCGCCGGATACCTTGCTCGATACCTATGAGGAGGAGCGGCGGCCGGTGGCGGCGGGGATGCTTGGCCTGGCGACAAGGCTACTCGATGCCCAGACGCGCGGCACAATGCACCGTGGCCGCGAGGTGCAGCAACTCGATATCGGTTATCCCGGATCCTCGCTGGCGTTGGGCAAGGCTGACACTGCCAGTGCCGTGGTCGCCGGCGACCGTGCCCCGGATGCCCTGGTCCGGGGGGCCGGCGGTCAATCGATCCGACTGTTCGACCTGTTCCGAGGCGGGCACTGGACGTTACTCGGCTATCAGGTCGAGCGCGCCTCGGTGCCGCCACGGGCAGGCCTGCGTATCCATGCTTTCGGCCCGGGCGGTGACCTGTTCGATACGGGGGAGCACTTCCGTGATGCGTACAATCCCGCTGTCGGCGATTGGCTGCTGGTGCGTCCGGACGGCTATCTGGGGGCCATTGTCACGGCCACGCAGGTGGCGACGCTGGAGATCTACCTCGAGCAGGTCGGACTCGGCAGGGCGGCTGTCGGCCACGCCGATCCCGTCAAGGAGTAAGGCTACCTCCAGAGTTACTCTCGATGAACTTCTCGTAGTACAGATGCGCGCCTTCGATACCTTGTTCGGCCAACCAGGTCTTGACGGCCTCGATCATCGGCGGCGGGCCACAGAGGTAGATGTCAAACGGGTTGGCATTCAGGGCCGGGCGGTCGAAATGTTCGGGAATCCGCCCGGTCTTGCCTGGCCATTCCGGCGACGGCCGGCTGACCACCAGGTGATACTCGAAGCCGGCGATGCGTGTTCGATAGTCCGCCAAACGACTCAGTTCGCACAGGTCGGTATGCTGATTGACGCCATAGAACAACTGGACCGGTTGCCCACATCCGCCCTTGGCGGCAATCTCATCGAGCATGCCGAGAAACGCCGAAAGGCCAGTGCCACCCGCGACCATCACCAACGGTTTGTTGACCTGCCGCAGATAGAAACTGCCCAGCGGGGCCTCGAACTCCAGTGTCTGCCCGGGCTGGCAACGCTCGCGGATAAAATTGCTCATCATCCCATCCGGTAGCAGCCGGATAAGGAAGCGCAGCTGATTGCCCGGGTTGGGCTGGTTGGCGAACGAATAGGAGCGCCAGGCCTCGGTGCCAGGCACTTTCAGGCGTGCGTATTGGCCGGGCAGGAAGTCCAGCAGCCGCTCGCTGGAACTGGCGTCGAGATGCAGGATCGCTGTGCTGCTGGAGACCTGTTCGACCTTGCTGATCACGGCCTGCAGGCGCTGGGTGGCGCCGGCATTGCACAGGCTCGAATCGAAGTCGAAGTAAAAGGACGCGGCGGACTGCACGCGGGTCTGGCACGAGAGCATCCGGCCTTGCGCCAGGTCGGTTTTACTTAACACTTCGTCGTCGACATAGTCTTGCGTGTACTGGCCCGATTCGCAGCGCCCCTGGCAAGTGCCGCAGACGCCTTCACGACAATCCAGGGGAATGTTGACGCCGTTGCGCAGGGCTGCGTCGAGCAGCAATTCGTTGGCCTTGACCTCGAAGAACGAGGTCTTGCCATCGGCAAAATTGAAAGCCACTTTGTGGTTCATGAACGCGTACTCCGTGGCTTACAAATGGTAGAAATCGAGCACTGAATTGATCGTGTCGTTGAGCAGCAGCACATGCTTGCGGGCGATCTTCCAGCTCTCGCCGTCGGGCCGCAGGCGGTAGCTGGCACGGCCGTAGAATTGCTCGGAGGTGGCCATGCGGTAGTACAGCGTCTGCCAGTTGAGCCTGACCTCCAGCTCATCGTTTTCCAGCGCCGCGATGCGCACGTTGTTGAGCATGTGCAAGGTGCGTGGCATCGGGATGGTCGAGGCGGCCTTGCCGGTGCGCAAGCGGAAGACCCGGTCTTCCAGGCCGCCGCGGTTGGCGTAGTAGATCAGCGACATGCCCTTCTTCGGGTCGGTGGTGTAGACGTGTTCCGAATCCCATTGCGGCAGGTGGAATTCGCTGTCCTCGCTGAACAGGTCGAGGTAGGCATCCCAGTCCTGGGCGTCGCACAGTTCGGCCTTGCGGTAGAAAAATTGCTCGACACGGTATTGCAGTTGCGAATTCATGGTCACACCTCACGCAGTTGCAGGGGTTGCTCTTCGGCGGCCTTGCGCGCCAGGCCTTCGAGCAGGAAGCGCTGCCAGTTGCCGTGCTGGTTGACGTAGAGGCCTTCGTGGGTGAACTCGGTGCCGGTCAGGGTCGGTTCGATGCCGAGGGTTTCGCTGTTGCGGGTCGGGCCGTTGAGCCATTTGTCATGGCCGCGGGAGATATCGCTCCAGCGCTCCAGGCGTGCCTGGAAGCCACGCTGGGCTTCACGGAACTCCACCAGGTCATCGGGAGTGCCGAGGCCGGAGACATTGAAGAAGTCTTCGAACTGGCGGATACGGTTTTCGCGATCGGTATCCGACTCGCCCTTGACCCCCAGGCAGAAGCTGTGGATCTCGGTCTTGTTCCAGGCCAGCGGGCGAATGATCCGCAACTGCGAGCTGATCTGATCGAGGAAGAACATGCTCGGGTAGACGTTCAGGTTGCGCAGGCGATGCATCATCCACTCGGCCTTGTCCTGGCCATATTCCTCGACCAGGCGCGGCATGATGCTGGCGTAACCGGGACGCACCGCCGGGTTGGGCATGTCGCTGAACAGCAGGCTGTGACCGTTGTTGAAGGAGAACCAGCCGTCGTCGGTCTCGGCATCGCCGGCCCCGAGCTTGCTATAGTCCAGGGTGTTGCTCGAAGCGCTGCCTTTCTCGGCGTTGACCTGCTGGCGATGCTGCACCGTGGCGACGTAGTTGTAGTGCACGGTGCTGACGTGATAACCGTCCAGGCCGTTTTCGTTCTGCAACTTCCAGTTGCCGTCATAGGTATAGGACGATTTGCCGGGCAGCACTTCCAGTTCGCCAGTGGCCGATTGCGCCACCATCATGTCGAAGAACACCTTGGCGTCGCCCAGGTAATCTTCCAGGCTGTCGCTGCCGTTGACGTCAAGGCTGACGAAGACAAAGCCCTTGTAGCTTTCGATACGGGCTTTTTTCAGGCCGCGGGTGGCCTTGTCGAAACCCTCGGGGTATTCACCCGGCGCCTTGACCTTGACCAGGCGGCCATCACTCTTGTAGCACCAGGCGTGGAACGGGCAGGTGAAGGTCGACTGGTTGCCCTTGCCGACACGGGTCAGGGTCGTGCCGCGATGCTGGCAGGCGTTGACCAGGGCGTTGAGCCGGCCTTCGCCGTCGCGGCTGATGATCAGTGGCTGACGGCCGGCACGCATGGTCATGAAGTCGTGCTGGTGGGCGATCTCGCTTTCGTGACAGGCGTAGATCCAGTTCTTCTCGAAGATCAGCTCCATCTCGAGATCGAACAACTCAGGTTCGGTGAACATTTCCCGGGCGATACGGTAGATGCCCTCGACCGGACGGAAGTCCAGGCAACCCTGGATGAAGGTCTGCCATTGGGCGACGCTTTTCGAATAATGCATGAGTCGGTACCTGTTTCATCGGGCGAATCGGTACCTGCATTAGAAGTGCGCGTCGACCTCGCGGTCTATCCGCATAGTTGGCGAAGACAGTCCGGAAATTTTGTGGCCGGTAATCGCACACTAAATATCGGAAAACGGGTCGTCTAGCCACGGGGCAGTCCCCGGCGACCGGCCTGTTGTGCAAGGATGACTTGGCGTGGGGATTGCTTCTGTACCCGCGAACGCGCCGTCAGAGCGCGTACCGATAACAGCCTTGTTGAGTAACGCCGATGAGTAGCGAGCGCGAACATCATTTTCGGGACATCCATGCCGATCACTTCGACCTGGCAGGGGCGCACTCATGGATGTCGACGATCTGCGGTCCGCATTTGCTCTATGCGAGCAAACCCGACAGTATCCAGTTCCACCACAGTGGCAACGTGCTCAAATCGATGTCGACCACCCTGGGTATCATCGAGTACGGCACCGATGTCACGGTAGGGGTCAGCGACCTCGACAGTTTCAACAGCTACAGCCTGAGCCTGCCGTTGAGTGGTGAGCAGGAACTGAGCCGGGGCGGGCTGCTGTTGCGCTCCGATCGTGACCATGGCGTCATCGTCTCGCCCAACGAGAGCCAGCAACTGAGCATCACCGGCGATTGTCGCAAGCTGCAGGTGGTGATCACCCGCAGTGCCATGCGCAAGACCCTGGAGGACATGTTGCAGCATCCCCTGGACAGCGCCCTGCGTTTTGAGCCCGAAATGGATGCGGTGAACGGGGCAGTTGCCTCCTGGTGGCGCACGGTCAGGCATTTCATCGAAGAGATGGAGCGCAGTGAGCTTTACGGCCAACTGTTGTTCAATCGTGACCTCGAGAGTGCCTTGCTCAAAGGCCTGATCCTGTCCCAGCCGCACAACTATTCCGCTGAGCTGCGCGAGCGCCTGGGGGTGAAACTGCCGCACTACCTGCTTCGTGCCAAGGACTTCATCCATGCCCATGCCCGTGATGCGCTGAACCTTGACGACATCGAAGCCGCCGCCGGGGTAGCGCGTTTCAAGTTGTTCGAAGACTTCAAGAAGTACTTCGCAATGTCACCCATGGCTTACCTGAAGAAATATCGCTTGATGGGCGTGCGCCAGGAAATCCTCGAGGATCGATCGGTGCGCAATATCTCGGTGATCGCGATGGGGTGGGGCTTCAGCCATCTGGGGCGCTTTTCCTGCGAATACCGCAAGCTGTTCGATGAAACGCCGAGCATGACCTTGCAGCGGGTCGATGCCCGGCGTGACAGGTCCTTGTAAGCTGCCGGGCCTTGTCTGAGTGTGGGGGCCCGGGTCAATAGCGCAGGTTCTCCTGCCGCAGTCGCGCGAAGCGCTCCAGTGCCGTGGCGTCGAGTGCTTGCGCCGCATCAGGCGACGCGCCGTCGTGGATCGCTTGCCACACCGCTTGCGAGCCGATCGAAGCACGGGTCGCGGCCAGATCGAAGGTCTCGGGATAGAGCTCATGCAGCGTGACGAGCAGCGTCAGCCCCAGGCTGGCGACGGGGCGTGGCGCGGCCGTCGGGTCACGGACGATGCTCACGCCGTGACAGAGTTGACCACGCCAGGTCGACTCGCTGGGGACAAAGTCGATCTTCTCGAAATGCACGCCTGTAGCACGTGCATTCAGGGCGTTGGCGAGCCGGCTCGCATCGATCCATGGCGCGCCGATCCATTCGAATGGATGGGCCGTTCCGCGGCCCACGCTCAGATTCGCGCCTTCGAGCAAGGCGACATCCGGGTACAGGTCCAACTGGGGCAGAGTGCGCAGGTTCGGCGACAGCGGCACCCAGCCCAGGCCGGTGTCGGCAAAAGTCATCGCGCGCCGGTATCCGCGCATCGCCACGACGCGCAGATCGGCACCGATATGCTTGTTGTGGTTGAACAGGCTCGCCAGTTCGCCGACCGTCATGCCGGGCACCAGCGGCGTCTGGAAATAGCCGGTGAATGATTCGCGGCCGCTGTCCTGCACGGGGCCGCCAAAGCGCTGGGCACCGAGCGGGGCGGGCCGGTCCAGTACAAACAGCGGGATGCCCTGCGCCGCCGCGGCTTCGAGGGCGTAGCCCAGCGTGGTCTCGTAGGTGAAGAAGCGTACGCCGGCATCCTGGATATCGAAGACCAGCGCATCCAGTCCGCGCAGCGAACCGGCCGGGAAGCGCCGTGTCGCGCCGTAGAGGCTGTGGACGGTAAGGCCCGTCGCCGGGTCGAGTACGTCGCCGACGCGCTCGTCCAGATCGCTGTTCAGCCCATGTTCCGGCGAGAACAGCGCTGCCAGGGTGACGCCCGCTGCGTGGGCGAGTACATCGACGGTGCGCCTGCCGTTGGCATCGAAACCGCTGTGATTGGTGAGCAGTCCCACGCGCAGGCCGGCGAGTGGCGCAAACTGCTGCGCTTCAAGCACATCGATACCGGTTTGCACGGGGCCCGTCGAAATTGGCAGGCCCTCGGCGGCACGCAGCGCCGGCAATGCCGACGGTTGCAACCGGCCGATCTGTGCGGCGCTCGCCGACGCCCCCCGGCTGGCCAGCAGCGCGAGCAACTGGGTGCGCAGCGGGCGGGCGTCACCGCGGTCGTTCGGATACACGCGGTTGCTCAGGATGACAATGAACTGCTGTGTCAGTTGATCGATCCACAGGCCCGTGCCGGTGTATCCGGTGTGGCCGATCATGCCAATCGCGGGGAGACGATCACGGTTCGGCACCAAGGGCGCGGCCAGTTCCCAGCCGAGTCCGCGCCATGCCTGGCTGGCGAGCGGCGAGGCGGGCGTGGCGAGCGCGGCTATGCTCGGTGGCCGCAGGATTTGCGTGCGGCCCGCGTGTCCGTCGTTGAGCAGCATCTGCGCGAAGCGGGCGAGGTCGTCCGCCGTGGAAAACAGCCCGGCGTTGCCGGAGACGCCGTCCATCCATTGCGCCGTCGGATCGTGGACCTGGCCGCGGCGCAGGCCGCTCTTGTCGAAGAGCGTCGGGGCACTGCGTGCGGCTCGCCCGGCGTCCGGCGCAAAGAGCGTATCGCGCATACCCAGCGGTGCGAAGATATGAGTCCGGCAATAAGCGTCGAGGGGCTGGTGACTGATGCGCGACACCAACTCGCCGAGAACCACGAAATTCAGGTCACTGTAGATGACGCGTTCACCTGGTGCGCTACGCAGACCCTGCGTGGCGATCGCATGCAACACGCCTTCGCGGCCCGGCTGCGCCGGTCGCGCAGGCAGGTCCGCACGCAGTCCGGAGGTGTGCGCCAATAGGTCACGCACGGTCACTGTGTCTTTGCCTCGCGCCGCAAAAGCCGGCCAATAGCGTGCCACGGGGGCAGTGAGGTCGATGCGCCCGGCTTCGGCCAGTTGCATGATTGCCGTGGTGGTGGCGATAACCTTGGTCAGCGACGCGAGATCGAACTCGGTGTTCAACGTCATCGGCTCGGGGTCCGGGATGGTCGCGCGTTGTCCAAAGGCTTCCCGATAGAACACATGGCTGGCATCCCCGATCAGCACGACGGCTCCCGGGATGCGCCCCGTGGCGATCTGCCCCTCGACGATCCGTGCGACTTGCTGGCGAGCCGCGGCATCGAGATCGGCGGCGGCGATCTGCGTCGTCGCCATGGCGGCGAGGAGCGCCGAGCATTTCAGTGCCGCGATCAACGCGGCGGTAAATCGGCGGCGTCGTAGTGATTGTGCGGGTTCCATAACATCCATCCATCGCTGTCGGCGGCGTCGGCGGCCTTTATCTGTGCACTGATCGCCGTGGCATCAAATACGCGATGATCGAACGCATAATCGCGAAAGGCCTGGAGCCACGGACGAAAACGTACGCCTGGCAGATGGGTGCGCCTTACGGCCTCTACCAGGGAGCGCCTGACGATCTGGCCGGGATCGATGACCGGGTTACGCAGGCCCGGCAGCCCCCAGGTAAAGCCAGACGGGTAGAGCATCGGCGAAATATAGTCGAGCGGTGTGCCGAGCGTCTCGAGTTGCTGGCCGATGGCGGTATCGTCGAGATTCCAGCAAACGTAGCCGAAGATGTCGGCGGAGACGAATACGTTGTAGGGCGCCAAGCGCGCGCGGGCGGCTTGCAGGAAACCGACGATCGCCGTTGTCCGGTTGCTTCGGGTATTCGGCAGGGCAAAGTGCAGCCCGCCCTTGTCGGGAAAGCGCACATAGTCGAACTGGACTTCGTCGAAGCCCATCTGTGCCGCTTCCTCGGCGATATCGATATTGTGCCGCCAAACATCCTGGGAGAACGGGTCCATCCACTGCAGCTTCTCGCTATCGCGCCATGGCTCGCCTTGCGCGGTGTGCACGCTCCATTCGGGGTGCGCGCCGGCGAGCGGATCGTCCTTGAACACCACGATACGCGCGATCAGGTACAGGTGCTGCGCATGCAGCCTGGCCAGCAGCGCCGCAAAGTCCTGTAGCTGCGGAGCGCGCTCGGCCAGATGGGCGGTGGCGCCACTTTTCTCGCGGGCCACGCTGTGATACGGGGTCAGGCCGCGATCACCCTTGACGTCGATCACCAAGGCATTGATGGCCGTGCTCTGGGAAAGGCTGACGGCCTGGTTGCGCAGCGTCGCGCTGGTCACGCCGAATACCGACAGATAGAGCGCTTTCGGGCGAAACGGCGTCAATGCGAGCCTTAGCGGCGTGTCGTCGGACACCTCGGCTTCGGTGCGCTGATATCCGGGAGCGCGAGCCGCCACGGTCGCGACCGGCTGGGCGATCTCGAACTGCCCATGCTCGTCGGTGCGGATGACGCCGGCCGATGTCGTGATGATTGCCCCGACCAGCGGATCCAGTGTGCTTGAGTCGACTACGACGCCGCTCACGGCCAGGGCGCCTTGAGCCGTCAGCAGCGTGGCGATGGTGAGCAGTCGCGCTATCGCGTATTGCCTTGAAGGGCGTGGGAGAGTCATGGGGCATTCCCCGTCGCAGGGCGTGGCGCGGTGTCCGGTTCACCGAGCAGGCGCGCGAATGCCCTGGCGCCGTAAGCGTCGGTCATCAGGAAGCGCGGCAGTGCCAGTAGTCGTGCATGGCGGTCCGCCTTGCGTGCATCCAGGGTAAAGGCGGCCAGGTAGTGCTCCTCGGCGGCGAGCGCGATCAGCTCGTCGTCGTAGATACCATAGGGCCAGGCGAGCATGTCGATGTGAGCGCCGGTTTGTGTTTCGAGACGGCGACGTGAATTGTCCAGTTGCGTGCGGACGAACTGCTGGAAGTCGGCGGGGCTACGTTGTTTGCGTTCGACCTTGAAATTGGGATGCCAGTAGGTGTGCGACTGGATGTCGACGAGCCCGGTCTGTTTCAGGGTCTGCAATTGCTCCCAGGTCAGCGCATAGGAGGCGTTCGAGATCGCCGACGGATAGATGAACAGCGTGACCGGAAATCGATCGCGCTGCACGATGGGCAGGAGCTTTTCGAATACCGAACGATGCCCGTCGTCCACCGTGATCACCACCGGCTTTTGCGGTAACGCCGCATTGGGATCACGCAACCAGTCGATCACCTCGCGTAGCGGCACGATATGGTAGCCATATTCGCGGAGGACGCGTAGCTGGCTTTCGAACGTGACCATGCGCACGGTCATCGAGTCGTCCGCGGTCTCCGAGAAACGGTGGTAAACCAGGATCGCGACACGCGGCTCCACGGGCTGCGTGACGCCGTCCGTGCCCCAGGCGAGTGCGCAGAGGCCTGCCAGCACGACACACACCATGAATTTACCGCACATCAAAGCGCTCCTGCGCGAGTCACGCTCACTCGCGTCATCCGTCTCGCGAATGCGAGGCGGATTCAGTGTGTGTTGTGTCCGGTCGCGTCCATATGATGAAAGTCAAAGCCGTACTACATGAGACATGACCGGCATGTTGACTTGATCTATATCAAGGTTAGTCCATCGTTGGCGCGCGACTGTGTGAAACGACACTAGCGCAGGTATACGCTCATGAATATCAACGAGGCAATCTCGGGCCGTCGCTCGATACGCGAGTACACCACTGAAGCTGTTGACGAACCGATCATTCATCGCTTGATCGATGCCGCCATCCAGGCCCCCAGTGCAGTCAACCAGCAACCCTGGACCTTCACGGTGATACGCGATCAGGGGCTGCTGGAGCGGGTCTCGCGCGAGGCCAAGGCTCACATGCTCGCGACCATGCCGACGGGAACCCATTCCGCGCACTTTCATTCGATACTCAATGATGCGGATTTCCAGATCTTCTATCACGCCCCGGTGCTCATCCTGATTTCGGGGAGTGCTCAAGGTCAATGGATGGTCGAAGATTGCGCATTGGCGGCTGAGAACTTGATGCTCACCGCCTATGCCGAGGGACTCGGTACCTGCTGGATCGGCTTTGCCCAGCCTTTTCTCGGTACGCCGGAGGGCAAGAGCCTGCTGGGGCTTCCCTCCGAGTGGTTGCCGGTTGCGCCGATCATCCTGGGACATCCCAAGTCCGTGCCGGCCCCGGTCCAGCACAATGAGGCGCAGATCCGCTGGATTGGCTGAACAGCACGCGCAACAGTATTACCTGGGGGGCGGCGGGGTCGCTGGCACGACCCTCCAGGCTTCAGGACACTCACGTACATAAGGGTAATAGCCTTTTGCTGGTGGGCAGTAATACCAGTTCGGCACAGAGGGCGCACCGGGTGGCGCGGCCGTTGTCGCGCCCTGGTAGGGCATCTGAATCATCACCGAGGGCGGGAGGTCGGGGTAGTAATACTGAGGGGCAGGGTAGTAGTAGACCGGATAAACCGGGACGTAATACGGACCGCTGATGCGCGCGGCCTCCCAGCCCAGCCCCAAGCCAAGCGCCAGCCCCCACCAGCCCACGCCGCCGCGATAACCGCCGCCGTGTGGTGCGGCGTTGGCCGGCACTGCGAGGCTGGTGGCGATCACAAGCATGCCCATGAGAACGCAACGTCTTGCCGAGTCGATTTTCATGATGTCTGTCCAATAGTGCAACGTTCTGTGGCGCTTGTTACCCGATGGATTCAGCGCGATTTTCTTCCATCGAGGAAGCGAGCCCGTGTCCCGTGCATCTGCCAACCATCGCGTGATTGTCCAATCGAGCATAGGAGTGGCGGGGGGGCGTCAAGCTGATCTATGTCAGATGACAGTGGGGGATTGGATGAATGTTTTCTCAGCGCGCCAAGCCAGGATAAAGCCGGGCCGCCAGCAGTAACAGCAGGGCGAAAACCGACAGCATCACCGCAAAGCTGGTACTCAAGGCATAGACACTGTTGCCGCCGACAATCATGCCGCCGCGCAAGGCATCCACCAGGTAGGTCAGTGGGTTGCAGACCGCGACCACCTTCAGCCAGCCGGGCATCAGCTCCAGCGGGTAAATGGCGTTCGAGGCAAAGAACAGTGGCATGGTCAGGACCTGGCCGATTCCCATGAAGCGCTCCCGGGTCTTGACGATGCAGGCGATCACCAGGGAAAAGGTCGAGAAAATGCAGGAACCGACGAACACCCCCGCGGCAACCGTGAGGATCGGCAGCAGCTCCCAGCGGATTTCGACCTTCAAGGCGATGGCCACCAGATAGACCACGATCGCCTGCACCAGCCCGCGCAGGCCGGCGGCAAAGGCCTTGCCCATGATCAGGGCGCTGCGGTGCGCCGGGGTCACCAGGAGCTTGTGGACGATCCCCAGGTCGCGCTCCCAGATGATGGCGATGCCGTAGAATATGGCGCTGAACAGAATGCTCTGCGCGAGGATGCCCGGCGCCATGTAATCCAGGTAGCGCAGGTTGCCCGTGGGGATGCCGCGTACCTGGCTGAAGACCTGGCCGAATACCGCCAGCCACAGCACCGGCTGGATGGCTCGCGAGAGCAGCTCGGTAGGGTCGCGAATCAGTTTGCGCACCTCGGCATCGCAGACCGCGAACGTCTCATTGAGGTAAGCGAACATGCCCATCACCCTAGCCTCTGCGCGACGTCGCGGCTGTCGCGGGTGCCACGGTAATCGCCGCCCGGCTCGATGCTGACACCACTGAAGTGCACGAACACATCATCCAGGTTGGCCTGCTCGCCGACCTGTGCCTTGAGTTCAGTGGGGTTACCGACGACGGCCAGGCGTCCCTGGTGAAGAATTGCCAGCTCATCGCAAAGCACGTCGGCTTCCTCCATGTCGTGGGTAGTGATCAGGATGGTCATGCCCTTGCTCTGGCGCAATTGCAGCAAGCGTTCCCAGACGGTCCGGCGGGCGATGGGGTCGAGGCCGATCGTCGGTTCATCGAGGAACAGGACTTGTGGGTAGTGCAGCGTGGCCTGGGCGATTTCAAGGCGGCGAATCATGCCGCCGGAGTAGGTCCGGACCAATTTCGACGCCGTTTCTTCCAGGCCGGCAAACGCCAACGCCTCGTTCACCCGCGCCAGCCGTTGTGCGCCGCGCAAGCCTTGCAAACGGGCCGAAAGGTTCAAGTTCTCGATAGCGGTCAACGCCCCGTCGGCCGAGAGCATCTGCGGCACATAGCCGATATGACGACGAACTTCGATCGGTCGGCGGGCAATATCAAAACCCGCCACCATTGCCGAACCGGAAGTGGGGTCGAGCAAGGTAGTCAGCATCTTGATAACGGTGCTCTTGCCGGCCCCGTTGGGACCAAGCAGGCCAAAGATACAGCCGTGGGGCACTTGCAGGTCCAGGCCTTCGAGTGCCACGAAGTGGTCGAAGCATTTGCGCAAAGCCTTGGTGGAGATGGCAAAGGACTCAAGGGTGTCGGTCATGGTGCGATGGCTCTGGGCGAACATGATCATTGATCAGCGACAGCATCGGAGCGGGAACCGATCACAACCGGCGCCCGCGGCTCGACCTGCGCTGTTATTGAGCTTGAACTTCGGCTTTGGGACTTGATGAAAATCAACTCCAGGGCATGACGCGGGCCAGGGCAGCTATTTGTGCTTCCAGTATTTCTGCATTTCGAGAAACAGGAACGAGGCGGTCCAGGAAATCAGCACCAGGCCGGTCAATGCCTGCAGCCCGGTCAGGTACTTGAGCTGACCGACCGGGGAGATGTCGCCGAAACCGATCGTGGTGTAGGTGGTGAAGGAGAAGTAGACGCAGTCCATGAAGGAACCGTCGAAGTTGCCCACCAGGCTGCCCCATTTGCCGGCACTGACCATCAGGTAGTAGACCAGCGCGAAGCACCAGACTTCTGTCGCATGGGCAATCAGCGCACCGAATACCCCGATGACAATCCGGAAACGGTTCGAGAGCTTGAGCTGGGGCAGCCAGTCATTCAGGCGTAGCAGGCATTCATAGTGGATTACCACGGTAACGATAACCACCAGGGTGTTGATCAGCGTGACGGCCAGCATGGCTGTCCTCCGGTTCGGCGAGGGGGCATGAGACCGACAGGCGGCTTCAATTGCCCGGACGAGGCAAGCGCTCCTCCGGGCGATTGCGTCAGGCAATCAGCAGATGATCGTCCACCTTTCTCACACCTGGCACCGACCAGGCGGCCCGGGCGGCCAACTGCCGTTCACGCCATAGGTGGACCTTGCCTTCAAGCTTCACGACATCGCCATCGACCTTGACCTGAATGCCCTTGGCATCGACCTCGGCGTTGCGTTTGAGGGCTGCTTCGATGCGTTGCTGGATGTCGACAACGTCCACCCGCGGACGCAAAGTGAGCAGATTGTTTACCCCCAAGACCCCGGACAGCTTGCGCACGGCCCGTTCCACCGCCTCTTTCTGGTACTGCCAGTCCACTTCACCCTCAAGGCTCATCCAGCCCTTTTGTACAATGACTTTGATCGTGCCTTCGGCAACATCGGAACTCCAGGTGATGATATTCAAGGCGCGGTTGGCGATGGTGTCGTCGTCCGTGCCAGCGCCTTTTGCCAGCCTGACCTGTATTTCCTCTGCCACTGCACGCACGCCTTTGACGCCTTTGACTGTGCGTTCGGCGCTGATTTTCTGGGCGTAGCTTTTGACATGACCGGAGAGCGTGACCACACCGTTTTCCACCGCCACGCCAATATTGGCGGCGTCGATTTCAGGTTGGAACTCAAGCTCTTCCAATATGCTTTTACGCAGACTCAAATCGTTCATGGTGGTGTCCTCTGGCTGATGCAAGGAGTGGGGTGGGTCACGAAAGCCCGGTCAATCTTTTCTACGCCTGAGCGCCGGAGAAACATTGAGCTAAATCAACAACGCTTTGTTGAGGCGGCCCCGCCGCATCTGTAGCCCAATAGACGGCCATTTGTTGATAAAGATCAGGGGGTACTGGGCAGAACGCCAGATACTTGCGACACCGGCTGACGCGTTCCAATTGAAAGGGATGTCGGGGGAGTCCCCCTATAACGAGCGGGACACCCAGGCCATGTGGGCAGGAGAAATCATGAGTACGGACCCAGCCGTCAGCGCAAGTCATCCGGCAATCGTGTCAAGTGGCCTGAGCAAATGGTTTGGCGAGGGCAGTGCGCGCATGCAGGCGGTCAACCAGGTGGCACTGGTCGCCGGCTTTGGCGAAATGGTGTTTATCGTCGGTCCTTCCGGTAGCGGCAAGACTACGTTGCTGAGCATGATCTCCGGCATCCTGCGTCCAGATTCCGGCACGGTGACGATCAACGGCCAGGATATCTGGAGCCTGGGCACCGATGAGTTGGCCGAGCTGCGCCTGAACAACATTGGCTTCGTGTTCCAGGACTACCATCTGTTTGCGCGGTTGACCGCCGCCGAGAATGTTGCGATCCCGCTGATTCTCAAGCATCACGACTGGGACGATGCCATCGTACAGGCCAGGCAGAGCCTGGAAGTGGTCGGCCTCAAGGATCGCGGGGACATCCTGCCGGTCAAGCTTTCCGGGGGCGAACAACAGCGCGTCGCCATAGCCCGGGCAATTGTCGGCGGGCCACAGATTCTGATCCTCGACGAACCGACTGCCTCCCTCGATGGTGATACCGGGAAAATGATCATCGCCTTCGTCAAGGAACGAATTCTAAACCAGCAGCGTTGCATCCTGATCGTCACCCACGATGCGCGGATCAACGAGTACGCCGATCGCATCATTCACATGGAAGACGGCCGTATCAGCGAAGCCGAACGGGCGCCGTCATGAAAAACCGCTGGTTGTTCAGCCTGGCGTTACTTGGTGTCCTGGCCGGCCTGGTGGCCGCGTACCTGCTTGGACGCACCCCCCAGACACTGCCACCGGCCTTCGCCCCGGCCAGCAGTCCTTATGACAGCGCAATCTATGCCAACGGTATTATCGAGAGCGAGCAGGCCGGCGGCGCCAATATCGTGATTTACCCGCAGGTGGCCGGGCCGGTGACTCAAATACTGGTGCATGAGGGACAGCGGGTCACGCGCGGGCTGCCGTTGGTAACCATCGACGATGCCGTGCCCAGGGCCAACTTCGAGTTGGCGCAAGCCAATCTGAGCACTGCCCGGGATCAGTACAACAAACGTCTGGCCTCCTATGCCATCGACGCCAAGTCCATCAGCAAGGATACCCTCGATACCGCCCGGGATAATGCGGTCCAGGCCCAGGCGGCACTGAAGGCTTCCGCTGCGACGCTGGCGCAGTATGCGATCAAGGCGCCGGCGGATGGGGTGGTGCTGACCGTCAACAGTACCGTCGGCAGCTATGTCTCGTCCCAGGGTGCCTATGACGTCTATACCCAGGGGTTCAACCCGCTGCTGGTCATGAGTTCCGAGCAGGACCACCTGGCTGTGCGTTGTTACGTCGACGAGATCCTGATTGCCCGCTTGCCCGCCCCCGAGCACATCCAGGCGCAGATGCTGATTCACGGTACGGATATCAAGGTGCCGTTGGAGTTTGTGCGGGTGCAGCCCTATGTGTCGCCGAAGATCGAGTTGTCCAACCAACGCCAGGAGAAAGTCGACCTGAGGGTCCTGCCGGTGATTTTCCGGTTTGAGAAAAAAGACCTCCCGATGGTCTATCCGGGGCAGTTGGTGGATGTTTTCATAGGGCGCAAATAATGGTTCGGCCAAGCGCACTTCGCCCGATACGGTCCCGTGGCCGCTGGTTGATCCCCGGCCTGCTGGCGTTGGTGAGCGCCTGCACGGTGGGGCCGGACTTCTTGCGTCCGGCGGCCCCTTCGCAGCAAGGCTATCTTCATGAGCCGGTCACCGCCACCGTTGCCGCGCAGGGACAGGCGCAGCGTTTTTTGCCGGGGGCCGAGGTCACGCCGGGCTGGTGGCGACTGTTCCAGTCAGCTTCGCTGGATGCGGTGGTGCGCCAGGCCATCGCCAACAACATGACCCTGCAGGCGGCCGAGGCCAGCTTGCGGCAAAGCCAGGACACGCTCATGGCCGGCTATGGGGTGTTCTATCCGCACCTGGATGTTCATGCCGGTGCCAGCCGCGAACGTAGTGCGCCGATCCAGCAAGGGCAGGCTACGGCGGGGTCGGTCTTCAATGTGCTGACCCTGAGTGGCACGATCAGCTACACCCTCGATATTTTCGGTGGCGAACGGCGAACCGTGGAAGGCCTGCAGGCCCAGGTCGATCATCAAACCTGGCTGACCCAGGCGGCTTACCTCACCCTGACCGCGAATGTCGTTAATACCGCCATCGCCCGCGCGGCCTATGCCGCTCAGCTCCAGGCCACCGAGCAACTGATTGAACTGCAAAGGCAACAGCTGCAAACCACGCAGGCACAGGTACGCAGTGGCACCACTGCATATTCGGCGATCCTGAGCCTGCAAAGCCTGATCGCCAGCAACGAGGCGCTGCTACCGGCGCTGAAGCAGAAAATCAGCCAGGCCGAGCATTTGCTGGCGACGCTGGAGGGGGTTGTGCCTGCCGAGGTCAAACTCCCGGACCTGCAGTTGGCCGGACTGTCGTTGCCCAGGGATCTGCCGGTCAGCCTGCCTTCGGTACTGGTTCGCCAGCGCCCGGATATCCTCTCCGCCGAGGCGCAACTGCATCAGGCCAGCGCCGCGATCGGCGTGGCCACGGCGGCGATGTTACCCAGCTTCAGCCTGACCGGGACCTACGGTAGCGCCGGTTCGAGCGCGGGATCGCTGTTCGCCGGTGCGGGGCGCTTCTGGAGTGTCGGGCCATCGGTGGATATCCCGCTGTTTCAAGGCGGCAGCTTGTGGTTTGGGCGTAAAGCCGCGATCGATGCCTATCAGCAGGCC
This sequence comes from Pseudomonas sp. MWU13-2105, assembly GCF_023242315.1. Lineage (GTDB taxonomy): Bacteria > Pseudomonadota > Gammaproteobacteria > Pseudomonadales > Pseudomonadaceae > Aquipseudomonas. Next base: position 48,172 of record NZ_JALLIY010000003.1, read on the forward strand.
GCAGCGAATTATCGGCAAGTGGTGCTCGAGTCCTTTGCCCAGGTCGCCGATGCCCTCAAGGCGCTGGAGTTCGATGCCCAGGCCCTGCAAAAACAGGCCGAGGCCCAGGTCGCCGCGCAAGAGGCGCTGCGACTCTTGCAAGCCAACTACCGCTCGGGCCTGGTGACTTATCTGGAGCTGCTGGCCGCCGATGTGCAACTGCATCAGGTCAACATCGCCTATCTGCAAGCGCTGGCCCAGCGTCATCAGGACACTGTCGGCCTGTTCGTTGCCCTGGGCGGCGGCTGGTGGAACCGCGTGGACGCTATCAGCAGCAGGCCGGGCCCATGAAGAACTTCGGTATTCTGCGCATTGGCTTCAAACTCCTGGTCAATGATCGCTCCAAGTTCTCCGCGTTGCTGGTGGGCATTACCTTTTCGGTATTCCTGATGATGCAGATGACGGCGATGTTTGCCGGGATCCTCAACCGGGCCTACTCGACGGTGACCAATGTGGGGGCGGCGATGTGGATCCTGGACCCGGCGGTGAACACCCCGACCAGCGTCATCCCGCTGCCGGATTACCTGCTCGATGCGGTACGCAGCATGGACCAGGTCCGCTATGCCGTGCCGATCTTCATTGGCGGCGCACAGGTCCGGCTGGCCAGCGGCACCTACCAGTCGGTCAGTGTGATCGGCCTGGACGACACCAGCCTGTTCGGCCGGCCGCAGCTGGAGCAGGGCGCCATCGAGGATATCTACGCCGAAAACGCGTTCATCATGGTCCATGATGCCGAATTTTCGAAACTGGAGAACCCCAGGATAGGCACCGCCTTCGAGCTCAATGATCATCGCGGCACCATCGTCGGCATTGCCAAGGTACTCACCAGCGGCCTGACCGGAGTGCCGACGCTCTACACCACCTACAGGCGCGCCATCGAATACCTGCCGACCACCCGGTTCACCATCTCCTACATCCTCCTGGAACCGCGCAATGAAGCGGCCGTGAGCCTGATCAAGCAACAGGTCTCGAAGTTGGGTTACATCGCCCTGACCAAGGACGAGTTCAACCAGCGCATCGCCAATTACTACATCTATCAGACCGGGGTGGGCACCAATATCCTGATGATGACGATCATCAGCTTTCTGGTCGGCTTGTCGATTTCCGGGCAGACCTTCTACACCTTCATCCTGGAGAACCTGGACAAATTCGCCGCGCTCAAGGCGATTGGCGCCAAGAGCCGCGAGCTGATCTACATGATCCTGTTCATGGCCACGTTCACGGCGATGACCGGTTATGGACTGGGCATCGGCCTGGTCACGCTGATGATCTCCGTGGCGCGCTCCAACCTGCCCAACTACGCGGCCATTATCACGTTCTGGAATCTCGGGCTGGCCTTCGTCATGGTGCTCCTGATCGCCGGGGTCTCCAGTTATGTGGGGATCCGCAAGGTCCTGAGGATCGAGCCCTTCGATATTTTCAGGGGCTGAAGGGCGGGCCGCTCGAACCCACCGGCCGGCCCGGGAAACCATCTCCGTTGATAAAGATCAACCGCCCGTCCCGCCGAAGGGAGGATGAATAGAGCACTTCAACAGTGTTCAAAGAGACGACCATGCGAATGACATTTCTCGGTGCGGCGGGTACGGTCACAGGAAGCAAGTACCTGCTGGAGCATCACGGCAAACATGTGTTGATCGATTGCGGCCTGTTCCAGGGCTACAAGCAGCTGCGCTTGCACAACTGGGACGCCTTCGGCCTGCCGGTGCGCGATCTGGATGCCATTGTGCTGACCCACGCCCACCTGGATCACAGTGGCTACTTGCCGGTGCTGGTGCGCAACGGTTATCGCGGCCCGATCTATGCCACCGCCGCGACCTGCGAGTTGGTCAAGATCCTGCTGCTGGACAGTGGGCGGTTGCAGGAAGAAGAGGCCGAGTTCGCCAATCGCCATGGCTTTTCCAAGCATGATCCGGCGCTGCCGTTGTACACCGAGCAGGATGCCGAGCAGGCGCTGAAGCTGTTGCGACCGCTGGCGTTGCACCACAAGGTCGATATCGCCCCGCAGATGAGCCTGCAGTTGCGCGGCGCCGGGCATATCCTCGGCGCCGCCAGCGTGGAAATCGTTGCCGATGGCGTGACCCTGGTGTGCTCAGGCGACCTCGGGCGGCCGAATGACCCGTTGATGTTCGCGCCGGAAACCATCGAGCAGGCGGACTACCTGCTGGTGGAGTCGACTTATGGCGACCGTCACCACTCGGTCGAAGACCCGGAAGAGAAATTGGCTGAGGTCATTACCCGTACCGCGTTGCGCCACGGTATCACCCTGGTGCCGTCGTTCGCGGTCGGGCGTGCCCAGTTGCTGATGTATTACCTGTATCGGTTGAAGCAAAAACACGCGATCCCGGACTTGCCGATCTACCTCAACAGCCCCATGGCAACGGATGTCACGCGCCTGTATGAGCGCTTTCGCGATGAGCACCGCTTGTCACCGGAAGAATGCCGGGGCATGTGCGAGGGCACGCACTTTGTGCATTCGACCCAGGAGTCCATCGATCTTGACCAGCAGCGTATCCCCGCGGTGATCATCGCCGCCAGCGGCATGGCGACCGGCGGGCGGGTCCTGCACCACCTCAAGACACTGGCGCCGAACCCGCTCAATACCCTGCTGATACCCGGCTTCCAGGCCGGCGGCACGCGCGGTGCGCACATTGTCGCGGGGGCGCCGTCGGTGCGCATCCACGGCCAGGATGTACCGATCCGCGCCGAAGTCGTGCAGATGGACAGCCTGTCCGCGCATGCCGATGCCGATGAAATCATCCAGTGGTTGCGCAGCTTCAAGCGGCCGCCCAAGCATACCTACGTGGTCCACGGCGAGCCCAATGCCGCGGATGTACTGCGTCAGCGCATCAGCCGGGAACTGGGCTGGTCGGTATCGGTACCGGAGTATCGCGACGGCGTCGAACTCAGCTGAGCCCCGCGGCGTCAGGCCGCGGCCCTGACGATCCGTCGTCGGGAGCGCTGGCTGGCCAGGGGGTCAGCACGATCGCTCCCTTGACCGCTCCGGCCCTGAGTTGCGCCAAGGCCTGGTTGGCTTCGGCCAGGGGGAAAACCGTGACGTCGCAATGCACTGGTGTGCGCCGGATCTCGTCGAAAAAAGCCGTGCCGTCGTCGCGCGTCAGGTTGGCTACCGAGCGTATGCAACGCTCGCCCCAGAGCAGCCGGTAGGGGAAACCTGGCACATCGCTCATATGAATTCCGGCACAGATCACACAGCCCCCGCGGACAGTAGAGGCCAGTGCCTGTGGGACCAGCGGGCCGACCGGGGCAAAGATCAGGCTGGCGTCCAGTAGATGGGGGGACGGCTGGTCCGAAGGGCCCGCCCAGGTCGCGCCGAGCGCCCGGGCGTAAGCCTGGCCTTCAGTGTCCCCGGGTCGGGTGAAGGCATAGACCTGCTGGCCCCGACCCAGCGCCACCTGGATCGCCAGATGGGCCGCCGCGCCGAAGCCATAGAGTCCCAGATGCTGCGCCGTGCCGGCCAGGCGCAGGGCGCGGAAGCCGATCAAGCCGGCACAGAGCAGGGGGGCTGCCTCGGTAGCGCTCATGCCTTCGGGCAGGGCAAAGCAGAAGCGGGCATCGGCGACGGTGTATTGCGCATAGCCGCCGTCCAGGTGGCAACCGGTGAATCGCGCTTGTTCGCAGAGATTTTCCCGGCCCGAGCGGCAGAACTCGCATTCCCCGCACGTCCAGCCCAGCCAGGGCACGCCGACCCTCTGGCCGGTCCAGCTGGAGGCGACATCGCTGCCGACAGCGATCACTTCACCGACGATTTCATGCCCGGGCACCCTGGGCAGCACCGCCTGGGGCAATTCGCCGTCCAGCAGGTGCAGGTCGGTGCGGCAAACACCGCAGGCCAGGACCTTGATCAGCAACTGCCCATCCGCCGGATGCGGAATCTGCCGCTCCTCCGATTGCAGGGGCTGGCCGGGGGAATGCAGGACCATGGCGTGCATGATGATTCTCCATAAGCAGTGGTCTTCAGGCCGTCCTGGTTCATCAGCCCATTTCATGGCGATGGATCTGCGCTACCAATGTGCGTGACGCATCGCCATGGGCTTTCTGGAAGCCCAGACCGACCGCTGGGCATTGCTCGTAGCAGCATAGGCTTTGTAGATCCGGATACACACCTCGTTTACGTGCGGATCTGATCCAGATCAGTTATTGACCAATACTTTGCGCCATGCTGCTTGAACACCTTCTCCGTAGAGGAAGTCGCTCCATGAGTCCTTCCGGATTACGCCTCAAAAAAACTGTCGTCGATACGCCTGTGCAGTCCCATGTACTTGCCCGATGGCCGGCCAATGAAACCATCGCGCTGATTTTTGACGATATCGCCGAACTGTTGGCGGTCCAGGGCGCCAACCCTTTCCGGATCCGTGCCTACCATAACGCCGCGCGGACGCTCAGGGGACTGACGTTCGAGCTGGCGAAACTGATTGCACAGGGTAAGCAGCCGGCGAAACTACGTGGCATCGGCAAGGATCTGCTGGGCAAGATCCAGGAGATCACAACTACCGGTGACTGCGCGCTGCACCAGCGCTTGCGCGAATCCATGCCAGGGCTGGTTCAGTTGCTGGCCATTCCGGGATTGGGCGCCAGGCGGGTACAGCATCTCTATCAGGAACTGGGCATCCAGACCCTGGCACAATTGCGCGAGGCGGCCAGGAACGGGCGTATCCGGCAGTTGCGCGGCTTTGGCGAGCAGATGGAAACCCACCTGCTCAAGGCGACACAAGGCGCGGTGGGCGAACAGCGTCTGCCGTTGGCCCGGGTGATGCCACTGGCCCGGCGGTTGTGCGAGTACCTGCAACAGTTTCCGGGGGTGCGGTCCGCGACCGTGGCCGGCAGCCTGCGTCGTATGCGCGATACGATCGGTGATATCGATCTGCTGGTGACGGCCCCTCCTGCCATAGAGGTCATGGCTCATTTCCTGCGCTATCCAGCTATCAAGACGGTGCTGCAGCAAGGTTCGACACGAGCCAGTGTGATCCTCGATGACGGCCTGCAAGTCGACTTGCGCCTGGTCGACCCCGCAGTCGAGGGGGCGGCACTGGTGTACTTTACCGGTAGCAAGGCGCACAACATTACCCTCCGTTTGCGGGCCAAGAAGCAGGACCTGAAGCTCAGCGAGTATGGGCTTTTCAAAGGGCGTGAGTGCCTGGCCAGCGCCAGCGAGGCGCAGGTCTACCAGGCACTGGGGCTGCCCTGGATCGCACCGGAACTGCGCGAGGACCGCGGTGAGATCCTCGCTGCACAGAAGGGGCAACTGCCTTGTCTGATCGAACCGGGCGATCTCAAAGGCGATTTGCACGCCCATACGCCGCCGGGCGGCGGCCCCCGCGCCCTGGAAGACATGGCGCTCGCGGCTCGCGCGGCGGGTCTGGAATACCTGGCGATCACCGATGACTCGGCATTCCTGCAGAGTGGGCAGGGCCCTGAGCTTGAGAGGCTGGAGCAGCAGATTGAACGGATCGATGCCATCAACCGGCGATTGTCGGGCATTACCTTGCTCAAGGGCCTCGAAGTGGAGATACTCGAAGATGGCCGCCTGGATGTGCCGGACAGTCTGTTGGCGCACCTGGATCTGGTGGTCGGGGTGGTGCGCAAGCATTTTGCGTTACCTTCGCCGCAGCAGACCCGGCGGCTGTTGCGCGCCATGGAACATCAGTATTTTACCGTCCTGGCCCATCCGCTGTGTCGCCTGATCAACGAGCGTGGGCCCCTGGCCCTGGATTTTCCGGCAGTGGTCAAGGCCGCGGCGCAGCGTGGATGTTGCCTGGAGCTCAACGCGCAGCCCCAGCGCATGGACCTGTTCGACCTGCAATGCCAATACGCCCGGGATCATGGTGTGCTGATCAGTATCAGCGCCGACGCACGGAGCGGCGAGGATTTCGACTACCTGCCTTATGGCATCGGCCAGGCCCGAAGAGCCTGGCTGGAGAAATCACAGGTGCTCAATACCCGCTCACTGACGCAGCTCGGAGATTATCTTCGTACCGTCCATGGCAAGGCCTGACGAGTCGCTGGGGGCGATAATGTGGCGCAACCCGGTGGCCGTTGCCAGGGGCAGCAGGGCGGGAAACTCCTCGGGTGTGAGCGTCTCCTTTTCCATCAGTAGCTTGGCTCCGCCATCCAGATCGACACGCCGCTGGTTGAGCAGCGTCTTGGCCCGCTCATAGGCCTCATCGATCAAGGCGCGAATACCCAGGTCAATCTCCCGGGCGGTTTGCTCCGAGTAGTCTTTTTCGCCCATGCCAGGCAGGTGCTCACCCAGGTAGGTGGGCGTTTGCCGTTCCAGTACCGACTGGCCGAGCTCGGCGCTCATGCCAAAACGGGTGATCAACTGTCGGGCGATATCAGTGGCGCGAGCCAGATCATCGGCCGCGCCGGTGGAGATCTGGCCGTAGACGATATGTTCGGCCGCGCGGCCGGCCATCAGCACCACAATCCGATCCTTGAGCATCTGGCAACTGATCAGGAAATGGTCTTCGGTGGGGCGCTGCAAGGTGTAGCCCAACGAACCGGCGGCTCGGGGAATAATGGACACTTTGTGCACCGGGTCCATCCCGGGCAGCGTCGCGGCGGCCAGGGCATGCCCCATCTCGTGATAGGCCACGATCAGGCGTTCCTCGGGATGCAGCAGGCTGCTTTTGTGTTCAATACCGACGACGATGCGTTCCACGGCGTTGGTGAAATCTTGCAAGTTGACGGCCTCGGCCTTGCGGCGGGTGGCGACGATGGCCGCTTCATTGACCAGGTTGGCCAAGTCGGCACCGGTGAAACCAGTGGTGATTTCGGCAATTCTCTCGGCGTCGGTGCTGGGGGCCAGGGTGATTTTCTGCAAGTGGACCTTGAGAATGGCCAGGCGTCCCTTGCGGTCAGGGCGGTCGATCAGGATCTGTCGATCAAAGCGACCGGCGCGCAGCAGGGCGGGATCAAGAATTTCCGGTCGATTGGTCGCGGCCAGCAGGACCACCCCTTCGCGAGGGTCAAAGCCGTCCAGCTCGGCCAACAGCTGATTGAGGGTCTGCTCTTTTTCATCGTTGCCACCCAGGGTCCCGACACCGCGTGCCTTGCCCAATGCATCCAGCTCGTCGATGAAAATGATGCAGGGGGCGGCCTGCCGTGCCTGCTCGAACAGATCACGGACACGGGCGGCGCCCACGCCAACGAACATCTCGACGAATTCGGATCCGGAAATGGAAAAAAACGGTACACCGGCTTCACCGGCAATCGCCTTGGCCGCCAGCGTCTTGCCAGTGCCCGGGGGGCCGACCAGCAGCGTGCCTTTCGGGATATGGGCGCCCAGGCGCGAGTACTGTTCCTTGTCCTTGAGGAACGAGACGATTTCCACCAGTTCGGCCTTGGCTTCATCGATGCCGGCGACATCGGCAAAAGTCACCCCGGTATCGCGCTGGACAAACACCTTGGCCCGCGACTTGCCGACATTCATCATCCCGCCGAGGCCTTGTTTCTCGGCCATGCCGCGGAACAGGAAATGCCAGACCACCATGATCATGACAAAAGGCAACAGCCAGCCGATCAGACCGGTGAGCAGGGTGTTTTCGTTGACCCCGGAGAAACTGGCATCAGAGCGTGCCAGTTCGGTTGCCAGGGCGGGGTCGACGCGTACGGTGCTGAACCGGTCATGGCCATTGATGGGCTCCTGCAGCTTGCCGCTGATCTGATCTTTTTCGACCTGCAATTCACTGACTTTATGTGCGTCCAGCAATTGCAGGAACTGGCTGTAGGGCAGGCTCTCCACGGTGCGTTGGCCGCTGAGGAACATCTGCAGCGCGGCAAACACCAGCAAGGCAATAAAAAAATACGACAGATTCCATTGATGAGTCTTTTTCATGACCTTGATCCAGAAAAGAAGAGAGGCTAGGGCGGCGTGTTCAAGCCCGAACTATCGTCTGGTGAAACACGGTGCAACAGGCCGGCTACCCCGTTTTTTACGCTTCGGCGCCAGGAAATCATTGAGTTATATCAACAATGTGCGGATCTGTAATCAGCGGCTAATAGCCTTGTCGCGAGTGCTTGAATCAAGCGTTCCCTCCGTTAGTTGATAAAGATCAGAATTCGGTTTCTTTAAACTCCGATACTTCCTGGACCATCTGATTTCTCAAGTGCACTTACCGAGGGCAATACCATGAACAAGTTTCTGTCTATTGCAGTACTGGGCGTGACGTTGGCCGCGACCGCAGGTTGCAGCCATCAACATGCTCGCGAACTGGATGCACGTCTGGACTCTGCGGAAAACAATGCCGCGTCGGCCCGATTAAAGGCGGATGAGGCTTACTCGAAGGCTGACCAGGCGCTGGCCGCCGCCGCCCAGGCGCAACGCACCGCTGACGAGGCCAATGAACGGGCCAACCGCATGCTGGAAAAAGCCGCTCGCAAGTAACGTCGGTGTTGCAACCCGGCCAGGGAGGCTGGGGTTGCGAATGTTCTACAGGCACTATCAGAATCAGACAAAGTGCATGGGGTTTGCCATCAGCCGCTGTTATTAGACTGGCAAACAGTAAAAAGCCCCTGCCGGTATTCCGGCAGGGGCGAAGTGCGTAGCCTTTCAGTCGCCCTTGATCGGCACGACTTTTTCCGCCTTCATGGCTTCGGCTTTCTTCGGCAAGGAAATACTCAATACACCTTTGCTGAAGTTGGCTTCGATCTTTTCCGCCTCGACGGAGGTCGGCAGGTTGAAGACACGCTCGAAGCTGCCGTAATGGCGTTCGGTCATGTGATAACCCTTGCGTTTTTCTTCCTTGTCCTCTTTTTTCTCCCCTTTGATGATCAAGCTGCCATTGGACAGTTTGATCTCAATATTTTTCTGATCCATGCCGGGAAGTTCCGCAGTGATTTCGAAGCTCTTGTCTTTCTCGACGATATCCACGGCCGGCATTGCGTGAGTAATCAATTCCCGGCGCCAGAACGGTTCCACATCGAACAGGCCACGACCAAAGGATGGCAGCCCGGAGCCGTGGGTGAAGTCTTCGAACAGGTGATCGACTTGTTGCCGCAGTTTTTCCAGAGGGCGCCACAAGTCAGTCGTTACCGGATGGTGGCTGGCCTTGTCTTCGCTATGCAGCGGCATTTTTTTCACGGTATTAGCCATCGTCACATCTCCTCTTGGGTGAGCCGGGCGGAGCAAGCCTGTTGGGCGCTTGCCTGTCCCGGTACAGTGGGATCGATTCGCCAGTCCTGACAAGGTCGGATTTCCCAACCACGACTTCCAATCGATACGGCGCCGTGAGAACACGGCTACTTACTGTCGCCGTGAATGCGTTCGAGGTGCTTGACTTAGATCAGACAGAGGGCAAACAGATCGCTTACCCCTGACCTCTGCCCGGCATATCGATCGCATGCTGGTGCACCCGTCGATACAGCGTGGCCCGGGAGATGCCCAAGGCCTTGGCCGCGGCCGTGGGCTTCCAGCGATGGCGCACCAACGCATCGATAAGGGCCTGGCGTTCCGGGCTTGCACAGCATTCCTCGGTATCGGCGCAGGGAGGATCATCGGGTCGGTGGCCGTGCAACGGCTCGGGCAGGTCGCCCAGGACAATCAAATCGCTCTCGCACACCGCGCAGGCGTAGCGCAGTACATGTCGCAGTTCGCGCACGTTGCCCGGCCAGCGGTAACCGAGCAGGCATTCCAGGGCGGCGGCACCCAGTCGCATCGACACCCCGCAGGCCGCCGATTCCTCCGCGAGTATCCGGTTGATCAAGGCGAGTCGATCACTGCGTTCGCGCAACGCTGGTAACTGGAAGCGTGCGCCGTTGAGGCGAAAGTACAGGTCCTCGCGAAATTCGCCGGCGCTCACCAGCGCCTCCAGGCCGCGATGGCTCGCACAGATCACCTGAATATCGATTGCCTTGCTTCGTGACGCCCCCAGGGGGGCCACTTCGCCTTCGGCCAGCACACGCAGTAGCCGGGTTTGCAGGGCCAGCGGCATATCGCCGATTTCATCGAGGAACAGGGTGCCGCCATCAGCCTGTTCCAGCAGGCCCTGCATGCCCTTGCTCGATGCTCCGGTGAAGGCGCCGGCGACATAACCAAACAACTCGCTTTCGATCAGGTTTTCCGGAATCGCCGCGCAGTTCACGGCAATAAAGGGCCGCTCACGGCGGCGGCTGGCCTGATGCAACTGGCGGGCGAAGACTTCCTTGCCGCAGCCGGTTTCGCCTTGGATCAGTATCGGCAAGTTGCGGTCTTTGACCCGGATCGCCAGGCGCAGGCTTTCTTCCAGTCGCGGGTCGAGCTCGCAGGGTGTCGGCAGCAGTCGTGTGCTACGCGGTTTTATCCGACGTGGCGGGCTGAGCCGTCCATGCACGAGCTGCCCGTCACGCTGGCCGCGCAGCAGACAGAGCGATCCGTCGCGGGCGGCATGCAACAACTGCTGGTCGAATACCTGGGCGATATGTTCCGGCGTCTGCTCGAAGCGTTGCCGTAGCCAATGCCGCGCGGCGGGATTCAGCGCCCGCAGTTGGCCATCATCGTCCCAGGCGAACAGGTAGTCTGGGTGGCTGTCGACGTAGCCCGGGCTATTGTGGGCGCGTAGCACCCAGTAACCCTGGACACTGCTCATGAAAAACGCCTGTTCTATTTCCTGCGCGCTCTGCACCACCAACTGGCGGATCAGATGTTGGGAGCGTCGGTCATCCGGCGAGCGCACGGCGGAGACGTCGAGCACCCCGAGCAGTTCGCCCCGGGGATCGAAGACCGGTGCGGCGGAACAGGTGAGTCCGATAAAGGCGGCGCGGAAGTGATCACGCTTGTGCACCGTGATGGCTGCGCGCGCAGTCAGCACCGCGGCGACGCCGCAGGTACCTTCCTCGCCTTCCGACCAGCAGGTACCCAGATACAAGCCGGCTTTACGGCAATCATTGCGGATAGCGCTTTCCACACGGTAGTCGATGGTCCGGCCCTGGGCGTCGGTGAGCAGTACGCAGTAGTCGGCATCGCGCACGCGCCCGTGGAGGCGGGCGACCTCTTCACTGGCGATACGCAGGAACAGTTCGGAGCGCTCCCGGCACTCCTGTAGCAGGTTCTGCGAAAGGATCCGTGGCCCTTGCAACGAGCCCGGGTCCAGATGGTGTTGCTCCATGGAGCGGCGCCAGGAGTCGAGTATCAGCTCCGACACCGGCAGCTGCGGCAGGTGCGTGGCATTTTTCAGAACACGGCTGACGCAATCCACGTGCGCCTTTGAATGTGCGCAAAGCATTAGGGCCTCCGGATCCAGCTTCTTGTAGTTGTGTGGCCATTAAGCGCCGTTCATCGACGCTCGACAAGCGACGGTTGGTCAACGGCAGCGTTGAGACGCGACGTCTCACGGTCTCAGCTCCAACCCCGACTGGCTGATATGCGACGTCTCAAGCGAGCCTGCTTCCGATCACCCGAATAGTCTGCACTGACCGCTCTGGAACAGCATTCTGGAGGCTTTTCGGCGGAACTGGCACCGGCCTTGCTCTGTCCCAGGCAACCAGCGTGACTGGCCACCCAATAATAAAAAGAGGTGCCCGATGTTTTCCTGCCGAGGTCTTTTTCCTGTGCGGCCGGCGGTGGCGACATGAGTCGCTTGCCGCTGACCGTTGGCATCATTGCCAACCCGGCGTCCGGCCGGGATGTACGACGGCTGACGGCGAATGCCGGGCTGTTTTCCAGCACCGACAAGGTGTCGGTGATCCAGCGCTTGCTGGCGGCGTTTGGTGCCACCGGTATCGAGCGGGTGCTGATGCCCACCGACATGATCGGCATCGCCGCCGCGGTGCGGAAGAACAGTCGTGGTCGCCAGGCTCGCGACAGCCACTGGCCGCAGCTGGAGTTCCTCGACCTCACCTTGCGCCAGAGCGTGGCCGACACACGCCAGGCCGCGCGCTGGATGAGCGAACGCGGCGTAGCGCTGATAGCCGTGCTCGGAGGCGACGGTACCCACAAGGCGGTGGCGGCCGAGGTCGGCGATATTCCACTGCTGAGCCTGTCCACCGGGACCAACAATGCCTTCCCGGAGTTGCGCGAAGCCACCAGCGCCGGGCTGGCCGGCGGGCTGTTCGCCAGTGGGCGGATTCCGCCCGAGATTGCCTTGCGTCGCAACAAGCGTCTGTTGGTGCGGGTGCCGAGTCGCAGCCTGTGCGAGGTGGCGCTGGTGGATGTGGCGGTGTCTTCGTTGCCTTTTGTCGGAGCCCGGGCCATCAGTCGCGGAGTCGATCTGGCCGAGGTCTTCGTGACCTTTGCCGAACCCCAGGCCATCGGTATCTCGGCCCTCTGTGGCTTGTGGTTTCCGGTCTCGCGGCAAGAGCCGGGTGGTGCCTGGATGCGCCTTGACCCGAGAGCCGCCGAAGCCTTGCTGGTGCCGCTGGCACCTGGCCTGCTGCAGGGCTGCGGGGTACTCGCCGCCGGCAGCCTGGCGCCGGGTGTTGCCCGGCACCTGTGCCTGAGCAGCGGCACCCTCGCTCTGGATGGCGAGCGGGAGATCGAATTCAACGCCCTGGATCGCCCCACAGTGACCCTCGATAGCAATGGCCCGCTGAGCATCGACGTCAATGCTGCCCTGGCCTATGCCGCCCGACAGCGGTTGTTGGCCATCGGCCGCGAACACCCGCAGCACCCTCTGAACCTCGAGTCTCAAGACACCCTGGAGAATAAAAATGTCGACACCCCTGACCGCTGAACAATTGCTGCATGCCTATCGGGTGATGCGCACTATCCGTGTTTTTGAAGAGCGCCTGCACGTGGAGTTCGCCACCGGCGAAATTCCCGGTTTCGTCCATCTTTATGCCGGTGAGGAGGCATCTGCCGCCGGCGTCATGGCGCACCTGAGGGATGACGATTGCATCGCCTCCAATCACCGCGGCCATGGCCATTGCATCGCCAAGGGTGTGGATGTGCACGGGATGATGGCCGAGATCTACGGCAAGAAAACCGGGGTTTGCCAAGGCAAGGGCGGCTCCATGCATATCGCCGATTTCGAGAAAGGCATGCTCGGCGCCAACGGCATCGTCGGTGCCGGTGCGCCACTGGTGGTCGGTGCGGCCCTGGCTGCGCGGCTCAAGGGCACCGATGGCGTCGCGGTGGTGTTCTTTGGTGATGGCGGCTCCAATGAAGGCGCGGTGTTCGAGGCGATGAACATGGCTTCGGTGTGGAACTTGCCATGCCTGTTCATTGCCGAGAACAACGGTTACGCCGAGGCGACGGCCTCCAACTGGTCGGTGGCCTGCGATCACATCGCCGACCGTGCCGCCGGTTTTGGCATGCCCGGGGTCACGGTCGACGGTTTCGATTTTTTCGCCGTTCACGAAGCCGCCGGTGCCGCGGTGGAGCGCGCCCGGGCGGGACAGGGGCCGTCGCTGATCGAGGTCAAGCTGACTCGCTACTACGGTCATTTCGAAGGCGATGCCCAGACCTACCGGGGAGCGGATGAGGTCAAGTATTTCCGCGAGCACAACGATTGCCTGATGCAATTTCGCGAGCGCACCACCCGCACCGGCCGGATCGATGCCAGCCAGTTGGAGCGCATCGATAGCGAAGTCGAGCGGCTGATCGAAGACGCCGTGCGCAAGGCCAAGTCCGATCCAAAACCGAGCGCGGCCGACCTGCTCACGGACGTCTACGTCTCCTACCCCTGAACGCCCCCAATAAGAAGAATCGAGACCATCATCATGGCTAGAAAAATCAGCTATCAGCAGGCAATCAATGAAGCCCTGGCCCAGGAAATGCGCCGTGACCCCAGTGTCTTCATCATGGGCGAAGATGTCGCCGGCGGTGCCGGTGCCCCGGGTGAGAACGACGCTTGGGGCGGGGTACTGGGCGTGACCAAGGGCCTCTATCATCAGTTTCCCGGACGCGTGCTGGACACGCCGCTGTCGGAGCTGGGCTACGTCGGTGCCGCGGTAGGCGCCGCGACCTGTGGCGTGCGCCCGGTCTGTGAGTTGATGTTTGTCGACTTCGCCGGGTGCTGCCTGGACCAGATCCTCAATCAGGCGGCCAAGTTCCGCTATATGTTCGGCGGCAAGGCCTCGACCCCGTTGGTGATTCGCACCATGGTCGGCGCCGGCCTGCGGGCCGCCGCCCAACACTCGCAAATGCTTACTTCACTGTGGACCCATATCCCTGGCCTGAAAGTCGTCTGCCCGTCGTCCCCCTATGACGCCAAGGGCCTGCTGATCCAGGCCATCCGTGACAACGATCCGGTGATTTTCTGCGAACACAAACTGCTCTACAGCTTGCAAGGCGAGGTGCCGGAGGAGCTCTATAGCATCCCGTTCGGCGAAGCCAACTTCCTGCGCGAGGGCAAGGACGTGACCCTCGTTTCCTATGGCCGCACGGTCAATACGGCGCTTGACGCCGCCCGCGGCCTGGCCGGGCGCGGCATCGATTGCGAGGTCATTGACCTGCGCACCACCAGCCCGCTGGACGAAGACAGCATTCTTGAAAGTGTGGAGAAAACCGGGCGTCTGGTGGTCATCGACGAAGCCAACCCGCGTTGTTCCATGGCCACCGATATCTCGGCGCTGGTGGCACAGAAGGCCTTTGCCTGGCTCAAGGCGCCGATCGAAATGGTTACCGCGCCGCACACGCCGGTGCCATTTTCCGATGCCCTGGAGGACCTCTACATCCCTGATGCGGCGAAGATCGAAAAGGCCGTGCTGAAAGTGATCGAGTGGAGCCCGCGTTCATGAGCCAGATCCATATCCTGACCATGCCCAAGTGGGGCCTGTCCATGACCGAGGGCCGGGTTGATGTCTGGCTCAAGGCGGAAGGGCAGGCGATCAGCAAGGGCGATGAAGTGCTGGACGTGGAAACCGACAAGATTTCCAGCAGCGTCGAGGCGCCGTTTTCCGGGGTATTGCGTCGGCAGATCGCCCGCCAGGACGAAACCCTTGCCGTCGGTGCCTTGCTTGGCATCGTGGTCGAAGGCGAAGCCAGCGAGACGGAGATTGACGCGGCGGTCGAGCAGTTCCAGGCCAGCTTTGTGCCCGCTGATGGCACTGCGGAGGACGCTGGGCC
This sequence comes from Pseudomonas sp. MWU13-2105, assembly GCF_023242315.1. GTDB lineage: Bacteria > Pseudomonadota > Gammaproteobacteria > Pseudomonadales > Pseudomonadaceae > Aquipseudomonas. The sequence goes on from NZ_JALLIY010000003.1 coordinate 63,212, forward strand.
CAAGCCGCAAAAGGTCGAGCTGGACGGGCGGTTGATCCGCTTCTTCGAGCGTGGTGAAGGCGGGGTGCCGTTGCTGCTGGTACACGGCTTTGGCGGCGACCTGAACAACTGGTTGTTCAATCACGAGGCGCTGGCCGCCGGACGGCGGGTAATCGCCCTTGATCTTCCGGGCCACGGTGAGTCGAGCAAGCAACTGCGGCGCGGCGATCTGGATGAGCTGAGCGAGGTGTTGCTGGCGTTGCTCGACCATCTGCGGATCCCTGCGGCGCATTTGCTCGGTCACTCCATGGGCGGCGCAGTAGCACTCAACACGGCGCGGCTGGCCCCGCAGCGGGTGCGTTCGCTGAGTTTGATCGGCAGCGCCGGCCTGGGCCCGGCAATCAACGGCGACTACCTGCGCGACTTTGTCGAGGCGGCCAGCCGCAATGCCCTCAAACCGCCATTGACGCAACTGTTTTCCAACGCCGGGCTGGTCAACCGGCAGATGCTCGAGGACATGCTCAAGTACAAGCGCCTGGAAGGGGTGGACACGGCTTTACGCCTGCTGGTTTCGAAGCTGTTTCCCGAGGGCCGGCAAACGCCGGACCTGCGCGCTGTGGTGCAGGAAGGTCGGCGGCCGGTGTTGCTGATCTGGGGGCGTGACGACGCGATCATCCCGGCGGCCCACAGCGAGGGCCTGAAGGCCCGGGTCGAGATTTTGCCGGGGCAGGCCCACATGGTGCAGATGGAGGCCGCCGAGCAGGTCAACCGGCTGATCCAGGACTTTTTGCAGCAGCACTGATGAGGCGCCTGGCAGCTCTTGCCGGGCCAACGATTCCAAGGAGATTGCGCCAATGAGTTTTTCAACCGATCCGATCCGCAGTATGCGTGCCGCCGTTTGGCATGGCCGTAACGATATCCGTGTCGAAGATGTTCCGCTGCCGGTGTCGCCACCCGCCGGATGGGTGCAGATTCGCGTGCAGTGGTGCGGGATCTGTGGCTCCGACCTGCATGAGTACGTGGCGGGCCCGGTGTTTATTCCGGTGGACGCGCCGCATCCGCTGACCGGGATCAAGGGCCAATGCATTCTCGGTCATGAGTTCTGTGGCGAGATCGTCGCGCTCGGTGCCGGCGTCCAGGGTTTCAGTGTCGGCGAGCCGGTGGCGGCCGATGCTTGCCAGCACTGCGGCAGTTGCTATTACTGTACCCATGGGCTGTACAACATTTGCGAGAACCTGGCCTTTACCGGGCTGATGAACAATGGTGCGTTCGCCGAGTTGGTCAACGTGCCGGCCAACCTGCTGTATAAATTGCCGGCCAATTTTCCCGCCGAAGCCGGAGCGCTGATCGAGCCCCTGGCGGTGGGCATGCACGCGGTGAAAAAGGCCGGGAGCCTGCTGGGAAAAAATGTCGTGGTGGTGGGGGCGGGGACCATCGGCCTGTGCACCATCATGTGCGCCAAGGCGGCTGGTGCGGCACAGGTCATCGCCCTGGAAATGTCCGGTGCCCGCAAGGCCAAGGCATTGGAAGTGGGCGCCAGCCATGTGCTCGACCCCAAGGAGTGCGACGCGTTGGCGCAGGTACGGCGTCTGACCGGCGGCCTGGGGGCGGATGTCAGTTTCGAATGCATCGGCAACAAGCACACGGCCAAGCTCGCTATCGACCTGATCCGCAAGGCCGGCACCTGTGTGCTGGTCGGTATCTTCGAAGAACCCAGCGAGTTCAACTTCTTCGAGCTGGTCGCTACCGAAAAGCAGGTGCTCGGCGCACTGGCCTACAACGGTGAGTTTGCTGACGTGATCGCTTTTATCGCCGATGGTCGCCTCGACATCACACCGCTGGTCACCGGGCGTATTCAGCTGGAGCAGATCGTTGCACAGGGCTTCGAGGAATTGGTCAACAACAAGGAACACAATGTAAAAATCATCGTTTCGCCCGCTCGCGCCTGAAGCCGCCGCGAGAGTGGCTGGGCGATGGCCGTTGCTGGTCATCGCCCAGCTACTTCTTCGCCCCCCACTTGATCCTGTTGCCGGTCCGTGAACCGGTGTCAGGATGGCCTACAAAAGTCTTATGCTGCACCGCTCTATTGGCTGCTGGCCAACCTGCCGCTCGCTCTTCCTCTCAGGCAACGTAAACTAAATTTTTATGTAATATATTGTTTTTTCGCGAGTTTTAAGGTTTTAATCGGCTGTCAGTCAGAGGCTGATTTGTATCAAATATGAAATATATGACCCGCTGCAGGCTTGATTTTTGTAATCCTGGTTCCTTGATTTTTATCTAGACTTTGACATGTTGTTTGGATCATTCTCTGGGTCAGGAAGAAGTTGTCCGCACCGTCAGTGGCAGAGGGGGATGCTATAGCTAATTGCTTGAGATTTAATTGTTTTAGTAGCGATTTGTTTGGGGTTGATGAGGAAGTTTAAAGATCTTGCCGTGCGGTAGCGGGAGGATGGTTTTTCATGACCGTTCGAAAGGATGCGTCATCCGAGTGAGCCTGAACTATGTACGGATCAAATAGTATTTCTCATAAAGCCATCTTGAAGTTTATTGCCCAACGCCCCTGGGTCGATCAAAAGCTCAAGGAGCTGAATGTGAAGCCCGTGGGGGCCAGGGCGCCGCTCGATGACGATCAGCTATTCCATATCAATCGCTTGATCGACGATGAGGCCGTGGTGCTCGGTATTGCTACATGGGAGCTGATTTTGATACTGGAATCAGACAGTCCTGGTGAGCTGCAGGCCTCGCGGATCAGGGCCCATCAGGAATTGGCGGAAATGGTCGATGTGGAGTGGAGCGCCTACTGCCAACTCAATGGCCTGGAGTTTTGAGAGTTTGTGCGCGTTCCATGAATCTGCATGAACGCCTTCACGCCTGGTCGTTTCCTTCAAGACCCTGGTGACCCAGCTCAAGATCCGATTCGTCCCTGCGCAGTACAGGAAAGCCCGCTCGTTGGCGGGCTCCGGTTAAAGCGCTTAGTGTCCGGCGCTCTGTCCACCATCCACATGCAGGATCTCACCGGTGACAAACCCGGCGGACTCCAGGTAGACGATCGCCTGGACAATATCGCTGCTTTCCCCCATGCGCCCAACCGGGTGCAGGCGGCCCAGCGCCTCATGGGTTTCTTCAGCATGCATCGGCGTCTTGATGATGCCGGGGCTGACCGCATTGACCCGAATCCCGCGCTTGGCGTATTCGATGGCCAGGGATTTGGTCGCCGAGTTGAGCCCGCCCTTGGTCAGCGAGGCCAGCACCGACGGCACGCCTTCAATCGCATGATCCACCAAGCTGGTGGTGACATTGACGATATGGCCCTTGCCTTGTTTTTCCATTTCGCTAATCGCCAACTGGGTGATGTAGAAGAAGCCATTCAGGTTCACTGCCAGCACGTTGACATAGTCTTCGTGGGTGTAGGCGGTGAACGGCTTGGCAACGAAGATCCCGGCGTTGTTGATCAGGCTGTCGATGCGACCAAACCGGGCGATACCTTCACGGATGACACGCTCGGCGGTGGTCGGATCGGCCATGTCACCGGCGACACTGAGGATGTCCGGGTCAGTCGAGGGCTTGATCGAACGGGAAGTGGCGACCACCCGGTAATCGAGGTCACGGAAGGCTTTGACCAGCGCAGCGCCGATACCTTGGGATGCGCCGGTGACTACAACGACTTTTCTTGTATTGCTCATGATGAAACCTCTAATAGACAGATAAGTGGGGGTAGGGCGTGATCCATCAGGCAGCGGACGATATTTCCCGCAGCATCTGTTCGTAGTACTCGACCGATTGCGAACCGGAGACCAGGTGGCGGCCGTCAAGGATCATGGCCGGCACCGAGTTGATGCCGCGCGCGCGGTAGAACCCTTCCAGTTCACGGACCTCGTCGGCAAATGCACCGCAGGCCAGTACTTCAGCGGCGGCGCTTGCATCCAATCCCGCTTCGGCCGCCAGACGCACCAGGGTTTCGCGATCGCTCGGGTTCTGGCCGTGGCTGAAATAAGCGCGTAACAAGACTCTCTTCAGCTCAATCTGCCGGCCTTCCTGCAAGGCCCAGAGCAACAGGCGATGGGCATCGAAGGTGTTGTAGAAGTGGCTGCGTTTTTCCAGGTCGAACTGAAAACCGATGGCCTCGCCGCGGGTCATCAACAGCTGTTTGCCAGCGGCGACTTCCTCGGCGCTACGGCCGTACTTGCGCATCATGTGCTCGACCGCGTGCTCGCCTTCGGCTGGCATGTCCGGATTCAGCTCGAAGGGTTTGAACGTCAACTCCACCGGGATTTCGCCGGCCAGGTTGGCGATCGCCTGCTCCAGGGCCGTCACGCCCAGGGCACACCAGGGGCAGACTACATCGGAGATGAAGTCGAGTTTGACCGGCGCGTTCATGAGCGGTTTTCCGCCAATTGCTTGCGGTATTGGGTGGTGCTGATACCGGCATAGCCCCAGTTATCGGTGTCGACTTCTTCGATCACGACATGGGTCAGGTCCGGGCGTTTATCGAGGACCCGTTCCAGGGTTTCGGTGATTTCGGCAATAACCTGGGCTTTTTGCTCTGAGGTAACGCCATCGCGGGTAATGCGCACGCTGACAAAAGGCATGACAACTCTCCAGTGGCCTGCCCATCGGTATGCTGGGCAGGCAGTGGAGTCAATTTATTGGTTTGTTCATGGAGGATAAATGGGCTGCAAAGAACATCATTAATGATGTGATGTAATGAGTTGCGCGCTCGGCCCGTGGGTTCACTCAGCCGGTTTGTGATCTATAGTCCTTAGCGGATCTGTTGAAAATCTCTTTCGCACGGACGCCAAAAGGAGCCCCACGCCGCCTCCTTGAGCCATGCGCCCGGCGAACGCCCGCTAGCCTAGAAGTGTTGGTACAACGCAGGGAGCACAGTATGTCGATCCAACGACCAGACGGACTGAGGTCGGCTCCCACTATTGCCAGGTCAGCGGACGCCATTGCCAGGACCGCTCGCGGCATCTTGCTGCGTGGACTCGAGCAGATCAAGGAAGCCTATATCCTGTTCCCCCTGCTGGCGATGGTGCTGTTGCTGGTCATCTGGACCACGACGCTGCACCTCATCAGCAGTGAGCTGGCGCGTGCACAGCGCAGTGCTAGCGCGGCCAGCCTGGAGATCGGCGCCACCTACGAGGCGCAAATGTTGCGTGCCGTTCACGAAATCGATCAAACCCTGAAGCTGCTCAAATACACCTATGAGGCCGAGGGCGAGCGCAATCCACTGCCCAGGCTCAAGGAGCGGGCCTTGCTGCCGCCGCCGCTGTTGTTTGACGTCAGTGTGACCAACCCGAACGGTGGGCTGGTGGCGAGCACGCGCGCCAACGAGACGCAAACCAGTGCGGACCGGGATGAGCAACAGAGACTGCAGCACAACGATACGCTGTTGATCAGTCGCCCCTGGAAAAACCCGCTGACGGGAGAGTGGCGGCTGCGCTTCAGCCGTCGGCTCAACGCGCCGGACGGCGGGTTTTCCGGCATTGCCCGGGTCGAGGTCGATGCGGCCTATTTCGTCAGCAGCTATGACGCCTCGAAACTCGGCGATCACGGCGTCCTTGGCCTGCTGGGTACCGATGGGGTTTTTCGGGTACGGCGCAGCGGGGAGGCGGTGCTGGCCGGCGACGCAGTGGATTACGCGGCGCTGGTCCCGGACACCGAGGACACCCAGGCGCTGCTGGCGACCAATACCTGGGATGGCGTGCGCCGCTATACCAGTGTTCGCCAGCTCTATGACCTGCCCCTGGCGGTGATTGTCGGGTTATCCGCAGAAGAACAACTGACCACGGTGACCGGGCAAGCGCATACCTACCTGTGGCGGGCCGCTGGCGGCAGTCTGTTGCTGGTGCTGCTGGTCGGCCTGTTGAGCCGGATGAGCTGGCAGCTGGCGCAAAGCCGCCTGCGTACGGCCGAAGCGCAGACCCAGTTGGTGGCAATTGCGCGCCAGGCGGGCATGGCGGAAATCGCCACCAACGTCCTGCATAACGTGGGCAACGTGCTCAATAGCGTCAATGTCTCCGCGGAAGTGGTTAGCCGTAAGCTGCACAACAGCAAGGCCCAGGGACTGAGCAAAGCGGTGCAGTTGATGAACCAGCATGCTGAGGACCTGGGCCACTTCATCTCCCAGGACGAAAAAGGCAAGCTGCTTCCGGGTTATCTGAACCAGTTGGTGGACGCTTTGGCGGTCGAACAGAAGAGTATGGCCGAGGAGCTTGAGCAACTGACCAAAAGCATTGATCACATCAAGGAAATCGTCGCGGCCCAGCAATCTTATTCAGGCGCTTCCAGTCTCTGCGAGGCCGTGCAGGTACCGCAGTTGATCGAGGACGCGTTGCGCATGAATGCCGGCATTCTCGCGGCGCGCCAGATCACCGTGGTGAGGGAGTTTGCCGACACGCCCTTGTTGCAGCTGGACAAGCACCGGGTGCTGATGATCCTGGTCAATCTGATAAAAAATGCCGGCGGCGCGATGAACAACCTGTCGGATCGACCGCCGCTGATCACCCTTCATACCGAGATATTGCTGGAGCACACCTTGCTCATCAGCGTGATCGACAACGGCGAGGGGATTGCGGCGGAAAACCTGACGCGGATTTTTGCCCATGGATTCACCACGCGCAAAGAGGGCCATGGCTTCGGTTTGCACAGCTGTATCCTGGCCGCCATGGAAATGGGCGGTGTGTTGAACGTGCAAAGCGACGGGCCGGGAAAAGGCGCCAGCTTCAACCTGGAACTGCCCATCAAGTCCTCGGCCCCGACAACGCTTGGATAACCCGGGTGCGCGGGGTTTTGTGGTCTACAATTTCGCTCGTGGTAGCGCTGAAATCTATTGGGCCGACGTTACAAGGAATAGAACGAATGGCTGCAGTCCTTCCCGGCACCCTCATCAGTCAAGGTCGAACAGTGTTCCAGGGCGCCGGAGTGGATATCTTGGTCTTCTCTGATGCGGTTGCGCTGATCCCATGACGCCAACACTCAATAGACTGCTGCTGGCGGCGATGACGTTATATGCCACCACCGTCGACGCCGACGACTCGACGATGCCAACGTTTTCGCTGAGTAGCTTTGGCACGCTCGGTATTGTTCACTCCAGCGAGAAAAAAGCCGACTTCACCTCCAGCATCTACAAACCCAATGGCGCCGGCCACACCCGTGACTGGAATGCCGATGTCGACAGCTTGATCGGGGCGCAGGTGACGGCCAATTTCACCCCCCAGCTCTCGGCGGTGGTGCAGGTCATCTCGGAGCAGAATTATGACAACAGTTACCGTCCCACCCTTGAGTGGGCGAACTTCAAATATCAGTTCACGCCTGATTTCAGTATGCGGCTCGGTCGCACGGTACAGCCGGCTTTCCTGCTTTCCGATAGCCGCAGAGTGGGCTACACGCTGCCGTGGGTGCGACCGCCGGGGGAGATCTACAGCCTGATACCCGTCACTAGCACCGATGGCATGGACTTCAGCTATAGATTGCACTTTGGTGACCTCACCAATACTGTCCAGGGCAATGTCGGACAGGGCGATTTCCGGATGCCCAATAGCGGAGGCAGGACCCTGGCCAGGGACTCGTGGGGCATTTCCAATTTGACCGAATACGGCGCTTTGACCACCCGTGTCACCTATCAGAAAACCCACTTGACCGTAGAGTCGTTCAATCCGCTTTTTGATAGTTACAGGCGCTTCGGCGACGAGGGCAACGTCATCGCGGACCGCTATGATGTCAAGGGCAAACCTTTTGATTTCGTGGGCGTGGGGGCTGTCTATGATCCAGGCAGTTGGTTCGTCATGGGCGAATGGGGGCATTTCGACAGTCATTCGGTGATCGGTGCAATGAGTGCCTGGTATATCAGCAGTGGCTACCGGGTTGATGCGTTCACCCCGTATGTGACTTATGCGCGCTCAAAGACGCTCAGCGAAACTTCCAGCGCGGGCTTGACCACGTCCACCTTGTCGCCGGCCTTGGCGGGTGCTGCCGCCGGCCTCAACGGTGCTCTCAACGGCATCCTGGCAGCAAGCAGCGGCCAGCAAACCCTGTCTCTGGGGGTACGCTGGGATTTCACGAAGAATATGGACGCCAAACTACAGTATGACCACACTCGTTTAGACAAGGGGGCAACCGGGCCGTTGACCAATTTTCAGCAGGATTATGAGCCGGGTGGTACGTTCAGCCTGCTCAGCCTCGCTATCGATTTTGTCTTCTGATGGCGCCGATCATGGGGCTTCTCAAACGTGTCGGGTACACGCTGGCGGGGTTCGCCCTGTGTCTGGGCAGCACGTTGGCCATGGCCGAGGTCGTGGTGGTCGTCGCCGCGGCCAATCCGCTGCAAGCATTGACGCGTAATCAGGTGGCGGACATCTTCCTCGGCAAGACCAATCGCTTTCCCAACGGCAAGCCGGCCATTGCGCTCGACCAGATGGAAGGTTCCGCGCCCCGTGACGAGTTTTATACCGCCTTCACCGGCAAATCGGCCGCGCAGCTCAAGGCGCACTGGTCGAAAATCATCTTCACTGGCAGAGGCCAGCCTCCGGAGGCACTGTCCAATAGCACTGAAGTGAAGAAGCGGATTGCCGGAAATCCCGATAGCATCGGTTATATCGAGGCGGGTGAGGTGGATGCCGGCGTCAGGGCACTCGCCACCGACCCGCCATGAGACTTTACCGGCCGGGGCCGGTGTTCATCCTCTGGGCCTGGAGCAATACCGCGAACTGATCGGCCGGCACCGGCTTGTTGAAGTAGAATCCCTGGAATTCGTCGCAGGCGTTGTCACGCAGGAAATCGGCTTGCTCGCGGGTTTCCACGCCTTGGGCAACCACGGTCAGGCTGAGGGTTCGCCCCATGGCGATGATCGCCTCGGTCAAGGCTTTGTCTTCCGCCACGCTGGTAACGTCACGGATAAACGAGCGATCAATCTTGATCGAGTCGAGTGGGAACTGCTTGAGCGCCGAGAGCGACGAGTAGCCAATCCCGAAATCGTCGATGGCGATCCGGACTTTCAGCTTTTTAAGGCCGTTCAACACCCGTAGCGCTCTTTTGACATCCTGCATGAGCAGGCTCTCGGCGATCTCCAGTTCCAGCAAACCGGCATTCATGCCGGTCTCTGTCAGTATCGAGGCGAGGTCGCTGAGCAAGTTGTCATCGACAAACTGCCGGGCCGTCAGGTTCACGGCGACCCCCAGATGTGGCAGGCCCTGCTGTTGCCAGGCGATGTTTTGCAGGCAGGCGGTCCTCAGTACCCATTTGCCGATGGGCACGATCAAACCGGTTTCCTCGGCCACGGGGATAAACTGCATGGGCGCTATCAGCCCCAGATCGGGATGTTCCCAGCGCAACAGCGCCTCCATGCCGGTGATCTGGCCAGTGCGGATATCGCGCTTGGCCTGATAGTGCAGCCGGAACTCGTTGCGCTCCAGGGCGTGGCGCAAGCCGAGTTCCAGGGTCAGCCGCTCCAGCGACTCGGCGTTGAGTTTTTCGGAGTAGAACTGGAAGTTGTTTTTACCTTGTTGCTTGGCCTGATACATGGCGATATCGGCATGTTTCGTCAGGGTCTGTTCGTCCAGGCCATCCTGCGCATAGAGGCTGATGCCGATGCTGGCGGTTACCCGGAACTCTTGTCCCTGGAGGTTGAAGGGCTTGGCAATCGCGGAGAGGATTTTCTGCGCGGTGGTTGCCACGTACTTGGCCTCGGACAGCTCCGGCAGCAAGATCACGAATTCGTCGCCACCCAAGCGGGCCACGGTATCGCCGGCGCGCAGACATGCCTTGAGGCGAACCGCGACTTCTTGCAGCAACTGGTCGCCGGCATGATGGCCCAATGTGTCGTTGATGTATTTGAAGCGGTCAAGGTCAAGGAACAGCACGGCCAGTTGACGATGATAACGGCGCGCTTCACTGATGTTCTGACTCAACAGTTTGCTGAACAGGCTGCGATTGGGCAGCGCCGTGAGACCATCGTGATAAGCGAGGTACTCGACGCGCTCGGCATAGGCGACCTTGGCTTCGGCTGCGCGCAGGCGACTTTGCGCCAACTGCCAGTTCATGCGACTGAGCAGGCTGGCCAGGAGCACCAGCAGCAGACTGCCAGCGGCGGCTCGCCACAGGTAGGTCTGCGCTTGCCGGGTCACGCTGGCCAGGCGCTCTTCGGCGGATAGCCCGACAATCACCGCCAGGGGAAAGTCGTAGAGCTGGCGGACACTGGTGTAGCGCTGCACGCCATCCCAGGCATTGCTCAAGAGTCGCGCTTCGGTGTCTTCGGTGTTTGGGGCCAATGCCGCGTAGTCGACGGTATCACCGGCTTGTACCGATTCCCCGCTGCGCCGTACCCGAAAAACCCCATCGGTGCCCAGCAGGCCAAGGACGCCGTGGTCGCCGAGTTTCGAGTCGTCATAACTGCTGACGAAATAGGCCGCATCGACCTCGACCCGGGCAATGCCCGAGAACGTGCCGTTCGCTGCGTTGAGCCGACGACTGAAGCGCAGCCGCCATTCTCCTGTCAGCGGGTTTTTCCAGGGGCGACTGATCAACAGCGTGTCGTTGTGCCGCAGCGTCTGCTGTTCGTCCGGCGCGGTGATATTTTCCGCCTCGTTGGCGCGCGTGCTCGCCACCGGCTCACCGTCCGGCTTGACCACGCTGACGTCAAACAACAGGGCCGGCGGCAACAAGGCCCGCTCCTTGAGCCTGGGCAGGGGATTACGCTCACCCTCGGCCTCATAGGTGTATTTGACCAGCTTGAGGGTTTGATCTATTTCACGAACAGCGCGCAACATTTGCGCTTCATAGGTGGCGCTGATCTCCAGGCTGGCGGTGGCCGCGCCGCGCTGCGCGCGGATCTGTTCGATCTTGATCAGGTATAGGGTAGCCGACCAGATGACCAGCAACAGCACCAGCGCCAACAGGGGAAAGAGGATATAGGCTTCCTTGATCGGCTCAAGCGTGCGCCGAAAGAGGCTGCTGCTGGTCTTGGCAAGGGCGTCCATGGGTTTCGTGATACCGGGAGTCGATCTCAGTCCATTTGTCCGTTGGATCGACATGCTGTGCTCCCTGCGTTTTACCAACACTCTAGGCTAGCGGGCATCCGACGGGGCGATGGCTCGAGGAAAGGTCCTTGTAGCGTCCGCGCGAAAGAGATTAAAAGACTATAGACCACAAACGGCAGTTGCCTTGCGGGGGAGGACGGGGCATCGCATTAGATGGGCGGGCTACAAGTCGTGAACGCTGCCCAGATACTCGAACAACCTGGCCGCCTCCGGAGCCAGTTGCGCCGGATCCCTGACCCCGACGAACAAGGTGCGCTGGGCCCAGTCATCGCGCAAATCGACTGCTATCAGGCGGGGCCCAAGTAATTCGCTGCGAACTGCTTGCACCGGCAGGATCCCGATCCCGAGCCCGGCTTCGATCATGCGACAGATGCCGTCGAAACTGCTGACTTGAATCCGGACCCTGAGGACTTTGCCCGCGCTCACGGCGGCGTCGGTGATTCTGCGCAGCAGCGAGCTGCCCTGATTCAGCGCCACATAATCGTAGCCGAGCGTATCGCTGAAGGAAACACAGCGTTCATCGGCCAGTTCATGGCCGACGGGCACCAGCAGTACCAGGCGGTCATCGCGATAGGGCAGTGTGTACAACCCTTCAGCCGGTACGTTATCGGCAAAGATACCGATATCGGCGCGTCCGCTTTCCACTGCTTGAATAATGGGGTCGCTGAGGGCCTCCTCCAGCCCGATGCGTACGTGCGGGTTGTCGCGCAGGAACGGCGCGAGGTCATCGGGCAGGAACTGGACCACGGCAGAGGTGTTGGCGCACAAGCGCACATGCCCGCGCACGCCGACCGCGTAATCACTGGCGTCGGACGCCATGCGGTTCACCCCTTCAAGAATCGTCCGGGCGTGCTCCGCTATCCCTTGGCCCGCGGCCGTCAGTTCGAGCCCCCTCGGCAGGCGCACGAACAATGGACATTGGGTCGTGCGCTCCAGCTCGGCCAGGCGCTTGCTCGCCGCCGAGACCGTCATGTTGGCCTTGTCGGCGGCGCGGGTCAGGTTTCCCGTCTCGGCGGCGAAGATCAGCAGGCGCAATGATAGCAGGTCGAAATGCAGGGGATTGATCATCAAAAGGGTCCAGGGCTTTCCTGTTTGGAAAGGATAGTGGCGAAATGTGAAATTTTCATCTGCCCGATTTCTGTCGATTATCCCTGTCACAAGTACTCGACAAGAACGGTAAATGTCATGGGATTACCTCTGCAAGGTGTCAGGTCGTGGAGCTCGGTCAACTGATTGCCGGGCCCTTTGCGGCGAAAATTCTCGGTGAGCTGGGTATCGACCCGGCGCAGCAGGCCGACTGGCGCCAACGCGGCATCATCTGAACCCGAGGAGTCTTTATGAAACGTCTTTTCCTGCAGGAAGTCGCCTCCCGTGATGGCTTCCAGAACGAAGCGCGGTTTATCGAAACCGTAGACAAGATCGCCTGGACCTGCATCCGATACCCGCCCATGTCGCCAATCTGGAAAAGCAGGTGCCGTCGACCCGAACCCAGGAGCTGCAACCATGATCGACCATCTTGACCATCTGGTGCTGACCACCATCGACCCAGTGGCCGCCGAGGATTTCTATGTACGGGTCATGGGCATGCAGGTGCAGACCTTTGCCGGCGGGCGCAAGGCGTTCGCCTTCGGCCAGCAGAAAATCAACCTGCACGTGCGCGGCCACGAATTCGAGCCCAAGGCACACCTGCCGGTGCCGGGGGCGCTGGACCTGTGTTTTATCGCCTCGATCCCCCTGGACCTGGTGATTGCCCACCTGGCCCGTGTCGACTGGCCGATTGTCGAAGGCCCGGTGTTGCGCACCGGAGCCACCGGGCCGATCCGCTCGGTGTATGTGCGTGACCCGGATCTGAACCTGATCGAGATTTCCGAGCTCGTGCAGCCGGAGGGTGCCGCTGCTGGACCTGATTGACCTTGTGGCCCAGGCGTTTTTCCGCATGGTCAGGATCGTCATATATGTCTCGCCGTTGGGGGCCTTCGGCGGCATGGCCTTTACGGTTGGCAAGTACGGCGTGGGCTCCATCGGAGCCTATGGCAACTTGCTGTTCATTCTGCTGCTGACCTCCAAGGGCGCGGCCAGCGTCACCGGCGAGGCGTTCATTACCCAGGTGGCGGCCCTCGGCAGCCTGGATGTGATTCCGGCAGCGGGGTTGGTGCTGGTACTGGGGTCTACCGGTTTATTTCCGAGGGCGGGGCGTTGATCAATGTGATCGGCAATGGTGTGGCCATGCTGTTCATTGCCAAGTGGGAAGGGGCGCTGGACGAAGAGAAGCTGGCAGCCGAATTGCACGAGGGCTGTGCCCGTGAGCCAGGGGTGGAGTCCTGAACGAGTTGTCGTGAGACCGCCCCAGGACCACTCAGTCCACGAAAACTGGGCGCTCCCGGGTTTCTGCAACCGCATGTCTGCACGGGTTGGCGTCGTTACCCTCCGGGGCGGGCGCGTTGAGCTGAAAGGTTCCGAACTTGAGGGCGTTGGCGAATCGCTCCAATGTCAGGGCGAACAGGTCCGTCAGGCAAGGCAGGCTGAAATGCGCTTGCATGGTTGCCTGCGCGCTCCAGTAGCCGGTCATGATCCAGACGTTCTGGCGTGAAGAGCAGCGCGTCAGGGTATACGAGGTGCAGCCGGACAGCGCCTGCAAGGTTTCAACCAATGCGCTCAGTCGAGCCTGGAGGGCCATTGAGCGACTGTCGGCTGCGTGGATTTCAACGGTGCTGATGGCGACGAGGTGCATGGGGGTTACCTGGGGCAGGGTGGATCGGCCTGTGTGCATCCAGGCCCGCGGGAGCTGTGCGGTATCAAGCAACAGCTCCGTACTCCTGGGCACTCAACAGGATCAACCACACAATACTCAGCACTCGACTGGACGTCATTGTGAAATATGGCCACACTATTTTTCAAAACGGCCAAATGTTCGTTCAGTATCCGAGGTTCATTTTCCTTGATGCAGACTTCAATCGACGATCTGGCAGGCGCTCGGGAGGTCGATCACATTCCCCGCCTGGTCTACGCCTTGAACGCCTCCCTGGTGTCCGAAGGCTGGGAGCAGGCCAAGCACCGGCACCGCAAGGCACAACTGCTGTATTCGGTACGCGGCATCCTCAATTGCGAGGTCGAGGACGGGGTCTGGATCGTGCCGCCGCAATGCGCGGTCTGGATCCCGGGTGGCATGTTGCATGCGTCTCGTGGTTCCGGTGAAACGGAGTGCTACTGCCTGTTTATCGAGCCTGAGGCCATCGCGAATCTGCCCGGTTTCTGTTGCACCATCGCGGTCTCGCCGCTCCTGCGCGAGCTGATCCTGCGGGCAGCGAGCTTTCCCCAGTTATATGCCGAGCAGGGGCGCGAAACCCGTCTGGTCGCTGCGTTGCTTGACGAGTTGTGTGAGGCCCCGGTGGAAGACCTTCACCTGCCCATGCCGCGGGACCGGCGGCTACGGCAGCTGGCGGAGCAGCTGTTGGCCGAGCCCTCGGCCAAGGTCCCGATGAGTGAATGGGCCACGCGTATTGGCATGAGCGAGCGGAGCATGAGCCGGCTGTTGTTGCAGGAAACCGGCGTGAGCTTTGGTCGCTGGCGTCGGCAGTTGCATATCATCCTGTCACTGCGGCGCCTGACCCGGGGCGAAAGTGTGCAGGCGGTTGCCCTGGATCTGGGCTACGAAAGTTCCAGCGGTTTCGTCACCATGTTCCGCAAGGCGGTCGGCAAACCCCCCGCGCGGTATTTGCTGGAGCGTGTGACCAGCACCGCACGGGAGGGGGGCTTTGCCTATGTTCCGGGGATCATGTTGGCCGCTGATGGCTGAGAATACGTGGACCAAGTGCCGGATGGGTCAAGCAGCGGATCTCCGCACTTTTATAAAGCGCCGGCTGCGGGCCTTTGCACCAGTCGGAGGCGCTCGGCCATAGCCTCCCGAGTGCTTTTCCCGGCAATTCGCCTTGGCGTTTTGCGCCGGCGACTGGCACAAAGGCTGCAAGGCTCGCTCCAGGCTCAGCGGGAACGTATTCCCGCGAACAGCCCCCTCGGTCAACGACGACCGATTGGCCGGAGAGGCCAGGGCAATTTTCAACAGTGCTAAAAACAGGCAAAGGCGCCTGGAACCGAAAGGTTTCAGACGCTTTTTTTTTGCCTTTTCAATCGTGAACAGTATCGGAGTCTCCTATGAAAACCGCCGCACAATTGCTGAAGCTCAAGGTCGTGCAAAACCAGCAGGTGCATAGCATCGCGCCCGATCAGATGGTGCTCGAAGCGCTGAAGCTGATGGCCGAAAAGAACGTCGGTGCGCTGCCCGTCATAGAGGCGGGGCAGGGATCGGAGTGATCAGCGAGCGTGACTATGCGCGCAAGGTCGTTCTACAGGGGCGATCTTCGGTGGGGACGCCGGTCAGGGACATCATGAGCGCGCCCGTGGTGACGGCCGACAGTCAGCAGAGCATCGAGCGCTGCATGGCGGTGATGACCGACAGTCATCTGCGCCATCTGCCGGTAATGGAAGGCGGGCAACTGATTGGCCTGTTATCGATCGGTGATCTGGTCAAGGAGGCCATCGCCGAGCAGGCCGACCTGATCCGGCAGCTGGAGCACTACATTCGCGGACATTGAAACGACCCTGGAGCAAACGGATCGAAAGTTTCTGGGCACGAAGTTTTCAAATGTGCTGCCCGGCGGGCAGGTATTAATCGGAGAACATTTGATATGGCCAAACCAAGCACGGCACAACGTATTGTCATCGGCTTTGCAATTGCACCCTTGGTCCTGACGGGCCTGGTGTTGTATGCGTTGCACGATCTGGCAACGCTCAAGGACCAGTCGATGGTGATCGTCAAGCAGGACTGGCCGAAGATCGCCCCGATCATGGTGATTGCCACGGGGGTACGTGACAACGGCCGGAACACCCGGGATCTGCTGCTCGACAAAGATAACCAGCAAGCACAGCAGTCCATCGATAGCACCAAAAAACGCATCAGCCAGGCCTTTGAAACCCTCGAGCCATTGCTCGATACGCCAGCAGGCAAGGTCGCCTATGCCAACCTGAAAAAGAGCCGCGAGGCCTACGTCGCCGCGTTCACCCAGGTGCAAGTGCTGATCAGGCAAGGCGTTGCCGAGGCTGCGATGACCCAGTTGAAACAGCAAGTCATCCCCGCCGAACAGCAGGTTTATCAAAGCCTGGATGCCTTGATGGCGCTGCAAGGGCAGATCTTTGTCGATCGTGAACGCTCGGCTGAGGAGCTGTACAGCGATGCGCGCCGGAACATGCTGGGGTTGTTTGTGCTCTGCCTGGTCTCGGTCACCGCCGCGGCGGTCATCGTCACGCGCAGTGTCACCCGGCCATTGGGAGGAGAGCCCGATGTGGCCGCGCAAGTCTTGAGTCAAATCGCCCAGGGCGATCTGACGATCCAGGTGCCCGTGCAGGCCAGTGCCGAAGGCAGCGTGATGATGAACATGCATCGGATGCAGCAAAGCCTGAATGCGATGGTCAAGCATATCGCCGCGTCGGTCGATCTCGTCGCCAGTTCGTCAGAACAGATGGGCGCGGTCAGCAACCAGACCCGCGACAGTTTGCAGTTGCAGGGCCAGGAGATCGAGCAGGCCGCGGCGGCAGTCAATCAAATGACCGCGGCGGTCGATGAAGTCGCGCGCAACGCGGTCAGTACCAGCGAGGCATCGCGGATCTCCGAGCAAACAGCCCGGCGCGGCAGTGAGCAGGTGCAGGAAACGGTGGCTTCGATTGGCACGCTGGCGGACGGCATGACCGCTACCTCCCAGCGTATCCAGCAATTGGCCGGGCGCGTGCAGGATATCAGCACGGTGCTGGACGTGATTCGCAGTATCGCCGAGCAAACCAATCTGCTGGCCCTCAACGCGGCGATTGAAGCGGCCCGCGCCGGTGAGGCCGGCCGTGGCTTTGCGGTGGTTGCCGATGAGGTGCGGGCGCTGGCCCATCGCACCCAGGTCTCGACCCGGGAAATCGAGCAAATGATCGGCAATGTGCGCCAGGACACCGGGCAGGCGGTAAATGCCATGCACAGCAGCAGCCAGTTGGTACAGGCCACCCTGGAAGTCGCGCAACGCTCCGGTGAGGCACTGGAAGAAATCACCCGGTCGATCTCGCAGATCAACGAGCGCAACCTGATGATCGCCAGCGCCACGGAAGAACAGGCCTTGGTGGCACGTGAGGTGGATCGCAATCTGGTGGGGATTCGTAATCTGTCCGAGCAGGTTTCGCAGGGTGCCCGGCAGACTCATACCGCCGGTCTGGAGTTGGCGCAGATGGCCGGTGCCCTGCACCAGACAGTCGCGCGTTTCAGAACCTGAACAGGCGGGCGCGGGCGGCGGATCTTTGCCTGCGGGGTGCGCTTACGCGGCAATGTTAAAAAATGTTATTTTGAAAAACAGCTTCACATATTCTGATCATTGGGGGATTATCCGCTCAACCTGATGGAGTCCTCCCATGAATAACAAGAATGTCGGTGTTGTCGGTTTGGGCGCGATGGGGCTGGGCATTGCCCGCTCGCTGCTGCGCGGTGGTTTCAATGTGCATGCCTGCGATGTACGGGCGGCGGTGACGCAACAGTTTGCCGGCGAGGGCGGCGTGGCCTGTGCTTCGCCCGCTCACATGGCCGGCGAGTGCGAGGTCATCATCACGGTGGTGGTGAATGCCGAGCAGACTGAGGCCGTTTTGTTTGGCGAAGGTGGCGCCGTGGCGGCGCTGCGTCCTGGCAGCCTGGTGATTGGCTGCGCCACCGTGGCTCCGACCTACGCGGTCGATCTTGGCCAGCGCCTGGCCGAACGGGGCCTGCTGTACCTGGATGCGCCGATCTCCGGTGGCGCGGCCAAGGCCGCCGCCGGCGAGATGACCATGATGACCTCGGGCCCGCTGGCGGCTTACGCCAAGGCCGAGGCGATCCTGGCGGGCATGGCCGGCAAGGTCTATCGCCTGGGCGATGCCCATGGCCTGGGTTCGAAGGTCAAAATCATCAACCAACTGCTCGCCGGGGTGCATATTGCCGCCTCGGCCGAAGCCATGGCCCTGGGCCTGCGTGAAGGGGTCGATGCTGACGCGCTTTACGAAGTGATCACCCATAGCGCTGGCAACTCCTGGATGTTCGAAAACCGCGTACCGCACATTCTCAAGGCCGACTACACACCGTTGTCGGCGGTGGATATTTTCGTCAAGGACCTCGGCCTGGTGCTGGATACCGCGCGCGCCAGCAAATTCCCGCTGCCGCTGTCGGCCACCGCCCACCAGATGTTCATGCAGGCTTCCAGCGCCGGTTTCGGCCGCGAGGATGACTCGGCGGTGATCAAGATTTTCCCGGGCATCCAGTTGCCCACGGCCAAGACCGAGCCGGTTTGAGGAGCGCACAATGACCAACCCTCCATTACTGGGCTGCATCGCCGACGATTTCACCGGGGCCACCGACCTTGCCAATATGCTGGTGCGTGGCGGTATGCGCACTGTTCAGAGCATCGGTATCCCGAGCCGCGAAGTCGCCGCCGGGATCGACGCTGATGCGATCGTGATTGCCTTGAAGTCACGCACCACGCCGGCCGCCGAGGCGGTCACGCAATCCCTCGCGGCACTGGCCTGGCTACGGGAACAGGGCTGCGAGCAGATCTTCTTCAAGTACTGTTCGACGTTCGACTCCACGGCGGCCGGCAATATCGGCCAGGTCAGCGAAGCACTGCTGGCGGCGTTGGGCAGCGACTTCACCCTGGCGTGCCCGGCGTTTCCGGAAAATGGCCGGACAATCTTTCGCGGCCACTTGTTCGTTCAGGATCAACTCCTCAGCGAGTCGGGTATGCAGCATCACCCGCTGACGCCGATGAGCGACGCCAACCTGGTGCGGGTGCTGCAAGCGCAGACCGGCCTGAATGTCGGCCTGCTGCGCTATGACAGTATTGCCCAGGGCGTCGAACAGGTTCGTGCGCGCATCGGCGAATTGCGTGCGCAAGGTGTTGGCATCGCCATTGCCGATGCCTTGTCGAACGAAGATTTGTATACCTTGGGCACGGCTTGCGCCGATCTGCCGTTGCTGACCGGCGGTTCCGGGCTGGCCTTGGGCTTGCCGGAAAACTTCCGTCGCGCAGGAAAATTGCGCAACCTTGATGCGGCGCAATTGACGCCGGTTCCAGGCGGCGAAGTGGTGCTGGCCGGTAGCGCTTCGCTGGCGACCAACGGACAAGTGGCGGCCTGGCTCGAAGCCGCGCGGCCGGCCCTGCGTATCGACCCACTGGCCTTGGCCGCCGGCGCGCCGATAGTTGCGCAAGCCTTGGCGTTCGCCCGTGCGCACAAGGAAACCGTCTTGATCTACGCCACCTGTTCACCGGAAGAGGTCAAGGTGGTGCAACAGCAACTGGGGGCCGAGCGGGCCGGTAGCCTGGTGGAACACGCTTTTGGCGAAATCGCCGAGGGGTTGCGCCAGGGCGGTGTGCGGCGCTTCGTGATTGCCGGTGGCGAAACCTCGGGCGCGGTGGTGCAAGCCTTGGGCGTGCACCTGCTGCGCATCGGCGCGCAGATCGATCCCGGGGTGCCGGCTACGGTGAGCAGCACCGCGGAACCGCTGGCGTTGGCCCTCAAGTCGGGCAACTTCGGCGGCCGTGACTTCTTCGACAAGGCCTTGAAGCAGCTTGCTCGGACGGGAGAGGCGCAATGACTCATGAAAACGCCTTGCGCGAGGAAATCTGCGAGGTCGGCCGCAGCCTTTACGCGCGCGGTTATACCGTCGGCAGCGCGGGCAATATCAGTGCGCGCCTGGACGATGGCTGGTTGATCACGCCGACTGACGTCTGCCTCGGTCGCCTCGACCCGGCGACGATTGCCAAGGTCAACCTGGCCGGCGAATGGGTATCCGGGGACAAACCCTCGAAGACCCTGGCGCTGCATCGCCAGGTCTATGACCGCAACCCCAGTGTTGGCGGCGTGGTTCACACCCATTCCACCCATCTGGTCGCCTTGACCCTGGCGGGCGTCTGGCAAGCGGACGATATTCTGCCGCCGCTGACGCCGTATCAGGTCATGAAGGTCGGACATATCCCGTTGATCGGTTATCAGCGTCCCGGCTCGCCGAAGGTGGCCGAACAGGTCGCGCAACTGGCCAACCGCGTGCGCGGCGTGATGCTTGAACGGCTGGGCCCGGTGGTCTGGGAGAGTTCGGTGTCCAAGGCCAGCTACGCCCTGGAAGAACTCGAGGAGACCGCGCGGCTCTGGCTGATGAGCAATCCCAGGCCCGAGCCGCTCGATCAGGTGGCGCTGGACGAACTGCGCGAGACCTTCGGTGCGCATTGGTAGAACACGGTTTTTCAGCACGACAACAGATCGATAACGCAGGCTTTGTCCGGGAGGCGCGCAGCGACTCCTGATGGCCCCGGCTTGCCAGAAAAACAATAACAACAGGAAATCCAAGCATGTTTGACCTTCACTGCGGCAATTTCAGATCCAGTGGCGCACGCGCTGCGTTCACCCAACGCGGAGGGTTGCGCAAATGAGTCCGTTAATCCTGATGGTGACCGCCGGGCTGGGCATTGCGCTGCTGTTGTTCCTGGTGCTCAAGTATAAATTCCAACCCTTCGTCGCCTTGATGCTGGTGAGCATCCTGGTGGCATTGGTGGCCGGGGTGAAACCGGCCGAGTTGGTCGCGACCATTGAAGGCGGGATGGGCAAGACCCTGGGGCATATCGCGATCATCATTGCCCTGGGCGCGATGATCGGCCGGATCATCGAACTCTCCGGCGGTGCCGAGGCCCTGGCCAAGACGCTGATCGCCCGTTTCGGCAACCGGCGTACCCCCCTGGCGCTGACGATTGCCGGCTTCATGGTCGGGGTCCCGGTGTTCTTCGAGGTCGGGGTGATCATCCTCATGCCGCTGGCCTATGGCGTCGCGCGCAGTGCGCGCAAGCCGCTGCTGGTGTTCGCGCTGCCGATGTGCGCGGCCTTGTTGACCGTCCACGCCTTCCTGCCGCCACACCCGGGCGCGGTGGCCGCGGCGAGCCAGTTGGGCGCCGATCTTGGGCGGGTGTTGATGTTCGGTCTACCGATCACCGCGCTGCTGTGCTACGTCGGCTACCGGGTGGCCGGGCGCATGACCCGGCGGGTGTACCCGATGACCGATGATATCCGTGCCGAAGTCTACGGCCCGCATGTTACCAACGAAGACCTGGCCGCCTGGGCCAATGGCAACCACAGCAGCACTGTGCGCGCCGCCGAGGCCGTATCGCACATGGGCCTGGAAGAGTCCACCAGCAACCTCGTCGCCAAGTTGCCGCCGGCACCGACGCCAGGTTTTGGCTTGATTGTCGGTCTGATCCTGTTGCCGATCATGCTGATTTTGCTGGGCACCCTGGCCACCTCGTTGTTGCCCGCCGATTCGACCCTGCGCAGCATCATGACCGTGCTCGGCGCGCCGTTGGTGGCGCTGCTGCTCGACACCTTGCTGTGTGCCTGGTTGCTCGGTTCGCGGCGGGGCTGGAGTCGGACCCAGGTGTCCGATGTGATCGGTTCGGCCCTGCCCGGCGTGGCGATGGTGATCCTGATTGCCGGGGCCGGCGGAGTTTTCGGCAAGGTCCTGGTGGACACCGGGATCGGCGCGGTGGTCTCCGATCTGTTGCGCAGCACCGGGCTGCCGGTGCTCGCCCTGGGCTTTTTGCTGACCCTGCTGTTGCGCGCGGTACAAGGCTCGACCACCGTGGCACTGGTGACTACCGCCGGTATCATCAGCCCGTTGATCGCGACCCTCAACCTCACCCCGAACCATATGGCCCTGTTGTGCCTGGCCATGGGCGGTGGCGGCTTGGCCATGTCGCATATCAATGATGCCGGTTACTGGATCTTCACCAAGCTGGCCGGGCTGAATGTGGCCGATGGCCTGCGCACCTGGACGCTACTGACCACCTTGCTCGGGACGCTGGGTTTCTGTATTACCTTGTTGATCTGGCCGTTTGTCTGAGTTTTTATCCTGGGAGCTACCATGCCTCGTTTTGCTGCAAACCTCAGCATGCTTTACCCGGAACAGGGGTTTCTGGAGCGCTTCGCCGCGGCGGCCGCCGACGGTTTCGAAGCGGTGGAGTACCTGTTTCCCTACGACTACAGTGCGCAGGAACTCAAGCAACGGCTGAGCGACAATGGCCTGGTGCAGGCGCTGTTCAATGCTCCGCCCGGCGATTGGGCGGCGGGGGAGCGCGGTACTGTGTCGTTACCCGGTCGGGAAAGTGAGTTTCGCAGCGGTTTCGAGCGCGCCCTGGAGTACGCCGCGGTGCTGGGCAATTCACGCATCCACGTCATGGCCGGTCTGCTGCCCTCGGAGGGCGAGCGGGCCCGGCATCACGGCATCTACCTGGAAAACCTCGCCCATGCCACGGCCCTGGCGGCCAAGGTCGGCGTCACTGTGTTGCTGGAACCGATCAATACACGGGACATGCCGGGCTTTTTCCTCAACCGCCAGGATCAGGCCCAGGCGATCTGCAAGGAAGTCGGTGCGAGCAACCTGAAGGTGCAGTTCGACTGCTATCACTGCCAGATCGTCGAGGGCGACCTGGCCAGCAAGTTGCGCCGCGACTTCGCCGGGATCGGTCATATCCAGATTGCCGGGGTGCCGGATCGGCACGAGCCGGATCAGGGAGAGGTCAATTACCCCTACCTGTTCGAGCTGATTGACCAACTGGGTTACGACGGCTGGGTCGGTTGCGAATACCGCCCGCGCGGCGATACCTCGGCGGGCTTGCAATGGCTGCGCGACTGGAAGGCGCGCTAGGCGGTAGGTAACAGCAGTTCCACGCCCTGCTTGCGGATGCCATCGGCGGCGGCGGCGGTCAGGGCGTCGTCGCTGAGGATGATGTCGAACTGCTCGAGCCCGGCAATCCGGTACATGCTGAAGGTGCCGTACTTCGAACTGCTGGCCACCAGCACCGTTTGCGCGGCCGATTGCATCGCCACTTGCTTGACCTCGACCTTCAGCGCCGAAGGCGTGGTCAGGCCGCGACGCAAATCCCAGGAACTGGTGGAGATGAAGGCGATATCGGTGACCACCTGGCGCAAGGTGGCGACCGCCAGTCCTCCGACGCAGGAATGGTTGGAGTGATCCAGCTGGCCACCGGTATGGATCACCGTGACCTGGGGTGCGTCCATCAAGGCCTGGACAATACCGAAGTCGTTGGTGACCACGGTCATGCCGGAAAGCGCCTTGACGTACGGGACGATCTCCAGGGTGCTGGTGCCCGCGTCCAGGTAGATGGTCATGTCGGCATGCAGCAAGCGCGCGGCGAGCTTCGCCATGGCCTGCTTCTGCGGCAACTCGACCACCGCCTTGAGCTGGTGGCTGGGCTCACTGTGCAGTTGGCTGGCGATGCGCACGCCACCGGTCACCGAGTAGGCCCGACCTTCCTGTTCCAGCAAGGCAATGTCGCGGCGCACCGTCATGTGCGAGCACTCGAACATTTCCATCAACTGATGAACGCTCAGCACCTGGTGCTTGCGCAACTGGCGCAGCATCAATTCACGGCGCTGTTCAGGAATCATCGGTGCGCCGCTTTCGACGGCGATGTCCTTTTGACTAGGCATTCGGGCTCCACAATGAAGAAATCCGCCGACAGGGAAAGCGGAGCAAACATAGTAGCGAATCCGCGTCAAAGGAACGAGTCGTTGTGGTTCTCCAACGAAGAATGCCCCGTATCTTTCGATACGGGGCATTCTTTTTTATCTACCGGGACAAACTTCGATTACGCCTCGGGAATAGCCTGGAACGGTGCTTCCTTATCCGTGCGCTCCTTGCTGCCCCAGGCCGAGACTCCGACCTTGATCGCATAGAACAGGATACTGAAGACCACGAACAGGAACAGCGCGGTCAGCGTGGCGTTGGTGTAGGCGTTGAAGATCACGTGCTGCATCTGGGTGATGTCCTTGGCCGGGGCGATCACCTGCCCGGCCTCCAGCGCGACGCTGTATTTCTTCGCCAGGGCGAGGAAACCGATGGCCGGGTTGGCGTCGAACAGCTTGATGAAACCGGCGCTGGTGGTACAGATCAGCAACCAGGCGGCGGGCAGCAGGGTGACCCAGATATAGCGCTGGCGCTTCATCTTGATCAGCACCACGGTGCCGAGCATCAGCGCGATACCGGCCAGCATCTGGTTGGAGATGCCGAACAGCGGCCACAAGGTGTTGATGCCGCCCAGCGGATCGATCACGCCCTGGTACAGCAGGTAACCCCACATGGCCACGCAACCGGCGGTGGCGATCAGGTTGGCGGTCCAGGACTCGGTGCGCTTGAGCGCCGGGACGAAGGAACCGAGCAAGTCCTGCAGCATGAAACGCCCGGCACGGGTACCGGCATCCACGGCGGTCAGGATAAACAGCGCTTCGAACAGGATCGCGAAGTGGTACCAGAACGCCATGGTGTTCTCACCGGGCAGCACATGGTGGAGGATCTGCGCGATACCGACCGCCAGGGTCGGCGCACCGCCGGCACGGGCCAGGACGGTGGTTTCGCCGATATCCCTGGCCACGGCCAGCAGGGCGTCCGGGGTAATCGCGAAGCCCCAACTGCTGACGGTCTGCGCCACCGCCACCGCATCAGCGCCGACTACCGCCGCCGGGCTGTTCATGGCGAAGTACACGCCCGGATCGATGACCGAGGCGGCGACCATCGCCATAATGGCCACGAAGGACTCCATCAGCATGCCGCCGTAACCGATGTAACGGGCATGGCCTTCGCTGGCCAGCAGCTTGGGCGTGGTCCCCGACGCGATCAGCGCGTGGAAGCCGGAGACCGCGCCGCAGGCGATGGTGATGAACAGGAACGGGAACAGGCCGCCTTTCCAGACCGGGCCTGTGCCGTCGACGAACTGGGTCAGCGCCGGCATTTTCAGCACCGGCATGGTGATCAGGATGCCGATGGCCAGGGCCATGATGGTGCCGATCTTGAGGAAGGTCGACAGGTAGTCGCGCGGTGCCAGGATCAGCCACACCGGCAACACCGCGGCGACAAAACCGTAGCCGATCAGCATCCAGGTGATCTGGATCCCGCTGAAGGTGAAGGCCTTGGCCCAGACCGGATCGGCGGCGATCTGCCCGCCGAGCCAGATCGAACCGAGCAGCAGGAGCACGCCGACAATCGAGATTTCACCGATGCGGCCCGGGCGGATGTAGCGCATGTAGACGCCCATGAACATCGCGATCGGGATGGTCGCCATCACCGTGAAGATGCCCCAGGGGCTCTCGGCCAGGGCCTTGACCACGATCAGCGCGAGCACCGCGAGGATGATGATCATGATCAGGAAGCAGCCGAACAGGGCGATGGTCCCCGGCACGCGGCCCATTTCCTCACGGACCATGTCGCCCAGGGAACGGCCGTTGCGGCGGGTGGACATGAACAGGACCATGAAGTCCTGTACGGCACCGGCCAGCACCACGCCGGCAATCAGCCACAGCGTACCGGGCAGGTAGCCCATCTGCGCCGCCAATACCGGGCCGACCAGCGGTCCGGCGCCGGCAATGGCGGCGAAGTGGTGACCGAAAAGAATGTGTTTGTTGGTCGGCACATAGTCCAGGCCATCGTTGTTGATGACGGCGGGAGTGGCGCGACTGGGGTCGAGCTGCATCACCTTGTTGGCGATAAACAGGCTGTAGTAGCGGTATGCGACGAGGTAGATTGCGACTGCGGCGACTACGATCCAGAGGGCGTTGATGGCTTCGCCGCGGCGCAGGGCCACGACACTCAGCGCAAACGCTCCCAGGACAGCCACGGCAAACCAGGCGAGGTGTTTAGCCAGACGGTTCATTGCGTGTCTCCTGCCAACAGTCGGTAGACTGTGGCGGTAATTTTTATAATTGTGTCCGCGGTGCGGAGCTGGCCCAATATCCGTGTATGCCGTCAACAAAAGTATCCGCACGACTACGTACGCAGCCTCTACGTAGTTCTACTGAGAGCCTCGGAATTCGCCATGCAGCTCAAGCACAAAATCGTCGCACTGGGGATCTTGCCCCTGGTCCTGGCTATCGCGGTCATCTGCGCCCTGGTGATTTCCCTGAACCGGCAACTGGGCGATCAGCAGGCGCAACTGATCGAAGACAGTATCCTGGCGAGCAAGCGTGCGGAACTGAAAAACTACGTCGAAATGGCGCAGAGCCTGATCGCACCGCTCTACGACGACGGCAAAGGTGACGCCCACGCCCAGCAGCAAGTGCTGGAAGAGCTGCGCAAGCTCAGCTTCGGGATCAATGGCTACTTCTTCGTCTACGACCGCCAGGGTCGCAGCCTGATGCACTCGCGACAGTCGGAGCTGGTCGGCCAATACCTGTGGGACATGAAGGATCCCCATGGCTTGCCGGTGATCCAGGCCTTGCTCAAAAGTGCCGAATCCGGGGAGGGCTTTCAACGCTACGCCTGGAACAAGCCCTCGACCGGGCAGGTGACCGAAAAGCTCGCTTATGTGGTGATGCTGGATCGTTGGGGCTGGATGCTCGGGACCGGCATTTACCTGGAAGACGTCGAGCGCGCCACCCAGCAGGCGCGTGACGAGGTGGCCCAGGGCATCCGCAAGACGATGCTGGCGATTGCCGCCGTCGCCCTGGTGGCCGTGCTGTTGGTATTCGCCAGCGGCATGACGCTGAATGTCAGCGAGCATCGCTTGGCCGACAGGAAACTGCAGCGCCTGACCCAACGCATCGTCAGTTTGCAGGAGGAAGAGCGCTCACGGGTTTCCCGTGAACTGCACGACGGTATCAGTCAGGTGCTGGTGTCCATCAAGTTTCAGTTCGAGCTGGCCAGCCATGTGCTGGAGAAGGGGGAGGAGCGGGGACTGGGCATTTTAAGGGAAGCCGTCGAGCGCCTGGGGGAAGCGATTGGCGAGGTGCGCAGCCTCTCCCATGACCTGCGCTCGTCATTGCTCGATACCTTGGGCTTGCCGGCGGCGATCGGTCAGCTCGCCGCCGAGTTCGAGCAGCGCAGCGGGTTGGTGGTGACCTACGAAAACAACGAATTCGATTGCCAACTGGTCGATGGGCTACCAGTCTCGTTGTTTCGCATCGTGCAGGAAGGCCTGACCAATATCGAACGTCATGCGCGGGCGCACAACGTCTCGATTACCCTGCATGGGGCCACGGACTCCATACGGCTGACGGTAATCGATGACGGTATCGGTTTTAACGTCGCCCAGGTCGAACGTCTTCACTCCGGCATTGGCTTGCGTAATATCCGTGAACGGGTCGAGCATTTTGGTGGACGCTTCGAGCTGGCATCGACGCCGGGAAGAAGTGTGCTGGACGTACTGCTACCGCTTAAAATGCCCGCTACCCCGTACTGACCCAGTCCACCACAAGAGCGAACGCCCCTGATGAGCCTGCGTTACCCAATCCGCGTCGCCCTGGTCGACGATCACTCCCTGGTCCGGGATGGCATCAAGGCCTTGCTGGCGATCATGCCCGCCCTGGAAGTGGTGGGCGAAGCCGAGAGTGGCACCGAAGCGCTGGAGATGGTGAGTCGCTGCCAGCCGGACCTGCTGCTGGTGGATATCGGCTTGAAGGACATGAACGGACTTGAGCTGACCCGGGTGTTGAGCAAGACCTATCCGCTGCTGAAGATCCTGATCCTCAGCATGTATGACAACACCGAGTATGTGAGTGAGTCGGTGCGTTCCGGCGCCAGCGGCTATGTGCTGAAGAATTCGCCTTCAAGGGAAATCATTGCGGCCATTGAAGCCATCGCCAGCGGCGGGACTTTTTACAGTGCCGCAATCGCGCAGCGGCTGATCGCCGACAAGAACCCCGATAATGAGCTGACGCCGCGCGAGAGCCAGGTGCTGCGCAAGATGGTCGAGGGCATGAACAACAAGGAGATGGCCCGTGAGCTGGATATCAGCGTGCGCACGGTGGAGACCCATCGCTTGAGCATCCGTCGCAAGCTGAATATCGACAAGCCCGCGGCGTTGGTCAAATACGCCATTGACCATGGGATTATTTCGCACTGAGATGGCTCTAGATCGCGTCGCAATGGAACAAGGCAGGTGCGATAGTATGTGGCCATGACGACGGAGAATGGTTATGCCCTATGAGTTGGATAATCGCCTGGTGATTGGCGTGGCATCGAGCGCTGTTTTCGACCTCAGTGCTTCGGATGCGGTGTTCAAGAGTCATGGGGAAGAAGAGTATCGGAAATTCCAGGAGCAGAAGCTGGCCGAGCCGTTGCCCAAGGGCATCGCCTTTCCTTTTATCAAGCGCCTGCTCTCTCTGAATGATTTGAGCGCCGATCCGGAAGATCCCCTGGTGGAAGTGGTGCTGCTGTCCAAGAACGATCCGGACACGGGACTGCGTGTCATGCGAACCATTGATCACTATGGGCTCGGGATGACGCGGGCGATCTTCATGCAGGGCAAGTCGCCTTACGAATACATCCCTGCGTTGAATATTGCGCTGTTTCTCTCGGCCGACAAGACGGACGTGGATGCGGCCATCAAGGCCGGGTATCCGGCGGGGCAGGTCATGGACTCAAAGGCCGATGATGACGAGGCCGACGATACCCTCAGGATCGCCTTCGACTTTGATGGCGTCCTGGCGGGGGATGAGTCCGAGTCGGTAATGCAGACGTCCGGGCTGGAGGGATTTCACGCCCATGAAGTCAAGAATGTCGCGCAGCCCCACAACCCCGGGCCGCTCAAGGAGTTCTTTGTTCGTATCGCGAAGATCCAGTCGGAAGAAGAGAAATACAAGGCGCAGAACGCCGAGTACAAGAATCGCTTGAGGGTATCCATTGTTACCGCCCGCAGTGCGCCGTCCCACGAACGGGCGCTCAATACGCTCAAGAGCTGGGGCGTGATGGCCAACGACGCTTTTTTTCTTGGCGGTATCGAGAAAGGTCGAGTGCTGGCGGTGTTGAAACCGCATATTTTCTTCGACGACCAGTCGGGACATCTGAAAGCGGCCAGTGCGGTGGTGCCTTCCGTGCATATTCCATTCGGTGTGACTAATCAACCGAAGACTCAATGACCGGCGGCTCTTCACGGGGCAGGAGCAGCGTGAAGCGCGCCCCGCCTTCCGGGCGGGTGACAGCCTGTATGCTTCCTCCATGGGCCTGGGCAATGGCTTTGCAGATGGCCAGGCCAAGACCGACACCTGGAGTCGAATTTTCCTTCTTGCCTCGTACGAATTTGCTGAAGATGGTTTCCTCGTGACCGCGCGGCAAGCCTGGGCCTTCATCGGCCACCCACAACTCGATATTGTCAGGCGTAGCCCTTGCCCCCAAGTGGATGGGCGTTTGCGGGGGCGTGTATTTGACGGCGTTTTCGATCAGGTTGATGAGCAGGCGTTCAATCAGTGCGGCGTCGATACGAACCGTGGGCATATCGTCCTCCAGCGTAACCTGCACTGGGTGGTTTCCGATAATCGGCTGCAGGGCTTTCAGCGCGCTGCCGACCACGTCCTTGATCGGCTGCCACTGACGGTTCAGCACCAGCTTGCCGGATTCCAGATGGGCCATGTCCAGCAGGTTGTTGACCAGCGTATTCATGTGCTGCGCGGATTCTCCGACTGCGCCAGCGATCTGCGCGGCATCACCTGAGAGGGGCGGGGTGCTCTGTTTCAGCGCTGCGGCGAGTCCGACCAATACCGACAAGGGCGTTCGCAGGTCATGTGAGATGGCCGCGAGCAGTGAGTTGCGCAACCGCTCGGATTCCATCTGAACCGTGGTGTCCTGGGCCACATTGACGTAGTGAATCCTTTCCAGGGAGATTGCCAGCAGTGAGCCACAGGTGTCGAGCAGGCGCCGCTGTTCCGGGACCACCAGGCGGCTGGTGTCGCGCGGTTGCACCGCCAATACCCCACGCACCCGCATGGGGGCCGACAGGGGCAGATAGAGCGTGGAACTCGAAGGCAGCGTATCGGTGCCATAGCCGGCAGGCTCGGTTTTGTCGAAAGACCACTGGGCGATGGCAATGTCGACCTGTGGGGGATCGCCGATGATCATCGGGGCTTGCAGTTTATTGTCGTCGTCAGCGACCAGCAGGGCTGATCGTGCGCCGAACTCATCGGCCAGAAAACGTGCGCCAATCTCCGCGACCTGTTCGGTCATCAGGGCCGCGGACAACAGGCGTGACATCTCGTACAACGCCCGCATGCGATCTTCGCGGCGTTGCGCAACCCGTGCCTGGTAGGTCAGGCCGGCGGTCATCTGTCCGATCACCAGCGCCACAACCAGCATGACGCTGAAGGTCACCAGGTACTGGACATCGGCAATGGCGAACGAATAACGCGGTGACACAAAGAAGAAGTCGAAGGCCGCCACCGACAAAAAGGCCGCCAGGACCGCCGGGCCGCGACCAAAACGCACCGCCGCGGCAACGACGGCCAGCAGGAAGATCATGACGATATTGGCCTGCTCGAGTATCTCGGCCAGGGGCATGGCCGCGAGCGTCGTCAAGATGCAGAGTGCCACGCTCCAGAGATAGGGTTGCAGCGCCAGCGGGCCGTGGCTCGCCTTGAACGGGGTTTCGGTTTGCGCGCGCTGGCCGGCGGGAAGCGAGACCTGGATCACATCCAGGTCCGCGCCCAGTGCGCCAATTCGATCGGCAATCGCCCAGCGCCAGAATCGGCGCCGCAGGCGCTCATCACGCCCGAGCACGATTTTGGATAGATTGTGCTGCCGTGCATACTTGACCAATACCTCGGCAATATCCTGGCCGGCCAGGGTCGAGATTTGCGCCCCCATGTTCTGCGCCAGCTTCAGTGTTGCCAGGACACGGCGGCGCTTGGCCTCGGGCAGGCGTTGCAAGGCCGGGGTCTCGACATACACGGCGTGCCACGGCACGTTGAGTTGGGCGGCCAGGCGCGCGGTCGAGCGCACGGTCTTTTCCGCATGCTCGTGGGGACCGATACAGGCGAGCAACGACTCGCGCGTGCCCCAGACCGGTTTTACCGCAGTGTTCAGGCGGTACTGCAACATCTCGCTGTCGACCCGATCGGCGGTGCGCCGCAGCGCCAGCTCGCGCAGGGCGATCAGGTTGCCCTTGCGGAAGAAGTTCTGCACCGCGCGCTCGGCCTGCTGGACCAGATAGACTTTGCCTTCCTTGAGACGTTGCAACAGGTCATCGGGTGGCAAGTCGACAATGACCACCTCGTCGGCCGTGTCGAACACATGGTCGGGCACGGTCTCCCAGACCTTGATCCCGGTGATGCCGCCGACGATGTCATTCAGGCTCTCAAGATGCTGGACGTTCATGGTCGACCAGACATCGATCCCGGCGCCGAGTAGTTCTTCCACGTCCTGCCAGCGCTTCGGGTGGCGCGAACCGACGACGTTCGAGTGTGCCAGTTCGTCCATCAGGATCAGGCCCGGTCGGCGCGCCAGCGCGGCGTCCAGGTCGAACTCGGTCAGGGTACGATGCTTGTCGACGACCTGTTTGAGCGGCAGCTGTTCAAGCCCCGAAGTCAATGCCTGGGTTTCAGCGCGGCCATGGGTTTCGACCACGCCGATCAGCACATCGACATTTTGCAGCCTGGCGGTCTGGGCGGCGGCCAGCATTGCGTAGGTCTTGCCGACACCGGCGCTGGCGCCGAAAAAAATCTTCAAGCGGCCGCGTTTGGCTTGCGCTTCTTCTTCGCGGAGCTGGGCCAGTAGCTGGTCCGGATCAGGACGTTGTTCGGCCATCAAGCCCACCCTGTGTCAGTGGGCACTCAATGCGTGGCGTCGAGTGCCAGGTTCAGTGCCAGCACGTTGACCCGTGGCTCGCCGAGGAACCCGAACAGCATGGTTTCCGAGTGCCCGGCGATCAGCTCGCGGACCCGATCGACGGGCAGGTTGCGTACCCGCGCAACGCGTCCGGCTTGATACAGGGCGGCGGCGATACTGATATGCGGATCAAGACCACTGGCCGAACTGTAGACCAGG
This sequence comes from Pseudomonas sp. MWU13-2105, assembly GCF_023242315.1. GTDB lineage: Bacteria > Pseudomonadota > Gammaproteobacteria > Pseudomonadales > Pseudomonadaceae > Aquipseudomonas. The sequence continues at coordinate 95,087 of NZ_JALLIY010000003.1, forward strand.
TCGGCGGGTACCGTGGCTTTGTTTCCCGGATCGGCGGTGTGCAAGGCGTCGATCCGGCTCTTGATGGCATCGGCCAGGGCCGGGTTCAGCGGACCCAGGTTAGAACCGCCCGAAGACAGTGGGTTATAGGCCATGGGACTGGTGGCGGACGGCCGGCTCCAGAAGTACTTGGGGTCACTGAAGCCTTGGCCGATCAGCAGCGAGCCCACCGCTTTACCGTCCCTTTCGAGCAGGCTGCCCGCCGCCTGATAGGGGAACACCAATCGGGCGATCCCGGTGGTGAGCAACGGATAGGCGAGGCCGGTGATCAGTGAGAGTGCGATCAGCAGGGTCAATGCGGGACGCAACAGAGATAGCATGACAGTACCCCTCAGGTCAGGCCGACAGCAGACAAGGCCATGTCGATCACCTTGATGCCGATAAATGGAACGATCACTCCGCCCAGTCCATAGACCAACAGGTTGCGGCGCAGCAGCGAGGCCGCGCCGACCGGGCGGTATTTCACCCCTTTGAGTGCCAGGGGAATCAGGAAAATGATGATCAGCGCATTGAAAATCACCGCCGACAGCACCGCCGAGTTGGGACTGGTGAGGCCCATGATATTGAGGGCCGAGAGCTGCGGGTAAGTGGAGACAAAGGCGGCCGGTACGATGGCGAAGTACTTGGCGATGTCGTTGGCAATCGAGAAGGTGGTCAACGAACCACGGGTCATCAGCATCTGTTTGCCGGTTTCGACCACCTCGATCAGCTTGGTCGGGTTGCTGTCCAGGTCGACCATGTTGCCGGCTTCCTTGGCCGCCTGGGTGCCCGAGTTCATCGCCACGGCTACATCGGCCTGGGCCAGTGCCGGGGCATCGTTGGTGCCGTCGCCGGTCATGGCTACCAGCCGACCTTCGGCCTGGTAGCTACGGATCAGTTGCAGCTTCTGTTCGGGGGTCGCTTCCGCCAGAAAGTCATCGACCCCGGCCTCGGCGGCGATGGCGGCGGCGGTGACCCGATTGTCGCCGGTCACCATCACCGTCTTGATGCCCATGCGCCGCAGCTCGATGAAGCGCTCCTTGATCCCGCCCTTGACGATGTCCTTGAGTTCGATCACCCCAAGCACCTTGGCCCCGTCGGCGACCACCAGCGGTGTGCTGCCCCGGCGCGCAACTTCCTCGATGCTGGTTTGCACCGCGGCTGGAAAGCTGCCGCCCAAGCTCTGGACGTGTTTGAGGATAGCCTCGCCGGCGCCTTTGCGCAGTTGCCGGGGGCCCAGGTCGACACCGCTCATGCGAGTCTGCGCGGAAAAGTGCACGAAGTGCGCATCGAGCGCCGCGATGTCCCGTTCCCGCAGGTTGAATTTTTGCTTGGCCAGCACCACGATGCTGCGCCCCTCGGGGGTTTCGTCGGCCAGGGACGCCAGTTGCGCCACATCGGCCAGCTCCGCCTCCTTGATATCCGGCGCCGGCAAAAAGGCCGAGGCATGGCGGTTGCCCAGGGTGATGGTGCCGGTCTTGTCGAGCAGCAGCACGTCGACATCCCCGGCGGCCTCCACGGCCCGGCCCGAGGTGGCGATGACATTGGCTTCCATCATGCGGCTCATGCCGGCCACCCCGACGGCCGATAGCAGGCCGGCGATGGTGGTGGGAATCAGGCACACCAGTAGTGAGATCAGCACGGTGAGCGAGACCGGTATACCGGATTTCGCCACAGCCACGCCGAACAACGAGAAAGGCAGTAGGGTCACCGTGACGCCGAGGAACACGATGGTCAGCGCCACCAGGAGAATCGACAGGGCGATTTCATTCGGGGTCTTTTGCCGCTTGGCGTTCTCGACCATCGCGATCATGCGGTCGACGAAGGTCTCGCCGGGATTGGCCGTGACCCGTACGACGATCCAGTCCGAGAGGACCCGGGTCCCGCCGGTCACCGCCGAGAAGTCGCCGCCACTTTCGCGGATCACCGGGGCCGACTCACCGGTGATGGCCGACTCGTCCACCGAAGCGGCGCCTTCGATCACATCGCCGTCGGCGGGGATGAGCGAGTTGGCCAGGTCGCCGGCTTCAACCACGACAATATCACCTTTGCACAGGTCGCTGGATTTGGCCAGTTGCCACTCGGCGCCGTAGCGGGGCTCGCGCAGTTTCTTGGCCCAGGTTTCCTTTTTCAGGTCGCGCAATGAGGCGGCCTGGGCCTTGCTGCGGCCTTCGGCCAGGGCCTCGGCGAAATTGGCGAACAGCACGGTGAACCACAGCCACAAGGCAATCGCCAGGATGAATCCGGTACTGGCCTCGCCCTTACCACTGAGGGCCTGGACCCACAAACCGGTGGTGATGATGGCGCCGATATAGACGACGAACATCACCGGGTTGCGCCACTGGACCCGTGGGCTGAGCTTGCGCATGGCGTCGACGACGGCGGGTCGTAGCAGGGTCGGGTCGAACAGGGAGAACGCTTGACGTGTCATGTGCCTGATCTCACTTGAACAGCATGAGGTGTTCGACTACCGGGCCCAGCGCCAGCGCCGGCACGTAGTTCAGCAAGCCGACCAGCAACACCGTGCCGATCAGCAGGACGACGAAGAGCATGCCGTGGGTAGGCATTGTGCCGCCGGTCACCGCCAGGCGTTTCTTGCCGGCCAGGCTGCCCGCGACCGCCAGTACCGGGACGATGACGCCGAAACGGCCAAACCAGCAGACGATGGCCAGCAACGTGTTGTAGAAGGGGGTATTGGCCGACAGGCCGGCGAAGGCGCTGCCGTTGTTGTTGGCCACCGAGGTCAGGGCATAGAGGATTTCCGAGAAACCATGAACACCGGGGTTGGCGATTCCCAGTCGGCCCGCGTCGGTCATGACGGCGATTGCGGTACCGAGCAGCACCAGCAGCGGTGTGACCAGAATGGCGATGGCGACCATCTTCATCTCGTAGGCTTCGATCTTCTTGCCCAGATACTCGGGTGTACGGCCGATCATCAGGCCGGCAATAAACACTGCGAGAATGGCGAATACCAGCATGCCGTACAGACCCGAGCCGGTCCCGCCGAATACCACCTCGCCCAGTTGCATCAACACCAGCGGCACCGCGCCGCCCAGGGGCGTGAACGAGTCGTGCATCGCATTCACCGCGCCGCACGAGGCCGCCGTGGTCACCGCGGCGAACAGGCTTGAGGCGCTGATGCCGAAGCGCAGCTCCTTGCCTTCCATATTGCCTGCGGCATTATCGATACCCAGCGATGAAAACTGCGGATTGCCGAGTTGCTCGTAGTGGGTGACGGCGATCACCGCGATCACGAAGAGGATGCTCATGGTTGCCAGCAGGGCCCAGCCTTGGCGCATGTCGCCGACCACGTGACCGAAGACGAAACACAGGGCGGTGGGGATCAGGAAGATGGCAATCAACTGAAAGAAATTGGTGACGGCGGAGGGGTTCTCATAGGGGTGCGCCGAGTTGGCGTTGAAGAAGCCGCCACCATTGGTGCCGAGCATCTTGATCGCCTCCTGGGAGGCCACCGGCCCCATGGGGATGGTCTGTTTATCGGTGCTGCTGGCTACGGTCAGCGGATTGCCCTTGGCATCGACGCTCGGCTGGCCCGCGGCGTCGAGCACCGGGGCCTGGTATTGCATGACCTCCAGCGTGGTGACGTCCTTGTACGGATCAAGGTTCTGGATCGCCCCCTGGCTCACATAGAACAGCGCGAAAATCAGCGACAATGGTAGCAGGACCCACAGGGTGATCCGGGTGAGGTCGGCCCAGGCATTGCCGATACTGTCGACACTGTGCCGTGCAAACCCACGGACCAGGGCAATCGCCACGACGATCCCGGTGGCGGCGGACATGAAATTCTGCACGGTCAAGGCGAGCATCTGGGTCAGGTAACTCATCGCCGACTCGCCGCTATAGGCTTGCCAGTTGGTATTGGTGACGAAACTGGCGGCGGTATTGAACGACGAGTCCGGGGTGATGGCGGCGAACCCTTGCGGGTTGAACGGCAGCACGCCTTGCAGCCGCTGCAAGGCATAAACCGCCAACAGCCCCAGGCTATTGAACAGGATCAGGGCCAGGGCGTACTGCAGCCAGCTCATCTGCGTATCAGGCTGGACGCCGGCCAGCCGATACAGCGGTGACTCGAGGCGCGAACCGAAGGTGAAGCGGCCCTCCATCACGGTGGTCAGCCAGCGCCCCAGCGGCCAGGCGAGAATAACCAGGAGCAAAAGAAAGGCCCCGAGCAGGCCCCAGGCTTGAGTAGTCACAGGAAGTCCTCCGGAAACAGCAGCGCGGCGACCAGGTAAACCAGCAGGCCGGCTGCTATCAGGCCACCCAATAGATAGAAGGCGGTCATGACCGTCTCCTTTTCAGCGCCGCGCAGCCATACGCCATGCCCACCAGGCTGATGAAGAACAGTGCAGCGAGTACCAAAAAGATCAGGTCCATGGCATTCCCTCCAGTGATGGAGGGAGCATAGACGGACATTTCGATGTGGGCTCGCTGACCACGGCATTGGGGGCTGCCGGTTCACCAGGCCCGGCATGCCCGGGGACTTCTGGCGCCGGCGGGCATTATTGTAGGGGGCTATGTCTTGCAGTTCGGCAAGTCCGTATCCAGGGTGAAGGCGCGGATGACAGTGTCAGATCCAACCTGGTTTATTTGAAACTTCAAACCACAGGTTGAGAGCTGCCGATTGAGCAGCGCAGCCTTGGATCAGCTTGGCGATTTGCCAGAAACATAATCGAAAGTTAGCTTTCCTAGCGGAATAACGATGGTTATGAAAATCAGACTGATTTGCCAGTACACAAGCGTCAGGCCTTTATCGATTTTAGAATTCAAGTCTGAAATGGACCTCTTCAGTTCGTTGTCCACATCCTTGATTTCAGATCGAATGTCGGCGCTTCTTCTGTCTATTGCAGCTTCCAGTGCTTGAGTACGGGTTTCAATTTTCACACCGACATCTTTTATTTTGTTGTGAAGCTCGTTGCCTTGCTTTTCCATTGCAAGCCGGAACTCGTGCCCTTGTTGTTCTATTGCAGACTGGAGCTTGTGACCCTGTTGTTCCATTGCAGACTGGAACTCATGTCTCTGTTGCTCCATTGCAAACCGGAGTGCGTGCCCTTGTTTTTCCATCGCAATTCGAAATTCGCTGCCTTGCTCCTTGATCTCGGCACGAAGCTCATCCCCTTAATTGACAATCACTTGGCTGAGCGTGTCTATCCGTTCGCCTTGGGCTTTGACTGTATCTCCAAGCTCTTTGATCGAGCCGCGCAGTTCTCGGCCCAGGTCCACGGCTTTTTGGATCAGCTGTTTCTCCGTTCGTATCAGAGCGGATTTTGATGCGAGGTTTTGCACTTAGGCCTCCCATACCTCTGCGACGGCTTTGGTTTTTCCGGTGGTGTGCTATCACGACCGCTTGGGGCGGTGCTGTCGACGACAGCGAGCCCGGCCAAATAATTGATCCAGACACTCTGGGTGAAATAGTCGGCCGCTTCCTGGGTGGGCGTGGGAAATGCTCTAGCTTATTGCGTGCAGATAGACGTGCGCGACGGGGAGCCACGCAAAGAGCCGGGGAGGCGGTTTTCTTCAGCCAAAACGCGGAATACGAAAACCGCCTATTCGCTTGAAAAGGCGGCCCGGTGGCTCCGACCGGATCCGCTCTAAACGCTCATCCGTGGATGGGAAACCATCAAGGATCGACCTGGCCCATCAATTCGGCCACCGACTCCGGCCGTTTTGCATAACGCTGCGCCAGCACCGCACAGACCATCAGTTGAATCTGGTGGAACAGCATCAGCGGCAGGATCAGCACGCCGATGGTGCTGCCGGCGAACAGTACCTGGGCCATCGGCACGCCGGTGGCCAGGCTTTTCTTCGAACCGCAGAAGAGGATGGTGATGCGGTCTTCCTGGTCGAAGCCAAAGGCCTTGCCCAGCACGGTGGATGCCAGCAGCACCAAAGCGAGTATCACACCGCAGACCAGCACCAGGCCGGCCAGGTCCCGGAGCGGGATCTGATGCCAGATGCCTTCGTTTACCGCTTCGCTGAAAGCGCTGTAGACCACCAGCAGGATCGAGCCTTGGTCGACGAACTTCAACCAGGTTTTGTTACGTCCCACCCAGGCGCCGATCCAGCGCCGGGCGATCTGCCCGGCAATGAATGGCAGCAGCAATTGCACGCTGATTTTCAGGATGGCATCCAGGGTCGAGCCGCCACTGCCATGCACATTCAGCAGCAAGGTCACCAGCAACGGTGTGAGGAAGATACCGAACAGGCTCGACGCCGCCGCACTGCAAATCGCCGCCGGCACATTGCCTCGTGCCAGGGACGTAAAGGCAATTGCCGACTGCACCGTGGCCGGCAGGGCGCAGAGGTAGAGCATGCCCATATACAGCTTGTCGCCGATCAGTGGCGACAGCAGCGGCTTGAGCGCGACGCCGATCAGGGGGAACAGGACAAAGGTCAGGCCGAACACCAGAAGATGCAGGCGCCAGTGGCCGGCGCCGGCGATGATCGATTCGCGCGACAGCTTGGCGCCATGCAGGAAGAACAGCAGGGCAATAGCGATATTGGTCAGCCAGCTGAAACCGACGGCGACCTGGCCGCTGGCAGGCAGGAAGCTGGCGAGAAGCACCACGCTGACCAGGGTCAGGGTGAAGTTGTCGGGCAAGAAGCGAGGGCGGGTCATCAGGCACGTCATCCACGGGCAAAAACAGTAGATGGACTTTAGCCTGTCTGCCGATTGCCGACTAACGCCAATAAGTCCATGAATGTCGCCTAACGGACATAACGTAGCGCCCAGCCGTATTCATGGCCACGCTCCGGGAAAAAAGCCGGAAGGCCCGCATGGCCCCTGACTCCGGGGCGATGCAGGCGAGTTTCAGAGGACCGTCGTCAGTTTTGTTCGAGCGCTGCATTCCAATCCAGCATGTTTTCTCCCATGGCTCAGATACGGCCGGCAGTGACGCCGCCATCGACGGGCAATACGGTGCCGGTAATCCACGACGCCTGTTCCGAAGCCATGAACAGGATGGCCTCGGCCACATCGCCAGGCTGACCGTTGCGACCCAGCGGGTGGAAGGCGTTGAAGGTCGGCAACACGGCCTTGACTTGTTCGCTGTCCATGAAGGTGTTGTACACCGGCGTTTCGACCACGGCGGGGGCGACGGTGTTGATGCGGATATTCGACGACGCCAGCTCGATGGCCAGGTTGCGGGTCAGGGCATGGACGCCGGCATTGGCTGCCGAGTAGGCCGCCGACGGCGTCGCGCCAATGGCTTGCAGGGCCCACAGGGAACCGGTCTGCACGATGGCGCCGCCGCCGCGTTGCTGCATGGCTTTGGCGGCCGCCTGGGCCATGAAGAATTTGCCCTTGAGGATGATATCGACGAAGCCGTCATATTCCTGCTCGTCCAGCTCGAGGAAAGGTTTGGGGTTAAACACACCCGCGTTGTTGATCAGAATATCGACGCCGCCGAACTCGGCGCTGGCCAGCTCGACCAGGGCCTGGGCCGTGGCGGGCTTGGCGATATCGGCCGCGAGGAAACGCACTTGCTTGCCGGTGGGGTCGATCTGCGCGGCGGCTTTTTCCAGTTTCGCCGCGTCACGGCCGCTGATCACCACGCTGGCGCCTTCGGCCACCAGGCGTTGCGCCACTTCCTTGCCGATGCCTGAACCGCCGCCGGTGACGATGGCGACCTTGGAAGAAAATCTTTTCATGTTTTTGCCCTGTGCTGGGTGGATGAAATAACCTGAACCGTTCTACGCTTGGGTCTTCATTGCTGTAGTGCTTCGGCTTGGGTGCTATTCTTCGCCTTGCCGGCAGGGCTCACAAATCAGAAGTTTTTTCCATTCATTAAAGAAAATCTTTAGCAGATGGCCACGCCAACCTATCTCAACGCGCTTCGCGCATTCGAAGCGGCTGCCCGGCACCAGAGCTTTTCGGCCGCGGCCGCGGAGCTTCATGTCACTTCCGCGGCCGTAGGGCAGCAGGTGCGCACGCTGGAAGCGTGGCTGGGGGTTGCGCTGTTCAATCGTGCTTCGAGTGGTTCGGCGCGGCTGGTGCTGACCGATGTCGCACGCAAGGCGCTGCCGGATATTCGTGAGGGTTTTGAGCGCCTGAGCATTGGGCTGGCGCGCTTGAAGGAGGGGTCGCTCAGCACCGGGCTGACCGTAACGGTGAGCCCGGCGTTCGCCGCCAAGTGGCTGTTGCCGCGGATCGAGCGTTTCCAACTGGCCTATCCGCAGACCGATGTGCTGTTGGACACCAATCTCAGGCCCGTGGACTTCATTGCCGAAGGCATGGACATCGGCGTGCGTTATGGCGCGGGACGTTGGCCGGGATTGACCGCGATCAAATTGATGGACGAGGAAATGTACCCGGTGTGCGCGCCCAGCTATCCATTGCTCAAGGCCGGGCGATTATCGGGCAAGCGCCTGGCCGAGGCGACACTGATCCATGATTTGTCGATGGCCGGCGATCCGGCCTACCCGACGTGGCGGACCTGGCTCGATGTTTCGGGATACGGCGATATCCAGGCGGAACACGGGCTGCGCATCAACAACTCGGCGGCCGTGCTGCAAGCGGCCATCGATGGCCAGGGCCTGGCCCTGGGGCGCAGCGTGATGTTGCGCGAAGACCTGGCGGCGGGGCGGTTGATCCGCCCCTTTGGCGAAGCCAGTCATCCATTGGTGTTTGCCTACTACATTGTCTATCGACCCGAGATGGAGGGGTTGGCAAAGATCCAGGCGTTTCGCGACTGGCTACTTGAACAGGCGTCCCCCAGCGTTGGAGGTTGAGTTCCTCGCTTTCCTTAAAGAAAATATTACCCGTGCCTATTTCAGGTAACAGGCCCCGATCCAGTCCTGAGGGTTGGGTACCAGTTGCCGGGCCAGGGGCAAGTAGCGCGCATCCAGTTGCGCGGCCAGCCAGTAGAGCTTGTTGCTGCTTTTCGGCTCCCAGGTGCCGCTGTACCCGGCCTCTCCGACGTTGGCACGGTCGCGGTCAAACTTCACGCTGGTATGCACGAACTCCTGATGGCTGCGTTGACCGTTGGCATAGGGCACCAGCCAATCGAGCGAACGGACCAGGGAGGAACCGGTGGGGGCGGTGTAAGTCAGCCAGTTGCCACCGTAGGGCTTGGCCGCCAGGGCCGCCTGGACCAATGGCTCCAGGTCATAGACGACGTAGTGCAGTGCATCGCGCTCCCTGAAGTCGAACACCGAACCATCCGCCCGGAGATTGTCCGCCACCTGTTGCTGGAACAGCTGGAAGGCCTGCTCCAGCATGGCCCGATCAGCCAGCGCGGCGGCGGCCAGGGTCACCAGCTTGACGCGATGGCTCTGCCAGTTATTGATATTTTTACTGCTCTTGGAGCCATGGGACTGTCGAATCTGCGCCATGTAGCCGTTGCCGAGTTGGCGTAGGAAGGCCTGGCTGGCCTCTCGCGTTTCCGGGCGCAGCGCGCTGGCGGTGAGGGTGTAGGCATCGATCAGTTGATCGAGATTGGTTTCGTCGATCGGGTTGAAGTCCGGCTGATAGGTGCGGGTCCAGGCGGCCAGTGCCTCGTCGACCTGTTGCAGATAACGCGGGTCGGCGCTCAGGCGCCAGGCCAAGGCGGCCTGGCGCAGTACCGGCCAGTCCTTTTCCGCCGCGATGCTCTGCTCGCGAATGCCCTGGTTCGGCAGGGTACCTTCCGTATGCAGATGGGGCAGGGCGTGGATGCCATCGCCGAGATGTCCTTGTGCGGCAGCCAGCAGATGCTTGGCGGATGGGCTGGTGGCAGCGGGCTGGCAGAGGTTCATGATCTGAGGTGAGGCGGCGACAGTTGAGGCTGCGCTCGAGAAGGTGCTGAGCAATGTTGCGCTGATGCCGAAGACCCATGTTGCTGTACCGGGAAAAACTCGTGACATGCTCTATCTCAACGTTTGGTAGGTGAAACCAGTGCTGCTGGCGAGTGGTGGAAAAATTAGCACAGCGTGGTTTCTTGCTTGATGAAACCGGCGAGCGGTGGGCCGAGGCCGGCTTGCTCGCAGGCCATGAAACGACGCCAGTCGGTGGATTGCGGCGTGTCGTGCAGGAACGACATGAAGACCCCGAGAATTCCCAGGTAGCGCTCGATCAATATCGGGTCATCGGCGTGAGGATCGTTCAGCGCCGCTTCGGCGGCCGCGACCACGTCCGTCAGCTGCGCCCAGAGCTGCGCGAGGATGTGCTCGACGCAGGCCAGGTAAACCCCTTCCTTGTTGTCGAAATAGTATTGCAGCGCCGGTGCATTGACCCCGGCGGCGGTCGCGATCTGGCGCGTGGCGGCTGATGTCGAGAGTGCCGAAGGCGCTGTCGACGAAGCCCGGGCCCACTACCGCAGCGTGGTTCTCGATGCGTTGCGTGATGCTGATGTCGCCCTGGCGCGCTACGGTCACCAGCGTGAAAATGTGGTTCTGCTGCGGGATATCGAGGCTTCCTCGGCTCGCGCGGCCAGCCTGACCCGCGAACGTTACGACGCCGGCACCGCAAGCACCCTGGACTGGCTCAACGCCGAACGCACGCGTTTTGACGCGGAGCAGAATCGGGTCAGCGGCGACAGTGAATTGCTGAAAGATTTTGCTTCGTTGCACAAGGCGTTGGGGTTGGGCTGGCAGGGCTGAGTCAAGCAATAGCGACAGCGCGGCCAATGGCGCACTGCCGCATCGACTCAGGCCAGGGCGCTGGACAGATTGTTGGATATAACCGTCCGGTTTCGGCCATTGGATTTGGCCACGTACAGGGCTTTATCCGCGATATCGATCAGATGCTCGGGGGTGTCGGCTGTCGATCCGGATAAAGCACTGATACCAATGCTGATGGTGACGACTTTAGCCGGTGATTCGCAGTGTTGAATGGCGCTGCGCTCGACCTCCGTGCGAATCTTCTCGGCAATAATAAAGGCACCGACATAGTCAGTGTTCGAGAGGACAATGGCAAACTCTTCTCCGCCGTACCTGGCCGCCAGATCACCTTCCCGAGTGATGTTTCTTTTGATAATGGTGCTCACCGATTTCAGGCATTCATCGCCTTGTACGTGGCCGTAATGGTCGTTGTACTTCTTGAACAGGTCGATATCAATCAGGATCAGCGCCAGGTCGTCGGGTTTGCGCTTGGCCTTGCTTATTTCCGAGTCGATAAACAGGTCGAACTTGCGACGATTCGAGAGCCCGGTCAAGCCATCTTCGAGTGCCAGTTGTCCGAGTGCCTTGTTCGCCGCGATGTAGGCTCTTTCGGAGTGTTGCAGTTCTTTTTGGGCTTGAATCTGCCGGCTCATGATTTTTATAAGGCGATAACCCAGCAGGCCCAGAGTGAGCAGCAAGACAGAGGATATGACAAAACTCGACAAGGATTCGCGGCGCCAGTCCGCCAGGATCTCCTCTTTTTCAAAGGCGGCGATGACTACCAGGGGGTAGCCCTCGACGCGGCGAAAACTGATGACCCGTACGACATTGTCAATAAATGATCTTATTGTCGCGGTGCCCGCGGTAACACCGGGCACCAACAAGGCAAATACCTCCCCGGTTGAAATGTCCGTGCCGATTTCAGCTTCCTTGAAGGGCTTGCGTACGATGATGTGTCCAGTCGAGGAGGCCAGGTTGATGATGCCATTCTTGCCCACATCGATATTCTCATAGAGGCTGAGAAAGTATTTGAGATAGACGGTGGCTATGGCCATACCGGCAAAGCTGCCATCCGCGTGATTGATCCGGCGTGATAGGGTGATAACCCATTCGTTGGTGGCGCGGCTGCGTATGGGCGGGCCGAGGAATGGGGCGGAACTCTCATGGTCGCGATGGTAGATGAAATAGTCGCGGTCCGAGTTGTTTATGCTGGACCGATACCTGTCGTTTGAACTTAATAACCAACGTCCTTGTTCGTCGTAAATGGAGAATCCATAGATTTGTGGCAGGCGTTCTTGTTGGGCCTTTAATATTTCCTCCAGCTTTTTCAATTCCTCCGCTCCGGTGCCTTCAATATTGGCCCGGGCCTGGACCCCGAGTATGACTATGTCGGCTTGGGTGAGGGTGGCCGCTATGCTCGACGACAAGGCCTTGGAGAGGTTCGACATCTCGATCTCTTTGTCATGCAAGTGATACGCCAGGGAGTTGAAAGCCCCCCAGATACTGATGCCGATCAATGAGATGCAGACCGCCGCCACAAAGAGAATCACATGACTGATCTTGAGCTTGCTATCCGCCCACTCGGCGCTGAAAGTCGAGGTTATCTTGGTGAACATGAACAACACATCCATGTGGTTGAAATGGCTTTGTGTAGCTTATGTTTTTTTTACCAAAGTAAAATAATCTTTTTGAGTGTTTTTTGCTTTTAGTGTCTATTTTTTTGAGTGTTGGTGGTGCGTCGTTTTGTCTTGCCGCCGGGTGCGGCGGGCAGGTCCTGCTAGCACAGCGCGAGGGCCCGATCCTGAATGACCCGCTTCATCACCAGGGTGGAACCGAGGCGCTGCACGTTGGGTAGCGCGGACAGTCGTTCATCGTAAAGTCGCTGGAAAGCCGGAAGGTCCCGGGTAATCACATACAGCATATAGTCGGGGGCGCCAAAGAGCTGTTGGGCTTCGACGATTTGTGAGATGTCCGGCAAGGCCGCCTCGAAATCGCTGACGGCCTGACGGGTGCGTTGCTGGTTGAACAAGGTTTTGCCTGAGTGCTTATGCCTGACGCCACTGCGCATACTGTTGTGTCAGCGCTGTAAAGTCCTGCGGATCGGGGAATCCCTCGAAGCCATGCATGGCCCCGGTAGCGACCCAGGGCAGCTTTTCACGAGTCCAGGTTTCGATGAACGGGGCGAATTGTCGCGGGTTATCCAGCAGGCTGGAACGCACGCCGACAATCACCTCGTTGCCTGCCGGGCGAGTGAAAAGCCAACTCAGGCAGTGAGGGCAGAAGTAGTGTCGTGTTGTCCCGTGCAAGCCGCCGATCACCGGCTCACCCAGAGTGACCACGAACTGCCCGGCCGGCACCAGCGCACTGAGGGAGAACGCGCTGGCGGACATTTTCTGGCAGCCGGTGCAATGACAGGCCGTGGTGATGATCGGCCGGGCGCGCAGTTCAAACGTGACCAGGCCACAGCGGCAGCTACCGCTGGCAAAGACTGAAAGGTTCATGACCTGCCTCCTATCCTCTCAAGGCTGCGGCGAACGCTTCTGGCGTCGGGCTTTGTGGCCAGGTGGGAAGCCCGTCCGGCAGTGTCAGCCAGGGTTGTTTGTGTTGCACCCAGATATGCGCGACAGGCTGCAGGGACGGACTGTTATCCAGCGTGCCGGCGCGCAGCACTTGCAGGCCTGGCGCGGCGCTGGTGGTGTTGTAGAGTCGGGTATGACAGACGCCGCAGAGGGCGTGGCGGGCATGCAGGCCGTTGCTGTCATAGGCGTATTCGCTGATCGGCCCCGCAACGCGGATGGCGCCTTCCGGCAACAGCGCATGCAGGGCAAAAGCGCTGCCGCTCCAGGTCTGGCAGTCGCGGCAATGGCAGGCATAGACCGCCAGCGGGATGTCGGCGGCCAGGTTGTAGCTCACGGCGCGGCAGCGGCATTGGCCAGTGAGTGGCATGGGTAAAACTCCTTTAAACGTTGAGGTGGCGGACGGAGCGGGGTGCCCGTGGGATATGCTTGAGCAGCATGAGGCTGCGCCTCACGAAAGAAAATTAGCCAAAATTGCCCAGCAGCTCACAGGAAAAGTATGAACGCGCCTCAGCTACAGTGGGAAACCCAGCGTGCCTTTCTGGCGGTACTGCGCACCGGCAGTCTATCGGGGGCGGCCCGTTTGCTGGGCATTGCGCAGGCCACCGCGCGCAGGCGGATCGAGGCGTTGGAGCAGAGCGTGGGCGTCAGCCTGTTTATCCGCTCACCGGCAGGGCTGTTGCCGACAGAGATGGCCAAGGACCTGATCAGCCATGTCGAGGCCATGGCCATGGCGGCCAATGCCTTCAACCGGGCGGCGTCGGCGGATGCCGCGCTGGCGGGCGGCACGGTACGCCTGACCAGCAGCAAGCTGCTCGGGGTCGAGGTCTTGCCACCCATGCTGCGCACGCTACGGCAGGCCTATCCGCAATTGGCCGTCGAACTCAGCGTGTCGAACCGTGTGCAAGCGCTGGCCAGGCAGGAGGCCGATGTGGCGGTGCGTATCCGTCGGCCGAGCGAAGCCGCCGTGGTTACCCGCAAGGTCGGTGATTTGCAGGTCGGCTTGTATGCCACTCCCGGGTTGCTGGCGGAGCAGGGCACGCCGGACACCATCGCACAGCTGGATGGCTATCCGCTGATCGGGCCGGACCGCAATCTGGTGGAGCTGCAGTTTCTGCGCGAACGCGGCTTTGACTGCACGTCGCAGCGGACGCTGATTCGTACCGACGACCACCTCGCGCAACTGGCGGCGTTGCGCGCGGGGTTGGGCATTGGTGTCTGCTCCAGCCAACTGGCCCGGCGTCACGAGCTGGTGCGTGTGCTGCCCGAACAGGTGGATTTCTCCGTGGATGTCTGGATCGCCATGCACCAGGACATGCGCAGGGTTCAGCGCATCGCCTTGGTGTTCGATACGCTGGGAGAGTCGCTGACGCAGTTCCTGGGGACTCGCTAAATCCCCTGGGCGTCTGGTCAAGCACGCTTCCCCTGTGGCTTTCTGCTCGCGAAATTGGCCAGCAGATCGAGGCTGGAACAGAACACGAAGTAGACCAGGGCCACGAACAGGAAGATCTCCGTGGGGTGGACCATCACCCGGTTGCTGACCTGGGTCGCCACGAAGGACAGTTCGCCGACACCGATCACATAGGCCAGGGAGGTGTCCTTGATCAGCGAGATCCACTGGTTGAGGAACGACGGCAGCATGATCGGCAAGGCTTGCGGCAGGATGATCAGCCGCATGACCTGGACCGGTCCCATGCCCAGCGCGCGGGCCGCCGCCCATTGGCCGTCCGGCAGGCTCTGGATACCGGCGTGGACCGAGTATGCCAGGTAGGCGCCGCCGATCAGCGACAGGGCGCAGACCACGGTGAACAACGCCGGGATATCCACGTGGAAGATGATCGGCAGCAGGAAATAGCTCCAGAAGATCAGCATCAATACCGGGATTGCCCGCAGGAACCCCAGCAGCGTGATCAATATCCCCCGTGGCCAGCCTTTGAGGGTGCTCAGGGCAATGCCCAGCACCAGGCCCAGCACGGCTGCGCAAATGCCGGACAGAACGCTCAGGACCAGGGTCAGCGCGGCACCGCCCAGGGGGCCGTCGGGGTAGGCGCCGATCAGGAAGTATTCGAGGTTGTCGCCGATAACGGAAAAGTCCATGGCTTATGCCGCTCCCTGGCGATAACGCTTGGTCTGGCGGATCCATTGCCCGGCCACTTCAATCAGCGCGATGGCAAGGATGTAGAGCAGGGTGGCGAAGCCGAAGGACTGGAAGGTCTTGAAGGTTTCGGTCTCCACCTGGCGCGAGGCGTAGGACAGCTCGGCGAGGCCGATGGCCATGGTCAGCGAGGAGTTCTTCAGCGCGTTCATATACTGCCCGAGCAAGGGCCCGAGGGCGGTACGCAAGGCCTGGGGCAGGATGATGTAACGCCACACCTGTGCCGGCCGCAAACCCATGGCCACGCCGGCTTCGCGTTGCTGCGGGCGCACCGAGGCGACGCCGGCGCGAAATTCTTCGGCGATAAAGGCCGAGGTATACAGCGTCAACCCCCAGAAGCCGGCGATGAACTCAAAGGACGGCCAGCTGATTTCCAGGCTGGCCACGTTCGCCTCATGGGGGCTGTTCAGCCAGCTCACCAGCCCTTCGGGCAGCAGGGCGCTGAGGCCGAAATACCAGAAGAACAACTGCACCAGCAGCGGCGTATTGCGAAACAACGCCAGGTAGGCCCGTGCCGGCCAGGACGCCAGGCGCGAGTTGCCCAGGCGTGCCAGGCAGACCAGGAAGCCGAGCCCGGTGGCAATCAGGCAGACCGTGGCAGACAGGCTCAGGGTGAGGAGAAATCCATCGAACAGCCATTTCAGGTAATGCGGGCCGAGCAATTCACCAAACATCAATCACGGTGTCCATCCAGAATACAAAGAGCCCGCGCGGAAAACCGCGCGGGCCGTGGGTGTGCGGCAGGGTGGGTGATCAGCTCTTGTCGCCGATCTTGTACAGGCGGGCCAACGGTGTCTTGGTGTCCGGGCCGAACCAGGTGTCATAGATTTTCTGCGCCTGGCCTTTGCTTTCCAGTTCGACCAGCGTCTGGTTGACCACGTCGGTCAGGGCCGCCTCGCCCTTGGGCAGGCCGACGCCGATCAGGTCATTGGAAATGGTGAAGGGCGGCACTTCGTACTTGTCCTTGTCCGGGACGTTGGCCAGCAGGCCGATCAGCTTCGGACCGTCCTGGGTAATGGCTTGGACATTACCGTTGCGCAGGGCGGTGAAGGCGAACGGGGTGTCGTCATAGGCGATGACTTTGGCACCGGGGAATTTCTCCCTTAGCACGCCTTCGTTGACCGTGCCCTTGTCCACGCCGACACGCCATTTGTTCAGGTCGTCCTGGGACTTGAGGGTGCCTTTCTTGACGATGAACTGCTGGCCGGAACTGAAGTAGGGAATGCTGAAGTTGACCTGCTCGGCGCGCTCCGGGGTGATAGTGAAGTTGGCCAGGACCAGGTCGACCTTGTTGGCGACCAGCAGCGGGACGCGGTTGGCCGGGTTGGTCGGTTGCAACTGCAGCTTGACTCCCAACTTATCGGCGATGGCCTTGGCGTAGTCGACGTCCAGGCCTTCGATCTGTTTGCTCTTGGCATCGATAAAGCCGAAAGGCGGGTTGCTGTCGAACGAAGCGACGCGCAGGACGCCGGATTTCTTGATGTCTTCCAGGCGGTCGGCATGGGCCAATCCCGAAAGGACGGCGAGGGTGAGGGCAGTGAGGGCAGCTAATTTCTTCATGATGATCTCAACACTTGGTGGATGATTCTGGTGTCGAGTCTTGCAGTCCGCGAATTAACAATAAAAGAATATAAAAGAATTTGTTGATTCTTTTGTGGAATAAGCCGGTCTGTCGGGGACTTCGTGCAACCCGCAGGCTAGAGCGTTGTCGGCCACTCGCTGAAACACATGCTCCTACAACGCCAGCCCCGGCGTGTGTGAGGATCGCGGCAATCGCCGGGTGAATCCGGTGATCGACGCCCTCGGCTTGCTGCTGATCAGGCTGTTGCCCGGGATTTATTGAGCCGATGGGGCAAACCAGTGCGGCGGATGCGAGTCGTCATACGTTCTTGTTGTCCGACCGGGTAAACGAGTAGCGGTCGATATCCCGCCGGAGCTGCCAACCCTGGCTTTGCCAATAGGCGGCAGCGGCTGCATTGGTCTTGAACACGTCGAGATGGCACTTGAGGATGCCGTGGGTTTCCAGGATCGACAGGCAGCGTTCGACCAGTGCATTGGCGATGCCCTGGCGCCGATAGCGGGGCAGGACCAGCAGGTGCTGCAAGTAGCCCCGGCGACCGTCATGCCCGCACATGATGCAGCCAGCGAGGTCACCATCGACTTCCGCTATGAAGCTCATCCCCGGATTTCGCTCCAGGTACCGGGCGGTCGACTCACGGGAGTCGGCATCACGCAGGGAGATGCCCGGAGTATTGCGCATCAGGTCGATGACCGCAGGGTAATCGTCCATTGTCATGGCGCGGATATTGAGCATGGGGCTGAGCCTGGCTGAGTGGATTGTCCGATCCATCAGCCTATCAGAAGCCACTCAAGGGTTGTCACGCCGATCTGGCAAGGCGTCTTGCTGGCGGATGCGCGTTCTGCTTTTATGACTCGATCGGCAGTGCGGAGACTGGTTTCGCGAAGCCTGTTCTGGAGAAGTGTTGATGTTCTTGATCCTTGCCCTGATCGCCACCCTCATCGTATGGGGATGGTGGACCTATCCGCGGATAGGAGGGTTGTTGTTCGACCTGATTACCCGCCTGGAAGCACGGCTCTCCCGGGTGACGGAAGTCCCGGTGGCGATTGAGCGGATGACCTTGGCGACTTTCCAGGGCGGGGCCCGGCACAACGCGCCGCCGCTGTTGCTGATCCACGGCTTCAGTGCCGACAAGAACCTCTGGCTACGTTTTGTGCGGTCTTTCGTTGCCGACCACCGGGTACTCATTCCCGACCTGGCCGGGCACGGTAAAAGTGGCTTCGAAGCGGGCGGCGACTACAGCATCGCGGCCCAGGCGCAACGCATGGTCGAGATGCTGGACGCCAGCGGGATCGACAAGGTGCATGTGGTCGGCAGTTCCATGGGCGCTTACATCGGCACCTGGTTGGCGGCGCATTACCCGGAGCGGGTGCTGTCGTTGGCGTTGATGGGCCCCGTGGGCGTCAACCTGCCGCAACCCAATGAAGTGGAAGAGTTGGTCAAGCAAGGCCGGAACCCTTTTCTGATCCACTCGCGGGCGGAGTTCGATCGGTTCTTCGCCATGACCATGGCCTCGCCCCCCTGGATCCCGGGGGTGTTGCTGGCGGCGGAGTCGCAAACCTATATCGACCGGCGCGCTGAGCTGGCGGAAATTTTCGATGACTTCCATGACAGCCCGCGCATGGAACCCTGGCTGAGCCGCGTCCGTGTTCCGACCTTGCTGCTGTGGGGCCGTGAAGACCGCATGGTCCCCCTGGCCAGTGCCCAGACCTGGATGGCGGGGATTCCCCATGCACGGTTGGAGTGCTGGGACGGCGTGGGTCATCTGCCGATGGTCGAGCGGCCGGAACGGACGGCCGCGCAGTATCGCGAGTTCTTGAACGGGGTCAGGGAGTCTTGTATCGCCTGAACGGCCCTCATCGCCAGCAAGCTGGCTCCTACAGGTTCTTTTGCGTTTTTCAGATCCGGGGTTGCGGGCTCCGGGATTCAGCATGTTGCCGGGGGCATTTGCCAAGGCATCTGATGGTTACAGCATTGTCACCCGCGATGACGGCAGCCAACAGTGGGCCTACAAGAACATGCCGCTCTATAGCTGGGTCAAGGACAGCAAGCCGGGTGACACGTCGATAGGGGCCGGCTTTGCCAGAAGGCACCGGCCGGGGTTGTCGAATAGCGCTTTGCAACTACTGGAAGTGCTCTCCAAACCAGTATTGTGCGGTCACCCCGCCGTCCATGAGGAAGTCGCTGCCGGTAATGAAGGTACCTTCCGGTCCCATCAACAGGGCACCGAGCGCGCCGACTTCATCGGGGGTGCCGCCGCGCTTCGCGGCGCAGGAGTCGATCATGCGCCGATAGCCTTCGCCCCGTGGCCCCGACAGTTCGTCCCTGGCCAGGGGGGTAAAGATGATGCCCGGGCTGATGGTGTTGACCCGCGCACCACGTTTGCCCCAACGCACCGCTTCGGCCATGACCCGCAGGGAATTGCCGCGTTTGGAGATCTGGTAGGCGTTCAGCGGGTCCGTCACCTGGTCGGGTTGCAGCATCGGCAGCGCCAGCAGTTCGTCGGCCGGTGTCAGGGCCAGGGCCTTGTTCTGCTCGGGTGCCAAGGCGGGTAGGCGGTGGCCCGATTGCGAGGCGATGACGATGGCGGAGCCGCCCTTGGCGATCACATTACCGAACTCTTCCAGCACCAACGCCGTGCCATACAGGTCGACCAGCAGGATCGTCGCCGGAGGCGCTTGCGAGGGCGAAACCCCGGCGGCGTGAATCACCCCGGTGATATCGCCGATGGCCGTGGCGGTCTTGACCAGGGCTTGCACCGACGCTCGTGAAGAAACATCGACACTCGCCGTGGTGACCTCGAATCCGGCGTCACTGAGGACCTTGGCGGCCGCGGCTGCGTTCTCTTCCCGCAAGTCCGCCAGTACGACGTGCTTGCCCGCGCTGACCCGTCGTGCGATGGCTTGCCCGATGGAGCCGGCGCCAATCACTACTGTGACGTTTGTCATGTTCATTTCTCCGTTGGGTCTCCGTGACGTCTACCTGAACCGCCGATCCCGGCAGGCCCGGTTGTTGGGTCGGATCAATATACGGGGTGAGCAACGGCTTGATTAGCCGAGCAAACCTGCGTTGCCTTGTGAGGCAGATTCAACAATCAGCCTTGTTTGTCCCGGGCGTCGAGCACTTCCTCCAGCACCGGCACCGCCGACATTGCATTCGGCCAACCGGAGTAGAACGCCAGGTGGGTGATCAGGGCACTGATTTCACTTGGCTTCACGCCATTGTCGAGCCCCAGCTTGATGTGTCCGGCGAGCTGCGCGCTCTGTCCACTGGCGACCAGCGCGACGAGGGTGATCAGGCTGCGGTCGCGAGGCGCCAGTTCCTCGCGCTTCCAGACTTCGCCGAAGAGTAGCTGGGTGGTGTAGTGGTACAACTACGGTGTGACTTCAAGCACATCCGGAGAGGGTTTTGGGTCGGGTCGAGGCAGGCCCTGGTCAGCGCCGACCAGGGCCGAGAAACATAATGTGGCGAAGGCGCTGGTTAGTTTTTTCATGCAATCGACTCCTGAGATGAACGGCAATACCGCGGTGGCGGCGGTGCCTCATATTAAGAAGCTCAGATAGATTCATTAAGATCATTAACCTGCATGAAGTCATGAGTGCTGTTCATGAGTGGTCGAAGGGCCATGGCGCTATAATTCCGAGTATTCATGCTAGGAACTCATCAATGGCCCGGGAAAGTTACAACGATCTGCTGGCGTTTCTGGCCGTGACCCGCGAGCGCAGTTTCACCCGTGCCGCCGCTCAACTGGGGGTTTCGCAGTCGGCCCTGAGCCACACCATCCGTGCCCTGGAGGCGCGGCTTGGCGTTCGCCTGCTGACCCGCACCACCCGCAGTGTGGCGCCGACCGAGGCGGGCGAGCAGCTATACAACAGCCTGGCACCGCGCTTCGAGGAGATCGACGCGGGCCTGGCCGAGGTCATCGAGTTGCGCGACAGCCCGCGCGGCACCATCCGCATCACCGCCACCGATTACGCGGCCAACAGCGTGCTGTGGCCGAGGTTGGCGCCGTTCATGTCGCAGTACCCCGATATCAAGGTCGAAATCATGATCGACTACGGGCTGACCGATATCGTTGCCGAGCGCTACGATATCGGCGTACGTCTGGGCGATCAGGTGGCCCAGGACATGATCGCGGTACGCGTTGCACCGGACCTGCGCATGGTCATCGTTGCCGCGCCGTCCTACCTGCGGACCCATCCGGCGCCGCTCCAGCCGGACGACCTGGTCCACCACAACTGCATCAACTTGCGCTTGCCCACCCACGGCGGTTGTTATCCCTGGGAGCTGAAAAAGGGCAAGAGCGAACTGCAGGTGCGGGTGGAGGGGCAACTGACTTTCAACAGTTCCTATCAGATGCTCGAAGCGGCGCTCAGTGGCTGCGGACTCGCGTTCATCCCGCAAGACCTGGCGGCGCCGCACGTTGCTGCCGGACGCTTGCAGTGGGTACTGGAAGACTGGTTTCCGACCTTTCCCGGACTGCATATCTACTATCCCAGTCGCCGCCAATCGTCCCGGGCGTTGGGCCTGGTGATCGCGGCCCTGCGATACACCGCAGACTCATGAAGTGTGCTCATGACTGCATCCGGGTTTTCGCTCTTAATCATCAATCGGCTTGTGACTAGGATGCTTGCACGGCCTTGAGCAACGTCTCGGCCATCCTGTTTCAACGTTGATGGAAGGTGACCGATGAACTACCGCTATCTGGGCCGTAGCGCCCTGAAAGTTTCTCCCCTGTGCCTGGGCGCGATGATGTTTGGCGGCGAGACCGACGAGGCGACCTCCCGGCGCATCATCGACAAGGCCGCGGCCAGCGGCATCAACTTCATCGACAGCGCCGATGCCTATCACGCCGGCCGTTCGGAAGAAGTGGTGGGCCGTGCGATTGCCGAGCAGCGTGATCGTTGGGTAGTGGCCACCAAGTTCGGCTATCCGTCGTCCGCGAGCGCCGGCCCGAACGAGCAGGGCCAGTCACGCAAATGGATCATGCAAAGCGTCGAGGCCAGCCTCAGGCGCCTGGGTACGGACTATATCGACGTCCTGTATTTTCACCGTGCCCTGACTGACGCACCGATGGAGGAGGGGATTCGTGCCGTCGGAGACCTGATTCGCCAAGGCAAGATCCGTTACTACGGCGTGTCCAATTTCCACGGTTGGCGCATTGCCGAAATGGTCCGTATCGCCGACCAACTGGGTATCGAGCGGCCGGTGGTCAGCCAGCCGCTGTACAACATCGTCAACCGCACGGCGGAAGTCGAGCAACTGCCGGTGGCGGGCAATTATGGCTTGGGTGTGGTGCCTTACAGCCCGCTGGCGCGTGGCGTGCTGAGTGGCAAATATGTACCTGATGCACCGCCGCCAGCGGATACCCGAGCGGGGCGTGGCGACAAGCGCATCCAGCAGACCGAATGGCGCCCGGAGTCGCTGGCAATCGCCCAGGTCATTGCCCGTCATGCGGCCGAGCGAGGCACCACCTCCGTTGCCTTTGCGATCGCCTGGGTGTTGAAAAACACCTTGATCAGCGCCGCTATCGCCGGTCCGCGTACCGAGGCACATTGGGACAGCTACATGGATGCACTTGGGCTGGAGCTGGGGCCGGACGACGAGAAACTGGTCGACGGCCTGGTTGTGCCTGGGTATGCGTCGACCCATGGTTTTACTGATCCGGGGTATCCGGTAGAGGGTCGCAGGGTGCCTTGAAGGGCTGGCCTATGTCTTGTCGATTCTTGGGGAAAATAGTGTGATTGCCCGATATCCGATATCCTGTCGGGCTCCCTGCACACAAGCGAATCATGCTATGCCCAGGTTCTCTTTCGCCATCCGCGTGTTGTTCGCGTGTTGCCTGCTGGTTGCCACCGCCAACCATTTGCGAGCAGATTTCCAGTATGGGTTGTTCTGGGACTATGGCTACGGGGAGAGCGCGCACTGGGCCAGCCGTGGGTTCTGGGGCGCGCTGACGGTTCTCGATCCGTTGGCCGCGCTGCTGCTGTTCATCAAGCCCAGGGCGGGTATTGTCCTGACCGCCGCCATTATCGTGGCTGACGTTGCCCACAATACCTACTACGTTGCGCTGAATCGGCAGTGGCTGGCGTCTTTCTACCTCTCTCAGGTGGCTTTTCTTATTATGGTCACGTTGCTTTCGCCTATGGTCTGGAGGGTGGCTTCCAGCCATCTGCGTTCCGATTCGTAAGTCTTGTCAAACTGAACGATGACTGAACGACCTTCGCATAGGGGCGAATCAGGCCAAATGCCAGACATGTAAATCATGTTGTCTCTGATATTGTTTGGCCGTTATTTATGTTTAGGCGTTGGGTCAAATAAATTCAGCAAGGGATACTGCGATTTGATCAAGTACAGTTCCTTAAATGGGGGAGGGCGCTACGCCTTGTTCTTCATGGTTCTATGTGTATTCAGCTTGCCCTTTCAGCTATTTCCGTCCCATTCGGATTTTGGTCTTCAAGGAGCAACAGTCGAATCGTTCACGGGGACGTTCATTCACGTAATACATAGCAAGGGCGCGGGTGTCAGTCTCCTGACAAAGAGCCTGGAAACCGGACGCTACCAGAAATTCTCAGTCGGTCGCCTGAGTATTTTCAGCGATAGGGTTGGTTACCTCAGAGGGCAACCTATTGAGCTGAATCATCTGGCAGGTCAGGTGTTGACCTGTCAGATCAACGGTGTCGAATTCTGTACTGCGCGTTGCTGGGATTCAGCCAGCTGCATTGCACTGGAACGCTCGGATAGTGACAAGCTCAACAAAGCCTTCCCGTGGATGTTTTTAGTTTTCGCTGTGTTCTTCGTGGTGGTGTCCTTCATACAGCATCTGCGCCGTAAGCGCTCGGACAGGGCACGAGGGTGATTCAATGCGATTTTTGCCAGACGCAGCTTTGTTAGGTGTTCAGTCCCGGAGGGTTGCACCAGTCACCGGGGGTAGCGCCGTTACCGTAGCGGCTGGTATCGATCACCATGGCTTTTGCATAACCGTAATCAGCAGACAGCTTCGCATTGATCGCATCGCCGTAGCTACGGAACTGGTCGAGGTTATAGAAGTTGGAGACATTCAAGGCAAAGCCCCGCGCATTCCTCACGCCCGCCGCATTCAGGTAGCCGGCCATGGTGGCTGTAGGTTTCCAGCCCGAATTCCCCGCGTCCAGGTAAACCTCTGCCAAGGGCGCGCGCTGCTTGAAGCCGGACACCGCGTAATTGAACAACTCCAGGCGTTCATCGCGCTTTGGCAGGGTCAGGCATTCACTGTCTGCCAACGCATCCGGCTCCAGAATGACTAAGGCTGGCTTGTCGCCGATGCCATTGATAAACCGGTCTATCCAGTCCCGATATTCCACGGCATTTGCCGCCCCGCCCGCCGATGCGCCACCGCTGCAGTCACGACCGGGCAGATTGTACGCAACAAGAATAGGGGGCTTATGGGCCTTGTCTGCCGCCCCAACGTATTGGCTAATGATGTCGGTGAGCTTGTCCGTTGCTTGGCTGGTGCCGGTCAGCCATTGAGCGCTGGGGACACTGGCAATCGACGTCTGGATTTTTGTCGAGAGAGGCGACTCGGAATTCTGCTTCACCCACTGGGCGGCAGGTGATCCGGGATTGACGTAAAAGCTGTCGGTGGCATTGGCTGCCGCTTCCACGGATATGAAGATGATGCAGGCGGCAAGAACGGTGGCCTTGGGCATTGACTGCTTTCTCTTCAAAGCTGGGCGATGGTGGATGGCGAGCGTAACACCTCTGGTTTCCGCCAAGTGATAGATGGAGCCGACCTGATTCCCGTTGCCCATTTTGTTGGTCTAGACAAAAAATAGAGCACGATGCAAGCTCAAGCTTGGGAGAACAATGATTTTCTTAAAGGAGAGTTGAGTGTGATATTAATCCTGTTTTTACTGGGCGTGATTCTATTTTTGCCGTATTACTCGGCGGCTCTTGAAGTTAGGTTGAAACGGGAAAAAAAATTTCAACCGTTCAGGGTAATGGAAAATCTTAGGGTTGGGGCGGGTGGGAGATATGTGCTTCCTGTATTTGGGATGATGCTCATGGTCCTTGGTTTGAATGTGTATCTGTTTTCCGATGAACCTTCCCCTGTGAGTGATGAAGACCTGATTCGGGTTGTTTTGGCTGTGCTGTTGGTCGGGAGTGCACTTTTTTATGGTTATATGAGGAAAGATGTTTTAGTGCGAGAGGCCGAGGGGGTTGATAGTGGGGCAGAGGGCTTAAAGTATAGGCAGGCAAAAAAGAATAAAATTGCTTGTGCGCTGAAGGCGTTGAGAGATCTTTTGTTCGTTTGTGCGGTTTTTATCTTGTTTTTTGTGTTGAAGCACTATGTCATTCTATAGTTGTGAATCGCTAATGGGGTAGTGATGTGGTTGGGCGTGATTTACTTTGTTCCGGCTTTTGCCTGGGTTCTTTAGGTCCATGGCAAAGGCCAGCATGCCTGCGAAGGAGGCGGCGGGAATCGCGAACTGTTCGTAGAACGCCGTAATACCCTTGGCCACCTCCAGCTCACAAGGAAAAGCGCGCCAGCATCCCGTCCAGTTCCACCGCCAGACGCCCGAGCTCCTGGCTGGCGTTGCTGGTTTGCGCGGCACCGCTGGCGGTTTGCATGGACAGGTCGCGGATGCGCACCAGGTTGTGGTCCACCTCTCGGGCCACCTGGGCCTGCTGCTCGGCAGCGGTGGCGATCACCAGGTTGCGCTCGTCAATGCCGGCCACCGACCGGGAGATGCTCCCCAGCACATCCTTGGCCACCTGCGCCCGCTGGCGTGTGCGGCCAGCCTGGGCGGCGCTTTCGGCCAGGGCCAGGACGGTGTCGCCGGTACCCTGATGAATACCGTCCATCATCTTTTCGATTTCCCGGGTTGAAGCATCGGTACGCTGCGCCAGGCCGCGCACTTCATCGGCCACCACGGCAAAACCGCGCCCCGCGTCACCGGCCCGCGCCGCCTCGATGGCCGCATTGAGCGCCAACAGGTTGGTCTGGGCGGCCACGCTGCGGATCACTTCCAGCACCTTGCTGATGCCCTGGGTCTCGATCGCCAGGGCCTGGGCACGCAGGCTGGCCTGCTCGACCTGATCGGCCAGGACGCTGATATCGGCCATGGTCTCGTCCAATTGCTGCTGGCCTTCGCGCACGGCGGTGCTGGAGCTGCGCGACTCGCTGGAGGTCTCCACGGCATTGCGGGCGACTTCCTCGACCACCTGGCTCATCTGGGTAACGGCGGTGGCGGCGTGTTCGATCTCACCGTATTGCTGATGCAGGTCCTGGGCGCTGTCATGCATGATCGCGCCCATCTCTTGGGTGGCGGCGTTCAGGCGGCCGACAGCGCCACCGATCTGCTTGATCACCGCGTGCAATTGATCGCGCATATGCCCGAGCATCTGCAGCAGTTGCGCCACCTCGTCCTGGCCATGGGCGATCACCAACTGGCTGAGGTCGCCGGCGGCCACGGTCTTGGCCACCTGCAAGGCCTGGCGCAGCGGCCGGGTGATACTCACGCTCAGGCGCCAGGCCTGCAACAGCATCAGTACCAGCGCCACGGCAATCACAATGGGCAACAGCAGTTGGACTTTCTTGAAGGTGCTGGCGGTGTTTTCCAGGGCCTGCGCGGTGGTCTGCTTGTTCAGTTCACGAAGCAATTGCACCTGCATGTCCATCAACGAACCCTGGTTGGCCAGGTCGTTGTTGGACAGGTTGGCGGCTTCGCTGATTTTCTTCTGCTCGACCAGGTCGATGGCCTGCTTGAACAGGCTGACAAACTGCAGCGAAGCGTCCTGCAGTAATTTGATCGAGTCCCGTTCCGTGCCTTCCGGGACCTTGGCCAGGTACTCGGTAAACCCTTGGCTCACCTCGGCACTGAGCTGTTGCAGGTTGATCTTGCGATTGACCAGTTCGGCCGGGTCGTTGGCGTACACCAGCAACAGTGCGGCCTCGGTGCGCATTTTTGCCAGGTCGATGGCGATGGCGTCGGCCTGGGCGATACTCGACAGCGGTCCTTGCTCGATCAACTCGCCTTGGTGGCGAATGTGCTGCATAGCCATCAGACACAACCCGCCCAGGGCCGCGAGCAGCAAGGCGCAGAGGCCGAAGCTGGCCAGCAGGCGCTTGCCGATACTCAGGCGGCGCAGCAGGGCGGGTCGGTGGGAAGGTTTGCGGAGAAAGGCGAAACGAAGGTTCACGGCGTCGGGCTCTTTATGAGGAACTACGCCAACGGTTGTAACAATGTTGCATGATGGCTTTATGACGCTTTTGTGGATGACAGGAATTTCATGTTCGGACTTTGCAGGCGCTCTAGGGATTTTCCTACCCTGTCTCCTGTCATCCCTACCCCAAAATAGGGATGCTCCGATGGTGGTGGCTGCGCGCGGGCGGCGATGATGTCTTAACGCCAGTCAGCTCTCAGAGCATTTATGGCGCGATTCGCTGCACCGCGTTTACGCATGTCGGGACGACTTCGCGGATGACGGATCAACGATATCCAGCCGCTCCCGACCACGGTGGGCGGGGATTGGCAATTGAGTGCTCTAGGGGGTGGTGATGGCAGGTCTGATGGACTCCGTGAACAGTCGGACCCAGTTGGTGGGGCAGAACCGCCTCGAGCTGCTGTTGTTCCGCTTCGACGAGCATCAACTTTATGGGATCAACGTGTTCAAGGTGCGTGAGGTCATGCCCTGTCCTGCGTTGCACATCATGCCCAAGTCCCACCCCGTGGTCTGCGGCGTGGCGAATATTCGCGGTACCTCCATCCCGATCCTCGATCTGGCGCGGGCCACCGGGTTGCCGGGCGTCCAGGACATGGCCTCGGCGTTTGTGATCATTACCGAGTACAACACCAAGACCCAGGGTTTTCTGGTTTCGGCGGTCGAGCATATTGTGAACCTGAACTGGGAGGATATTCATCCGCCACCCAAGGGCAGTGGCTCCGATCATTACCTGACCGCCGTGACCCGGGTCGATAACCGGCTGGTGGAAATCATTGATGTCGAGAAGGTGTTGTCCGAGGTGGCGCCCACCAGCGAAGTCATCTCCCTGGGGGTGATCGATGCCCAGACCAATGCCAAGGCCCCCGAATTCCTGGTACTGACGGTGGACGACTCGGTCGTGGCCCGCAAGCAGGTCAGTCGCTGCCTGGAGTCGGTGGGTGTGAAGGTGATAGCGCTCAACGATGGTCGCCAGGCCCTGGACTACCTGCATGGCATGCTCGACGAGGGAAAGTCGCCGGCGGACGATCTGCTGATGATGATCTCCGATATAGAAATGCCGGAGATGGACGGTTACACCCTGACGGCGGAGGTGAGAAATGATCCTCGGCTGCAGAAGCTGCATATTGTTTTGCACACCTCCTTATCCGGCATTTTCAACCAGGCGATGATCAAGAAAGTCGGGGCGGACGACTTTTTGGCCAAGTTTCGCCCCGATGACCTGGCCAGTCGCGTGGTTGAGCGTATACAGGCGGTCGGGAAGGGCTGATCGTCTGTCGTTGCTCAATGCGGTGCTGTTTCGACGGGAGGAGGCCGTAGGCCTTGTGCGGGTGAGGCACCGCTCATACTCGGCCGCTAAAGCCAGGTATTCACCACCCGCCGATCCAGCTCCTCCCACTCCGCCATGCCCAGCACCCGGGTGGTGTTCAAACCGCGCAAATAGCCGCGCAACTGATTGGCGGTGGCCTGGAGAAGCTCGGGGTCGACCGGGCTTTCGGCCAGCAGTACGGATTCGTACTGGACCAGGTAATCGGCCACCCGCTCACGGAAATCGGGCAAAACGGCGTCGCGGATCAGGTCGAATGTTCTCAAGGAGACCTCCTTATGAGTCTTTTATTGTGGTGATGGGGTGTGTCGCTGCCTGCACGGCGGACAACTATTGCTAGACGTAATACTCACCATCACGAAACGCAAGTTCTACTTTGTCGACAATAACCGGAAAATCGCCGCCATCGAACACATTGCTTATTTTCAGGAAGAGATTGATGCGCCCTTCATTTGTGCTTGCCATGGCCTTGGGCTCTTTGTTGCTGGCCGGTTGTGCCTCTGCGCCGAACGACCCGACCCTGACCTTGCAGACCAGCAAGACCCCAGCCCAATACGCCGACTGCGTCGTACCGAAATTGCAGCACAGCGCGTTGAACCCGACCGTCTCGCAGACCCAGCGCAGCTACCGGATCGTGGTGACGAGCAAGGTCTCGGCGGACAACGTGCTGGAGGCCCACAAGGCTGGGACGGGCGGCAAGGTGTTCGTCTACGAGCGGCATCTGCTGGCTTCGAACTTTCTGCCTTCGAGTTTTGAACGTGCGGCTCAGGATTGCATCTGACGTCGGCGTGTAAACGCTTTTTATCGCGCTCCTTTGGTTGGCCGCAACCGACCCATTTTTTTGCCCCGCACCGGGTTCGGTTGTGGGGCTTTTTTCGTCTCGGGATGAGCAAAACCTAGCGTACTGCTGGTGTTGCTCGGTGGATGAAACGCAAGCCTGCTCTGGGCGGGGGGATTGATATGTGATTTCATTTTGATACTATTTATACGACCAGTTGACATCTAGGATGACGTCATAATGAGCAGAGGGCCGAAGGCGCGGAAAGAGAAACTTTCCATATATTTAGCAAAAAACCCGAAAGTAGATGATGTCTCACTTTTAAAAATTGAAAATACTAAGCCCTCAATATTATTGGAGATTGAAGGTTTTGAGTCCTCTAAGAGAAATTTTGCTCGTAACGGATATGAGAGTGCCGCAGTGCATCAGGTAGCCAGCGTCATCGTTGACATCCATCACGAGCAGGTTTACTCCTACAGCAGCGGTTTTGTATGAACCGACAATTGCGACCATCCAATAGCTGCCCTGTCCTGCCCTAAGCCTTTTGGCCGGATAACATCCTCTGGTTTAGATCGTCGACTACCGCCTTGCCCATTTCGCAAAGGTAGTGAGACGCCCAGGCATAGCGCTCCCCATCCTTCTCCATGGCCGCATCCAAGGCCAAGTGCTTGGCGCAGTAAAACAGGTTGGAGGCGTGCTCCATGGCGTCCTTGATCGGGATATTGGGGTTGACTCGGAACAATTCCTGATTACCTGCGCCGCAGGAGGCAAAGGTAATGACGCCGAGGGTCTTAATGGGGGGAAGGTCGCTCATTGGACACCTCCAGCAATTACGCAGGTGTCCGAGGTATGAAGGTCGAGCGAAGCGAGTACGTGCATGTGTAAAGCTCCTACGTCTAAGTGAGAGCAGCCACGTTCGTTCCAAGCGAGGGGGTGGCAGCTGTACGCAGGTTGGAAACCGGGGACATAGGACCCGGCAGGACCGAAATCCTCCCGCGCACAGCCGCCATTGAAAAAAGCGGACGAAAAAACGCCCGCAATTGTAACCGATGGACGCCTGTGCGCTATGTCTTCGGGTTTCCAAGCCCGGTCGCCGAATAGGCGGCGACTACCGAAGACTAGTGTTCGGTCTCTACCGCGACAAGGTCGGGATTATTACCGATTGTGGCGAGGAGGCATTTTGAAGGACTGCAACCTCGGCGGGGGGGGGGGCAGGTGGGCGACTATACGAAAGATGGTCATGACAGACTCAAGGCGGGGCATAGGCGTTCAACATAGGTCGGATTGCAGCACTATCCAGACCAGCACAATCAGTAGAATTGCCTTGAATACGACAGTGGCTAATTAGTAGCATGCGACCCCAGCTACGGCCCCTCCGTTCACACCCGAAACCCATTGGCCAATACAGGCCGCACCTCTTCAGAGTTTCCCGTTATGGCTCGCAGGACGCGTACCTTACTGATTATCCTTTTGCTGTTGTCGGCTGCTGCTCTCTGGCTCAATGTCGATTGGTCGAGGCTTGGAAGGTTCTACCATGGTCTCCGTCTGGCACAGGCATCGATGCTCACAGACGAGCAAAACAAGCAGATTCTCCAAGGCTTGAAAAAGGACTTCGGCGAACAGGCGAGTTTCTCTTACACCGTCAGTAGCGACCACAACGGCACCGTCACCAAGACGGTCCGGGCGATCCTGACGTGCAGCTCCATCAATCCTCCGCGCTACCTTGATGCGGTCGTTCACCGGGTGCATGACGCCGGGCTGGGTTGGCCCGACAAGGTCGAATTTGTCTATACCTGCGGCTTTGTCAGGCCACCGTCTTTCGAGTTAACGCCTCGAGAAATGTCACAGGCCATGGAGGAACGGGCTAAAGAGGACTTCACGTGCAGGGATGTTCGTGCCGGGACGTACTCAATACCGGGCACTCAAACACAGCAATCCATGTTTGTGCAGGACGGCGCTGTTGATATGAAGTTTTCCAAGGACGAAGACGGAAGGGTTGTAAAAGCACAATGGACGACTGGGGAGCAATTCATGCAACCCAAGGAGCAGCTTCGGCTGATGCGTTGCATGACCTATGCGTTGCTGCGAACCCTCGCGCCAGAATTGTCGACGCAAGAGGTTCAGACAGAGGCCGACGCCATCTGGCCGGCCAACGGCGATTCGGCCTCGGTAAAGATAGGTCGTTATACGGTCGAATCCAAGTCCAAGCCGTTGGAGATGATCGCCTATCCTGTGCGTTGAGCTTGGTTGGCGTCTATCACGAGCAAGCTTGCTCAAAAGGTATCAGGGAGCGGTTGATGGACGGGAATAACAAGTTTTTCTGGTATGCGCTGTTAGCTGGAACGGTTGCGCTCAGCGGTTGTGCTTCACTACTTCAGGGTCAGCAGTATCTCTTCCCCCGGCCGGACGAACCTTCAGCGACGGTTCGTCTTGCATACGAACATGGCACCACCCTGGACGCCATGACCTTCAACGAATCAGGTTGTTACGCGGGCTTCACGCCATTGCCAAACACTGACGGTCTTATCGAAGCGCCAGTAGCCGTGGGCAAAGAGCTGGTATTGACGTACCGACGAGTACTCGCGGATAGCGTGTGTCAAATCCCTTTCTCCTTCACGCCTCAGGAAGGGGCTACTTACATCCTGAAGTCGGGCTTCTGGAGTGAGTCCAGAACGGGCATCCTGCCCATCTTTACCAGAGACCAACATTACTGCGGGCTTGGCGTTATCAAAAAAATCGGGACTCGGGAGAGCGTCGAACCCGTTCAACAGCTGCACATCAAGACGGGTTTTGCGTGTCTTAGGTTCGTCAGACAGGAGCAATAAGCTGGTTGTTTCGGTGGGTCAGTTTTGCATCGGTACTGACAGTTTCCAGGCGGAGGGTGGTAGCTGTACGCAGGCTGGAAACCGGGAAATCAGGACCCCGGCAGACCCGAAGGTCTCCCGCGCACAGCCGCCATGACACAGATAAGCGGGCATAAAAAAAACGCCTGCAATCGTAATCCATGGAGGCGTCGAGCGCCTGATTTCTTGCCGGGTTTCCAGGCCCGGTCGCTGAATGAGCAGCGACATTCAAAGACTAGTGCCCAGCCTTCACAGCGACAAGCCCGGGATTATTACCGATTGTGGCGAAGGGATTTCATTGACGCAGAGCATCCAAACCCCGCAAACACAGAGGGTAGGGCGCCCAAACCCTTGCAGTGCGAACAGCGGGATAGTACCGTGGCACTGCAAATCTAAATGTAAATCCTTCTTACTAGCGAGTGCCGCACGATTTTATGGACCACTCCGTCTTGCAATCACCCCTCAAGCCCTACACGACCACCCGTATCTACCTGCATTGGATCTCCGCGCTGGTCATTCTCTGGGCTACGTTGAGCGGCTTCGGTGTGACCTTGCTTCCCGTGCATCACCCCGTTCGCCAGTGGGTGGAAAGCATCAATCCACAAATAACCACGGTGTTTATTCCGCTCTTTGCCTGGCGCCTGTGGTTGTACCTGCGCACCTCGCCTGAACACTCGACAGGCACCAGGGATCTGCAGAAAAGTATCGCCAAACTGACCCACACCCTGATTTATCTCTGCGTCAGTGGGGTATTGCTGACCGGCGTGGTGATGATGAACCATCCCGTGCTGTTGCTTGGGATCATGCCGCTGCCGCAACTGCTTCACTCCGTGCCGGCCCTGGCCGATGTTCAACAACTGCATCATCTGCTCTGCGCCATGCTGGCCGCGCTGGTGGCGTTGCACCTGGCCGCCGTGTTGCGACACCAGCTTCGAGGCCGTTCGGTGCTGTATCGGATGTTATGAAGTTCAGTCGCTGTGCTGCAGCACATTGATCAGCGTGCCCAGCGGGTCATACACGAAGAAGCGCCGCACGCCCCAGGGCTCCAGGGTCAGCGGGTAGGGGATCGCGTAGCCGCCACGTTGCGCGCGCTCGAAGACCTCGTCGAGGTTGTCTACTTCGATGGACAGGTGCGGCACCGGCGCACCTGAGCCGCCCTCGCTGGCAATGCTCAACTGTGCGAGGGCGTGACTGTCTGAGGCCAGGGTGATGATCCAGCCGTGGTCCATCACCGGGAGGATATCGAACAACTCGCTATAAAAGGTCGCGACTTCGGCCGGATGCTGGCAGGTCAGGTTGGCGACAATGCGGCGGACGGTCATGACGGGCTCCGGATGGGGCTGGAGCGTTCAGCATAGGTCGGATTGCTTCCCGATCCAAACGCCTGCCCCCAAGCCAGGCGGATTATCCCTTCAATGCCGCTTCAATCACCGCGATGTCGATCTTTCTCATGCCCATCATGGCGTCGAACGCACGCTTGGCCGCCGCGCGATCAGGACTGCCGATCGCGCTCATCAAGGCCCGTGGGGTGATCTGCCACGACAGCCCCCACTTGTCCTTGCACCAGCCGCAGGCACTTTCCTCGCCGCCGTTTCCGACAATCGCGTTCCACAGGCGGTCCGTTTCGGCCTGGTCATCGGTCGCCACCTGGAACGAGAACGCCTCGCTATGCTTGAACGCGGGCCCGCCGTTCAGGCCGAGGCAAGGAATGCCGAGCACGCTGAATTCGACAGTCAGGACATCGCCCTGTTTGCCCGCGGGATAGTCGCCGGGCGCACGGTGGACAGCACTCACCGCGCTATCGGCGAAGGTCTCGGCGTAAAACGTCGCGGCATCCAGAGCGGTGCCGTCGTACCAGAGACAAATCGTGTTTTTGCTGGTCATGTGGCTTCTCCACGATGGGGGATCCGTGGATTTTAGTCGATCACAGATTGGCGTCGTGGTATTCGCAATCACTGTGCTTTCGAAGGCCAATTGGCCGCGGATAACTGGAACATCCTGGTGCTGGCCAACCTCATCTTTCGGCCTGGATCAACCAGAACTCTGGTAACTGAAATCTACAAGTGATTGAGGCGCCATCAAAAGGCCATTGCTTCGGAAAAATCGCTGCTACAGTTACTCCAAAATAACCAGGGAGGGTTGACGCCATGGAGAACTGGGCGGTATTCAATGGCGCTATCAAGGGCATGGCAAGGGCGGTGTTTGTGCTTGTGTTCGCACTCATTGCTGGCGGTTGTGCCAGTGTGGTGTACAAGGACTCCGCCACGACATTCGTCGCCGCCGGGCGCGAAGCTGGCAAGCAACTCGAAGTATCGTCAAAGCAACTCGACGATGCGCAGGATGCCATTCGATTCAACAAGATCATCAGTGATGCATCTTGCCCCATCAAGGATGAACGTTTGTTCGTGCGCACCGCTGCAGGCGCCCCCGATACCGTTTCCACGGCGCTGAAGCGCTTTCCAAACCAGAATGCATTGAGTGATTGCAAGTCACTGCTGGCCTGCGAGCAGTCGGCATCGGCCAAGCCGAGCGCGGCGCCGGCGTTTTGCCGGTCAGCTTGCTATACCAGTGCGGAGCGTAACTGCCTTGTCCAGCTCGAGGGTAGCTACGCGATTGCACTCAAGGAGACAGCGAATCAGCCAGCAGCCGACAGGCAGGCATTGCAGCAAGAGGCGTCCCGCTACCTGGCACTTCTGGAGAAAACGGAGTACCAGCGCGCCGGTAGTGTCGAGAGCAAGCTGGTCGGGGCAGGGGTGCGTGAACTTTCCGAGTACCTGGATTTACTGGCGAAGGTAGCTGATGCACGGAAATCGGAATACCCGGATGATGCCAAGCACCTTTCCGAACGGCTGTCGTCGCTGACCAAGGCCGTCAGCGACGTGTCGGGTAAACAGCTGTCCAGTGCTTCGCAAGATACCCAGAAGCAAGTGCAGGGGGCACTCGAGGCCTTGGGTAAATTGGCCGGAGTTGTTCAAACCATGGCGCAGGATGCGCAGGACGCGGCAGCGATCAAGAAGTTGGTCAATTCCAATCAGCTTGATGTCGAGGATTTGATCGCCAGACTACGCGCCGTGGCGCTCGGCGACGGCAATCTGGCAGCGGTCTACTCGCAAAATGCCGCGCAACAAGCACGTATGAGGCTACAAGAAAAATTCAAGGACACGACCAATCCCTACGACCGGTCGCTGCTTTTGGCCGAGCGCGGAAAGTACCTCATTACCGATGGTGATATGCGGTCGAGCGCGGTCGCAGAGGTATTTGACAGTCTTTCCAAGTCGTACCAGGCACTTGTTTCCTTGGTCAATGACCCGACGGATGAACAGAAGAAAGCCATCGCCAACGAGCGTCTGCAGAACTTCAAGACGGTAGTCAAGGCACTCGCCGATGTGGTCCAAGCGGTTAAATAAAAGGAGGGGGAGGTTCCTATGGCAAATGAAACCACAGTCGCCTTGTTGTACGCGGAGACCTGCAAGCTTGCGTACACCGAGACACGCCTGAGCATCAATCAACGGGCACCATTCGAGGTCTCGGATGAGCAAGCGTTGTCGGAGCAGGCGACGCAAGTCGCTGACTGCGCGAAGGACCTTCGAGGCAAGGACCCGCTGATGCTCGTCGATAGTCAAGTCAATGGTGCGCTTGCCCAGGTCCGCGAGGCCCAGGCACTGTTCGATTACATCAACAACACCAATGGTGCTCCTCCCGGGAAGCAGGTTTTTTTCGCGGCCGTTGCCAGTGCGGTACTTCGGGTGAGCGTGTTATGAGGTCCGGCATGATCGGCTGAAGTCGCAAACAAGACATCCTGCGCAGATGATGATTGGTCGTAAATCCTGGACAGTCCATCCAGCGTTCACCGGCTTATCTTTGCGCGCTGCCTCTCTAGACTGTGGCGTACTTTCATCAGCCAGGAGCTACGTCATGCCGGACCATTCCATCATGGGTAAAGTGGTGCTTGTCGCCGGGGGCGCCAAGAATTTGGGTGGTCTTATCGCTCGAGACCTGGCGCAGCAGGGGGCGAAGGCCGTGGTGGTGCATTACAACAGCGCCGCCAGCCAGCCCGACGCCGAGGCCACTGTGGCGGCGATCAAGGCGTTGGGCGCCGAGTCCGTGGCATTACAGGCCAATCTGACCACGGCCGGCGCGGTGGAAAAACTCTTCCAGGATACGCTGGCGGCAGTGGGGCGGCCGGACATTGCAATCAACACCGTAGGCAAAGTCCTGAAAAAACCGATGGCCGAAATCACTGAGGCCGAATACGACGAGATGATGGCGGTCAACGCCAAGTCCGCGTTCTTCTTTATCAAGGAGGCGGGCAAACAGCTCAACGACAACGGCAAGATCTGCTCGATCGTCACCTCGTTACTCGGGGCCTTCACGCCTTTCTATGCGGCTTATGCCGGTGGCAAGGCTCCCGTCGAGCACTTCACCCGGGCTGCGGCGAAAGAGTTGGGCGTACGCGGCATTTCGGTGACGGCGGTGGGCCCAGGTCCGATGGACACGCCGTTTTTTTATCCGGCCGAAGGCGAGGAGGCGGTCAACTACCATAAAACCGCTGCCGCCCTGTCGCCGTTCTCCCGCACCGGGCTGACCGATATCGAGGACGTGGTGCCGTTCATTCGCAATCTGGTCAGCGACGGCTGGTGGGTCACCGGCCAGACGATCCTGATCAACGGCGGCTATACCACCAAGTGAGTCGATAAAAAACGTTGCAAGCCCCGCATGGTGCGTTGACACTTTTTCCCGACACCACCAGGCCACGGGGTTTGACATGAGCGTAAACCAGCACGCGCCTCATCCTTTGCTTCGCCATCGCGACGGTCATCATGCGCGGGTGACCTTCGAAGAACTCATGTTCGATCTGGTGTATGTGTTCGCCGTGACGCAGCTCAGTCACGGCCTGCTCACTCATCTGACGCTGGTTGGAGTGATGGAGACCCTGATCCTCTGGTTCGCCGTGTGGCTGGGCTGGCAGTACACCGGCTGGGTCACCAACTGGTTCGATCCGGAGACGCCCCTGATACGCGGGCTGGTCTTTGCCCTGATGATCCCGGCGCTGCTGATGGCCGCCAGCATTCCCGAGGCTTTCGGCGAGCGCGGGCTGGTTTTCGCCCTGGCCTATGGCTTGATACAGGTCGGGCGTACCGGCTTTATCGTCCTGCAACTGCCATG
The DNA here is from genome assembly GCF_023242315.1 of Pseudomonas sp. MWU13-2105. Taxonomy (GTDB): domain Bacteria; phylum Pseudomonadota; class Gammaproteobacteria; order Pseudomonadales; family Pseudomonadaceae; genus Aquipseudomonas. The sequence continues at coordinate 132,328 of NZ_JALLIY010000003.1, forward strand.
CGAGCATCCGCTGGCGGACAACTTCAGGCGCATGCTCGGCTGGGTGGTGGTGGCCGCGCTGTTCTGGGTGGCCGGTGCTTGTGTGGCAGGTCCGCTACGCATTGGCCTGTGGTTGATCGCCGTGTTGTGCGAGTACGTCTCACCCATGTTCGGCTTCGCCTTCCCCGGCCTGGGACGTTCGCGGACCAGTGACTGGACCATCGAGGGCGGTCATCTGGCCGAGCGCTGCCAGTTGTTTGTGATTGTCGCCCTGGGCGAAACCCTGCTGGCCAGCGGTGCGGTCCTGGGCGAAACCGCGCATTGGAATAGCCCCATCCTGCTTGGCCTGCTGGCGACGTTCCTCGGTACCCTGGCGATGTGGTGGTTGTACTTCGGTACTGCCGGCAAGGACGCTACGTTGCGTATCACCAACGCTGGCGATCCGGGCCGCCTCGGTGCCTACTTTCACTATATTCACGCGATTCTGCTGGCGGGCATCATCACCACGGCGGTGGGTAACGACCTGGTGATGCTGCATCCCGACCGGCAGCTGTCGACGGTCGATGCCGTTACCTTGGTGGCCGGACCGATGATCTACCTGTCCGGCAGCATCCTGTACAAGCGGGTGGTGTATCACGTGGTGCCCAAGTCCCATCTCGGCGGGCTGCTGTTGCTGCTGGTGTTGGTGCCCGTCGCCTATGCCACGGACCTGCTGCTGATGAGCTGGCTGAGCACTGCGGTGATGCTGCTGGTGTGCGTCATCGAAGGCCGCGTGGTCAGGCGCTATCGTGCCCGGCACGCCAACGCAACCCTCAAGCATTGACGGGCACATGGACAGAATCGAACAGTACCGGGTCTTCCTACAGGTCGCCGAGCTTGGCAGTTTCATCCAGGCCGCGCGGATATTGAAGCTGCCACGGGCGAGCGTGTCCGCGGCCGTGCAGAAACTGGAGGCGGACGTTGGCACGCGCCTGTTGCATCGCACCACGCGCAAGGTCAGCCTGACTGCCGATGGCAGCCAGTTGCTGGAGCGTGCACGCCAGGTGCTGCTGGATATCGATGATATCGACCAACTGTTCCAGACCCATCAGCAGCACGTCGTGGGACGCCTGAGTGTCGATGCGCCCAGCCGCATCGCCCGGCGCCTGATCATCCCGGCCTTGCCCGAGTTACTGCGTCGTTATCCCGGGCTTCAGCTGTGTCTGGGCGCCACCGATCGGGCCATCAATCCGATACAGGAGGGTGTCGATTGCGTGATTCGTTTCGGTACCCCGCAGAGCAGCAGCCTGGTGGTGAAACCCTTGGGGCACGTGCTCCTGGTCAACTGCGCGAGCCCGGGGTATTTGGCCGAATTCGGGGTTCCAGAGCATCCGGATGATCTGGAGGAGGGGCATCTGTGTATCGGTTACGCGCCAACCATCGGTGGCCAGGAATTACCTTGGGAATACGTCCTCGACGGTGTCGAACAGTCCCGGGCACTGCCCAGCCAGATTGTGGTGAACAACGCTGAAAACTATATCGCCAGCTGCCGCGCCGGACTGGGACTGGTCCAGGTACCCTTGTTCGATGTCCGGCATCTGCTGGAGGCCGGGGTGTTGGTTGAAGTCATGCCCGCGTACCGTGCGCCAGCCATGACGGTTTCGGTGTTGTATCCTGATCGGCGCCAGCGCTCGCGTCGGCTCGGGATGTTTATCGAGTGGTTCGCGACGCTGATCGGGCCTTTCCTGACGCGCTGATCAATGGCGGCTTCAGCCTGGCCCCAAGCCGCGCCGGTTGATTCTTCAACGGGAGGTGGCAGGTCTACACGGCGAAGGGCTATTCAGCGTCAGCGCTACTGGCCAAGACCCCTCTCAGGAAAACCATGATCATCCGCCCCGGAGCCAGGGTCGCGTACACCACCTGTTGCAGCGCCTGGCCGTGGGCCAGTGCCATCAGGCCAGCCGCCAGTTCCGCCGGCTCCAGCGGGGGGATCTTGCGCAACCGGGCAAACACCCTGGCAACCAGTCCGCCCAGCGCTAGCCGATGGCCGTCCCACACGTGGCGGTACTCCTCGGCGAAGGCCGCACTGCGATTGGCGTGCAGTTGCAACTCCACCGCCAGCATTGCCCAGTCGGCATCCTGGTCCAAGGTCGTCGACCATGCCTCCAGTCCCGCCAGCACATCGCCATCCAGGTGTTCCGCCGCTTCTATCAGGACGTCCAGTTGCAAGGCTTCGGCTTGCATATGCTGGCGCAGAAGCTCCAGCAACAGCGCCTCCTTGCTGGCGAAATTCGAATAGAAACCACCTTGCGAATAGCCGGCCTCGTCGGCGATATCGCGAATCGACGTACCACCAAAGCCGCGTTGTACGAACAAGCGCCGTGCCGCCTCGACAAGGCGTTCGCGGGTCTGGGCCTGGCTTTCTTCACGGCTGAGCCGTTTGCGGGTCTGTGCGTTCATGGGTGTCAAAATATCACTTGAGCTTTTAAATTCAATCGATATGATTTGCAGATATCATTTGATATCTAGAAATCAATCGAGCTTTAAATAATGTCCCAGAACATCGCGTTTGTGACTGGCGCCACCGGACTTCTCGGCAGCAACCTGGTTCGTTTGCTGATCGAGCGGGGCTATGGCGTCGTTGCCTTGGTGCGTTCGCTGGAAAAAGCCAGGCAACAGTTCCGCGATCTGTCCGGCATCCGGCTGGTGGTCGGTGACCTGGATAACGTGGCGGCGTTCGCTCCGGCGATGCAGGGCTGTGCCGTGGTGTTCCATACCGCCGCGTTCTTCCGCGACAACTACAAGGGCGGGCGCCATTGGCAAACCTTGCAGCGCATCAACATCCATGGCACGGCGGCGTTGATCGAGCAGGCCTACCAGGCCGGCATCCGGCGGTTCGTGCAGACGTCTTCCATCGCCGTGCTGAATGGCGAACCGGGAGCCATTATCGATGAGACCGACGAGCGCGATCCCGCCAGCGCCGATGATTACTACCGCAGCAAGATCCTGGCCGATCAGGCCGTGCGGGCTTTCTGCGCGTCTCACCCGACGATGCACGCGACCTTTGTACTCCCCGGGTGGATGTGGGGACCCGGTGACAGGGGACCGACTTCATCGGGGCAACTGCTGCTGGATACGGTGCGCGGCAAGTTGCCAGGGTTGGTGCCGGGGAGCTTTTCGCTGGTGGATGCCCGCGACGTTGCCTCAGCCTTGCTCGCGGCAGCCGAACAGGGGCGATCTGGCGAGCGCTATCTCGCCGCTGGCCGACACATGACCATGAGTGAACTGATTCCCCTGATCGGCCAGATTGCCGGTGTGGCCACCCCCCGACGCAAGTTGCCGGTGCCATTGCTCTATCTGATTGCGGGCGTGCAGGAGCTGATCGCGGGTTTGAGTGACAAACCCGCGTTACTCAGCTTTGCCACCGTTCGCTTGATGCTCAAGGAGGCCGGGCGCAGTCATTTCAGTCCGCTCAAGAGCCAGAGGGAATTGGGCCTGGTATTCCGGCCGCTGGAGCTTACCCTGCGCGATACGCTGGCCTGGTACCGAGAGCATGAGTGGCTATCGGGGGCCCCGGGGACACGGACTTGAAACGCCGGGCGCTATTTCCCCGATCCAGCTGTCATGCGCTCAGCCCTGAAGTCGGCGCCACGATCCCTCGGGCAATTCGATCTGCCGTTGGGCCGCCGCCAACGCCACCGTCAGTCCTGCTTTATCCAAGGGTATGCAGTAGGCGGGTTTGGCCCGCTCGAATCGCCAGCTTTCATCCAGGCCGCCGGCATCCACCGCATCGAAGCCAATCTCGTCCAACAATTGGATCACCAGGGCCTTGGCGAGCGGATCGTCTGCGGCGATCGGTAGCGCGCGGCGGTCAGGCGCGCCTTTCGGGCGTGAGTCTTGCCCCAGGTCCTGGGCGAGGATAGCGTTGAAAACCTTGACCACTCTGGCTCGCGGCAGATGTTCGGCGAGCAGGCGACTGGTGGTGGTCTCGAAGCGATCCAGAGCGGGAATCCGGCCGTCTCGTTGCGGGTAGTAGTTGTTGGCATCGAGGATGATTTTGCCCTCCAGCCACTGCGCCGGCAGGCTGCGGTAATGTGCCAGGGGAATGGCCACGAGCACCACCTCACCAAATTGAGCGGCTTGCTCCACGGTGCCGACCTGACTGGAGGGAATGCCGCTGAGCACACTGCTCATGGTCTGTGGGCCGCGAGAGTTGCTGAGCATCGCCTCGTGTCCCGCCGCTATCACCCGTTGCGCCACCGCACGTCCGATAAACCCTGCCCCAATAATGCCGATGCGCATGTCCTTACTCCGCTGCTTGGTTGGAAGACGCTATGATGATTAGCAATCAATGGGAGATAAATCGCCGTTCAGGACTTAGTCTTGTTACCAGGAGTGTTGAATGTTGGATCGCCTTACAGGTATGAGCGCTTTTGTCGTTGCTGCGGAGTCTGGCTCCTATGCCAGTGCCGCGGAGCGCTTGGGCATGTCGCCGCAGATGGTCGCCAAGCATGTTGCCGCGCTTGAGCACAGGTTGGGCGCGCGGTTGCTCAACCGCACGACCCGGCGGCAGAGCCTGACCGAGCTGGGCAGTGCTTACTATGAGCGTTGCAAGCATATTTTGAGCGAAGCCCAGGCTGCTGACTCCCTGGCGCAGATCATGAACGACACCCCGCGTGGCAAACTGAAAGTCACCGCTCCGGTGACCTTCGGCTCCTATAGCCTGATGCCATTTGTGACGAAGTTTTTGCGGCAGCACCCTGAGGTGGAAATCGATCTGCATTTGACCGACCGCTTCGTCGATCTGGTGGAGGAGGGCTATGAAGTGGCTTTTCGGATCGGCCCCTTGGCCAACTCGAGTTTGACCGCCCGGCCGTTGGCGCCGTATCGACTGCTGGCCTGTGCCGCACCGAGCTATCTGGCGCAGCGCGGCACGCCACGCACACCCGCTGACCTCGAGCAGCATGAATGTCTAGGGTATGCCTATTGGTCACGCCCGGCCGATCGCGAATGGCAATTCAGCAAGGACTCCGCCCTTTACAAGGTCCCCGTCGCCAGCCGTTTGCAGGTCAACGAGAGCAAGGCGCTGCTGTCGGCGGCGCTTGACGGGTTTGGCATTGTCCTTGGCCCCGAAGACTTTCTTGAGCCGGCGCTGCGAAATGGCGAACTGGTGTGACTGTTGGCCGATTTCGAAGCGCCAAGCCGACCGATGCATTTGCTTTACACGGCAACCCGTCAGCGCACCGCCAAACTCCGGCGCTTTATCGATGCGGCGCTCAGCCACTATGCAACGCTTGCCAGCGCTCAATGCCGTACGGACCTTTGAGGTCGCCGCGGGCTTGGGTAGCTTTGTGCTGGCTGGTGCTGCCGGGGAAAAACTACGGCGGTGGGCGGAAAAAAACCGGATAATGGCGGCCAATCATTTGGCTCGTTATTCTGGTAATCCCGCATGGAAATCAAGGTCAACTTTCTCGACAACCTTCGACTTGAGGCCAAATTCGATGACTTCACGGTGGTCGCCGATCAACCCATCCGCTACAAGGGCGATGGTTCGGCACCGGGGCCGTTCGATTATTTTCTGGCTTCATCGGCGTTGTGTGCGGCTTACTTTGTGAAGTTGTACTGCGAAACTCGCAATATTCCCACCGATAATATTCGCCTGTCGCAGAATAATATTGTTGATCCGGAAAACCGCTACAACCAGATTTTCAAGATTCAGGTCGAGTTGCCGGCGGATATCTCCGCCAAGGACCGCCAGGGTATCTTGCGTTCGATTGACCGTTGTACGGTTAAAAAGGTGGTGCAAACCGGGCCTGAGTTTGTGATTGAAGAGGTGGAAAACCTCGATGCCGATGCCCAGGCGTTGCTGATGTCGAGCCCGGTTGCGGACGCGGCCACCTATATCGTCGGCAAGGATCTGCCGCTGGAGCAGACCATCGCCAATATGTCGGGTATTTTGGCCGGCTTGGGCATGAAGATTGAAATCGCGTCGTGGCGCAATATCGTTCCCAATGTCTGGTCGCTGCATGTCCGCGACGCGCACTCGCCGATGTGTTTTACCAATGGCAAGGGCTCGACCAAGGAAGGCGCGTTGGCATCAGCCCTGGGCGAGTTTATCGAACGACTCAATTGTAATTTTTTCTACAACGACCAGTTTTGGGGCGAAGACCTCGCCAACGCGGCGTTTGTCCACTACCCGGACGAACGCTGGTTCAAGCCGGGTCGCAAAGATGCGCTGCCGGCTGAAATTCTCGACGAGTACTGCCTGGGGATCTACAACCCCGATGGCGAGTTGCGTGGCTCCCATCTGATCGATACCAACTCCGGCAATGAAGAGCGCGGTATCTGCTCGCTGCCGTACGTGCGCCAGTCGGACGGCGAGGTGGTGTACTTCCCCTCCAACCTGATTGAAAACCTGTTCCTCAGCAATGGCATGAGTGCCGGTAATACGCTGGCCGAAGCGCAGGTGCAATGCTTGTCGGAAATCTTCGAGCGCGCGGTAAAACGCGAAATCCTGGAGGGTGAAATCGCCTTGCCGGATGTGCCAGGGGAAGTGCTGGCGAAATACCCCGGTATCCTGGCCGGTATTCAGGGGCTGGAGGCGCAGGGCTTCCCGGTGCTGGTGAAGGATGCGTCGCTGGGCGGGGAGTTTCCGGTGATGTGCGTCACCTTGATGAACCCGCGTACCGGTGGCGTGTTTGCCTCGTTCGGCGCGCATCCCAGTTTTGAGGTGGCGCTGGAGCGCAGTCTTACCGAATTGCTCCAGGGCCGCAGTTTTGAAGGCCTGAACGATCTGCCCGCGCCGACCTTTGAAAGTCACGCGGTGACTGAGCCGAATAACTTTGTCGAACACTTTATCGACTCCAGCGGCGTGGTGTCGTGGCGCTTCTTCAGCGCCAAGGCGGATTTCGAGTTTGTTGAATGGGATTTCTCCGGCGAGGGTGAAAACTCCAATGCCGAGGAAGCCGCGACCTTGTTCGGCATTCTCGAAGAGCTGGGCAAGGAAGTGTACATGGCGGTGTATGAGCATATCGGCGCAACGGCCTGCCGCATTCTGGTACCGGATTACTCGGAAATTTATCCGGTCGATGATCTGATCTGGGATAACACCAACAAGGCGCTGTTCTTCCGTGCCGATATTTTGAACCTGCACAGCCTCGACGATGCCGAGCTTGAAGCGCTGGTCAAACGCTTGGAAGAAAGCGAGCTGGATGATTACACCGACATCACCACCTTGATCGGCATCGAATTTGACGACAATACGGCCTGGGGCCAGTTGACGATTCTGGAGTTGAAGCTGCTGATCTATCTTGCCTTGCAGCAGTTTGACGAGGCGAAGGAACTGGTGGAAACCTTCCTCCAGTTCAATGACAACACAGTCGAGCGCGGGTTGTTTTACCAGGCCTTGAATGTGGTGCTGGAGGTGCAACTGGACGATGAGCTGGAACTGGACGATTACGAGGTCAATTTCCGTCGGATGTTTGGCAATCCGCGAATGGACGCGGTGATCGGCTCGGTGGAAGGCCGTGTGCGTTTCTTCGGTTTGACGCCTACCAGCATGAAGCTGGAGGGGCTCGATAGGCACCTGCGTTTGATCGACAGCTACAAGAAACTGCATGCGGCACGGGCGAATATGACAGCTTTATCCCGTTAATCGCTGACAGCCAACAAAAAAAGCACCCAAGGTGCTTTTTTTGTTTTGGGTGGCCGGTCAATCCAGGTGGTTGGTTTGCCGTTACCGGCTGCGGGCCACACCTTCGAGCGCCGACCTCGCCGGGGTAGCTCTGTGGCGCCGCTTCCAGCGATCGAGGCGCATCAGGGGCCTCCCTCAGAGGAACAACAGCTGTAGGGTAACGTCCGGACTTGTATCGAAAACCTTGGCATAGACCTGTTTTATCGTGTCGTTGTAGTAGTACGCATTGACGCTCGACTGTTCCAGGGCCTGCGGGCTCTCCACGTTGTCAAGTGATTCTCCGTCGAGGGTTACCGAGCGTGGCGCTTCGGCGCCGAGCAGGGAGACGAAATAAAAGGGTTCGGCGGGCAGGTAGTGATCGTGCGTGCGCTGGATGCGGATGTCCTGGCCATTCGCGATACCGGTATGGCTGATTTCGCTCAGGCGGTAGGCTTGAGCGGTGGCGTATTGAGTGCTTGAGCCATCATCCAGGTAGAGCGTGTAGGTCGAGTCCTGGCCCGGGTAGATATTGAAGGTCAGTGGATTGACCTCAAGTTGTCCCACCCACTGTTCCAACTGGCGCATCGGCAGGATCGCACCGGCGCGTATGTAGATCGGCACCAAGTCAAGATCCGCATAATAGCCCATGACCAGGGTCCCACCGTCGATCGGTGCATCGAGGGGGAAATCGTCGTCCATGAACGCGTACCACTGCGACCCCGCGGGCAGGTAGATATCGCGCAAGGGTGGACTGGGCGGACTGGCGGTCTCGTGCGGGGTGATGATCGGGGCCACGAGGATATCGCGGCCAACGAAGAACTGATCGTTCAGGTAGTCATAGATCCGCGGGTCCTGCGTCTCGTTGAGGAACAGGGCTCGGGCGATCGGCATACCGGTCTGCGTCGATTGGTATAAGGCGTCGTAGTAGATCTGCAACATCCGATAGCGCAGTTCGACGTACTTCCGGCAATTGCTCGGCACCGGCTCGGCGTAGTTGAAGGGTTCCTGGAACTGCTTGACGTAGCCGTCGTAGTGATTGCGGTACCAGGGCAAAAAGGAACCGAGCTGCATCCAGCGGGTGAACAGTTCGTAATTGGTAATCAAGCCTTCGCCGACACTGCCGTCGCCCGGGCCAAACCCGCCAATGTCGCAGCCCGAAAGCGGGATGCCCGACAGTCCCAGGTTCAGTACCTGCGGCAGGTTGATCTGGAGGAAGTCCCAGCTGGAGGCCGAGTCGCCGGTCCACAATGCCGCGTAGCGCTGCAACCCGGCATAACCGCCGCGGGCGATGATGAAGTTGCGCTGCTGCGGCCGCAATTGGTTGAGCCCGTTATAAGTGGCCTCACTGAGCAAAAGGGCGAAGGCGTTGTGCACTTGAGCGTGCGCCACGCTCTCGCCGAAGCTGGTCACCATCAGGTCCAGGGGCGCGGTCTTCCAGGGCGACAGCACGCGGTTTTCGTTGGGCGGAGGCGCTTCTCCATACGCCGGGTTGCTGTCGGCTGTGTCGTTGGCACTCTGCTGCATCTGCGGTGTGTCATAGTAGGCGTAGATGGCCGGATCGGTCATGTCCTGCCAGACCATCTCCAGTCCGGCGGACAATAGATACTGGTACTGCCGCCCCCACCAGGTACGGACTTCGGGCCGACCAAGATCGGGGTAGTAGCCACCGGAGCCGAGCTGTGTCTCGTGGTTGCTGTTTGCCTGCAAGGGCGGGTAGGAGTAGGGGTTGCTGCCGTAGTTCACGCCGTAGTTTTCTTCCCCGACGAACAACGAGCCGTCCGTTGGCAGGCCGGCGCGGACGTTGCTGAGGAAATAGCCTTGCACCACGCCCTCATCCCGCGTGGGGTAGGGCGCGTCCTCGCCGTTCTCATCGAGGGGGTTGTTGCTGATCATGGCTGTGATGTTGGTGCTGCACTTGAAACCGTTGGCCTTGAGGTTGGAAAACAGCGCGCCCAGTTCAGGGAACTTGATATCACTGCTGGTAAACGTCCGATAGTTGTTCTGCAAGTCGATATCGATGTGCAGCCCGTCGATCGGGATACTGGCGTTGCGGTAGGCGTCGGCCGCCGCGCTGAGTTTTTCCTGGTCGTAATAGCCGTAGCAGCCTTGGTGGTAGCCCAGCGCATATTTCGGAGCCAGCGTCGGCCGCCCCGTCAGTTGGGTGTATTGGTCAACGACCTCTGACGTCTGGTCGCCGAGCATGAAGTAATAGTCGAGCTCACCGTACAAGGCGCCGAAATAGTACATGCCGTCCATGTTGGAGTAATCGTTGGCGCCAATGTTGAAATAGGACTGCGACGGGTTGTCGAAGAACAGCCCGTAGCTGTACGCCGGGCCGGCATTGACGCCCTGCGGGCAGGGGTTGTTCTCGATCAACAAGGGCACGGAGCAGTAAAGCGGCTCGCTGGGGTTGAGCGGCCCGGACTGCTCGCCCTGCGCCAGCGTATCGGACAGGTATTCGAAGTTATCGAAATTGAACTGGGTCAGGCTGAAGCCGTTTTTGGCTAGTTGGGCCCCGGCTTTTTCGCCAAAACCGAAGTAGTAGGCATTCACCGGTGTTTGCTTGAAGTTGGCAATGACTTCATGGCCCGGCAGGTAGACCAGGTTGTAGTAGTGATTGTCATCCGTCGTATCGCTATGCACCAGCTGCGGTCCGCTGCCGTCGTCGCGAAAGACTTGCAGGGCATAGGGTTGCAAATTGATGCGCAGTTGCAGGGCGCCGGTGTCGATCAGTAGAAGATCCTGGGTGTTTTGCAGGATGTTGAGCGTCACCGGGCCGAGATCGCGATTGATCACGGCATATGAATTGTCGGTGTCGTAGCCGGCATTCGCCGCAGGGTTGAAGCGAACGCGGAAACAACGGGGAGACAGGAAGGACAGTTGCAGGCTGACATTGTTGTTCTGTGCGCTCAGCAGAAAGCTGTTGCCGTCCCGCGTGATGGCGCCGACGTTACCGAATGGCGTCCACTGTCCGAGGTTGGGGGTGAAGTCGTTGGTGGTCACGAACTGGTAGGTGCCAGCTGGATCGGTTTGCAGAAAGTCCCTGGCGCCGTTGGCTCTCAGGTAGGCTTTTTGAGTAAGGGGCCGACTCATGATGAAGTTCCTCCGTGGAATGGGTTGAGCGCTGGGATGATGCGCGCGCTCCCCGGAGGCTTTTCACAGGCGCCTCCGGTAGCGTGCTCAAGCCTCTCAGGGGCTCGGCTTTGCCTCCGTGCCGTCGGTGCGGAAATGCGCCAGCTGTTGAAACATCCAACTGAAGTCAGAGCTGGTCGGACCATTGAAAGTCGCCGTTTTGACGCCGTTGGCACCCAGGGTGTAAGCGCTGGCGATACCCGCCGAATAGTGGCAGCCCATGCAGCTTTCAGTGGCGAAGACCTGGTCGGTCACCGCCGGCCCGCCTTCCTCTTCCTGTCCTACGGGCTGGTTGCCCTCCTGGAAATACGTCTCCATGATCGAGTTGGCCAGATAGACCGGTGTCGGCTTGCCGCCGGACTTGTTGTCGATGCTCCCTGGCAAGGTCCCCGGGCCTGGGGTGGTCGGCGGCGCGGCGGGGTCTGTCGGCCATTGGGTGTTGATCAGCTCGTAGTATTGCCAGACCGAACCCACGTCACGCAGCAAGGCCTGGACTTGTCGATTGATCTGCTCGGTGGCGGGGGGAATGGGGATCACCCGGGTCACTTGGGTGCGCAACTGGCCCGTGGCCGGATCCTTGGTCGGCGGATAGCTGTTGACCAGGCAAGTTGCGCAGTCGGGATTGTTGAAGGAGGCTCGCAGGTGCTGCGGCTTGCCATTGACCTGAACGGTCTCGAGTGAGTTGACCTGCAGATTGTCGACGTGCTCGAAGGTTGACCAGCTCCATTGCGGCGAGGTGCCGGTCTTGTGCGCGATGTGCATGCCCACCAGGCCGACCTGTGCATCGTGCCAGCCCTTGCCGTCGTCGTTGAGTATCATCGCGGTGGTGCTGAAATAGCGTTGCGGGATATCACCGGCCGCTTCATCCAGGATACGCCAGGCGAGCTTGATCTCGATCGCGCCGGGTTGCTCGGGACGATTGAATGATCCGGCGGGCATATTCAAGGCATTATGCGTGTTGCTGAAGGCGATCTGCCCATCGAGGTTGTAGAGCTGGTTCTGCACGATGTACTGGGTTTCGGTATCGTTCATCAGTATTTCGTAATGGGCCTGCCGGCCATGCTGGTCCCAAAGCGGATGGGTAAAGGCTTGCCGGGTCTCATTCAGTACAGTCAGTGCCTTGGTGGCGCTGATGATCGACAGAATTCGCTTGCTACGGTCGGTGCTCGTCGCCGCCATCGGCCCCAGGGGCACGCCATGGCGCACCGTCACGGCTTGACGCAGGGGCCGCGCCGCTTGCGTTTCGGTGAGCAACGAGGGCGGTGGCCGACCGTCTTCCTGGAACAGCTCGAACGACTCGCGCCAGCGTGTCCAGGCCGGTGGGCCGAATGCCAGGTCGGTAATGTGTGGCGCAGGCTTACCTTGTTCGCCTGTCGGCCAATTGATTGCCAGGAATTGTTGCCAGGAAAAGATATCGAAGACCCGTTGCACCTGGGCGAACTCGCCATTTTTCGTCAGGGTGCCGATCAGCGCGGGGTCGACGTCCGACGGAATCACCGGGCTCAGGGGGGAAGGTAAGTCCGGGGAGAACACAGGTCCGGTCTGGGCGGCTGCCAGTTGGGTAGCCAACAACAGTCCTGAGAGGGCCAATCCGGCAAGGCCGTTTCGGAGGAACGACGAGCAAGGCTGATGGATCAGACCGCGCCCCATAGCACTGCTAAGGCGATCAACGCTTTCCATAGGTCATATCCTTGACTGGGTGCGCGCAGAAAACTGGAGCACAAGGCGACTCACGGCAGCAGTCCTGCTGCCGTGCTCAAGCGTTCGGAGTTTTGGGCCGCACAAGCGGCTTATGCCCGGATACCCGAGTTCATGTCTTGACGTTGTGATGCGCCTAGCAGGGTTTAGCAGGCGGTTGTGGGAGCGTCAAATGCGAAGTCGCATTTCGACGAAAACGCTATGCCATGAGCGAGGTACCCGTGGCAGCTCATTGAACTTGAGTGACTAAAAAGCGTGCTGGCGTTTTTTTCAACGCATATCCGTTAGCGTATCGATCTCGTCTAATGCCAACGCTGGGGTACGCGGCGGGATCAAACGCTTGCTTGCAGTCGACTCGAACGCCGAAGCCAGGTGAAGCAGCGTTGAATCGTCATAAGCACGACCGGCGAAGGTCAGGCCGACCGGCATGCCGATATCCGCCATGACGCCCATCGGTACCGTGACCGTAGGCACGCCCAGATGGCGGATGGCGAGGTTGCCGTTGGCGACCCAGATACCGTTGCTCCAGGCAATATCCGCCGACTTTGGATTGACATCGGCATCCGCCGGAGCGACGTCGGCCACTGTCGGGAAGAGCACCGCATCGAGTCCCAGGCGATCCATCCACTCCTCAAGATCGATACGACGGGTCTGTTCAAGCCCGCGCAGTCCGTCAGGCAAGGTGCTGATCTCGTTCCACGGGGTAATCCCGCGCTCGGCCATGCGCACATACTCGTCCATGCCGGCGGCCAGGTCGCCTTCGCGGTTGGGCAGGGTGCCGGGGTCGTGGGGGAAAATCTTCGGCCCGTCCACGTCCACCAGGCGGTTCAACGCGGGATCGCCATTGGCCCGCAGGAAATCATCGAAGGCCCAGGCCGACAGTTCCCATAACTCATGGTGCAGGAACTCCTTGGACACCAGGCCGCGGGTGAACACGGTCGGCGTACCCGGACGATCGCCTTCGCAGTTCGAGACCAGCGGGAAATCGACCTCGAGCACCTCGGCACCCGCCGCTTCGAGCGCCTTGCGCGCGGATTCCCAGAGGGCAATCACCGAAGCTCGGGTGTTGATGCGCTGACCTGTCGGGCCACCGATTCCCGGCGCATCGCTGGTGCCGGCTTCAGGATCCGCGTTGATGAACATGCGTGGCACGCCGAAGCGTTTGCCGGCGAGTGCATCGATACCGGCGGCCAGTGCGCCATAGGATTCGGGACGCACCGCGGCCACGCCCGGAATCGGCACCCAGGGCTGCATCCGCCACAGATCACCGCGGGTATCGGGATCCTCCGCCACTACCACGTCGAGTACTTCGAGGAGGTCGGCCATGGTCCTGGCGTAGGGCACGACGACGTCCATGGTCGGGGTCAATGGCCAGTTGCCGCGTACCGAGATCACGCCCCGCGAAGGGGTATAGGCACACAGGCCATTGTTCGAAGCCGGGCCGCGTCCGCTTGACCAGGTTTCTTCAGCGAGGCCGAACGCGGCGAAACTGGCGGCAGTCGCCGTCCCGGCGCCATTCGATGAGCCCGAGGCGAAAGGCGCGGTGAGGTAGTCGGCGTTGTACGGGCTCTCCGCCCGACCGTAGACCCCGCGCTGCATGCCGCCGTTGGCCATGGGCGGCATATTGGTCTTGCCCAGGCAGATCGCGCCACCTGCGCGTAGCCGTTCGATGGTGAACGCATCGCGCTGGGCGACCAGCTTGGCGAAGGCCGGACTACCGGAGGCGGCGGTAAGCCCCTTGACCAGATAACTGTCCTTGGCGGTATAGGGAATACCGTCGAGTGGTCCCAGTGTCTCGCCCTTGGCCCGGCGGGCATCGGACGCCCGGGCTTCGTTGAGGGCCTCGGGGTTGCGGACCACCACCGCGTTGAGGGCGGTAGGCGTATCGGTGCCGTCGTAGGCGTCGATCCTGGCGAGGTAGGCCTGAACCAGTTCAACCGCCGTGGTCTGGCCGGATTCGAGCGCAGCGCGCAGCTGGGCAATGGAAACTTCGGTTACTTCGATCATGTGGTTATCGCCGACTGCGGAGGGGGCGGGGGGGAGTGTTGGTGTCATAGGGGAGCTTGGGTAGCTCAATCAAGCCGATGGACAATGCATCTTAAAAGAAAGGAGGCAGGCCACCAAATTTCGTTGGCGGCGGCCTGTATCCCATGGCTCAGATCCGCGCCAAGGCCTGCGCCAGATCCGCCCGCAGGTCCTCGACGTCCTCGACACCCACCGACAAACGCACCAGCCCATCGCCGATACCGAGTTGCGCGCGGGTGTCCGCGGGGATGCTGGCGTGGGTCATGATCGCCGGGTGCTCGATCAGGCTTTCGACGCCGCCCAGGCTCTCGGCCAGGGCGAAGATCTGCACGCTTTCCAGGAAGCGCTTGGCACCGGCCAGGTCGCTTTTCAGGTCCACGGAAATCATCCCGCCGAAGCCGCGCATCTGCCGCCGCGCCAGTTCGTGCTGCGGGTGTGACGGCAGGCCCGGATAGTAGACCCGTGCCACCTGTGGCTGACGTTCGAGCCAGGTCGCCAGGTCCAGGGCGTTGCTGCAATGGCGCTCCATGCGCAGCGACAGGGTCTTCACGCCACGCAAGGTGAGGAAGGCGTCAAAGGGCCCGGCAATGGCCCCCACCGAGTTTTGCAGAAAGCCCAGGCGTCCGGCGAGTTCGGCGTTTTGCCCGACCACCGCGATGCCGCCGATCACATCGGAGTGGCCGTTGAGGTATTTGGTCGTCGAGTGCACCACGATATCGAAGCCCAGCTCCAGCGGACGCTGGATCCAGGGACTGGCGAAGGTGTTGTCGGCGACGCAGAGGATGTCGCGGTCACGACAGATACGGGCGATGGCGGCGAGGTCCGTGAGGCTCAGCAGGGGGTTGCTCGGCGTCTCGACCCAGACCATCCGCGTATTGTCCTGCAGGGCCGCTTCGAAGGCGCCGAGGTCGGTCAGGTCGACGTAGCTGAAGCGATGCCCGGCACTGCGTTGGCGCACCTTGTCGAACAGGCGGAAGGTGCCGCCGTACAAGTCATTGCCGGAGACCACATGGGCGCCGGCATCAAGCAGTTCGAGCACGGTGGAGATCGCCGCCAGCCCGGAGGCGAAGGCGAAGGCCTGGGTGCCGCCCTCCAGATCCGCCACGCAGCGCTCCAGGGCAAAGCGCGTCGGGTTGTGCGAGCGGCCGTAGTCGAAGCCCTTGTGCACGCCAGGGCTTTCTTGCAGATAGGTGGAGTTGGCGTAGATCGGCGGCATCAGCGCCCCGGTGGTCGGGTCCGGCGCCTGCCCGGCATGAATGACACGGGTGGCGAAGGCGTGGGCGGCGGCGGACTGGTCGTGCTGACTCATGCAAGGGATCTCCGTAGGTGATTGAGCAGGTCGACGCGGGTGATCAGGCCATGAAAGCCCGCGGCGTCGGCGATGATTGCCACCAGCCCGCGAGCCAGCTCGGCCTGCAGTTCCGCCAGGCTGGCGGTGGGGGCCAGGGTTTGCAGTTGGTCGGTCATGACACTGGCCACGCTCAGGCGAAAGTGCGTCGCGTCGTCATGCATGCCCAGCAGGATATCCGATTCGTCGATCACCCCCACCAGTCGTTGGCCGTCCACCAGCACCGGCAGTTGCGAGACGTCCGCCAGGCGCATGCGCTGGAAGGCGGTGAGCAGGGTGTCGTCCGGCCCGACGCTGATCACCCGGCCATCCTCGAAGCGCCGCGCGATCAGGTCGCGCAGGTCGCCGTAGTGCTTGTATTTCAGCAACCCCTGGTCGTTCATCCACTGGTCGTTGTAGACCTTGGACAGGTAACGGGTGCCGGTGTCGCAGACGAAGGTGACGACGCGCTTGGGCTCGGTTTGCTCGCGGCAATAGCGCAGTGCCGCGGCCAGCAGGGTGCCGGTCGAGGAGCCGCCGAGAATGCCTTCGGCGCGCAGCAGCTGGCGGGCGTGATCGAAGCTTTCTTCGTCGCTGATCGAGTAGGCGTGGCGCACGCTGGACAGGTCGGCGATCGAAGGAATGAAGTCTTCGCCGATACCTTCCACGGCCCAGGAGCCGGCGCTGCCGATGGTGCCGCTGCGGCTGTATTCGGCCATCACCGAGCCGACGGGGTCGGCCAGGACCATGTCCAGGTCCGGCTGTACGCGTTGGAAGAAACGGGTCAGTCCGGTCAAGGTGCCGGCCGAACCGACGCCGACGACGATAGCGTCGACATCGTGTTGGGTTTGTGCCCAGATCTCCGGCGCTGTACTGGTTTCATGGGCCAGCGGGTTGGCCGGGTTGTTGAATTGATCGGCGAAGAACGCGTCGGGAATTTCCCTGGCCAGCCGCGCGGCGACATCCTGGTAATACTCGGGATGGCCTTTGCCGACATCGGAACGGGTGATGTGCACCTCGGCGCCCATGGCCTTGAGGTGCAGGACCTTTTCGGTGGACATCTTGTCGGGGACCACCAGCACCACCCGGTAACCCTTGGCCCGGCCCACCAGTGCCAGGCCCAGGCCGGTGTTGCCGGCGGTGGCTTCGACGATGGTCGCGCCGGGGCGCAGGCGCCCGTCGCGCTCGGCCGTATCGATCATCGCCAGGCCGATACGGTCCTTGATCGAGCCGCCAGGGTTCTGTGATTCAAGCTTGAGGAACAACGTGCACGGACCGGTATCGAAGCGGCTGACGCGCACCAGCGGCGTATTGCCGATCAGTTCGAGTACGGCGGGGCGGGAGTTGTTCGGCATGTCGTCACCTCGTTACGCGGGAAGTCCGTATTGGATGGACAGCGGGCTGGGGGAGCGGGTTGCAGATAAAAGGTATCGTTTGGAACATAGGCCGCTATCGCACCAGCCGCAACCGCGGGCGGGCAATTGATGACGTGGGCGCCAGGGACAGGGGCGTCACGCAACAACAATTTACAATTTTTCCGGCGCTGGCTATGATCGCCGGCCGGAGATGGCATTCCTCCGTATCAACCGCTGCTTCTCTTGCAGCTGATGATGCCTGCAGAAACCTGATCAAACAGGTCTGTAGGTGCTCGCGCCCAGAATGCCTCTTTGGTCAGTCCCCATTGACATGCTACGGCTGACCCCCATGCGCAGACTTTCTCAACTCGAACAACTCCAACTGCTGCCCTACATCGCCAAATGGTTGTTGTTAGCCAGTGCCGTCGCTGTACCGGCGGGCACGGCCTCGGCTTTTTTCCTGTTTTCCCTGGACCATGTGACCCAGTGGCGTGAGGCCCATGGCTGGGCCATCTGGCTGCTGCCGCTGGCGGGTTTTGCCGTCGGGCTGATTTATCACTGGTTGGGAAAACCGGTCGATGCCGGCAACAATCTGATCATTGACGAGATTCACGATCCCCGGAAAACCGTGCCGTTGCGCATGGTGCCGCTGGTGCTGGGCGGCACCCTGGTGTCCCATATGTTCGGCGCCTCCGTGGGCCGTGAAGGGACCGCCGTGCAAATGGGCGGTGCACTGGCCGACCAATTGACGCGCCTGCTGCGACTGCGCCGGGAAGATCGGCGCATCATGCTGATGGCCGGTATCAGCGCCGGTTTTGCCTCGGTATTCGGCACACCTCTGGCGGGAGCGATTTTCGGCCTGGAGGTGCTGGCCATCGGGCGCATGCGTTATGACGCACTATTGCCCTGCATGGTCGCCGCCATCGTCGCCGATCAGGTGGGCCTGGCTTGGGGTGTAGTGCATGTGCATTACGCCATTGGCGAGGTGGCGCCCGTGCAATTCTGGAGCATGATGGCGGTCGTCGCGGCCGGTATCCTGTTCGGCCTGGCCGGCCTGCTGTTTGCCACCGCGACTCATCGACTGGGCGCCTGGGTGAAGAAGCTGATCGCCTATCCGCCCCTGCGCCCCCTGGTCGGTGGCACGCTGATCGCCATCGCCGTCTGGGTATTGGATGCTCATCAGTACATCGGGCTCGGCATTCCCAGTATCGTGCAGTCATTTCAGGTGCCCATGGCACCTTGGGACTGGCTCGGCAAACTGCTCTTCACCGTGCTGTCGTTGGGCACGGGCTTCAAGGGCGGCGAGGTCACCCCGTTGTTCTACATCGGCGCGACCTTGGGCAATGCTCTCGCGCCGTTGTTGCACCTGCCCTTCGCCATGTTGGCGGGTATCGGTTTTGTCGCCGTCTTTGCTGGTGCGGCCAACACCCCGTTGGCAACCATCATCATGGCCATGGAACTGTTTGGTCCGCAGATCGCGCCGTTTGCCGCCATCGCCTGTATCGCCAGCTACCTGGTGTCCGGTCACGCCGGTATCTATAACGCCCAACGGGTCGGACAGAACAAACATCAGGCCCATTTGCCCGAAGAGCTGAGGTTGGGCGAGGTGAAGCAGTACCGGGCGCAAAAACTGTCGACCAAGGCAAAAGTGGAACCCAGGGACTAAAGGCGCATTCCGATTGCCGCTGACCTGGAGCCGGCCAGGGTGTTGTTCTATTGTCAGTTACCGCTGCCGGCCCCATCGTCAGGGCCTGACCGGGATTATCAGCAGAGGAATGCCAATGAAAGTTCATTTCGTCGTTCACGAAGCCTTCGAGTCACCGGGGGCCTATGAAACCTGGGTCGAAGAGCGCGGCTACGAGGCCAGCTATTCGCGTGTTTATGAGCGCCATGCTTTCCCTGACGTGGATAACATCGATCTGCTGGTGGTGCTGGGCGGTCCCCAGTCACCGGCCACCACCGTGCAAGAGTGTCCGTACTTCGACGCCGCCGCCGAATGTCAGTTGATCGCCAAGGCTGTCGCGGCGCAAAAGGCCGTGGTGGGTGTCTGCCTCGGTGCCCAGTTGCTCGGCGAGGCGCTGGGGGCGAGGTTCGCGCACAGCCCCGAGAAGGAGATCGGCAAGTACCCGATCAGCCTCACCGCGGTGGGAAAGGGCAACGACAAGATCGCTCATTTCGGCGATCTCCTCGGCGTCGGACATTGGCACAACGACATGCCCGGCCTCACCGAGAACGCCAAGATCCTGGCCTTTAGCGAAGGTTGTCCTCGGCAGATCATCGAATACGGCCCGCTGGTGTATGGCTTCCAATGCCATATGGAATTCACCTTGGACGTCGTGGAGCGGCTTATCGGCGCGTCCGAGAGCGAATTGGCGACATCGATTGGCTGCCGTTTCGTCCAGCAGCCGGCTGCTCTTCGCGCGAATGACTATGCGCAAATGAACCAGAAGCTCTTTGGGTTTCTGGACAAACTGATGGCGCAATACTCGTTGCGCTGAGGTGATACTTCATCACGCACCACCGCCGATGCCCCAGGCATGCCATGCGCATTTTGTCCGAAACCGTCTGTGCGCGGCCGCGCAAACCTATCCGCCGGTGGGGTCAACCGCCATCGGCGGCGCTGGCGCTGGCCATCTGCTGGGGTTTGCAGTTGAGGTAGGTCGAAGACTTCAGCCAGTGCCGGTCGGGGTACCAGACAAACATGAACTGGCCGTCCTTGAGCTTGTCGACCACCTGCCGCGCGACTTGCGGGCGTACGGCGGGGCAGCCCTGGCTGCGGCCGAGACGGCCCTCGCGCTTGCTCCACAGCGGGCTGACGTAGTCGGCTGCGTGAATCACGATGTCGCGGTCGCGGGCGCGGTCGTTGAAGCCCGGCTCCAGGCCGTCCATGCGCAGCGAATAGCCATGGGTGCCCTCATAGCTTTCCTGGGTGCGGAACAGGCCCAGGCTGGATTGATAACTGCCGATCTGATTGGAGAACTGGGTGGCGAAGTTTTCCCCGGAGTTCTGCCCGTGGGCCACCAGGTCGCGCAGCACCAGGGTCTTCTTGCGCAGGTCGAAGATCCACAGGCGCCGCGTTGTCGAGGGTTGCGAGTAGTCGATCACCGCCAGACGCTCGGCTTGTTCGAGGCCACTGTTGATCGCGCATTGCATGGCGCTCAGGGCGTTTTTCAGTACCCGGGGGTTGAGTTCCGGCGCCGCGTGCGCGAGTCTTCGGTACAGTGTCGGTTCAGGGCCGCTGGCGGCCAGGGTAGAACTGCATGGCGCGGCCAGGGTCAAAATGATCAGGCAGAGTCGATAGCAAGAAGTCAGCATGTAGAGAGTGCCTCGGCCGTCAGTACAGGCTCGCGCATCCCGTCGGTCCTTGGGCAGCGTGGTCGCAGGCTGCCTGAAGGTTTTCGCCTCTGCCGCAGCTGTAGACCATCAATGCGACGATCGTGGATTGGAGTCAAGCCGTTGTTCAAAAAACACGCATGTTACTTGAGCATGTGCCTGCTTATGGCACCACTGGTCGCGACGGCCGAGGATCTGCTCAGCAATCCGCCCAGCCCCTTGCCATCGATTATGGCGCAGTTGTCGACCACCTGCCCGGGCCTGGCGGGACAACTGGACGCGCCGACCCAGCTGCGCTTGCAGGTGTTTTACCAGCAGCAGAAAGAGGCGCTCGTGTGGTCCGCCCGCGGTCGTCTGGCGGCGTTGCAGGCCCAACTGCGGTTGTTGGCCGATGATGGCCTGGATCCGGCGCGTTACCCGTTGCCGCAGGACACGGCGGGTGGCAACACCTTGTGTAGCGATATCGAGATCAGCCGGCAGTATTTGCAAGCCTTGCAGGACCTGCACTCCGGACGCTTGCAGCAGGCCCGCTTCGAACCGCTCTGGCAGGCACAGCCGCCGACGCGGGACGTGGACACCGAGTTACTGACCTTGGCGGCGACAGGGTTGCAGGATATGGCCCTGGCGTTCGATCAGGCGCGACCGAATGTCGAGTTGTACCGCAGCCTGCGTCGCGCTTACGCGGCGCGGCGCCAGGAGCCATTGGCGCATTGGCCGGCGATCGGCGGCGGGCCCTTGCTGCGCCCAGGCATGGAGGACGCGCGGGTGCCGGCATTGGCCCAGCGATTGCTCGCCGAGGGCTATCTGGAGAGTCCGCCCGCCGGGCCGGAAAAGACCTACGGCGAGGAACTGAGCCACGCGGTCGAGCACTTCCAGCGCAGCCATTCGCTGCAGGCTGATGGGGTGATCGGTCCGGGCACCCTGACCGAACTGAATATCAGCCCGGCGCTACGGCGCGAGCAGTTGCGCATCAACCTCGAACGTTTTCGCTGGCTGGCCCCGGACCTGGCGCCGGAGGGGGTGCTGGTCAATGTCGCGGCGGCCCAGCTGAGTGTCTACCATGACGGCGCACCGGTGTGGCAGACGCGCCTGCAGGTGGGACGTGCCGATCGACAGACGCCGTTGTTGAAGTCGCGGGTCACCCGGCTGACCCTGAACCCGACCTGGACCGTGCCGCCGACCATCATGCGTGAGGACAAGCTGCCGGCTATCCGTCAGAATCCGACCTACCTGAGCCAACAGAACCTGCAGATACTGGATAGCGAAGGCCATCCGCTGGCGGCGGAGGCCATCGACTGGGAGCGGCCTGGCAATATCATGCTGCGCCAGGATGCCGGTCCGCGGAATCCGCTGGGCAAGATCGTCCTGCGTTTCCCCAATCCCTTTTCCGTGTACCTGCACGACACCCCCAGCCAGCCGTTGTTTGCCAAGGGCCCGCGGGCCTTCAGCTCGGGCTGCGTGCGGGTCGAGCAACCGCTGCACCTGCGCGACCTGTTGCTGACCGCGGCGGAACGTACGCGGACCGACGAATTGCTGGCCAGCGGCACCACCCACGAATACCGGCTTGCGGTGCCGGTGCCGATCCTGCTCGGTTACTGGACAGTGCAGGTCGATAGCAGTGGAGCCTTGCTGTATGCGCCGGATATCTATGGGCATGACCCGCTGCTGCTGAAGGCGCTGGGCGGCGCGACGAGTACGTTGAGTACTGTTCGCGCTGATTGAGGTTGGAGGGGATCTCGTTGACCCGCATCAGCTGATGCGGGTTTTCTCGCCGGTGACGAGCGTTTCAGGTTCGTCGTGAATCAGAACTTGTAGGTAAAGCCCAGGCCATAGCCCCACGCGCTGTTTTCGTACTGCGCGCTGTAGGAGCCTTTTTGCGGGTTGTTCAGGTTGACGTTGACGTCTTCTTCCTTGAGGTAGGAGATGGCGAGGTCGATGGTCAGGTCGTCGGTGGGGCTGTAGCCGGCACCGACGCTGATGATCCGGCGATCACCTGTCGGGATTCGCACGGAACGATCGGTGTTGTTGGTCGGTGCCTGGTCGACCGACAAGCCACTGCGCAGGACCCATTGTTTGTTGACCTGGTAGGCCACGCCGATGGCCGAGGCCCAGGTATCGTGCCAGTTCTGGGGTTCGGTGATGCTGGTGAGCTGGCTGGCGAGGGGGCCGGTCACGCCCTGGTTGTTGATGGTGATGTTTTGCAGGCGGCTCCAGCGGGTCCAGGTGGCACCGCCATAAACAGTCCACTGATCATCCAGTTTCTGGGTGATCGAGAGGTCCACGTTCTCTGGCGTGGTGATATCCAGGGAGGTCTTGTAGCGAGCGTTGGGAATATTGAAACCTGTGAGGCCGGTAGAGCTGGTGTGGCCGTCCAGCGAGTAGCTGACCTTGGAATGGTAGGTCAGGCCGAGGCGGGTGGTGTCAGTCGGTTGGACAATCACACCGATGTTGTAGCCCACCGCCGTGTCGTCGCCCTTGACGTCGACAAAGCCGTTACCGATGGGCAGCGTGGAGCTCAGCTCGCCGCTGATACGGTTGAAGGTCGGACCGAAGCCGATGGAAACCACGTCGTTGATGGCGTAGCTGACCGTCGGTTGCAGGGTGACAACCTTGACTTCACTCTTCTGACCGTAATTGCTGCCGGCAAAACCGCTTTCATAATCGGTGATCAGGCCGAAAGGCGCATAGGCTCCCAGGCCCACGGCCCAGCCGTTACCCAGCTGTTTGACGAAGAAAGCATTGGGTACGGAGGTGAACGGCACCATATCGCCATCGTTGCTGCCGCCTGATCGACCGCCGCTGACGTGCTTGATATCGGTCTTGGCATCAAGCGCCGCGACACCGGCGGTCACCTGGTCGCGCTTGAGCAGGGACATGCCGGCAGGGTTGCCGTAGATGGTGCTGGCATCCTCGACAGAAGAGGAGCGACCGGCATAGCCGGTACCCATCCCGCTGATGCTCTGTTCGTTGATGGTGAGACCGCTTGCGAAAAGCTGGGTGGAGGCGAGGCTGACGGCAAGGCTGAGTGTGGTCTTGAGTATGGCTTTTTTCATTATTAGAACTCTGGGGTAATCGCGTGCGGCGCAAATTACCAATGTTTCAGTTCTGTTGCCATAGCCTGTATCGCTTGAGATAGAGCGCTTTGTAGGGCAATCCGACGAGAATCGGCCTGTTTTTCAGATAATGCGCATTGGTGATGACGGGCGATTTAAGTGACTGATGAGTCCGAGCATTTCCAGGCGCGAGCGAAGTCTTTTTTATCGCCCTGAGGACGTAGGCGCAGAACAGGCTAGGCCCGCAGAAAGTGGCTGGCAATGGTTCCGGACCAGATCGGTTCAACCGAGCCGGTCAGGATAACGCCGCCGACGCCATCCCATTTCACCTGCACCGTTCCACCGTCGCATTGCACTTCGACAGTATCGTCCAGGAGGCCACGACGAATCCCGCCAACGACCGCCCCGCAACAGCAAGAACCCGAACCCAGCGCGATACCGCCGCCACGTTCCCAGATTCGCAAGCGGATATGGCCGCGGTCGATGACCTGGACGAAATGCACATTGGTTTTTTTGGGGAAAAGCGGATCGGTTTCGACCGTGGGGCCAATAGCCGCCACATCGACCGTTGCGAGATCCTCGACAAAGAAGGTGCAATGCGGATTGCCCATGCTGCAAGCCGTGGGGCTCGCGGGCAGTGGCAATCGATTCGTGTCCGCTTCCTCTGCGAGCGGGATCTCCCGCCAATCGAGCAGGGGCTTGCCCATATCCACCGACACCCGCTGACCAGCCTCGCGTACGCAGGTCAGCAAGCCGCGTGGGGTTCTGAGCCGCACTGAAGCGCTATTGGCTTCACGCATCAACATGTCCGCAACGCCACGAGTCGCGCTGCCACAGGTATCGAGCCTGGAACCATCCGGGTTCCAGAACAGCAAGCGTGCCGCCGCATCCTCACAGTCCAGCACCACGGCCAACTGATTGAAGCCGATACCGCGATTCCGATCACCCAGGCGCCGGGCCACCTCACTCGTGATCGGATCGATCTTGCCGCGCAGGTCGACAATGACGAAGTCGTCGCCGTGGGCATGCATCTTTACGCAACTCAACGTCATGCGCGGTCCTGTTATTCTCGCCTTACTTCAACTTGGGCATATTGATGATGGATCTGATAAAGGCCTCGTCGGGGCTGCCCATCAGTTCGGAGACATACCACTGGCCTTTGACTTGCCTGAAACCTATACGGATGCCGACCAGTTGCCCGTCATCACGTTCGATCAGATAAGCCCGGTTTTCAAAGATTTCGCCTTTTGTTTCTTTGGGGCCCAAGTGTACTTTGTATATGTCATGTTTCCCGATCCAGGCGGACAGTGCGGTTTGGCTTTTGGAAATCAGATCTTTTTCTTTGGTTTGCCACGGGTCGAAGTGTCCGGAAAAGACTTTGTCCCAGCAACCCTCCGCCAGTTTGTCTTTAATACATTGGACGTATTGGTTTTCGAACTCGTCTTTGTAGGCAATGGCATCATTGGAGTAGGCGGAACTTGCCGTGGCCAGGAGGGACAGGCAAAAAACAGCTTTCTTGAGCATTCTGATCTCATCTTGGATGTAGGGTTTGGCCTGGCGGCTCAGCCCTGTATTGCTTAGCCATCGGCATTCGCGTTCGCGCTTGCAGCCGCCCGTGGCTCAGGTGTCTTGGTCCTACAGTACCTCACCCGGTTCCGGAGTGGATAGTCGGCTTGCGAAGCCCGTGACGAGCGCGCGCCAGGCGCGATGCCACGGGGTTGGGTGGAAGGGGGCGGTCAGGCCGCGTTGGCTTCTTTCTTCAGGCTGTTCATATCAATCACGAAGCGATATTTGACGTCGCCCTTGAGCATGCGGCCATAGGCTTCGTTGATGTCCTGGATATCGATCATCTCGATATCCGAGACCAGTCCGTGCCTGGCGCAGAAGTCCAGCATGTCCTGGGTTTCCTGGATGCCGCCGATCAGCGAACCGGCCAGGCTGCGGCGCTTGAAGATCAGGTTGAACACCGACGGCGAAGGGTGCGGGCTGTCCGGGGCGCCGACCAGGGTCATGGTGCCGTCGCGCTTGAGCAGTGCAAGGAAGGCGTCCAGGTCGTGGGGGGCGGCCACGGTGTTGAGGATAAAATCCAGGCTGTTGGCGAACTTGGCCATTTCATCCGCGTTCCTCGACACCACGACCTCATTGGCGCCCAGGCGCAGGCCATCTTCGCGTTTGTTCGGCGAGGTGGTGAACAGCACCACATGCGCGCCCATGGCATGGGCGATTTTCACCGCCATGTGCCCCAGGCCGCCGAGACCGACCACGCCGACCTTTTTTCCGGGGCCGACTTGCCAATGTTGCAGTGGCGAATAGGTGGTGATGCCGGCACACAGCAGCGGCGCGACCGCCGCCAGGTTGGCCTCGCCGTGGGAGATGCGCAGGACGAACTTTTCCTTGACGACGATATTGTCCGAATAGCCGCCGAAGGTATTTTCACCGCCAAACACCGGGCCGTTATAGGTGCCGGTGAAACCGTTCTCGCAGTATTGCTCTTCACCTTCGGCGCAGGACGCACAATGCTGGCAGCTGTCGACCATGCAACCGACGCCGGCCAGGTCGCCGACCTTGAATTTGCTGACATTGGCGCCGACCGCGGTGACCCGGCCGACGATCTCATGTCCCGGTACCGAGGGGTACAGGGTGTTATGCCATTCGTTGCGCACGGTGTGCAGGTCGGAATGGCAGACGCCGCAGTAGAGGATCTCGATCTGCACATCGTCGGTGCCGGGAGCGCGTCGTTCGAAGGTGAAAGGTTTGAGTGAGTCCTTGGGATTTTGGGCCGCGTAGCTATAAGTCTTGGTCATGGCATCGTCACCTTGGGTTGCATGGGACAGGAAAGAACTTGACCAGCATAGCCACTGAATCGTTCAAGCGGATGACGATCCCAAGACAGGGGGCGTGCCCGACTATTCGTGCGCGCCCCCCGATGGGTTTCAGCCCAGCCAGATGGACAGTTCGACGTCCTCGGCGAAGGGCGTGGAGAGGAAACCCTCGGCGGGATTGCGCACGCGTGCCAGGTAGTCGGGGCTATGGTCGGCGTTGTCGGCAACGATCAGCGCACCCGGCCGCAGGCGACTCAGCAGCAGGCCGAGGATTTCGGGATAGAGCGCCTTGGCACCGTCGAGAAGGACCAGGTCGATGCAGTCCGGGAGGTCGACCGCCAGGGTCTGCAGGGCGTCTCCCTGACGAATCTCCACCAGGTCGAACAGCTCGCCGGCTATCAGGTTGGCCCGTGCGCGTAGCACCTTGGACGGTTCGAATTCGCTGCTGATCAAGCGCCCGCCGCCATTGTCGCGCAGGGCGGCGGCCAGGTGCAGGGTGGAGAGGCCGAACGAGGTGCCGAACTCGACAATCGTCCGTGCCGTGCAGCTGCGCGCCAGCATATACAGGAGTGTCCCGGTCTCCCGCGAGACCGCCAGTGGAAAGTCCTTCAGGCGTGTATAGAAGTCGAGGTAGTCGGTCTTGCTGCGCATCAGGCGCACGCGCTCCTCTTCCGAGATATTGCCGGCGGCAGCGGCGAGGGTCGGCCACGTTGCATCGGCTTCGGCGAACAGGCGGTCCAGCAGGGGCGCGAGGGGGGCTTGGGTCAAGGTTGTCATGGGGTTTTCCCGGTGAGTTCAATGAGGGTTTATAATGCGAATAAACCTTCATGTTTTCTATTCGCATTGCGAGCCAGCCCCATGACCGATCGCCCAAGTACGCGGATTGCCTCACGCAAACAGCCCAAGCAGGCCCGCTCCAATGACCTTGTCGAATCGATTCTGCAGGCGGCTGTTCAGGTTTTGGCAAGGGAGGGCATGCGCCGCTTTACCACGACACGGGTCGCTGAGCGGGCCGGGGTCAGTGTCGGATCGGTGTATCAGTATTTCCCGAACAAGGCGGCGATCCTCTTCCGTCTGCAGAGCGATGAGTGGCGTGAGACCACTGAGATGCTGCGCGGCATTCTGCAAGACGCGCGCAACCCGCCCCTGCAACGGCTGCGTCTGCTCGTACAGGCCTTTATCCGCTCCGAGTGCGATGAGGCCGAGCTCCGTGTGGCACTCGATGACGCCGCGCCGTTTTATCGCGACGCACCCGAGGCGCGCGAGGTGAGGGCGGCGGGCGAGCAGATTGTCGAGGTGTTTATGCGCGAAGTACTGCCCGATGCCAGCGACGCGATCCGTGCCGTGGCCGGCGATCTGATCAAAGTGACGCTCAGTTCGGTGGGCAAGCAGTTTTCGGAAAGTCCACGAACCCCCGCGCAGATCGAAACCTACGCGGAGGCCATGGCCGATATGTTTTGCGCCTACCTGCGAGGTCTCGGACACGCTTGAGCGTCGTTGCTGGCTCAGGCCGGTTGATCGAGTACCGGCGCTTCATTCTCAACCGAGCCGCGATCGAGAAACAGAAACACCACGGCAGCCGTCAGCACGGTGATGACGGTCAGTACCCGTAGCAAGCTGCTGAACGCGGCGCTGTAGCCCTCGGCCAGCGCGGCACGTCCGGCGGCGGGGAGCCATTGTGCCGCGCCGGCCAGGTCGCCAGTGGCCAGATGCTGCGCGGCGCCGACGATGTCCGGCGTCGCCGCGCCGCCGAGATGGCCGGCGGTGAATGCCGACAGCAGCGCCGTGACGACGGCGATGGCGACGCCTTCACCGGCCACCCGGGTGGTGCTGAAGATACCGGTGGCCATGCCGGCGCGCTCCTTGGGCACCACGCTGACCGCCATGCCATCCATCAGGCCCCAGGGCAGGCTGATGCCGACACCGATCACGAACATCGGCCAGGCCAGCGCGGTTGCACTGCTGCCCACCGGCACATGGCTCAACCAGAACAGCCCGGCGGCACACACCAGCAAGCCACTGCCGCACAAGGTGGAGGGCGACAACCAGCGGGTCAGGTAGCCGGCGACAATCGGCAGTACCAGCAGCGGCGCCGATAAAGCGACCAGCAACCAGCCGGCCGCGACCTCGCTCATGCCTTCGATCCCGACGAAACGGATCGGCAGCATGATCAGCAGCACCACGAAGGAATAGGCCGGTGCGGCCGCCAGCAGTTGCACGCCGACGAAGCGCGGGAAGCGGAACAGCGTCAGGTCGAGCATGGGCTGGGCGACACGCTGCTCGATCGCGACGAACGCGACGAAGGACAGCAGCGCGACGGCGAACAACCCGAGCACCAGCGGATCGGCCCAACCGCTTTGCGGTGCCTTGAGGATGGCATAGGTGAAGATCCCCAGCGCCCAGGTGAAAGTGATCGCGCCAGGCCAGTCGATGCCGGCCGCCTCGGGGTTGCGTGACTCATGCATGTAGCGCGTGGCCAGTAGCAGCGAGATGGCCGCCAGCACGGTGATCAACAGGAAGATCACCTGCCAGCCAAACATCTCGATCATCGCGCCGGCGACCACGGGGCCGAACGCCAGGCCGATACCGAAACTGGTGCCGACGAAACTGAAGGCGCGGATGCGTCCGGGGCCGTCGAAGACTTGCGCCAGGGCGGCCATGCCGCCGGAGAAGGCCGCCGCGGCGGCCAGCCCTTGGGTCGCGCGCAGGACGTCGAACAGCGCCAGGCTGTGAGCGAAGGGCAGCGCTGCGGCGAGCAGGGCAAAAGCACTGACGCCGCTGATGAAGACTTTCTTGCGACCATAGTTGTCAGCCAGTGCACCGGCCAGCATCAGGCAGCTACCGAAGGTCAGCATGAAGGCGTTGGTGACCCAGTTCAATTCCATCGGCGAGCCGCCGAAGGTCCGGCCAATGGCCGGCAGGGCAACGGCTGCCGCGGTGAAGTTGAAGGGCATGGTGATGGCCGTGAGACATACGGCCAGCAGAATCAGCCGCTGTTGCAGCAAGAGTGGAATGGACATGTCGAGCGATCCTTGTAGCGGGCGGGTATAGGCGCCCTGGGTGAGTTGGCAGATGGCCGCGATTCGCTGGTTTGCCCGGGCCGTCAGAACATGCAAGGATTTTAAGGAGCGAGTAATCTGGCAAAAAGCGGTAAATATTCCGCCCATATCGGAATAAAAGGATCGAATAGGAGGGGCAGGTGGATCGACTGAGTGGCTTGATGGCCTTTATCCGCACGGCCGAGCTGGGCAGTTTCGTGGCGGCGGGCAGGGTGCTGGGGTTGTCGGCTTCGGCCGTCGGCAAGGGGGTGACCCGGCTCGAACAGCAGTTGGGCGTGCGGCTGTTTCAACGGTCGACCCGCAGTCTCAGCCTGACCGACGAGGGCCGGGTGTTCCAGGAGCGTTGCCGGCGCATCCTCGATGACCTCGATGACGCCCAGGCAACCTTGTCGCAGTCCACGGAAATCCCCCGTGGGCGCTTGCGGATCAGCATGCCGGCGGCCAGCTACCAGCTATTCCAGTCGGTCCTGACGGCGTTCATGGCGCAGTATCCGGATATCGAACTGGATCTCGACTTCAGCGACAAACTGGTGGATGTGATCGAGGAGGGGATGGATATCGTCATTCGCAGCGGCGACCTGCCGGACTCGCGCCTGATGAGCCGACCCTTGCCGGGCGTGCAACCGGTACTCTGTGCCGCGCCGGCCTACCTGGAACGGCAGGGCACGCCGCAGGCCCCGGCTGAGCTGGACGGTCACCTGGCGGTGCGGTTTCGCTACTTCAAGAATGGCAAGCTGCTGGACTTTCCGTTAATGCGCGAGGAGGGCGCGCGGGAGCCTCGGACCCGCACGGTGATGATCAGCAACAATATGGAAATGGTGCTTGCGGCGCTGCTCAAGGGGTTTGGCCTGGGCGTCATCCCGGATTTTCTCGCCCGCGAAGCGCTGGCCGATGGCTCGCTGCGCTGCCTGCTGCATGGCTATCTGATCCCGCCGGACAGCATGAGCATCGTCTGGCCTTCGAGCCGTCAGCTGTCGCGCAAGATTCGCGTGTTCGTGGATTTCATGTGTGAGCACCTTGAGCAGGAGGCGGCGCGGCTGCGCGCGACCATTGCCCAGGAGTGTCTATATTCGCGCAGGAGCAAGAGCCAGCGGGCTCGCGAGGGCGGGTGAGCGCTGATCCGGGGGATCAATCGCTGCCGAGCAGTAACCGGGCGAAATCATCCGAGGCGATAAAGTCCAGGGTCTTGCGCAGTTGCACGGTTTCCTCCTCGCCGAACGCCTGCTCGAAACGACACGACATCCGTTGCGAGATCAGCCGGGCTTCTTCATATTTGCGTCGGCCGTCTTCGGTCAGCAGCACGCGCCGGCTGCGCCGGTCGAGCTCGTCCACCTGCACCAGCACCAGTCCGTCGCGGACCAGCGGCTTGAGGGTATGGCCGAGGGCGGAAAGATCCATTACCAGGCACAGCGCCAGATCACGCATTTTCGGTTGCTCGGCGCGGGCGATATGCGACAGCAGGGAGTACTGGGTAGCCTTCAGGCCGCAAGGTGCGAACGCTTCGTCATAGATTTGTCCCAGGCGCCGGGAGGCACGGCGTACGGCTCCGTTGGCACAACTGCTGGCTTGGCAGTCGTCGGGACTGGGTGGCGCACATTTCAAGGGCTGATCACTCTCAAATGCAAGGGGCGAGCCAGTAATTATGCCTGTGACAGCCCTGAGAACAAGGGTTTTCAGGTCATGGGGCGGAGTCGACATGTCTTGCAATAAATATACTTGCGTATGCCTCTAAAATCTATATCGTGGCATATGCCTCTTTAATGGCCGGATGTCAAAGGAATCTATCGAGCATGACCCACTCATCAGAATACCTGCCACCCAAGGTCTGGACCTGGAGCCGCGAGAATGGCGGCAAGTTCGCCAGTATCAACCGACCGATCGCCGGTGCTACCCACGACCAGGAACTGCCGGTCGGACGTCACCCGTTGCAGCTGTATTCCCTGGCCACGCCCAATGGCCAGAAGGTCACCATCCTGCTGGAGGAACTGCTGGCCCTCGGTCACTCAGGGGCGGAATACGACGCCTGGTTGATCCGTATTGGCGAGGGCGAGCAGTTCGGCAGTGGTTTCGTCAGCGTGAATCCG
This sequence comes from Pseudomonas sp. MWU13-2105, assembly GCF_023242315.1. GTDB lineage: Bacteria > Pseudomonadota > Gammaproteobacteria > Pseudomonadales > Pseudomonadaceae > Aquipseudomonas. The sequence continues at coordinate 163,846 of NZ_JALLIY010000003.1, forward strand.
AACTCCAAGATCCCGGCGTTGATGGATTACAGCGCTGCGCAACCGATCCGGGTCTTCGAATCGGGGGCGATCTTGCAGTACCTCGCCGAGAAGTTCGGCGCGTTCCTGCCGACCGAGCCCGCGGCCCGTGCCGAATGCCTGTCCTGGCTGTTCTGGCAGATGGGCAGCGCGCCCTACCTGGGCGGCGGCTTCGGGCATTTCTATGCTTATGCGCCGACGAAGATCGAATACGCGATCGACCGTTTCGCCATGGAAACCAAGCGCCAGCTCGATGTGCTCGACAAGCAGCTGGCGGTCAGCGAATACATCGCGGGCAGCGAGTACAGCATCGCCGACATCGCGATCTGGCCCTGGTACGGCGGCCTGGTGAAGGGCCGGCTCTACGACGCTGCGGAATTCCTCTCGGTGCAGGACTACCCGCATGTCCAGCGTTGGGCCGATGCCATCGATGTCCGTCCCGCCGTGCAACGCGGACGCATGGTCAACCGGGTCTCCGGGGAGCTCTCCAGCCAGTTGCGCGAGCGCCATGATGCGAGCGATTTCGCCACCCGCACCGAAGACAAACTGGCCGTGGCAAGTGAGTAAACCTCTCGGTCAGGGTGCCCGCGCAAGATAACCAGGCGCTGTGCACCGCGGGCCGGGGGCAAGAGCGTGACAACCGGGAGTGCGCTTATTATAATTTGATTATCATAAGCCGCTCCAGAGTGTCGACACTTCCATGGAAAGCAAGACTGCACGCTTGACCGTCCTCATTGACCCGGTCAAGAAAAAGGCCCTTGAGGAGCTTTGCGCTGCTCAGGACCTGACGCCGTCCCAGGTGGTTCGCCAGCTGATTCGCGACTACCTGGAAACCCACGGTGTTTCCTATTCGACCCAAAGCAAGGCGGTCGGCAAGGGGCAGTAGCGTGCCCCTTGATGACGGGTTGGGCGTTGTTACTGCCCGGCTGGCTTGGCCGCGCTCAGGGCCGAATTGAAGTCGGCATGATAGTGCTCAGGCCCCAGCGCCTGGAGTATCCCGGCCTTGCGCAGCTTGCCGAGGACTTTCTCATTGGCTTCGCACAACTTCACGACAATGCTGCGGTTGCGGAGCTGCTCGATGACTTCGAGCAGGGTCTGCAAGCCCGTGATGTCCATGAAGGGCACGTGATGCAGGCGAATGATCAGGGTCCCGGGGTCGGTGTGCGTCTGCGCCAGGACGCGTTCGAAGGTTTCCGCCGCGCCGAAGAACAACGGCCCCTCGATGCCATACACCAGCACATTCGGTGGCAGTTCGACCTGGCCATTGAGGCGCAGCTCGATTTCCAGGTCCTTGCCGACCATTTTCTGCACTTCCACCGAAGACGCCATCCGCCGCATGAATTGCAGCATGGCGAGAATGACGCCGATATTCACCGCGATGGTCAGGTCGCTGAAGACCGTCAGCAGGAAGGTGATCAGCAGGATCGCGATATCGGCCCGTGGCGCCCGCTGGAGCATGCGCTTGAAGTGTTTCAGCTCGCTCATGTTGTAGGCCACGACAAACAGGATGGCCGCGAGGGCGCAGAGCGGGATATTCGAAGCCAGCGGCGCGAGGAACGAAATCAGCAGCACCAGCGTCAGCGCATGGGCCAATCCGGCCAGCGGGCTGTTGCCGCCGTTGCGGATATTGGTGGCGGTTCGGGCGATCGCCCCGGTGGCAGCAAAGCCGCCGAACAAGGGGCTGAGCAGGTTGGCGATGCCCTGGCCGATCAGCTCCTGGTTGGAGTCATGCCGGGTACCGGCCATGCCATCGGCGACCACCGCCGAGAGTAACGACTCGATGGCGCCCAGCATGGCGATGGCGAACGCCGGGCCAATCAATTCGATGATTCGCGGCAAGGTCACCTCAGGCAGGCTCAATGTCGGCAGCCCTTGGGGGATCCCGCCGAACGCACTGCCGATCGTGGCTACCCCGGAAAATTGGAAAATCGACTGTATGACGGTGGCGGCCACCATCGCGACCAGCGGCCCGGGCACCCGTTTCATCCCGGGTAAGCGCGGCGTGAGCAACACCAGCAGTAGGCTCAGGAGTGCCAGCAGGGTCGTCGCCGGATGAAGGTTCGGTAGCGCTTCGAACAGGTGCCAGAGCCGCTCATGGAAATGCCCGTCGGCGATTTTCGGCAGGCCGAAGAAATCCTTCCATTGGCCGACCCAGATAATCACGCCGATGCCGGCGGTGAAACCGACAATCACCGGGTCGGGGATAAACTTGATAATGGCGCCCAGCCGGGTGATACCGAGCAGCAGCAGGATCGCCCCGGCCATGAACGTGGCGATCTGCAGGCCGTCAATGCCGTAGCGGGCGGTGATGCTGGCGAGGATCACGATGAAGGCGCCGGTGGGGCCGGCGATCTGCACGCGACTGCCACCGAACAAGGACACCAGCAGGCCGCCGACAATGGCGGTGTAGATGCCTTGTTCGGGCTTGACCCCCGAGGCGATGGCAAAGGCCATGGACAGCGGTAGCGCGACGATCCCGACGATAATGCCCGCGACCAGGTTGCGCGGCCAGTGCTTGCGCCCCAGCAATCCGGACTTCCACGCTTCTCGTATCGCAATCATGACGCTTACTCCGCAGGGGTCATGTGCATAACATTAACATGTGATGATAATAAAAGAGCAATAGGATTCCTGCAATTCCCGGCGCTGCCGGCCCCCCCCGGTCGCCATCGTGGATCAGCCGACGCGACCGGCAATCAGCCGCAACCAGGGCGGCAGGTGGAAGGCGCTCATGATCAGGTACATCGTCACCATGCCGTTCAGCGCCCATGGTCCCGGCATGGCGGCACAGGCCATTTCGCTGCGGGCGTCGCTGGCCGTGAGCAGCGCCATGATGGCGAAGGTTGGCGCGCCCGCCAGGCCCAGCCAGTCGGCCAGGCCCAGCGCATGGCTGACGGGCGCTCCTGTCAATGGGGTTGCCTTTGTTCGACTGGACAAGGACATGCTGCCTACTCCTGGTCGTATTCGTCGTGGCGACGCCACCAGATGCCCTGTTCATTACGGCCCCTGGGCGCGCGGTCGAGCCACTGATACATGCCCCAGATGCCATCCACCCCACGAGCATAGGCGGAGTAGGTGTGGTAGACCTCGCCCTTTTCGAGCACGAAGGCACTGATACCGGGCCTGTCACGAGTGTAGGTGGCGATGTCGGTGCCGGTCGTCGCGGCGATCCGGGCAATCGGACTTTCGCTGCCTTGCAACTGCCATTCCTGGATGGTCTGGCCGCGCGGCGGTCCGGCCAACGGTGCCTCGCGCAGATAGTTATAGACGATGCCACCCTCGCGCTGCTGTTCTTCGCTGAACCAGACGCTGAAGTCGCTGTTGAAATCGCTGCCAAACGAGCTGGCCCAGTCGAAGCTCCAGTCCATGCGCTGCTTGAACGCCTGCAGCTTGGCCAGCGGTGCCCGCGAGATCGCGGTAAAGGCGACATCATGGTGTTCGAGATGGACAACGATGCCATTGAAACCATCGGCGATCGAGGAACAGGACGGACAGCCGGCGCTGTAATCAGGCCCGAACATGAAGTGGTAGACGAGGAGCTGCGAGCGGCCCTTGAACAGATCCGGCAACGCGACGCTGCCCGCCGGGGTATCGAAGCGGTAGGCCTTGTCGATCCGGACCCAGGGCAGTGCCTGGCGGCGCCGGGCCAGGGCGTCGCCGCGCCGGGTCAGGTCCTTTTCATCCGCGAGCAGTTCGAGTCGCGCCGCCAGCCATTCTTCGCGGGTACCTATCTTTTGTGTGGTCATCATGGTTCTCCATTTGCCATTGCTCGTCGTACCATCGGTCGTACGAGCGCTTACCGGGTGGTCGTGAACAGGCTATGGCGGGCCCAGCGGATGGTGGGAGTGACAAGTTTGGCGGGATCGCCATGGACGCGATGATCGCGGCGGCGGCGCGGCTGCTCGCCAGCGGTGATGTCCTCGGCGCCTTGAAGCGGGTGGCCCTGCGCGATGACGGGCCCGGGCTTGCGCTGCGTGGTATTGCCATGGCGCAGTTGGGTGATCTGGTCCGTGCAAGGGCACTGCTCAAGCTGGCCGCTCGTGCCTTCGCTCCACAGGAGGCGGTGGCGAGGGCGCGCTGCGTCGTCGCCGAAGCCGAGATCGCGCTGGTGTCGCGTGACCTGGGCTGGCCTGCCGAGAGCCTCGCCCAGGCGCGGGCGGTTCTCGAGGCCCATGGCGACCGCTTGAATGCCGCGCATGCGTGTCACCTCGAAGTCCGGCGCCTGCTGTTGACCGGTCATCTCGACCAGGCCGAACTTCGCCTGGCCGAGCTTGAGCCGAGCAGGCTTGCGCCGCCATTGCGCAGCGCTTACGAGTTGGTTCGCGCCGGGATCGCCATCCGCCGCCTGCACACGGCGACGGCGCGTGCTGCGCTGTGGCGGGCGGAACATGCCGCGCGTGCGGCAGGCATTGGCTCACTCGCCGCCGAAGTCGAAAGTGTCTCCCAACTGCTGCAAATGCCTGCGGCACGTCTGATCGCGCGGGGTGAGGAGCGCTTCCTGCTGCTGGAGGAGGTCGAGGCACTGTTCGCCTCGGCGGCGCTGGTGGTGGATGCCTGCCGCTACACGGTGCGTAAGGGCAACATCCAGGTATCGCTGGCGACTCGGCCGATCTTGTTCGTGTTGCTCCGTGCCCTGGCCGAGAACTGGCCAGGCGCTGTTTCGCGCCAGGCCCTTATCGCCCGGGCCTTTCGGGGCAAGCAGGCCGATGAATCGCATCGAGTTCGGCTGCGGGTCGAGCTCGGCCGGCTGCGGGGCCAGATTCGCGCCTTCGCGCAAGTGAGGGCGACGGCGGAGGGCTTTGTGCTCACGTTGCAACAGGCCCATGAGGTGGTCATCCTGGCGCCACCGGTCGAGGAACGGCATGGCCGTGTGCTCGCGCTTTTGGCCGATGGCGAATCGTGGTCGAGTTCGGCCCTGGCGATGGCCCTGGGGACCAGCCCGCGCACGGTGCAGCGAGCACTCGATGAGCTGGCGGCGGCGGGCAAGGTGCAAGGTTTCGGCCGTGGGCCGGCGCGCCGCTGGACGCTGCCGTCGGTGCCGGGATTCCCGTCAACCTTGTTACTCCCGGGGCCGCCGAGCAACGGCTAGACTGAGGTCATGAAAAACTCTCAAGCTGAAATCCTGCGTGAATATGGGCCTTTTCCGGGGGCCGACTCGATTGCTGGGGTGACCTATGACGGCCAGCACGTGTGGTTTGCCTCGGGCGACCGGCTCAACGCCCTGGACCCGGAAACCGGGGCACTGGTGCGTTCGATTGATATCGCCGCACAGGCCGGTACCGCGTTCGATGGCCAGTATCTGTTCCAGATCGCCGAAGGCCGTATCCAGAAGGTCGATCCGCGCACCGGTGAAGTGCTTTCGAGCATCCCGGCGCCCGGCAATGGCGGCGATTCCGGGCTGGCCTGGGCCGAGGGGACGCTCTGGGTCGGGGAGTATCAGGGGCGCAGGATCCACCAGGTCGATCCTGAAACCGGTACGGTCCTGCGGATTATCGAATCGAAGCGCTTCGTCACGGGGGTGACCTGGGTCGATGGCGAGCTTTGGCATGGCACCTGGGAGGACGACAAGAGCGATGTCCGGCGGGTTGATCCGCAGACGGGCGCACTGCTGGAACGCATCGCCATGCCCGCAGGCGTGGGGGTGTCGGGGCTTGAGTCGGATGGCCAGGAGCGGTTTTTTTGTGGCGGCGGGAACAGCGGCAAGATCCGAGCGGTCCGTCGACCAGGATAAGCCCCGGGCGATCAAGCCAGGATAACCTCCTTGAATCCGGCTTTCAGGGTCTCGAACGCGGCCTCGTCGCTGGCCCGCTGATTGGTCACCAGCACGTCGATGCGTTCCGTCGGGCAGAAGCTGATACGGCTCTGCACGCCCAGCTTGCTGTAGTCGGCGAGGATCACCACCCGTTCGGCGTGCTCGACCATGGCCCGGGCCACTTCGCTCTCGCGGTGGTCGTAGTTGCTGGCGCCGTGGTGGGCGTCCACCCCGACCGGCGAGAGCAGTGCGAGATCGGCGCGATAGCGGCCGATTTCCGCCACCGTGGTTGCGCCCACCGTGGCCGGTGCGCGGTCGCCAAGGGAGCCGCCGAGGATGATCACTTCGTTGTGCTGGCTACCCGGCGTGCTGCCGCCGCGCAGTTGCAGCGCGACGTTGAACGAGTTGGTGATCACGGTCAGCCCGCCCAGCTTGGCCAGCTCCTGGGCAAGAATCTCCGTGGTGGTGCCGGCGTCGATAAAGATCGTCTGCCCATGGCTGAGCAAACTCACCGCGGCACGGGCCAGGTCACGCTTGAACTTGACGTTGATATGGGCCCGCTCGGCAATCGGCGCCTCGTCCTCGACCGTGATCGCGCCACCGTGGATGCGTTTCAACTCGCCCAGGGCTTCCAGCGCCACCAGGTCACGCCGCACGGTTTCGCGGGAAACATTCAGTTCCGTGACGATGCGGTCGGTGGTCACGCGCTGCAAGGTTGCCAGCAGCGCACGAATCCGCTGGTAACGCTCTTCTTGCCACATGCCTCATGTCCTTGCGTTGGGATCAGTATCCGAGCACGCATTGTGGGAGGCGGGGGAGCGCTGTCAAGTTCGGCGGCCGATTACCGTCGGTCAGAAAGTGTCGATGTGCCATAAATGTGTAATATTGTGGCATTGTTGTATTTATATGCATTTGGCGCTAGCCTCGTCGCCGGGCGGCCCGTCCCCTGCGCCCTTGTCTTGAAACACGCTCTCGCCGTCGCCCCGTTTGCGACCATTCTTCTAATTCCAGGAGTTATGCCATGCAGCGTCGCCAGTTTCTGAACACCCTTGCCGCCGTTTCCGTTGTCAGTCCCTTGTTGTTGAGCAGTCGTTTTGCCGAAGCCTCCACCTCCAAGGCGGTGCCGAGCGCATTGGACCCGGCGCGCTGGTCGCCGCTGAACCAGAAACGCCTGCAGGCGGTGATCGACCAGCACGGCGTGAAGAGTGCGTCCTATCACCCGGACAAGCGCCCGTACGCGGTGTTCGACTGGGACAACACCTGCATCATGAATGACTGTGAAGAGGCGCTGCTGGTCTACCAGATGAACCATTTGCAGTACAAACTCAGCCCCGACGAGTTTGCCGCTGTGTTGCGCCAGGACGTGCCGAACGGCCCGTTCATGAAGGACTACGTCACGGTCGATGGCAAGCCTGTGAACATGGAGGACATCGCCGCCGACGTCGAGGCCGACTACCGCTGGCTGCACGCCAACTACCAGGGCCTGGCCGGCAGCAAGAGCCTCGAGGAAATCCAGGCCAGCGATCAGTTCAAGGACTTCTTCACCAAGCTGTACTTCATGTATGACGCGATCTGCGACAGCTATCCGGTGGAGATCGGCTACAAGTGGATCATCTACTTCTACAAGAACATGACCACCGCCGAGTTGCAGGCGATGGCCGAGGCCTCCAACAACCACGACCTCGGTGACGGCCTGCGCAAGGTCAAGTACGAGAGCCCGCGCAGCTTGCCGGGCAAGGCCGGGGTGGTCGCCGACACGCACTTCCATGGCATCCGTATCCATGAGGAAATCCGTGGCCTGATGCACACGCTGCGGGCCAACGGCATTGACGTGTATGTCAGCACCGCGTCCATCGATGACGTGGTCCGGGTATTCGCCGGCAATCCCAACTACGGTTATGGCGTGCCGCCGGAAAACGTGATCGGCCTGCGCCTGGCGATGAAAGACGGCAAGTACGACAGCAGCTACCTGCCAGGCTGGCACTTCAACTACGGCCCGGGCAAGACCGTCGGCATCAAGAATGTGCTGGTGGCGAAGAAGGGTTATGGCCCGGTGCTGGTGGCCGGCGACAGCGACGGCGATGCCTGGATGCTGCGTGACTTCAACGACACTGCCGTGGGCGTGATCGTCAACCGCATGAAAAAGGGCGAGATCGGTGCCGACAGCCAGAAGGCCGCCGAGCAGTTGGGCAAGGCGGACGCCCGTTTCGTCCTGCAGGGCCGCGATGAGCAGACCGGGTTGATGATCCCGGATGAAAAGTCGATCAAATATGGCAAGACCGAGCGCAAGCTGCTGGCGTAAGTCGGTCGGCTCGCGGGTGGCGCAAGGCTGCCCGCGGGTCGCGGTAATGAGCGTGTTGACCCTTTCCTGAAAAGACAGTGCGATGTGCACTGTTCCGCTACGACTTCCTCCTGGTCGCCATTGTCACCCTGGAAACTCGAACGTAACGAGGGGGCGACAGCACCGATCCGATGCGGCTCAGGCGTCGGGATCAGTCTTTTGCGGGGGACGTACTACACTGGTGGAGTAATCGGTGTCCCCTACAACTGAACGTTCTGGCAGCCTGGCCTCGGAGTGGTTTCATGAAGACAAGGAACATCAGGTTGACCCTCAGATCGGCCCTTGGTTTCGGCCTGATCTGCCTTCTGCTGATCAGCCTCGGGCTGACCTCCTTGTATCGGATGAAGGAGATCCACGATGCCTCGCTGAAGCTGCAAACCGACTGGTTGCCGAGTGTGCGCCAGGCCAGTCGTATCCAGAATGCCGGGCAACTCTACCGCCTTGATGCGCGTCGCTTTGTCATGGATGAAGAGCGCCTGGGCAAAAGCTCCATGGACAAATTGCAGGCGCTGAAAGTCGCCCTGAGCCAGGAAACCGAAAAATACACATCGCGGGTTTCCAGCCCCGAGGAAAAACGCCTTTATGACCAGGTCGTCGTTAATGTGCGCAATTATCAGGACCTGATCGATCAACTGGTAGGCATGAGCCAGACCGCGTCCTTCGAGAGCATGACCCACTTCATTCGCGACACCACCAGCGAAGCGGCGAAAAAGCTGCAGACTTCGATCGAAGCGCTGATGGCCATCAACGAGGAGGGCGCCGAGCGTTCGGGGCAGGTGGCCAACGCCAGCTATGACAGCGCATTCCTGCTGACGCTGGTATTCATGGTGCTGGCCCTGGTGATCACCTGCGCGGTGGCGCTGCTGTTCACCCGCAGTATCGCGCAGCCGATCAATGCCTTGCGCCTGTCGATGCAGAAAATCGCCGACGGTGACCTGAAGAGTAAGGTGGAGGTCAGCGGACGGGATGAAATCACCGACTTGCAGACAGTCGCGGCCGCCATGCGCTCGAGTCTCAAGAACACCATCGAACATATCTCCGACTCTTCCCGGCAACTGGCCTCGGCGGCTGAGCAGATGAGCGCGATTACCCAGGAATCGACGGCGGGTATTCAAAAGCAGAGCATTGAAACCGACCAGGCCGCCACCGCTGTCAACCAGATGACCGCCGCCGTCGAGGAGGTGGCCAGGAATGCCGTTTCGGCATCCCAGTCCACCCAGGCTTCGGAAAGCTCGGCACGGATCGTCCAGGATCGGGTCGATGAAACCATAGGTTCCATCGAGCGCTTGAGCAGTCGTGTCGAACAGACCAAAACCGATATAGAAGGCTTGGCCGGGCAAGCCCTGCATATTGCCAAGGTCCTCGACGTGATCGGCGCCATCGCCGAGCAGACCAACCTGCTGGCGTTGAACGCCGCCATCGAAGCCGCGCGGGCTGGCGAGCAGGGCCGTGGCTTTGCGGTGGTGGCGGATGAGGTACGTGCCCTGGCCCATCGGACCCAGCAGTCGACCCAGGAAATCGAGCAGATGGTCAAGGGTATCCAACTCGATTCGAAGAAGGCCGTGGAGTCGATGAACCACAGCAGCGAAGAAACCCGGGTGACCCGCTCGCTGGCCCACGAGACGGGCCAGGCAATCAAGGAAGTGACCCTGTCGATTGCGCATATCAATGAAAAGAACCTGCTGATTGCCACGGCGTCCGAGCAGCAGGCGCAGGTGTCCAGGTCGGTCGACCGCAACCTGGTGAGCATTCGCGATCTATCCATTCAAAGCTCGTCGGCCGCCAGCCAGACATCTATCGCCAGTAGCGAACTGTCCAAACTGGCGGGCAGCCTGAATCACCTGATCTCGCGGTTTTCACTGTAGCCGGACCTCCAGCGAGGCGCTTCAGGGTGATGGGAAACCAGGACGTTGGTCATGCTAAAACAGATACAGGTGAGCGAGCTTCGTGTCGGCATGTATGTGCAATCCTTTTGCGGCTCGTGGATGGATCACCCGTTCTGGCGCAGTCACTTTCTGCTCGATAACGAAGAGGACCTGCGGAAAATCCGTGCCTCCGGTCTCGCCGCGCTCTGGATAGATACCAGCCAGGGGCTGGACATCCAGGCCGAGGAGTTGCCTTCGCCAGCCGTGCCGACGCTCGAACCGCTGCTGATCCCGGCACAGGAGCGCCCACGCCAGCGTCCGCGGATTGCCATGAGCGATGAGGTGATCCAGGCCTTGAGCCTGTGTGCCCGGACCAAGGCCGCGGTACTGAGCCTGTTCAGTGACCTGCGCATGGGCCGGGCGGTTCATCCCGAGCAGATTACCCGCCTGATCGCCGATATCTCGGATTCGCTGATCCGTCACCCCGATGCATTGATCAGCCTGGCCCGGCTCAAGACCAGCGATGAATACACCTATATGCATTCGGTGGCGGTGTGTGCCCTGATGATGAGCCTGGCCTACCGGCTGAACCTGCCCGCGGGCCTGGTGAAAGAGGCCGGCATGGCCGGCATCCTCCACGAAGTGGGCAAGATGATGGTGCCGGCGGAGTTACTCAATAAAGCCGCGCCGCTCACTGAAGCCGAATTCGACAGCCTGCGCCGACATCCCGAGATCGGCGCGAAGCTGCTGCTCGATACCCACCATTTCAGCCCGCGGGTGGTGGATGTCTGCCTGCATCATCACGAGAGAGTCGATGGCAGCGGTTATCCGCACAAGCTCTGCGGCACGCAGATCAGCCTGTTTTCGCGGATGGCCGCGGTGTGTGACAGCTATGACTCGGTGACCTCCGAGCGCCATGGCAAGCAGGCCTGGACGGCGGCCGAGGCCATTCGAAAAATGGCCGATCAAAAAGGCCAATTCGATGAGCAGGTCTTCCATGCCTTTGTCCGCTGCATCGGGATCTATCCGGTGGGGGCGCTGGTGCTGTTGCACAGCGGTCGCCTGGCGATCGTCATGGAACAACACGAGCAATCATTGCTGACCCCGCGGGTGAAGGTGTTTTACTCGGCGAAACTGCGAATGCCGATCGCGCAGAGCGTCATCGATCTCGCCGTGGTCGGCGAACAGGACTCGATCGCCAGCCTGGAGTCGCTCAAGAAGTGGGGGTTCAAGCACCTGGACGAGCTGTGGTCGGGCATTTCCATCGGCAAGCAGTCGATTTTCAATACCGCCTAGGGGTCAGGTCGTGGCCGGAACCGCCAGCGCGCTTACCAGGAAATCGATGAAGGCCCGGGTCTTCTGCGGCACCCGGCGCGACGAGGGGTAGACCGCGTTGATGCTGATCGCCGGGGCCTGCCATTCGCACAGCACCGGGACCAGGGTACCGGCGGCCAGGGCATCTTCGACGATAAAGTCCGGCAGCAGGGCGATGCCCATGCCGGCTTGCGCCGCCTGGGCCAGCAGGTCGCCGTTGTTGGCGTGTAGCGGTCCGGTGACATTGACCCGCTGGGTTTCCTTGCCATTGCTCAGCTGCAGGCTGACGCCGCTTTGCAGGTAACCGTAGTTCAGGCATTGGTGGGCCGTCAGCTCCTTCGGCGTTCGCGGTGTGCCGGCTCGTGCCAGGTAGGCAGGCGAGGCCACCATGACCCGGGGCGCTGGGGCCAGCAGACGGGCGACCAGGGACGAGTCCGGCAGGCTGGCGATGCGGATGGTGACATCGAAGCCACCGCGCACCGGGTCGACTTGCTGGTCGCTGAGCACCAGTTGCAGTTCCACGTTCGGATGCTGCTGGTGAAACAGCGGGATCAGCGGCCCCAGCCGCCGCAGGCCGAAGGACATGGGCGCGTTGACCCGCAGCACGCCGCGTAATTCACCGACGCCATCACGGGCCCGTTGTTCGGTTTCATCCAGGGCTGCGAGCAGCTCGCGGGCCGCCTCATAGTATTCCGCGCCGGCCTCGGTCAGGTGCAGGCTGCGGGTGGTGCGTTGCAGCAGTTGCACACCAATGGCCTCTTCCAGCGCCTGGATCTGCTTGCTGACTTTCGAACGCGGTACATCCATGGCCCGGGCCGCGGCGGCAAAGCCATTGGCGCCGACGGTGGCGACGAAAGCGCGCATGCAGTCGATACGATCCATATTGTCTCTTTTCCAGAATCAATGCCCGAGCGATTCTAGGACGTTGTCTTGAGCTTATCCAGCACCTGGAAGGGCGCGCGCCGAGGGTATTGCCGGGTTGGGCATTCTGTAAAAAATTTCATTTTGCGGGGAACAGACCGAAGTACACCGCTCGATAGGATGAGTCCAGGTCAGCAAGAACACCAGCTGGCCCATTCAAACTATTGGAGAGTGACTGATGAAATCCCTGAAAGCGTTGTTGATCGTAACCCTGATGACTGCCTCTGTTGCGGCCATGGCCGAAGGCGGCAGCGATAAGGTCGTGGCGCGCATGGAGGCGGCTCGTGATGTTTCCATGGCCCATTACCAGCAGTCTGAAAAAGCCCAGGCCGTGGCCGCCGGCAAACAGGCCGGGGCCGATAGCGTCGATCGCACCAACTGACGGTGGGGGTCGGCGGTCGGGCCGAGAGGCCGGCCGGTTCGCCCCGCAGGCGTTTGACGCCTGTCGAGGGGCGCCGGATCAGGAAACAAGCAGCATCAAGCGGGTCGCTGACTGGCCGTGTGGCAGCAGGACCCGAAGCGAGTATTGTCCCGGGTAGCGGAGTAGCCGACTGCCCGGGTCGCCTTGGGCGAGAGTAAAGCGGCGGTTACCGAGCCAGCAAGGCTTCGAGCTTTTCCTGGTCACGGGCAAACTGGCGAATGCCCTCGGCGAGTTTCTCGGTGGCCATGGCGTCTTCGTTGGAGGCCCAGCGGAACTGCGCTTCAGTCAGGTTCAGGCGCGGCTCACCGGCCGCCCCCGGCAGCAGCCGACGTTCCAGCTGGCCTTCGTCCTGGCCGAGCTTTTCCAGCAGGTCCGGGCTGATGGTCAAACGGTCGCAACCGGCCAGTTGTTCGATCTGGTTGAGGTTGCGGAAGCTCGCGCCCATGACTACGGTCTTGTAGTCGTTGGATTTGTAGTAATTGTAGATGCGCGTTACCGACTGCACGCCCGGATCGTCGGCACCGCTGTATTCATTACCGGTGGACTTCTTGTACCAGTCGTAGATACGGCCCACGAACGGCGAGATCAGGAACACCCCGGCATCGGCGCAGGCCGCGGCCTGGGCGAAGGAGAACAGCAGGGTCAGGTTGGTCTGGATGCCATCCTTTTCCAGCTTCTCGGCGGCACGGATGCCTTCCCAGGTCGAAGCCAGCTTGATCAGCACGCGGTCACGGCTGACACCGGCCTTGTCGTACAGCTCGATCAACTGGTGGGCCTTGCTCAGCAGCGCGCTTTCATCGAAGGACAGGCGAGCGTCGACTTCGGTGGAAATGCGCCCGGGAATCGCTTTGAGAATGCCACTGCCGACGGACACCGCGAAATGATCGCAAGCCAGGCCGACATCGCCCTTGGCGTGGGCCACGGCGGCCTTGAGCAGGTCGGCGTAGCCTGGCAGCGCCGCGGCCTTGAGCAGCAACGAAGGGTTGGTGGTGGCGTCGACGGGCTTGAGGCGGGTGATGGCGTCGAGGTCGCCGGTGTCCGCGACCACGGTGGTGAATTGCTTGAGTTGTGCAAGCTTCGAAGTCATGAGCGTCTCTGTCGGGAAGGGCGTGGATCCATGCACTGATTGAGTGCGGCTGCGGTGAAAAGTTCTGTCAGTCGAATGCCTTCAAGAATGCCGCCGAACCAGGGGTTTGCGCAACCCAAAGTGTAGGACGGTTCAGGTTTGTGTAGCGGGCATCAGCGTGGCGATCAGGGCGCGGATGGTCCCGGGCAGGGCTTCCAGTTCGCGCACCAGAATACTGCGCTCGCGAATTGCCCAGGGTTCGTCCAGGGCCACGGTCACCAGTTCCATGGTCCGGCTGTGCCGCACGGCGGCGGACTCGGGAATGATGCCGATACCGACGCCGGCTTCGACCATGCGGCAGATCGCCTCGAAACTCGAGACCTGGATACGCAGCGACAAGGTCTTGCCGAGCCGTTCGACATGCTCGCGCAAAAAGCTTAGCAAGGTGCTGCCTTCGTGCAGGCCGATATGCTGGAACGCCAGGGTCTGGCCGAGGGTCACCGACTGTTGTGTCGCCAACGGGTGGTCCACCGGCACGATCAGCGCCAGGCGGTCGGTGCTGAAGTGCATCACCTGCAGGCCGCTGGCTTCCACCGGGCCGGCGATGATGCCCATGTCGGTGGTGCCATCGAGTACGCCGCGGACGATATCCCGTGACAGCCGCTCCTGCAGGTCCACCGTCACCCCGGGGCGTTGCGAGAGAAAACCGGCCAGCACTTCCGGGAGGAACTCGGTCACCGCCGTGGTGTTGGCGAAGATGCGGATATGCCCGGCGGAATCGCCGCCATAGCTGGTGAACTCGCTTTTCAGGTAATCGACCTGGCGCATGATCAATCGCGCATGTTGCAACAGGCGCTGGCCGGCCGGGGTGACTTCCACGCCACGGCTGTCGCGGTACAGCAGGCGGGTGTCGAGTTGGCCTTCCAGGGCCTTGATCCGCGCGCTGGCGGCGGCCGGCGAGAGAAAGGCGCGCCGGGCGCCCTGGGTCAGGCTCGGCGATTCGGCGATATGGATGAAGAGGCGTAGATCCGCCAGGTCGAAATGCATGGGGCGACTCCGGTCAGGGCCAGCGGCTGGGAGGTTGGCGTTCAGCATAACTGAACGCCGGCTTATAGAAATGCAAATTCTCGGAACGGGCGGCACCTTGCATCATCGGTTCATGACAACAACCGGCAAGGAGAAAACCTTCCATGAGTGTGACGGATCTGAGTGCCTGGCTAGGACGGACCGAAGAAGCCCATGACCAATTGAGCCGTAATCTGCTCAAGCGTATCGCCGCGACCTTTGGCGAATCGGCCCCGGCCCATGGCGAGGCGTTGCCGCCGCTGTGGCAATGGTGTTTCTTCCAGGAGCCGGTGGCCGAGAGCCTGTTGGGCGGTGACGGTCACCCGGCCCGTGGTGGCTTCCTGCCGCCAGCGGACAATCGCAATCGCATGTGGGCCGGCGGGCGTCTCGAGTTTTTCGAGCATCTGCGTGCTGGTCACGATGCCACCCGGCTGTCGACCATCAGCCATATCGAGGAAAAGCACGGCCGCAGCGGTGCGTTGCTGTTCGTCACCGTACGGCATGAATACTCCCAGGACGGCCGGCTGGCGATTCGCGAAGAGCAGGACATCGTCTACCGCGAACCCACGCCGCCCAAGCAGAGCAGTGGCGAAGCACTGATCGAGGGTGAGTGGCGCGAAGCCGTGGAGCCGACGCCGACGCTGCTGTTTCGCTACAGCGCCGTGACCTTCAACGGTCACCGCATCCATTACGACTTCCCTTATGTCACCGGCACCGAAGGCTATTCGGGCCTGGTGGTGCATGGTCCGATGATCGCGACCCTGAACCTGCGGGCGTTCTGCCGGGCCAACCCGCAAGCGACCCTGCGGCGCTTTTCCTATCGCGGCGTGCGCCCGTTGATTGCCCCGCAACCCTTCGAAGTCGGCGGCCGGATCCTCAGTCCCGGGGTTGCCCAAGTATGGGCCGGCAACGCCGCCGGCCTGGCCCAGCAGGCTGAAGTGCACTTCGACTGACAATAAAAAAAAGGCTATCACCCCGATGAATCCGAATAACAACGAAGAACTCAATGCCATTCGCGAGGGCGTACGTGCTCTATGCGCCGAATTCGATGCGGCTTACTGGCGCAAGGTCGATGAGGAAAAGGGTTTTCCCGAAGCTTTCGTCAAGGCACTGACCGACGCCGGCTGGCTGGCGGCGCTGATTCCGGCCGAATACGGCGGCTCCGGCCTGGGCCTGGCCGAAGCCTCGGTGATCCTTGAAGAAGTGAACCGCTGCGGCGGCAACTCCGGCACGGTGCACGGCCAGATGTACAACATGTTTACCCTGCTGCGCCACGGCAGCGCGGCGCAGAAAAGCTTCTACCTGCCGAAGCTGGCCAGTGGCGAGTTGCGCCTGCAATCGATGGGCGTCACCGAACCCACCACGGGTACCGACACCACCAAGATCAAGACCACCGCGGTCAAGCGTGGCGACAAGTATGTGATCAATGGGCAGAAGGTCTGGATCTCGCGGGTCCAGCATTCCGACCTGATGATCCTGCTGGCCCGGACCACGCCCCTGGCCGAGGTGCAGAAGAAGTCCGAGGGCATGTCGATTTTCCTGGTCGACCTGCGCGAGGCCATCGGCAACGGCCTGACGGTGCAGCCGATCGCCAATATGGTCAACCACGAGACCAACGAGCTGTTCTTCGACAACCTGGAAATCCCGGCCGACAGCCTGATTGGCGAAGAAGGCAAGGGCTTCCGCTACATCCTCGACGGCCTGAATGCCGAACGCACGCTGATCGCCGCCGAGTGCATCGGCGACGGTCGCTGGTTTATCGAAAAAGCCAGCGCCTATGCCCGCGACCGGGTGGTGTTCGGCCGGCCCATCGGGCAGAACCAGGGCGTGCAGTTCCCGATTGCCGAAGCGCATATCGAGATCGAGGCCGCCGATCTGATGCGCTGGCGCGCCTGCGAGGAATACGACAGCGGGCAGAACGCCGGGGCCAGCGCCAACATGGCCAAGTACCTGGCGGCCAAGGCGTCCTGGGAAGCGGCCAACGCCTGCCTGCAGACCCACGGCGGTTTCGGCTTTGCCTGCGAATACGACGTCGAGCGCAAGTTCCGCGAGACCCGCCTGTACCAGGTAGCGCCGATCTCCACCAACCTGATCCTGTCCTACGTGGCCGAGCACCTGCTCGAACTGCCGCGCAGCTTCTGAGGAACCGAGCATGAGCCATACCCAAGCCCTTTGCGAATTCCTTGCCGGCCTGCGTTATGAGCAGGTGCCGCCAGCGGTGTTCGAACGCACTGAAGACCTGTTCCTCGATTGGTTGGCCTCGGCCCTGGCCAGCCAGGGCGCCCACCCGATTCCGCTGTTCGAGGCCTATGCGCGCAAGATGGGGCCGACGGACGGTCCGGCGCGGATCCTGGTCAATGGCCAGGGCAGCTCGGCGTATTTCGCCGCCCTGGTGAACGCCGCGTCGTCCCATCTGGTGGAGCAGGACGACCTGCACAACAGTTCCGTGCTGCACCCGGCCACGGTGGTGTTCCCGGCGGCCCTGGCGGCGGCCCAGGACCTGGGCAAGTCCGGTCGCGAGTTGCTGCTGGCGGCGGTGGCCGGTTATGAGGCGGGGATTCGTATCGGTGAGTTCCTTGGCCGTTCCCACTACCGGATCTTCCACACCACGGCCACTGTCGGCACCCTGGCGGCGGCGGTCGCCGTGGGCAAGCTGATGGACTTCGACCAGGAGCAGTTCAGCAACTTGCTGGGCAGCGCCGGCACCCAGGCCGCCGGGCTCTGGGAGTTCCTCCGTGATGCCGCCGACTCCAAGCAGTTGCATACCGCCAAGGCGGCCGCGGATGGTTTGTTGGCAGCTTACCTGACGGCTGATGGCCTGACTGGCGCGCGCAATATTCTCGAAGGCGACCAGGGCCTGGCCGCCGGCATGTCCAGCGATGCCGATCCGACCAGGCTGTCCGACCGCCTGGGCAGCCGTTGGGCGCTGGTGGAAACCTCGTTCAAGTTCCATGCCTCCTGCCGCCATACCCATCCGGCCGCCGATGCGCTGTTGGAGCTGATGAGGCAGGAAGGCTTGGGCCATGAACAGATCCAGCATGTGGAAACCCGGGTGCATCAGGGCGCCATCGATGTGCTGGGACGGGTCAAGGTGCCGCAGAGCGTGCACCAGGCCAAGTTCTCCATGGGCACCGTACTGGGCCTGATCGCCGTGCACGGCAAGGCCGGCCTGCCGGAGTTTCACCAGCTGTCATTGACCGATCCGGCGGTCTCGGCGTTTCGCCAGAAGGTCAGCATGAGCCTGGATCCGGAAGTTGACGCTGCCTATCCCCAACGCTGGTTGGGCCGGGTGGTGCTCAGCACGGTTGACGGACGGACCCTGTACGGCGCGATCAATGAGCCCAAGGGCGATCCCGGCAACAGCCTGTCGCGGGCCGAGTTGGAAGACAAGTTCCGTCGTCTGCTGCAGTTCTCCGGCGCGCGTTCGCCCGAGCAGGCCGAAGGCTTGATCCGCCAGGTCTGGGACCTGCGCAACACTACTGACTTGAAGGAGCTGCGCTGATGACTACGGCAGCAAATACCGCGGCACCGCGCCCGTTGGACGGCATCACCGTGATCAGTCTCGAACACGCGATTGCCGCGCCGTTCTGCACGCGCCAACTGGCGGATCTGGGCGCACGGGTGGTGAAGATCGAGCGCCCCGGCAGCGGCGACTTTGCCCGCGGCTATGACGAGCGTGTTCGCGGCCTGGCTTCGCACTTCGTCTGGACCAACCGTTCCAAGGAAAGCCTGACCCTGGACCTCAAGCAGGATCAGGCCGGCGGTATTCTCGACAATCTGCTGGGGCAGGCCGACGTCCTGGTGCAGAACCTCGCGCCGGGGGCGGCCGCGCGCATGGGCTTGTCCTTCGACGCCCTGCACGAGCGCTTTCCGCGGTTGATCGTTTGCGATATTTCCGGTTATGGCGAGGGTGGCCCTTATGAGAAGAAAAAGGCCTACGACCTGCTTATCCAGAGCGAGGGCGGTTTTCTTTCGGTGACCGGCGGGCCGGGCGAGGAGGAACTGGCCAAGGCCGGCTGTTCCATCGCTGATATCTCCGCCGGCATGTACGCCTACAGCGGCATCCTCTCGGCCTTGTTGCTGCGGGAGAAAACCGGCGAGGGTAGCCGCATCGACGTCAGCATGCTGGAAAGCCTGGTGGAGTGGATGGGCTACCCGATGTATTACGCCTTCGACGGTGCCGCGCCACCGCCACGGGCCGGCGCGGCACATTCGACTATCTATCCCTATGGCCCGTTTCCGGCGGGCGACGGCGGCACGGTGATGCTCGGCTTGCAGAACGAGCGTGAATGGGCGGCGTTCTGCGACAAGGTGCTGCTGACCCCGGAGTTGGCGGTGGACGAGCGTTTTTCGGCCAACTTCAAGCGTTCGGCCAATCGCGAGGTGTTGCGCCAGATCATCGTCGACAGCTTTGCCCGGCTCAGCACCGGGCAGGTGATTGCCCGGTTGGAAGAGGCGCAGATCGCCAATGCCCGGGTCAATGACATGCAGGGCGTGTGGGAGCACCCGCAGCTCAAGGCCCGGGATGGTTGGCGCGAAGTCGGGAGTCCGTCGGGGAAACTGCCGGCACTGCTGCCGCCGGCGCGCAACGCGGCGTTTGCGCCGCGAATGGATGCGGTGCCGGGGTTGGGCGAGCACACCGCGGCGATTCTTGGCGAGCTGGGGTTTTCCGCCGAGGCGATGGAGCAGCTGCGGGCTGATGGTGTGGTCTGAGGCCATACACCTTGTGGCGAGCGGGCTTGTCGGAACGCCGCATCGCCGCCCTGGATTGCGAAGCAGCCCTGAAACCTGCGACTAGGTTCTGCCTGACACAATGAAGTCGCTGATCTTAGGGCCGCTTCGCAGCCCAACGGGGGCAAGCCCCCTCGCCACAGGTTTATTGCCAACCGGTTGATATGAATTAAAACAAGGAACACAGCATGTCCTCATCCATTGCCCGCTCCGCGCTCTTCGTGCCCGGCAGCCGTCCCGAGCGTTTCGCCAAGGCCCTGGCCAGCGGCGCCGATGCCGTGATTGTCGACTTCGAAGATGCCGTCGAAGAACCGCTCAAGCGAGCCGCCCGCGACCACCTCGGACAGTTTCTCAGCGCCAATCCCCAGGCCCGGGTCCTGGTCCGCGTCAATGCCCCGGACCACGTCGAGCACAGCGCCGACCTGGGGTTCTGCAAACAACACCCCGGTGTCAGCGGCGTGCTGCTGCCCAAGGTCGAGAACGCGACTCAGGTCGGCGCCGTGGCGGCGACCGGCAAACCGGTCTGGCCGATCATCGAAAGTGCCCGGGGCCTGTTGAACCTGGCTGAAATCGCCGGCGCCCCTGGCGTCGAGCGCCTGTCCTTCGGTGGCCTGGACCTGGCCCTGGACCTCAATCTGAGCAGCGGTTCGGACGCCGCGCAGTTCGCCCTCGACCAGGCCCGCCTGGCGCTGATCGTGCATTCGCGCGTCGCTGGCCTGGTCGCGCCACTGGACGGCGTACATCCGGCCATCGACGACCCCGAGGGGCTGCGCCGCTCGATCCGCCATGCCTATGAAATGGGCTTTGCCGGCGCGCTGTGCATCCATCCCCGGCAGGTGCCGGTGATCCACGCCGCCCTGGCGCCGAGCGCCGCAGACCTGGCCTGGGCCCGGCGCGTGGTGGACGCCGGCAGCGCTGGCGCCGGGGCCTATCAGGTCGACGGGCAGATGGTCGACGCGCCGGTGTTGTTGCGGGCCCGGCGCTTGCTGGCACTGGGGTAGGGCACAAGCGCGGGGGTGACAGGCCGCTCCCGGCCCGGTAATCGGATGCTTCGTCGCCCTCAACCTTCGGTAATCAACCCAGGGTTAATGGCGCGTTCATCTGGGCCGAACGCAGGTACTCAGAATTCGAAATTCTCTATACGCGTGGCTTTAGGCAACCTGCCTACAACACAACAATAAGAAGGTGACTTACATGTTCAAGTTGACCCGGGCGCTGTTCTGCGCCGCCACCTTGCTCACCGCCGGCCTGGCGCAGGCGGCCGAGCCCATCGTGATCAAGTTCGCCCACGTTGTCGCGGAAAATACGCCCAAGGGCCAGGGCGCGCTGTTGTTCAAGAAGCTTGCCGAAGAACGCCTGCCGGGCCGGGTCAAGGTCGAGGTCTATCCCAACTCGTCGCTGTTCGGCGATGGCAAGGAAATGGAAGCCCTGCTGCTCGGTGATGTGCAGATGCTGGCGCCGTCCCTGGCCAAGTTCGAGCAGTACACCAAGCAGATCCAGATCTACGACCTGCCGTTCCTGTTCAACGACATGGCTGCCGTCGACCGCTTCCAGGCGGCCCAGGGCAAGGCATTGCTGACGGCGATGCAGGGCAAGGGCATTCTCGGCCTGGCCTATTGGCACAACGGCCTGAAACAGATTTCCGCGAACAAGGCCCTGCATGTCCCGGGCGATGCCCGTGGCCTGAAATTCCGCGTCCAGGCTTCCAGCGTGCTGGAGGAGCAGTTCAAGGCGATTCGCGCCAATCCACGGAAGATGAGCTTCGCCGAGGTTTACCAGGGCTTGCAGACCGGCACCGTCAATGGCACCGAGAACACCTGGTCGAACTATGAAAGCCAGAAGGTCAATGAGGTGCAGAAGTACTTCACCGAGTCCAACCACGGCCTGATCGACTACATGGTGATCACCAACAGCAAGTTCTGGGATGGCCTGCCGCCGGATATCCGTGGCGAGCTGGAAAAAATCATGGCCGAAGTCACCGTCGAAGTGAACAAGCAGGCCGAAGCCCTGAACCAGAGCGCCAAGCAGAAGATCGTCGACGCCAGGACCAGCGAAGTCATCGCGCTTAACCCGCAAGAGCGCGGGCAATGGCGTGAGGCGATGAAGCCGGTGTGGAAGAAGTTCGAGGGTGATATCGGCGCCGACCTGATTGACGCGGCGGACAAGTCCAACCAGCCCTGATGGTGGTTGCGAACAGCGAACACCTGTAGGAGCGCAGGTCGACGCTCGATTGCCGGCGATGGCGCCCGGATAAGCGATGCAAGGCGCGCGGGCCTCTTCGCGGGCAAGCCGGCTCCTGCAGATGTGATCGTGTCCAGACCTGATTGATCGGTATCGTGGCTCACACCCCGGTGCCTCCTTTTTCCTCTCGCGGAGTCCTGTCCATGCAAACGCAACCGTTGCGGCGCATCTGGGAACATTTCGAGGAAGGCTTTATCGCCTTCCTGCTGGCGGCCATGACGCTGGTGACCTTTGTCTATGTGATGGCCAACAACATCTACACGCTGTTCTTCAACCTGGCCGACCGCTGGGCCTGGAGCAGTCGTTTCTTCAACAGCCTCGGCGACGCCACCATGACCGTGGCCCAGGACATGACCTGGAGCGTGGCCCTGACCAAGGCCATGTTCGGCTGGCTGATCTTCTTCGGGATCTCCTACGGCGTGCGCACCGCCGGCCACCTCGGGGTCGATGCCCTGGTCAAGCTGACGCCACGTCCGGTGCAACGCTACCTGGCGATGCTCGCCTGTACCTGCTGCCTGGCCTATGCCGGGCTGTTCATGGTGGCCAGCTACAAGTGGCTGGGTGCGGTGCTCAGTGCCGGGATCGGTGCCGGGATCGGTGCCGAGGACCTCGACCAGTACGGGATCAAGGTCGGCTACATCGTGCTGATCGTGCCGGTGGGCTTTGCCCTGGTGCTGATCCGCTACCTGGAAATCTTCTACCGCATTTTCACCCGTCGCCAGGCCGGGCTGGGCCTGGCCGATGAAGCCGGCGAAGCGAGCAAGCTGGCGAGCGAACACAAGGAGCAGCACTGATGGCCGTTCTCTGTCTGTTTCTATTGTTGTTCACCTTTATGTTTCTCGGCGTGCCCATCGCCATCTCCCTGGGCCTGTCCGGCGCGGTGTCGATCCTGATCTTCAGCCAGGACTCGGTCAGTTCCCTGGCGATCAAGCTGTTCGAAACCTCGGATGCCTACACCTTCCTGGCAATTCCGTTCTTCCTGTTGTCGGGGGCTTTCATGACCACCGGCGGCGTGGCCAAGCGCCTGATCGATTTCGCCAATGCCTGTGTTGGGCATATTCGTGGCGGCCTGGCGATTGCCGCCGTACTGGCCTGCATGTTGTTCGCCGCCTTGTCCGGCTCTTCGCCGGCAACTGTGGCGGCGGTAGGCTCCATCGCGGTGGCGGGTATGGTCCGCTCGGGTTATCCGAAGGAATTCGGTGCCGGGATCATCTGCAACGCCGGGACCCTGGGCATCCTGATTCCACCTTCGATTGTCATGGTGGTGTACTCGGCGGCCACGGAAACCTCAGTGGGCAAGCTGTTCATGGCCGGGGTGATCCCCGGGCTGTTGCTGGGCCTGATGCTGATGGTGGCGATCTATATCGTCGCGCGGATCAAGAAGCTCCCGGCGCAGCCTCGGGCGACCTTTCGCGAGTGGTTGACGGCGGCGCGCCGGGCGTTCTGGGGCCTGCTGTTGCTGGTGATCATCCTGGGCGGGATCTACAGCGGCCTGTTCACCCCGACCGAAGCGGCGGCGGTGGCGGCGGTCTATTCGGCATTCGTCGCCTTGTTCATCTACAAGGACATGAAGCTGCGCGATTGCCCGAAGGTGCTGATGGATTCGGGGCGGCTGGCGATCATGCTGATGTTCATCATCGCCAACGCGATCCTGTTCGCCCATGTGCTGACCACCGAGCAGATCCCGCAGCAGATCACCAATTGGGTGGTGTCCGAGGGGCTGACGCCGATCGGCTTCCTGATGATGGTCAACGTGGTACTGCTGGTGGCCGGTAGTTTCATGGAACCCTCGGCGATTGTGCTGATCCTGGCACCGATCTTCTTCCCAATTGCGGTGAAGCTGGGCATCGATCCGATTCACCTGGGCATTGTCATGGTGGTGAACATGGAAATCGGCCTGGTGCACCCACCGGTGGGGCTGAACCTGTTCGTGACTTCGGCGGTGACCGGGCTGACTCTGGGGCAGACCATCCGCGCGGCGTTGCCGTGGTTGATGATCCTGCTGGCGTTCCTGATCCTGGTGACCTATGTGCCGATGATCTCGTTGACGCTGCCGCACTGGTTGGGGATGCCTTGATGCAGATTTGAAGTCGAGCGCGATTTTGTGGTGAGCGGGCTTGCCCGCGTTGGGGCGCTAAGCGCCCCTGAAATCAGCTGATTCATTGTGTCAGGTAGAATGCAATCCCAGGTTTTACCACTGCTTCGCAGCCGAACGCGGGCAAGCCCGCTCGCCACAGGACTGCACCCGGCTGCGAATCGCAGCGGCGGACGCGGATGTCACTGGCCTGCTACGGGCCTTTGCGCCGTCACCGAGGTGCCGAAGGTATTGCCCATGCGCACGTGGGTGGCTGCCGGGGTCGCCAGGCCCAGCTTGTTGGGGGCTTTCCTGGTGATGTCGGGGTTCAGCGCCTGCTGGTTTTGCCGTCGCGCCTGGGTCTGCTCCGGGTCGCTCATCTGCTGGCTCAGGCAGTTGTAGTCCGGGGCCTTGTAGCCGCCGACACTGACGTCGATGCAACCGACCGGTTGTGCTGTTGGCTCAGCGGCCAGCGCAGAGCCCGATAGCGCGAACAACAACGCGGCGAGGATTGAAGGGCATTTCATTGAAGCCTCCTGGCGACCCTGGAAGAGGGGTTACTCTGGTCCTTTAGTCTAGATCAACGCCATTGGCCACCGGGTGATGGTTTTTTTGCAGTGAACGTAACATCAGGTTCATAAACAGCCCTCAGGATGACGATTTCAAGGAACACGTCAGCTGTGCAGGGACTTCGATCCGTGGCGGTGCATCTGTCGTTCTTTCGCTTTCCCTTGGCGGGCCTGCTGCTGGCCGGCTGGCTGCTGGGCGGGAGTTTGTCGTGCCTGGCGGCGGAGCCGGTGCAGCTCGATCCCGAGGCGCGCCTGGACCTGGACATTGCCGCCCAGGACCTGGCCGGCGCGCTGGACACCTTCAGCCGCCTGACCGGCATGGCGGTGCTGGTGGACCGTGAGCTGACCCGCGCGCGGCGTTCTTTTGCCGTGCAGGGCCGCTATCGGGCCGGCGAAGCCCTGGGGCTGTTGCTTACCGGCAGTGGCCTGATGGCGCGTTACGCCCGGGCCGATGCCTTCACCCTGCAAGTGGCGCAAGTCAGTGAGCGTCCGGCGGGCAAGGAGGCCGAGGGGCCGGCCGCGAGAGCCATGGCGAGCAGTTACGCCCGGGCGATTCAGGTGGCGATCGAGCAGGCCTTGTGCGCGCTGCCACTGACCCGGCCGGGGACTTACCGGGCGGTATTGCAGGTGTGGATCGGGCGTTCCGGCGAAGTCCAGTACAGCCGCCTGGTCAGTTCCACTGGAGATATTCAGCGCGATGGGGCGCTGGTGGCACGCTTGAGCAGCGTACGGGTTCGGCGTCCAGCCCCGACCTCGCTGCATCAGCCGATAACCCTTCTAATAACGCCGAATTCAGCAGGAAGCAGCATGGAATGCACAGAGCGGGAAGGAGCCTGAGAGGTATGAAAAATCTCGGGCACAGTCCGATGGTCCGGTTGTTCCTGACCTCCTATGACGACTTCAAGGCGCGTTTGCGCCGGCGCCTGGGTTCCGAGGACCTGGCCAACGACGTCCTGCACGAAACCTACCTGCGGGTCGATCGCATGGAGGCGCCGCTCAATCTCACCCAGCCCAATGCCTACCTGTATCGCATGGCGTTGAATATCGCCGCCGATCGCCGCCAGGCTGACGCCCGCCTGCTCACCGGCGAGGAAATCGAGGAATTGCTGCAAGTCAGCGACGAAGCCCAGGACCCGGAGCGCGTCGTGGGCGGGCAGAAGGAGATCCAGTTGCTGCTCAGTGCCCTGTATGAATTACCGCCGCGGCGCCGACGGATTTTTATCGCCGCGCGCCTGGAGGAGGCGCCACACCTGGAAATATCCCAGCGTTTCGGGATTTCCACGCGGATGGTCGAGAAGGAGTTGAAGGCCGCCCTCGGGCATTGTGCGGCGCGCCTTGAAAGAAAAGTGATTCAGCGGTTCGGTCCCGGTGCGGGAAAACCGTCTAGGTAATAGACCAGCAAAATTTTCTTGAGTATTTGCGCGCTTGAACACGACTTCCATCACTGATTCCCGGGCCGGCGAGACCGCTCGACTGCACAGCGAAGCCCAGGATTGGCTGATACTCCTGACCTCGGGACGGGCCACTGTCGGCGACGCCCGGGCCTTGCGCCAGTGGTGCGCGCAGAGTCCGGAGCACGCCCGGGCGTTCGAACGCAGCAAGTCGATGTGGCAGTCGCTGAAGCCGGCGGCCTTGCAATTGCAGCATCCGCCTCGTTCACGCCAGTTCGGTCGCCGGGCCTTTCTGGGCGGCGCCATTGCCGCATCGGCGGCCTTTTTCCTGATCCGTGAAACGATACCGGGCGGTTTTTCCGGGCTGGGTGCCGATTACGTCACCGAAGTCGGCGAGCAACGGCGCATCGATCTGAGCGATGACGTCCGCCTGGAACTCAACACCCAGACCCGGATCAATCGCCTGTCCTCGGCGGGTGGCGGCGCGCAGATCGAGCTGGTCAGCGGTGAAGTGGAGGTGGTGACGCGTTCGCGCGAGTCGATCAGCGTCCAGGCCGGAGCTGGTTGGCTGCATGCCGAGCAGGCGCGTTTCAACTTGCGGCATATCGATCGCAGCGTTTGCGTGACCTGTATCGAGGGCTTGTTGACGGTGCAGGTGCAGGGGCGCAGTTTTCGTCTGGAAAGCGGTCGGCAACTGAGCTATGACGCCCAGCATACCGGCGAACCGCAAACGGTCGATGCCGCGAACGTGATCGCCTGGCGCAACAAGATGCTGGTGTTCAACGACGCGACCCTGGCTTCGGTGATCGACGAGATCAACCGCTATCGCCCGGGCATGCTGGTACTGCTCAATGCCGAATTGGGCAAGCGCAAGGTCCAGGCGCGCTTCAGCCTCGATCAGTTGGCCGGCGTGGCGTTGTTGATCCGCGATGCCTACGGGGCCAAGTGCACCGAGTTGCCGGGGGGCGTGGTGTTGCTCAGCTGATTCCGGGTTGTCGATTGTAGATAGCGTGTTGCCTCGGTCCTTGTCGGAGCAGCCCCTGTGGGAGCCCAGGTATCGCTATTCCAGGGGACCTAGCACTTGTCGGTAACGCTCCGGCCCCTGGGGCGTATCGCGTACCAGGGTAATTTCCAGGCCCTGGGGATTGTCCTGATGATTACCGCCCAGGTTGCGCCAGCCTTTGCCCGGCTGCCAGACCCGCAAGTCCATTTCCCGCACCTGACCCAGCACTGCCACGCCATCCTTGGCCGCCGGCAACGGGAATTGCGTGCGCGCCGGCCCCACGGCCCGATACAGGGTGCTGCCCTGCAACCACCAACGCACCCGTTGCAGGGCGCCGTCCTGCTGCGGCGCGGCGCGGATCAGCTCCAGGCGGAAACCCTTGCGCTCGGCGCTGCGCACGCTCAGGGCCGCCGGCGCGGGCGGCGGCTGGTGTTCGACATCCACTACCACCGGCTCGACCAGTTCGATGCCGGCGCGCAAGGCCACATCGCGCTCCAGTTGCCCCAGCGCGGCGAGCAGTTCGCGGGTCTGTCCGGCGCTGGCCTTGAGGTGTTCGTCGGCGCGGTTGACGCCGTCCAGTCCGCGCCAGGCGATCACGCTGACAATCGCCATCAGCATGATCGCTACCATCACTTCGATCAGGGTAAAGCCAGCCTGGCGTTTCATTGCACCTTGACCTCACCGGTGGCGCTGCGCAGCACGCTGATGCTGTGCTGGCCGTCGGAGAGCGACAGGCGCAATGGCGCGCCGATCCATTCGGCGGTCAGCAGCAGGCTTTTGCCCGGGTCGATGCGCACTTGCATCGGCGTGCTCTGCCAGGCCCGGGGACGCAGTTGCGGGTCCTGGGCGAATTGCTCGGCGCCGCCCTGGTCATCGCCGCGGCTGAAGCGATAACCCTTGCTGTCGCTCAGCCAGCGAATCGGCCGGCCATCGGCCTGGACTTCGGCCTGGGCCACCTGCAGGGCCTGGGCCAGGGTCTCGGCGTCCTTGCGCAGCAGGTGCAGCGGGTCCGGCTTGATACTCAGGCCGATGGCCGCACTGGCGATACCGATGATCACCAGCACCACCATCAGTTCGATCAGGGTGAAACCGGCTTGGGGGCGCACGACATCCATTCGACAAGGGCTCCTTGGGATTTGATGCATGCTGCGCCGCGAAGATGATGGGCGTGTGAAATAAAAACGTGAGAATTGACGAGTAGTCTGATGCAAACGCGTTTCTGTGGGCACCGGTTTGCTGGCGATGCGAATTCATGCGCGACAGTGTTGTCGCCTGATACATCGGCATCGCTGGCAAGCCAGCTCCTGCAGGGATCCGCGGCGCAGCCTCTATTTCGGATCACTGTCGAGAAGGACCTCAAGCATGCAATGGACTCACCGTTTCTCTCCGCCACAGCTGGTCCAGGCGCTGGCCTTGTTCGCCGCCCTGGCCGGCGCGCTGAGCTGGTCCAGCCTGCTGCTCAAACCGACGCCGTCGCTGTTACCCGAAGGTTCGCCGCAAGCCGTCGGCAGCCGCAGCGACAACCCCGCGCTGCACTGGTTTTCCAACCAGCCGGCGATGCTCGATATCAAGGTCTCCGGGGTCATGGCCGGCGCGCATGGGGCGGTGGCGATCCTCAGTCTCAACGACGGCCCGCCGCGCAGCTTCCTCGCCGGCGAGAGCCTGAGCCAGGGTGTGCGCCTGTTGGCCATCGAGCCCGAGGGCATTGTGGTCGAACGGGGTACGGAAAAGCTCCAACTGAACGTGACTCGCCTCAGCGCTGCGCCGTTCCTGCCGCGGCTGACACGCCCTTGAGCGTGGTCTCGGGCGGGCCCAGCAGCGTTTCCAGCTGGGCCAGGGGCGGCGCCTCGTGGCTGCGGTCCAGGACCAGGATATCGACCTTGAACAAGCCGCCGCCGAACGCGCCGATCATCTGCTCGCAGCGCAACATCAGCCGGCCCTGATCGCACTCGAAGGACTTGCGCCCGACGGGCAGGCGTCCTTCCAGGCGCAACTCCGCCAGACGGCTCTGGGCCGCCAGCAAGGCGATGGATTTGTCCCGCAACAGCCCGTTGCTCTGGGTCATCACCCCGGCCATGCGCACCGCGGCGGACAGCGCGACGGCGATGATCGTCAGCGCCACCAGCACTTCGATCAGGGTGAAGCCGCCTTGCCGTGGACGGGGCATCAAGTGAACTCGAGAGGGGAATCCAGGCTTCAGACTAGAGGGCTTGTTTGACCGCCTGCTGACCAAAGCTCCCGAGCTTTTGCGCACTGTTTACCGCGATCTTGCCGTTGACTCATATACAGCCTGCGGCAGGCCTGCTCTTAACTGTCCCTGTGCGCCCCCGTCACCGGCAGGCGGCTGCCGAGGCGATAACGCGATGAAGGGTGGGTCAGGCGCACATAGGTGACGATCTTGTTCTGGCTCCAGGTCCGCCGTACCAGGATCAGGCACGGCTCCAGGGCATCGATCTGCATATGCTTGCTTTCGTCGCTGCTGGGGTGACCGGCTTCGACGATATGCTCCATTTCATCGGGACGAATGACCTGCAACAGGTAGCGCGCCGGTTGCAGTTGTTCACCGAAGTCCTGTTGCAGGAACTCCGGCACCAGTTCGGGATTGACGTAGCGATCCTCGAATTGCACCGGCACGCCTTCTTCGCTGTGCACGCAGATCAGGTGAAACACCGACGAGCCGGTGGGCAGCGCCAGGGCGGCGGCCACCGGCATCGAGGCCGCCTCGCGCCCCAGATGCAGCACGCGGCAAGAGTAACTATGCCCGCGGGCGATGATTTCGTCGGCGATATTGGTGATGCGCAGCAGGTTCGATTGCGGCTTGCTTTCAGCGACGAAGGTGCCGACGCCGGAGATCCGCAACAGATGACCTTCTTCCGTCAGCTCGCGCAAGGCCCGGTTGACGGTCATGCGCGAAATGCCCAGTTCTTGCACCAGGCGATTTTCCGAGGGGATCAAGTCACCAGGCTTCCATTCGCCGCTGCGCAGCTTGTCTTGCACAAAGTCCTTCGCGCGCCGATAGAGGGCTTGCGGTGCATTTTTGATCATGATTCAGTCCGCATTTTTTTGAGCGGCAAGCACACTTGCCAAGGCCTTGAGAAAAAGGTCGTTATCCTCACAGCTACCAATGGAGACACGCAAGTACTCCGTGTAGCCGTCTTCACGCCAGGGTTTGACGATAACGCCTTTGCCCAATAAGGCCTGGTTGATGGTTTCAGCCGGATAGGGCGTGCTGAAGAAAAGAAAGTTGGCCAGCGACGGCGCGGTGTCCAGGCCCAGGTTGTGCAAGGCAATCACCATATGCCGACGCTCATGGGCCACGTGGGCGAGGGTGGCTTGCAGGTGCTCTTCGTCCGCCAGGGCGGCAATCGCCGCGGCCTGGGCCACGCGGTTGATATTGAACGGCGTGCGCAGACGGTCGATCAGGTCGGCCAGCATGGGGTCGCTGACGATGCCGTAGCCGATCCGCAAGCCGGCCAGGGAATAGGCCTTGGAGAAGGTCCGCAGGAGGATGAACGGCTTGCCGCTGGCCTGGATCAGGCCGAGGCAATCGGGATAGCCCTCCTCGAATTGCGCGTACTCGTAATAGGCCTCGTCGAAGACCAGCAGGCACTGGGCCGGAAGCGCCGCCAACAGGCGTTGCAACTCGTCGGCATCGAGGGTGCAGCCGACCGGATTGGAGGGGCAGGAAAACATCAGCAGACGGGTTTTCGCGGTCAGCGCCTGAATCATCGCCGCTACGTCGAAGCGGCCTTCATCGGTCATCGGTACGCCCGTTACCCGGGCCCCGGCGGCGATAGGGTAGATAAAGTGCAGGCCGAACGAGGGCACTACGGTGACCACTTCATCGCCATGGTCGAGGAACACCCGGCTGATGATGCTCAGCAAATCTTCGGAACCATTGCCGAACACCAGCTGGTTGCCCGGCACGCCGAGCTTGGCGCTGAGGGCCGCGCGCAGTTCCAGGCAACTGGCGTCCGGGTACAGCGCGATACTGGCGCAGGCCTGGTTCATGGCGGCGGCGACCGCCGGCGCCGGCCCCAAGGGATTTTCGTTGCTGCCCAGCTTGGCCACCCGGGTCAGCCCGAAACGTTTGCGCACCGCTTCGGTGCCGAGGCCGGCGTTGTAGCTGGCGAGGTCGCGCACCTGGGGACGGGCGAGGAGTTGCAGTTCAGCAGCGTTCATACCGGGGAAGCCTCTTTGTTGTCTTGCCAGAACGCATTGCGATCCAGATAGTTCTGCAGGAATTGCTGCAGACGCGGGTGTTCGGTGTTGTGGAAGATTTGCTGCGGGGTGCCCTGGGCCACCACCTGGCCCTGGTCGAGGAACACCACCGAATCGGCGACCTGCGCGGCGAAACCCATTTCGTGGGTGACCACCACCATGGTCATGCCTTCCTTGGCCAGGGTCTTCATGACCTGCAGGACTTCGCCCACCAGTTCCGGGTCGAGCGCCGAGGTCGGTTCGTCGAACAGCATGATGTGTGGCTCCATGGCCAGCGCCCGGGCAATCGCCACGCGCTGCTGCTGACCACCGGAGAGCTGGATCGGGTAGACATCGGCCTTGTGCGCCAGGCCGACTTTGTCGAGCATCGCCAGGGCGCGCTTGCGGGCTTCGGCGGCAGGCAGCTTGCGCACCCGCAATAGGGCTTCGCTGACATTGCCCAGGGCGGTCATGTGCGGCCACAGGTTGAACTGCTGGAAGACCATGCCGATATTGCGCCGGACCTGATTGATCTGCGCTTGCGCGGCACGTTTACGACCCTTGCCGTTGTCCGCCACATAGCCGAGCAACTGGCCTTCGATATGGATCTCGCCTTCGTCGTATTCTTCGAGAAAGGCCATGCTGCGCAGCAGGGTGCTTTTGCCCGAGCCGGAAGGACCGATCAGGCACACCACTTCGGAATGCCGGACCTCCAGGTCGATCCCCTTGAGCACACGCAGGGCGCCGAAGCTCTTGCCGACATTGTGCAGGCGCACCATGGGCTGCGAGTCGCCGGGGAGTTGTTCGGGAGTCTTCATGGGGTCACCTTGTTTCGGGACAATGGGTGGCAGGGGGCGTTGTAGGATGTTCATTGCGGCTGCCTGCTCATGAAGCGGCCGACCCGGGTCTCCAGGACCATGCCCACGCGTGAACAGAACTCCACCAGCAGCAGGTAGCCGATACACAGCACCAGCAGGGTTTCGACGAAGGCGAAGGTTTGCGAGCCGATACCGGTCATGACCATGGTCAGTTCCGGAATGGTGATGATCGACAGCACGGCGGTTTCCTTGCACAGGATGGTCACCAGGTTGACCAGTGCCGGCAGGATGATCACCAGCATCTGCGGCAGCTGGATGCGCAGGATGCATTGCCAGCGACTGATGCCCAGGCAGTCGGCCGCCTCCAGTTGGCCACGGGCCACCGACTCGAAGCCGGTGCGGAAGATCTCCGCGAAGTACACGCTGCCATAGATGCCCAGCCCGAGAATCCCGGCGGGAACCGGGTCGAGGCTGAGGCCGAAGGACGGCCCGCCGTAATAGACCAGGAACAGCTGGACCAGGAACGGCGTGCTGCGGATCACTTCGATAAATGCCCGGAGCGGCGCGCGAATCAGGTTGTTGCCGAACAGTTGCGCCACGGCGATCAGCAAACCGAGGAGCAAGCCCAGGACCACCCCGGCGGACCAGGTGCCGAGGGTCACCGTGAAGCCCTGGGCGATATCGTCGAGGTGCTCGGTAATGACCCGGTAGTCGAAGATCATGTCAGTTGCTCCTTCATGCGCCGTTCCAACAGGCCGCCGCAGAACGCCAGTGGAATATTGATCAGGCAATAGAAACCGGCCAGCATCAGGTAGTCCTGCACGAACAGGTAATCGCTGGCCGCGAGGTTCTGCGCGGTACGGGTCAGGTCGGCGAGACCGACCACCGAGACCAGCGAAGACGCCTTGATCAGCAGGATCATTTCATTGACCAGGGCCGGCAGAGTCAGGCGCACGGCCTGCGGCACGCGGATGCGGATCAGCATCTGCCGGGTGCTCAGGCCGAGCAGCCCGGCCGCTTCCAACTGCCCGCCGGGAATGGCCAGGAAGCCACCACGGAGGATCTCGGCGATATAAGCCCCGGCACACAGCGACAGGCTGATGATCGCCGCCGTCAGTGGCGACACATTGGGCAGGCCGACCCGTGGCAGGAAGTAATAGACAAAGAGCAATTGCACCAGCAACGGAATGCCGCGGAATACGAAGATGTAGCCGCCACCCAGGCGCCTGAACAACGGCAGCGGTGACAGGCGCAGGCTGGCGACCAGGATGCCGATGAAAAAACCGATCACCAGGGCCGCGGTGGAGACCTCCAGGGTCACCAGCAGGCTGGTCAGCAACAGCGGCAGGTTCTGCAAAAACAAAGGCCAATCGAACATTGCGGTGACTCCAACTCAGTTGATCGCCGGCCAGGCTCGGCCGACGATCAGGGCCTCCAATGGGCAGGCGGATTTACCAGGTTGGGGTGAAGTCGGCTTGCGGCACATTCATCTCGGCACCCAGCCATTTCTTCTGCAAGGCCGCCAGGCGCCCGTCCGCATGCATTTTCAGCAGGGCGGCATCGAGTGCGGCGATCAGGCTGTTGGCGTCGTCATCCTTGCGTCCCAGGTAGGCGAAGTAGGAGGTCTTGCCGAACGGTGGCTGGACCACTTTGAAGGCACTGCTGCGCTGGGCGGCGACATAGGAGATGTTCGGCAACGAGTTGGCGACGGCGACGATACGCTTGGCCGCCAGGTCGGCGTAGGCCTGGTTGTTGTCGACATATTCGCGGATGGTGACTTTCTCCGGCAGCGTGGCGGCGAAGGTCTTCAGTTCTTCGAGCTGTGCCGAGCCTTTGCCGGCGCCGACCGCCTTGCCGGCAATGTCTTGTGGCTTGCTGATGCTGTTGTCGTTGGCGCCGATCATCAAGGCCACGGTGGCTTCGGCGATTGGCAGCATGAAGTGGTAACGCTCTTTGCGGGCCTGGGTCACGATGATCGGGCCGGCGACCACGTCGAACTTCTTCGCTTCAAGCCCCGGCAATACACTGGGCCACGGCAGGTCGAGGAATTTCACCTTGACCCCCAGTTCCTTGCCCAACTGCTCGAACAGTTCGGAATTGAGGCCTTTCTGCTTGCCGTTGTCGGTGAAATCGAAAGGCGCGAATTGCAGCTCGGTACCTACCACCAGTTCACCGGCTTTTTTGACATCGGCCAGTTGATCAGCATGTGCCGCCAGGGACGCGACGCTCAGGGTGAGCGCCAGGCACAGGCCGTTGAAGCGTTTACTGAATAGAGAATCGAGTTGCATGGTGTCACTCCTTCAGGGGGATGCAGCGAGGTTGAGTGTGTGTTCCCGCGGTGATTCAGGTGGGCGACAGCAGTTAACGTGCCATTCCGGTATATACAGCCATCAAGCGAGAATTTTTCCCGGGTTGAGAATGCCGTTGGGGTCGAAGCAGTCCTTGAGTTGGCGCATCAGCGCGAGGGCTTCGGGGCCCACCGAGTGATGGAGAAACTCGCGCTTGAGCAGGCCGATGCCATGCTCGGCGGACACCGAGCCGCCGAGTTCGCCGACGGCGCTGTAGACCAGTTCCTCGATGGCCAGGATCGGCGCGGGCTGGGGCAGGGACGCGCAGTCCACGGTCAGGTGCAGGTTGCTGTCGCCGATGTGGCCGAAATACACACTGTGATTGCCCGGCCAGCGCTGTTCCAGGCGGGCGCGACAGCGCTCGACGAAGTCGCCGATCAGGCCGATCGGCAGGCTGACGTCGAAGTTCAATGGGCTCATGCGCAGGGGAAACTCACCGGTCGCCTCGCGGATCTTCCACAGTCCTCGGGCCTGGGCCTGGGAGCTGGCGAGGACCGCATCGAGCACTTCGCCGGCATTGAGGGCCTCTTCCAGCGCTATCTCAAGCTGTTCCCGGGAACCGGCGGACTCCAGCAGCACATATAACGGATGTTCCAATGAGATCGGCGCCGTGGCGTTTTCCAGCCAGCTGACGCCGAGGCGAAAGAAGTCCTGCCACATCAATTCGTAGGCCTGTGGCGTGCCGACACCGCGCTGGATCCGCCGCAGCAGGCTGACCGCGCTGGCGTAGTCGGGCAGGGCGCAGAGCAGGGTGCTGGCCTGCCCCGGTTGCGGCGCGAGCTTCAAGACCGCGCGGGTAATCACGCCCAAGGTGCCTTCGCTGCCGATAAAGCACTGTTTCAGGTCATAACCGCAGTTGTTCTTGATCATCTTGTTGCGCAGGTCGAGCACCCGGCCATCGGCCAGGACCACTTCCAGTCCGAGCACCAGGTCGCGGGTCATGCCGTAGCGAATCACTGCATTACCGCCGGCATTGGTGGCGATATTGCCGCCGATCTGGCAGGAACCGCGCGCGCCCAGGTCCAGGGGGAAGATAAAACCCGCGTTGAGCGCCGCCTGCTGGATTTCCTCCAGCGTGGTGCCGGCCAGCACGCTGATAGTGGCGGCGGCCGGGTCGATCTCTTCGATGCCGCGCAGGCGTTCCAGGGACAGTGCGATATCCGCGGCCCGCGGTACGGCGCCGCCGGCGAGCCCGGTCATGCCGCCCTGGGGAACCACCGATTGCCCGGCGCCATTGCAGATGCGCAAGGCATTCGCCACATCCGCCGTGGTCCTTGGTAACAGCAGCGCGGCGGGACAGGCCGGGGCATGGCCGGTCCAGTCGCTGTAGTGGCGCTGACCGATATCGGCGCCGGTGACGACGGCGTCATGCCCCAGCGCCTGACGCAGCAGTTCGAGGGTTTGTGGTAAATCGCTCATCGGTTCAACTCACGGTCAGAAAGGGTTGGGGGTGTCGTGACCAGGGCACGACGATCAAGCCGGTCCAGGTTCGCAGTGCCGAGCAAGGACAGGGCCAGGCGCAGCTCTTGCGCCAGCAGGTCGAGGGCATGGCCGGCACCTGCCTGTGCGCCGACGGCGACTCCATACAGGGTAGATCGCCCCAGCAACACCGCGTCGGCGCCCAATGCACAGGCTTTGAGAATGTCGCTGCCGCGACGGATGCCGCTGTCGAGCAGCAACGCGAGCTTGCCCTTGGCCACGGCGGCAATTGCCGGCAGGCAGTCGATGCTGGCGGGAACCCCGTCCAGTTGCCGGCCGCCATGGTTGCTCACCACCAGCCCGTCGAGCCCCAAGGCCACGGCTTTCTCGGCATCCGCCGGGTGCAACAGGCCTTTGAGCAGCAACCGATGAGGCCAGCGTTCGCGCAACCGGGCCAGCGCGTCCCAGTCGAGGCCGGTGTCCATCTGGCTGCCGATAAAGTGCGCGGCACCTTCGATAGTGCGTTGTCCGGGCGGCAGATAACGCTCGATATTGCCCAGGTTCGGCAGGCCCCGTGGCCACAACGCCTGGCCCATCCAGCGCGGATGGCAGAGCAGGTCGAGCTTGTTGCGCAGGCTCAGTTGCCGGGGCCGGACGAAGTTGCGCCGGTCCCATTCGCGATTGCCCAGCAGCACGGCATCGCTGGTCAGCAGCAAGGTCCGGCAACCGACCGCGTCGGCTCGTTGCAGCAGGTCTTCGCCGACAGCGGGATCTCGCAGGCAATAGAGCTGGAACCAGAGATTGACCTCGGGCACCGCCGTGACCAGTTGCTCCAGGGAACTGGTGGACACGGTACTCAAGGTAAAGGGCAGGCCGCGCTCCGTGGCGGCCCGGGCCAGATGTATATCGGCATCGCGGTATAGCATCGCGTTGTAGCCGGTGGGGCCGATGGCCATGGGCAACGGCAGCTCCTGTCCGAGCAGAGAACGCCGGGTTTGCGTCACCGAGCAGGGCACCAGGGTGCGCGGCAGCAGGGCTATATCAGCGAAAGCCTGGCGATTACGGCGCAACGTCTGCTCTTCCTCGGCTCCGCCCTCGAGGTATTCCCAGGCGAAATGCGGCAGGCGTTGCCGCGCCATGGCCGCCAGTTCGGCAATGCTTTGTGCCCGGTGAAAATCCAGCCCTGAATAATAGCGACGCATGGCAATCCCTAGGGTGTGATGAAAGCGGCGCAGCCGGGCTGCGCCAGCCTGGTGTCAATCAAGCGTACAAGCGTGTGGCGGGCAACCAGCGCTCGAAGGCCGCGGAGTCGACCCAGCGCCTGGCCGCCGCGATATCGGGGGCAAAGTAACGGTCTTCGTCGTAGTGCGCGACCTCGCGGCGAATCATCGCCAGGACTTCAGAGAGTTTTTCCGAGGTCTTGAGTGGCGCATGCAGGTCGACGCCCTGGGCGGCACCGAGCAGTTCGATGGCCACCACGGCGCTGCTGTTGCCGGCCATATCGAGCAAACGGCGGGCGGCAAAGGTCGCCATCGATACGTGGTCTTCCTGGTTGGCCGAGGTTGGCAGGCTGTCGACCGAGGCCGGGTGGGCCAGGGTCTTGTTCTCCGAGGCCAGGGCGGCGGCGGTTACCTGGGCGATCATGAAGCCCGAGTTCAGGCCGCCTTCGCGTACCAGAAAGGCCGGCAGACCGGAGAGCGCCGGGTCGACCAGTTGCGCGATGCGCCGTTCGGACAGCGCACCGATTTCGGCAATCGCCAGGGCCAGGACGTCAGCGGCCATCGCCACCGGTTCGGCGTGGAAGTTGCCACCCGAGAGCACGTCGCCATCGGCACTGAACACCAATGGGTTGTCCGAAACCGCGTTGGATTCACGCAGGAACACCCCGGCGGCAAAGCGCAGGTGATCCAGGCAAGCGCCCATGACCTGCGGCTGGCAGCGCAGCGAGTAAGGGTCCTGGACCCGTGCGCAGTCGATATGCGAACGGCGAATTTCGCTGTCAGCCAGCAGTTCACGATAGAATTCGGCTACGTCGATCTGGCCGGGTTGACCGCGCACGGCCTGGATACGTGGATCGAAGGGCACGTCCGAGCCTTTCAGGGCTTCCACGCACAGGCTGCCGGCCACCACGGCGGCGCTGAACAGCTTCTCGGCGGCAAACAGCCCGCGCAGCGCCAGCGCGGTGGACACCTGGGTGCCATTGATCAGCGCCAGGCCTTCCTTCGGGCCCAGCACCATGGGTTCCAGGCCGGCGATCGCCAGGCCTTCGACGGCGTCCATTTCCCGTCCTTCATGGCGTACGCGACCGACGCCGATCAGCACTGCGGACATATGCGCCAAAGGTGCCAGGTCGCCTGAAGCGCCCACCGATCCCTGGGAGGGGATGCATGGGTAGACCTTGGCGTGATAGAGCTTGACCAGCGCTTCAATCACCTGCCAGCGGATCCCGGAAAACCCCCGGGCCAGGGAGCCGACCTTGAGCGCCATGATCAGGCCGACGCTGGCATCATCGAGCAGCGGACCGGTACCGGTGCAGTGGGAAAGCAGCAGGTTGCGTTGCAGCTTGGCCAGCGACTCGGTGGCAATCGAGGTCCGGGCCAGCAGGCCGAAGCCGGTGTTGATCCCGTACACCGTACGTTGGTTGGCGATGATCTCGTTCACCGTGCGGGTGCTGGCGTCGACGCTCTCACGCGCGGCGGGGTCGAGTTCGATCGTGCATTGCTGCTGATAGATGACGCGCAGTTGATCCAGTGTGAGTTGACCGGGCTTGAGCAGCAGAGGTGCGGGCATGGCAGTGTCCTAAGGCGGAGGTTGGCTGGAATAGGTGGCTATATGTTCCTGTATATACAGGATGAGCAATATGCGGGCCAAAAGCGCTATTCAAGTCAGGGAGTGGCGTTGCAGAGCCGATTTCCGCCGATTGCCAGAAAAGACCGGCGTCCGCCGGAGCTAGAATGTGTCACCAAAGGTCGCACCAAAAACGCGCCCACTGCCCACTGTTGGGGCGAATGGAAACCAATGCTGGTGGGGCTACGCGGGGTCAAGGATTTCCTGGCAATCAAGAGGCGCGTTGGCGTGCAAGGTGTTGCGGGTAGGCAAAAGTGGGTGATGGCCTGGGGATTTTATGCTGTATATACAGCTCAGCTGGGTTTCACCCCCGGATCGGTGGCCCTGACTTCGGAAGGCTGAACGCCGCCGTTGGAAAGGTGCGACGGGATGGGAGGCATTTCCTCCCGAGGATTTTCAATACCGGTGACATATCTTCTTGCAACAATCCGCGGCAAATCGAATCAAGCCAAGGAATGTCGAGATGGATATCGCACACATCAATTCCCGCTCGCGGATCGGCGCCCAGCAAGGCTTTACGCTGATCGAGATCATGGTGGTGGTGGTCATTCTCGGGATCCTCGCGGCCATCGTGGTGCCCAAGGTCCTCGACCGTCCCGACCAGGCCCGGGTCACCGCTGCCCGGCAGGACATCGGCAGCCTGATGCAGGCCCTCAAGCTCTATCGCCTCGACCACGGCACCTACCCGAACCAGAACCAGGGCCTGAAGGTCCTGGCCGAACGCCCGGCGAACGCCAAGGACAGCACCTGGCGTTCCTACCTCGAACGCCTGCCCAACGATCCCTGGGGGCGTCCTTACCAGTACCTCAACCCCGGGGCCAATGGCGAAGTCGATGTGTTCTCCCTGGGCGCCGACGGCAAGCCGGGCGGTGAAGGCTCCGACGCTGATATCGGCTCCTGGCAGTTGTAGTCCGGGCCATGACCAATCCTTCGCGGATCGCCGCCGGGCAACGCGGCATGGCGATTATCAGCGCCTTGCTGATCGCCGCCGTGGTCGCGGTGATCGCCGGCGGCATGCTCGCTCGCCAGAGCGTCTTCACCCGCAGCCTCGAGGCCGAGCAGGCGCGGGTCCAGGGTGCCTGGCTGTTGCGCGGCGGCCTGGAACTGAGCCGGCAACTGCTCTGGGATGCGCGCCAGCACGACCCGCTGACCCGTCTCGACCAGGCCTGGGCCCAGCCACTGTCCGCCGCCGGCCTGAGCGAGCGTGGCGGGCAGTTCAGCGGGCGCCTGGAGGACGAGCAGGGCAAGTTCAACCTGCGCAACCTGGTCCGCGACAACCGGGTCGATCCCGAGCAGGTGCGGGCTTTCCAGCAGTTGTGCGAATCGATCGGGGTCAAGCCTGCCGTGGGCCAGCGGATCGTCCAGCGGGTCACCGCCGCCTACCCGCTGCTGCCGGATAACGCGCCCACCGCGCCAGCGCTCAAGGGCAGCTTCGACAGCGGTCGGCTGACTTCGCCGGGGACCGCGCTCAAGCCGTTGCCCGCAACCCGGCCGATGTTGCACAGCCTGGATGACCTGGGGGCCCTGGTGGGTGTAGACGCCGCCGCGCTGGCGCTGCTGGCTCCCCACGTGACCATCCTGCCGGCCAATACCTGGGTCAACGGCAATACCGCCAGCGCCGAAGTGCTGGCCTCCCAGGTGCCGAGGTTGTCGCTGGCGCGGGCGCGCAACCTGGTGGCCGAGCGTGATGCCGGACGCTGGTTTATCAATCGCGGCGATTTCGTCAACCGTCTGCAGATGCCCGAGCTGGTGGTCAGCGATATCAAGGTCGGCATCACCAGCGATTGGTTCCGCCTCAATGCCCGTTCACGCAGTGACCGCCGGCGGGTCAGCCTGGCGGTGTTGTTGTACCGCCAGGAGCTGCGGATGCCCCAGGTGATCTGGTCGCGGGTGGGTGTATGAGCACGCTGCGCCTGGCCTTGCCGCCGCTGGAGACACTGAGCCTGGACAGCCCGCTGGAGTTTGCCTGGCTGGATCGCCAGGGCCGGCTGACCGACCAGGGGCGCAGCAGCCTGGCGCGGTTGGGGCAGGCGCACAAGGGGGCTGCCGTGGAATGTTACCTGCACCCGCGCGACAGCCTGTTGGCCAGTATCGAATTACCCAACCTGCCGCCGGCGAGGATTCAGGCCGCGGTGGGCTGCGCGGCCCAGGCTCTGATCCTTGGCGGTTGCGAGTCGATGCATATCGTTCATGGGGCACGGGATGCCGAAGGGCAGGTTCAGGTCGCCTGGTTGCAACGGGCGCTGGTGGAGCGTTTCGGTAGCGTGCTGCGCCAGTCCGGGCTGAAATTGCGCGGCCTGTATCCGGCGGCCTACCGTCTGCCGGTGGACGCCAGCCAGGCGCCGGTGGTGGCGCTGTGTGACGAGCATCTTCTGATGCGCCGCAGCCAGGATCAGGCCCAGGTTCACCCGGTCGTCGACGTCGCACTGACGGAGCTGCTCAATAGCGGTGGCGTGGTCCATTGGGTCGGTGCCGCGGCACCGGACAACGCTCTGGTCCAGAGTCTGCCGGAAGATCAGGGCTGGTCCGGTACAGCACCGAATTGGGGATTGCACGGTGCGGTCCAGCCGATGTCCGGCAACGCCGGCGGTTGGGGGCGGGCAGTCGCTTGCATGATGCTCGCGGTGGCGATCTGGGCCGTGGGCCTCAACCTTTACGCCGCCCGCCAGGTGGAACAGGGCCAGCAACTCAAGGCCTGGATGACCCAGCGGGTAAAGCAGGCCTTCCCGGCCTTGCCGCTGATCCTCAATCCGTTGCAACAGGCCCGCCAGCAATTGGCCCTGCGCACGAACGGCGC
This sequence comes from Pseudomonas sp. MWU13-2105, assembly GCF_023242315.1. Classification (GTDB taxonomy): domain Bacteria; phylum Pseudomonadota; class Gammaproteobacteria; order Pseudomonadales; family Pseudomonadaceae; genus Aquipseudomonas. The sequence continues at coordinate 205,047 of NZ_JALLIY010000003.1, forward strand.
GCCCGGCGACAGCGGCTTCACCCGCTTGGTCCAGCAGGCCGGTCTGGCCATGCCGTTTATGGTAGGCAACCTGCAAGCGTTGGCCTTCGAACACGGCGAACTGCACCTGAGCCCGTTGCCGGGCACGCCGGGCGGCGGTCGTGACAAGGCCTGGCAACTCAGCCTGAGCCAGGCCGGAGTGGCGGTGACGGCGGTTGCCGACGGCTGGGTCCTGAAAACCACCGGCCCGCAACCGCTGGCGGAGAACGACAGTGAATAAGGCCCTGATCAACCGCTATCGAAACCGCTGGCGTCAGTTTTCGAGCCAGGCCCGGTTGTATTGGCAGAGCCTGGCCCAGCGTGAGCGGCAGCTGCTGCTGGGCATGGCGCTGGGCGTCTCGGGCCTGTTGGTGTGGTTCGTATTGATCCAGCCGCCGTTGCGCAAGATCGACTTCTGGCGTCTGGAAACCCCGAAGTTGCGCACCCAGGCACAGACCCTCGACGGCCTGTTGCAAGGGTTGGCCGGCCCGAGCGCCGGGAGCGTCGAGAGCGAGTTGCGTAGCAGCCTGGACGCCGGCGGCCTGGCCGGGCACTACCAGTTACAAAGCGTAGGTGCAGGCTGGCTGCTGACCTTCGACGACGCCCCGGCGGATGGCCTGGTGGGCTGGCTGCTGGGCAACCCACCTTTATTTACCCTGGAAGTGGTCGAGGCCCGTTTGCAGCGCAAGGGCACGACCGAACCCGATGGCACGGCAGGCAAACTGTCCGGAACCGTTCGCATGGATCAGGCGCTTGGCGCTAAGGAAGCTTCATGAAGTGGTCAGGTTCTTTATCGGCCTTGCGTTGTCGGCAGGCCGCGGCGCCCTGGTTGTTGATGGCCTTGAGCGCCTGCAGCACGCCACCGCCGTCGGTGCAGCCGCCGTTGCTGGTGGAAAGCGAGTTGGGCCGGCCCCTGGCCTCGACGCTCAAGAGCGGCGATGCCGTGGCTGATCGGCAGCGGCTCCAGGCCCAGGTGGAGCAGCAACATCGCCAGCCACGCGCGCCGCTCAATCCCGCGGCGGGCAGGGCGGCGGCCAAGGGCAGCCCGGCGCCCGGCCCGTTGGGCAACCAGCCGGTGCAGTTGAATTTCGTCGACGCCGATATCCAGGCGGTGGTCCGGGCCTTGTCGCGTTCCACCGGACAGCAGTTCCTGGTGGACCCACGGGTCAAGGGCACCCTGACCCTGGTTTCCGAAGGCGAGGTCCCGGCCCAGCGCGCCTATGACATGCTGCTGGCGGCGCTGCGCATGCAGGGCTTCAGCGTGGTGGATGTCGGCGGGGTCAGCCAGGTGGTGCCGGAAGCTGATGCCAAGCTGCTGGGCGGGCCGATCTACAGTGCCGACCGGCCGGCCCAGGGCGGCATGCTGACCCGGACCTTCCGCCTGCAATATGAAAACGCGGTGAACCTGATTCCGGTACTGCGGCCGATCGTCTCGCCGAACAACCCGATCAATGCCTACCCGGGCAACAACACCGTGGTCATCACCGATTACGCGCAGAACCTGGACCGGGTCGCCACGCTGATCGCCAGTATCGACACCCCCAGCGCCATCGACACCGATGTGGTGACGATCCAGAACGGCATTGCCAGCGATATCGCCAGCATGGTCTCCGAACTGCTGGACAGCCCAGGCAATGACCCGACCCAGAAGATCGTCGTGCTCGGCGACCCGCGCTCCAACTCGATCATCATTCGCTCCGGCAGCCCGGAGCGCACGCAGCTGGCCCGGGAGCTGATCTACAAGCTGGACAATGCCCAGAGCAACCCGAGCAACCTGCACGTGGTCTACCTGCGCAATGCCCAGGCCGGCAAGCTGGCCCAGGCCCTGCGCGGGCTGCTCACCGGGGAAAGCGACAGCGCTGACGGCAAGGGCGACCCGACCCGGGCCATGCTCAGTAATGGCGGGATGAACAGCAACAGCGGCAGCCAGAGCGGCCAGGCCAGCCCGCAGAGCGGCGGCAGCACTTCGAGCAGCGGCACGAGCACCTCCAGCAGCGGCTCCTCCAGCGCCCAGGGCGCGCGGGCGGGCGCCGCCACCCAGGGTTCGGATCAAAGCGTGGCGTTTTCCGCGGGCGGAGTGACCATCCAGGCCGACGCTACCACCAATACCCTGCTGATCAGCGCGCCGGACCCGCTGTATCGCAACCTGCGGGAAGTCATCGACCAACTGGACCAGCGCCGCGCCCAGGTGGTGATCGAAAGCCTGATCGTCGAAGTCAGCGAAGACGATGCCAATGAATTCGGCGTGCAATGGCAAGCCGGCAATCTGGCCGGCAATGGTGTGATCGGCGGCGTCAACCTGGGCGGCACCAATCTGCTCAGCACGGCGAAGAACAGTATTGATGTACTGCCCCAGGGGTTGAGCCTCGGCTTGGTCAAGGGCTCGGTGAATATCCCCGGTGTCGGTCAGGTCATGGATCTCAAGGTGCTGGCCCGGGCCTTGAAAACCAAGGGCGGCTCCAACGTGCTGTCGACGCCGAACCTGCTGACCCTGGACAACGAGGTGGCGAGCATCTTCGTCGGCCAGACCATTCCCTTTGTCAGCGGCCAGTACGTCACCAACGGCAGCAGTTCGAGCAACAACCCGTTCCAGACCATCCAGCGCGAGGAGGTCGGCCTCAAGCTCAATGTACGGCCACAGATCTCCGAAGGCGGCACGGTCAAGCTGGATATCTACCAGGAGGTCAGCACGGTGGACGACCGCGCTTCGGCGGCGGCCGCCGGCACGGTGACCAACAAACGCGCGATCGACACCAGCATCCTGCTGGATGACGGCCAGATCATGGTCCTCGGCGGCCTGTTGCAGGACGGTTATACCCAGACCAATGACGGCGTGCCCTTTCTGTCGAGTATTCCCGGGATCGGCGCGCTGTTTCGTCATGAGCGCCGCGCGACCAACAAGACCAACCTGATGGTGTTCCTGCGGCCTTATATCATTCGCGATGGTGCGGCGGGGCGGAGCATCACCCTGAACCGCTATGACTTTATCCGCCGGGCCCAGGGCAGCCTGCAACCGGAGCGCAGTTGGGCCATGCCGGACATGCAGGCGCCGCAGTTGCCGAACGCGGCCCAGGCGATCCCGGGTTCCGCGCCGTCGGCCCCGCAGACGCCCCGGGCGGCGATTCGCGCGGTGCCGGTGTCACTTAATGAGAGGCCGCAGCCATGACGCTGGTGATGCGGCGCTTGTCGCGAGCGGGCTTGAAACAATGCCGGTTGCTTAAGCAAAGGCGCAATCGAACCTGTGGGAGCGGAGCTTGCCCGCAAAGATTCTGGCGGTCTCAAGGGACTCTTCGCGGACAAGGGCTGCTCCCACAAGGGCTGGGGTCACGATGAGTGCGCTACCTTATGCGTGGGCCAAGGCGCAACGTGTGTTGCTGCGTGACGGCGAGGACGGCGCGGTGTTGACTGCCTGTCCCTCGACCCCCGGCTGGGCCATCAGCGAGGTCCGCCGGCAGTTCGGCCCGGCCCGCCTGGAGCAGGTCCGCGATGAGGAACTCGACGGCCTGCTCGCCAGCGCCTATGCCGACACCGGCAGCGCGGCGGCGGTGGTCGGCGCGGCGGAAAACGAGGTGGACCTCGACCGGCTGATGCAGGACATCCCGGAAATCACCGACCTGCTCGACACCCAGGACGGCGCCCCGGTGATCCGCATGATCAACGCCTTGTTGACCCAGGCCGCGCGGGACGAGGCCAGCGATATCCATATCGAACCCTTCGAGACGCATTCGGTGGTGCGCTACCGGGTCGACGGCACCCTGCGCGACGTGGTCTCGCCGCGCAAGGCGCTACATGGCGCGCTGGTGTCGCGGATCAAGATCATGGCGCAACTGGATATCGCCGAGAAACGCCTGCCCCAGGACGGTCGCATCGCCTTGCGCGTGGCCGGCCGGCCCATCGATATCCGCGTCTCCAGCGTGCCCACCGGCCATGGCGAACGGGTGGTGATGCGCTTGCTGGACAAGCAGGCCGGGCGCCTGCAACTGGAAACCCTGGGCATGGACCCCGACGTGCTGGCGCGGCTCGACCAACTGATCCGCCAGCCCCACGGCATCGTTCTGGTCACCGGGCCCACCGGCAGCGGCAAGACCACCAGCCTCTACGCTGCCCTGGCCCGGCTCGACGCCAGTACCAGCAATATCCTCACCGTAGAGGACCCGGTGGAATACGACCTGCCGGGCATCAGCCAGATCCAGGTGAATGCCAAGATCGACATGACTTTCGCCCTGGCCTTGCGGGCCATCCTGCGCCAGGACCCGGACATCATCATGATCGGTGAGATCCGCGATCTGGAAACCGCACAGATTGCCGTGCAGGCCTCGCTGACCGGGCACCTGGTGCTGGCGACCCTGCACACCAACGACGCGGTGTCGGCGGTCAACCGCCTGATCGACATGGGTGTGGAGCCGTTCCTGCTGGCCTCGTCGATGCTTGGCGTGCTCGCCCAGCGCCTGGTTCGGCGTTTGTGCCAGCACTGTCGCCAGGAAGACCCGGCGGCGCCCGGCACCTGGCGTCCGCTGGGTTGCAGTTTGTGCAATCACACCGGCTACAGCGGTCGCACCGGTATCCACGAGCTGTTCTGCATCGACGACGATATCCGCGGCCTGATCCACCAGGGCGCTGCTGAGCAGGCCCTGCGCCTGGCCGCGCGTGCCGCCGGTATGTTGAGCATGCGCGAGGACGGCGAGCGCTGGGTACGCAGCGGCGCCACCGCGCCGGAAGAAATCCTTCGCGTAACACGGGACGCCTGATGAATCGCTATCGCTTCGAAGCCGCCGACGCCCTGGGCAAGATCGAAACCGGTCATCTGGAAGCCGACAGCCAGGGCGCGGCCATGGGTCTGCTGCGCAGTCGCGGGCTGACCGCGTTGCTGGTCCAGGCCGACGGCGTCCAGGGCGGTAGCAGCGCCAGTGGGATGTTCAGCGCCAAACTCTCGGACAACGACCTGGCCTGGGCCACCCGGCAGTTGGCGAGCCTGCTAGGCGCCAGCCTGCCGCTGGAAGCCGCGTTGAGCGCGACGGTGGAGCAGGCCGAGCGCAAGCACATCGCCCAGACCCTGAGCGCGGTGCGCGCCGATGTGCGCGGCGGCATGCGCCTGGCCGAAGCCCTGGCCAAGCGGCCGCGGGACTTTCCCGATATCTACCGGGCGCTGATCGCGGCGGGCGAAGAGTCCGGCGACCTGGCCCAGGTAATGGAGCGGCTGGCCGACTACATCGAGGAACGCAACAACCTGCGCGGCAAGATTCTCACCGCGTTCATTTATCCTGGGGTGGTCGGGCTGGTGTCGGTGGCCATTGTGATTTTCCTCCTCAGCTACGTGGTGCCCCAGGTGGTCAGCGCGTTTTCCCAGGCGCGCCAGGATCTGCCGGGACTGACGCTGGCGATGCTCAATGCCAGCGACTTCATCCGCGCCTGGGGTTGGTTGTGCTTTGGCGTCCTGCTGGGTGGTTTCTGGGGCTGGCGTTTGTATTTGCGCAATCCGGCGGCGCGCTTGGGCTGGCACAGTCGGATCCTGCGCCTGCCGCTGATCGGCCGCTTCGTGCTGGGGCTCAATACCGCACGGTTTGCCTCGACCCTGGCGATTCTCGGCGGAGCCGGCGTGCCATTGTTGCGGGCCCTCGAGGCGGCACGGCAGACGGTGTCCAACGACCGCCTGAGCCTGAGCGTGAGCGAAGCCACGGCGCGGGTCCGCGAAGGGGTCAACCTGGCGGCGGCGTTGAAGGTGGAGAAGGTCTTTCCCCCGGTGCTGATCCACCTGATCGCCAGCGGCGAGAAGACCGGCTCGTTGCCGCCGATGCTGGAACGGGCGGCGCAGACCTTGTCGCGGGATATCGAGCGACGGGCCATGGGCATGACCGCACTGCTCGAACCGCTGATGATCGTGGTGATGGGGGCGGTGGTGCTGCTGATCGTGATGGCGGTGTTGCTGCCGATCATCGAGATCAACCAGTTGGTGCAATAGCCACCGGGTGTTTGCTCGCAACCCCGGGCCAACTGACACGACGATCTGTTTGCGGGGCAACACCTGATCAATAGATTGTCAGTCTATAGATATGATGTTGTTTCTGTGTTTGTCTTTTAACTATTTGATTATATAGAAATATATTGTTTGGCATGAATCGTGTGAGTCAGTTGGGGCGACAGATGACTTGACCCGGCCGCGGGAGAGGCCACACCCACCTTTCAGACGAAACCACTGACATGCACAAGACCTTGCAACGCACTTTTATCAGCGGCCTGTTGGCACTCGGCAGCTTCGCCGGACTGCTACCGGTTACTGTCCAGGCCGCCGATAACCAACAGTTCATCCCGTTGGCGACCTACCGGGTCGGCGCCTATGCCTCCAGCGGCATCCCCTGGTGGGCCGGGGAGATCGACTATTTTCGCTATATCAACGAGGTCGAAGGTGGCGTGAACGGCGTCAAACTGGTCTGGCAAGAGTGCGAGACCGAGTGGAAGACCGACCGCATCATCGAATGCTATGAACGCTACAAGGCCGGCCTGGACGGGGCCCCGACCGGGTTTTTCTTCACCCACAGCACCCCAGGCTCCTATGCCTTGATGGACCGGGCCGCCGTCGACCATATCCCGCTGATCGATGGCGCCGGCGGGCGCACCGAGTCCACCGATGGCAGCGTATTCCCCTACGCCTTCCCGCTGTTGCTCAATTACTACGGCCAGGCGTCGGTAGGTATCAACTACATTGCCCAGCGCGAAGGCGGGCTGGACAAACTCAAGGGCAAGAAGATCGTCACCGTCTACCACGACTCTGCCTATGGCCGTGAAACCCAAGCGGCAATGCAGGTGCTGGCGCAAAAGTACGGTTTCGAGAATATCCAGATCCCCGTGGCCGATCCGGGTAGCGAGCAATCCACGCAGTGGCGCCAGGTCCGGCAGATCAATCCGGACTGGGTATTCTTGCGGACCTGGGGCGTGTCCACTCCGGTGGGGATCAAGACCGCCGTGCGCTTCGGCATCCCGGTCGACCGGCTTATCGGTGACGTCTGGGCCGGCTCCGAGGCCGACGTGATTCCCGCAGGCCTGGCGGCCAAAGGCTACCAGGCCCTGGCGCCTTTTCCGGGTGGCGACAGCTTTGAAATACATCGGCGGCTCAAGCAATACATCCTGGATCCGGGCAAGAGCAACCTGAAGGACACCAGCTACTTCGGCAAGGTCTACTACAACATCGGCCTGATCAATGCCGCCATCGCCGTTGAAGCGCTGCGCAGCGGACAGGCCAGGTTCGGTCATCGTGCGCTCAACGGAGAGGAAACCCGCTGGGGCTTCGAGCACCTGGACATCGATGCCGCACGGCTGAAAGCCATGGGCTTCGAGGGGCTGCTGGCGCCATTGCGGCTTTCCTGTGCCGACCACGAAGGCGGTGGTTCCGCCCGCGTGCAGCAGTGGGACGGGCAGAAGTGGGTGCTGGTGACCGACTGGCTACAGGCCGACCGGGCAACCTTGCGTCCGTTGATCGAAGCCAAGTCCGCCGCCTACGCCAAGGAAAAGGCCATCACCGCGCGTAACTGCGCCACCGAGTAAAGCGCGGGGGCTGGCGTCCAGGCCAAAACCCATCCGGATAGCCCCCCGCGGATAGGTATTTTCCGAACCTGCTGGGGGGCTCTGCAAAGGGATACTATCGAGCACACCAGCAGAGTGAATTCCTTGGAAAATCCGGAGACTGTCACATGGATACGGATGAAAAGCTGCGCCAGCAGGTGCTTGACGAACTGAAATGGGATTTGGCATTGAAGGCCGAGCAAATCCTGGTGCAGGTGTCCGATGGGATCGTGACGATTTCCGGCAATGTCGCCAGCCACGCCGAAAGATGGCACGCCGAACAGGCGGTCACCCATGTCTCAGGGGTGGTGGATCTGATCAACAATATCGAGGTTGTACTGCCGTCGCAGCATGTGCGCACGGACAGTGATCTCGTCGCGGCGGCCGTCTCGGCCTTGCAATGGAACACCTCACTGGCCGGCCAGCAGGTCAAGGTCAGTGTGGCGGATGGCTGGCTGGTGCTCGGCGGCGAGGTGGATTCGGAGCATCAGCGCCAGACGGCAGGCTATGCGGTGCGCTATCTGCAGGGGATCAAGGGGATCAGCAACGATATAGTGGTCAAGCCTCATGCCTCTTCAGACACGATCAAGACCGATATTGAGGCCGCCTTCAGGCGCAAGGCAATTATCGATGCCCATGGCATCGAGGTCCGTGTGCAGGACGGCGCGGTCACGCTTTCCGGTGCGGTGGGATCGCTCCTCGAACGCGATATGGCCCGCTCGACTGCGGCGGGTACTGCGGGAGTGCTGAAGGTCGTCGATAACCTGGTGGTCTCGGCGACCAGCTAGAGTCCAGGCATGGAGAACGGCGGAGGTGCTGTTTTTACAGTGGCGGCGGGCACTTGATGCCCGCCGGGCCAGCGGCGCTCAAAGTATTTGCTCACCCGCGGCCAAGGCGATGCGGGCCAGTTCGGGAATGGACTTTGCCTCGGTCCTGTCCATGATCGAGGCCCGGTGCTTTTCAACGGTCCGTTGACTGATCCCCAGGTCGACAGCAATATTTTTGCTGGGCTGGCCGGCCAGTACCAGTGCCATGATCTGACGCTGGCGTGTCGTAAGGGTGGCAATATGTTCCAGGGCGGACTTGCGGCGGGCCTTGGCGCCCGCGGTTTTCCTGTGAATGACCAAGGCCGTGTCCAGGCTGGTCAGGATATCCTGGCAACGCAGCGGCTTTTCCAGGAAGTCGCAGACGCCAGTTTTCATGGCCTCGACGACCGTGGCAACACGGCTGTTGGTGCTGGTCATGATAATCGGTAGTTCGTCACCCTCGGCCCTTAGCCGGCTCAGTACCTCAAGTCCGCTTATTCCCGACAGGTGTGCATCCACAATCAGGCAGGCCTCCTGCTCCCCGGCGTAAGCCTCGAGAAACCGTTCACAGTTGCAATAGTCCTGGACGGCATAGCCATGGGCCTCTAGCTCCGTGCGCAAGCTGTGGCGCAAAACAAGGTCAGTGTCCACCAGGTACACGACTGGACGACAGCGCCAACGTTCTGCGCTGGAAGGGTATGGGAGCAATGATTGTTCCTGGGTCGATCGGCTTACTCGCATGATTGACATTCCCGACAGGAGGTGTTTTTGAGGGACCGATTTTTCGATGCTACGCCGCCCGGGATGCGATTTATTTGACCTATGTAAAGAACTACCGATCTAGATCGTCGTTGAACACCCCCCGGCGTCCAGCGGTTTTACTCCAGGAACCACGCTGCTGCTGAGTGAATGGGATATGGGTAGATTCCGAGGCTGGTCACCTACCGCCAAGACGGTCCATCGTGTCGGCGTGCTCGATCTGCGTGGCAGATGGTTCCGATCCGTTATGCGTTGGATGACTCAACCTCATTGAAGGCAACCGCTATGGCCTATACGACGATCAACCCTTACAACGGCAAGTTGCTCGCGCAATTCGAGACGCTTACCGATCAGCAGTTGGAGCAAAAGCTGGCCACTGCGGCGCAGTGTTACCTGAGTTGGAAAAATACCCCCTATGCCGAGCGCGCGGCGATCATTGCCAAGGCCGGCGAACTGATGCATGCGCGCTTCGACGAGCTGGCCCGCAAGGTCACCCTGGAGATGGGCAAACGCATCAATGAGGCCCGCGGCGAAGTGAAATTCAGCGCCGATATCCTGGCCTACTACGCAAAAAACGCCGAGCGCTTCCTGGCCCCGGAAGCCCTTCATCCGGTCGAGGGTGAAGCGCATATGGAGAGCAGTCCCATCGGCGTGGTTTTCGGCGTCGAACCGTGGAATTTTCCCTTCTATCAGCTGGCTCGCGTTGCCGGTCCGCATTTGATGGCGGGCAATGTGCTGGTGATCAAGCACGCCGGTTGCGTACCGCAATGCGCGATTGCCTTTGAACAACTGCTCCTCGATGCGGGGGCTCCCGCGGGGTTGTATACCAACCTGCTGATCTCCCATGAGCAGTCCAAACAGGTGGTCGACGACGAACGTATCCGTGGCGTCGCCCTGACCGGCAGTGTCGCTGCCGGACGCAGCCTGGCGGCCTGGGCCGGGCAGAACCTGAAGCCGTCGTCCATGGAACTGGGCGGCAGCGACGCGTTCATTGTGCTCGAAGATGCCGATCTGGACCTGGCGATCAAATGGGCGATATGGGGGCGGATGTATAACTGCGGGCAGACCTGTTGTGCGGCCAAACGCTTCATCGTCGTGGATAAACTGGCCGATGCGTTCCTCGAGGGATTCCAGGCGGTGCTCGCAGCGATGCTCCCCGGCGATCCCATGGATGAAAAGACTGCCCTGGGCCCGTTGTCCTCGGAAGCCGCGTTGTTGCAACTGCTTGAGCAAGTGCAGACGGCGATTGCCCACGGCGCCAAGGTTTTGCTCGGCGGCGGCCGGATCGATCGGCCCGGCGCTTTTATGGCGCCGACCATCCTCACCGATATCGCCCCCGACAACCCGGCGTTCCGCGACGAGTTCTTCGGCCCCGTGGCGCTATTTTTCCGGGTGCCTGACGAAGAGGCGGCTATTGCCCTGGCCAACGACTCCGACTTCGGCCTGGGGGGCTCGGTGTTCACGCGTGACCTGGCCCGGGGGCAGCGTGTTGCCAGCCGCATCGAGACCGGCATGATGTTTATCAATAGCATCAGTTGGAGCGATGCCGAACTGCCGTTTGGTGGCATCAAGAACTCGGGCTACGGTCGTGAGCTCGGCAATATGGGCATCCAGCAATTCGTCAATAAGAAGCTCGTGCGCTACGTCTCGGCCCAGGCCCCCGTCTGAAGTCCTGGCCCGGAGACATTACCGGCGCCCGGCACAGGTCGGGCGCCTTCAATGGAGCGCGTGATGTACGTCAATCTGGCTGTGCTGAAAGAAACCCATCCGCACGAGCGACGTGTGGCTCTGGTGCCGGGCCTTTGTGAAAAATTGCGCGCACTCGGCGCCAGGCTGCATATGCAGGCAGGGGCTGGCGAGGCGAGTTTTCTCCCGGACTCGGCCTATCCGGACGTTGTGTTCCTGGGCAGCGCCGGGCAACTGGTACATGAGGCCGATGTGGTCCTGGCGGTGCAGGCGCCCTCCCTGGAAGTCATCGGCAAGCTGAAACCCGGTGCGGTGCTCCTGTGTTTCGTCTATGCACAAAAGAATCCGGCCCTGGTGCAACGTTTGCTGGAGCGACAAGTCACCTGCTTTGCCATGGAGCGCTTGCCGCGCATCACCCGGGCCCAGTCGATGGACGCGCTTTCAAGTCAGTCGGCGTTGTCCGGGTATTACGCGGTGCAACTTGGCTCGGTGCACATGTCGCGGATATTGCCCAAGGTCACCACGGCGGCCGGTATCGTCGGGCCGGCACATGTGCTGGTACTTGGCTTGGGCGTCGCCGGACTGGAGGCCATTGCTACCGCGCATCGGCTGGGCGCTGTGGTGGAAGGCTACGACGTCCGCCCGGAAACCGCGGAGCAGGCGCGATCCCTTGGGGCCAGTTTCGTCGATGTCGGCATCGATGCGCGCGGCAAGGGCGGGTATGCGCGGGAGTTGAGTGACGCGGAAAAAGCCCAGGTCGCGCAAGTCTTGACCGAACATATCCAGCAGGCTGACCTCGTTATTACCACGGCGGCGGTGCCGGGACGACCCTCTCCACGCCTGGTCAGCGCCGCGCAGTTGGCCGGGATGAAACCCGGTGCGGTGATTGTCGATCTTGGCGCCGAAGGCGGAGGCAATTGCGAAGGCTGCGTGCCCGGGCAGACCGTCATGGTCGGCGGGGTGACCTTGATGGCGCCGCTGAACTTGCCCTCGTCCTTGAGTCAGGACGCCAGCCTGCTGTACGCGAAAAATCAGTTCAACCTGCTGGCGCTGATGCTGAAGAACAATGTCATCAGCATCGATTGGGACGATGAGATCCTGGCGCAGACAGTGCTGACCCATGCCGGCCAGCTCATGCATCCAACGAGCCCCGCCGATGTCGAGCCGGACCACGTCGCCAGGGAGCAGCGTTCATGAACAGTGTCGGCTTCGTCGGTCTTTATATCTTCATGCTGGCCGCTTTCGCCGGCTGGGTCATTATCGGCCGGGTCCCGGCTATTTTGCATACCCCGTTGATGTCGGGCTCGAACTTTGTCCATGGCATTGTTGTGGTCGGTGGCCTGATCGGATTACTCGATGCGGTGACGGTCGCCGAACAAGCGGCGGGCTTTGTCGCGGTCTTGCTGGGGGCGGGGAACGCGGCAGGCGGCTACGCCGTAACCGGCCGGATGCTCGCGATGTTCCAGACCAGCGCGCCTGAGCCCAAGCGGCGCAAGGCCCATCACTCCGCGACCAGAAAACCTGAAAAGGTCTGAGGCTTGAGCATGCTGATTATGACTTCGCAATGGCTGATCGGGCTGGTGTATCTCGGCGCGGCCTTTTTATTGATCTTCGGGTTGTGGCGGATGTCCTCGCCGGTCACGGCCGCAGGCGGTATTCATGTGGCCGGCTGGGGCATGCTGGCCGCGGTGATCGTGAGTTTTCTCTACGTATTTTCCGTGAGTGAAGCGGCTCGACCGCAACTGCCGGTCAACGTCAGCCTGGCGCTCCTTGCCCTGTTGCTGGGCGGCGGGGCGGCTTGGTGGAGTGGGCGGAAGGCGGCCATGACCGCCATGCCGCAGATGGTGGCGATCTACAACGGCATGGGCGGCGGGGCGGCGGCCGCCATTGCCGCCATGGAGTTGTTCGGGCATCGGGTTTTCGATCTCTCGTCGTTGGCGGGCACCTTGTTCGGCGCCCTGATCGGCGCGATTTCCCTGTCCGGCTCGTTGATTGCCTGGGCCAAGCTGGACGGGCGCCTGAACAAGCCGTTACGCATGAAAGGGCTACAACTGATCAACGCCCTGTTGATGCTGTTGACCCTGGGGGTGGGCGCCTGGTTGATGCTGCTCATGCCAGACGTGGGCGGCGCGCCGGGCAATGCCCTCTGGTTGATCGGCGTGTTCTTCGGCTGTGCCTTGCTGTTCGGCGTGTTGATGACGCTGCCCATCGGCGGTGCCGATATGCCGGTGGTCATTTCCATCTACAACGCCTTCACCGGCCTGGCGGTCGGCCTCGAGGGCTTTGTGTTGCAGGTCCCGGCGATGATGATCGCCGGCATGCTGGTCGGTGCCGCCGGCGTGCTGCTCACACTGCTGATGGCCAAGGCGATGAATCGCTCGGTGGCCCATGTGCTCTTTGCCCGTTTTGGCGATCAGCCCACTCGCAAGGGGGCCGCCATCGCCGGCGAGCTCAAGCCGACGGCGGCGAGCGATGCCGGCGTTGCGATGCGTTACGCGAACAAGGTCATCATCGTTCCGGGCTATGGCCTGGCAGTCGCCCAGGGTCAACAAAAGCTTTATGAATTCGTGAAGTTGCTGCAGGCGCACGGCGTGCTGGTGAAGTTCGCCGTGCACCCGGTGGCGGGGCGCATGCCTGGACAAATGGACGTGTTACTGGCCGAGGCCGGGGTGCCCTACGATCTGATTTTCCAATTGGAAGACATCAACAGCGACTTTCCCGACACCGATATGGTGTTGGTGATCGGTGCCAACGATGTGGTCAACCCCGCCGCGCGCAGCGACAAGTCGTCGCCGATCTATGGCATGCCGATTCTCGATGTCGATAAGGCCCATCAGGTTTATGTGGTCAAGCGCGGGGAGGGCAAGGGCTATGCCGGTATCCAGAATCAGCTGTTTTACGGAGAAAACTGCAACATGGTTTATGGCGATGCGCAGGCTGTGCTGGTCAAGATGATCGAGGCGGTCAGGGGCTTGGCCTGAGTGATCGGTCGATATTCGTTTTCCTGTTTGCCTGGCAGCTGTCAGACGAGCAACCACCACTCTGAAGAAGGGACGTCCGATGGAAAGTAAAATGTTGGCGGCTGTTGTCGAAGCGTTTGGAAAACCATTGGTTATCCGACATCTGGACGTCCCGACAGCCGGACCGGGGATGATCCTGGTCAAGGTCGAAGCCTGCGGTGTGTGTCACACCGATTTGCATGCGGCGCGAGGAGATTGGCCACTCAAGCCGGGACTGCCTTTTACTCCCGGACATGAAGGCATCGGTACGGTGGTGGCGTTGGGCAGTGGCGTCACCGCGGTACAAATGGGCGAACGCGTGGGGGTACCGTGGCTTTATTCGGCCTGCGGTCATTGCGAGTACTGCCTCCAGGCTTGGGAAACCGTGTGCGCGCAAGCCGAGTTTGGTGGCTACACGCGCAACGGCGGATTCGCCGAGTACATCCTGGCCGATCCGGAATATGTCGCGCATATACCGGCGTCGCTGGATCCCTGTGAGGCGGCACCGATCATTTGTGCCGGGGTGACGAGCTACAAGGGCATCAAGGAAGCCGATGTCCGTCCGGGACAGTGGATGGTTATTTCCGGCATTGGCGGATTGGGCCATCTGGCGGTCCAGTACGCCAAGGCCATGGGGCTACGGGTGTGTGCCGTGGACATCGACGAGCGCAAATTGGCCCATGCCACCGAACTGGGCGCTGACGCCGTGGTGAATGCCAAGGGCGACGATGCGGTGGCCGCGGTGATTGCCGCCACCGACGGCGGCGCCCACGGGGTGCTGATCACCGCGCCGTCGCTCGGGGCGTTCAAACAGGGGGTGGCGATGACCCGCAAGTTGGGCACCTGCGTCCTGGTCGGCCTGCCGCCTGGCGACTTTCCCATGGATCTGTTCGGGGTGGTCGCCAATTGCATCACGGTACGCGGTTCGTTCGTGGGTAACCGCCAGGACATGGCCGAGGCCCTGGCATTTGCCGCCCAAGGCAAAGTCAAGGCGGATATCGAACGCTTGCCGTTGTCGGCCATCAACCAGGTATTCGAGCGACTGGAAAAGGGCGATGTGGCCGCCAGAGTGGTGATCGATTTCACTCTGGATTGATCGGGCTGGCGTTGTTGCCGTCGAGCATCGCGATCAACCAACTGGGGCAATGGCGGTGGCAGCAGTGTTGACCGGGGCGAAGAGGCCCTTGAAGTCACCGAGTCATCACGCCCCCTTGCGTTTGACCAACCGCATCACCACTACAAAGAACACCGGCACGAACAGCACCGCCAGCGTCGCTGTGATCATCCCGCCGATCACCCCGGTACCGATGGCCTGCTGGCTCGCTGAACTGGCACCCGTAGCTATCGCCAGCGGCACTACCCCGAGGATAAACGCCAGGGACGTCATGATGATCGGGCGCAGGCGCAGGCGCGCGGCCTGCACCGTCGCGTCCAGCAGATCATGGCCCTCGTCGTACAGGCTCTTGGCGAACTCGATGATCAAAATCGCGTTCTTCGCCGACAGGCCGATGATGGTGATCAGGCCGACCTTGAAGAACACATCGTTGGGCATCCCGCGCAAGGTCACCGCCAGCACCGCGCCAAGCACCCCGAGCGGCACCACCAGCAGCACCGAGGTCGGGATCGACCAGCTTTCATACAGCGCCGCGAGACAGAGGAACACCACCAGCAGCGACAGCCCCAGCAGCGTCGTTGCCTGGGAACCGGACAAACGCTCCTGCAAGGACAAACCGGTCCATTCCAGGCCAAGTCCCGTCGGCAATTGCGTCACCAGCCGCTCCATCTCCGCCATCGCCTGCCCGGTGCTGTGCCCGACCTTGGGCTCGCCGGAAATGGCAATCGCCGGGTAGCCGTTGTAGCGGGTCAGTTGCGCCGGGCCCTGGGTCCAACGGGCCTGGACAAAGGCCGACAAGGGCACCATTTTCCCGCTGCTGTTGCGCACATTGATCTTCAACAGGTCGGCCACCTGGCTGCGCTGGTCGCCTTCGGCCTGGATCACCACCCGTTGCATGCGCCCCTGGTTCGGGAAGTCGTTGACGTAGGTCGAGCCCAGCGCGGTGGAGAGCAGGGCACCGATATCGGCAAAGGACACTCCCAGTGCATTGGCCTGCTGACGGTCGACTTCCAACTGCACCTGCGGTGCTTCGGCCAGGGCGCTTTCGCGGACGTTGGCCAGCACCGGGCTCTTCTCCGCCGCTTCCAGCAATTGGCCGCGGGCTTTCATCAGCGCCTCATGACCGATGCCGCCACGGTCCTGCAAGCGGAACTCGAAGCCGCTGGAGGTACCGAGGCCGTCCACTGGCGGCGGCAGGATGGCGTAGGCCACGGCGTCCTTGATCTCGCCCAGGGCCAGGTTGGCGCGGTCGGCAATGGCCTGCGCCGAGTCCTTGGCGCCGCGTGCCGACCAGTCCTTGAGAGTGGTGAAGGCCAGCGCGGCGTTCTGCCCGCTGCCGGAGAAGCTGAAGCCGAGAATCATGGTGGTGTCGCCGACTCCCGGTTCCGTGGCGTTGTGGGTTTCGATCTGTTCCACCACCTTGATCGTACGGTTCTGGCTCGCCCCCGGCGGCAACTGGATATCGGTAATGGTGTAGCCCTGGTCTTCCACTGGCAGGAACGAGGCGGGCAGGCGCATGAAGCACAGCGCCAGCAGCCCCAGCAACAGGCCATAGACCAGCAGGTAGCGGCCGCTGCGTTTCAGCGCATAGACCACCCAGCCTTCATATTTATTGCTCAGTTGCTCGAAACGCCGGTTGAACGCGCCGAAGAAACCGCCCTTGGCGTGATGTTCGCCCGGGGCAATCGGCTTGAGCAGGGTGGCGCACAACGCCGGGGTCAGGGTCAGGGCGAGGAACGCCGAGAACAGGATCGAGGTGGCCATGGATAACGAGAACTGCTGGTAGATCACCCCTACCGAGCCCTGCATGAAGGCCATGGGAATGAACACCGCCACCAGGACCAGTGTGATACCGATGATGGCGCCACTGATCTGGCCCATGGCCTTGCGGGTGGCGTCCCGTGGCGACAACCCCTCGTGGGCCATGATCCGTTCGACGTTCTCCACCACCACGATGGCGTCATCCACCAGGATGCCGATGGCCAGGACCATGCCGAACATGGTCAGCACATTGATCGAGAACCCCAGGGCGAGCATGGTGGCGAAGGTGCCCATCAGTGCCACGGGGACCACCAGGGTCGGGATCAGGGTATAGCGGATGTTCTGCAGGAACAGGAACATCACCGCGAACACCAGCAACATGGCTTCGCCCAGGGTGTAGATCACCTTGGTGATCGAGACCTTGACGAAGGGCGAGGTGTCGTAGGGGATCTTGTATTCGACCCCGGCCGGGAAGTAGCGCGACAACTCGTCGAGTTTGGCGCGCACCAGGGTGGCGGTGTGCAGGGCGTTGGCGCCGGGGCTCAACTGGACGCTGAAGGCGGTGGACGGCTTGCCGTTCAGGCGGGTGCCGTACTGGTAGTCCTGGCTGCCGATTTCCACCCGGGCGACGTCGCCGATGCGCACGCTGGAGCCGTCCGGATTGGCCCGCAGGACGATATCGGCGAATTCCTTCGGCGTGCTCAACTGGCCCTTGACCAGTACCGCGGCGTTGATTTCCTGGGTCGGACGCGCCGGCAGATCGCCGATGCTGCCCGCCGAGACCTGGGCGTTCTGCCCGGCCACGGCGGCGCTGACGTCCGCCGGGGTCAGGTTGAAGCCCACCAGCTTGCGCGGGTCGATCCAGATCCGCATGGCCCGTTCGGCGCCATACAACTGGGCCTTGCCGACCCCGTCGAGGCGCTTGATCTCGTTCATCACGTTGCGCGCCAGATAGTCGCTGAGGGCGCTTTCGTCGTATTTGCCGTCACTGGAGGTGAGGGTGGCGAGCAGCAGGAAGCCGGCGGAAACCTTTTCCACCTGCAAGCCTTGCTGGGTCACTGCGGCGGGCAGGCGCGGCTCCACCGCTTTCAGGCGGTTCTGCACATCGACCTGGGCCATTTCCGGGTTGGTGCCGGGTTGGAAGGTCGCGGTGATGGTGGCGCTGCCCAGACTGCTCTGGGATTCGAAATACAGTAGGTGATCGGCACCGTTGAGCTCCTGCTCGATCAGGCTGACCACGCCTTGATCCACGGTCTGCGCCGAGGCGCCGGGGTAAATGGCGTAGATTTCCACCTTCGGCGGCGCGACGTTGGGGTACTGCGCCACCGGTAACTGCGGGATGGCCAGGGCGCCGGCCAGCAGGATGAACAAGGCGACCACCCAGGCGAACACCGGCCGGTCGATAAAGAAATGCGGCATGCTCACTGTCCTTTGGACTGGGCGAGGGGGAGAGGGCTGTCGTCAACCTGCACCTTTTCGCCGGGACGGGCGTGTTGCAGGCCCTCGACGACGATGCGCTCACCAGGCTTGAGGCCGTCGGTGACGATCCAGCGATCGTTCTGCACCGCGCCCAACTGTACCGGCTGCTGGCTTATCCGCTGTTCGGCGTCCACCAGCAGCACCTGGGCGATCCCGGCGCTGTCGCGTTGGATGGCCCGTTGCGGCACGGTGATCGCTTCGCGGTTGACCGCCTGCTCGACGCGCACCCGGACGAAGCTGCCGGGCAGCAGGTCGAGGTCCGGGTTGGGGAATTCGCTGCGCAGGATCACCTGGCCGGTGCCGGGGTCGACGCTGATATCGGTGAACAGCAACTTGCCCGGCAGCGGGTAGGCACTGCCGTCGTCCTGGATCAGCGTGGCCTTGGCCTGGTTCTGTCCGACCTGCTGCAACTGCCCGGCGCGCAGGGCGCGGCGCAGGTCATTCAGCTCGCGGGTCGACTGGGCCAGGTCGGCGTGGATCGGGTTCAACTGCTGGATCAGCGCCAGGGCGGTGGTTTCGTTCTGCCCGACCAGGGCGCCTTCGGTCACCAGCGCGCGGCCGATACGTCCGGAAATCGGCGCGGTGACGGTGGCGTAGCCGAGGTTGAGGCGGGCCCGCTGCACAGCGGCTTTATTCGCGGCGACATCGGCGGCACTCTGGCGCGCGGCGGCTTCGGCGTTGTCGTAGTCCTGGCGGCTGACCGCATGGCTGTCCACCAGGTCGCGGTAGCGCTGGTGCTGCAGGCGGGTCTGGAAGGCATTGGCCTCGGCCTTCTGCAGGCTGGCGACCGCGCTGTCGAGGTCGGCCTTGAACGGTGCCGGGTCGATGCGGAACAACACATCGCCCTGTTTCACGTCGCTGCCTTCACGAAACACCTGCTGCAGCACCACGCCAGCTACCCGCGCGCGGACTTCGGCGCTGCGCGGTGCGGCGATGCGTCCGCTCAGCTCGCTGTTGATCGACAGGCTCTGGCTCTTGAGGATCTCGACCCGAACCTTGGGCGGGGGCGGTGTGTCCGGGGCTTTCGCGGATTTGTCACAGGCGCTCAGGGTCAGCGCCAGGGCCGACAGGCAGAGCGGGGCAAACAGCTTCTTCAACATAACAGAGTCCCAATAATGGCCCCCGCATGCTAAGGGCCGTGGTCAAGCGGTGCTGTGAAGCTGTGTAGGGCGTTGGTGAAAAAGTGTGAAGCTTCTGCTCGCAGGTGCACGCAGGCGTATATCCTTCACGGTTTTCCGCTTCGTAAATTTACCTATGCCTAACATTCTGCTGGTCGAAGACGACAGCGCCCTCAGTGAATTGATCGCCAGTTACCTGGAGCGCAACGGCTACCAGGTCAATGTGCTGGCCCGTGGCGACCAGGTGCGCGAGCGGGCCAAACAGAACCCGCCGGACCTGGTGATCCTCGATCTGATGCTGCCCGGTCTCGATGGCTTGCAGGTGTGCCGCCTGCTGCGCGCCGATTCGGCGACGCTGCCGATCCTGATGCTCACTGCCCGCGATGACAGTCACGATCAGGTGCTGGGCCTGGAGATGGGCGCCGACGACTATGTAACCAAACCCTGCGAACCCCGTGTACTGCTGGCCCGGGTGCGGACCCTGCTGCGGCGCAGCAGCCTGGCCGATCCGCAGGTGGCCAGTGACCGGATCCTGATGGGCAACCTGTGCATCGACCTCTCGGAACGCACAGTGACCTGGCGCGAGCAGGCGGTGGAACTCTCCAGCGGCGAGTACAACCTGCTGGTGGTGCTGGCCCGGCATGCCGGCGAAGTGCTCAGTCGCGACCAGATCCTGCAGCGCCTGCGTGGCATCGAGTTCAACGGCACCGACCGCTCGGTGGATGTGGCGATTTCCAAGCTGCGCCGCAAGTTCGACGACCATGCCGGCGAGGCGCGCAAGATCAAGACCGTCTGGGGCAAGGGTTACCTGTTCAGCCGCTCCGAATGGGAGTACTGAAACCATGCTGAAGATCCTGGTGCGGCTGTACCTGATCACCATCGTGACCTTCAGCGCGGCGATCTATCTGGTGCCTGAGCTGGTGATCGGGGTCTTCCACGAGCGCTTCATGCGTTACAACATGGACCAGTCACGGGGCTTGCAGAGCTTGCTGGTCGAGCAGTTTCGCCAGGTTCCGGAAGAGCGCTGGCAGGCCATGGCCACGCAACTGGACCAGCGTTTCGCGCCCTTGCAGGTCGCTCTGGTCCGCGTCGACGACATGACCTTCAGCGCGCCCGAGCAACGGCGCCTGCGCGCTGGCGAGGATGTGATCCGCCTGGGCGACTGGGGCACCCGGACCCTGGCGGTCTCGCCGCTGAATGGACAATGGGCGGTCTCGCTGGAGGTGCCACCCGATCCGCTGGACGTGAACCTGTTGTACTGGAGCATGAACGTACTGATCGGTGCCGCACTGCTGGCCTGTCTACTATTCTGGCTGCGCCCGCACTGGCGCGACCTGGAACGCCTCAAGCAAACGGCCCGGCGCCTCGGCCAGGGACAACTGAGCGAACGCACGAATATTCCGCCACGCTCCAATATCGGCGAACTGGCGGCGGTGTTCGATACCATGGCCGACGACATCGAATGCCTGCTCAACCAGCAACGTGACCTGCTCAACGCGGTGTCCCATGAACTGCGCACGCCCTTGACTCGACTCGACTTCGGCCTGGCCCTGGCCTTGTCCGAGGACCTGCCGCCGGCCTCCCGCGACCGTCTGCAAGGATTGGTCGCGCATATCCGCGAGCTGGACGAGCTGGTGTTGGAGTTGTTGTCCTATAGCCGTTTGCAGAACCCGGCCCGGTTGCCGGAACGGGTCATGGTCTCGCTGGACGAGTTCGTCGACAGCATCCTCGGCAGTTTCGATGAAGAGCTGGAGGCTCCGGACACCGTGCTGGATGTATTGATGCACGGTTCGCTGGATCGCTTTGTGCTGGACCCGCGCCTGACCGCACGGGCGGTACAGAACCTCTTGCGCAACGCCATGCGTTATTGCGAGCGCCGGATCCAGATTGGCGTCAGGGTCAATCCGGAAGGCTGTGAGTTGTGGGTCGATGACGATGGCATCGGCATTCCCGAGCCGGATCGGGAGCGGATCTTCGAGCCGTTCTATCGCCTGGACCGCAGTCGCGATCGCGCCACCGGCGGTTTTGGCCTGGGTTTGGCCATCAGCCGGCGGGCGCTGGAAGCCCAGGGTGGCACCCTGACCGCCGAGCCGTCGCCGCTGGGTGGCGCGCGTTTCCGCTTGTGGCTGCCGACCGTGGCCTGCTAGAGAGGCTTCGGTGCGCTGTTGACGCGGCGCCTCCCCGCGGCGATCAGCGTCGCTGCGCCAGCACCCGCTTCACCCCTTCCAGCACCAACACCGCCACCGCCAGCCAGATCGGCAGGTAGGTCAGCCATTCTCCCGGGCCGATGCTTTCCCCCAGCAACAGCGCGACGATCACCAGCAGCACCGGCTCGACATAACCGAGCAAACCGAACAGCCCGAAGGCCAGCATCTTGCTTGCCAGCAGGTAACAGATCAGCGCCGCGGCACTGATCAGTCCGAGCAACGGAATCAGCCCGTACAGCGCCGGCCGCTGGTTGACCACGGCAAAGCCCTGTTCGCCGTGTTGCACAAACCACCAGGCCACCGGCAGCAGCAAGGCCATGTCGAGCCACAGGCCGCCGAGGTTGTCGGTGCCGTTGCGGCGACGCAGCACGAAGTAGATCGGATAACCGATGGCCACCAGCAAGGTGGTCCAGGAAAAGCTGCCGACCCGATACAACTCGTTGAGCGCGCCACAGAGGGCGAGCAGGGCGGCAAGGGTCTGCAGTCGCGACAGACGTTCGCCATAGACGATGCGTCCGGTGAGGACCATGGTCAGCGGCAAGAGGAAGTAACCCAGGGACACATCCAGGCTGTGGCCGTTCAGCGGTGCCCAGAGGAACACCCACAACTGCAGGCCGAGCATCGCCGATGAGACCAGCAACTTGAGCAGCAACAGTGGCTGCTGGCGTATTCGTACAAAGATCGCGGGGACCAGCCTCCAGTCTCCGGACACCAGCATGAACACGGTCATGCAGGGCACGGTCAGGAGCATTCGCCAACCGAAGATATCTTCGCCGTTGAGGGGCGCGAGCAGAGACGTGTAGAAATACATGATGGCGAACAGGCAGGACGCCAACACCGAGAAAACGATACCTCTGGACACAACAGCCTCACGAAACGCTGGGTTCGATTTTTTCCGGGAGGATAGCACCCCGCTTGAACAACAAGGCCTTCAATCCGCTTTCCGCGTCGATATCGGGAAACTCGGGGGGATTGTCCAGCCGACGTTCGAACAGCATGCCGGGGGCCTCGCGGGTCACGCCCTCGATCAGGAAGTCCGACCCCACGGCCGGATCGTTCATGCAGGCCAGTACCTCACCCTCGGCACTGAGCAATTCCGGCAGGCGGCGCAGGACCCGCTGGTAATCCTTGCTCAACAGGAAACTGCCTTTCTGGAAGGACGGCGGGTCGATGATCACCAGGTCGAAAGGACCGCTGCCGATGACCTTGCCCCAGGACTTGAACAGGTCGTGGCCGAGAAAGCCGACCTTGCCCAGGTCATGCCCGTTCAGCCGATGATTGTCACGCCCACGGCTCAGGGCCGCGCGGGACATATCCAGGTTGAGCACATGGGCGGCACCACCGGCAATCGCCGCCACGGAAAAGCCGCAGGTGTAGGCGAACAGGTTCAATACCCGCTTGCCCCGGGCGTTGGCCCGCACCCAGTCACGGCCGTAGCGCATATCGAGAAACAGTCCGTTGTTCTGTTTTTTTCCCAGGTCGACCTGATAGCGCAGGCCGCCTTCGGTGATCACCCACTCCTCGATGGCCTGGCCGACCAGCCATTCGGCGGGACTGAGGGGCAAGTAACGATGGTGCAGCAGCAAGGTCCGGGCGCCGCTGGCCAGCCAGGCGGGTGACTGGCTGATTTCCATCAGCAGGTCCTTGAGGGCTTGCAGTTGCCCGGGCTCCGGCTCCTTGAACAGGGACACCAGCAGTACGCCTTGCAGCCAGTCGACGGTCAGTTGCTCCAGCCCCGGCCAGCAGCGGCCCCGGCCGTGGAACAGGCGCCGGGTTTCCGTGGGGGCGCTGGCCAGGGCCGTGAGCAGGTGAGTGTGGAGGAGGGACAGGGCGTCGGGGTTCATCTGGTGGGGCCGGCAAGGAAAAGGGCCGGCATTCTAACCCTATCCGTTCACTCCGCTGTGGGTTGTACCGCCACGCATTTGATTTCCACCAGCAGCCCCGGGTGGGCCAACTCTGTCACGCCGACGCAGGTCCAGGCGCACAGGCCCTTGGGGAACAGCCGGTTCTTGATCTCGCGGAACACCGCCATGTGTTGGGACATGTGCACATGGTAGGTGGTCATCTCGACCACGTCATTGAACGTGCAACCGCCGGCTGCCAGCACCTGGCGCAGATTTTCCCAGGCTGCCGCGAACTGTTGGGCGGGATCCTCGATGACTTCCAGCTGCGCCGTGCGACCCACCTGACCGGCACAGTAGAGCGTGGCGCCGACCTTCACGGCAGGTGCATAACCCGCGCGTTCGGCAATCAGGGCCATGGACTCGGGAATAATGATTTCACGGTCGGTCATTGCGTGCTCCGCCACCTGTAGAGAAGAGCGGCCGAGGTTAGCAGTATCGTTGCGCGGGTGGGCGGCGCAGCGACACTCTGCCGCACTGCCCGCAGGCGCTAGTGCTGGGCTCCCGCGCGCTTGAGCAGGCGCCTGCAGCGTTCGGACAAGTGAAACACATGCAACTGCTTGCCGGCCTTCTCGTAGCGCTCGCGCAAGGTCTTCAAGGCGGCAATGGCCGAGTAGTCGACGAAGTTCAGATGACGGCAGTCGAGGGTCACCTGGGCGGGATCGTTGGCCGGATCGAACTGATTGAGAAAGGGCGCCGTCGAGGCAAAGAACAGGGTACCGTGCAGGCGATACAGCTTGCTGCCGTCGGCCTCCACATGGCTGTCGGCGTACAGCTCGCGGGCCTGCTGCCAGGCGAAGTTGAGCGCGGCGATGATAATTCCGCAGAGCACGGCGGTGGCGAGGTCGGTGAACACGGTAATACCGGTCACTGCGACGATCACCAGCACGTCATTCAACGGCACCTTGTTCAGTACGCGCAACGAGGCCCAGGCGAAGGTCTGCTGCGCGACCACGAACATGACCCCGACCAGTGCCGCCAACGGGATGTGTTCTATAAAGGGTGAGAGGAACAAGATGAACAGCAGGATCATCACCCCGGCAACCACCCCGGACAGCCGACCGCGGCCGCCGGAACTGAGATTGATCACGGTCTGGCCGATCATGGCGCAGCCGCCCATGCCGCCGAACAGGCCGGAAACCATATTGGCCACGCCCAGTGCCGCGCATTCGCGGTCCGGGTAGCCGCGGCTTTCAGTGATTTCGTCGGTCAGGCTGAGGGTCAGCAGGGTTTCCAGCAGGCCGACCATGGCCATCAGGAACGCGTAAGGGCCGACGATCCGCAGGGTTTCCAGGTTCCATGGTAATTGCGGCCAGGCCAGCACCGGCAGGCCGCCGGCAATATGCGCCATATCACCGAGGGTGCGGGTCGGCAGGTCGAGCAGGTACACCGCCAGGCCTACGCCGAGGATCGCCACCAGTGCCGGCGGCACGTTGCGGGTCACGCACGGTAGCAGGTAGACGATGGCCATGGTCAGCAGCACCAGTCCGCTCATCAGGTAAAGCGGCGTGCCGCTCAGCCAGGTTTCGCCGTTCTTGAAGTGTTCCAGCTGGGCCAGGGCAATAATGATTGCCAGGCCGTTGACGAAACCCAGCATCACCGGATGCGGCACCATGCGCACCAGCTTGCCCAGGCGCAGCAGGCCGAAGGTGAGCATTATCAGCCCGCCCAAGAGCACGCTGGCGAGCAGGTACTGCACCCCGTGTTGCACCACAAGGGCGACGATCACCACCGCCATGGACCCGGCGGCACCGGAGATCATGCCCGGGCGGCCGCCCAGCAAGGCGGTCAGGGTGCAGATGATAAAGGCGCCGTACAGGCCCATCAGTGGATTGAGGTGGGCGACCAGGGCGAAGGCGATGCATTCGGGGAGCAAGGCAAAGGCGGTGGTCAGTCCGGCCAGGGCGTCGGCGCGCAGGCGTTGGGGGTTCATGGTGTACCTGAAAAGCAAGCCGGCAGGGCCGGCGGCGAAAAGAAGGGGGCGGATGGTACGCAATTGAATGCGTGGCGGCCAGTCAGCGCAGCTCGGCGAGGCCGGCCTGGATCAACTCGGACAGTTGCCGCACCGCCGCTGTCGGCGTCGCCACGGCCTGGTGCAGCACATAGCCGAGCATGGGCAGCGCGGGCAGGCTGTCGATCACCGCGAGCTCCGGGGGCAATCCGATACGGGTGCGTAAAGTGACGCCGAGCCCCGCCGAGACGGCGGCCCAGATGCCACTGACACTCGGGCTGGTGAGGGCCACGCGCCAGGGGATGCGCGCACGGTCCAGGGCATTGGTTGCCGCGCTGCGCAAGATGCACGGTGCGTCGAACACCACCAGGGGCAGCGGCAGATTGTCGGTTGGAGAGGGTGTCGGCAACTCGCGTGAGCCGATCCAGTACATCTGCGTTTCACCGAGGCGTGTGGCGTGTGGTGTGCTTGCAGCGGTTTCCCAGGCCAGCGCCAGATCCAGGCGGCCATTCTCGATCATCGCCAGCAGCTCGGCATTGCGGGCGATGCTGACCTCAAGGCTCACCAACGGGTGGAACCTGGAAAAACGTCGCAGCACGTCGCTGAGCAGGTGCTCGGCGAAATCGTCCTGCAAACCGATGCGCACCCTGCCTTCGATGTGGGCGCCTCGCAAGCTGCTGAAAATTTCGTCGTTCAGTTCCAGCAGGCGTCGGGCCTGACTGAGCAGGGATTCGCCCGCCGCCGACAGGATCAAACCGCGCCCCGACTTCACCAGCACGGCGCTGCCGACCTGGCTTTCGAGCTTCTTCAGTTGAGCGCTGACCGCCGAGGTCGAACGGCCAAGACGCTCGGCGGCCTTGGCAAAGCTACCGAGCTCGACACCGGCGACAAAGGTGCGCAGTACATCAAGGTCGAAAGTGGGGTGGCGCATGGTGGATCATCCACTTATTCGGGATTGTGGGTTCGATCTAATCTGATATTCGGAACTATCGTGGCTGGTTAACCTCCCGCCGTCAAATCAACGGTTTTGTTGGAGGTTACATGCCTTTCGCCCGTATTTCCCTGCATCGGGGCAAGTCCCCCGAGTACCTTCGGCAGTTGTCCGAAGAATTGCATGAGGCTCTGGTGGAGACCTTCGAGGTGCCGGCTAGCGATCGCTTTCAGGTGATCCATCAGCACGAGGTGGGTGAGCTGATCTTCGATCGCGACTACCTGGGCGGGCCGCGCAGCGAGGACTTTGTGCTGATTGCGATTACGGCCGGTCGCATCCGGGATACCGAGACCAAACAGCGCTTTTATCGGCGGCTGGTGGAGCGGCTGAGCGTGGCGCCGGGGATTGATCCGGAGGATGTGATGGTGGTGATCACCACCACCCAGGCGCAGGAGTGGTCCTTTGCCGGGGGGCGGGGCAACTGACGCGGCGACCGGCGCCAACCCCACCTTGTGGGAGCCAGGCCGCTAAAAGCTTCGCGGGCAAGCACCGCTCCCACAGGCATTCACTCGACTGTTATGGAACAATTGCTCCCGGCTGTTCCTGATGCTGGGCGCGCAGTCACGTTAAGGTGGGGGTCTTCCTTGGCGAGTGGATTGAACATGATCGACCTTTCTACCCTGGCGGTGTTCGCTGCCGCCGTGATGATGTTGTTGGTGATTCCCGGGCCGAACATGGCCTTTGTCACGACCCATGCCGTGGCCCACGGCTGGAAAGGTGGGGTGGCGGCAGCGTTGGGGATCAGCCTGGCGGACCTGCTGATGACCGTCGCGGTCAGTGCCGGGATCGGCGGATTGGTGATGAGCTGGGCTCCGGCATTCGAACTGATCCGCTGGGCTGGGGCGGCGTATCTGCTGTGGCTGGCCTGGATGGCGTTAAAGATCCCGGCGCCGGCGGCGGAAGGTCAGATGCCCCTGGCGTCAATGCGTTCGATTTTTGTCCGAGCCACGTTGAACAGCCTGCTCAATCCCAAGGCCTTGCTGTTTTTCATGGTCTTCCTGCCCCAGTTTGTCAGCCTCGAACGCGGCAGCATCACTCTGCAGTTGGTTGTCCTGGGAGTCCTGCTGGCGGTGATTGCCCTGGTGTTTCACGGCTTGTTGGCGGTCTGTGCCAGCCTGGTGCACGGCAAGTTGCCGGCTGGCGGTCTGTCCCGGCGCTTCGGTAGCTATGGTTTTGCCGCTGTCATGGTGGGGCTGGCGGCGCGGCTGGTGCTGCTCAACCGCCCGACCTAGGCAAGACCGGTTATCATGCCGGGCCCTTTGCTGCCGATTGCCGAGGGTGCGCCTCAACCCTTGGAGCCTGATGTTCGATGTCCATGATCACCTTGTTTGAAACCCCGCCCCCGGAGTCGATCCACAGCCAGATCCAGCAGATGGTCGTCGATTACGTCACCGACGTGAGCCATGTGGCCATCGCACCGAGCAATCCTCTCTACCCGCTGTATCAGTACGGCGTCGGTTATGAGGTGCATCTCTATATGCAGGCGATGGATGGCTCCAAGGGCCTGGCCGTCGAATTGGTCGTGGCAACCGATGCGCGGGACCCCGAGAAGGTCGTGGGCTTCCTGCTGTATCTGCCGGTCAAGGACGATCCACAGGCCTGCTCGGTGGCCTATATGGCGGTGCGCGAAGGCTATCGGCGCCAGGGCGTGGCGCGGGAGATGCTGGACCGGATGCTGGAGCGTTATCCCCAAGCGGAGCTGGCCTGCGTCGTCGGCAAGGTACCGGTGTTCGAGGCCCTGGGTTTCCAGGTGCTGGCCGCGCGCGGACCGCAGGTATTGATGAATACCCGTGACCACGGCACGGACGGGCTGGTCGCGGTGCTGGATATCGCACCGATCTATCGTTCGCTGGAGGTGCGCCAGATTCATGCCTATCTGCTGCAACAGCATGGCAAGCGCGCGATGGTCGATGCGGAGAAGCAACGTGACCGCCAGCTCGACCAGATGACCCGCAACGCCAGGGTTTTTGTCCTGGAGCGGCTGGGCGAGGCTGGGTGATCGCCGTCAAGACGACGGGATCCGGACTCCGCCACAATACCCAACGTAGATCCTGGCTTGTGTGGGAGCGGAGCCTGCCCGCGAAGCTTCTGGCGGCTTCAAGGGCCCCATCGCCAGCAAGCCGGCTCCTACAGGAGAGGTGTCCGGTCAGTTACGGGGTGCCGAACATCGCGGTCCAGTAGATCCCCGAATCGCTCTTCGGGTCCACCACATAGGCGGCGCCCAGCTCGCGGAACTGTGGATTCATCAGGTTGGCGCAGTGGCCGGGACTGGCCAGCCAGCCGTCCACCACCTTGCGCACGGTGTCTTGCCCGGCAGCGATGTTCTCGCCGATCAGCCGGCCGTTGTAGCCTGCCAGCTCCGCCCGATCCCCCGGCATGCGCCCGTCGCGGTCCTTGTGATCGAAGAAATTGTTGTTGGCCATATTCCGGCTATGGCCTTCAGCGGCGCTCGCCAGCACGGCGTTCCAGGCCAGGGGTGTTGTCGCGGCAAATACCTGGCCGCCACATTGGTGCGCTTGCTTACGGGCGCTGTTGATCTGTTCGAGCAGTTTCTGGCCTTCGGCCTGCCAGTCACCCAGGCGCGCGCTCAGCAGCGGTCGCGCCAGGACGATGCGCCATTCGCGCTCCTCGCGGTTGACGCCGATATCGACGAACTGCGGGTTCAGCACCACCTGGCAGAAACTTTCCTGCACTGCTTTCATTGCCGCCGCCGCATCACGCGGCCCGGACAGACTGATGGCCTGCACGGTGACCATCGGATAGGCCTTGGCGGCGAGCGTCTGCTGCAGGTCACCCGGGCTGTTGATGGGCAACACCAGGCGAGGGTCGGCGACCAGGGGCGGCAACTCCAGCGACACCTGGCTCGCGCAACGCTGCGCCTGGCTGCGGTAGTGGTTGATCGAGTCGATCAGTTGCGCCTGATCGTCAGCGGCGGCGTTGGCCGCGAACAGCGGGCCCAGCGCCAATGTGGCCAGGCCGAAAAGCGATGATATGAAACGCATGGACATCTCCCTGGGGCGGACTGTGCCCATGATGCCGGATTTCCCACGGCAGGAGCACTTGAACGTCGGTCGGCTTATCCTACAATTCTGGTAGGTTTTTCTGTGTAAAGGCGAAGCGTTTTCATCAACACATGTAGCTGAGGTATTATGTCGCAGCATGGAAGTGTCTAGCGTGCCTATCCGAGGTGACCGGACGTCGAAGGAATCGCGAAAAAGCCTCACGGGCTTGGTTGAATGAGCCGACTGATCGTGCGCATCGACCGAGGCCGGACAAAGGCAAACAAAATGAGTGTCACCCAACGTAGCTGAAGCCAATGACTAATAAAAAGTCAGCGCAGGAGGGACATGAACGTGAGGCCGGTGCTTGTCATGGGCCTTGTATGTCTACCTATCCTAGGTATTACCGAATGTTGAAAAAACTGAACACAGCGCTGCTGGGGCTGGCGGTGTCGATGGGCGCGATGTCCGTGCACGCAGCCGAGACAAAGAAAGTCGATGTGCTGCTCATCGGCGGCGGCATCATGAGTTCGACCCTGGGGATCTGGCTCAATGAGCTGCAGCCGGACTGGTCGATGGAAATGGTCGAGCGCCTCGATGGTGTCGCCGAAGAAAGCTCAAACGGCTGGAACAATGCCGGTACCGGTCACTCCGCCCTGGCCGAGTCGAACTACACACCGTACGACAAGAACGGCAAGATCGATATCTCCAAGGCGATCGAGATCAACGAGTCGTTCCAGATCACCCGTCAGTTCCTGTCCTGGCAGGTTCGCCAGGGCGTGCTGAAGAACCCGCACTCGTTCATCAACTCGACGCCGCACATGAGCTTCATGTGGGGTGACGACAACGTCAAGTTCCTCAAGGATCGCTACGCGGCGCTGCAGACCAGCCCGCTGTTCAGCGGCATGCAGTACAGCGAAGATCAGGAGCAGATCAGGAAGTGGGTCCCGCTGATGATGGAAGGACGTGATCCGAAGCAGAAGATCGCGGCCACCTGGACCCCTATCGGCACCGACGTGAACTTCGGCGAGATCACCCGCCAGTACGTTGCCCACCTGCAAGCCCAGCCGAACTTCAAGTTGCAGCTGTCCAGCGAAGTGCAGGACATCAAGCGCAATGACGACGGCACCTGGCGCGTCAGCTACAAGAACCTGAAGGACGGCAGCGAAACCGCGGCCGACGCCAAGTTCGTCTTCATCGGTGCCGGTGGCGGTGCGCTGCACCTGCTGCAGAAGTCCGGTATCCCTGAAGCCAACGACTACGCGGCGTTCCCGGTCGGCGGTTCGTTCCTGGTCACCGATAACCAGGACATCGCCCTCAAGCATATGGCCAAGGCCTACGGTATTGCTTCGACCGGCGCGCCACCCATGTCGGTTCCGCACCTGGACACCCGTGTGCTGGACGGCAAGCGCGTGATCCTGTTCGGGCCATTCGCGACCTTCTCCACCAAGTTCCTGAAGAACGGTTCGTACTTCGACCTGCTGACCAGCACCACCACCCACAACGTCTGGCCGATGACCCGCGTCGGAATCGAGCAGTACCCGCTGGTGGAGTACCTGGCCGGCCAGTTGATGATGTCGGATGACGACCGCTTCAACGCCCTGAAGGAATACTTCCCCGAGGCGAAGAAAGAAGACTGGCGCCTGTGGCAAGCCGGTCAGCGCGTGCAGATCATCAAGCGTGACGATGAGAAGGGTGGGGTGCTGAAGCTCGGCACCGAGGTTGTGACCTCCAAGGACAACAGCATCGCCGGCCTGCTGGGCGCATCGCCAGGTGCTTCGACCGCCGCGCCGATCATGCTGACCATTCTGGAACGGGTCTTCAAGGACCAGGTCGCGACGCCTGCCTGGCAGGAAAAGATGCACCAGATCGTGCCAAGCTACGGCACCAAGCTCAACAGCAGCCCGGCAGCGGTCCAGAAGGAATGGGACTACACCGCTGAAATCCTGCAACTGACCAAGCCTCCGGTGATCGGCCAGACCGCCGTCGCGCCAGCCGCACCGGCTGCGACTGACAAGCCGAAGGCTGACAGTCCAGCGGCTGACATGGCGCTGTAAGGACCTGGCCGCGCTTCGGCGCGCCGTGATCCGCAGAACACCCACTGCCCGCTCTTGCGACCGGCCAGTGGGTTTTTTTATGCCCGGGCCAAAGATAACTCCTGGGCGCCGGTCCTCGACACCGGCTCGCCGTCACTGGCCGCCCCGAATACCTGCTCCCTTCGGAGGTGCCGCGGGAAGGACCCGCGCGGGTTCAGCTCGGGTGCTATCGAGCAGGTGGCCGGGGCGGAGCCCATTTCGTATTGGGCTCCGCGGGCAAGCATCCCCATGAACTGGTGCTGGGCAACTACTCGGTGCATAGTAATGCGGAGGCACTGGCTCAGGGCGAGGCCGAGATCCTGCGAATTGCTCGCCGTCCGCACGAAGCAGATTGTCTGTAACCCTGTAGCAGCGGCTTGCCGGCGATGAAGCCAGTGAGTTACCGCCATCATTGCTGGCAAGCCGGCTCCCACAGGGGCCTGTGCGCTCTGTCAGACGTTGGTCGCATTTCTCTGGATATTATCCGGTGCCCGCGTAATGATTGGAGGCAAAAGGCCATCTTTGTTGGCCGACTGGACGATTCGGATGGACGACAACGGGTACTGATGAAAAAACTCACGACAGTTGAGCAGATGTTGTTGCGCGATCGCGAAGAAGAGGAGCGGTTGGCCGTCCTGCATGCCTTCGACCTGATGGATGTTGCCCGCGAGGAGTGTTTCGCGCGGATCTGCCGTTTGGTCGCCTCGCGCTTTCAGGCACCGGTGGCGATCGTCAGCCTGATCGACCAGGACCGGCAATGGTTCCTGGCGAGCACGGGGTTTTCCGGGCAGGAAGCGCCTGGATTGGAACTCTCGTTCGGCGCCCACACGATCCGTCAACGTGGCGTGCTCGTGGTGGATAATGCCCATCTGGACCCGCGGTTTGCGGATTTCCCGCAGGTCCAGGGGGAAGCCGGCCTGCGGTTCTATGCCGGTGCGCCCCTGCGCACGGAGGGTGGCTACGCCATCGGTAGCGTCTGCATCCAGGATACGGTGTCACACACGCTGACGCCGGCCGACCACGCCGCCCTTGAAGATTTCGCCGCGCTGATCATGCAGTTGATCGAGCGCCAGCACCTGCTCAAGCGCGTGGATGCCGTCAGCGGCTTGCCCAATCGCACGCAGTTTCTCTCCGACCTGCAGGGCTTGCTCCAGGCCGGCGATGCGCGCAAGCGCGTGCTGGTGACGGTCGATGCCCTGGACACCGATTGGGCGCACCGTTTGACCGTAGCGGAGGGCATGGTGCCCTTCGAAGCGGTCCTGCGGGATATGGCCTCGCGGATCCAGGCATTTATCGGCACGGGGATCAAGATCTATCACGTGATGGTCAAGGGGTTTGCCTTCACGATGCAGATGGATGCCGAAGAGGCGCGCGGCTTTTTGCCCCGTCTGGTGGATTGGCTGCGGCGCGCGCCCATCAGCGAGAATCTGCCGATGGTGCCCACGGTTTGCGCGGGGTTGCTGGAGTTCGAGAACGACTCGGAAACGGCCCGGGAATTACTGCGCAAGGGCCTGTTCGCGCTGGAGACCGCGCGGCAGAAGGGCCTGCCCTATGCCTATTACAACCCGCACGACGATGCGGTCTTTCGGCGCCTGTTCAGCCTGCTGCCGGACATTACACCGGCCTTGAAGTCCGATGATGTATTCCTGGTCTATCAGCCGCGCTTCTTGTTGAGCGACGGTGCCCATGTCAGTGCCGAGGCGCTGATTCGCTGGAATCATCGCCAGCATGGCTTTATCTCGCCGGCGGAGTTCATTCCGATTGTCGAGAAAAGTTCGTTGATCCATTCGGTGACGGATTGGGTGATCGAGCGGGTGGTGACGCTGATCGCCAGCACCGGCTATGCCCGGGACAAGAAAATCTCGCTCAACCTGTCATCCCGGGATTTCTATGGGCGCAATGTCGCGGATGTGATTGCCTTGCGCTGTGCCGCCCATGGGGTCGACCCGACGATGATCGAGGTGGAAATCACCGAGGGCGAGTGGCTGCGTTCCAGCGCCGGGGTGATCGAACAGCTTCAGCAACTGAGAAACATGGGCGTCGACGTGGCCATCGACGACTTCGGTACCGGCTACAGCAACTTCTCCTACCTGCACAAGATCCCGGCCAATATCCTCAAGCTCGACCAGTCGATGATCTTCGACCTCGAGCACAGCGCCCAGCATCAGCGGGTGGCCAAGTCGATCATCGGCGTGGCCCGGGACCTGGGCTATCGCACGGTGGCCGAGGGGGTGGAAAGCTTCGGCTGCCTGGAAATACTCAAGCACTTCGGCTGTGACGAAGCGCAAGGCTACTTTCTTTCCAGGCCGATCGAAGAGCGGCTCTATTTCCAGCAGGCGGCTTTGGATCGTTTCCCGCTGAAGACGGGCTGAGGCCCTTTGCTGGCGCCGGCTTGCCGGCGATAGCGGTGCATCAGGCACACCGCCTGTCGTGCATCGCCGGCCCACGGGGATCGCCTTGATCCGAGGTCAGAGGGCGCGTGGCACGCGCCCGGAGACAAAGTGGCTGACATCGTTGAAGCCCGGGGTGGACGCATGCCCCGGGGTCACCAGGGAGTCGACGAAGGCTTCGTCCTCGGCGCTGATCTTCACCGTCAGGGCCTTGGTGTAGCTGTCCCATTGTTCTTCGGTGCGCGGGCCGACAATCGCCGAACTGACCGCCGTATTGTTCAGCACCCAGGCAATCGCGAATTCCACCAGGCCGACTCCCCGTTGCCGGGTGTACGCCTGCAATTGCTGGGCGATGCGCAATGACTCCACCCGCCATTCGGTCTCGAGGATGCGCTTGTCCTGGCGTCCGGCCCGGCTGTTGGCATCCGGTGCGACATCCGGGGCGTATTTGCCGCTGAGCACGCCACGGGCCAACGGGCTGTAGGGCACCACGCCGAGGCCATAGGCGGCAGCGGCGGTGATCTGCTCGGTCTCGGCCTGGCGGTTGACGATGTTGTACAGCGGCTGGCTGATCACCGGTTTGTCCACCCCCAGGCGCTCGGCCACGCGGATCACTTCGGCTATGCGCCAGCCGCGATAGTTGGACAGGCCCCAATGGCGGATCTTGCCCTGGCGCAGCAGGTCGCCGATGGCCGAGATCGTGACTTCCAGCGGGGTGCTGTGGTCTTCGCGGTGCAGGTAGTAGATGTCCAGGTAATCGGTGCCCAGGCGCCCAAGGCTGGCCTCGATGGCATTGAACAGGTGTTTGCGGTTCAGGCCGCTGCGGTTCGGCTTGCCGTCCACCGGGCCGAAGCCGGCCTTGGTCGCGAGGATCCATTCATGCCGATGGCGGGCAATCGCTTCGCCGACGATTTCCTCGGAGCGCCCGCCAGTATAGACGTCCGCGGTGTCGATAAAGTTGATGCCCTGGTCCCAGGCTTTGTCGATGATGCGCAGGGAGGTTTCGGTATCGGTCTGCTCACCGAACATCATGCTGCCCAATGTCAGTGTGCTGACTTGCAGTCCGGAATGGCCGAGGGTGCGATAGCTCATGAACAACATCCTTTTGCACGAAAGAGAAGGTGCTCATCAAATACCAGAACGTCGTCGTTGAGCAATCCCTCAATCGGCTCGCGGATTTCCGACAGCCTTGCCAGGGAAACCGACGCAATGTCTTCATGTGTTCCGGTGCTGGCCAGGGAGATGGTGCAATAGCGGCAATGCTTTGACCGTTCGTCGGAACTGTCAATTATGACAGGTTGTTACGACGGCTCCGGCTAGAGTCATATATAGCCAAGAGACCTGCTTGTCCGGCGGGTACGGTTGTAAAGGCCATCAGGACATAATCCCGTTCAGTATGGAGAGACATGATGCTTAATTCGAAACGTCTTAAGGCGCTGGCCATGGCGATCGTTGTTGCCCAGGCGGGTGTGGTCCCGATGGTGATGGCGCAGGCGCAGGTGGCGCCTGTGACGCAGACCCAGAAGGTCACTTCCGAGAAGGCCGACATGCAGCTGGCGGCGAAGAAAAAACACCACAAGAAACACAAGAAAGCCAAGAGCGCCGCGATTCAAAGCGTGAGCGCGAACGCCACCGCCTGATTTTATTTATTGGGGGGCGACGAGCCCGAGGGCGACAGCGATGTCGACCCTCGGGCTTTTTATTGCCGTCGTTTCACTTCGCCCGCAGGGTGCGGGTCATGCGCAGGGCCAGCAGACTGCCGGCAACGATCACCGCGGCCAGTACATACAGGGCGGCGTCGGTGGAGCCGCTGGCATCCTTGACCCAACCCACCAGGTACGGGCTGAGGAAACCGGCCATCTGGCCCATGGAGTTGATCAGCGCCAGGCCACCGGCGGCCGCGCCGGCACTGAGCAGGGCGGTGGGCACCGGCCAGAACATCGGCAGGCCGGTGAGGGCGCCCATGGTGGCAATCGTCAGGCCGAGAATCGCGATGGCCGGCGAGGTGGCGAAATTCACCGCGATCAACAGGCCGATCGCGCCCATCAGCATCGGCACCACCAGGTGCCAGCGGCGTTCCTTGCGCAGGTCGGCGGAGCGGCCCACCAGCAGCATGAACAGCGCCGCCAGCAGGTAGGGAATCGCACTGAGCCAGCCAATCACCAGGTTGTCGCTGAAGCCGAGATTCTTGATGATCGACGGTAGCCAGAAGTTGATGGCGTAGACGCCACTCTGGATGCAGAAGTAGATCAGGCCAAAGGCCCAGATGGCCGGATTCTTGAACACTTCACCCAGCGAGTCGCTGACCGCCTTGGGTTTGTTGGCGGCATCGACGGCCTGGTCGGCTTCCAGTACCGCGCGCTCCTCGGCGGTCAGCCATTTGGCGTTGGCAAATTTGTCCGCCAGCAGGAAGAACGCGGCAATGCCCAGGGCGATGGTCGGGATGCCCTGCAACAGGAACATCCACTGCCAGCCGGCCAGGCCGCCCTGGCCGGCGGCAAAGTGATTGAGGATCCAGCCGGAGAACGGGCTGCCGAGCAGGCCCGAGACCGGGATCGCCGACATGAACAGGGCCATGATCCGTCCGCGCCGGAAGCTCGGGAACCACTGCGAGAGGTACAGCACCACGCCAGGGAAGAAGCCGGCTTCGGCGGCCCCGGTGAACAGGCGCAGGGTGTAGAACTGGGTCGGTGTACTGACGAACAGCAGGCAGGTGGACAACACTCCCCAGGTGATCATCATCAGGGCGATCCAGCGTCGTGGGCCGAAGCGGCTCAGCGCCAGGTTGCTCGGCACGCCGCAGAGCACGTAGCCGATAAAGAATATCCCGGCGCCGAGGCCGTAGATGGTTTCGCTGAATTTCAAGGCGTCGAGCATCTGCAGCTTGGCAAATCCAACATTGACCCGGTCGAGGTAGTTGAACAGGTAGCAGATGAAGATGAAGGGGATCAGGCGCAGGGTGATGCGCTTGTATACGGCGTTTTTCAAGTCAGCGGTGGCCTGGGATAACGCGGCGCTCTGTGACATGGCGGTCTCTCTTTATTATGATTTTTTGCGAGGCAAGGGTAACTTGATCGCCCTGTGAGTCTCGGTCACCCCAGCCTTGCTGTCTTTGTGCCAGTGCACAGGCTTTGCCGGTGTACCCTGTGCTGCTGAACAAACCTCGCCCCACCTGAACCAAGGACCCTACCGCTATGTTCGAACTGGACCATGACCTTGCGCAGGATATCGTCGATCGTACGATGGCCATTCTGCCCTACAACGTCAATGTCATGGACAGCCAGGGCCTGATCCTGGGCAGTGGCGAGCCGGAGCGGATCAATACCCGCCACGAAGGCGCGCAACTGGTGCTGGCGAACGGCCGGGTGGTGGTCATCGACGAGCAGGCGGCCAAGTGCCTGAAGGGCGTGCAGCCGGGGATCAACCTGCCGCTGATGCATGACGAACGGCTGATCGGTGTACTGGGCATTACCGGTGAACCGGAGCAACTGCGCACCTACGCCGAACTGGTGCGCATGACCGCCGAAATGCTTGTCGGCCAGCGTCATCAGCAGGCCGAGCAGCAGTGGCGGCGCCAGCGCTGCGACGACCTGCTGGCCTTGTTGCTCAGTGACCAGGGCGATTCGCCACGGCTGATCGACGAGGCCCGGCAGATGGGGCTCAAGCCGCAGTTGCCACGGATTCCCTACCTGTTCGAGCTGGACCCGGGGCAGAGCGCCGAAGCGTTGCTGGCCTGGTTGCAGTCGCGTTATCCCGACAGTTGGTGCGTGAGCGGCTCGACCGCCTCGCTGCTCTGGTGTCGGCCAGCGACGCTGATCCTCGACGATCAGCGCCTGCTGGAGAAGCTCGACAGCCTGGGCTGGAAGATCGCCCGCGTGGCGGTGGGCGGGCCGGCCGACGGCTTGCAGGGCCTGCGTCGTTGCTATCGGCGGGTCGGCGATCTGCTCGCTTATGGCCGGGATGTCTTGCCCCACAGCCGCCTGTTGCCGCTCAATCGTTATCGTTTGCCGGTGATGCTCTGGCGGCATCGCGGCGACGATGCGCTGGAAGAGTTGCTCAAGCCGTTGCGCAAGGTGCTTGCCAAGGACAGCAACGGCCAGTTGCTCGCCACCTTGCGCAGCTGGTGCGAGCATGACGGCCAGAGCCAGGCCTGTGCCGAGGCGCTGGGGATTCACCGCAACAGCCTGCGCTACCGGATGGAGCGGATCGCCGAAATCAGTGGTGTCGATCCGCTGCGCCTGGACGGGATGCTGGCGTTGTACCTGGGGGTGCAACTGTTGCCCCACGGCGAGGTGCCAACCTAGATAGCGTCGCTGCGTTCAACGCGATCCCTGTAGGAACCGGTTTGCCGGCGATGAGGCCCTAGAGTCTTGTATCGTTCTTGTCGCCGCCGTCGCCGGCAAGCCGGCTCCCGCGCGGGATTGGACGAACTACCAGAGATCGTTTGTAGGAATGAACAATAAAGCCCGCCCGGACTTGTGCAGCAGACTGGCGTCATTCCCTGTTTCAACTGGCAGCATGGACGTCACAAGAACTGGAGATCGCCCCCATGAAAATCATCATCGCCCCCGACTCGTTCAAGGACAGCCTCAGCGCCGAAGGCGTGGCCCGGGCGATTGCCGAAGGCCTGGCGCGGGTGCTGCCCGAGGCGCAGTTGATTGAATGCCCGATGGCGGATGGCGGCGAGGGGACGGTGGCCTCGGTGTTGGCGGCGTGCAATGGCGAGTTGCGCCAGCAGCGCGTGCGCGGTCCCCTGGGGGCAGCGGTAGATGCGCATTGGGGCTGGTTGCCGAGCAGCGCCACGGCGATTATCGAGATGGCCGAGGCCAGTGGTTTGCAACTGGTGCCGCATGCGCAGCGCGATGCCTGCATCACCAGTACTTTCGGCACCGGTGAGTTGATCCGCGCGGCCCTGGATGCCGGTGCGCAACGGATCATCCTGGCGATCGGTGGCAGCGCTACCAACGATGCCGGTGCTGGTGCCTTACAGGCCCTGGGTGTGGGCCTGTTCGATGGCCGCGGCGAGGTCGTGCCGGCAGGCGGCCTGGCCTTGGCCGCAGTGGCGCGGGTGGCCCTTGAGGGGATCGACCCGCGCATTGGCCGGGTGCGTTTCGAGATCGCCGCCGACGTGAACAATCCCCTGTGCGGCGAGCAGGGCGCTTCGGCGATCTTCGGTCCGCAGAAAGGCGCGACCCCGGCCCAGGTGCGTGAACTGGATGCGGCCCTCGGGCATTTCGCCGATCTGTGTGCCCGGGTGCTGGGCCAGGACGTGCGTGACCAGCCGGGCAGCGGTGCGGCGGGCGGCCTGGGCTTCGCCGCCAAGGCTTTCCTCGGCGCGCGCTTTCGGCCCGGTGTGGAGGTGGTGGCGGAACTGGTGGGGCTGGCCGCGGCGGTGCGCGGTGCCGACCTGGTGATTACCGGCGAAGGCCGCTTCGATGCCCAGACCTTGCGCGGCAAGACCCCCTTCGGCGTAGCGCGGATCGCCCGGGAACAGGGTGTGCCGGTAATCGTGCTGGCGGGCACCCTCGGTGAAGGGTATGAGCAGATGTACGCCCACGGGGTCGACGCGGCTTTTGCCTTGGCGTCCGGGCCCATGAGCCTGGAACAGGCCTGTCGCGAGGCGCCGCGCCTGCTGAGTGCGCGGGCCGGGGACATTGCCCGGGTCTGGAAGCTGGCGGCCGGTTCACGGGGCTGTGGTATTGCCGGGAAATCGTCCCGTCCGTGAAGAATGACAATGTCCGGTGTCTCCTCGGGCCATTCAGGGCTAAGCTTGCGATCAGTCCAAGGTTTCGGACTTGTCTGCCCGGAGATGTTCCATGGCTCGTGCCCGCCCGCAACTGATCAGCGCAAAACTTGCAAAATTGCACCCCACCCAAGTCACCGTCGGCCTGCAAGAGGTCGCCCTCAAGCAAGCCCAATGGCAAACCCTCAAGCGCAAGGAGCGCGAAGCCGCCCTCGATAACCACTGGTTTCCCTGCGTGCTCGGGCCGGAAGGCCGGCACTACATCGTCGATCACCATCACTTCGGCCTGGCGCTGATGCAGGAAGAGGTGAAGAAGGTCTCATTGGTGGTGCTCAAGGACCTCTCGTTCGTCGAACCCGCGAGCTTCTGGACCATCATGGACTTCCACCAGTGGGTCCATCCCTACGACGCCAAGGGTATTCGCCGCGGTTACGACAAAGTCCCCGGGTGTATCAGCGAGCTACAGGACGATCCCTATCGCAGCCTGGCCGGTGCCTTGCGCCGGGCCGGTGGCTTTGCCAAGGATGTCACGCCCTTCAGCGAGTTTCTCTGGGCCGACTTCTTCCGCACGCGCATAACCGCCGCCGAACTCGGTTCGTCGAGCGAGCAGTTGCAGGCGATCGCCCTCAAGCTGGCCCGTAGTCAGGCCGCACGTTACCTGCCGGGTTGGAGTGGTCCGATCGATGCCTGAGCCGTCCGTATCGCCCACCCCGATGCCCGCCGAGGAAACCACACGCGGTTGGGCGGATCTGATTGCCGGGCTGTCTATTGCCGGCTTGCTATTACCCGAAGCGGTCGCCTATTCCAGTATCGCCAACGTACCGCCCCAGGCCGGGGTCATCGCACTCTTCGCCGGGCTGCTGTGCTACGGCCTGTTCGGCACCAGCCGTTATGCGATTGTGTCCGCCACCTCATCGTCGGCGGCGGTGCTGGCGGCGGCCACGGTCTCGGTGGCCGGTCCCGACATGGCGCTGCGCCTGACCATGGCCATCGGCCTGGTGATGATCACCGGCCTGATGTTCCTGCTCGCCGGCCTGTTCAAGCTGGGCAGCGTCACATCCTTCATTGCCAAGCCGGTGTTGCGTGGCTTTGCCTTCGGCCTGGCGGTGACCATCATCCTCAAGCAGTTCGCGAGTATCGTCCATGTCAACCCCGCCCACGGCGATCTGATCCGCTTCGTGCCCGAATTGCTCAGCCAGTTGCCACTCTGGAACTGGGCCGGTGTGGTGGTGGCGGTCGTCGCCCTGATGCTGCTTTCGGTGCTCGGCCGCTACCGGCGCTTGCCGGGTGGGTTGCTGGTGGTGATGCTCGGCGTCGCGGCTGGCAAGTGGCTGGATCTGCCTGGCTACGGCGTCAACCTGATCGGCGTGATCGACCTGCAACTGGCGGTGCCGTCGCTGCCACGTCTGGGCTTCTCCGAGTGGCTGAAGCTGGTGGAGCTGGGCTTTGCCATGGTGATGATTCTCTACGCCGAGTCCTATGGCTCGATCAGCGCCTTTGCCCTCAAGCACGGTGACCGGGTCCACTCCAACCGCGACCTGCTGGTACTGGGTGGCGCCAACCTGTTGTCCGGCCTGTTCCATGGCATGCCCGCCGGTGCCGGCTACTCGGCGACCTCGGCGAATGACGCCGCCGGTGCCACTTCAAGGTTTGCCGGGGTGGTGGCGGCGCTGGTAGTGCTGGTGATCGTACTGACCTTGCTGCCGCTGATCGCCCTGACGCCGGAGCCGGTACTGGCGGCCATTGTCATTCACGCCTTGACCCGGGCCCTGAGCCTGGAGCCCTTGCATCGTTACTTCATCTGGCGGCGGGATCGCTTCCTGGCGATCTGTGCGGTGGCCGCGGTGTTGCTGCTCGGGGTGCTGGATGGCCTGCTGGCGGCGGTGGCGATCAGCCTGATGCTGATGTTGCGGCAAATGTCCTCGGCGTCCATCCAGGTACTGGGGCATATCGCCGACGGCCATGATTTTGTCGACTGTCAATTGCATCCCCAGGCCCGCGAAGTGCCCGGGCTGTTGATCGTGCGACCGGGCGAGCCGCTGTTCTTCGCCAACGCGGAACGGATCCTGGGCAGTGTCTCGCGGCAGGTTCGCCTGCAAGGTCCGCAGGTGCATTCGGTGATTCTCAGCCTGGAAGAGTCGCCGGATCTCGATGGCACCAGCCTGGAAGCCTTGCAGGACTTTATCCTGCGGTTCCAGGTCGAGGGCAAGCGGTTGTTGTTCGCGCGCTTGAAGCACGCTGCGCATCAGGCCCTGCTGGCAATGCCCGGCGAGACGCTGGCGCAGGTGACGCTCAGTGATTTGAGCGTGTATGCGGTGGTGCAGCAGGTCAATCAGCCGAGCGACACGGGCAACCCGAGCTGACCTTCGCCGGGCTGCCGGCCCCCCCGCGCCAAGGCGCGGGGGGCGTCACTGTGTTCAGGTCGGCAGCGCCATCGAGTCGATGAGCTTCACCCCGGCACTTTCCATCTCGCCCAGCGCGCGCTGTAGTGAGCCGTCGAGGTCAATGGCCCGGCAGGCGTCGACGATCAGTGCGGTGCTGAAACCCGCCGCCCGGGCATCAAGGGCTGACCAGGCGACGCAATAGTCCAGTGCCAGGCCGACCAGGTAGACGCTGTCGATACCGCGCTCCTTCAGATAGCCGGCCAGGCCGGTGGGCGTGCGCCGGTCGGCTTCGACGAAGGCCGAATAGCTGTCGATGTCGCGGTTGCAGCCCTTGCGCACGATCAGTTGCGCATGGGGCAGGTCCAGATCGGCATGCAACCGTGCGCCGTGGCTGCCTTGCACGCAGTGGTCCGGCCAGAGGGTTTGCGCGCCATAGGGCAGTTGCACGCTATCGAAGGGGGCGCGGCCCGGATGGCTGCTGGCGAACGAGACGTGGCCGGCGGGATGCCAGTCCTGGGCGATGACCACATTGCGAAAGCGGGCGCCCAGGCGGTTGATCAGCGGCACGATCTCGTCACCGCCCTGGACCGCCAGTTGGCCACCGGGGATGAAGTCATTCTGCATATCGATCACCACCAGGGCACAGCGCCGATCGTTCAGGGGCGGCAGGTTGTGGGACGGGGACATAA
Organism: Pseudomonas sp. MWU13-2105; assembly: GCF_023242315.1. Lineage (GTDB taxonomy): Bacteria > Pseudomonadota > Gammaproteobacteria > Pseudomonadales > Pseudomonadaceae > Aquipseudomonas. The sequence continues at coordinate 247,674 of NZ_JALLIY010000003.1, forward strand.
GACCTCCTTGGAAATGGGATTCGACCTGGAAGATTCTAGTCGTTGCGTCTGCGCCAGGCAGCAGCCCTGACCGTCGGCGATGGCGTCGGTGAGACAGGGATCGCCATCGCTGTTACACCCATTCCGGACTCAACTGGCGAAACGCTGCCTGAGCAGGTCGGCCATGCCGTTCAGCTCAGTCAGCGGGTTGTGTCCGATCAACATATAGGCATAGGTCGGCCCGGACCAGAACACCACGTTCATGCCATGGCGTACTTCCTGCGCCAGGGCCCGGGTCCCGGTTTTCGAGTGGGTGATACACAACGCCAGCGGCCCGTGTTGTGGGTCCAGGTAGTTGATCTGGGCAATCGGTGTATGTTCATACTCCAACATCTGCGCGCGCTTGAGTTGTGCGGCCGGCAGTTGGACCTGGGCCGGCTCAAGCGCCAAGCCCAGGTGCTGCTCGACACTGTGCAACTGGGCCCGATGATCGGCATCGTCGCCGGGCAGGTTCTCCAGTGTCTGCGCCGTGTAGAGCACCATGTAGTCGGCCACCAGTCCACGCCAGCTGATTTCGCTCGACGGCGCGGGTGTCTGCCAGGCCTGGAACAATCGGTCCGCGGCAATTCCCGCGACCATGAAGCTGGCGGCCACGGCGAGAAAACCGCGCCGGCTCATCGGCGCCGCGGCTTCCCTTTCTGTCGGCAGGGCGTGCAGCATGGCCTCCAGGCGGGCCCGGGGCGCCTGTTCGAGCAGTTCGCCATAGGCATCCTGGAACGGCAGGTCGCTGCGCATCAGCCACTCAAGACGCTCGGCCAGCGCTTCGTCATGGGCCAGGGCCGCCTCAATCCGGTTGCGCTCCTCGGCGCCCAGTTCGTCGTCGAGAAAGGCCACCAGTTGTTCATCCGTGGGGGTGTAGTGCGAACGCTGGTCAGTCATCGCCGTTCTCCGCTGTTTGTGCTGGGCACGGCACGCAACGGCGGATGTTCCGCCAGTTTCACGCGTGCGGCGGCCAGCCGGCTCATGACCGTACCGATGGGCACTTCGAGCACCTGGGCCACTTCCTTGTAGGACAGGCCTTCGACGTAGGCGAGAAACACCGTTTCGCGCTGGGCATCGGGCAGGGCATCGACGCGCTTGATCACCTGGGCAGCCAGTACGTGGGTCTGTACCACTTGCTCGCCGTCGAAGCTCAAGGCTTCGTCGGCATCGACCAGGCCCTGGCCACGGCGAACCCGCTGGGAGCGCACCTCATTGAGCCAGATCGAGTGCAGGATGCTCAGCAGCCAGCGGTCCATGCGCGTGCCCGAGACGAACTGCTCGCCGCGCTCCAGGGCGCGGACACAGGTAGCCTGCACCAGGTCCTCGGCGATATGGCGTTGGCGAGACAGCACCAGCGCGTAACGCCACAGGCGCGGCAGGTGCTCCCCCATCTCGGTGCGTATTTCCTTGTCGCTGGCGATGACAGCCTCCGTCTTTAACGGTGATCAGCTTGGGATCGGGTGCGCGATGGCATTGGCCAGGTCTTCGTATTCTTCGCAACCGGTGCCGCAGAGCGACTTGATGCTCTGCAACTGGACCTGGGCCAGGTCGATGCGGCCTTTGATCACGTAGGCTTCGCCGAGGTATTCGCGGACCTGGGCGTAGTTCGGGTCCAGTTCCAGAGCCTGCAGATAGTAGCCGATGCCTTCGTCGGTGCGACCCAGTTTACGCGTGGCATAGCCGCGATAGTTCAGGGCCTTGGCGGTGTTGGGTTGCTTGAGGGTGTCGAGCAGGTCCAGGGCCGCCTGGTACTCGCCGTTCTTGGCCAGGCGGTAGGCATAGTCGGTGCGGTCTTCATCAGGCGTCAGGCTGCTGACAAACGGGACGCAAGCCTTTTTCGCCTTGTTCCATACTTGCCCCTTGGGGCAGGTCGGTGGCATGGACTCCGGCTTTTCGCCCGAAGCCAATGCCGGCGTGCTCGACAGCGCCCCGGCCAGGCAACTGGCGAGCAGGAAGGGAACCGCGAAGGTGGCTTTACGAATGCTCATCGGTAATGCTCCGGTATCTGTTGGCTGGTAAACGCTGTTGCGTCGGGTTTTATTCGCTGCTGCTGGAATTTATTGACCAAGGCCTGTCGCCAGGCGGTCGTGACAGTTGTTATCGAGTGAACACCTGGTGTTGCGGATTTATTCATTGCAGCAGAAAAAAATCGCCCAGCGGGCGATTTTTGCTGAAGGCGCTCATTCCCAGCCAAGGCGGGAATGAGCGGGGCAGGAGTTACAGGCCCAGATCCGAGAGCCCTGGATGATCGTCCGGACGCCGGCCCAGCGGCCAATGGAACTTGCGCTCCTCAGCCTTGATCGGCATGTCGTTGATACAGGCGTAACGGTTGGACATCAGGCCGTTCTGGTCGAATTCCCAGTTTTCGTTGCCGTAGGAGCGGAACCAGTTGCCCGAGTCGTCATGCCACTCATAGGCGTAGCGCACGGCGATACGGTTGTCGGTAAAGGCCCAGAGCTCCTTGATCAGGCGGTACTCCAGTTCCTTGGCCCATTTACGGCTCAGGAAAGCCTTGGCTTCCTCGCGGTTGTGGGCAAACTCGGCCCGGTTGCGCCATTGGGTGTCCAGGGTATAGGCCAGGGACACGCGCTCCGGGTCGCGGGAATTCCAGCCGTCTTCGGCCAGGCGGACCTTCTGGATCGCCGATTCACGGGAGAAGGGAGGAAGTGGCGGGCGAACGTCAGCGTCAGATGACATGGCAATGTCTCCAATTGAGTAGGGTTCAGGCTAGTTGTGTCGCGCTTGGCTCAAGCGGTCGCGGGCCCGTCGGCCACTCGCTCATCCAGAGCGTAGTGGCGATCCGGGACGCGACTCAGAGCGCCAATAACGTTCGCGCCATGCATTGCGCATTATCGGCTGCACCGGGGTCACCCATGACAAGTGCAACGGTAATGGCGCCGTCGATCAGGATCAGCAACTGTTTGCCGGTTGCCTGGGGATCGGCGATGCCATGTGCTTCACAGAGCTCGACCACATAGTCGAGCAACTTCTGTTTGTGTTCCTTGGCCAGTTGACGCACCGGGTCCCGCGGATCGCCGGTTTCGCCGGCGGTGTTGATAAAGGCGCAGCCGCGAAAGCCCTCGCTGGCGAACCAGTCGCCCAGCACGCTGAACAGGGCGAGCAGGCGCTCGCCGGAACTGGCGGCCCGCTCGACTTCGCCGCGATACCACTGCATCCAGCGGATATCCCGACGGCGCAAGGCTTCCAGGGTCAGATCGTCCTTGGTGCCGAAGTACTTGTAGAGGCTTTTGCGCGCTACGCCTGAGGTGCGCACCAGCAGATCGATGCCGGTGGCATGGATGCCACTTTGATAGATCAACTGCTCGGCGGTATCCAGCAGGGTTTCGCGGGTCTGGTTCGGAGTGATTTCGTTCATGGGAAAGAGAGTAGAACGATCGTTCTCCGTGGTCAATCGTCTTTTCGAAATAAACTTCGAAGGGTGAGAGGGGGCAGTCGGCGAGCGCTTGCTCGAACCACTTCAGGTTGGCGGCAAAGCCCTCTTCGAAGGCGCGTCCGCGGGCGGCGCATGGTGTAGACTTACCGATCCTTCGCATTCGACCCTAGCGAGCCCTATGCCGTCGCTCTTCAAACGCTCCCTGTTGCCCAAGCTGCGCAGCTTCCCCCTGGCTGCCGAGGCCTTGACCATCCTGCCGTCGGCCGCCGAGTTCCGGCGTTGCCTGCTGGAGAAGATCGCCGGTGCCCGGCAGCGCATCACGCTGGTGGCGTTGTACCTGCAGGAAGACGAAGCCGGCCAGGAAATCCTCGATGCCCTGCATGCGGCCAAGGCGGCCCGTCCGGAGCTGGATATCGTCGTGGTGGTGGACTGGCTGCGGGCCCAGCGTGGCCTGATCGGGGCCGGCAAGCAGCCGGGCAACAGCGCCTGGTACCAGGCGCAAACCCGCGACCACGCGACGCAAGTGCCGATCTATGGGGTGCCGGTGCAAACCCGCGAACTGTTCGGCGTGCTGCATCTCAAGGGTTTCGTGATCGACGATTGCGTGATCTACAGCGGTGCCAGCCTGAACAACGTCTACCTGCACAAGTTCGACAAATACCGCTTCGATCGTTACCACCTGCTGCACAACGCCGCCCTGGCCGACTCCATGCAGGGGTTGGTGCGCAACGAGTTGCTGGCCTCCCGGGCGGTACGCCGTCTCGACGTTCCGGAGCTGCCGACCACCCGTAGCCTGCGCGGCGATATCGGTGATTTGCGCAGCCGCCTGAAGAAGGCCGGCTATGACACCTCGGCCGGCGGTGAGCCGACCTTCGGCCTGTCGGTCAGCCCGATCGTGGGCTTGGGCAAGAACAACCCGTTGAACCGTCTGGTCTGCGAACTGATCGCCTCCAGCCAGCAGCAACTGAGCATCTGCACGCCGTATTTCAACCTGCCGCTGGCGGTGACCCGGGAAATCAACCGGGCTCTGGAGCGCGGGGTGAAGATCGACATCATCGTCGGCGACAAGACCGCCAACGACTTCTATATCCCGCCGAGCCAGCCGTTCAAGGTGATTGCCGCCTTGCCCTATCTCTATGAGATCAGCCTGCGGCGCTTCGCCAAGCGTCACCAGGCGGTGATCGACAGCGGGCAACTGAACCTGCACCTGTGGCGTGACGGCGACAACACCTATCATCTCAAGGGCATGTGGGTCGACGAGCGTTACACCTTGTTGACCGGGAACAATCTCAATCCGCGGGCGTTCCGGCTGGACCTGGAGAATGCCTTGCTGATCGACGATCCGCGGCGCGAGTTGCTGCAGATGCGCGAGAAGGAGTTGGCCCAGATCATGGAGAATACCCGGCGGATCGACAGCTTCAAGGATCTGGAAACCCTGATGGACTATCCGGAAGCGGTGGGCAAGTTCCTGCGGCGGGTCAGTCGGGTGCGGATCGAGCGGTTGTTGTATCGGATGTTGTAAGGCAGGGGGAAGACAGGGGGAAGACAGGGGTACCGCGTTATCGTTCATCGCGAGCAAGCTTGCTCCTACGGTATCGGGTCGTTCGCGATAGCGAGTTCAACCGAACCATTGTAGGAGCCAGCTTGGCGATGGGGCCATCCCAGGCGATATCAATCCCCCGGGATGAATACCGGCCTCAGTTCAGGCCCAGCTTGCCACGCAGGGTCGACAGGTCTTCGGCCAGGGTCGTGACCGGCCCCACCAGGGCCTTGCGGTCGGCTTCCTTGACCTTGTCATAGGTTTCGAAACCGCCGTCCTTGGTCTTGTACTTGGCCAGGATCTTGTCCACGGCGGCAAAGTTCTTGTCCACCTTGGCGGCGAAGGCCTTGTCCTGCTTCTCGATCTGCGGACGGAACAGGTCGACAATTTTCTTCGCGCCGTCGATGTTGCCCTGGAAGTCATACAGGTCGGTGTGGCTGTAACGGTCTTCTTCACCGGAGATCTTGGTCGCGGCCACTTCCTCCAGCAGCGCCGCGGCACCGCCGACGACCTTCTCGGGTGGGAAGGTCAGGCCGGCGACGCGGGTCTGCAGGTCCTTGACGTCCTTGTTCAGGCCATCAGCCAGGGCGCCGAGGCCGTCGGTGGTGTTTTCCGAGAACAGGCTGTATTCGATACGATGGAAACCGGTGAAGTCTTCAGCTTTCACACCTTTTTCATGGTCGTTGACGCGGGAGTCGATGGCGCCGTCCAGGTCATTGAACAGCTCGGCGATCGGCTCGATCTTCTCGTAGTGCACGCGAGTCGGGGCATAGAGCTTCTTGGCGGTGGCCAGGTCGCCTTTCTTCACGGCGTCGGTGAATTGCTGGGTCTTGCTGGCCAGCTCATCGAGTTCGGCGGTCACGTAGATCTTGTAGTCGGACACCGGGCCCACCAGATCCAGCGGTGCGGTGGCCGCGAAAGCCGAAAGCGGCGTGTGGAGCAAGCCAAGGGCCAACAACAAAGCAAGAGGCGACTTCTTCATGGGACGTTTCCTGGTGAGTTAAGGGTCAAGCAGTGGTTTTTTGTTTTGCAGCTGAAAGCAACGAGCGACCGATAAAGTCCTGATCGCCAGTGACGCCCGGCAGGGTGAAGAAGTAGCCGCCGCCGATAGGCTTGAGGTATTCCTCCAGGGGCTCGCCGTTGAGCCGGGTTTGTACGGCGATAAAGCCTTGCGCCAGATCCGCCTGGTAACAGATGAACAGCAGGCCCATTTCCAGCTGGCCGTTCTTGCTCACGCCATTGGAGTAGTTGAAAGGCCGCCGCAGGATCAGGTTGCGTTGGGTTTCGGCGGTGCGCGGGTTGGCCAGGCGGATATGCGCATCGAGCTTGGTCAGCTTGCCTTCCGGGTCCTTGCTGTAGTCGGGGACCTGGGTTTCCTTCTCGCCATCCATGGGCGCGCCAGTGGTCTTGATTCGGCCGATGATGCTTTGCTGTTCCTGCAGCGGCGTGCGGTCCCAGCGTTCCACCAGGTTGCGGATGATCCGCACCGCCTGGTAGCTGCCGGCCACGGCCCAGGCCGGTTCGTTGGCCCCGGGCTGGACCCATACGATGCGGTCCATGGCGCTGCTATCGTTGGAGTCGGGGTTGGCCGAGCCGTCGCGGAAGCCGAGGAAGTTGCGCGCGCTCTGGGCCGGTTCGCCGGCCTTGAGCGGTGCCTGGGCCGGTACCGTGCCTTCCTGTTTCCAACGCACCAGCAGCAGGTCCGGGGTGTTCTTGACGATATCGCGCAGGGCGTGGATGTTGGTGTCCGGGGTGTTCGAGCAGAACTGGATGCTCAGGTCGCCGTGGCACAGCTCCGGCTGCAGTGCGTCGTTGGGAAAACCGACCATGCGGATCAACTGCTTGGGCTTGACGCCGGCCAGGCCGTAGCGCTCGTCGAACAGCGACTCGCCCACCGCCACGGTGATGGTCAGGTTGTCCGGGGTGACCACCGGGCCGAGAATCCCGGAGTCCAGCGGCGGCAGCTTCTCATCGACCTGTTTCACCGCACCGCCGCTCATCAGGAAGGCGATTCGCTTGTTCAGGGTGCGGAACAGGCGTTCGAGTTCATCACTGTCGCTGGCCAGGACGTCGAAGGAGACGATCATGCCGGCGGCCGGACGCGGGGTGACGATCCCGGTCTGGTGCTTGCCATGGAAGTCGTGGCGGTCCTGGGTCTTGTCGCTGCTTGGCGCTTCGGTGACCTGGGCTGGCGCCTGGCTGGCGGCCATCGCCGGGCAGCTCAGGGCGCTACCGGCCAGGGCGGCACCGGCCACCCCCATGCCCAGCAGGACACGACGGCGTTGGGCGGAAAATTCGGCGTTGTGCTGTTCTGAATCGCTCATGTTCGTATCGTCTGCTTGGTTACAGGCCGGAAAGGCCTAGGGCGGGATCGATTCCATCGAGTGCATCGGCCAGGGCCTTGGCCTTGTCGCTGATCTGCTGGCGTTGCGCGGCACTCACGGTGTCGTAGGTGACATAGTCGTTGGCGTCGCGCAGGCCGTTGAATTCGGCGTCCAGGGCCGTGGCGGCGCTGTCGATCTTCACCAGCAGCTCGCCGGATGACTTGACCAGCAGCGGCCGCATCAGGTCGATGACCTTTTGCGCGGCTTGCAGGTTGGCGGCGAAGCCGTTCAGGTCGACATGGCTATAGCGCTCTTCTTCACCGCCGCTGGCACGGGTATCGGCCATGCTGCGCAGATTGCGCACGACAATGCTGACCAGTTGTTCCGGCGGCAGCGACTGCGCCAGCAATTGTTGCTTGAGGCTGGCGACATCGGCTTGCAGGCGCTGGACGACCGGCACCAGGCCGTCGACGCTGCGTTGTTGGAACAGGCCGTACTCGATGCGGTGGAAGCCGCCGAAGCCCGGGTCCTGCTCGCGTTTTTCGTAATAGTCGGCGCGGGCGTTGATCGTGTTGTCCAGCTCGGCGAGACGCTGGGCGGCCGGGGCCAGACGCTGATAGGCGGCACGGGCCGGGGCATAGAGCGCCTGGGCCTGGGTCAGGTCGCCGGCGGCGATCGCCTGCTCCAGGGCGTCGACCGCCTTGATCAGCGCGATGCCCTGGCTGCTCAGGTAGACCCGGAACTCCGACAGTGGACCGATAAAGGCGGTCATCGACGGACGTGCCTTGGCCGCGGCCTCGGAAGCGGCGGTAGGGCTGACGTGCAAGGTCCCGCGCGGATTGCTCAGCAGCCCACAGGTAATCACGTAATCGCCGGGTTGCAGGTTGGCATTGATCACCTGGCTGAGGCCCGGGGCGATGTTCTCGCGCTCTTCGAGCACCAGCACACCGTCGAGGATTTCCCACTCGACCGCGCGTTGCGAGCTGTTGAGGATACGGAAGCTGTTTGGCCCAGCCGCCACGCTCAGGGCATTCGGCTCGCAGCCGTGGGCCTGGATGGTCACGCTGATTTCGTTGTGATGGGCCTGACGCTTGCCCGCGGCCAGTTGCGAGGCGTAATAGAACAGCCCGCCGGCCGCGATCATCACGATCACCGAGCCGGCTACCGCCCAGCGCAAGGCCTGGGGCGGTTTGCCAGTTGCAGGGTTGGACATGGGGAACCTTACTGGTTGGGAACGGAAGAAGTGTGCGTGGGCGCCGGTGCCGCGGCCGGGATGAAGAACAGCAGCAGGGTGAGCGCCAGGTACAGCAGGTAGGCGCCGAGGACACTGACCGTCGGCGCGTCCTGGTAACCGAACATGCCGGCCAGGACCGAGCCCGCCGGACCGTCCATCGGCAGCGTGGCGCTGATGTCGAAGACCACGCCTTGCAGATGGTTCCACAGGCCGGCTTCATGCAGGGCCTGGACCGAGTTGGCGAGAATGCCGGCGGCGACCACCAGGATGAACAGGCCGGTCCAGCGGAAAAACCGGCCGAGGTTCAGGCGCATGCTGCCGCTGTAGATGGCGAAACCGATGAAAATCGCCAGGATCAGGCCGAGCAGGGCACCGACGGGCGCGCCCGGACCCTCGCTCTGCTGGAACACCGCCAGGAGGAAAAATACGGTTTCCAGGCCTTCGCGAGCCACGGCGAAAAACACCATGGCAATCAGCGCCCAGACCTGATGCCTGGAGCCGGCGAGTGCCTGGTCGAGGGATTCATGCAGGGCGTGCTTGATGGACCGGGCGACCTTGCGCATCCAGAACACCATCGAGCTGAGGATACCGACCGCGACCAGTCCGACCACGCCCTCGAAGAGTTCCTGCTGTTTTTGCGGGAACTCGGCACTGACCAGCTCCAGGCCACCGCCGACCAGCAGGGCGAGGGCGGCGGCGAGAAATACGCCGATCCACACCGCCGGCATCCACTGGCCCCGGCCGGTCTGCTTGAGGTAGCTGGCGATAATGCCAACGATAAGCGCGGCTTCAATGCCTTCGCGCAGCATGATCAGGAAGGGAACCAGCATTCGGTAACGCACCAGTGTTAGAGAGGATGCTAATTTGTAACATAATGATACTCATTACTAAACAGTTTTGATTGCTAATTGCTGAATGGTGGCTGAACGAGCGGGGTAGAGGTGGGAATGCCGTGTATGCGGCAAGTGATTGCTGTCGAGGGAACATGCGCTATGTCAGAGCAGGAGTCGTCGCGATTCCGTGGGTCGGGATTGTCTGCGAAAGCGATCTCATGGCGCCGCAATCTATGGTGGATGGCCGCTTGCAGCGGTTCGCGGGCAAGCCCTGCTCCTACAGGCTTATGTCGGACACAAGATTTGTATTCGACGTCGCACTGTAGGAGCAGGGCCTGCCCGCGAAGCTTCTGATGCCTTCAAGGCCGCCTTCACAGGCGGAATCAGTTATTGAAGTTGCAGGCGTCCGAGAGCTTGAGGTAGCTGACGTTCTCGGGCTTGCCGGCGGTATCGATGAATTTCATATCGGCGGTAACCACTTTGCAGTCCTGGCTCGGTTGCTCGGTCATCGAGGTGACCTTGGCGATGTGCAGGGGCATGCCGTAGTGATAAGGCACGGGTTGGCTGGTGCTGGAGGTGTCGGCCTGGGCCAGGCCGGCAAAGATCGTGAGCGCCAGGGCGCCAGTCACCAGCAGGCTAGGTAGTTTCATGGTGTTTCTCCTAAGCGGCTTGAGCATTCATCCCGGCACCACGAGTGGCGCTGGGTAGGCCGCGGAGGGCGTCAGGGCAAGCCTGCGCGAGCGCGGTCGACTTCACTTTCGGTCCGCAGGATTAACGCTGAATTAAGTACGGGGCTTTTTATTAGGTTGCTAACGGATTGGCTGAAGGCTGCCCGGAAATCACCCACTCCCGCACTGCTTTGGGGCCTTCACACCCACACCTCCGTGGCCTTCCGTAGCACGTTGCGCTGCTAGCGCGTGTGATATTGTTTTTTCAATAAAATCTATCTCATTGATTTATATATATTTTTCTCTCTTTGTTTCAACGCGCTGAATCTGCTGGCACAGTTTCTGCTGTCTATTCCGTTGTTACATACCAAGTTCCGTTATAGCGGAATACACATCATCGGAGTGCAACGTCATGCAGCGTGGACTTTCCTTGTTTAAAGCCTGTGTTTTTCTTCTGGCGGCTTCGGCGGCGGTGGCTGCGCAAGCAGCCGACAGCAAGCTCGATAGCGTGCTCAAGCGCGGTCACCTGATTGTAGGCACTGGCAGCACCAACGCGCCGTGGCACTTCCAGGGCGCAGACGGCAAGTTGCAGGGGTTCGATATCGATATCGGCGGCATGATCGCCAAGGGCCTGTTCAACGACCCGAGCAAGGTCGAGTACGTGGTGCAGTCTTCCGATGCGCGGATTCCCAACCTGCTGACCGACAAGGTCGATATCAGCTGCCAGTTCATCACCGTGACCGCCAGCCGCGCCCAGCAGGTCGCCTTCACCTTGCCGTACTACCGCGAAGGGGTCGCGCTGCTGCTGCCGGCCAATAGCAAATACAAGGAAATCGACAGCCTGCGCGCCGCCGGCGACGGCGTCACCGTGGCCGTGTTGCAGAACGTCTATGCCGAGGAACTGGTGCACCAGGCGCTGCCCAAGGCCAAGGTCGACCAGTACGACAGTGTCGACCTGATGTACCAGGCCATGAGCACCGGCCGGGCCGACGCCGCCGCCACTGACCAGTCCTCGGTCAAGTACCTGATGGTGCAGAAGCCCGGCATGTACCGCAGCCCGGCTTTTGCCTGGAGCCCGCAAACCTATGCCTGCGCGGTCAAGCGCGGCGACCAGGACTGGCTGAACTTCGTCAACACCACGCTGCATGAAGCCATGACCGGTGTCGAGTTCCCAACCTACGCGGCGTCCTTCAAAAAATGGTTCGGTGTCGATCTTCCTTCGCCAGAAATCGGTTTCCCTGTCGAATTCAAGTGATCCGTTAAGGGCAGGGCGCCGAGTGCGGCGCCCCGTCGAAGGTACTGCGAACCATGAACTATCAGTTGAACTTTGCCGCCGTCTGGCGCGATTTCGACACTTTGCTGGCGGGACTGGGCCTGGGCCTGGAACTGGCCCTGGTGTCCATCGCCATCGGTTGTGTGATCGGCCTGATGATGGCATTTGCCTTGCTCAGCAAGCATCGCGCATTGCGGGCGCTGGCCTCGGTGTATGTGACGGTGATCCGTAACACGCCGATCCTGGTGTTGATCCTGTTGATCTACTTCGCCATGCCGAGCCTGGGCATCCGGCTGGACAAGATCCCCTCGTTTATCGTCACGCTGTCGCTGTATGCCGGGGCTTACCTGACCGAGGTCTTCCGTGCCGGCCTGCTGAGTATTCCCAAGGGCCAGCGTGAAGCCGGGCTGGCCATCGGCCTCGGTGAATGGCAGGTACGCGCCTATGTCACCGTGCCGGTGATGTTGCGCAACGTGCTGCCGGCGCTGTCCAACAACTTCATTTCCCTGTTCAAGGACACCTCCCTGGCAGCGGCCATCGCCGTGCCGGAGCTGACCTATCACGCCCGCAAGATCAACGTGGAAAGCTACCGGGTGATCGAAACCTGGATGGTCACCACGGCGCTCTATGTGGTCGCCTGTTACCTCATTGCCCTGATGCTGCGTTACCTCGAGCAGCGTCTGGCGATCCGCCGATAGGAGGCACTCATGTACGAAGCGCAAAGTTGGTGGCATGAGTTGTGGATTGCCCGGGAAACGCTCTGGGAGGGCTTTCAGACCAGTGTCGCGGTGTCGCTCCTGGCGATTATCTGCGGCACCCTGATCGGCATTGTCGCCGGCCTGGTGCTGACCTACGGCAAGTTCTGGATGCGCCTGCCGTTTCGCCTGTATGTCGACCTGATCCGCGGTACCCCGGTGTTCGTCCTGGTCCTGGCCTGTTTCTACATGGCCCCGGCCCTGGGTTGGCAGATCAGCGCCTTCCAGGCCGGGGCCCTGGGGTTGACGCTGTTCTGTGGTTCCCACGTGGCGGAGATCGTGCGTGGCTCGATGCAGTCCATCCCAAGTGGCCAGATGGAAGCGAGCAAGGCCATCGGCCTGACCTTCCACCAGGCCCTCGGTTATGTGCTGTTGCCCCAGGCGCTGCGGCAGATCCTGCCGACCTGGGTCAACTCGTCCACCGAGATCGTCAAGGCCTCGACCCTGCTCTCGGTGATCGGTGTCGCCGAACTGCTGCTCAGCACCCAGCAGGTGATCGCCCGGACCTTCATGACCCTGGAGTTCTACCTGTTCGCCGGTTTCTTGTTCTTCATCATCAACTACTCGATCGAGCTGCTCGGTCGGCATATTGAAAAGCGGGTGGCCTTGCCATGACGACTGATTCCCAAGCACTGCTCAGCATTCGCGGGCTGCACAAACAATACGGCAAGCTCGAAGTGCTCAAGGGCGTCGACCTGGATATGCAGCGCGGCAACGTGGTCACGCTGATCGGCTCCAGCGGCTCGGGCAAGACCACGCTGCTGCGCTGCGTGAACCTGCTGGAAGAGTTCCAGGGCGGCCAGATCACCCTGGACGGCGAGTCCATCGGCTACAGCGAAGTGAACGGCAAGCGCGTCCGTCATCCGGAAAAAGTCATCGCCCAGCATCGGGCCATGACTGGCATGGCGTTCCAGCAGTTCAACCTGTTTCCGCATCTCACGGCCTTGCAGAACGTGACCCTGGGCTTGCTCAAGGTCAAGAAGCTGCCCAAGGACCAGGCCGTGGCGCTGGCGGAGAAGTGGCTGGAGCGGGTCGGCCTGCTGGAGCGGCGCAATCACTTTCCCGGGCAGTTGTCCGGCGGCCAGCAGCAACGGGTCGCGATTGCCCGGGCGATCGCGATGAACCCGAGCCTGATGCTGTTCGACGAAGTCACCTCGGCCCTCGACCCGGAACTGGTCGGGGAGGTGCTGGCGGTGATCAAGGGCCTGGCGGAAGAGGGCATGACCATGCTGCTGGTCACCCACGAGATGCGCTTTGCCTTTGAGGTTTCCGACAAGATTGTATTCATGAACCAGGGGCGTATTGAAGAGCAGGGGCCACCCAAAGAACTGTTCGAGCGTCCGCAGTCGCCGCGTCTCGCGGAATTTCTGAAAAACACCCGTTTTTGACTTTTCATTCAAGGAGAACAGTATGAGCATTACTCGTTATGGCACCGGCAGCACCGCGGGTGGCGGTCAGCCGCGTCCTTTTGCCCGCGCCGTCGAAGCCGATGGCTGGCTGCATGTGTCCGGCCAGGTGCCGGCGCTGAATGGTGAAATCATTGTTGGTGGCATCGTCGAGCAGACGCACCAGACCATGAAGAACCTGATCGCGATTCTCGAGGAGGCCGGTTATGGCCTGGAAGATGTGGTGCGCGCCGGGGTCTGGCTGGAAGACCCGCGGGATTTCTGGAGTTTCAACAAGGTGTTTTCCGAGTACTTCACCCCTGAGCACGCTCCGGCACGAGCCTGTGTCCAGGCGAACATGATGGTCGACTGCAAGGTCGAGATCGATTGCATCGCGTACAAGAAGAAGTGATGAAACCCTGATGGCCTATATCGCGGGCAAGCTCCGCTCCCACAAAGCCAGGGGCGGGCCGCTGTATTGCTTACAACCGAAAATTTGTGGGAGCGGAGCTTGTCGGGACGCCGCACCGCCGCGAAAGCGATCTAACAGTCGCCCCGGGACTCTGGGTACACTCCCCGGCAATTTTTCCAATGGGATGGCACTGACATGACCGAAGACACCATCAAGCGCCGGGCCAAAGGGTTGGACCGGGCGTTCGATATCCTCGATTACCTCAAGGAAGTCGGCCAGCCGCTGCGTCCCAACGACATCGCCAGCGGTATCGGCAGCCCGAAATCCACGATCTACGAGCTGGTGGCGTCGCTGCTTGAGCGGCGCATCCTCGAGTCGGTCGGCAAGGAAGGCCATGTCTACCTGGGCCGCCAGCTGTATTTTCTCGGCCAGGCACACTTGCGCCATTTCGACCTGAGCCGCGAAGCCGACCATGCCTTGCAGGAAATCGTCAGCCAGACCCGGGAAACCGCACAGATGTGCCTGCTCAACGGGCGCAAGTACACGGTGGCGCTGATGAAGGAAGGTGAGCGGCATTTCCGGATTTCCTCGGACATCGGTGAAAACGCGCCGATCCCCTGGACCGCGTCCGGTCGCCTGCTGCTGGCGCACCTGAGCGACCAGCAGATCATCGACCTGATCGACCACGACGACTTCATCCTGCCGGACGGCCAGCGCCTGCCGCTGGAGGTGTTTCTCAAGGAGATTCGCCAGGCCGGGATCGACGGGTTCTTTTCCTTCGATAGCGTTGCCGACACCTTTACCCATTGCTTCGCCGCGCCGGTCAAGGACGAGCGGGGCATTTGCATCGCCACCCTGTGCATCGTCGCCCCGCGCGCCGATGCCAAGACCAACTACAACGACTATCGCCGGGTCCTGATCGAGAGCGCGAACAACCTGGCCCGTCGCATCAACGACTAGCGCGGCCGCCAAGGGCGCCGCCGATAAGGAGTTTGGAATGTCTACTGCCGTGAACTTCGCCGCCGTGGAAAAAGGCGCCGCCGGCGTCGGCGCGCAACTGGTGCGCGATGTCAGCCTGCCGGCCCTGGTGCTTCACCGCGACGCCCTGGAGCACAATATCCGTTGGATGCAGGACTTCGTCAGCCGTAGCGGCGCCGAACTGGCACCGCATGGCAAGACCAGCATGGTCCCGGCGCTGTTCCGGCGCCAGCTGGCCGCCGGGGCCTGGGGGATGACCCTGGCGACCGCCGTGCAGACCCGTGCCGCCTACGTGGCGGGCGTGCGGCGGGTGTTGATGGCCAACCAACTGGTGGGCGCGCCGAATATGGCATTGATCGCCGATTTGCTGGCCGATGCGCAGTTCGAGTTTCACTGCATGGTCGACCACCCGGACAACGTCGCGGCCCTGGGGGCTTTCTTCGCCGAGCGCGGCCTGCGCTTGAACGTGATGATCGAGTACGGCGTGGTCGGTGGTCGTTGCGGTTGTCGTAGCGAGCAGGAGGTGCTGGACCTGGCCCAGGCCATCAAGGCCCAGCCGGCACTGGCCCTGACCGGTATCGAAGGTTATGAAGGAGTGATTCACGGCGATCAGGCCGAGAGCGGGATTCGCGCCTTCGCCGGCTCCCTGGTGCGGTTGGCGGTGGACCTGCGCAACAGCGGCGCGTTTGCCATCGACAAGCCGATCATCACGGCTTCGGGTTCGGCCTGGTACGACCTGATCGCCGAGGAGTTTGAAGCCCAGGACGCCGATGGGCGTTTTCTCAGTGTGCTGCGCCCGGGCAGTTATGTCGCCCACGACCATGGCATCTACAAGGACGCGCAGTGCTGCGTGCTGCATCGCCGGGGTGACCTGAGCGAAGGCTTGCGTCCGGCGCTGGAGGTCTGGGCCCATGTGCAGTCGATGCCGGAGCCGGGCTTCGCGGTGATTGCCCTGGGCAAGCGCGATGTGGCCTTTGATGCCGGCTTGCCGGTGCCTTTGCTGCGTTATCAGCCGGGGGTGCTGCCGGCAATGGGCGAGGATGTCAGTGCCTGCAAGGTGACGGCGGTGATGGACCAGCACGCATTCATGACGGTGGCGCCGGGCTGCGAGTTGAAGGTTGGGGATATTGTGTCGTTTGGCACCTCGCATCCGTGCCTGACGTTTGACAAGTGGCGGGTCGGTTGCATTGTCGATGAGCGGATGAGTGTGATCGAAACCTTCGAGACTTGCTTCTAAGCGGATATCGCCTTCGCGGGCAAGCTCCGCTCCCACAGTGTCGGTGTCGACCCCGAACAGTGTGATCGACACAGAACCAGTGGGAGCGGAGCTTGTCGGGACGCCGCACCGCCGCGAGAAAGCCGTATCGGACACTATGAGACCAGCACAATGACCACCCTGAACCTGCCCCCGCCGCGCATCGCCCTGATCGGCGAATGCATGATCGAATTGCAACAACACGCCGACGGCAGCCTGCACCAGAGCTTCGGCGGCGACACCCTGAACAGCGCCGTCTACCTGTCCCGCGAACTGGGTGGACGGGCCTCGGTGGACTATGTCACGGCGCTCGGCGATGACAGCTTCAGCGACAGCATGTGCCGGATCTGGCGCGAGGAAGGCATCGGCCTGGACCTGGTGCAACGCCTGCCGGGGCGCTTGCCCGGCTTGTACTGCATCCAGACCGATGCCAAGGGCGAGCGCCGGTTTCTCTACTGGCGCAACGAAGCGGCGGTGCGCGACTGTTTCACCGCACCGACATCGGCTCCGGTGTTGGCGGCTTTGCCGGATTACGATGTGCTGTATTTCAGCGGCATCACCCTGGCGGTGCTGGGCGAACTCGGTCGGGAAAAACTGGTTGCGGTGCTGCAAGAGGCCCGTCGGGGCGATACCCGGGTGGTTTTCGACAATAACTACCGGCCGCGTCTCTGGGCGAATGTCGAGCAGGCGCGTGAGGCGTATCGCTCGGTATTGCCCTATGTCGACCTGGCCATGTTGACCCTGGAAGATGAGCTGGCGCTGTTCGATTATGTCGATGGCGAGGCGGTGTTTCGTGCCTATGAGGATATCGGCATCCCGGAAGTGGTGATCAAGCGGGGGGCGGAGAGTTGCCTGATTCACTGCGAGGGCGCGGTGTTCGAGGTGCCTGCGCAGAAAATCGAGACGGTGGTCGATACCACGGCGGCGGGGGATTCGTTCAGTGCGGCGTACCTGGCCAGTCGCCTGACGGGCGGTGATCCGCAAGAAGCGGCGTTGGCCGGGCATCGGCTGGCGAGTCGGGTGATTCAGGTGCGTGGGGCGCTGATTCCACGAGGCTGACGGTTCAGGCCTGAGTGTGTGGAGGTGCTATTTTTGTGGCGAGGGGGCTTGTCGGGACGCCGCACCGCCCCGTTCGGCTGCGAAGCAGTCGTGAAGCCAGTCACTGCATTCGACCTGATGCACCCGGATCACAGGTTTTAGGGTCGCTTCGCGCCCCAACGCGGGCAAGCCCGCTCACCACAAGTGATACGTGCCTTAATCGCGGTAAAAGACCTGCACCAGATGATACCCAAACTTGCTCTTGATCGGGCCATGCACGGTACGTAGCGGCTTCTTGAAAATTACCTGGTCGATAGCCCCGACCATCTGCCCCGGACGGACTTCCCCCAGATCCCCACCGCGCTTGCCGGACGGGCAGGTGGAGTACTTCTTGGCCAGCACATCAAAGGCTTCGCCCTTGACGATACGTAGCCTCAGTTGTTCGGCTTCCTCGGCGGTCTTCACCAGGATATGGCGGGCTTGGGCTTTCATCGATTCGTTACCTTGAAACGTTGGGGCATGCGGCGGGCGCGGGATTATGCCTGAAGATCAGGACGCTTGCCCGATCATGTCGCGTACCCGATTGGCCAGCGCATCGAGGGTGAAGGGCTTGGCGATCAGGTCCATGCCCGGCTCGAGGAAGCCCTGGCGCTCGGCGGCCTTCTCGGCGTAGCCGGTCATGAACAGCACCTTGAGCCCCGGGCGGTGCTGGCGGGCGGCTTCCGCCAATTGCCGGCCGTTCATCCCCGGCAGGCCGACATCGGTGACCAGCAGGTCGATGCGCAGGCTCGACTCCAGCAGCGGCAAGGCGGTCCGCGCATCCGCCGCCGGGTGCACGGTATAACCCAACTCGTCGAGGACATTGAGCACCAGCATCCGCACCGCCGGATCGTCCTCCACCACCATCACCGACTCGTCGACCTCGGCCAGCGGTGACTCCGCGGGTTGCCGTGGGGCTCGCGGCGCCTCGGCTTGCGCCGCGTGATAGCGCGGCAGGTACAAGCGCACGCAGGTGCCTTTGCCCGGCTCGCTTTCGAGGGTGACGTGACCGCCGGACTGCTGGGCAAAACCATAGATCATCGACAGGCCCAGGCCGGTGCCCTGGCCGATGGGCTTGGTGGTGAAGAACGGGTCGAAGGCCTTGGCCAGGATCAGCGGGCTCATGCCGGTACCGTTGTCGCTGACGCCGATCATCACATAGTCGCCGGCCTTGACCGGTTCCAGGGTGCTGATGTCGCCGCCGTCGAGGTAGCTGTTGGCGGTCTCGATGCGCAGTTCGCCGCCGTCGGGCATGGCGTCGCGGGCGTTGATCACCAGGTTGAGCAGGGCGCTTTCCAGCTGCCCGGTGTCGGTGTTGACCGGCCACACGTCCCGGCCCAGTTCGACTTTCAGGCTGATATGGGCGCCCTTGGTACGGCTGAACAGCTCTTCCAGCGATTGCACCAATTGATTGGGCTCGATGCGTTTGCGGTCGAGCGATTGTCGCCGGGAAAAGGCCAGCAACCGGTGGGTGAGGGCGGCGGCCCGTTGTGCCGAGCTGACGGCGGCGTCGGCAAAACGGCCGATCTCGTCGCTGCGTCCGGCGGCGATATAGCGTTGCACCAGGTCCAGGCTGCCGATGATGCCGGTGAGCATGTTGTTGAAGTCATGGGCGATGCCACCGGTGAGTTGACCCACCGCTTCCATTTTTTGCGCATGGCGCAACGCCTCTTCGGCCCGCTCGCGTTCGAGCATTTCATTCTGCAGGCGCTGGTTGGCCTCGGCCAGCGCCCGGGTCCGCTGGGCGACGCGTTCCTCCAGGGTCTCGTTGAGATTGCGCAGGGCTTCTTCGGTGCGTTTGTGCTCGGTGATATCCAGTGCCGCGCCGACAAAGCGCTGGGCCCGACCATGGGGGCCGAGGTGGCAGCGGCCGCGGGCGAAAACCCAACGCACCTGGCCGTCGGCTTGCAATACCCGGTATTCTTCGGCGTGCTCGTTGTGTTGCTCCAGGCACAGTTTGATGCCCTGGGCCACCTGTGCGCGGTCCTCTGGGTGCACACTGTCCATGTAGACGCTGATGGGGGTCTGGCTGGCCCGCGCCGGGTCAACGCCATGCAATTGGGCGAAGTGGGCGTCAGCGACAAATAGGTCCTGGTCGATATCCCAGTCCCAGGTACCGAGTCGGGTGGCGGTGTCGCCTGGAGATCCGTTCATAAACCTGCCTTGAAGGTGAAGCTTTGGGTTGCGCCGCGGCTTATTATCCCGCCAAGCTGTAGACATCGGTCATATCTAAATGACACAAGCTTAATCGCACAAACCTCTTTTCGACTGTATTGCGGACAACTTTGCCATGGATATCCACGCATTGCTGAAAACCCTGGCCGCCCAGGACGGTTCGGACCTGTACCTGTCCACCGGCGCGCCGCCCTGTGCCAAATTCAACGGCGTGCTCAAGCCGTTGGGCACGGACTCGCTGAAGCTGGGTGAAGTGGCGGCCATTGCCGACGGTATCATGGATGCCGAGCAACGCCTGCAGTTCGAGCGCGAACTGGAAATGAACCTGGCGTTGTCCTTGCCCGGTGTCGGCCGCTTCCGGATCAATATCTTCAAGCAGCGCAACGAAGTATCCATCGTCGCGCGCAATATCAAGCTGGAAATCCCTCGCTTCGAAGACCTCAAGCTGCCGCCGATCCTGCTCGAAACCATCATGGAAAAGCGTGGCCTGGTGCTGTTTGTCGGCGCCACCGGTTCGGGTAAGTCGACTTCCCTGGCGGCCTTGATCGACTACCGCAACCGCCACAGCAGCGGGCATATCATCACCATCGAAGACCCGGTGGAGTACATCCATCGACACAAGAAGTCGATTATCAACCAGCGCGAAGTCGGGGTCGATACCCGCAGTTTCCACGCGGCGCTGAAGAACACCCTGCGCCAGGCGCCGGACGTGATCCTGATCGGCGAGATCCGCGACCGCGAAACCATGGAGCATGCCCTGGCGTTCGCCGATACCGGGCACTTGGCGATCTCCACCCTGCACGCCAACAACGCCAACCAGGCGCTGGACCGCATTATCAACTTCTTCCCGGAGGATCGGCGGCCGCAATTGCTCAACGACCTGGGTAACAACCTCAAGGCGTTCGTTTCCCAGCGTCTGGTCAATACCCTGGACGGCAAGCGTCGGGCGGCGGTGGAAGTGATGCTGGGCACGCCGACGGTGCGTGACTTCATCAAGCGCAACGAGTTCTCCGAGCTCAAGGGCATCATGGAGAAGTCCGAGATCATTGGCATGCGTACCTTCGATACGGCGCTGTTCGAGTTGGTGGTGGAGGGGGCGATCGACGAGGAAGAGGCGCTGAAGAACGCCGACTCGGTGAACAACCTGCGCCTGCGCCTGAAGCTGCATCAGGATACGGCGGCCCTGACCGTGCAGAAGAGCCCTCCCGCGCCGCCGATCGCGGCGAAGGAGCTGGATGCCAAGGACTGGGGCCTGGTGGAGGATGGTAACGCTCCGCGCGGTTGATCCAGCGCCGCCTGTCACATCACTGGACGGCGCTTTTCTCCTGTGGCGGGGATAAATCGCGCTGCTCAGTCCAACTGATGTCGATACGGCAAGTCCGGGCCGTTACGGCTACAGGTAATTGCCGCGGCGCCCACGGCGAAGTTCAGCATCGCCTCGATCTGGGCCTTGTCCAGTTGTTCCAGGCCCTCCACTGAATCAAGCTGTTGTTCGGTCAACCAAGTGATCAGGGCGGCCTGGAAGGTGTCGCCGGCGCCGACGGTATCGGCGGTGAGCACTTCGCGAGCCGGTACCGACCAGTGGCCATGCCGACGACTGTAGACGCTGGCGCCCTGGGTGCCACGGGTCAGGAACACCAGCTGGCAGCGCTGGGCCAACCACTCCTGGGCGATGCTCTGGGGATCGCGCCCCGGGTAGAGCAGTCCGAGGTCTTCGTCGCTGACCTTGATCATGTCGGCGTGTTCGGCCAGGGCCGCGATCCGTTGGCGCCAGAGCTCGATATTCGGTTCCGGATTGAGTCGTACGTTAGGGTCGAGGGTGATCAGCCGCCGGCCGCTTTCCCGTCGCACCAGGGTCAGCAGGGTATCGGCAATCGGCTGCACCACCAGGGAAAACGAACCGATATGCAGGCCACGGACCTCGTCGCCGAGTTTCGGCAGGTGCCCGGGCAGCAACTGGCGGTCGGCGCAGCCTTCGCCTCGGAAACTGTAATGCGGCGAGCCATCGGCAGCCACGGCGACCATCGCCAGGGTGGTGGGCGCGTCGAAGTCCAGCAGGTAATCCGCGCGTACTCCTTCTTCCAGCAGGACCTGCTGCAAACGGCGCCCGAGGTAGTCGGTGGACAATCCGGCAAACAATGCCACGTCGACGCCCAGGCGGCGCAGGCCGACCGCGACGTTGAACGGCGAACCGCCGGCAATCGCGGTGAAATTCACTTTCGAGGTCTGCCCGCTCGCATCCTCACTGAAAAAATCGAACAGCGCTTCACCACAGACCAGATACATGGGAACTCACTCTTGAAGGGCGGCTACCTGTTGACGGTAGCGCTGGTAAACGGATTGGTAGGCGGCGACATTGGTCGCGATCGGCCGGGTTTCACTTGCCAGGTCGAGGCTGACACAACGTTCGCATAATTCAGCCAGGCTTTGCTCGCCAGCGGACTCGCACCAGGCGGCCTGGATCGCCGCCCCGAGGGCCGCGGCTTCGCTCTGGCGGGTGCAGACCACCGGGGTATCCATGATATCGGCGACGATCTGCCGCCACACCGGGCTTTTCGAACCGCCCCCGGTCAGGCGGATGCCGTGGCTGCGCAGGCCGGCTTCGCGCAGCAGATCCAGGCCATAACGCAAGCCGAAAGTGGTGCCCTCGACCACGGCCCGACACAGATTGGCCTGGGTCAGGTTGGTCAGGGTCAAGCCTGAGAGGCTGCCGCTGGCCTGGGGCAGGGCGGGCACCCGTTCGCCGTTGAGAAACGGCAGCATGCTGACGCCCTCGGCGCCGATTGGCGCCTGCTCGACCCGGGCATTGAACTCGTCGAGCCCGAGCTTGAACAGCTCGCGTACGGCGCCGCTGGCGTTGGTCAGGTTCATGGTGCAGATCAGCGGCAACCAGCCGCCGCTGGAAGAGCAGAAGGCCGCGACCGAGGCATGCGGGCTGACCAGTGGCTGGTCGGCATAGGCATAGACCGTACCGGACGAGCCCAGGCTCATGGTGATGATCCCGGCCTGGATATTGCCGGTGCCGATGGCGCCCATCATGTTGTCGCCACCGCCACTGGCAACCAGGGCGTTGGGGTTGATGCCCAGCAGTCCGGCGATCTCGGGAAGAACCCGACCGACTGGCTGGTGGGCTTCGATCAGTTCCGGCAAGGCGGCTTGCAGGCGCCCGCTGGGGTCGATCTCGTGCAGCAGCGGCAGGTCCCAGCAGCGCTTGCGCACATCGAAATAGCCGCTACCCGAGGCATCGCCGTATTCCGCGCAACTGCGGCCGGTAAGCCAGTAGTTGAGGTAATCGTGGGGCAGCAGGATATGGGCGATCCGGGCGAACAGCTCGGGATGCTGCTCTTTGCTCCAGAGCAACTTGGACACGGTATAGCCGGGCGCGATCACCAGGCCGAGGCGTTCGAGCGAGCCCTGTTCGCCGCCCAATTGTTCCAGCAGACGCTGGTTTTCCGGGGTGGTTTCGGTGTCGCACCAGAGCTTGGCCGGACGCAGGACCTGGCCTTGCTGATCAAGCAGGACCAGTCCGTGTTGCTGGCCGGAGACGCCGATACCGAGGATCGCCTGACCGTCGACAGCGGCCGCGGCCAATGCTTGTCGGGTGGCCTGGACGAAAGCGTCCAGCCATTGCCCGGTGTCCTGCTCGCGACGACCGTTGGCGCCGCTGATCATCGTATGGGGCGCCGCGCCCTGGCCCAGCACCTGGCCGCTGACGGTGTCGAGGACGATGGCCTTGGTGCCTTGGGTGCCGCAGTCGATGCCTAGATAGAGTTTTTGCTTCATGGTTGGCCTGCTTGAGTAAGGCGATCCCTTTGTGGAGCGCGGACCTGTGGCGATCGGGCTTGCCCGCGCCGGGGCGCGAAGCGGCCCTGAAACCGGCGAATGCGGTCTATCAGGTAAACCGAGATGACCGATTTCACGACTGCTTCGCAGTCGAGCGCGGGCAAGCCCGCTCGCCACAAAGGTTAGTCACACATTCAATCGGTTTTCGCCAGCAAACGCTCCAGTGTCTTGCTCACGCCTACTTCGCGCAAGCTGTTGAAGCAGCGTTCGAAAGCCGCGATAAACTCGGCGGAGCGGGGAATCGCGCTGCCGAAAATCTCTTCCACGGCGAACAGCCGTTGCACGATCAAGGTGTCATCCGCCACCAGCGCCTGGCAGAACTCGGCCCGTGGGTCCGGAATGCTGTAGCTCGTGCCGTTTTCGTCGACGCCCTTGAGGTACAGGGCCCATGCCGCCACCACCAGCGCCGCGCGTTCGGTCTCGCGACCGTCGGCAATCAGCCGGTTGAGGGTCGGGATGGTGAACTTGGGAAACTTCGACGAGCCATCGGAACAGACCCGCGCCAACTGGTCGGCAATCGCCTGGTTGGAGAAACGCTGCACCAGGGTGTCCTTGTACTCGCCCAGGTCGATACCCGGCACCGGCGCCAGTTGCGGGGTGACGTCCAGGTCCATGTAGGCGCGCATGTACTTCACGAACAACGGGTCGTTCATGGTTTCGTGGACGAACCGGTAACCCTTGAGGAACCCCAGGTAGGTCAGGGCCAGGTGGCTGCCGTTGAGCAGCTTGATCTTCATCTCTTCATAGGGCGTGACGTCGTCGGTGAACTGCACGCCGACCTTTTCCCAGGCCGGGCGGCCGTTGACGAACTTGTCTTCCAGGACCCATTGCACAAAGGGTTCGCAGACCACCGGCCAGGCATCGTCGATGCCGTGTTCGTCATGCAGTTGCAGGCGATGGGCGGTGCTGGTCATCGGCGTGATGCGGTCGACCATGGCATTGGGAAAGCTCACGTGGGCGGCGATCCAGTCATGCAGGTCGGTGTCGCGCAAGGCGGCGAAGGCCAGTAGCGCCTTGCGGGCCACCGCGCCGTTGTGCGGCAGGTTATCGCAGGACATCAGGGTAAAGGCCGGGATACCGGCGGCCCGGCGCTTGGCCAGGGCCGCGCAGAGAAAGCCGAAGACGGTCTGTGGGGCCTCGGGGTGGCTGAGGTCGTGCTGGATCTGCGGCAGATGGGTCATGAACTCGCCGTTGCTGTCGTCGATGCAGTAGCCACCTTCGGTGATGGTCAGCGAGACGATGCGGATCTGCGGCGAGGCGAGCTTGTCGATCAGGGCCTGGCGATCGTCCTGGGCCAGCAGCATATCGCTGATGGCGCCGATCACCCGGATTTCGGTGTCGTCGCTGTCGCCCAGCTCGTACAAGGTAAAGAGGTAGTCTTGCCCGGCCAGGTCGTCCCGGGCGCGGCGGTCTTCGTCGCGCAGGCCGGCTCCGCAGATGGCCCAGTCCAGGCCCTCGCCGGTGTTCATCAGGGCGTCGGTGTAGTACGCCTGGTGGGCGCGATGGAAACCGCCGACGCCGATATGAACGATGCCCTGGCGGGTATCGGCCAGGTTGTAGAGGGGCAGGCGGACTTCAGGCGCCAGCCGGTGCAGATTCTGTTTGTTCAGTTTCATGGCTAAGGCTCTCGGCAATCAGGCGGCAGCGCGCAGCGGACGGGCGACCGCCAGACCGTTGGCATCGAACAAATGGCAGTGGCTGCTATCCAGGTGCAGATTGAGGGTTTCACCGTACTGGCTGGCCATATCGCCACGGATGCGCATGGTCAGGGCTTCGCCGGAAGCGGTGCGGACATGGCAGAAGGTATCGCTGCCCAGGCGTTCGCCGACGTCGGCGGTGACTTTCAGGGTGCAGTCGCCGGGTTTGGCGAGCTCCAGGTGTTCCGGGCGGATGCCCAGGGTTACCGGGCTGCCGGCGCTGAGGCCGGCATCGCTCAAGGGCAGGCTGATACGGGTGCCGGCATCCAGTTCGACCTCACAGCCCTGGCCGTCGAGGCGGCTGACCTTGCCCTTGAGAAAGCCCATTTTCGGCGTACCGAGGAAGCCGGCGACGAACAGGTTGGCCGGTGCGTGGTAGAGCTCCAGGGGCGAACCGACCTGCTCGACGCGTCCGCCATTGAGTACCACCACCTTGTCGGCCAGGGTCATGGCTTCGACCTGGTCGTGGGTCACGTAGATCATGGTGGCCTGCAACTCCTTGTGCAGGCGCGCCAGTTCCAGGCGCATCTGTACCCGCAGGGCGGCGTCGAGGTTGGACAGCGGTTCGTCGAACAGGAAGATCTTCGGATTGCGCACAATGGCGCGGCCGATGGCGACTCGCTGGCGCTGGCCGCCGGACAGTTGCTTGGGTTTGCGTTCCAGCAGCGGGCCGAGTTCGAGGATCCGTGCGGCCTCATTGACCTTGCGCTCGACCTCGGTCTTGGCCTCGCCGGCCAGATCGAGGGCGAAGGACATGTTCTTGCGTACGCTCATGTGCGGGTACAGGGCGTAGGTCTGGAAGACCATGGCCAGGTCGCGTTTGGCCGGGCTGACTTCGGTGATATCGCGACCGTCCAGTTCGATGGTGCCGGAGGTGACTTCCTCGAGGCCGGCGATCAGTCGCAACAGGGTCGACTTGCCGCAGCCGGACGGCCCGACGAAGACCACGAACTCGCGGTCGTTCACCTGCAGGTCGATGCCCTTGATGATGGACAGGCCTTCGAAGCCTTTTTGCAGATTCTTGATTTTCAGGTTGGCCATGGTGAGGCTCCTTTTAAAGTTCGCTACGAACCCTGTGGGAGCCGGCTTGCCGGCGATGGCGTCCGAATGGTCGCCGCAAGGCTTGAGGGCCTTATCGCTGGCAAGCCAGCTCCTACAGGTTCTGTTGTGTTCAAAAAAACGCTGATCTATTTCACGGCGCCGAAGGACAGGCCGCGGACCAACTGCTTCTGGCTGATCCAGCCGAAGATCAGGATCGGTGCGCAGGCCAGGGTCGAGACGGCCGACAACTTGGCCCAGAACAGACCCTCGGGGCTTGAGTAGGAGGCGATCAGCGCGGTCAGCGGCGCGGCATGCGAGGAGGTCAGGTTCAGCGACCAGAACGCCTCGTTCCAGCACAGGATCAGCGACAGCAGCAGGGTCGAGGCCAACCCGCCCTTGCTGATCGGCAGCAGCACCCGGACCATCTCCTGCCAGAGGGTCGCGCCGTCGAGACGGGCGGCCTCGAGGATGTCCTTGGGAATGTCCTTGAAGTAGGTGTAAATCATCCAGACCACGATCGGCAGGTTGATCAGGGTGTAGATCACGATCAGCGCCAGGCGCGTGTCCAGCAGTCCGAAGGACTTGGCCAGCAGGTAGATCGGCATCAGCACGCCCACCGGCGGCAGCATCTTGGTGGAGAGCATCCACAGCAGGGTGCGTTTGGTCCTTTGGGTTTCATAGAACGCCATGGAGTAAGCCGCCGGCACCGCGATCAGCATGCACAGCAAGGTGGCGCTGAAGGAGATCACCACCGAGTTCCAGGCGAAGTGGAAGTAGTCGCTGCGCTCCTGGATATGCAGGTAGTTCTCCAGCGTCGGGGTGAAGAAGAACTGCGGCGGCGTGGCGAACGCGTCGATCTCGGTCTTGAAGCTGGTCAGCACCATCCAGAAGATCGGGAAGAAGATCAGGATCGCGATGGCCCAGGCCAGGGTGCCGAGCAGAACGCTTTGCAGGCGCCGGGATTGTTTGAGTGTGAGGGTCATGGCGCGGGCCTCAAGGCTTGTCTGTCAGGTTTTTGCCGATCATCCGGACCAGGATGAGCGCGGCGATATTGGCGATGACCACGGCGATCAGGCCGCCGGCCGAAGCCATGCCGACATCGAACTGCACCAGGGCCTGGTTGTAGATCAGGTAGGCCAGGTTGGTCGAGGCGTAGCCCGGCCCACCGTTGGTGGTGGTGAAGATTTCCGCGAACACCGAGAGCAGGAAGATGGTTTCGATCATCACCACCACGGCAATCGGCCGGGCCAGGTGCGGCAGGGTCAGGTGCCAGAAGATCGCCACCGGACCGGCGCCGTCGAGGCGCGCGGCTTCTTTCTGTTCCTGGTCGAGGGACTGCATGGCGGTCATCAGGATCAGGATGGCGAAGGGCAGCCACTGCCAGGAGACGATGATGATGATCGACAGCAGCGGGTAATGGGCCAGCCAGTCCACCGGTTGCGCGCCGAATACTCGCCACAGCGCGGCGAGAATCCCCGAGACCGGGTGGAAAATCAGGTTTTTCCAGATCAGCGCACCGACGGTGGGCATGATGAAGAAGGGCGAAATCAACAGGACCCGGACGATGCCTCGACCGAAGAACTCACTGGCTTCCAGCAGCGCCGAGATCAGCACGCCGAACACCACGCTGATCAGCAGCACGCTGCCCACCAGCAACAGGGTGTTGGTGGCGCCGGGGAGAAAACCCGAGTCGGTCAGGAAGTAGGTGTAGTTTTCCAGGCCGACGAACTGGTTTTCGCCCGGGTAGAGCAGGTTGTAGCGGATCAGCGAAAAGTAAACGGTCATGCCCAGGGGCACGATCATCCACAGCAGCAACAGGCCGACTGATGGTGAGACCAGGAACCAGCCGGGGTTGCGCAGACGGCTTTTGCGCAACGGCTGGGGGATATCCATATGGGCTTTGGCAGTGGAGGTATTCATGGTGTTCAAAACCGATTAAGTGCAAGGAGCGGGCAATCTCAGTCCTTTGGGGGCGGAGCTTGTGTGGGAGCGGAGCTTGTCGGGACGCCGCACCGCCGCGAAGCTTTTAGCGATCTTGAAGTCGCCTTCGCGAGCAAGCTCTGCTCCTACAAGGGACGGTGCATGCCCCAGGACAGGGCTACTTCGGATAACCCGCGCGTTTCATTTCCCGCTCGGTGAAGGTCTGCGCGTCGGCCAGGGCCTTGTCGACCGTGGTCTGGCCGGTCAGGGCGGCGGAGAACTGCTTGCCGACCTGGGTGCCGATGGCCTGGAACTCGGGAATGGTCACCAACTGGATCCCGACATAAGGCACGGGCTTGGCGCTCGGGTCTTTCGGGTTGGCGGCCTTGAGCGATTCCAGGGTGATCCTGGCGAACGGCGCGGCCTTCATGTAGGCATCGCTGTAGGTCGAGGCGCGAGTGCCTGGCGGTACGTTGGCAATGCCGTCTTCCTTGGCGACCAGGGCCCCGTATTCCTTGGAGGTGGCCCAACTGCTGAAGACCTTCGCCGCGTCTTTGGCCTTGGAGCTGGTGGGGATCGCCAACGCCCAGGAGTAGAGCCAGGCCGAGCCTTTCTCGGTGACCTGGTGCGGTGCGTAGGTAAAGCCGACGTGGTCGCTGACCTTGCTCTGGGTCTTGTCGGTGACGAAGGAGCCGGCCACGCTGGCATCGACCCACATGGCGCACTTGCCGCTGTTGAACAGCGCCAGGTTTTCGTTGAAACCGTTACTCGAGGCGCCCGGCGGGCCGGCCTTTTTCATGGTCTCGACGTAGAAGTTCAGGGCGTTCTTCCACTCCGGGCCGTTGAATTCCGGCTGCCACTTCTCATCGAACCAGCGCGCGCCATAGGCATTGGCCACGGTGGTGATCAGGGCCATGTTCTCGCCCCAGCCGGCCTTGCCCCGCAGGCAGATACCGTATTGCTCCTTGTCGGGGTGGTTGAGCTTGCTGGCGAACTCGCCGATCTGTTCCCAGGTTGGGCGCTCGGGCATGCTCAGGCCGGCGTCCTTGAACAGGTCGGTGCGGTAGTAGGTCATGGAGCTTTCGGCGTAGAACGGCAGGGCGAACAGGGTGCCCTTGACGGAAAGGCCGTCACGCACCGACGGGAACACGTCGTCGATATCGTAGGCGGCGGGCAGGTTGTTCATCGGTTCCAGCCAGCCCTTGGCACCCCAGAGTGCGGCTTCGTACATGCCGATGGTCAGCACGTCGAACTGGCCGCCCTGGGTGGCAATGTCGGTGGTCAGGCGTTGGCGCAGGACGTTTTCTTCCAGCACCACCCAGTTCAGCTTGATGTCCGGGTGCTCGGTTTCGAAGCTTTTCGACAGCTTCTGCATGCGGATCATGTCGCTGTTGTTGACGGTGGCGATGGTCAAGGTCTGGGCGGCGAGGCTGACGCCGCTGAGGCTGAGGCCGGTGGTGACAAGCAGTGCGGTGGCAATGGCTTTCATCGAACACTCCTCTTCATGGCGCACGGAGGCGCTTGAAGGTCAGTTTATTGTTGTTGTGTCTTCCGGTGTCCAGGAAGAATCTGGCACTGATTACAGCCTTCAAACGTGTTCCTGACAAATCCTTGACGACACTTCGTTCGGTACTTTTTTGCACTGGGGCAGAATGTCGCAGGTCGGTGAAATGGCTGATCGAGATAGGGGGATGTGGATTTTCGGGGGGAGTAGGGGGTGAATCCGTACAGATTCAGAGGGGCACGGCCTCTTGCGGCGGCGCAATGATGGCGGTGAAGGTGAGATCGCAATCGCTGGCAAGGCAGCGCCTGCAGGTCGGTGCTCCAACACAAAAATATCGCCGACCCGGTCTTCTGTGGGATCCGGCTTTTCGGCGATGCTGTCTGCAAGATCAATGCAAGGCTGGCTGGCCTTGTCACTCCTGGGGCTGCTCGGGCAGTTGAAGCGCTTTCAGTGCTGTTTCGGTTTCAGCCAGCTTGAGTTCCAGCGTTTGAACGAGCTCCTGCTGGTGCGTGACCCTGAGCTTGAGCAACCCGGCATTCTCCTGCGCCACCCGCAGGCGCTCCTCAAGCAAGGTGCTCGCATTCTCCAGCGTTCGCGCCTGTTGAATCTGCTGCTCGACACGTAGCCGCTCTTTATCCAGCTGCTCCTGCGCCAGCTTGAGCGCCTTCGCGGTTCCCCGGCTCTCCGCCAGCAGCCGCTCATTGTCACGATGCAACTGGGTGATCTCATCCTGACGCACCAGCGCACTCTGCTGGGCCTGGCGTAACTCCATCTGGACCTGCTGGATCTGCGCCTCATGCCGGCACTGTTCCTGATCGCGCTGGTCGCGGGCGGCACTGCGGAAGTGTTCCAGCGCCTCGCGGGCATGCTGATGCTTGTCCTCCAGAGAGCGGATCTGCTGGTCCTTGTCCTTGAGGCGCAATTCGTAGTCGCTGCAGGCCTGGCTCAGCCCGGCGTTGCGCGTCTGTTCGGTCTGCAGCATCGAGCGGGTGGCGAGCAGGTTGCGCGATTCATCGGCCAGGGCCACGCCCTGGATCTCGAACTGGCGCCGCTGCTGCTCCAACTGCTGGGTCAGCTCGACCAGTTGCGCCTGCCATTCGGCTTTTTCCGCCGCCAGTTGTGCCCGGGCTTGCTCGACAGGCTCACGAGCCTGCTCCTGGAGACGTTGCGCCAGCCGCGAGACCAGCTCCGCCAGCTCTTCGTCGAGTGCTTCACTTGGTGCCCCGCGTCGCAGGTCGCTGTCGTCCAGCTCCTTGAGATAGCGATGAATGGTGGTCTTGGAGCCGGTATTGCCCATCTCGATACGTACCGCATCGATGCTCGGGTGCTCGCCACGGGCGAGGATTGCCAAGCGTGCCGTTTGCACCACCGCCTTGTTTACGCCGCCGCGAGCCATATTCTCTCCTACGATTTCATACTGTGGTACGTACTATGTATTTACGTAGCATATAGATAAATACAACAAGTTGATATTTGAAATTATTAACACGGGATATACTGGTATTACCCCGTGTGATGGGTCACTTTCGCGGTTTGCTCCGCGGAATCAGTACGAATGCCGGGAATCGAGGCGATGAACGAGCTGGACCGTTACCTGCAAGCGGCGACGCGGGACAACACCCGTCGCAGCTATCAGGCCGCCATAGAACATTTCGAAGTGACCTGGGGCGGCTTCCTGCCGGCCACCAGCGACAGCGTGGTGCGCTACCTGATGGCACATGCCGGCGCACTCTCGATCAACACGCTGAAGCTGCGGTTGTCAGCCTTGGCGCAATGGCACAACAGCCAGGGTTTCGCCGACCCGACCAAGGCGCCGCTGGTGCGCAAGGTGTTCAAGGGTATTCGTGCCCTGCACCCGGCGCGGGAGAAGCAGGCCGAACCGCTGCAGTTGCAGCACCTTGAGCAGGTTGTCGTCAGTCTCGATGCGCAAGCGAGCCTGGCTTTGGCCGGCGATGATCGGCCGGCGCTGCTGCGTGCCCGGCGCGACAAGGCGCTGATCCTGCTGGGCTTCTGGCGCGGCTTTCGCAGCGACGAGCTCTGTCGCCTGGAGATCGAGCATGTCCGTGCCGTCGCGGGGTCCGGCATGACGCTGTACTTACCGCGCAGCAAAAGCGACCGCGACAACCTCGGCCAGACCTACCAGGCCCCGGCTTTGCAACGCCTGTGCCCGGTGCAGGCCTATATCGACTGGATCAACAGCGCCGCGCTGGTGCGTGGCCCGGTGTTTCGCGCCATTGATCGCTGGGGGCATCTGCGCGAGGGGGGCTTGCACGCCAACAGCATCATCCCCTTGCTGCGCCAGGCGCTGGAGCGCGCCGGGATTGCCGCCGAACACTACACCAGTCATTCCTTGCGCCGCGGCTTCGCCACCTGGGCCCACCGGAGTGGCTGGGACCTGAAGTCGCTGATGAGTTATGTCGGCTGGAAGGACATGAAATCGGCCATGCGTTATATCGAGGCCAGCCCTTTTCCAGGCATGGGCCTGATCGTCGAAAAGCCGGTGGATCAGGGCGAATAAGATTTCTTCTATTAATACTGCCTGTTCATAGCGAAAACCAATCGCGAGCATCAGCTTTGCCAATGAGCCAGGCTGCAAAAGAATGGCTAGGATTCTCCCATCAACTTCTCAACCCCTGACGGAGAGTCAACGATGCCTATCATCAACAGCCAAGTTAAACCGTTCAAAGCAACCGCTTTCAAAAACGGCGAGTTCATCGACGTTTCGGACGCTGACCTGAAAGGCAAATGGTCGGTCGTGTTCTTCTACCCAGCCGACTTCACCTTCGTTTGCCCGACCGAACTGGAAGACCTGGCTGACAACTACGCCACGTTCCAGAAGCTCGGCGTTGAAATCTACAGCGTGTCGACCGACACCCACTTTGCCCACGCGGCCTGGCACAACACTTCGCCAGCCATCGGCAAGATCCAGTACACCATGATCGGCGACCCGACCCTGACCATCTCGCGCAACTTCGACGTACTGATCGAAGAAGCCGGCCTGGCCGACCGCGGTACTTTCGTGATCAACCCGCAAGGCCAGATCAAGATCGTTGAACTCAACGATGGCGGCGTAGGCCGTGATGCTTCCGAGTTGCTGCGCAAGATCAAGGCTGCCCAGTACGTTGCCGCGCACCCGGGTGAAGTCTGCCCGGCCAAGTGGAAAGAAGGCGAGGCCACCCTGGCTCCGTCCCTGGACCTGGTTGGCAAGATCTAAGTTCATGAGTGATTCAAGGGCGGTCATCCGCACCTCATAAGTCAGCCGCACCGCCCAATAACGCCCGGGTGGTAATCACCTGGGCGTTGTTATTTCTAAAGTACTGAAAAAGGGAAATCGCCCGCATGTTGGACGCCAATCTTAAAGCCCAGTTGAAGTCGTACCTGGAACGGGTTACACAACCGATCGAGATCGTCGCCTCCCTTGATGACGGCGCGAAATCTCAGGAAATGCTCGCACTGCTCCAGGAAGTCGCCAGCCTTTCCACCCAGATCACCTTGTTGGACAACGGCACTGATGCGCGCAAGCCATCGTTCTCGTTGAATCGCCCGGGAGCCGAGATCAGCCTGCGTTTCGCCGGTATCCCCATGGGCCACGAATTCACTTCGCTGGTGCTGGCCCTGCTGCAAGTCGGCGGCCACCCTTCGAAGGCCAGTGTTGAAGTAATCGAACAGGTCCGCTCGCTCAAGGGTGAGTTCAACTTCGAGACTTATTTCTCGCTGTCTTGCCAGAATTGCCCGGACGTGGTCCAGGCGCTGAACCTGATGGCGGTACTGAACCCGAACATCCGCCACGTCGCCATCGACGGCGCGTTGTTCCAGGACGAAGTCAACGATCGCAAGATCATGGCCGTGCCAAGCGTCTACCTCAACGGTGTGAACTTCGGCCAGGGCCGCATGGGCCTCGAGGAAATCCTCGGCAAGCTCGACACCGGCGCGATTGAGAAGCAAGCGGAAAAGATCAGCGCCAAGGACGCCTTCGATGTCCTGGTGGTCGGCGGTGGTCCAGCCGGTGCGGCGGCGGCGATCTACGCTGCGCGCAAAGGCATTCGTACCGGTGTCGCGGCGGAGCGTTTCGGCGGCCAGGTGCTCGATACCATGGCGATCGAGAACTTTATCTCGGTCCAGGAAACCGAAGGGCCGAAACTGGCCAGCGCCCTGGAAGAACATGTTCGCCAGTACGATGTCGATATCATGAACCTGCAACGCGCCAGTGCCCTGGTGCCGGCGAAGAATGCCGGCGGGTTGCATGAGGTGCGCTTTGAAAGCGGTGCCAGCCTCAAGGCCAAGACTGTGATCCTCGCCACCGGTGCCCGCTGGCGTGAAATGGGCGTGCCGGGCGAGCAGGAATACAAGGCCAAGGGCGTGTGCTTTTGCCCGCACTGTGACGGCCCGCTGTTCAAGGGCAAGCGTGTGGCGGTGATCGGTGGCGGCAACTCCGGTGTCGAGGCGGCTATCGACCTGGCCGGTATCGTCAGTCACGTGACACTGCTGGAGTTCGACAGCAAGCTGCGCGCCGACGCTGTGCTGCAGCGCAAGCTGTACAGCTTGGCCAACGTCAATGTCGTGACCAGCGCGCTGACCAGTGAAGTCAAGGGTGACGGACAGAAGGTCAGCGGCCTGGTCTACAAGGATCGTGATTCGGGTGAGTTCCACACCGTCGACCTGGAGGGCATCTTTGTGCAGATCGGCCTGTTGCCGAACACCGACTGGCTCAAGGGCAGCGTCGAGCTGTCGCCACGTGGCGAGATCATCGTCGATGCTCGTGGCGAGACCTCGTTGCCTGGTATTTTCGCCGCCGGTGACGTGACTACCGTGCCGTACAAGCAGATCGTGATCGCGGTGGGCGAGGGTGCCAAGGCCTCCCTGAGTGCCTTCGACCATCTGATCCGCACATCCGCCCCGGCCTGACCTGTGGAGCGGAGCTTGTCCGCGAAGCTTCTAGCGGCCTCAAGGGCCTCTTCGCGGGCAAGCTCCGCTCCCACAGGTTCGGTAGTGCTTGAAGTTTGTATGGAAAAAGCCCCATGAATCGAGGACTCATGGGGCTTTTTCTTTACAGGACGCTATCAGGCTTCCTGCAGCGGCGCCGGCTGGATGATTTCAACCCAGTAGGCGTCCGGGTCCTTGACGAAGGCCAGGCTTTTCATGCGACCGTCGGTCAAGCGTTTCTGGAATTCGACGCCCAGCTCTTCGAAACGCGCGCAGGCGGCACGAATGTCCGGCACCGAGATGCAGATGTGGCCGAAGCCCCGCGGGTCGGTGTTGCCGTTGTGGTAGGCAAAATCCGGGTCGTTTTCAGTGCCGTGGTTGTGGGTCAGCTCCAGGATGCCCGGAATCGACTTCATCCACTGGGTCCGTTCGGCTGCATCGGCCGGGATCTGCGCCTTGTCCACCAGGGCGAGGAAATACAGGCTGAATTCCGCTTCCGGAAAATCCCGTTTCTCCACCAGGGAAAAACCCAGTACGCGGGTGTAGAAGTCCAGGGACTTGCTGGCATCCTTGACCCGCAGCATGGTGTGGTTGAACACGAAGCCCTGGGTGGCGGTGTCGGGTTGGGCGGTAACGCCGGGAAAGGTGTTCAGGTCTTGCAAGCTCATGGGCTCTCCGCACGGCAGGTGAAAAAAAGCGGGCGATCATGGACGCGGCAGGCAGGCTCGCCGGTTCCGATCCTGTGGGCTGGATCATACTGAAGCAGGGCGCGGGCGCCAAATTCGGACGAGCGGATTTTAGCCCCGGGCGCAGACGTGCCGGGTAATAGCGGGCTACTTCGATTTTTTCAGGAAGTTATAGCGAAGTGTATAAAACTTGTCGAAGAGGCATAAAGAAGCCCGCCGAAGCGGGCATTGGGGCGCTAATCCTTTAGCAGCCTTCATCCTGTAAGAATGCATGTGAAAAATCTGTGAAGAGCTTGAGCGGGTTTTTTTTCATCCGACAGACGTAATAGGCATAGGGCATTATCTCGGCTGACTGTGAGAAATTTTTTACATGCACTAAAAGCTGTCGAGGCTCCCAGGTTACGCTTAGTAACGGGTGCTGTGTCGGTTTGAGTTCTATATTCCCGACGTTCGTCGCCGAGCGGGAACTCTTGCCTGAAAGACTTGTCGTCGACATACGCGTTATTGTCGCCGTCGAGACGCCGTCCAGTATGATCTTGGACGAGCAGAAAAAAGCCCCGCATGGGCAGGGCTTTTGCGTTCAGGTGTAAAGTCAGCCGCGTAACCAGCTGTCAACGGTCGCGGCACCGTATTGTTCTTTCCAGGCTTTCAGGCCGCGGTGATTGCCGCCCTTGGTCTCGATCAGTTCACCGGTGTGGGGGTTCTGGTAAACCTTGACCACGCGGGCACGCCGCGGTTTGGGCGCGGCGGCGGGGAGTCGGTTCGGGTTCGGGTCGAGGATCGCGATGATGTCGCGCAGGCTCTTGTCGTAGGCTTTCATCAGGCCCTTGAGTTTTTCCTCGAACTCGATCTCCTTTTTGAGTCCGGCATCGTTCTTCAGGGCTTCCAGTTGGGCGAGTTGCGCTTTAAGGGCCAGTTCTGCGGCACGAAATTCGGCGAGTTTTGACAAGATGTTTATCTCCACGAGTTGTATTCGGCTGCCATCTACCTAAAACAAAACGACAAGCCAATGCTTGCAACGGCTTTCGTCACGCGTATGCACCTGGGTGTGGCAGTGCGGAAAGTTACTTATAAGCTTGAGGGCTTCCTATCAATTTACTGCTGACATGAAAAAGTGTAGTAGTTATCAGACCAAGAGTAAATAACGCGCGTTAGACGCTGAAGAAATACCGATAGACAAGTGTCGCTGACTTATTCTGATAGCGTGATTTTATCTTCTTGCCCGCCGACCTGCCGTTTGAAATTGTTAAGAAAGTCTTCTGCCGGCAACGGTTTGCCAAACAAGTAGCCCTGGAGAAACGCAACGCCCCGGGATGTCAGGTAGTCGCGCTGTACTGGCGTTTCGACACCTTCGGCAACGATGCCTAGTTCAAGCTTGGCGCTCAATTCGATGATGCTGTCGAGGATATGCCCGGACAAGGCGTCGGCGCCGATCATGGCGACGAAGCTCTGGTCGATTTTCAGGTAATCGACATTGAACTGGCGCAAATAACTGAGGCTTGAATGCCCGGTGCCGAAGTCGTCAATGGCAATCATCACGCCCATCTCGCGCAATTGGGCGAATAGTTGCTGGGCAACGGCGCTCGGTTCGATCAATTCCCGTTCCGTCAACTCCAGCACCAGGCGCATCTGGCCCGGGGCAAAGGCGGCAAGAAAGTCACGGCAGTCGTCCAGCAGTGCGAGATCCTGACAATGTCGGGCGGTGATATTCACGCCGACGTGAAAGCCGGGTTCAAAGGCCGCCGCGTGCGGGGCGAGGAGGGTGGCGGTCTGTTGCAGCAATGAACGGGTCATCGGCACGATCAGGCCGGAGTCTTCGGCCAGGGGAATGAACAGGTCCGGGCGCACCAACCCCTCACGGGGATGCTGCCAGCGCATCAGTACTTCCGCCCCGGCCCATTGGCGGCTATCGCTGCGCACCACCGGCTGGAAATAAGGAATGAATTCGCGGGCTTCGAGGGCTCGCCGCAGCTCGTGGGTCGGTGCGTTGGAGCGCTTTTGCAACCAGCGCGCGGTGGCCCCGGCGAGCACGCCGAGCACCAGGAGCAGTGCCATCGGGGCCGGATACTCCTTGCCGACGTAACGCCAGGTTTCTCCCGCGGGGAAACCGGCGCTGACGCTGAAGGGGAAGCGGCTGGAGGACACACGTATTTGTGCGACGGCAAACCCGGGGGCCGCGCCTTCGCGCACCTGGCCCTGGCCGGAGGTCCAGACATTGCCGACTTGCAGGTACAAGCCGGCTTCATGGCCGATCAGACGCAGGATATTAGCCAGGTGATACCCATCGATACTGACCATGGCCGCGCCCTTGCCGTCCTGCAGGCGGTAGACCAGCAGCGAGGACTTGGGGGTGACCGGGTTGCCGTTCATCAGCCAGAGTGTGCCGTCGACATAGTCGGCCGGGTCGACCGCCTCCTGATAAGGCCCGAACAAGGAGGTGCAATACAGGTTGTTGTTCCAGGCCAGGTTCGCGGCCCGGACGAAGGGGCGCCGGGTGACCTGCTCGCGCAAGGCCAGCTTGACGTCGTCGCAAGGCTGGCCGGCCAGGGGCAGGATGACATTGGCGGATTCGGCGGCACTGTCGAGCATCAGGTCGAACTGCTTCAGGGCTTCGCCGGCGGTTTCTCCGGCATTCTGGCTCAGGGTCCGGCCTGCTTGCCAATGCAGGATGGCGATCCCGGAGAGGATCGGCAGCAGGCCGATCAACAGGCTCAAGGCGTAACGGGCAATCCGGCGGCGAGAACCTTTAGCGGTCAATGGCATTGAAGTGAACCTATAAGGGCAATGGCGCCTGGAAACGCGATGCTTCGTAGGAGTGGTGCTTGTCGGATCGCCGCACCGCCGCGAAGCTTTTAGCGGTCTCACCGGTTTCTTCGCGGATAAATCCGGCTCCCACAAGGTAGGTGTCCAGCCTCAAGTGAGCAATATTGTGCCTGGGAACACGGCTGTTGCCATGATAGCCGGGCTGGCAGCGTTCGTACGCTCAGCGATAGTCGAATCGACTGGCCAGGTCGATAAAGGCCTGGGTCGCCGGGGAGACCTGGCGCCGGTCGAGCACAGCGATACCGATCTGGCGTATGACCGGTGGCGACAATGGCCGGCTGACGTAACCGGGGGCCGGGTGCTCCGGCAGGGATTGTTCGGCCACCACGCTTACGCCTTCGCCACGGGCCACGGTGGCCAGGGTGCTGAGCAGTTGCGCGGTACGGTAGCGGATGTCCGGCACCAGTCGCCGGGCCGCGAACAGTTGCGACACCAGTTCCCCGGAACCGGCTCCGGTGAGGATGAACGGGTCCTGGCACAGTGCCTTGAGTTCAATGGCCGACTGCTCACACAACGGGTGGCCGACAGGGAGCAGGGCGACCATCTGGTCTTCCACCAGGGCAAAGGTGTCGAAGCGCTCCTGCGGCAGCACCACAAACCCTACATCGATCCGCCGCTCTTCCAGCCATTGCAGCACCTGGCGGTCAGGGCCTTCGTCGACTTGCACCTGGATTCCCGGATGTGCCTGCCGGTAGCGGGCCAGCAGCGTCGGCAGCAGCTTGGTCGAGGAGGTCGGCCCGAACGAGCCGATGCGCAGGGTGCCGCGTTTCATGCCGCGGGCATCGGCGGCTTCCTGGCGCAAGGTGTCGGCCAGGCCGAGCATGGCCCGCGCCCGTTGCAGCAATTGTGCGCCGATATCCGTCAGTTCAACCTGGCCCTGGTGCCGGCGCAGCAACTCGACACCGAGCTCCTGCTCCAACCCCTTGAGGGCATGGGAAACCGCCGACTGGCTGATCCCCAGGCGCAGGGCCGCGCTGGTAAAGCCGCGCAGTTCGGCCACCAGGGAAAACACTTCCAGTTGGGTCAGGGTCATGAGCTTTTACTCATTTTACGATGAGTCGACATAAATAAAATAATGCGGGCAGTTTGACAACCGTCCTTCTCGATCCGTAGGAGAAACCATGCATACACAGGTATCCACCTTCACCGCCGGCAGCGACCTGCGGATCTATTTCAAGCTCGCCGGGGTTTCGATGATCTGGGGTGGGACTTTTGTCGCCGGGCGCCTCCTGTCCAGCGATCTCGCGCCGCTGCTGTTGGCCGGCCTGCGCTTCCTGCTGGCGAGCGTGATCCTGCTGGTGTTTATCGGAGTGATGCGCGTCCCACTGGTACTGCCGGACAAGAAGCAATTCGCGCAATTGCTGTTATTGGGCTTTTTCGGCATCTTCTTCTATAACCTCTGCTTCTTTTATGGCCTGCACTACATCAATGCCTCGCGGGCATCACTGATCGTCGTGCTGAACCCGGCGGTGCTCGGGTTGGCGTCGTGGTTGTTTTTCAAGGAGCGGCTGGGCACCGCGAAAGTCCTCGGCATAGTAGTTTGCATGGGCGGCGCGGGGCTGGTCGTCATCAGTGGCAACCGCACAGTGCTGGAAGGCGCGGCCCAGACCTGGATCGGCGACCTGCTGATCTTCGGCTGCGTACTGTCCTGGGCGGTCTACTCGCTGTTCTCGCGTAACCTGACCCGGGTGCTGGGCCCGCTGACCACCGTGACCTATTCGATCTGGCTCGGTACGGCGATGCTCTGGCTGGCAACCTGGATGCGCGGGGAGGCGAGTCTTGCGCTGGTTGAAAGCTTGAATCCTCAGCAACTGCTGAGCCTGGTCTACCTCGGTGGCCTGGGTTCGGCGCTGGCCTACATCTGGTATTACGATGGCATCCAGCATATCGGCGCGACGCGGGCTGGCGTGTTTATCGGCCTCAATCCATTGACCGCGGTAATCTGCGGCGCGCTATTGCTGGGCGAGCAATTGACATTGAGCATGTGCCTGGGCGGCGGGCTGATCCTGGCGGGGATCTACCTGTGCAACCGGCCGGCCTTTCAGTTACCCGGGAGGAAATGAAAAGGGATACGGACAAACCGGGTTACGCCATGTAGAATCTGGTTACGCATATAAGAATAACGTCTTCTGGCAGCAGAAGCCTCGCCCTGAGAGACTGGGTCGACATGAAGATACTTGGGTTCCAACTGATCTACGGCGATTTCCTTGCCCGCAGTGTGCGGGGAATTTCCTGTGCGCCACCCGCCAACGTCCGCATTGATAGCAACTAACTGACCGTTACTTGATAAAAATGATGAGGCGTCACCATGACCGATATCTTCGAAAACCCGATGGGCCTGATGGGCTTCGAGTTCATTGAATTCGCATCGCCGACCCCGAACACCCTGGAGCCGATCTTCGAGATCATGGGCTTCAGCAAGGTCGCGACCCACCGTTCCAAGGACGTGCACCTGTATCGCCAGGGCGCGATCAACCTGATCCTCAACAACGAGCCCCACAGCGTGGCATCGTACTTTGCCGCCGAGCACGGTCCGTCGGTGTGTGGCATGGCTTTCCGCGTGAAAAACGCCCAGCAAGCCTATGCCCGTGCCCTGGAACTGGGTGCCCAGCCGATCCATATCGCCACCGGCCCGATGGAACTGAACCTGCCGGCGATCAAGGGCATCGGCGGTGCGCCGCTGTACCTGATCGACCGTTACGGCGAAGGCAGCTCGATCTATGACATCGACTTCGTCTTCCTCGACGGCGTCGACCGCAATCCCCCGGGCGCGGGCCTGAAGATCATCGACCACCTGACCCACAACGTCTATCGCGGGCGCATGGCCTACTGGGCGAATTTCTACGAGAAGCTGTTCAACTTCCGCGAGATTCGTTACTTCGACATCAAGGGCGAATACACCGGCCTGACCTCCAAGGCCATGACCGCGCCGGACGGCATGATCCGCATCCCGCTGAACGAAGAGTCGTCCAAGGGCGCGGGGCAGATCGAAGAGTTCCTGATGCAGTTCAACGGCGAGGGCATCCAGCACGTGGCCTTCCTCACCGACGACCTGGTCAAGACCTGGGACCGCTTGAAGACGATCGGCATGCGTTTCATGACCGCGCCGCCGGAGACTTACTACGAAATGCTCGAAGGCCGCCTGCCGAACCATGGCGAACCGGTCGACGAACTCAAATCACGCGGGATCCTGCTCGATGGTTCCTCGCAAGAGGGCGACAAGCGCCTGCTGCTGCAGATCTTCTCGGAAACCCTGATGGGCCCGGTGTTCTTCGAATTCATCCAGCGTAAAGGCGACGATGGTTTCGGCGAGGGCAACTTCAAGGCGCTGTTCGAGTCGATCGAGCGAGACCAGGTTCGCCGTGGTGTACTCGCGACCGAGTAACGCCCCGTTTTCTAAAGGCATACGCAACCCCTGTAGGAGCTGGGCTTGCCCGCGAAGGCGTTCTCAAGGACGCTAAAAGCTTCGCGTGCAAGCCCAGCTCCTACAGGACGGTGTGCTCTGGCTCAGCCAAACAACCCCGCCGCAATATTGATCGAAAACCCCAGAATCGCCGTATTGAACAGAAAACCGATCAACGATTGCGCCAGCACCACCTTGCGCAATGCCTTGGTGGCTACGCCCACGTCCGAAGTTTGCACGGCCACGCTAATGGTGAAAGAGAAGTACAGGAAGTCCCAATAGTCCGGATGTTTCTCGCCATCGGCAAAGCGCAGGGGCGACTCTTCAGGATCGCCCAGATAAAACTGCCGCGCATAGTGCACGCTGAAGATCACTCCGATCAGCAACCA
The DNA here is from genome assembly GCF_023242315.1 of Pseudomonas sp. MWU13-2105. Classification (GTDB taxonomy): domain Bacteria; phylum Pseudomonadota; class Gammaproteobacteria; order Pseudomonadales; family Pseudomonadaceae; genus Aquipseudomonas. The sequence goes on from NZ_JALLIY010000003.1 coordinate 289,227, forward strand.
CGAGCCCATCACCGTCAGCCCGGTAAAGCCGTAATGCAGCAGGCGAGTGTGCATCTCCAGGTCCTTGCTGCCCGCCAGTTCGACGGTGATCGCGGCCAGGCTGGCAATCGCCGCAATCGACACGATCAACAGCACCGTCCCGGCATTTTCATCCTCGCGCTCGACGAAGCGTTGCACGTCTTCGGGGCGCGAGCGCACGGTCAGCCAGAGCATCATGGCCAGGTAGGACCAGACACCGATATTCCAGCCGACGAGGATCTTGGTCAGTGCCGGACTCGCCGGAGCCAGCGCTCCGACGGCCAGGCCGAGGAGGGCGGCGATGGTCAGGCGTGGATGGGTTCGGGCGAGATGGGGCATTGGCGCTCTCTGTTTTCAAGTATCCGCGCACCTTAACATGGACCTCGCCCTACATAATCTCCGCGCACCCGTGCAGCGAATCCGATGAACTCGGGTTCCTCGTTCTGTCATATCCCGCCCGCCCCGTCCCGTGTCTCGCCGCCTGCAGCGCAAGGCGCTTTGCCACTCCCGTGAAAGCCCGGCCATCAGGTGGTGAAATTGCCGCGAACACCCGAGAATTTATTTAAAAATCAATAAGATTCACCCGAGGATTTTTCCTTTATCTGTCACCGGAACTTGAGAAGTTCTCATTCATGGCCTCACCCCACAAGTCGTCTGGAACTAAGGCGACGCCTTGAGAGCCATGACGTCAAGAACGAGCAAGTCACTCAACGTACGAACACGACGAAAGGAGATTCTTCATGTTTAAGCGCAATGTTCTCGCAGTTTCCCTGACCCTCGCTGCCCTGTGCTCCGCACAAGCGGCCATGGCCGCTGTCAACGGCGGTGGCGGTACTCTCGCGGCTCCGTTCTACAACACTTCCGGTGTTCTGCCTTCTGGTTTTGCCGCTTACATCGGTGTTGGTAGTGGCGCGGGTAAACTCGCGTTTCTGAACAACGATGCAACCCAGTTCGGCCTGCCCGCCACCACCAACGTGCACTGGGCTGGTAGCGACTCGAAACTCGCGACTACCGATATCTCCACTTACAACACCAACCACGGCGCGGCCTGGGGCCCACTGATTCAGGTGCCTGCAATGGCGACTGCGGTGACGATTCCGTTCAACAAGGCCGGTGGCAACCTGAACCTGACCACTGACCAACTGTGCGGTATTTTCTCTGGTCGTCTGGCGGACTGGAGCAACGTTACAGGTTCTGGTCGTACCGGCACCATCACCGTGGCCTATCGCAGTGACAGCAGTGGTACCACTGAACTGTTCACCCGTTACCTGAACGCCAAGTGCACCAATCCGCTTGATGGTTCTTTCGCAATCACCACGACCTTTGCTGGCAGCCACACCGCCGCCAAAGGCGTCAACCCTCCAACCGTCATCACCGCCAAGGGCAGCCCGGCTGTCATGTCCCTGGTAAACAGCACCGATGGCGCCATTACTTACATGAGCCCAGACGTTGCAGTGACCACCACGGCCGGTCTGGACGATGCGACCAAAATCGCCACCATCAACAGCGTTGCCCCCAACCTCGCCAACGTCGGTACCGCCGTCTCCGGTGTCACTCCACCTCCTTCGGCCAACCGTGCCGATCCTAACGCTTGGGCACCGATTTTCGCTGCAACGACCAACCCTAGCGATCCAAGCGTTTTTGCTTTCCCTGCGACCGGCTACCCGATCATCGGCTTCACCAACATGATCTTCAGCCAGTGCTATGCCGATCCAACCCAGACTGCCCTGGTGCGTTCGTTCCTGACTCAGCAATACACCACGACCAACGACGCGGCAGTGACAGCCAACCGTTTCGTTCCGCTCTCAAGCGCGTTCAAATCCGCCGTGCGCGGCAGCTTCCTGGCCTCCGCCAGCCCTCAGTACGTCGGTAACACCAGCGTCTGCAACGCCATCGGTCGTCCGCTGTAACCCTCGCGTCAACGTAGCGCAATACCCGGTCAGCAACGGTGCAAGCCGTTGCTGATTTTTTGCGTATGCCTACAACTCGATATCGCTCATATGAATATTCGATGACAAAGGTTCGGTCCCGATCCCTGGTATCCGCCTTAGTCATATAAGCGACACCGGCCTGCGACAGGCTGGCGTGGCAGCCCACTGTGCAACAGACTAAGGAAGGGTAGTGATGCTCCGCTGCAAACCTCCGGCAAAACTCAATGCTCAAGTACGTCTCGGTGAACCGCCGATATGGGCGCTCAAGCCCGTGGCCCAGGCGATTGCCCTGTTGCTGGTGGCCGGCAGTGCCCAGGCGCAGACTGCATTCAGTGCCAGTTGGTTTGCCGACAAGGGCGCCGCCCAGGCGGCAAACGCTGGCCAGCCGGGTGTGCAGTTGCCGGGCATGCCGCCGCCGCTGGCGCAACAGCAGCAGGCCAATCAGCAGTTGCAACAATCGCTGGCCAACTTCAATAACAGCGTTGCGGCGATTGCCGCACAACAGGCCGCGCAGGCGGCCGGGCGCCAAGCTGCCTTGGCTCGGCTGCCAACGGTGCCGGACGGCCTGGGCGAGGGTGGCCTGAAGGTCGACACCAGCCTGACCCAGGGCTGGCTCAATGCCAAGGCGCCGGTGCAGACCCAGGCCGATGGCAAGACCACCGTGACCATCACCCAGACTGCCGACAAGGCCATTCTCAACTGGGAAACCTTCAACGTCGGGCGCAATACCACCGTCGATTTCTCCCAGCAGTCGAACTGGGCCGTGCTCAACCGGATCAATGACCCCCAGGCCCGACCGAGCCAGATCCAGGGCCAGATCCAGGGCAATGGCACGGTCATGCTGGTCAACCGCAACGGGGTAATCTTCAGCGGTACCAGCCAGGTCAACGTGCGTAACCTGGTGGCCGCCGCCGCAAACATCAGCGACTCCCAGTTCAGCAAGGGGTTGTATGTCGACAGCACCGGCACACAACCGACCTTTACCGATGCCGTGGGGCAGATCCAGGTAGAGCGCGGGGCGCAGATCCAGACCTTGAATCCCGCGACATCCACCGACTCGGGCGGTTATGCCTTGCTGCTGGGCAGCGAGGTGCTCAACGACGGCAGCCTGGTTACCCCGAACGGCCAGGTCACCCTGGCAGCGGGCGACAATTTCTATATTCGCCAAGGGCTATCCACTGCCGGCAACCCGCGTTCGACCACCCGTGGAAACGAGGTGGTCAGCACCCTGAACAGCGGCAGCCGTTCCGGGACGGTGATCAACAGCGGTTTGATCACTGCGTCCACCGGCGATATCACCTTGACCGGCCACCAGGTGCTGCAAAACGGCGTGATCGCCAGCAGCACCTCGACCAATACCCGTGGCACGGTGCACTTGCTCAACTCGGCGGGCGACAGTACCGGCAGCATCACCCTGGGCACGGGCAGCACCACCGCTATCCTGCTCGATGCCAGCACGACCGGCCTGGACAGCCAGCGCGCCGCCGCACTGGCCGCACTCAACGGTAGCCCGAGCAACCTGATCACCGGCAAGTTCGATAACCTGAGCAGCGTGGTCGACCGCATCGAGCAGTCTCGGGTGGAGATCGTCAGCGGCGGTACCGTGGATTTCCAGAACGGTTCGCTGACCCTTGCCACCGGCGGCCAGGTTGCGGTCAGCGCCGGGCAACGCAGCCTGGTGCGCGACGGCTCGATCATCGATGTATCCGGTGCGGTCGGAGTCAAGGTGGCCATGGAGGCCAACTCGATCAAGGTCAACGTGCAGGGCAACGAACTGCGTGACGCTTCTGGCAACCGTGATGCAGGCAAGCTGAGCAGCAGCGATGTCTGGGTCGATGTGCGTGACCTGGTCTATGTACCGGCCGGCACTGACGGTTACCCCACGGCGCGTTGGTACACCGCCGGCGGCTTGTTGGAAGTCAGCGGTTACCTGGGCACGCAAGGGCATGGCGTCGGTGAGTGGATGGCCCAGGGCGGTACCCTGACGTTTACCGGCAAGGATGTGGTCACCCAGAAGGGCGCCCAGATCAATCTGTCCGGTGGCACCCTGGATGTGCAGAGTGGCTATATCAAACAGACCTGGCTGACGGGCTCCGACGGGCGTCTGTATGAGTTGTCCAGCGCCCCGGGCGACCTGCTCTACACCGGGGTCTACAAGGGGTTCGCCGATACGAGCCTGCGCTGGGGGCAGACGGATTATTACTACAATCCGTTGATCGCTCCGCGCCAGCGTTACGAACTGGGTTACACCGTGGGCCGCGATGCCGGCAGCCTGGTGATTTCGACTGGCAGCGCGGTGCTTGAAGGCCAGGTGATCGGCGAGGTGTATCGTGGGCCACAGCAGAACCAGGCCGCCAATCCGACCCTCTATGGTTATCAGCAATCGCAGACGGCGGTGGCTCGCCGCGCGCAATTGATCGCCGGCACCTACACACCGATCTACGACCCGATCGCGGGGGTGGTCAATTACAACCTTGGCGCCAGCCTGAATCAGGTCAGCTTCGCGGCCAACCCGACTGCCATCGCTGCGGGCGTGGACCTCAGTTCAGTGATCCCGGTTAGCCGGCAGGGCACGCTGGTGCTGGACACCAACCAGCTCAACGGTTTCCAGCTGGGCGCAATCAAGGTCGCCGCCAAACAACAGATCGAGGTCGATAACAACCTGAGTGTCACCAATGGCGGCACCATCACCCTGTATGGCCCGCAAGTCGCGGTGAATGCCGACCTGACGGCCCGTGGCGGTACGCTGCAATTGGGCAACGTGTTGAATCAGATCGACCCTAATCAGTCGTTCAAGCTGCAAGACACGCTGATCGCCGCCCCCGGCAGTTCAGTGGCCAGTACCACCGTGGCCGCGGGTGTAACGCTCAACACTGCAGGCCTGTGGACCAACCAGCTTCTGGACTCGACCGACAACCAGGGCCTGCCCTATGTCAACGGCGGCCTGGTTTCTCTGCGCAGCAGCGGCAATCTGAGCCTGCAGGCCGGAAGCCTGATCGATGTGTCGTCCGGCGCGGCGTTGCAGGCCAATGGCAAGCTCCTCGGCGGCAAGGGGGGCAGCCTGATCCTGGCGGCCAATGCCGGGGGCTTCGGAGTGGGCGGTGTACTGAGCCTGGGCGGCGATATTCGTGCCGTGGGTGTCAACGGCGGCGGCACCTTGACCCTGCAAAGCAGCCAGGTGGTGATCGGTACGCCGACAACACCGGTAAGCGGTGCGGTCGAACTGGGCGGTGACTTCTTCAAGCAAGGTTTCTCGGCCTACGACATCACGGGTAACGAGGGGCTGACCGTCGCCGACGGTACCCAGGTGGACGTGAGCCAACCGGTTTATCGCCTGGGCGACAATGCCACCACCGTCGCTTCCGGTAGCGACCCGGCGCAGGCGCTGCAAGTCTGGACACCTGACCTCTATCAACAGGATCCGCTCAAGGGCGTGCTGACTCAGCGGCGCGGCGCCGGCTTGAGCCTGAAGGCCGGTACGCTCAACCCCACGGATGCACAGCGGGCGACCACTGTACTGACCGTGGGTAGCGGCGCGGTCATCACTGTCGATCCAGGTCAGGCCATCAGCCTGGGCAGTATTGGCCAGTTGACCGTGAACGGCACGCTGAATGCCTGGGGCGGGAAAGTCAGCCTCAACAATATCGGCGCCGTTGATCCCACGTTGCCGGTTAACGGCACGGGTAACAGCCGCTCTATCTTGCTGGGCGATGAGGCGTTGATCGACGTCGCTGCAAGGGCGGTGACGGCAGTTGACATGCGCGGTCAGATCTACGGCCAGGTGGTTGGCGGCGGCTCCATTGTCATTGGCGGTGGTGCAATCGACGCGGCGGCCGGCACGGCCACGGCCGCCGATCTTTTTATCGTGGTGAGCAAAGGTGCGCGCCTGGATGCCTCGGGTACCCAAGCCAGCCTGGATATCGCTGGTCAGGGCCGCACGCTGGTGGCCAGCAACGGCGGCGGCATTTCCCTGGGGTCCAACAATGGCCTTTATCTGCTGGGCAGCTTCGCCGCCCATGCCGGCGGCCAGGGTGCGGCAGGCGGTAGTCTGTCGGTGGTACTGCAGACACCACTTTACGCGCTCGGCGGAGCCGGGGCAGCGACTGACCGCGTGATGCAGGTTCGGGAGATGGTGCTGGGGCAAATAACTGACTCCGGCCCGACCCCGGACCTCAATGCCCTGATCTACGGCCATGGGCAACTGGCCGCCGATCAGGTCCAGTCGGGTGGATTTGGCAATCTGGCGGTTTACAGTAACGGCTTCCTATCTTTCAACGGCAACCTGAACCTCAACCTGAGTCAGAGTCTGCAGCTTTATGCTGGCGCCTTTACCTTGCCGCCAAATGCGCCGGATACCATCCATGTCAACGTTTCGGCGCCTTCCTTGCTGCTGGCCGGCGTCCAGCCTCCGGATATTAGTGGGATCGTGCTTTCCCCCGTGTCCACAACGACAGGCCAGAGTTCGCTATTGCCGAGCCAGGCTGATTTTTCCGCAGAAGGAAATGTGATCGATGTGCGCAACAATGTGCTATTCGGTTCCAAAGGCTCCTTTAACAGTGGTATCGGCACGGATGTACAGGTTGAACGACGCGGTTTCGATCAGGTGAACCTGACCAGCCAGGGTGACTTGCGCTTTCTGGCGGGTATACCAACAGGTACCGCGACTCCATCGACGCAACTGATCACGGCTGGCGATCTGCTTCTGAGCGCCGCGCAGTTGTATCCCGGCACGGGTAGCATCGCGAGGGTGATTGCAGGGGCAGGGGATACTCTGGGGACGCGCCTCCTGACCATCGGTCGTACCACCCAGTCTATTCCTGAAATGCCGTATTCGGCGTTTGGCAGCCTGACCCTGCTTGCCCCCGATATTGAGCAAGGCGGTGTGGTGCGTGCGCCGCTGGGGTTGATTCAGCTTGGCAATGGCAGCACCAAACGCGTGGAGTTGCTGCCCGACAGTCTCACTTCCGTCAGCGGCAACGGCCTGATCATGCCTTACGGCGGCACCTCGGACGGGCAGACTTATCTGTACAACGGTCAGAACGTCACCTTGTATGGGCAGACTGGCTTGAGTGGTGGCAGCGGGATCGGCGTGGTCATGGGCGGCCAATCGGTCGTGGTTTCGGCCGGTGCCATTTTGGACCTCTCCGGTGGTGGCGACCTGCTTGGCGCCGGATTCGTTTCCGGCCGTGGCGGCTCCACCGACGCGCGCTACAACCCGCTGGTGCAAGTCAACCCCAACGGCACCTTCGTCTTGCCGGGCCTGGCGACCAACCCGGTGTATGCCATCGTGCCTGGCGTGCAGCAGGTGTATGCGCCGTCGGCGGGCAAGTCCGGCGCGCAGGATCCGGTGCTCGGCCAGCAAATCACCATTGGCGCCGGGGTACCGGGGTTGGCGCCGGGTACCTATACGCTGTTGCCTTCCACCTATGCACTGCTGCCCGGCGCTTTCAGGGTTGAATTGAACGGTCTGGCGGGTGTTGGCACGGGGGCTGGTGCACAGGCCATGCGCAACGGTTCCTGGAGCACTGCCGGGCAACTGTCGATCGCCAATACTGGCATTCGCAACAGCGTTGCCAGCCAAGTCATCCTGACATCGGCGAATGTATTGCGCACCTATTCGCAATATAACGAAACCAGCTACGACCAGTTTGCTATCGCCGATGCCGCCAGATTGGGCGTACCGCGCCCGATGATCGAAGCAGATGCGAAAAGCCTGCAACTGAACCTGGTGCAAGGTGCGACTGGCAGCGCCTTTTCGTTCGACGGTATCGGGCGCTTCGGTGCCGCCGAAGGCGGCCATGCCGGGACGGTCGGGGTGATCAGTTCGGGAGGCGCAATTGAGGTGGTATCAGTAGGAACACTTGCTCCGACAGCCTTTGTCGGTGTTACGGTAGATGATCGTAGTCTGAATGCCTTAGGTGCCGCGAGCCTGATGATTGGGGGCATGCCGACGATCGCCTATGGACAGGGAGGAAATTATATCGGCTTGGGTTCCAACCTCAGCAGCAGCGTGGTGTTGCGCAGCGGCGCGAAACTGGCGACTCCAGAGGTGCTGTTGGTGTCCAGCGGCGGAGCGATCACGGTCGAGCAGGGCGCCTCGATCAATACTCTAGGTATGGGGCCTACGGCATATGATGCCAGTCAGGGTTATATCTACGACCTGACGACGGTCGGCTTCCCCAGTACCACCCGCTACAACTTCCTCGGGATCTCCAATGGCTTGCTCCAGGTTCTGGCACCTTCGTTGCCAGGTGACGCGGGCATTCATGTCGGTGTCTGCAACTCGACACCTTGCACGGGCCAGAGCGAGTTGTATTCCTCGGGCTCTATCGTCGTGGGCACGGGCAATGATTTCGTGCTTGCCGATAACGTGCGTTATGGCACGCGCCATCTGACCCTGGCCCTGAGCGCCATCAACCTCGGTAGCGATCAGGCCCTGGCCGATGCCGCCAGCCGCAACCTGTTGCCGGCCGGTCTGAGCTTGAATCAGAGCGTGCTGACGCGCTTGCTCAAGGGCGATACCCAATACGGCGCTCCGGCCCTGGAAACCCTTGAACTGGCTGCTCATGACGGTTTGAATATGTATGGCAGCGCAACTCTCGACACTTATGACGCGCTGACCGGCAAATCGCTGCTCAACAATCTGATCCTAAGTACCCCGGCCATTTATGGCGCCGGCGGTGCGGCTGATGTGGCGACCATCCACACCGCCGACCTGATCTGGAACGGCGCTGCCAACCCCGCTGGCAATGTGGTCGCCGGCGGTGCTGGCACAGGCAGCGGACGCTTGAATCTGCAGACCGAAACCCTGGAGTTCGGCTATGGTCCGTACGCACAACCCAATTCGGTCGCCAGCCTGGACCGGTTGCTCCTTGGCTTTTCCCAGGTCGATATCAGCGCCAGCCAACGGGTGACCGCCAACCACAAGGGCAGTCTGTCGGTGTACCAGAGCCAGGGCGCTTATCAGGCGAGCTCGGGCTTTGCCTATAGCGGTGGCAATCTGAATATCTCCACGCCCTTGTTGACGGGCGAAGCCGGCTCGGTGAACACCATCACCGTCGGTGGCGCGCTCAATGTCACGGCACTGTCCGGCACCCAGACCCGCACTGGCGGCCAGGGTGCAAAACTTTCGTTGAACGCCAACAGCCTGGCCCTGGACACCGCCGTGGTGTTGTCCAGCGGTCAATTGAACCTGACCGCTACGCAAGACCTGACGCTGGGCGACGGCGCGCAGATCGATATGGCCGGGCGGGCAATCCTATTCAACGATGTGACGCAATACAGCTGGGGCGGCGATGTCACCCTCAAAAGCATCACCGGCAATATCTACCAGGCCGCAGGTTCGCATATCGACCTGTCGGCGCAGAACAACCGTGCCGGTCAATTCACCGCTCAGGCCGTGGACCCGGCCGAAGGCTTGGTCGACCTGCAGGGCAGCATCCTTGGCAGCAGCAGCGGCTTCTACGATGCCGGTGGTACCTATCTGCCTTACCTGGGCGGTTTTGCCAATATCCAGGCGCAGCGTCTGGGGGCCAGTGGCGCCGAAGATGCTTCATTCGCCGCCCTCAACCAACGCCTGAACGCCGGGCAGGTCTATGGCGCCCGTACCTTCCAGATCAAGCAGGGCAACCTGACCATCGGAAATGACCTCAAGGCCAATGCCATTGTGATTTCGCTGGATAACGGCAGCCTGCTGGTCAACGGCAAGGTCGATGCCAGCGGCGTTCAGGTGGGCAGTATCAATCTGTCGGCCAGCCAGGGTCTGACTCTGGCCGGTAACGCGGTTCTGGATGCCCACGGCAGCGGTTTGCAAGTCGACAGCCAAGGCAAGATCATCGATTCGCCGAACCGCGCCATGGTCGAGCTGAATTCCGGCCAGGGCCTGTTGACCTTGGCCAGTGGCGCCACCATCGACCTAAGGGCCGGCACTGGCGTGACGTTGGGCAGCGGGCCGGGCCAGAACGATGGCCGGGCACGCGGCACCCTGGAGCTCGATGCACCGCGCCTGGGCGGGGTCTCGGCCGGCGATATCGCCATCGATGCCAGCGGTAACCTGGCGATTCGCGGGGCGCGCTCCATCGCGGTCAATGGCACCTGGCAGTATAGCGATGCGCCGCTGGGCACGGACCCTGCGGCCAGCGGCCGACCTTACCAGGTGATCACCCAGTCTTACCTGGATGGCATCGACCGGCAAAACAGCGCGTTTGTCGATGCGGCGCTGCTTAACAACAATCTGCTGCAGAACAAACTAGCGGGTTTGTATAACGCCACTTATGGTGATGTTCTGCACCTGCGCCCTGCAGTAGAGATTGTCAGTGCCACGCCGGGTGGCGACCTGGTGGTCCAGGGTGACATCGATCTGTCGGGTTATCGTTACGCCAGTCTCAACCCTTTCACCCAGAAAACCGGGGTGTACGGCTCTGGCGAAGTGGGCAAGCTGGCCTTGCGCGCCGGCGGTGACCTTAATATCTACGGCAGTATCACCGACGGCTTTGCGCCGCCACCGAAGACCGATGACGATACAGGCTGGTTGCTGTTGTCCGGGATCGACTTCTCGGGTGGCAATATCGTGGTACCCGGGGCGGGAGTGACCCTGGCCGACGGTACCCGCTTCCCGGCGGGCTCGACCCTGAACTACGATGTGCCGCTCAGGGCCGTGACCCTGGTGTCGGGCACGCGTTTGCCCGTCAGCGCTACCCTGGACCAGCCACTGTTGCTGCCCGCCGGCACCGTGCTGGCTGCCGCTGTACGCGACAGCAACGGTAACCTGTTGTTCGCCGCCGGTACGCTGTTGACCCAAGCACAAAACCTGCCGGCCGGCACACAACTGGATGCCGGCACGCTACTCACCGCCGATACGGCTCTGCGTGCATTCAGTTGGCCCAAAGGCGTGGCACTGCCGAGTATTGCCGGTGGTTACATGGCATCGAACAACCTTCTCACCCTCAATGGCGACTTGGCGTTGGCCCGTGGCGCGCTGATCCCTTCGGGGACCAATGTGCTGCTGCCGGGCGGCGTGGATTCAGTGCAATTGCGCCCTGAAGTTGGTGGACGTCAAGGCGAACTCTGGGGTGTCGCGCCGATGCTCGCCGAAGGTTCCCAGTCATGGTCATTACGCTTGGTGGCAGGCGCGGACACCTCTGCGGCGGACAATCGCGTTGTACAGGTCAGTCCTGCCCATGGCGATATACACCTTGCCGACAGCCACTATGGGATGTATGGCGTCGGGGCATTGGTCTATACCGCACAAGGATCTTTTGACGCGTTCTTCGACTACAGCATGGTTGGCCAACCTGTTGATTTCGTAGCCATAGGTTGGCCAACGTTCTGTACCGATATGCCTGGGGACTGCACGACAATTCCAGGTTCAGCCTACACCGTAAAGCCGGCTGGCTCGCGCTTCAGTGTCATCCGTACGGGGGCCGCTGATCTTGAACTGGTGTCCGGCGGCAATCTGAGCATGGATTCTTTGTTTGGCGTCTACACGGCCGGTACATCTTCCACCGTGACCTCGGCCAATGATCCTTATAATCAACCACGGGCCGTGGTTGCAGGAGGAACCGTTCTCAATGCCTTGTTCGGTGGCAATGAGAGTTTGGTCAATGGCGGCACCGACAGTGTATATCGTGCCTGGTATCCCGAGGGCGGCGGCAACCTGACGCTTAAGGTCGGCGGTGATTTGAGCGGGAATATTGTCTTGCCCACTAGTAACGGGATAAATAAACCCAACGGCGATACCGACCATGATTCGGCCAATATCGCCGACTGGCTCTGGCGCCAGGGCAGCGGCACGGTCAACACGGGAACCTCGCCGCAGCCCACGGCCTGGTGGATCAATTTCGGAACCTATGCCGCATCGATGACCTCCGGTGCCGATCAGATGCTGGGCTTCACCGGGTTCGGTACCCTTGGCGGTGGCAACCTGAACGTGCAGGTCACTGGCAATGCGGGGGTATTGGAAAGCTTGGCTGGTAATGCCATCGGCGCCAGCAGCGTCAATCCACGTACTCAGGGGCTGGTTTTGGCTGTAGGCAGCACCGGACGGGTCGCGGCCGACGGCAGCTTGCAGGTGACCGGGGGCGGAAACCTGACCTTGCGGGTGGGCGGGGATCTGAACCCGGCAGCGACTGCCATCGTCAACAATCAGGACACCGATGATCGGAATGGCGTAATCACCAACTTGCGCGGTCACGTCGTATTGGACAGCACCACCGTCGGCGTATTGACACTCTTGTATGGCGCTTCCGACCAAGATCAGGCGCCTGGAGAAACCCGTGGCTACACAGCCTTCAATTCAACGCGAAGCCTTGCGGGCGGGGGGATGACCCTGGTACCGGGAGACGCGACCTTTGACCTGTCGACGTTGGGCGATCTGGTTGTGCAAACGGTCAGTGACCCAGGGCGCGTCGCTGAGCTGAATGCGTCGCCTTACCTAGCCAGCGATGGCAGCCATGGTAATGGCCTGAGCTGGTTCTCGCTGTGGACCGACCACACGGCCATCAACCTGTTCTCAGCGGGCGGCAACCTAACGCCAGTGTTCGCAGGGACGGCCTCCGACAATGCCGTGGTCTATCCTTCTATCCTGAATGCCATTGCCGCGAACGGCAGTATTTATTACGGTGATGCGGCCAACAGAAACTCTGCTGCTACCGTTGCCGCCGCGCTAACCCTGGCGCCCTCGAACAAAGGGCAGTTGCAGCTTCTGGCCGCCAATGCGATCTATGGCGGTAATCTGACCATCAGCCAATCCAGCGCCAACCCGGAGGCGTTGGCCACGCCTGAGCGGCCTGCATTCGTGGCAATGTCCAACGGTATTCAAATTAATGGCAGTAGCAACCTATCGGCGGACGGTAACAGGCCCTTCATCAGTGGCAGCGTCGGTCCTCTGTTCGCCTTCGGTCCCGATAGTGCTTCTGGACAGTGGAACGCGGATGCCGAGCCTGCACGCTTCTATGCGCTGACCGGAGACCTGATCGGGGTAAGAAGTGGCCGTACCGTCACCTATACCAATCAGGTCGACTCCCGTAGCGGGCAAACCTGGTATGAAGGCGGAGGTCCGGTCTGGATGGAAGCGGGTCGGGATATTGTCAGCAGTGGCAGTTCACCTGCCGGGGAAGCACAACAGCCTTCCAATGGTGACTACCTGACCGTCGGCAACCTCTTCATCCAGAACAACCCCACCGACATCTCCCTGGTCTCGGCCGGTCGCGACATCCTCTACAGCAACTTCAATGTCGCCGGTCCCGGCACCCTGGTGGTCAGTGCGGGGCGCAATGTCCTGATGGCGGACAAGACCAGCATTACCAGCCTCGGCGCCGTGGTACCTGGCGACTCCCGCCCGGGCGCCAGCATCGTCATGCAGGCCGGCGTCGGCCCCAACGGTCCTGACTACCAGGCCTTTATCGCCCCCTACCTGGACCCGTCGAATCAGGCCCAGGCCGGAACGCCGCTGGCCAGCCAGCCGGGCAAGGTGGCCAAGACCTACGACACCGAACTGGTGGCCTGGCTCGGCGAGCGTTATGGCTTTACCGGCAGCGTCGACGAAGCACGAGCCTATTACGCCGCGCTACCGCCCCAGCAGCAGGACATCTTCGCCCGCAGCGTCTACTTCGCCGAACTCAAGGCCGCCGGCCGCGAATACAACCTGGTCGGTGGTATCCGCCAGGGCAGCTACCTGCGCGGTCGAGATGCGATTGCCGCGCTGTTCCCGGAGAAGGACGTCGCCGGCAACCCGATCCTCTACCAGGGCGCGATCACCCTCTATGGTCCATCGGGCGTACACACGAACTTCGGCGGCGATATCCAGATGCTTGCCCCCGGTGGCGGCCTGGTGTTCGGTATCGAAGGCGCCGCACCGCCGTCCACGGCGGGGATCATCACCCAGGGCCAGGGCGACATCCAGTTGTTTGCCCAGGACAACATCCTGCTGGGCCAGAGCCGGGTCATGACCACCTTCGGCGGTTCGATCACCGCCTGGTCGGCCGCAGGCGACATCAACGCCGGTCGCGGCTCCAAGACCACCGTGGTCTACACCCCGCCCAAGCGGGTCTATGACGCCTGGGGCAACGTGAGCCTGTCGCCGGCGGTGCCGAGCACCGGGGCCGGTATTGCCACTCTGAACCCGATTCCGGAGGTGCTGCCGGGGGATATCGACCTGATCGCGCCACTGGGCACCATCGATGCGGGGGAGGCGGGGATCCGCGTCTCGGGCAACGTCAACATCGCCGCCTTGCAGGTGGTGAATGCGGCGAACATCCAGGTGCAGGGCAAGTCTTCGGGCGTGCCGGTGGTGGCCTCGGTCAATACCGGGGCGATCACCTCGGCCAGCGCGGCGGCCACTTCGGCGGTCCAGGCTGCCGACAACGTTGCACGGCAGCAGCAGGCCAGCGCGCGACAGAACCAACCCTCGGTGTTCAGCGTGCAGGTCCTGAGTTTCGGCCAGGAACGCCTGGAGCCTTCGCGCGACGGTGCCAGCCGTGGCACGCCGGGCTACAACCCGGACAGCCCGGTGCAGGTGCTGGGGGCCGGGCCGTTGAGCGAGCAGGCCCGGGCGCGCCTGACCGAGGAGGAGCGGGGCAACCTGACCTTGTAATCAACCGATGTTTCTCCTCAGTGGCGGCCGTAATGGCCAATGCTGGCACATTTAACGAAGTGTGCAGTCGGGTGCAGGTTTGTGGCGAGCGGGCTTGCCCGCGCTGGGCTGCGGAGCAGCCCTGAACCTGTGCCTGCGTTCTGCCTGAAACAATGAGATCGCTGATTTCAGGGCCGCTTCGCGCCCCAGCGCGGGCAAGCCCGCTCGCCACAAAACCGCGCTTGGCGTCAACCCTCCTTAACTGACAGGCATTGGCCGCAATGGCCACTTTTTTTGCCTGCGAAAACCTCCTCTACACACCGCCAACGCCGTCGCGGAATGAAGCTTTTATGACAAAAGTTCGGTAGCACAAGGCCAGCCCGGTCATGGATATGTGAAGCGGTCAAGGGCACGCAAGGGGACCTGTCCCCACGCCATGGCAAGGCCGGGAGAGAGACGAGGAGAACTATGGAACGTTACTCGAAAGTGGGCATGCAGGAACTGGATCAGCGTTTGTCGAAGATCGTCGAGGCCGCACGCAAGAAGCCCGTCTCGGTCTATCGCTACGGCGCGCCCTGGGTCTGGATCGTGTCCCAGGACGACTGG
This sequence comes from Pseudomonas sp. MWU13-2105, assembly GCF_023242315.1. Lineage (GTDB taxonomy): Bacteria > Pseudomonadota > Gammaproteobacteria > Pseudomonadales > Pseudomonadaceae > Aquipseudomonas. Next base: position 304,353 of record NZ_JALLIY010000003.1, read on the forward strand.
CAGGGCGCCCTGAAGGAAGTCTCCAGCTATATCCCGCCGGGCCATTCGCTGGTGTTGTTGCGTCCGCAGATCGATGACCTGCTCGACGACGATCGTGAATTCCTGCGCTCACTGCATGCCGACTCCGACATGCAGATCGCACCCCAGACCGTCATGCACATCCTCTTGCTGCAACTGCTGTATTCGGTACCCAGCGAGCAGCAACTCTACGAGCAGCTCAATTACAACCTGCTGTTCCGCTGGTTCGTCGGCCTCGACCTGAACCAGAAGGTCTGGGGCTTCAACGTGCTGAGCAGGGACATCGCCACGCTGCTGGACCACCCGCAAGCAGTGCTGCTGATCCAGAAAATCATCGGGGAAGTGTTCTGCGGCGCCTTGCTGCAGATGCCGGAGTTCTCCCTGAACTTCGCCCAGTTGCATACCTGGCTGGCCCGGCACCCGTCGATATCGAACGTGAACAACTAAAAGCGTCCGGGGCATTGACCCGGGCCCATACGGCCTCGACTGCGTTCGAGGCCATTTTGAATCAAGGGGGCGGTGTGGAGCATTTGTTCTTCAAAAGAGCGCGACGGAGGCTGGCCGGGCACTGGCTGCCGGTGTGCGGCGGGCTGGTCCTGGCGGTGCTGGGGCGTCCGCTGCTGGCCGACGAGGCGCCGGCCAAGCTGGTCGACGTCAACGAATACGTTGTGCGTGGCAACACCGTGCTGCAGGCGCGGGATATCGAGGAAGCGGTGTACCCGTTCCTCGGTCCGCAAAAGGCCCTGAGCGATATCGAGGGCGCCCGCGAGGCCTTGCAGAAAAGCTACCAGGCCAAGGGTTACCAGTCGGTGTATGTCGAGTTGCCGGAGCAGAAAGTCGAAGGCGGCATCGTTTACCTGCAAATCAGTGAAACCAAGGTCGGCCGGGTCCGCGTGGTCGGCGCCCAGCACTATTCGCCGGTGGAGATCCGTGACGATGTCCCGGCCCTGAAGGAAGGCGCTGTGCCGAACTTCGCCCAGGTCCAGAGTGAGCTGGCGGCGCTGAACAAGAGCCCCGGTCGCCAGGTCATGCCGCTGGTCCGCGAAGGCCAGCGTCCGGGGACCATGGACGTCGACCTGCAGGTCGACGACAAGAATCCCTGGCATGCCAGTGTCGGCCTGAACAACGACCACAGCGCCGACACCAAGGACCTGCGCGCCGTGACCTCGATCGGCTACGACAACCTCTGGCAGCTGGGCCACAGCATCTCCCTGACCTATTTCACCGCACCCGAGGAGCAGAGCAACGCCAAGGTCTGGTCCGGTTCCTACAGCGCCCCGTTGAACGAGCGCTGGGCGGTGCAGTTTTCCGGTTACCAGTCCGACAGCAACGTCGCCACCATCGGCGGCAGCAACGTACTGGGCAAGGGCCATTCCTATGGTGTCTCGGGCATCTACACGGTGCCGGGGGGCAGCATCTGGTCCAACTCGTTGTCACTGGGGGTGGACTTCAAGGACTTCGAGGAACAGCTCAAGTTCGGCGGCAGTAGCGACAAGGTGCCGCTCAAGTACGCACCGTTCACGTTCGGCTACAACGGCTACCGCTATACCGAAAAATCCCAGTTGGGCCTCGGCCTGAGCCTGGTGGTCGGCACCCGGGCCTTCTTCGGCTACGGCAGCAACGACCAGGACTTCGACAACAAGCGTTATCGCGCCAGCCCCAGTTTCGCCCTGCTCAAAGGCGACCTGAGTTACACCCAGGACATTTTCGGCGAGTGGCAGAGCGCGTCCAAGACTTCGTTCCAACTGGCCTCCGGCCCGCTGATTTCCAACGAGCAGATGTCCGCCGGCGGTGCTACCTCGGTACGCGGCTACCTCGCCGCCGAGGTGACCGGCGACCAAGGCGTGCTGTTTTCCCAGGAACTGCGAACGCCGTCCCTGGCCAAGTACCTGGGCAGCTATGTCCAGGAATGGCGCTTGTATGCCTTCGCCGAGGGCGCCCAGTTGTACCTGCGCGAGCCGCTGCCTGAACAGAAAGCCGACTACAGCCTGGCCAGCGTCGGTCTCGGCACTCGGGCCAGCTTGAGCAAATGGCTGTCCGGCAGCCTCGACTGGGGCTATCCGCTGGTCAATGGACCGAACACGCAGAAGCAGGACTCGCGTTTGCATTTCAGCCTGCAAGCGACTTTCTGAACCTTATTACGGAGCAATTTTCATGCAGCGCCTGATGATATCCCTGTTGATCTGCCTGGGCCTCGTGCTCCCGGCGACCGCCAATGCCTGGTGGCAGGACGACTGGCACTACCGCAAGCAGATTACCGTCGACACCACCGCGCAAGGCGCGGCGATCAACGACGCCCCCGGTCGCAGCAGCCTGCTGGTGCGCCTGCACACCGGCAACTTCAGCTTCGACGGGGTCAAGGAGGACGGTTCGGACCTGCGCTTCGTCGCGGCGGACGACAAGACCCTGCTCAACTACCAGATCGAAAGCTTCGACCCGCTGATGGGCATGGCGCTGATCTGGGTCGATGTACCGAAGGTCGAAGGTGCCCAGCGCCAGGATCTGTGGATGTACTACGGCAATGCCAAGGCCCCGGCGGTAAGCAACGGTCAACTGGCCTTTGATCCCAACTACACCGCGGTCTATCACTTCGACGGTACGCCGGGCACGCCACCCAAGGACGCCACGGCTTTCGCCAACAATGCGCAGAACGCCAGCGGCAGCCGTATCGACGGCGTGATCGGCGGCGCCTTGCAGTTGGCCGGCCAGGCCTTGTCGCTGCCGGCCAGCCCGTCGCTGCAATACAGCGCCGGCGGTGCTCTGACCCTGAGCGCCTGGGTGCGCCTGGACCAGGCCACGGGCGAGCAGTTGCTGGTGGCTAGGCGTGAAGGCGGCCACGCCTTTGTGCTGGGGGTCAGCCAGGGCACGCCGTTCGTTGAGGTCAACGGCCAGCGCGGGGTGTCGACCCAGGCGCTGAACCCGGGGCAATGGCAGCATCTCGCAGTCACCGTGCAGGGTGGCAAGGTGACGCTGTTCGTCAACGGTCGAGAGAGCGCGAACCTGGCCCAGGAAGTCCCGGCGTTCAACTCGCCGATCGCGGTCGGCGCCGAGCTGCCGGCCGCAGTCGATCCGGCGGCTCCGGCCGCCACGCTCTACCAACCGTTCCAGGGTGCCATCGACGAACTGCGGCTGTCCAAGGTCGTGCGTCCGGCCGCCGCGCTGCTGGCCGATGCCATGTCCCAGGGCGCCGAATCGAAGCTGGTGCTCTACGGCGTCGATGAAGAACAGTCGGGCTTCGGCTTCGGCAGCCTGGGCTTCCTGCTCAAGGCCGTGCCGGCGGATGCCTGGGTGATCATCGCGGTCCTGGTGCTGATGATGTTCCAGTCGTGGTTCATCATGATCCGCAAGAACAGTGCCCTGGGCCGCGTCAGCCGGGCCAACGAGCTGTTCCGCGAGCAGTTCGCGCAGATCGGCACCCGCCTGGAAATGTTCGCCGACGACCAGGACCTGGCCCGACGCCTGGTGCATTCCTCGCTGTGGCGCCTGTACCTGGTGGCGGTCAAGGAAATCCGCACCCGTCGTGCCCAGGGCGCCGACACCTCGTCGGTCTCGGCGGCGACCATCGAAGCCATCCGCTGCTCCATGGACGGCGTGCGTACCCGGGAGAACCAGCAACTGGGTTCGAAGCTCTCGACCCTGTCCAACGCCATCGCCGGCGGCCCCTATATCGGCCTGCTCGGCACCGTGCTGGGGATCATGGTGGTGTTCCTCGGCACGGCCATGGCCGGTGACGTCAATATCAACGCCATCGCCCCGGGCATGGCGGCGGCCTTGCTGGCCACGGCCATGGGCCTGTTCGTCGCGATCCCGGCGCTGTTCGGCTACAACCGCCTGATCACCCGCAACAAGGAAGTCAGCGCCGACATGCGCGTGTTCGTCGACGAGTTCATCACCCGCCTGGCCGAGATGCACGGCGAAAGCCACTCCCACGAAAACGCCCAGCGCCGCGGCCTGCATGCCGATCAACACACCACGTCGATTCCGGCCTGAGGGGAACAGCCATGGCTAGCGTAAATGCCTCCCACGACGATGACGATGATGCCCCAGTCGACAGCATCAACATCACGCCCCTGGTGGACGTGCTGATGGTGGTGCTGGTGATGTTCATCCTCACCGCCACCGCCCAGGTCTCGGGCATCCAGATTCACCTGCCCAAGGCCAGCGCCTCGGTGTCGCTGTCCCAGGCCAAGACCAAGGCCATTTCGGTCAACGACGGCGGCCAGGTGTTCCTCGACGCCTATCCGGTGACGTTGCCGGAACTGGAAGAGCGCCTGCGCATCGAGAAGGCCCAGAGTCCGGACTTTCCGATCATCGTGCGCGGCGACGCCACGGTGCAGTACCAGAAAGTCATTGAAGTGCTCGACCTGCTGCGGCGCCTGGAGTTGTCCCAGGTCGGGCTGGTCACCGGCAAACCGACCCAGGGCTGACCATGACCGCGAAATTACCGATCAGCCCCGATCCCGTGAAGAAGTCGCCGTTGCGCCCGTTGAAGTGGGGTGCGGGACTGCTGCTGGGGGCCGTTGCAGCCTGGTTCCTGTGGCAGTGGGCCCATGACATGAGTGGTGTGCGCCGGGAAGCGCCGAAGGTGCCGATGCTGATTCCGTTGCCGCCTCCGCCGCCCCCACCGCCGGAGCCGGAAAAACCCAAGGAACCGGAAACCCCGGTGGAAGAGAAGATTCCCGAACCGACCCCGGAACCGGAACAGGTCAAGCCCCAGGACGAAGCGCCGCCGTCACCGGTCAACGACCTGGAAAACCCGATGCAGATCGACGGCGACGCCCAGGCTGGCGGCGATGCCTTCAACATCGGCGCGGGCAAGGGCGGCGGCATGGCCGGGGCCGGCGGAGGGCGCCTGGGTAACGGCACCTATAGCCAGTTCCTGGCGTATTCCTTCCAGCGTTTGCTCAAGGAAGACCCGCAACTGCGCAACCTGGCTTTTTCACTGCAGACCGATATCTGGTTGAGCGCGGCCGGGGAGATCACCCGGGTCGAGCTGGTCAAGTCCAGCGGTGATTCACAGCTCGATGCCCAGGTACTGGCCGCCCTGCGCGCCGTGCCGCGTTTGAGCGAGCGGCCGCCGGCGTCGATCACGCTGCCGGTGCGTATTGCCTTGCAAGGCCGGCGTCCCGGCTAGTTCAACCCATTCGCAGTCTTGTCATAGGAGTTGTGTGCAAATGATTTCCAATGTGAATCGATTGAGCCTGGCGGTCGGCCTGGTCATCGCGACCCTGGTTGGCCAGGCGGCAGCGGCAACGCCCGCGGCGCCGTCGGAAAACGCCACGATCAACCTGATCCGCCTGCTGGTGCAGCAGGGTGTGCTCAAGCAGGAACAGGCCGACGGGCTGATCGCCCAGGCCGAGAAAGAAGCGCTGCAGGCGCGCCAGGCCAGCGCGGTCGCCGCCAGCGGGCCGCCCGCGACCCCGGGTGAGGTGCGGGTGCAGTACGTCCCGGCCATCGTCCGCGATCAGATCCGTGACCAGGTCAAGGCCGAAGTCATGGCCACCGCCAAGCAGGAAAACTGGGCGCAACCCAACACCTTCCCGGATTGGGTCTCGCGCATCAGCTTCGACGGCGACCTGCGCCTGCGCGACGAGTCGCGTTATTACTCCAGCGGCAACAGCAACCAGATCGTCGACTTCGCCAAGCTCAATGCCAGCGGCCCCTACGACGTCAACCCGAAAAGCAGCACCAGCCTGCCGCCATTGCTCAACACCCGCGAAGATCGCGGCGACTCTCTGCGCATCCGCGCCCGGCTGGGCATGAAAGCGGTTATCGCACCGGACTGGACGGCGGGTATCCGCATCGGCACCGGCACCGACAACAACCCGGTCTCGACCACCCAGGCCCTCGGCGGCGGTTTCGCCAAGAAAGACCTCTGGCTCGACCAGGGCTACCTGACCTGGAAATACTCCGATCGCCTGAGCCTGACCGGCGGGCGCATCGCCAACCCGTTCTTCTCCACCGATATGCTCTATTCCTCTGATCTGAACTTCGACGGCGTGGCGGCGATCTTCAACCAGAAACTCAACGCCGACTGGGGGGTGTTCGGCACCGTCGGCGCCTTCCCCATCGAGTACAGCTCCGACACCGCCAGCAGCAATGGCTACGACAAGCAGAAAAGCGCCGACAAGTGGCTGTACGGCCTGCAGGCCGGGGCGACGTGGCAATTCAACCCGCACAACAACCTCAAAGGCGCACTGGCCTATTACCGTTTCGACAGCATCGAGGGCCAGCGCTCCGACGTCTGCCAACCCTGGGCCGGGGACCCGGGCTGCAGCTCCGACGGCACCCGTGCGTCGTTCATGCAGAAGGGCAACACGGTGTTCCTGCTGCGCAACATTGCCCCCAACCCCGCGGCGCCGACCACCACGCCACAACCGCAGTTTGTCGGCCTGGCCTCGCAGTTCAACCTGCTGGACCTGAACCTGGTGCTCGACAGCGACCTGCCGGAAGACTTCAAGCTGCGTAGCCAGGCCGACCTCGTGCATAACCTGGGCTACAACGAAGCTGAAATGAACCGGCGTGCCGAAGGCCAGATCGTCAACAACCTGGACAACAACGGCAATATCCAGAGCGGCGCCAACGCGATGATGGTCCAGTTCACCCTCGGCAATGCCCTGGAACTCAAGCGCCAGGGCGACTGGAACGTGTTCGGCGGCTACAAGTACATCCAGCCGGATGCCTTGCCCGACGGCTTCAACGATTCGTCTTTCCACCTGGGTGGGACCAATGCCAAGGGCTTCTTCCTCGGTGCCAACTACGGCGTGGAGAAGAACGTGATCGCCACCGCGCGCTGGCTCAACTCGGAGGCGGTGTATGGCGCGCCGTTCGATATCGATGTCATGCAGCTTGAAATCAACACGCGCTTCTAAGCGCGAGGGAGAACCCATGAACATGCGAGCCCAGGTGCGTTGGTCGACGCTGTTGCTATTGGTTGGCGTCGTGCTGGCCGATGGCGCGTGCGCCGAAGGCATGGAGGAGCGCCTGCGCACCCAGTTGCGCAGCACCACCCAGCAACTGCAAGCGCTGCAGAGCGAACAGGCCCAGGCTGGCGCGGCGCGGATTGCCGCCGAGAACCAGACCAAGGCGGCCCAGGCGCAAATCAAGCAGCTGGAAGCCGAGCTGGCCAAGGCCAAGGGCTTGAGCGAGCAATTGGCCGGCCAGCAGCAGAACCTGCAGAACCAGGCCCAGGCGTTTGCCGCGGCCAGCAACGAACAGTTGGGCAAGTTCAAGAAGGCCTATGACGAACTGCTGGTCATGGCCAAGGCCAAGGAGGCCGAGCGCGCGCGCTTGCAGGTGCAACTGAGCGAGCGTGACACACAAGTGCAGCAATGTTCGGTCAAGAATCAACAGATGTACGCGGTCGCCAAGGAGATCCTCGCCGCCTACGAAAAAATCGATGTGGCCGAGGTGATGAAAATTCGCCAGCCGTTTGCCGGCGGCGCCCGGGTCAAGTTCGAGGAAATGGCCCAGGTGTTTGGCGACAACCTCTACAAGAACCAGTTCGATGCGACCCACGCATCCCTCAATCAATGACCCACAAGGAAGAACAACTCATGAGCGAACAACTGATCGAGCACGTGACCCCGGACAGCCTGACCGAGCTACTGCAAGGTGCCGGCTATCGGGTCAATCGCACCGAGCAGAACGGCATAGTGCAACTGCTCAGCGCCAGCCAGGGCATCGGCTATGCCGTGCGTTTCGGCAATCCGGCGGCCGGCGAGGGCGGTTATGTCGACTTCACCTACAGCTGTGCCCTGCGAGTACAGGGCGAACTGCCGGCCGGCCTGGCCGAATTGTGGAACGCCTCGCGACGTTTTGCCCGGCTGTCGGTACAGGGCGAGTTCCTGGTGATGGAAATGGACGTGGTGGTGGCCGCCGGTGTCAGCGCCAACTACCTGCGTGGCAACCTGGAACTCTGGGATCGCCTGCTGCAGGAATTCATTGTCTACCTGCGTGACTACAGCCAGCAGGCGGCCCGGCTGAGCACGGCTCCGGCGGCGAATGAAGCCGTTGCCGGCACGGAGGAGGCGGCCCTGTGAAAAAGAGCACTTTCCTGGCCAGCGCCGGGGCGCTGGCCTTGCTCACCGGGGCGGTCGCCCTGGTCATGCGCCCGGGTAACGACCCGGTGGCCGCGGTGCAGCCGGTGCCGGCCGTGGCGCATGCCACGGCCAACGCAACGGCGGTGGCCCGCCTGGGCAACCAGCAAGTCGACGCCGAGGAACTGAAAGCGGTGTTTGCGGCCCTGCCGGCGGATGCCCGTGAGCAACTGCGCGGTAATCGTGCGGCCCTGGAAAGCTGGCTGCGCACTCGCCTGGCGGAAAAGGCGCTGATCGAACAGGCCGATGCCCAGGGCTGGCCGCAGCGCCCGGATATCGAGCAGCAGACCCGCGCCGCCGCCGAGCAGATCGTCTTTCGCAGTTACCTGGCCTCGGTCAGCCAGGTGCCGGCGGATTACCCCAGCGCCGAGGAACTGCAGCAGGCCTATGACAGCGGCAAGTCTGCCTGGCAGACGCCGCCGCTGTACCGGGTCAGCCAGATTTTCCTCGCGGTGCCGGATCAGCAGTCGCTGGAAAGCGTGCGCAAACAGGCGCTGGAGTTGAGCCGTCGGGCCCAGGCCGCACCGGGCGAGTTTGCCGCCCTGGCGGGGCAGTACTCGCAGGATCGCGACAGCGCCAAGCGCGGCGGTGATGCCGGCCTGCAACCCCTGCAGCAACTGCTGCCGGAGGTGCGTGGCGCGGTGTCCCGGCTCAAGACCGGCGCGGTGGCGGACCCGGTCCAGAGCCCGGCGGGTTTTCATATCGTCAAGCTCAACGAAATGCAGCCGGCACGCACCGCGACCCTGGACGAACTACGTGAGCGTCTGCGTGAAGCCTTGCGCAGCCAGCGTCAGGAACAGATTGCCAAGGCTTACCTGGCCGGCATGCTCAACACCGCGACCTTGAGTATCGACGGTGCCGCCTTGAACCAGGTGCTGGAAGAAAAACCCTAACAAGAAAGAAATTGCCATTGGATGGTTGGGTGTCCCCGGATGCCGACAGGGAGTCAGTATTATGTCATTGAATGAACACGCCCCGCGCGCGGGCAGCATGGAGTACCGCAGTTCGGGCGAGCCGAACGAACCCTGGCTGGCCTTGGCCAGGCTGATCGAACCGCAGATGGCCCAGGCCTTTCTGACCAGCGCCCGCTGCGGCTGCTTCATGCAGGCGGCACGCAGCCTGAATATCAAGGCAACCCAACTGCGCAAGCAGCTGGCGTTGCTCGAAGCGCGCATCAATCGACCGCTGTTCATGTACGAGGGCAGCGCCCTGATCCTCAGTCGCGACGGCCAGCAGTTGCAGGCGCAACTGATCGCCCTGGCCCATGAGCGGCGCCTGCCGATCATGGAGCAACCGCTGGTACGCCTGGCGATAGCCGAGTCGATCCTGCACGACATTCTCGGGCGCGACCTGATTGCGTTGCTGCGCCGCAATGCCAGTATCCGTTTGGAAATCATCCCGGTGGACAGTGTGATGTCCTTGCAGGCCTTGAGCGCCGACGTGGTGGTCTGGCTGTGTGGCCCGGACTCGCCGGTCTCGGCACCGAGCTTCGCCATCAGCCCGCCGCGCGCCCTGGCGCGGCTGGATTACCTGCCGCATATCGCCAAGCGCTATTCGCGGGTGGCGGCGCGCCCGGACACCCTTGCCGACCTCGAAGACTACATGCTGGTGCAATGGCAGCACGACCGCCAGATCGACGACTTCCGGCAGTGGAACCATCTGGTGGAGCAGCGCCTGGCGGGAGTGGTCCAGGTGCACGCCTATGAGCTGATGCTGGAAATGATCCGTTGCAGCGCCTGCATCGGCTTGTTGCCTTGCTATATCACCCGTTTCGATCGTGGGCTGGTGGCGCTGCCGGGCTTGTTCGAGGAACCCATGCAGCGTCGGGCCTGGCTGGCGACCCGCCGTGAGGCCGAGGGCAGGGAAGAGGTGCAGCTGATCGTCGATCTGGTGTTGGGCACGTTCAGGGAGCGGCGGGAGTGGTTTGAGTAGCGACGATACCGGCTCATATGTTTGAGACTTGGAATGAATAGCCAAAATATTGGCTTTTTTGATGGCGTGGTTAAAAAATATAAAATTCATCGACATATTCTTGACGATGTCAGCTTGATATCCCACTATGGCGTCCTTGAGTGATTGACTTTACTCATGTTTTTTTGACGCCAGCGTTCTGAAGGCTCTCCATGAAAAGGCGACACAGTCCTTAAAAGAGAGCGGGTGGGGCAGGAAAGATCGGTCATCAAGGCGAATTGCCGTGGCTCCTTTCCAGCACTGCCAGCTTCAGGCGATGAAGATTGCGCCACATTTTCTCTTGGGATGATTTATGTCTACCGAACGGATACTGGTAACAGGGGGCGCTGGCTTCATTGGCTCTCATCTTGTGGATGCGTTATTGGCCAAAGGCCATACCGTTCGGGTCCTGGACGATCTGTCCAGCGGTAAGGTGAGTAACCTGCCGATGAATAATGCCTCCCTGAAGCTGGTGGTGGGGGATGTCGCCGATGCCGTCATCCTGGCTGAAGCCATGCAAGGTTGCAGCGCGGTGGTGCATCTGGCCGCCGTGGCCTCGGTCCAGGCCTCGGTCGAAGACCCGGTGCGCACCCACCAGAGCAATTTCATCGGCACCCTGCGGGTCTGCGAGGCGATGCTCGCCGCCGGTATCCGGCGTGTGGTGTTTGCCTCCAGCGCGGCGGTGTATGGCAATAACGGGGAGGGCACCGCGATTGCCGAAGACACACCCAAATCCCCCCTGACGCCCTATGCGGCGGACAAGCTCGCCAGCGAGCACTACCTGGATTTCTATCGCCGCCAGCATGGGCTGGAACCGGTGATCCTGCGCTTCTTCAATATCTTCGGGCCGCGCCAGGACCCGTCCTCGCCGTACTCCGGGGTCATCAGCATTTTCAGCGAGCGGGCGAAAACCGCGCGGCCGATCACAGTGTTCGGTGACGGTGGGCAAACCCGCGATTTCGTCTATGTCGAGGACCTGGTGAAGATCCTTGTCCAGGGCCTCGAACGTGCGCAGCCTACCGCCGATGCCACTAATGTCGGGCTCGGTGGCGTGACCACGCTCAATGACCTGATTGCCGCCCTGGAGCAGATCAGCGGCAAGCCCCTGAACCTGAGCCATGGCCCGGCCCGCTCCGGAGACATCCGGCATTCCAAGGCGGACAACCGCCGTTTATGCGAGCGCTTTGAGCTAGGGGCGTCGATCCCCATTGCCGAAGGTTTGGCCCGCCTCTATCACAGTCTTTAGTTCCATCGCCTTGCAGGCGCCACGCATGCGTGGCGCCGGTAGTCTAATGTTGCACGAATTGATCTACTAAAGAGTGAGTTATGCAAATCGAGTTTCCCAGGGCGCGCGTCTACAGAATGGTACGGCGTCTGTTTACCGCGTTGGCATTGTGTGTAACGAATTCAGCGGTACAGGCTGCTCCGGCGGCTCCCGCCAGCGTCGGATTCTGGTACGCCGAGCGGCCGCCGTTGCAGGAGTTGGCGCAGTTCGAATGGGCCGTGGTCGAACCCGGCCATATGACCAGCGCCGATGTCGTCACCTTGCGCAAACTCGGTAGCCAGCCATTCGCCTACTTGTCGGTGGGTGAGTTCGACGGCGACCGTGCCGCCCTGGACAAGGAAGCCCTGACACCGGGCGCGAGCGCCATCCGTAACAAGGCCTGGGACAGCCAGGTCATGGACATCGCCACGCCGGCCTGGCGCGAACATCTGTTCAGGCGCGCCAAGGCGTTGCAGGAACAGGGTTATGCCGGCCTGTTCCTCGATACCCTCGACAGCTTTCAATTACTTCCCGAAGCCAACCGCGAACCGCAGCGCAAGGCGCTGGCAGCGTTTCTGCGCGAGCTGCATCGTCGCCAGCCGGACCTCAAGCTGTTCTTCAATCGTGGCTTCGAGGTACTGGCCGAGCTCGATGACGTAGCCGCGGCCGTGGCCGTCGAATCGATCCATGCCGGCTGGGATGCTTCGGCCAAGCGTTATCGCCCGGTGTCCGAGTCCGACCGCAACTGGCTTGAAGGTGAACTCAAACCGCTGCGGGCGCGGAATATCCCGCTGGTGGCCATCGACTACCTGCCGCCCACGCGGCGTGAAGAAGCCCGCAAACTGGTCCGTCAGTTGAGCCAGGAAGGCTTTATCCCGGTGGTCACGACCCCGGACCTCAACGCCATCAGCATGAGCCGCGTGGAAGTGCAGCCACGACGTATCGCCATGCTCTATGACCCGCGTGAAGGTGAACTCTATGATCATGCCGGCCACCGGATGCTCGGTGGCCTGCTGGAATACCTGGGTTATCGGGTGGATTACCTGCCGGTCGACGACAGCTTGCCGTCCTACAGCTTCGCCGGTTTGTACGCCGGGGTGGTGGTGTGGATGACCAGCGGCCCGCCGCAAGACAGCCGTGCCTTTTATAGCTGGATCGGCAAGCGCCTGGACGAACAGGTCCCCCTGGCGATCATGGCCGGCCTGCCGATCGAAGATCGCGCGCTGCTCAAGCGCCTGGGCCTGAACCTCGCCGCTCCGGGGGCTCGCGATAGCTTGCAGGTGCTCAGCCAGGACAAGGCGCTGCTCGGCGCCTTTGAAGCGCCAGTGGTCCCGCGCAGCCGCGAGTTGACCCGGGTGACGCTGCTGCCCGGCGGACCGCAACCGGCCTTGTTGCTGGGTGACGGCAAGGGCGGCAAGTTCGCCCCCGTGGTCACCGGCGACTGGGGCGGCATGGCCCTGGCACCCTATGTCGTGGAAGCCAACGTCGAACGGACCCGCTGGATTCTCGATCCGTTCGCGTTCATCCAGAAAGCCCTGCGCCTGCCGGCCCAGCCACGTCCGGACAGCACCACCGAAAACGGTCGGCGGATCGCCACGGTACATATCGATGGCGACGGCTTCCCGTCCCACGCCGAAGTGCGCGGCACGCCGTATTCCGGGCGCCAGGTGCTGGCCGACTACATTCGTCCCAACCCGTTCCTGACCTCCGTGTCGATCATCGAAGGCGAGATCGGGCCCAAGGGCATGTCGCCCTTCCTGGCCCGGGAGCTGGAGCCGATTGCCCAGGAGATCTTTGCCGATCCCAAGGTCGAAGTGGCTACCCACACCTACAGCCATCCGTTCTATATGCAGCCGGACAAGGCCAAGCAGGACGAAGATTTTCATGCCGAATACGGCCTGCGCCTGAATATCCCGGGCTACAAGACCCTCGACTACCAGCGCGAGATCGTCGGCTCGCGGGACTACATCAATAGCCGCCTGACCACGGCGAAAAAGCCGGTGAAGATGATCTTCTGGCCGGGTGATGCGTTGCCAAGCGCGGAAACCATCAAGCTGGCCTATGACGCCGGGCTGAAGAACGTCAACGGCGGCCAGACCATCCTGACCAAGACCAATCCGTCGCTGACCGGCCTGTATCCGCTGTTGCGGCCCACCGCCGGCGGCTTGCAGTACTACGCGCCGGTGATCAACGAGAATATGTACACCAACCTGTGGAAGGGCCCGTATTACGGTTTTCGCGATGTGATTGATACTTTCGAGTTGACCGACAGCCCACGGCGCCTGCGCGGCATTCATTTGTATTACCACTTCTATTCGGGGACCAAGCAGGCATCGATCAAGGCCATGACCGAGATCTACCAGTTCATGCGCGGCCAGCAGCCGATGTCGTTATGGATGAGCGATTACCTGGATCGGCTTCACGGTCTGTACCAGGCCAGCCTGGCCCGCACCGACGCGGGTGACTGGCAGGTGCGCGGGATGGATGGCTTGCGCACCCTGCGCCTGGATCCGGCCCTCGGTTGGCCGGACCTCGGCCGCTCCCAGGGCGTGGCCGGTGTCCGTGACCTGCCCCAGGGCCGTTATGTGGCGCTGAGTAGCGACCGCGCGCTGCTGGCCCTGCGCCCGGAGCGTGATCCGCGCCCGGCGCTGGAGTTGGCGAATATCCCCTTGCTTGACTGGCGGTATGTGAATGACCGGCAGGTGACCTTCGCCTTCGCTGGCGAATTCAACCTGGAGTTTTCGGTACGCGCGGCCGGCGCCTGCCGGGTCGAGGTTGCCGGGCAGCGTTACGCGGGCCGGGCCGAACAAGGCCTGTGGCATTTCCAACTTCCGCTGAAGCAGGTGAGTGATGCCCAACTCCTCTGCAACTAAGGCTAAAAGCACGCGGCTGCTCAATCCCTGGGCGCTGCTGCTGGTGGCGATCGCCGTCGGCGTGCTGCTGTGGGCGACCTTTCATAATGAAGAAGCCTTTCGTCCCAAGGGTGGCGCGCCGGACGAGGTCTCGGCCAGCTACGCCGAGGTGTTGCTGGCGGCGCACCCGGAGAACAGCGAGCTGCGCACCCAACTGCTCGACCTGCTGATCCAGTTGGGCGAATACCCACGCGCGGAAAAGCATCTGGCTGATTGGCCGCAAGCCGATTCGACGCTGAAAACCTATTATCGGTTGCAACTCGATGCCCTGGCATTGAACAACAGCAGCGATAGCCCGGCATTGCAGGCGCTGGCCGAACGCTTCAAGGCCTTCGACTACAAGTCGTTGCCAACACCGCAACTCGAACACCTCGCGCCGTTGGCCCTGAGCGCCCAGGCGCCGGGCCTGGCCGCGGATAGCTATGCCGAACTGGCGCGCCGCGACCCACAACAGCGTGAGCAATGGCTGGCCGAAGCGGCGAAATGGTACCTGGCCAGCGAACAGCCCGGGCGGGCGGCGGACCTCTATATACAGTTGCTTGATAACAGCCAGAAACCGCAACAGCGTCGCCAGTACCTCCAGCAAGCTTTCAACGGCCTGGTGGCGGCGGACCGTGGCGATCAGGCCGTCGAGTTGCTCGCCAGGCAACTGGCCGCGCAACCTGACGTCGACGCCACCCAGGGATGGCTCGATCCGGGCCTGCTTGACCAGGGTGTCGATGTCGCGGTGGCCCATGACCGCGCGGACCTGGCCGAGCAGTTTTTTAGCGAATGGCGCAAGTTGCAGCCTGACAGCCCGCAAGTGCTGGCCAAGGAGTTCAAGCAGCGCTTGGCCTTCGGCGACCTGCAGGGGGCGCACACGGTAGGCCTGCAACTGCTCGAACAGCAGCCGGACGATCCGCTGTTGCTGGAGCAGATGGCGCATATCGCCGAATGGCAGGACGACTCGGCCGCAGCACTGGGCTACTGGATCCGCCTGAGCGAGCTGCGTGACAACCCGGCTGAACTCGAGCACACCTGGCGCCTGGCGATGCAGACCTATGATTTCGATCGCGGCATCCCGGTGCTGGCGGGGATCATGCACAAGCGCGCGCTGAGCAACATCGAGCTCGATGCCCTGGTCTACGCCGAAGAGTCGCGCGGTACGCCGGAGCAGGCTGAAACCTGGTTGCGCGCTTATGTCGGCCGGTATCCGAAACACCGCCTGGCCTGGGTCCGCCTGTTGCAGAACCTGGAAAACACCGAGCAGTACCCGGCACGCCTGGCGGTCTGGCAGAACTTCGCCAAAGGTTTCCCGCTGAGCAGTACCGAGCGCGTGGACTGGGCCAACAACCACCTCAAGCTGTTTGACAGCCAGTCGGCCTGGAAGGTGATCACGGCGGTCGATGGTAACAAGATCAACGATCTCAACTATTGGCAATCCCGCGCGGCGCTGGCCTGGGACCTGGAACTGGACGACGAGCTGCGGCTCGCGCTGGAGAAGATGCTCGCCATCAAGGGCTCGCTCAATAGCGGCGACGAGAGTGAGCTGATTGCCCTCTATCGAACCCGCGATCCACGCAAGGCCTTGCAGTTGACCGTCGACAGCTGGAAGCAGGGCCACGCCCCGCAGCGCCTGGTGGCTGCCTTGCAACTGGCCCAGGAACTTCAGGACTGGCCGCTGGTGATCGATCTGCTCAAGGATGCCGAGCAGTACCCGGACGCATCCGACCGCTCCCAGGTGCTGGCGGCCCGTGGCGCGCTGGCGGTGCAACAAGGGCAGAACGAGGAGGCCTTGCGTTTGTATCGCCTGGGGTTGAGCCGTTTCCCGGATGACAATACCTTCCGTGAGCGCCTGCTGTGGCTGTACGTCGACCTGGGCCGTAGCGGCGAAATCAAGCCGTTGTTGCAGCAATGGCGCGCCCTGGCCCGCAGCGACAGCAGCTTGTGGCTGCCGTTTGCCGCCGCCAGCCAGTTGGTCGGGCGCAACACCGAGGCACTGGCCTGGTATCGCCTCTATCTGCAAGCCAACGCCGGCGACTGGATGGTCCAGGCGGCCTATGCCGATGCGCTGGAAGGCGCCGGTTACGCCGAGTCGGCCCAGCGCTTGCGGCTCAAGCTCAACCGCGAGGTGACGCCGGAGCAGATTCGCGCCACCCCGCAGGGCTACAGCACCTGGTTACGCCTGCTGGCCAGCAGCTACTCGTCGCGCAAGGCGCAGAACCAGGCAATGCAATGGCGGGATGGCTCCAAACCGATGCTGCAACTGTGGTTCGACCAGTTGCTGGCACGCCTGGATAACCTCAATCAGTCGGCGCAGAAAGACGACTGGCTGGCCTGGGCCCGTAGCCGTGGTCTGAAGATCAATGGTTACGAGCAGATCCAGGAAGCCCTGCGTGGCAGCAATCGTGCCGCATTGGAACACCTGGTGAGCAGCGGCGAGCTGGATCCGGCGCAGCAGGTCGAGGCGCTCAATAGCCTGGGCCGTGGGGCTGAAGCCCTGGGCGTGGACCTGTCGGCGCTAGGCGACGATCAGCCGCCGACGATCCGTGAGCAATTGCGCCGCCAGGCCATTGAAATGACCGAGCGTACCCCGCAGGGGGTGCTGCTCGCCTGGGAGCATCAGGACTACGGTGGACTGGTATTCAACGGCCCACGGCTGACCACCGCGGGTTATCTGAACGACAACTGGTACGCCAAGCTGGTACTGGAGCAGGGGCAATACGGTGGCGAGACCCTGGAGCCGTCGCGCCTGGGCAGCGAGACCAATACCGAACTGACCTTGCAGCGGCAACTGGAGAATGGCAACTACAAGCTGATCTTCGACAGCAGCCTGCGCAAAGACGATGACCGCAACGGCCTCGGCGTCAGCCGGAGCTGGCAGGTGGACAGCGGCAACGAGCTGGATGCCGGCGCCGACTGGCACCGCAAGAACGAGGACAGCGGGTTGATGCGCGCGTTCGGTCGCCAGGATGATCTCTGGGCGGGTGGACGGCATCGCTACTCGGCCCGTGACCAACTGTCCTGGAACCTGGCCCAGCGCTGGTTCGCGACCCGCGGCGGCGAGGACCTGGGCAATGGCCAGGCACTGAAGATCGAGTTTGACCACACCTTGCAGTTCGAAGGGCCGAACTGGGAACTGCGCAGCGGCATCGACTACCAGCAGAACAGCTTGAACAACCACTCGCTGGCCAATCTGGCCAATACCCTGGGCGGCGGCATCGACCTGGCCGGGCTCGAACTCGACGATCCGAGCCAGATCACCAGCCAGACCCTGCTGCAGAAACAGTACGGCCAGTGGTTCTTCGGCAGTTCCTGGCGGCGCGGTTTCCCCGGCGCACTGAACCGCACACGCGGGCAGTACACCTGGCTGGTGGATCTCAGTACGGGTTGGCAGTGGACCGATAACACCATCAACTACGCCATCAGTACCGGTGTCGGCACCGAGGTGTTGGGCAATGACGAATTGGCAGTGACCTTCGGCTACCAGTCGGCGCCGCAAGGCGGCACAGGCAAGTCCGGCGGTACCGCGGGTGTCAGTTACAGCGTGCGTTTCGGACGCTGATCATGGAATTCAAAGAGGAGTTAACCTTATGCAATCGATTCGTTGCGTGAGTCTGGCGATGGTCGCCGTGTTGATGGCCGGTTGCAGCAGCTTTACCGGCCAAAACAGTCCGGAGCTGTCGAGCAAGGCCCGTTGGGGGGTGTTACCGCTGGTCAACTATTCCCAGACGCCACAAGCCGGTGAGCGCGGCGAGCAGATCCTGCTCAGCGTGCTGAGCAGCCGTGGCCTGCAACCGCAGGTCTATGCCGGCGCGCCAGGGCAGGGCGAGCAGGCCCTGCTCGACGATAACGAGCGCCTTGCCGGGGCGATGGACTGGGCCCGTGAGCAGAAGCTCGACTATGTGGTCTCCGGCAGCGTCGAGGAGTGGCAGTACAAGAACGGCCTGGATGGCGAACCGGCGGTGGGCATCAGCCTACGGGTGGTCGAAGCCGGCACCGGCAAGGTCCTCTGGAGCAATAGCGGTGCCCGCGCCGGCTGGTCCCGCGAAAGCCTGGCCGGTGCGGCCCAGAAGGTCCTCGACAAACTTGTCGGCGGCCTGCGGATCGAGTGACGGCGATGAACTCTCCACACATGGACTACGCGCTGGCACCGCGCGCCAGCGGTTCGGCGTCATGGCTGGAAACCTTCCTGGTGACCGCACTGGTCATCGGCTTCGGTCTCTGGCTGACGCCTGAGGACCCGTTGCAGGTACACGGCGGGTTTCCCTGGTCGCTATTGGCGCCGCTGTTGCTGGGGGTCCGCTACGGCTTTGTCCGTGGCCTGATCAGTGCCAGTCTGTTGGTGGCGACGTTCTTCGTCCTGCGCCAGTCGGGACTGCCAGGCTACGCGCAGATCGCGCCGTCCTACATCGTCGGCGTGCTGGTCTGCGGGATGCTGGTGGGCGAGGTGCGGGATCTGTGGGAACGGCGCCTGTTGCGCTTGCAGATGGCCAACGAGTATCGCCAGTACCGGCTCGACGACTTCACCCGCGCGCACCAGATATTGCGGGTCTCCCACGATCGCCTGGAGCAGCGCCTGGCGGGCAGCGACCAGAGCCTGCGCAGCTCGTTGCTGGGCCTGCGTGAGCGCCTGCGCGCCGCGCCCAACGGTGAAGATTCGCTGTCGTTGCTGGCCGAGCCGGTGCTGACCTTGCTCGGCCAGTACGGTTCGTTGCGAGTGGCCGGGCTGTACCGCCTGGAACAGCCGCGCAACGCCGCACCGAGCTTGACCCTGTTGGCCGCCACCGGGGTCATGGGGCCGCTGGACAGCCAGGACCTGCTGGTCAAGTTATGCCTGGAACGCGGAGAGCTGGTGAGCGTGCGCGAAGAACTGATCGACGCCGGCGGCCAAGCCACGGTGTCGTCGTTGCAGGCGTGTATTCCGCTGGTGGATACCGAGGGCCGGATGCTGGCAATCCTCGCGGTCCGGCAGATGCCGTTCTTTGCCTTCCAGGAACGGACCCTCAGTCTGCTGGCGTTGCTGGCCGGGCATATTGCCGATCTGCTGGACCACGATCCGCAGGTAGTGCAACTGGCGGACGCCGACGCCCAGCACTTCACCCGCCAGCTCAAGCGGTCGTTGGTGGATGTCGAGCGGCACGGGTTGTCCGGCTACCTCTATGCCTTCGAGCTGACCCGGAGCAACGATGAGCTGGCCCGGCTGTTCGAACGCAGCCAGCGCGGACTGGACTTGCACCTGACCCTGGCCAACAACCGCGGGCACGCGTTGTTGCTGGTGCTGCTGCCGCTGACCAGCGCCGAGGGCGCCCAAGGTTATCTGATGCGCCTGGGCAAGCTGATCCACGAACACTTCGGCATGAGCGTGGAGCTGTCCGGCCTTGGGGTCAATGTCTTGCCTTACGATCTGGAGTCGGCCCGGCAACGGGACGGGCTGCGTAACTTCCTGCATAACGAGTGTGGCCTGAATGTTCAGCAAGTGGCTGTTTAGCGGGGCGCTGTTTTTCGAAGCCGGGAGCTGGGCCAGTCTGACGACACGCCTGCCCGACCCGCAGATCGCGCTCCTGTACACCATGACCCATGGCATCGCCTGCGGCCTGTTGACCGCGGCGGTGTGGCTGTTGCTGCCGCCGCGTTATCGCGCGCCGCTGCCGTGGAGCCCGTTGTTTATCTTCAGCCTGGCGTTTTTTGTGCCGCTGATCGGTGCCGTGGGAGTGATCGCGGCGATCTTTCCGGCGTTGTACCTGCCGCGCAAGCGCGAGACGCAGATGTGGCAGGCGGTGGGTATTCCCGAGCTGCCGTTTCGGGCGCAGACCCAGCTGCATTCGCCGACCTTCGGCGACAGTGGCCTGCAGGATGTGTTGCGCCATGCCTCGGACCCGGACCAGCGCCTCGCGGCACTGCTCGCCACGCGACGGATGCCGGGCAAGGAAGCGGTGCCGATTCTCAAGCTGGCCCTGGGCGATCCGAGTGACGATGTCCGACTACTGGCGTATTCGATGCTCGACAAGCAGGAAAGCGACATCAACCTGCGTATCCAGTCTTCCCTCGCGCAGTTGCCTGGCGCGTCCGCACAGAAGGCCGCGGCCTTGCACGCCACGCTGGCCCGCTGGTACTGGGAGCTGGCCTACCTGGGCCTGGCCCAGGGCAGTGTCCAGCAGCACGTCCTCGGCCAAGCCGGCGAGCATGCCGAGCTGGCGCTGAAAGCGGGCGAGGGCGGTGAGTTGCTGCTGCTGGCCGGGCGCATTGCCCTTGAGCGCGGCGATATCGATAAGGCGCGGCTGCATATGCGCCAGGCCGAGCAGGCGGGCATGGACCCGGCCAAGGTCCTGCCGTTCAGTGCTGAAATCGCCTTTGAAAGCGGACGCTATCGCGAGATTCCCGGGCTATTGAAGAGCCTGCCGCCGGAGTTGCAACAACGTCCGCCCTTTGCCGGGCTGGTAAGGACCTGGACATGAAAAAGCCCGCCAACCCAACGCCAATCGCCGATGTCTGCCTGTTGCTCGAAGGTACCTGGCCCTATGTGCGGGGTGGTGTGTCCGGCTGGATTCACCAACTGATCCTCGGGCTGCCGCAACTGACCTTTTCGGTG
This sequence comes from Pseudomonas sp. MWU13-2105, assembly GCF_023242315.1. Taxonomy (GTDB): domain Bacteria; phylum Pseudomonadota; class Gammaproteobacteria; order Pseudomonadales; family Pseudomonadaceae; genus Aquipseudomonas. Next base: position 325,167 of record NZ_JALLIY010000003.1, read on the forward strand.
CTATTCATCGGTGGCCAGCGTGAAGCCTATGGTCAGCGGCGCTATGAGATCCCGGCGAACGTGGTGCATATCGAAGAGGTGTACCTGGAGGAAGCCTGGCGCAATCCGCAGCGCAAGCGGGTCGCGCACAGCGCGTCCCTCGAAGAGCTGAGCAATCTCTACCGCTATCTGCACAACCCCGAGAAGCCCGCCGCCGAGCTGGGCTTTGGCGTGCTCGACGCCCTCGCCCAGGGGCGGATTACCCTGGACGACGTGCTCTATAGCCGTCCCAGCTGGGAGGCGCTGACCGAAGGTTACGAGCAGCATTGCGCCGATCCGTCCTTCGTCAACTATTTCTGGACCCTGCGCACCATGCAGTCGCCACTGTTGATGCTGGCCGATGCCGCCCGACGGATGCCGCGAGCACGGGTCCTGCACTCGATTTCCACCGGTTATGCCGGCCTTGTGGGCTGCATCCTCAAGCAATTGTGGGGTTGCCAGTTGCTGTTGAGCGAGCACGGGATCTACACCAAGGAACGCAAGATCGACCTGGCCCAGGCCAGTTGGATCGCCGAAAGCAACAACCAGGCGCTCAACGACAGCATGGCTACCGGGACCGGTTATATCCGCATGCTCTGGGTGCGCTTCTTCGAACGCATTGGCCACCTGGTGTACGAGAGCTCCGACCAGATCATTGCCTTGTACGATGGCAACCGCCAGCGGCAGATCAAGGACGGCGCGCCGCCGGCGCGTACCCAGGTGATCCCCAACGGCATCAACCTGGAACTCTGGACCCAGGCCCTAAACGCCCGCGCCGCGGGGATCGCACCGGTGGTCGGGCTGATCGGCCGGGTCGTGCCGATCAAGGATGTGAAGACCTTCCTGCGCGCCATGCGCGGGGTGGTCAGCGTGATGCCGCAGGTCGAGGGCTGGATCGTCGGGCCGGAAGAGGAAGACCCCGAATACGTCGCCGAGTGTCGCAGCCTGGTGGCCAGTCTGGGGCTGGAAAAACAGGTGCTGTTCCTCGGCTTCCAGAAAATCCAGGAGATCCTGCCGCAACTGGGCCTGATGGTCCTGACCTCGATCAGCGAGGCGCAGCCGCTGGTGATTCTCGAAGCCTGGGCCGCCGGCACGCCGGTGGTGAGCAGCGACGTCGGCTCCTGCCGCGAGCTGATCGAGGGCGGCGTAGCGGCGGATCGTGATCTCGGGCTGGCCGGGGAGGTGGTGGCGATCGCCGATCCGCAGGCCACGTCCCAGGCGATCACCGACCTGCTGCGCAGCCCAGAGCGCTGGAAATCGGCCCAGGCCGCCGGTTTGCTGCGGGTTCACCGTTACTACAGCGAGACCTTGATGATCGACCGTTATCGCACGCTTTATCACGCTGCCATGGGGGGAGTGTAAATGGCCGGCATCGGTTTCGAACTGCGCAAGATTCTCTCGCGCGACTCCTACACGGCGACGCTGCACGCCTATGTCTACGCGGGCCTGATCAGTTCCGGCCCCTGGGTCCTGTCGATTCTCAGCGTGATGCTGGTGGGGGTCATCAGCCTTGGGCTGGTGATCCCGGAGGTGTTGATCCGCCAGTTCCTGATCACCGTGACCTACCTGATGGCCACGTCGCTGATCCTCACCGGCGGGTTGCAGCTGTTTTTCACCCGTTTCGTCTCCGACCGCCTGTTCGAGCGCAAGTACGAGCAGATCCTGCCGAACCTGGTCGGCGTGCTGCTGCTGGTGACCCTGGGCTCCGGGCTGCTGGGCATCATCCTGTTGGCCACGCTGTTCGACCAGCCGCTGGTCTACCGGCTGCTGACGCTGGCCAACTTCGTGGTGCTCTGCAACCTGTGGCTGGTGATCATCTTCCTCTCCGGGATGAAGGCCTATAACCGCATCCTGCTGGTGATGCTGGCGGGTTATGCGCTGATGGTCGGCAGCGCGTTCTTCCTGCGTTACCTGGGGATGGAAGGCTTGCTGCTGGCATTGTTGCTCGGCCACAGCACACTGCTGTTCCTGTTTCTCTATGACATCCTGCGTGAGTACCGCGCCGAGAAACTGGTGGCCTTCGACTTCCTTGATCGGCGCCAGGTATTTGTCAGCCTGCTGCTCACCGGGCTTTGCTACAACCTGGGGATCTGGATCGACAAGTTGATCTTCTGGTTCAACCCGGACACCTCGAGCCAGGTGATCGGACCGATGCGTGCCTCGATTCTCTATGACTTGCCGATCTTCCTCGCCTACCTGGCGATCATTCCCGGGATGGCGGTGTTCCTGGTGCGGATCGAAACCGACTTTGCCGAATGGTACGACCGCCTGTTCCGCGCGGTGCGTGATGGCGAGACCTTGCGGCATATTGGTTCGTTGAAAGCCGAAATGACCTTCTCGATTCGCCAGGGCCTGCTGGAAATCTGCAAGGTCCAGGGGCTGACGGTGGTCCTGCTGTTCCTGTTCGGCCCGCGCCTGCTGGAGTGGCTGGGCATGTCCAGCTACTACTTGCCGCTGTTCTACATCGACCTGATCGGGGTGAGCATCCAGGTGGTGTTCATGGCGATTCTCAACGTGTTTTTCTACCTCGACAAACGGGCGATCGTGTTGGAACTGTGCCTGTTGTTCGTCGTGCTCAATGCCGCGTTGACCTTGCTCAGCCTCTACCTGGGGCCGAGTTTCTTCGGTTACGGGTTCACCTTTTCGCTGCTGGCGTGCGTGCTGCTGGGATTGGCGCGCTTGTCGACCGCGCTGGATGACCTGGAGTACGAGACCTTCATGCTGTCGCGCTGAGGAGCGAGGCGCTCTTGCGCTAGCACAAGCCTGGCTTCCGGAGCGGGCTTTGCCAGCTTGCCGCGAATCACCCTACACTGGTCGGCCTGGTTATTTTTATGGATGAAAAAACGATGCCTGCCGAAACCCCCGCTATCGTCATCGAGCGTTTCCGCGAAGCCCATGTCGACGGCATAACCGCGCTCTACAACGAACCCGCCGTGTGCCGCCAGGTGCTGCAGATGCCGTTTCAGTCCAGCGAAGTCTGGCGTCAGCGGCTGATCCAGCGCCAGGACAACGAACGCCTGGTCTCACTGGTGGCACTGCATCAGGGCGTGGTCATCGGCAGTTGCTCGCTGGAGCAGTACGCCCGGGTACGCCGTAGCCATGCGGGCAGCATCGGCATGGGGGTGGCGACGGCCTGGCAGGGCAAAGGCGTCGGTTCGCAACTGCTGGCCGCGGTGCTGGACGTAGCGGACAACTGGATGAACCTGCGGCGTGTCGAACTGACGGTGTATGTCGACAACGCCGCCGCCCGGGGGCTGTACCGCAAGTTCGGTTTCGTGGACGAAGGGGTGATGCGTGACTATGCGATTCGCGACGGTGCCCTGGTGGACACTCTGAACATGGCGCGGCTGCGCCGATCTGCCTGAGCCTCCAGACGGGCCTCCGGATCAGATGACCGACCAGGGGCCCATTCGAGTTAATCGCACGCCCAGCGGTGCGATCTGCCATGATCAAGCCTTCGATTCAGGTTTACCCACGGAGCGCTCCAATGAATGGTGTACAGCAACTGGGGGAAATGCTTCGGCACTACGCCGATACTGAAGCACACAAGAAGCAACTGTTCGAAAAACAATCGGCGCACTGGGCCGCGCGCATCGCCGAGTTGTTCGACCGCATGGAACAGTGGCTGGAACCGGTAAAAAGCCCGAACCTGCTGGAGACGCAGCGCGAAGCCTATGTGGCTTTTGGCCCTAACCTGGCGGTGGAGGCATCGACCTTCAAGACCCAGAAACTGACGATCCACATCGCCGGGAAAATGATGGAGTTCGTCCCGGAGGTAATGGGCAGCGGCGGCACGATTTCCCTGGCGGTCATGGGGCATATGGCGGCACGGCATGGCAGCGTTTCGCTGGTGGGCGTGCCGGGTACTGGCGATTGGCAATGGCGCAAGACCAACGGTCTCAAGGATCCGGACGTCGATGTGTTCGATGCCGACTTTCTTGCCTTGCAGTTGCAGAGCCTGATTCCCCGCGAATACCACTGAAGCGTCCGGCATGGACAGGAGCGGATTCCCACGACAAAAAAATCCCGGGAGGGGTTTGCCGGGCTGCAAATCCTGTGACACTTTGTCTTCCCCATAGGTCGGGTGGCGTTCTCGTGCTTAACTCCGGCCTCTTCACCGAAACCATCTAGAAGGATTCAGCTCATGGCTCAAGTCACCCTCAAAGGCAACCCGGTTACTGTCAACGGTCAACTGCCGCAGGCCGGCGACAAGGCTCCAGCATTCTCCCTGGTCGGCGCGGGCCTGGCTGATGTCACGCTGGGCAGTTATGCCGGCAAGCGCAAAGTGCTGAATATTTTCCCAAGTGTCGATACCCCGACCTGCGCGACTTCGGTGCGCAAGTTCAACGCCCAGGCCAACGAACTGGCCAACACCGTGGTGCTGTGCATTTCCGCTGACCTGCCGTTCGCCCAGGCGCGTTTCTGCGGCGCCGAAGGCCTGGAAAACGTCCTGAACCTGTCCACCCTGCGTGGTCGCGAGTTCATTCATGACTATGGCGTTGAAATCGCCGACGGCCCGCTGGCCGGCCTGACCGCCCGTGCCGTCGTGGTGCTGGACGAGAATGACAAGGTGCTGCACAGCGAGCTGGTCAAGGAAATTGCCGAAGAGCCTAACTACGAAGCGGCCCTGGCTGTCCTGAAGTAAGGGCAGGGCGCCGGTTTGCGCTGAAGGCGACACTGCCATCGCCGGCAAGCCGGCTCCCCAAACGTGATTTCGCGTTTACAAGGAGGCCAGCACATGGCTCAAGTTACCCGCCGGGGCGTAACGGTTCAGATCAACGGACAGTTACCGCTTCCCGGCTCCCAGGCCCCGGCCTTTTCCCTGGTGGCCAGGGACCTCTCCGATATCAGCCTGGACAGCCTCGGCGGCCGGCGCAAGGTATTGAATATCTTCCCCAGTGTCGACACGCCGACCTGCGCCAAGTCCGTGCGCCAGTTCAATGAGCGCGCCAACCAGCTGGAAAACACGTTGGTGCTGTGTATCTCGGCTGACCTGCCATTCGCCCAGGCGCGCTTTTGCGCTGCCGAAGGCCTGGACAATGTCGTCAATCTGTCGACCCTGCGCGGTCGCGAGTTTATGCGCGACTACGGCGTGGAAATCGCCGACGGCCCCCTCGCGGGCCTGACCACCCGCGCCGTGGTGGTACTCGATGCCCACGACAAGGTGCTGCACAGCGAGCTGGTGGCCGATATCGGCCAGGAACCGGATTACAAGGCAGCACTCGCGGCTCTGAAATAAACGGCTCTGAAACAAGTGGTTTACAATTATTCACGGCCTGGCTCTGTCCAGGCCGTTTTTATTTGTGCTTCAGTGTCTTACCGAGACCCTGACGAAGGTCATCCGAAGGTAAATTGCCGGTAAAGGCGCTTTGCCTGAAACAATTCAGTGCTTATCTTGCAGCCTCCCCAAAAAGAAGTTCTCGCGCACAATGGTTGATCACTCCATGCAATCTTCTGTTTCCCACTCTTCCCGTCGCTGGCTGTTCGGCCTGCTGATCCTGCTGGTTATCGGTGTATTGTGCTGGCATTTCTGGCCGTCAGGCGCGCAACACAAGCCTGCGCACACGGGCAAGTCGGGCATGGCGCGTCCGGGCTTCGGGGCGTCCACCGGCCCCGTGCCGGTACGGGTGGCGCCGGCAACGGCGGGGGACTTCCCGGTGTACTACAAAGCCTTGGGGACGGTGACCGCGCTCAACACGGTCAATGTGCGTACACAGGTAGCCGGGCAACTGGTCAAGATCCATTTCCAGGAAGGCCAGATGGTCAAGGTCGGTGACGTACTGGCCGAGATCGATCCGCGCAACTACGAAAGCGCCCTGCTCCAGGCCCAGGGCACGCTCCTGCAAAGCCAGGCGCAGTTGAAGAACGCCCAGGTTGATTTACAGCGCTATCGCGGGCTGTTCGCCGAAGACAGCATCGCCAAGCAAACCCTGGACACCGCCGAGGCCCTGGTGCAGCAATACCAGGGCACGGTCAAGACCAACCAGGGCGCGGTCGATGCGGCCAAGCTCAATCTGGAATTCACCAAGATCCGTGCACCACTGTCCGGACGCCTGGGCCTGCGACAACTGGACGTCGGCAACCTGCTGGCGGCGAACGACAGCCAGGCGCTGGTGGTGATCACCCAGACCCAGCCGATCAGCGTGGCCTTCACCTTGCCGGAAAACAACCTCGACACCGTGCTCACGCGTTTTCGCAGCGGGGCAAAACTGCCCGCCGAAGCCTGGGACCGTGGCGACCTGAAACAACAGGCCAGCGGTGTACTGCAGAGCATCGACAACCAGATCGACATCACCACCGGCACCCTCAAGTTCAAGGCGCTTTACGAGAACCGCGAACAGAGCCTGTTCCCCAACCAGTTCGTCAATGTGCACCTGCTCGCCGACACCCTGAAAAACGTGGTGCTGGCGCCGAGCGCGGCGATTCAGTTCGGCAATGACGGTACCTTTGTCTATGTCATGGATGGCGACAAGAAGGTCAAGATCCGCGCGCTGAAAGTCGGCGCCAGCGACGGCAATGTCACGGTGATCAAGGACGGCCTGGCCGTCGGCGACCGTGTGGTCCTGGAAGGTACCGACCGTTTGAAGGATGGCGGCGAGGTGGAAGTGGTCAATGACGCCCAGGACGTGCCCAAGGCGCCCGCCGGGCAGTTGAAGGACGGCTCGACGGCCAAGGCACCGGCTGAAACCGGCAAGGCGAAAAAGGTCGGCGCATGAATCTCTCGCGGCTGTTCATTCTCCGCCCGGTAGCGACCACCTTGAGCATGCTGGCCATTATCCTGGTCGGCATCATCGCCTATCGCTTGTTGCCGGTATCGGCGTTGCCACAGGTCGACTATCCGACCATTCGGGTGATGACCCTCTATCCGGGCGCGAGTCCCGATGTGATGACCAGCGCGGTCACCGCGCCGCTGGAGCGCCAGTTCGGGCAGATGCCCGGCCTGACCCAGATGGCCTCCACCAGTTCCGGCGGCGCCTCGATCCTGACCCTGCGCTTCAACCTCGACATCAATATGGATGTCGCCGAGCAACAGGTCCAGGCGGCGATCAATGCCGCGACCAACCTGTTGCCCAAGGATTTGCCGGCGCCACCGGTATACAACAAGGTCAACCCGGCGGACACCCCGGTGCTGACCCTGGCGATCACCTCGAAAACCATGCTGCTGCCCAAGCTCAACGACCTGGTCGATACCCGCATGGCGCAGAAGATCGCCCAGATCAGCGGCGTCGGCATGGTCAGCATCGCCGGCGGTCAGCGCCAGGCGGTGCGGATCAAGGTCAATCCCGAGGCCCTGGCGGCCAATAGCCTGAACCTGGCGGATGTGCGCACCCTGATCGGCGCCTCGAACGTCAACCAGCCCAAGGGCAACTTCGACGGTCCGACCCGGGTGTCGATGCTCGACGCCAACGACCAGTTGCGTTCGCCCAAGGAATACGCCGAACTGATCCTGGCCTACAAGAACGGCGCGCCGCTGCGGCTCAAGGACGTCGCGCAGATCGTCGACGGCGCCGAGAACGAACGTCTCGCCGCCTGGGCCAACGAAAACCAGGCCGTGCTGCTGAATATCCAGCGCCAACCCGGGGCCAACGTCATCGAGGTGGTGGATCGGATCAAGGCGCTGTTGCCTTCGATCACCGACAACCTGCCGGCGGGTATTGAGATCAAGGTGCTGACCGACCGCACCCAGACCATCCGTGCGTCGGTCACGGATGTGCAGCACGAGCTGTTGATCGCCATCGGCCTGGTAGTGATGGTGACATTCCTGTTCCTGCGCCGGGCCAGTGCCACCATTATTCCGTCGGTCGCCGTGCCGCTGTCGCTGATCGGCACCTTCGGCGTGATGTACCTGGCGGGCTTTTCGGTGAACAACCTGACCCTGATGGCCCTGACCATCGCCACCGGCTTCGTGGTCGACGATGCCATCGTCATGCTGGAAAACATTTCGCGCTTCATCGAGGAGGGCGACAGCCCGATGCAGGCGGCGCTCAAGGGTGCCAAGCAGATCGGTTTCACCCTGATTTCCCTGACGCTGTCGCTGATCGCGGTACTGATCCCGCTGTTGTTCATGGCTGATGTGGTCGGCCGGCTGTTCCGCGAGTTCGCCATCACCCTGGCCGTGGCCATCCTGATTTCCCTGGTGGTGTCCCTGACCCTGACACCGATGATGTGCGCGCGGCTGCTCAAGCGCGAGCCCAAGCCTGAAGAGCAGGGCCGCTTCTACCGGGCCAGCGGTGCCTGGATCGACTGGTTGATCGACGCCTATGCGCGCAAGTTGCGCTGGGTACTCAACCACCAGCCGCTGACCTTGCTGGTCGCGGTCGCGACCCTCGCGCTGACGGTGTTCCTCTACATGATGGTGCCCAAGGGTTTCTTCCCGGTACAGGATACCGGGGTGATCCAGGGGATTTCCGAAGCGCCGCAGTCGGTGTCCTTTGCTTCCATGAGTCAACGACAACAGGCACTGGCCAAGGTCATCCTGGCCGACCCGGATGTGGAAAGCCTGTCGTCCTACATCGGCGTGGATGGCGACAATGCCACGCTCAACAGCGGCCGCCTGCTGATCAACCTCAAGCCCCGCCACCAGCGCAGCCTGACCGCCACCCAGGTGATCAACCGCCTGCAGCCGCAAGTCGACAAGCTGTCGGGCATCCGCCTGTACATGCAACCGGTGCAGGACCTGACCATCGAAGACCGGGTCAGCCGCACCCAGTACCAGTTCAGCATGTCCTCGCCGGACGCCAACCTGTTGGCGGAATGGAGCGGTAAGCTGGTGGACGCGCTGGCCCAGCGCGCGGAACTGACGGATGTGGCCAGCGACCTGCAGGACAAGGGCTTGCAGGTTTACCTGGTGATCGACCGCGACGCCGCTTCGCGCCTCGGCGTGGCGGTGTCGGATATCACCGACGCGCTGTATGACGGTTTTGGCCAGCGGCAGATTTCCACCATCTACACCCAGGCCAGCCAGTACCGAGTGGTGCTGCAGGCCCAGGCCGGGGAGAGGATCGGGCCGCAGGCGCTTGAGCAGATTCACGTCAAGACCAGCGGCGGCGGGCAGGTGCGCCTGTCCAGCCTGGCCCGTGTCGAGGAGCGCCAGGCGCAGTTGGCCATCTCCCATATCGGCCAGTTCCCGGCGGTGATGATGTCGTTCAACCTGGCACCCGGCGTGGCGTTGGGGCAGGCAGTGCAGGCCATCGACCAGGTGAAGCAGGAAATCGGCATGCCGATTGGCGTGCAGACCCAGTTCCAGGGCGCGGCCGAAGCCTTCCAGGCATCGCTGTCGAGTACCTTGTTGCTGATCCTGGCGGCGGTGGTGACCATGTACATCGTGCTGGGGGTGCTCTATGAGAGTTATATCCACCCGGTGACCATTCTCTCGACCTTGCCCTCGGCGGCGGTCGGCGCCTTGCTGGCGTTGATCCTCAGCGGCAACGACCTGGGCATGATCGCCATTATCGGTATCATCCTGCTGATAGGCATCGTCAAGAAAAACGCGATCATGATGATCGACTTCGCCCTCGATGCCGAGCGTAACCAGGGCATGGCCCCGGAACAGGCGATCTACCAGGCGGCGCTGTTGCGTTTCCGGCCGATCCTGATGACCACCCTGGCGGCGTTGTTCGGCGCCATTCCGTTGATGCTCGCCACCGGCTCCGGTGCCGAACTGCGGCAACCCCTGGGCCTGGTGATGGTCGGCGGCTTGCTGGTCAGCCAGGTGCTGACGTTGTTCACCACGCCGGTGATCTACCTGTACTTCGACCGCCTGGGACGGCGCTGGGGGCGGCATTCGAGCCTGCTTGAGCAGGTGGACACATGAACCTGTCGGGACCGTTCATTCGCCGGCCAGTCGCCACCATGCTGCTGAGCCTGGCGATTGTCCTGCTGGGCGGCGTGAGTTTCGGCCTGCTGCCGGTTTCACCGCTGCCACAGATGGACTTCCCGGTGATCGTGGTCCAGGCCAGCCTGCCCGGCGCGAGCCCGGAGGTCATGGCCTCCACCGTCGCCACGCCGCTGGAACGCTCCTTCGGGGTGATTCCCGGCATCAACACCATGAGCAGCCGCTCCAGCCAGGGCTCGACGCGGGTGATCCTGCAGTTCGACCTGAACCGCGATATCAACGGCGCGGCGCGGGAAGTCCAGGCGGCGATCAATGCCTCGCGCAACCTGCTGCCCAGCGGCATGCGCAGCATGCCCACCTACAAGAAGGTCAATCCGTCGCAGGCGCCGATCATGGTGCTGTCGCTGACCTCCGAGGTGTTGCAGAAGGGCCAGCTCTACGACCTGGCCTCGACCATCCTGTCCCAGAGCCTGTCCCAGGTCCCGGGCGTGGGCGAGGTACAGATCGGCGGCAGCTCGCTGCCGGCGGTGCGGATCGAGCTCGAACCGCAGTCGCTCAACCAGTACGGCGTGGCCCTGGACGAAGTGCGCACGACCATTGCCAACGCCAACGTGCGCCGGCCCAAGGGTTCGCTGGAGGATGCCGGGCGCAACTGGCAGGTGCAGGCCAACGACCAGTTGGAAAAAGCCAAGGACTACGAGCCGCTGATCATCCATTACCAGAACGGTTCGGCCTTGCGCCTGGGGGATGTGGCCAAGATCAGCGACAGCGTCGAGGACCGTTACAACGCCGGTTTCTTCAACAATGACGAGGCGGTCCTGCTGGTGATCAACCGCCAGGCTGGCGCCAACATCATCGAGACGGTGAACGAGATCAAGGCGCAACTGCCGGCCTTGCAGGCGGTGTTGCCGACCAGCGTCAAGCTGAACCTGGCCATGGACCGTTCACCGGTGATCAAGGCTACGCTCCACGAAGCCGAGATGACCCTGCTGATCGCCGTGGCCCTGGTGGTACTGGTGGTGTACCTGTTCCTCGGCAACTTCCGCGCCTCGCTGATCCCGACCCTGGCGGTGCCGGTGTCGCTGGTCGGCACCTTTGCCGTGATGTACCTCTATGGTTTCTCGCTGAACAACCTCTCGCTGATGGCCCTGATCCTCGCCACCGGGCTGGTGGTGGACGACGCCATCGTGGTGCTGGAGAACATTTCCCGGCATATCGACGCTGGCATCCCGCCGATGAAGGCCGCCTACCTGGGGGCCAAGGAAGTCGGCTTCACCTTGCTGTCGATGAACCTGTCGCTGGTGGTGGTGTTCCTCTCGATCCTGTTCATCGGTGGGATCATCGGCAGCCTGTTCCGCGAGTTCTCCATCACCCTGGCGGCCTCGATCCTGGTCTCGCTGCTGGTGTCCCTGACCCTGACGCCGATGCTCTGCGCGCGCTGGCTCAAGCCGCACCAGCAGGGCACGCCGAGTCGCCTGCAACGCTGGAGCGAAACGGCCAACGAACGGATGATCGCGGCCTACGCCGTCAGCCTCGACTGGGTCCTGCGGCACAAGCGCCTGACCTTGCTCAGCCTGTTCGTCACCATCGGGGTGAACGTTGCCCTGTACGTGGTGGTGCCGAAAACCTTCCTGCCACAGCAGGACACCGGGCAACTGATAGGTTTCGTGCGCGGCGACGACGGCATGTCGTTCGGCAATATGCAGCCGAAGATGGAAATCTTCCGCAAGGCGGTACTGGCCGACCCGGCGGTGCAGAGCGTGGCCGGCTTTATCGGCGGTAACAACGGCACCAACAACGCTTTCATGCTGGTGCGCCTCAAGCCGATCAAGGAACGCAATGTCTCGGCGCAGAACGTCATCGAGCGCCTGCGCACGGAAATGCCCAAGGTACCCGGGGCCCGACTGATGCTGATGGCCGACCAGGACCTGCAATTCGGTGGCGGTCGCGAGCAACAGACCGCACAGTATTCCTACATCCTGCAAAGCGACGACCTGGGCGCCTTGCGCGAGTGGTACCCGAAAGTGGTCGTGGCGCTCAAGGCCCTGCCGGAGCTGACCGCCATCGATGCCCGCGAAGGGCGCGGGGCGCCGCAAACCACCCTGGTAGTCGACCGTGATACCGCCAAGCGCCTGGGCGTGGACATGAACACCGTCACCACGGTGCTCAACAACGCCTACAGCCAGCGGCAGATCTCGACCATCTATGACAGCCTGAACCAGTATCAGGTGGTGATGGAGATCAATCCGAAATATGCCCAGTCGCCGGAAACCCTCGATCAGGTCAAGGTGATCGGTTCAAGCGGACAACGCATTCCGTTGTCGGCCATCGCCCATTATGAAAACAGCCTGCAGGACGACCGGGTCGATCACGAGGGCCAATTCGCCTCCGAAAGCCTGTCGTTCGACATGGCTCCCGGGGTCACCGTGGAGCAGGGCACCGCCGCCATCGAGCGGGCGATCGCCAAGCTCGGCTTGCCGGAAATGGTGATCGCCAAGATGGCCGGCACCAGCGACGCCTTCGCCGCCACCCAGAAAAGCCAGCCGTTCATGATCCTCGGCGCGCTGGTGGCGGTGTATCTGGTACTGGGGATTCTCTACGAGAGCTATATCCACCCGCTGACCATCCTCTCGACACTGCCGTCGGCCGGGGTCGGCGCCTTGCTCAGCATCTACCTGCTGGGCGGCGAGTTCAGCCTGATCTCGCTGCTCGGCCTGTTCCTGCTGATCGGCGTGGTGAAAAAGAACGCGATCCTGATGATCGACCTGGCGCTGCAACTGGAACGCCATTCGGACCTCGACCCGCTGGAATCGATTCGCCAAGCCTGCCTGCTGCGCCTGCGACCGATCCTGATGACCACCCTGGCGGCGATCCTCGGCGCCTTGCCGCTGCTGCTGAGCAGTGCCGAAGGCGCGGAAATGCGCCAGCCCCTGGGCCTGACCATTATCGGCGGGCTGATCTTCAGCCAGGTCCTGACGCTTTACACCACCCCGGTGGTTTACCTTTATCTCGACCGTTTGCGCCACCGTTTCAACAAATGGCGTGGCGTACGCACTGATGGTGCTCTGGAAACTCCGCTATGACTGACCGATCGCAATGCCAAGTACCGCTGGCCGCCCAACGCCTGGAGACCGCCCGTGGTTCACGCCTGCTGAGCCTGGCCTTGTGCGGGCTGATGCTCAGTGCCTGCGCCGTGGGCCCGGACTACAAGCGCCCGGACGCCGCCGCGCCGGCGCAATACAAGGAAGCCGCCGGTTGGCGTCAGGCCCAGCCCAGCGACTCGCTGGCCCGTGGCGCCTGGTGGGAGCTGTATGGCGACCCGACGCTCAACGGCCTGGTGGAAAAACTCAACAGTGCCAACCAGACCGTGGCGCAGTCCGAGGCCCAGTACCGCCAGGCCCTGGCGCTGGTCAAGAGCTCCCGTGGGGCGTTCTTTCCGAGCGTTGACCTGAGTGCCGGGAAAACCCGCTCCAGCCAGGGCACCGGCAGCAGCAACTCGAGCTTGAGCCGTTCATCCAGCGGGATTGTCGACACCTATAACACCCAACTCGGGGTGAGTTGGGAAGCGGATATCTGGGGCAAGCTGCGCCGTGGCCTGGAAGCCAATGACGCCAGTGCCCAGGCGAGCTTTGCCGACCTCGCGGCCATGCGCCTGAGCCAGCAATCGAGCCTGGTGCAGAACTACCTGCAACTGCGGGTGATCGACGAACAGAAGCGCCTGCTTGAATCGACGGTGCAGGCCTATGAACGTTCGTTGAAGAACACCGAAAGCCAATACCGCTTTGGTGTCTCCGGAAAGTCGGCGATTGCCCAGGCGCAGACCCAGCTCAAGAGTGCCCAGGGCGACCTGATCGACCTGATCTGGCAACGAGCCCAGTTTGAAAACGCCATTGCCGTGTTGATCGGACAACCGCCGGCGCAATTCCAGCTGGCGGCGAGCAGCAGTGTTCCGGCCTTGCCATCGATTCCGTTGGGCGTGCCGTCGCAACTGCTGGAGCGACGCCCGGACATCGCTTCGGCGGAACGTTCGGTGATCGCGGCCAACGCCAATATCGGCGTGGCGAAGGCGGCGTACTACCCGGACTTCACCTTGAGCCTCTCCGGCGGCTACAGCAGCAGCACCTATGCCAACTGGATCAGCCTGCCGAACCGTTTCTGGTCGGTGGGCCCGAAACTGGCCACCACGCTGTTCGACGGTGGCCAGCGCTCGGCGGAAGTGGATCGTACCGAGGCGGTGTACGACCAGACCGTGGCCAAGTATCGCCAGACCGTGCTGGATGGTTTCCGTGAAGTAGAAAACTACATGGTCCAGCTCAAGGTCATGGAGGACGAGGCGACGGTGCGGGCCCAGGCGCTGGACGCGGCCCGGGAATCCCTGCGCCTGACAGAGAACCAGTACAAGGCTGGCCTGATCACTTACCTGGATGTGGTCACGGTGCAGACCACGGCGCTGACCAACGAGCGTAGCGTGTTGAGCCTGCTGCAGAGCCGGTTGATCGCCAGCGTCCAGTTGATTGCGGCGATGGGCGGCGGTTGGGATGGCAATACCGATCTGAGCGCCAAGCGCTGATCGATAGTTGGCTTGGCTTTGATGTTGGGCTCACCGACGCCTTCGCGGGCAAGCACCGCTTCCACAGTACCCGGGGCGTTCCGCAGCTTTGTGGCTATCCCGGACTGTGGGAGCGGAGCTTGCCCGCGAAGAGGCCCTCAAGAGCACCAAGAAACCTACCCGCCCCCCCCTTGTTTCTGTAACGAAGTCACCCTGCGGCCGGCCAGAAAACACAGGCTGCCGCCAAGCGCGGTGAGGCCGCTCAAGGCATAGAACATCGTCCCCGGCGCGGTATGGATCAGCAGGTAACCGCAGATCACCGGACTCAACGCACCGCCCAGGGCCGCCAGGTTCTGCGCCCCCAGGTAACTGCCGCGCAGCTCCTCCGGGGCGATGGTGTCGACGAACAGGTATTCGGACGGGTAAATGATCATCTCCCCGAGGGTGAAGATGAACATCGCCACGCACCAGCTCAGCAGGTTCTGCGCAAAACTGAAACCGATCAACCCGACGATAAACAGGCTGGTGCCGATGGCGATCCAGTAGCGCAATTGCTCGCGTTTGAGAAAACGACCGATCTGGTATTGCAGCAGGATCACGCTGATGGCGTTGCAAGCCAGGATCGCTGACAACGTGGTCAGCGCGTCCTGGTTGCTGTGGGTCACCAGCAGGTATTGCGACAGATACAAGGTGTAGCGGCCATGGACAATGGTACTGAGCAAGCTACCGCCGGTGAACAGGATCAGGGTCCGATCGTTGCGCAACGTCACCAGGGTCTTGATGAAGCTTTGTGGCTTGCCGAGCAACGCCTGGGCACTCGGCGCAATACCGAGCATCAGGAACACGCTGCAAAAGGCGATGCCGGAGGCGATGAGGAACGGCGCCAAGGGTTGCACCCCGGCGATCACTACGCCGAGCATCGGACCGGTGGCGTAGCCGACGTTGGTCAGGGTGTAGCGCAGGGAGAAGACCCTGGCCCGCTGGTCGATGGGCAGGTTCTCGCTGATGATGGCCTTGGAGCCGATGAGAAACAGCGCCGAAGCGGTTTCGGTGATCACCAGGGTCAGGGTGGTCAGGTACAGGTCATGGGCGAACGTCAGCAGGGTGAAGCCGATGCCGCTGGAAAGCATGGCCAGGATCATCAGCCGGCGTTTTTCCAGGCGGTCAATGATGTAGCCGCCGTACAACGAGAGCAAGGTGGCGATAAATACCGCGATCCCCAGCAGCAGACCGACGTCCTGCTGGTTCAGCCCGAGTTTCTTGCTGAGGAACAGGGTCAGCAGCGGGCTGGTAATGGCACGGCTGACGACGATGGTCACGGAGCAGATCATCAGCCGACGGATAACGAGGGAGTAGGTGGCCACGGTGGTGCTTATATCCTTGTTTTAGAAACGTCTCGGTCTTTCACCGCACGAACTCAAGATCGCTAAAAGCTTGCCCGCGAAGAGGCCCTCAAGAACGCTGCAACATCACGCCAGGTACTTGCGGTAGTGGTGCTCATAGACCGCCGCCGGGTGGTCCTCCGTCATGGCGCGAGCGCTGTCATTCCACCACTGGGCCACTTCGGCAGCCGTAGCAATCCATACATCGTCGTGTTGCTGGATCCCCTTGAGCAATTCCCGCAGCACGCCGATGCGCCCCGGCGTGGCGATGACCTCCGGGTGCAGGCGCAGGACATAGCACAGCCCGAACCGATGGAAACCGGCAAAGTCCACCTGCAGGTTGCCCAGGGTATGGCTGTAGGACGCGATCCGCGACTGTGCCGGCGGTACCGCCGGGCTGAGATTGAAGGCGAAGTAGGGCTCGTCCTCCAACTCATAGTGCAGCGGTAGCTCGATCACCTGTGGCGCCGTCGGATGGGCGAAGGGCAGGTCGTCGCCACGCCAGGAGGACGACCAGAGGATGCCCTCGTCGTGCAAGGCCTCGGTGAATCCCGGCAGCCAGTTGCCGGCCGGAATCCGGAACCCTTTCGGTCGCTCGCCCGTCAGTGCCGCCAGGGCCTGGCAGCCTTGCTTGAGCGCGGCTCTCTGCTCATCGAGGGTCAGGCGGTCGTAGTTCTGGTGGCGGTAGCCGGCACAGGCGATTTCATGGCCGCCGGCCTGGATCGCCTGAATATGCGCCGGCTGCTCCTCGGCGACGATGCCCGGGATGCACCAGCTGCTGCGGACGCCCAATTCGTCGAACAGTCCGAGTAGGCGTTCGACCCCGCGCTGGCTGCCATAGCGCCAGACCGACAGGCTCTTGTCGCGCCCGGCGACCTCAGGTGCTTGGGTAAGAATGCCGTGTATGTCGTTGTAATCAACGGTAATGATCACCGCGCAGCGATAAGGCGCAGGCCATGGGCTATGGAATGCGGGACGCTGGAACTCAGCCATGATGATGCTCCTTCAGCCACCAATGGGCGACGTCGCGGCAGGTGGCAAACCAGACGTCATCGCGTTCGCGCATATGTTCGAAGAGCCGCTCCAGCAACAGGATGCGCCCCGGCTTGCCGCTGATCTTGGGGTGGAACAGGGTGGTCAGGCACAGGCCTTCGGCAACGGCGCCATCGAATTCGCGGCACCAGTTGTCCAGGGTCAGCGCATAGCTGGCGGTGCGGTCCAGTCCGGACGGAAAATTCGGCTCGCGGGTGTAGGCGATGGAGGCGTAGTCATCCATTTCCCAGCGGCCGGGGATTTCCACCAGGGGTTGCGCATGCCCGGGTACCTGTACCAGGTAGGGCCGGTCGTCGCCGCGCATGCTGCTGGAGTAGGTCACCCCGGCTTCCACCAGCATCGCCGGGGTTTCCGCGCGCCAGTCGCCGGAGGGCGTGCGAAAGCCTTCGGCGCGGATGTTCAGGTGTTGCCAGAACACCTCGCGGCATTTGTTCATCACGTCCCGCTGCTGGTCCAGCGTCAGGGCGTAAAAGGATTCGTGTTTGTAGCCGTGGTAGGCCACTTCATGTCCGCGTTCGACAATCGCCTGGCATTGCCGCGGCCAGTTTTCCACAACCCAGGCCGGGACGAAGAAGGTGGTCGGCAGGCGAAACTCGTCGAGCAGGTCGAGAATCCGCGGCAACGCTCGATACGGACCGTAACCGCCAAAACCGAAGTAATCGGGCTTGTGCCAGATCGAGCCATCGAGCATGGCGTCACCGGTGGGACCGTCGAGGTCGAACGCCAGGGCCAGGCAGGCTTTGTGCCCATCCGGCCAGGTCGGGGTCGAGGACATGAGTGGCGGCTCCCGTTTACTGGCCCTTGTTGACGGCGATGTTATCGACGGCACCGACCGAAAGGTCCCATTTCTTCAGGATGGCCTGGTAGCTGCCGTCGGCGATCATGCCTTGCAGGGCCGCCTGGATAGCGTCACGCAGCTGCTGATTCTCCTTGCTCACGCCGATCCCGGTGAACTGCACCACCATCGGTGTGCCGATGATCTTGAAGGTGTTCTTTTCCTGGGCCGCGAGGTACGGCAGGGTCTCGCTGCCTTGCACGGCAACATTGATGCGGCTCTGGCGCAGCTGCGCCCGGGCATCGGCCGAACCTTCGGTACCGATCACCTTGATCTGCTTGTCAGCCGGGCAGTGCGCGCTGCTCCAGGCGGCGATTTCCGCCGGGAAGGTGGTGCGCCGGCTGGTACCGGCGGTCTTGCCGCAGATATCGGTCATCTCGTTGATATCCTTGTTCTTCTCCAGGGTGTAGAACTGCGAACCGCTGGTGAAGTAATCGACGAAATCCACGGCCTTTTGGCGCTCGGCGGTGTCGGTCATGCCCGAGAGCACGATGTCCACGCGTTTGGTAGTCAGGGCGTTGATCATCTGTTCGAAGGAGGTTTCCTGCCACTTCATTTTCACGCCCATATGCTGCGCCAGGGCATTACCCAGGTCGAAGTCGACACCGGTGAGTTCGTTGCTGGCCGGGTCCTTGAAGTCCATCGGCGGGTAGTTGGGCATGATCGCGGCGACGATCTCGCCCTTGGCCTTGATGCTGGCGGGCAATTCGGCGGCCCAGGTAAAGCTGGAGGCCATGAGGCCGGCGAGTACTGCGGGAATGACGAAATTCTTCATGGTCGTTCTCTTATGAATGTTGTGAAGGCTCAGCGGAACCTAGGTTCGAACGGCAGAAATGAAGCTTTGGGTGCGCGGGTTTTGTGGACTTATTAGAAGTTCTTCGGGGCTTCCTTCCTCCACGATCTGGCCGCCATCCATGAACACCATGCGGTTCGAGACTTCGCGCGCGAAGCCCAGTTCATGGGTGACGACGATCATGGTCATGCCGGTCTGCGCCAGGTCGCGCATCACCGACAGCACCTCTGCGACCAATTCCGGGTCGAGTGCCGAAGTGGGTTCATCGAACAGCATCAGCTTGGGCCGCATCGCCAGGGCCCGGGCGATGGCCACCCGTTGCTGCTGGCCGCCCGACAGCTCGATCGGATAGCTGTCGCGCTTGTGCGCCAGGCCGACCCGGGCCAGCAACTCCAGGGCCTCCTCGACCGACTCCTTGGGCGAGCGCTTGAGCACCTGGACCGGACCTTCGATGATGTTTTCCAGCACGGTCATGTGCGGAAACAGGTTGAAGCGCTGGAACACCATGCCGGTGGCCAGTCGCTGGCGGGCGATCTGCGCTTCGTTGAGTTCATGCAGCTTGTTCCCGGCGATGCGGTAACCCACCAGTTCGCCGTCGACCCAGAGGCCGCCCTTGTCGATCTTTTCCAGCTGGTTGACGCAGCGCAGCAGGGTGCTTTTGCCGGAGCCGGAGGGGCCGATGATGCACAGCACTTCGCCTTGCTCGACTTCGATGTTGACGTCCTTGAGGGCGTGGAAGGCGTCGTAGTATTTGTGCAGGCTGACAGCCTTGATGATGCTTCTCATGTTCGAATTCTCCAGGACACTTACGAGCGCTTGCCGGCGCCGCGGGCAAAACGTCGTTCCAGGCGGCTCTGGCCGAAGGAGAGCACGGTAACGGCGACCAGGTACCAGATCCCGGCGACGATCAGCAGCTCCATCACTCGGGCGTTGGCGTAGTAGATGTTCTGGGCGTTGTAGAGCAGTTCCGAGTACTGGATCACGCTCGCCAGGCTGGTCATCTTGACCATGCCGATAAACTCGTTGCCTACCGGCGGGATGATGATGCGCATGGCCTGGGGCAGGATGATCCGGCGCAGGGCTTGCAACTGCGGCATACCGATGGACTTGGCGGCCTCATACTGGCCGGTATCCACCGACAGCAGGCCGGCGCGGACCACTTCGGCGGTGTAGGCGCCCTGGTTGATCGACAGCCCCAGCAACGCGGCGACGAAAGGCGTCATCAGGCTGACGGTATCGAGCTGGAACAGCCCGGGAATCCCGATGCTGGGGAAGATCAGCGCCAGGTTGAACCACAGCAGCAACTGGAGAATCAGCGGCGTGCCGCGGAACAGCCAGGTGTAGGTGATCGCCACGTAGCGCAGGATCGGGTTGGCCGACATGCGCATGATTGCCGTGATCACTCCGAATACCACCCCCAGGGCCATGGCCAGGATCGCCATGATGATGGTGTTCAACAGGCCGGTGAGGATCGCCTTGGCGGTCAGGAACTGACCGATATAGGACCATTCGATCTGGCCCTGGGCAAAGGCCCGGACCAGCCCGACCAGGGCGACGACGATCAGGGTGGCGAAGAAAATACGTCCGTAATAGCGCCGCGGTACGTGTTCGTACTGGGTGATATCGAACTGGTTCTCGGCCAGTTTGCGCTCGGCGAGCAAGCGTTCTGCCTGGGATTGGCTCATGGTGTTTCTCCGTACGCGGCACCCGGGGCGCCGCCTTTGTTTCTGGTGTGGGAGCGGAGCTTGCCGGCGAAGTTTTTGGCGGACTTGAGGGCCCTTTCGCGGGCAAGCTCCGCTCCGACAGGTATTTCGGTTTTTTCTAAGCCTTGTTACACACGCAGGCCGGCATATTCGGCGGCCCATTGGCGCTGTGCTTCGAGTGCGACTTTCAGCCGGGCGATCTGTTCGCGTACTTGCGCCGGCGCCGTCCCGCCCCAACCGCTGCGGGCGGCGATGGCGGCTTCCAGGGTCAGGCAGTCACGCACTTCTGGCGTCAGGCGCGGATCGATCTCGGCCAGCAGCGCCGGGCTCGCTTCCCAGAGTTCCAGGTCGCCGGCTTCGCAGGCCTTGACCAGCGCACCGGTGATTTCATGGGCCTCCTTGAAGGGCACGCCGCGCACCGCCAGCCAGTCGGCGACTTCGGTGGCCAAGGTAAACCCGAGGGGCGCCTGGCGCCGCAGTTCCTCGACATTGACGGTCATGGTCGCGACCATCCCGGCCATGGCCGGCAGTACCAGCAACAGGGTGTCGACGCTGTCGAGCACGCCGTTCTTGTCTTCGCTCAGATCGCGGTTATAGGACAGCGGCAAGGACTTGAGGGTCGACAGCAGCCCGGTCAGGTTGCCGATCAGACGACCGGCCTTGCCCCGCGCCAGCTCGGCGATATCCGGGTTTTTCTTCTGCGGCATGATCGAACTGCCGGTGGCGTAGGCATCGTCCAGCGCCACCCAGCGGAACTGCCGGGACGACCACAGGCAGAACTCCTCGGCCAGGCGCGAGATATTGATCCCGAGCATGCTGGCGACAAACAGGAACTCGGCGACATGGTCGCGGCTGGCCACCGCGTCGATCGAGTTTTCGCAGACACCGTCGTAGCCCATTTCCCGCGCCGATTGCTGCGGCTGGCGGGCGATGGCGGAACCGGCCATGGCCGCCGCGCCCAAGGGTGACAGGGCGGTGCGGGCATCCCAGTCCACCAGGCGCTGGACGTCACGCAACATCGCCTGGGCGTGGGCCAGCAGATGGTGGGCGAAGACGATCGGCTGCGCCTGCTGCAAGTGGGTAAAACCGGGGCAGATGCTCTGCACATGTTGCTCGGCCTGCTCGATCAGCGCCTGTTGCAGGGCCAGGACTTCCACCGCCAGGGTGCGCACATGGTCACGCAGGAACAGGCGCAGGTCATTGGCGGTCTGGTCGTTGCGCGAACGCCCGGCCCGCAGCTTGCCGCCCAGGGCGCCGAGGCGCTCGGTCAGCAGGCGTTCGATGAAGGTGTGCACGTCCTCGTCGTCGAGGGTCGGGGCGACACGGCCGGCGCGGAAATCCGCGCCGATGGTGTCCAGGGCCTCGACCATGCGTTGGGTTTCCTGCTCATCGAGCAGGCCGGCCCGCTGCAGTTCGTGGGCATGGGCCCGGGAACCGGCGAGGTCATAGGGGGTGAGGCGGAAATAGCGATCCGGGCAGCGGGAGAGGGCGGCCAGGGCGGCGGATGGGCCGCTCTTGAACCGGGCACCCCAGAGACGTTCGGTGGCTTGAGCCATTGTTGTTTTCCTCACGCAAATGATCGATTCGACACAGGACCGCCGCCAGCCGTCCGGGGAGGGGCAGGGTCATGCAATATCAGGAGGGCAGTTACGAATCCTTGTAGAAGCAGCCGCTCAATGCCGCTGGCACCTACAAGTACAAAAGAATGGCTTTTAAACGCTTGCAATCAGCGACTTGTGGCTGATTTGCAAAAAACAGCGGTGGTTGCCAAGCCTGGTTTTCTGTGTTCATTATTATCGACCGGCGACGTTTTTGTTGTGGAGCTAAGCCTGTTGAATATGTGGTTCGAGGTCAATAAGCATGATGGAAACCCAGCTTTCCAATTCTGGAAACCCGGCGCCGAAACCCGGACACCGAGCGCCCCTGGCCCTCAGTGGACTGGACTTCAAGTTACTCAAAGTGTTCAAGGCGGTGGTCGAGGCCGGAGGCTTCAGCGCGGCCCAGAATGAACTGAATGTGGGGCTCGCGGCCATCAGCAAGCAGATTTCCGACCTGGAAATCCGCATTGGCATGCGCCTGTGTACCCGCAGTCGGGAGGGTTTTTGCCTGACCGAGGAAGGCAGCCTGGTGTATCAGGCCTCGATCGATTTGTTCGCCTCGGTCGACAACTTTCGGGACCGGCTTAGTTCTGCTCAAAATGAACTGATCGGAGACCTTAGTGTCGGCGTCGTGGACAACACTATTTCCGACGCTAATTCACCTTTAGTTGCAGCATTACGGAAAATTCATGATGAGTCGCCGAAAGTAAGATTTCGCTTGCATGCGGCGCAGTTGGATGAAGTCGAACGCGGCGTGGTAGAAGGACGTTATATCGCTGGAATCGTACCGCTTTATCAAAAAAGAGAAGAGTTTGATTATTTCACGCTCTATGAAGAACGCGCCGAGGCTTACTGTGGTATCGGCCACCCGTTGTTCGACTCGGACGACGCGCACAACAGTGTCGAGGTGCTGCGTGAGCACGCCTTCGTCAACCATCGCTATGCGATTCACCGCGACAAACTCGACTTTGTCACCTACGACGGTTTTTCCGCCTCGGCGTCCCAGGTGGAAGCCGTCGCCATGTTGGTCCAGACCGGACGTTTTCTCGGCTTCCTGCCGCAGCACTATGCCGCCCCCCTGGTGGCCAAGGGCTTATTGCGGGCGTTGATGCCGGAGCGGGTCAGCTATCACACCCCCTTCAATCTGATCCTGCGACACAACACGACGCGCAGCCCGCTGGTCAAGGCGTTCGCCCAGGCCCTGGGGGTAGATCTCAAGACGCCGTTGCAGGGGTAGGCCGGGACCGAAGGAAGTGATGCTCGTGGCTTCGCAAACCCGCTTGCCCAGCACCCGTTCATGCACCTCATTGTTGAGCAGTACACTTTCGATCACCTGCCGAAAGCCGGGCTCGTTGGACAACGGGCCCTTGAGTGCCACCAGGGCATTGCGTAGAGCCATCAACTTGATCAAGGGCGGCGCCGAGTTCAACGCGACGCCGTTGCCGGGACTTGAACCCGAGGTGCCCGGAATGTTCGCCTCGACGGCGCAAGGCAAGGGCGGGTCGCAATCTTCATTGGACATGACGGCTGCTCTACAGAAAGTGTGCACTGCGCAAAGAGAACACAGGGTAAAAAACTCGACTTTTTTAGTCTAAAGCAGGCTTGGCCGGGTGCTAGTTATGAGCGGATTTTAATAGCTGTCATATTTACGGATATATACGTAGGAGCTTTCCAGAAACCCACTCTGCGTGTAGGTAGAACTCCTTTGAACAGCAGGAGGCTCCATCAGAAAGGGTGGGATGTCATAACAGGGCCAACCGGCATCGGTGCTTCACTCCAACAACCGCACAAACCCGGGCTGCAAACCGAACACCTCGACGCCTTCCGGAGTGGCCTGGCCGGTACTGACCGTCACGCGCTTGACCGGCTGATCCACGGCTTCACGATATTCCACCACCAGGCCGTTATCGACATGCCGGAGTGCCGCGGGTGGCAGCACGATCGCCTGGTCGTTGCGATAGGTGATGATGGTCAGTCGGGCGCTCATGCCCAAGCGGACCCGTTGCAACTGGTCCTTGCTCAGTTTCGGTACCGTGAGCGTGACCGGGAACTGCGCGCTGCCGCCGGGCGCATCGCTGGGCAGCGCCAGGCTGCTGACGATGTCGACGGCACCGTCGAGCCGCACACCATCGAAACCATCGCCCAGTATCTCGACACTCTGGCCCTGGTGCAGTTGGTTGATGTCCAGTTCCGAGACCTTGCTGACAATCTTCAACTGTTCGATATTGGCCAGGCCGAACAACACCTGCCCCTGGCTGACCCGGCTGCCGCTCTGCACCGGTCCGGAACTGTTGCTCGCCGAGCCGGGGGCGTTGTTCGCGCCCGGGGCCGGGACGACAATGCCGGCAAAGGGGGCCAGCACATTCTTGCCCTCGAGCAGGGTGCGCAAGGCTTCATACTTGACCGTGGCATTGGTCAGCTCCATATCGGCGATCTGGCGATATTCACCCTTGCCCTGGTCCAGCGCCTGTTGCAGATCGCCCTGGGCCGCCACCAGGTCCAGGCGCTGGCTTTGCAACTGCTGTTGCAGATCGTCCAGTTCGTTGCGGGCGATGATGCCGCGCTGGAACAGGGCCTGGCTTTCGCGCAGCTTGCGCTCGTTGTTGCTCACGGACATTTCCGCGGCCCTGAGTGAGCGCCGGGAACGGGCCACTTGCTGGCTGTTGTTCCAGTCCTGCAACTCCTGGACCGCGCGGCGCGCCTTGAGCTGGGCGGACAAGGCGTCACGCAGTTGGATCTCCAGCAGCGCCGGGTCCATCTGCACCAGCGTTTGCCCAGCTTCGACCCGTTGCCCCTGTTCCGCGAGTACCGCACGCACATTGCCGTCGAAGGGGGCGGTCAAGGTGATGGTTTTCTGCGGCTCGATCTTGCCCACCAGGCCGATCTGATGGACCAGCGGCGCGACCTGCACGGGTATCCAGCGGGCGTCCTTCGGCGGGTCGGCGGCGGGGGCCCGATAGCCGAGCAGCGCGGCGCCGGCGGCCATCAGCAGGGCCACCGCGGTGCCTTGCAACCAGCGTTGGCGGCGGGTTGTTCTGTCAGTAGTCATTGAGCGCAATGTCCCAGCTCTCCAGAGTCATGCCCAGGGTCAGATCCAACTGGGTCTGGGCGTTCAGATAGGCAATCAGGGCGTTGAGCCGGGCGTTTTCGGCGTTACGCAGATCGCCTTCATAGCTCAGGACCTGGAAGTTGCTGGAGCGCCCGGCACTGAGCTTTTCCCGTTCGATATCCAGCTTGCGCCGGGACAGGTCGACGGCACGCTGGGCGATCTCGTATTGCCGCCAGCGGGTGCCCAGGTCGCGCACCACGTCATTGACGCTGCGCTCCAGCGCCTGGCGGGCATCCGCCAGGACGATCTGCTGATTTTCCACATCGACCCGGGCATGGACCTCGGCCTGGCGGGTACTGAGGTCGCCGATGGGGATCTGCACCTGCACGCCAGCGTAGCTGTCCCAACGGCGGCTGCCGACGTTGCCGTTGTTATTGTCGTAGCGATCGCGGATCTGATTGGCCCCGGCGACCAGCGACACATCCCAGCGCCCCTGGTCCTTGGCGATCACCAGGTTCAAGTCGGCCTGCTGGCTGCCGAGCAGGGTCGCGAGGTACTCCGGCTGCTGGACCTGGGCGACCCGGAAGGCATCCTGTTTGTCGATATTGACCCGGTTGGCTTCCAGGGCCTCGGTGGCGTGGATCGGCGTGGACAGGTCGAGGGCCAGCAGGCGCAACAGCGACAGGCGATTGATATCGACCTGGTTGCGCGCCTCCTCCACACCCAGTTCCTGGGTGGCGATATCGGCTTCGGTCTGGACGATCTCGAACTCGGCCATGCGGCCCGCGGCGATCAGCGCCTTGTTGACGTCCAGCAGGGCACGGGCGCGCTTGAGGGCGTCCTGGGTAATGCTCAGTTGCTCCTGGGAGCGGAGCATTTCCCGGTAGGCGCTGATGATGTCACTGATGGTCTGGGCGACGTTGGCCTTGAGGTTCAGGCGGTTGACCTGCTCGGCGATCCGCGCCACCCGTAGCGGTGCGGTGGTCACATCCCAACCGGCGCCGCGCAGCAACGGTTGAATGATCGCCAGGTCGAGGCCGTCGCTGCGATAACGGCCGGCGACATCGGCATTGTTCAGTTGTCGGGTCCAGGCCATGCTCAGGCGGGTACCGTACTCACTGAGCAGGCTGGTGGTCGGCGAGAGGCTGGCGTTGCGCGAACTGTCCTGGGAACCGCGGTTCGCCTGGTAGGTGCCGCTGATCAGCAGCTTGGGATTGAACACATCCTCGGAGACCCGCAGGTCGAACTTCTGCGCGATACGTTGCAGGTAGGCACTGCGAATGCTGCGGTTGTTGCGCAAGCCCAGGTACACCGCATCGCCCAGGGTCAGGTCGGTGTTCTGCTGGCTCAGCAGCACGCCGCGGGCCTGCTGGCCACGCAGGCTCGGGGCCGAGGGCAGGCCGACCAGGTTGTCGGCGGCCGGCGCCGGGCCACACGCCAGGCCGAGCAGCAGGGCCATCCATGGCCGGGGTCTATTCATCGCGCAGGGCCTCCACCGGTTGCAGTCGTGATGCCGAAATCGCCGGGTAAAGACCGAAAAACAGGCCCACCAGCAGGGTGCTGCCGACCCCCAATGGCAGGGACAGCAGGGCCAGGGAAAACTGCCAGCCGGACATCCGCGCATAGAGGTAGGCCGCGGCCATGCCGACCAGCGCCCCCGACAGCGCGCCGAGCGCGGTCAGGGTCACCGCCTCGAGCAGAAACAGGTTGCGGATATCCTTGCGCCGCGCCCCCAGCGCCATGCGCACGCCGATCTCCCGGCGGCGTTCGGAGACATTCATCAGCATCACATTCATCACCCCGACGCCACCGCCGACCAGGGAGATACCGCCCAGGGCCATCAGCAGGTAACCGAAGGTCCGGCTTTGCCGGGTCATGCCATCAATCATCTGTTGCGGCACCTGGACCTCGACCTCGCGGCCCCTGAGGCTCTGCTTCAAGACCTCGGTCAAGGTCCCGGCGACCGCATTGGTGTCCTGCCCGGCGGCGACCCGCACGATCAGATTGCTGATCTGCGGTGCACTGATGATCCGCCGTAGGCCTTCAAGGGGCAGAAACAACGAATCGTCGGCTTGTATCGGAATCAGGATCGCCGGTGGCTGGCTGCGAGCGATGCCGATCACCTGGAACAGGTAATCGTTGATGCGGATGCGCTCGCCCAGGCGTAGCGGATCGCCGGGGCGGCTCAATGCCTGGGCGATCTTGTGGCCGACCACGACATAGGTTTCGCTGTGGTCGAAGTCGGAGATAAAGCGACCTTCCCGCAGTTGCAGGCGCGTCGCGCCCATCAACTGGGCGGTGCTGCCCACCAGGGTGGCATTGGTGGATTGGCCGTGAAACACCACCGCACCGCTGGACAGGGTAATCGGGGCGATATACAGCAGGCTCGGTATGGCCTTGCTCAACGACGGCACATCGAGGGTCGCCGGCATCGGCCTGCGGGCATCGCCGTTGCCGGGAAACTGTACCGACAGGGTATCGGTACCCATGTCCTTGAAGATCGCCGAGGCTTCCTGCGCGGCGTTGTGGCCGATATTGATCAGGGCGATCACCGATGAGCTGCCGATGACAATTCCGAGCAAGGCCAGGAGCGAGCGTTTACCCAATGTCCTCAGGCTGACAAAGGCCTCGTGGAGCAACTGGCTGGCACTTTGCTCGACCTGCACGCTCATGCCGGGCTGGCCTCGCATATCACACCGTTATGCACCCGGATCTGCCGCCCCAGGCGCTGGGCGATCTGCGGGTCGTGGGTGACGATGATCAGCGTGACCTGGCGCACGCGATTGAGCTCCAGCAGCAGGTCCATGATTTCCCGCGCGGTGCTGCTGTCGAGGTTGCCGGTGGGCTCGTCGGCGAGGATCACCGAAGGTTCGCCGACCAGCGCCCGGGCAATCGCCACCCGTTGGCGCTGGCCGCCGGAGAGGTCGGCGGGGCGATGGTGCGCGCGCTCCCGCAGGCCGACCTGTTCGAGCATGGCCATGGCCCGCGTCAGCGATTCGCCACGGGGAATACCGCGATAACTCAAGGGCAGGGCGACATTGTCCAGGGCGCTGAGGCGTGCCAGCAGGTTGAAACTCTGGAATACGAAGCCGATCTGGCGGTTGCGAATCGCCGCCAACTGATCGGGGCTGGAGCGGAAGATGTCATGGCCGGCAAAACGATAGTAACCGTCGTCCGGCAGGTCGAGCAGGCCAAGGATATTGAGCAGGGTGCTTTTGCCCGAGCCGGAAGCGCCGAGAATGGCGCAACTCTCGCCGACCTCGATGGACAGCGAGACATTATCGAGAATAGTGAGTGTTTGCTCGGCGAGACGATAGCGCTTGCCGATGCCTTGCAGGGAGATGAAGCCTTCGTGAGCAATCGTGTCTGTCATTGCTGATCGCGCCGGCCGGCTCGACCTGACAGGAGCCACCTGCCCGGGCGCTTCAGGGCACGCTCAGGCGGTTCTCGGGGCAGGGGCGAGCACAGGGTTTATTTTCTTATTTTAAATAATTGTTTGAATAGTAGCTGTGATCTCGGGTCGGCGCTAGCCGTCTACTTCAAGGAAAACCGAGGTCTTTCCAGGTGGGGTTTGTGACAATTGGATACACTTTATTGGTCGGCCAGCATGGTTTTCAAACACCCGATAACCGAGGTTGACTGGCGTAGAGGCTTGCTTTCAAAGGCTTTCACAGGTATAAAAAATCAAATTTATTTTTAAAACGCTGTTCGTCCGGTCAATTTTTTATCCTGTTAAGGTTTCTCACATATGGTCGCAAAGAAACTCAGTGCCCCCAATGTCACCAAGACCCGACTGCTGGATGCCACGGAGGCACTGTTTATCAAATACGGCTACGACGCCGTGTTATTGCGCCAGATCACCGAGCGCGCCCAGGTCAACCTGGCCGCGGTGAATTACCACTTCGGGGACAAGGACTCCCTGATGACCGCCTTGCTCATGCAGCGCCTGGGGCCGCTCAACGAACAGCGCCTGGAGTTGCTGGCCAAATGCGAGGAACAAGCGGACGGTCCGCTGGACTGCGAGACCCTGCTGGGAGTCCTGTTCGCCCCGGCCATGGGCCTGGAGCGCAGCGGCGACGGGGATGAAAGCCGTTCCTTCATTCGTTTCCTCGGTCGGGTCTACAGCGATACCTCACCGTTTATCCAGGAATACCTCAAGGAGCATTACCAGCCGGTTTTCGAGCGTTTCTTCAATGCTTTCGCCCTGGCGCTGCCGGACATGCCGCGCAATGAAGTCGGGGTGCGCCTGCAATTCGCCCTCAAGGCGATTTCCGGGGTGATTGCCGGGACCGAACTGCGTTTCCTGATGCAGGCCATGAGCCTGGGGCGCCCGGCCACGGATGCCGAAGTCATGACCAAGCTGATCAGCCTGGTCTCGGCGGCCATTCATGCGCCGATGCAGGACCGTAAGGCGGAGCAGGCGCTGGAGCGCGTGCTGCAGACCCAGCGCTCGATCCGCCAGCACGCCGTCCCGGTCGCGACCAAGCTGGCCGGCAAGTAACCGCCAAGCGCACCGATGATCAGGTCACCGCGCACACTTGCCAATCTTGGCTAGAGTGAAACTGACGGCAATCCTGCCGCCACCGTGATCGTTCCAAAGGCCCGGCACCTGACCGGGTTCTTCACCTGATCGGGAGTACACGATGGATCTCAACCGTCGTCAGTTCTTCAAGGTTGCCGCCATCGGCCTTGGGGGCTCGAGCCTGGCCGCGTTGGGCATGGCCCCGACGCCTGTCTTCGCCGAGCAAGTGCGCCACTTCAAGCTCACCCATACCCATGAAACCCGCAACACCTGTCCGTATTGCTCGGTCGGTTGCGGGCTGATCATGTATAGCCAGGGTGATACCGCCAAGAACGTGGCGCAGAACATCATCCATATCGAGGGCGACGCCGACCATCCGGTCAATCGCGGCACCCTGTGCCCCAAAGGCGCCGGCCTGCTGGACTTCATCCACAGTCCCGACCGCCTCAAGTACCCGCAGGTGCGCAAGCCGGGCAGCCAGGAATGGACACGGGTTTCCTGGGATGAAGCACTGGACCGCGTCAGCGACCTGCTCAAGGCCGACCGCGACGCCAACTTCATCGAGAAGAACGCCCAGGGGCAAACGGTCAATCGTTGGCTGACCAGCGGTTTTCTCGCCGCCTCGGCGGCGTCCAATGAAGCCGGTTACCTGACCCACAAGGTCATTCGCAGCCTGGGCATGCTCGGGTTCGACAACCAGGCGCGTGTCTGACACGGCCCGACGGTGGCAAGTCTTGCCCCGACGTACGGCCGTGGAGCCATGACCAACACCTGGACCGATATCGCCAACGCGAACCTGATCCTGGTGATGGGCGGCAACGCCGCTGAAGCGCATCCTTGCGGCTTCAAATGGGTGACCGAAGCCAAGGCCCACAACCAGGCACGCCTGATCGTGGTCGACCCGCGTTTTACCCGGACCGCCTCGGTGGCCGACTACTACGCGCCGATCCGCACCGGCAGCGACATCGCCTTCATGGGCGGGCTGATCAACTTCCTGCTGAGCGAGGACAAGATCCAGCACGAATACGTGCGCAATTACACCGATGTGTCGTTTATCGTCAAAGCCGGCTTCGGCTTCGAGGACGGGCTGTTCAGCGGCTACGATGCGGCCAGCCGCACCTATACCGACAAGTCCTCGTGGGGCTACGAACTGGGCGAGGACGGTTTCGCCAAGGTCGACCCGAGCCTGCAACACGAACGCTGCGTCTACCAGTTGATGAAGCGGCACTACAGCCGCTACAGCCTGGAGCTGGCAAGCCAGACCTGCGGCATGCCCCAGGATGCCATGCGCAAGATCTGGGACGAGATCGCCACCTGCTCGCTACCGGGCAAGACCATGACGATTCTCTATGCCCTGGGCTGGACCCAGCACTCCATCGGCTCGCAGATCATTCGTAGCGCCGCCATGGTCCAGCTGTTGCTGGGCAACGTCGGCATGCCCGGCGGCGGCGTCAATGCCTTGCGCGGGCACTCCAATATCCAGGGGCTGACGGACCTCGGGCTATTGTCCAACTCGCTGCCCGGCTACCTGACCCTGGCCTCCGATGCCGAACAGGACTACGACGCCTATATCGCCAAGCGTGCCCTCAAGCCCTTGCGTCCTGGCCAGTTGTCCTACTGGCAGAACTACGGCAAGTTCCATGTCAGCCTGATGAAGGCCTGGTATGGCGCCAATGCCACGGCCGAGAACCACTGGGGCTACGATTGGCTGCCCAAGCTCGACAACCCCGGCTACGACATCCTGCGCATGTTCGACCGGATGGGCCACGGGCTGGTCAACGGCTATATCTGCCAGGGCTTCAACCCGATTGCCGCCTTGCCCGACAAGAACCGGGTCACCGCGGCGCTGGGCAAGCTCAAGTGGCTGGTGGTGATGGACCCGCTGGCCACCGAAACCTCGGAGTTCTGGCGTAACGCCGGGCCCTACAACGACGTCGATAGCGGCGCTATCCAGACCGAGGTGATCCGTCTACCCACCACCTGCTTCGCCGAGGAAGATGGTTCGCTGACCAACAGCAGCCGCTGGTTGCAATGGCATTGGAAAGGCGCCGAGGGACCGGGGGAGGCCCGTACCGATGTGAAGATCATGAGCGAGTTGTTCCTGCGCCTGCGCAAACGTTACCAAACCAATGGTGGCGCTTTCGCCGAGCCGATCCTCAAGCTCAGTTGGCCGTACAAGATCGCCGATGAACCCTCACCGGAGGAACTGGCCCGGGAAATCAACGGCTATGCCAGCGCGGATGTCACCGACGCCAGCGGCAGTACAATCAAGGCCGGCCAGCAATTGGCCGGGTTTGCCCAACTCAAGGACGACGGCAGCACCGCTTCGGGTTGCTGGATCTTCTGCGGTAGCTGGACCGAGCAGGGCAACCAGATGGCCCGGCGCGACAACAGCGATCCCTACGGCATGAAACAGCACCTGGGCTGGGCCTGGGCCTGGCCGATGAACCGGCGCATTCTCTACAACCGCGCGTCCGCCGACACCCAGGGCAAGCCCTGGTCGGCGGAAAAACGCCTGGTGTGGTGGAACGGCAAGGCCTGGGCCGGCACCGACGTGCCCGACTACAAACCCGATGTACCGCCGGAAGCGGGGATGAATCCGTTCATCATGAACCCCGAGGGCGTGGCGCGGTTCTTTGCCGTCGACAAGATGGCCGAAGGGCCGTTCCCGGAGCATTACGAACCGTTTGAAACACCCATCGGCATCAATCCGCTGCACCCGGACAACAAGAAGGTCACCAGCAATCCGGCGGCGCGGATCTTCGATTCGGTCTGGGACACGTTGGGCGTGGCCAAGGACTTCCCGTATGCCGCCACGACCTACCGGCTGACCGAGCATTTCCACTTCTGGAGCAAGCACTGCAAGCTCAACGCCATTGCCCAGCCCGAGCAGTTCGTCGAGATCGGCGAGGTGCTGGCCAAGGAGAAGGGTATCGTCGCCGGCGACCGGGTGCGGGTCAGTTCCAAGCGCGGGCATATCGAGGCGGTGGCGGTGGTCACCAAGCGCATCCGGCCGCTGCAGGTCAACAACCAGGTCGTGCACCATATCGGCATCCCGCTGCACTGGGGGTTCACCGGGGTGGCGCGGCACGGCTACCTGACCAACACCCTGGTGCCGTTCCTCGGCGATGGTAATTCACAGACCCCGGAATCCAAGTCGTTCCTGGTCAACGTGGAGAAAGTCTGATGGCCAGCCAAGACATCATTGCCCGTTCGGCGACCACCACCGTGCCGCCCTCAGTGCGCCAGCAGGAAGAAGTCGCCAAACTGATCGACACCACCAAGTGCATCGGCTGCAAGGCCTGCCAGGTGGCGTGTTCGGAGTGGAACGAGCTGCGCGACGAGGTCGGCCACAACCACGGGACCTACGACAATCCCCAGGACCTGAGTGCTGAAAGCTGGACGCTGATGCGCTTCACCGAGCATGAAAATGCCGCCGGCAACCTCGAGTGGCTGATCCGCAAGGACGGCTGCATGCACTGCGCCGATCCCGGCTGCCTGAAGGCCTGCCCCAGCCCGGGGGCGATCATCAAGCACGCCAATGGCATCGTCGACTTCAACCAGGACCATTGCATCGGTTGCGGTTATTGCATCACCGGCTGTCCCTTCGACATACCGCGTATCTCGCAGAAGGACCACAAGGCCTACAAGTGCACGCTGTGTTCGGACCGGGTGGCGGTGGGCCTGGAGCCGGCCTGCGTGAAAACCTGCCCGACCGGGGCGATTGTCTTCGGCAGCAAGGAGGACATGAAGGAGCATGCCGCCGAGCGCATCGTCGACCTCAAGTCCCGCGGTTTCGACCAGGCCGGCTTGTATGATCCGGCCGGGGTCGGTGGCACCCATGTGATGTACGTGCTGCACCACGCCGACCAGCCGTCGCTGTACGCCGGCCTGCCGAACCAGCCGAGCATCAGCCCCTTTGTCGAGTTGTGGAAAGGCATCAGCAAGCCGCTGGGCCTGCTGGCGATGGGCGCGGCGGTGTTGGCGGGCTTTTTCCACTACGTACGCATCGGCCCGCAACGGGTGGAAGAGGACGAGCATCCGGCGCCCCCCGATAGCAGCGTCCACCAGGTCGACCCGAGCGTGCATGTCTTTGATCCGAAAACCGGTGAGGAGCCACGGCCATGAGCGACAAGCCGATCCTGCGTTATACCGCCAACCAGCGCAGCAACCACTGGCTGGTGGCGATCCTGTTCTTCATGGCCGGCCTGTCGGGGCTGGCATTGTTTCACCCGTCGCTGTTCTGGCTCAGCCAGTTGTTCGGCGGCGGTCCCTGGACCCGTATCCTGCATCCGTTCATGGGCCTGCTGATGTTCGTGCTGTTCCTCGGACTGGTGATCCGCTTCTGGCGGGCCAACTTATTTATCGCCAACGATCGCCTGTGGCTCAAGCGGGTGGACCGGGTGATCCGCAACGAGGAGGAGGGCGTGCCGCCGATCGGCAAGTACAACCCCGGGCAGAAGCTGCTGTTCTGGACGCTGCTGGCCTGCATGCTGGTCTTGCTGTTCAGCGGGGTGGTGATCTGGCGAGCGTATTTCAGCCAGTACTTCGGCATCGGCGGCATTCGCCTGGCGGTGTTGCTGCATGCCCTGGCGGCGTTGGTGCTGGTGTTGAGTATCATCGTGCATATCTATGCCGGCATCTGGATCAAGGGTTCGGTCGGGGCCATGCTGCATGGCTGGGTCAGTCGCGCCTGGGCGCGCAAGCACCATGCGCTGTGGTACCGCGAAGTCACCCGGGACGAGGCCGCGCACGCCGAGCCGGCGAAAAAGGGATAAGCACTTGAGCACGATATTGGAACCTGGACAGATCGAAGCCGCGGCCAGCTCGCCGCCGTTTCTGCACCGGCCGCCGCCGACGCTGTTCGCCCTGCGCGCAGCCCGTCTGGAGCAATTGGCGGTAGGGCATCCACTGGCGGAGTACATCGGCCTGGTCGCGGGGCTTTGCCGGGTCCAGCAGCAACTGCTGGATCAGCCGCCGGCTACCGCGGCTCCCGATCCTGAGCACCAGCGGCTGTGCCTGGAACACGGCCTGCCACCGCTGGCGGCCGACAGCCTGGTGCGCGAAGACCTGTGGCTGCCGTGGCTGGATGCCCTGTTGTCGGGCTACGTCAGCAGCGTCCCCGCCGTGCGACAGGCCATCAGTACCTTGCAGGACAGCCGCGCCGGTCAGCGCAAGGTCTGGGCGCTGGCCTTGCTCGGGGGCCAGTACGCCGGGTTGCCGGCGGCGTTGGTGCCGTTTCTCGGTGCCGCGTTGCAGGCGGCCTGGAGTCATTGGTTGCTGAGTGTGCCGGACCTGGCCCTGAAACCCGGCGACAGCCTGGTCCAATGCCCGGCCTGTGGTTCGCCGGCCATGGCCGGGGTGATCCGTCACCGTGGCAAGTTCAACGGCCTGCGCTACCTGGTGTGTTCCTTGTGCGCCTGCGAGTGGCATGTGGTGCGGGTCAAATGCATCTATTGCGAACAGAGCAAGGGGCTCAAGT
This sequence comes from Pseudomonas sp. MWU13-2105, assembly GCF_023242315.1. Taxonomy (GTDB): domain Bacteria; phylum Pseudomonadota; class Gammaproteobacteria; order Pseudomonadales; family Pseudomonadaceae; genus Aquipseudomonas. Next base: position 359,986 of record NZ_JALLIY010000003.1, read on the forward strand.
ACCTGAGCCCGGGGGATGACCGCCATGCGCCCGGCCATGCCCCGTTGCGCGCGGAAATCTGTCCCGGCTGCAATAGCTATCTCAAGCTGATCTACCTGGAAGAAGACGCCGAGGCCGAGGCGCTGTCGGCGGATATCGCCAGCCTGGCGCTGGATATCCGTCTCGATCAGGAAGGTTACCTGCGTCAGGCCCCGAACCTGTTGCTGGCCCCTGGGGGCGATTGAATTCCCCCTGTAGGAGCTGGCTTGCCAGCGATGAGGCCCTTGAGCCTTGCGTTGCCCTTCCGAACGCCATCGCCGGCAAGCCGACTGCCACAAAGTCGTGGCCATCCCTCAAGGAGCGAGGGAGGCGTCTACACTGAGGTTTCCGCATCGCGTCTTCAGGAAACCGCTGATGTCCTCAAGCCTTGCCGCCGTTCCGCCACGCCTGCCTTCCATTGATAGCCTGTTGCGCGACCCTGCTTGCCAGCCCCTGGCCGAGCGCTACGGTCGCGATGCCTTGCTGGCGACCCTGCGGCATTTGCTCGATGAACTGCGTGAAGCAGTTCGCTCGGGCCGACTCACGGCCACCGAGTTGACCCCGTCGGTCCTCGCCGGCCGGGCCGGCGAACGCCTGTTCAACCAGCACCGCAGCCGGGTGCGACGGGTGTTCAACCTCACCGGCACAGTGCTGCACACCAACCTCGGTCGGGCACTGCTGCCCGAAGAGGCCATAGAAGCCGTGCAAATGGCCGCCCGTTACCCGCTCAACCTCGAATTCGACCTGCACAGCGGCAAGCGCGGCGACCGTGACGATCTGATCGAGGGCCTGATTCGCGAACTGACCGGCGCCGAAGCCGTCACTGTGGTCAACAACAATGCCGCCGCCGTGCTGTTGGCCCTCAACAGCCTCGGGCAACGCAAGGAAGGCATTATTTCCCGGGGCGAGCTGATCGAGATCGGCGGGGCCTTTCGGATTCCCGATATCATGGCCCGCGCCGGTGTCCGCCTGCATGAGGTGGGCACCACCAATCGTACCCATGCCCGTGACTACGAGGCGGCCATCAATCCACGCAGCGGCCTGTTGATGCGCGTGCATGCCAGCAACTACCACATCCAGGGTTTCACCGCCCAGGTGTCCACCGCCGAGTTGGCACAAATTGCCCATCGGCATGGCTTGCCGTTACTCGAGGACCTGGGCAGCGGCAGCCTGCTCGACCTCACCCGCTGGGGACTGCCCGCCGAGCCCACGGTGCGTCAGGCCCTGGAGGACGGCGCCGATATCGTTACCTTCAGCGGTGACAAGTTGCTCGGCGGCCCCCAGGCCGGCTTGATTGTCGGGTGCAAGGACCTGATCGCGAAGATCAAGAAGAACCCGCTGAAACGGGCGCTGCGGGTCGACAAGCTGACCCTCGCGGCGCTGGAAGCGGTGCTGGGGCTGTATCGCAATCCGGAGCGACTGGCCGAACGCCTGCCCAGCCTGCGTTTGCTGACCCGGCCCCAGGCCGAGATTCTCGCCCAGGCTGAACGCCTGCGCCCGCTGTTGGCCGGTGTATTGGGGGAGGGCTGGAACGTCTCGGCAGTACTGGCGCTGGGCATGATCGGCAGCGGTAGCCAGCCGGTGGCGCGGTTACCCAGCGCGGCTTTGTGCCTGCGGGCGAATACCTCGAAACGTCTGCGCGGGCGCAGCCTGCATGGACTGGAGGCGATGTTGCGGGGCTTGCCGATTCCGGTGTTGGGGCGCATTGACGATGACGCTCTGTGGCTGGATCTGCGTCAGTTGGACGATGAGGCAGCCTGGGTGGCGCAGCTTGGGGGGATAAGCCCTGGGACCGCGTCATCGTTCATCGCGAGCAAGCGTGCTCCTACGAAAAGCCGTTCGACAGCGATTCCGCAGAGCGGGGCGGCCGGGGCTCCAGAAACTGCGCGGCAGGGGAGTCGGGCGGGGTGATCGTCGGTACGGCAGGGCATATCGACCATGGCAAGACCCGTCTGCTCCAGGCGCTGACCGGCCAGGCCGGCGACAAGCGCCGGGAGGAGCGGGAACGTGGTATCACCATCGACCTGGGGTATCTCTATGCGCCGCTGGAGCCCGGCGCCGCGCTGACCGGATTTATCGATGTACCCGGCCATGAGCGGTTTATCCATAACATGCTGGCCGGCGCCCAGGGCATCGATCTGGTGTTGCTGGTGGTGGCCGCCGATGACGGGGTGATGCCGCAGACCCGCGAGCACCTGGCGATCGTCGAGTTGCTGGGCATTCCCCGGGCGCTGGTGGTGCTCAGCAAGTGCGACCGGGTCGAGCCGGCACGCAGAGCCCAGGCGCGTGGCGAGATCCAGGTATTGCTGGCGTCCGGGCCCTATGCCCAGGCGCCGCTGGTCGAGGTTTCCAGTGTCAGCGGCGAGGGCATCGAGACACTGCGCCAGGCCTTGCTAGAAGCTCAGGGCGAGGTCCGCCGACGCAGTGACGAAGGTGGTTTTCGCCTGGCGATCGATCGGGCGTTCAATGTGCCTGGAAGCGGCATTGTGGTCACCGGCACGGCCTTGTCCGGCCATGTCAGCAGCGGTGAGGTGCTGGCGTTGGGCCCCACGGGCAAATCCGTGCGGGTCCGCGGTCTGCATGCTCAGAACCAGCCGGAAGCCACGGCGTTTGCCGGACAGCGGGTTGCGCTGAACCTGAGCGCCGAGCGCCTGGCGCTCGAACAGATTCAGCGCGGTCACTGGCTACAGGCCGAGTGGCTGCATGCCCCGACCCAGCGGCTGGATATCGAGCTGCAACTGCTCCCCAGCGAAACCCGCCAGTTCGAACACTTCAGCCCGGTCCATATTCATTTGGGCACCCAGGATGTACTGGGCCGGGTGGCCTTGCTCGATACCACGCAGTTGGCGCCGGGAGCACGGGCGTTTGCCCAATTGCTGAGTCATGCGCCCTTGCAGGCCGTGTACGGTGACCGCCTGGTGTTGCGCGATCAAAGCGCACAGCGAACCCTCGGTGGCGGCCGGGTGCTGGATCCCTTTGCACCGGCTCGCCAGCGGCGCAGTCCGCAACGTCTGGCGCAGTTGCAGGCCTTGGCGCAGGCGCAGAGCCTTGAGACGGTACTGCCGACATTACTCGCTGGCAGTGCTGGCGGTGTTGATCCGCAACGGCTGGAGCGCCAGTTCAATCGCCCGCGCGACAGTTGGAAGCTGCCCGCCGATATCTGTGTGATCAACACGCGACAAGGTTCGCGGCTGTTCAGCGGTGAGGGCTGGCAAGCCCAGAAAGACGCCTTGCTCGCGCAACTGGCGCGCTTTCACAACCTGGAGCCCGACCAGTTGGGCCCGGACCGTGATCGCTTGCGGCGCTTCGCCGCCCTGGCGCTGGAACGACCGGCGTTTATCAGCCTGCTGGAGACATTGCTCGACGATACCTCGATTGTCGCAAGCGGACCCTGGCTGCATTTGCCTGATCATCAGGTGCGTTTGAGCGAAGAGGACGAGGGCTTGTGGCAACAATTGCAACCGCTGCTGGAGCAGGGCGCAATCGATCCTCCGTGGGTACGCAGCCTGGCGGCGTCGACCGGGACGGATGAAGTCAGCGTGCGCTTGCTGCTGCGCAAACTGGCCAGGCTGGGGCAGGTCTACCAGGTGGTCCACGACCGTTTTTACACGGCGGCGGCGGTCCGGCAATTGGCGGCTATGCTGGTGCAATTGGCGGCGGATAATCCGACGGTAAAGGTGATTGCCTTTCGTGACCGGCTGGGCTTGGGCCGTAAACGCTGCATTCAGATACTGGAGTTTTTCGATCGTATCGGCCTGACCCGGCGTGTCGGCAACTTGCGTTTCATTCGCGCCGACAATGCACTGGCCCGAAGCGAACCGGCGGACTTGCGCCGGCCGAAAAACCTGTAAGGGGCGGCTTGTCGGGACGCCGCAGCGCAGGAGGTCGCAGGACCGCTAAAAGCTTCGCTGGCAAGCCAGGCTCCCACAGGTTCAGCGGCGTGCCCAAGGCCTCGGCTGGTCATACGGATTTCAAGGAAGGTAATCGCGCCCGGTGGCGCGGCCGGGCTTCAAACCCGGTTGGGGACGGCATCCGTTCCCGGGCAGGTTCGACTCCGGCTACCTTCCGCCACTTTATCGAACTGTCCGGCTAGATCTGCAGCGAGCGCCAGGCCGCTTCGGCCAGTTCGGTGCGGAAAGTCGCGGGGCGACTCTGGACCCGCCCGGATAACCAGGCCCGGCAGTAGTTCTCCGCCTGTCCGACGATCAACGACAGCAACAGCTCGGCCGGAACGTTCTTGAGGCCGTCGGCATGGGTCGGCTCGCTCAGCCAATCGCGCAACTGCCGGTTACGCGCCTTGTTCCGGGTCTCCAGTTCCTTGGCGTGAGGTCCCCGGGCCACGACAAACCGCGCCTGGAACTGGAACCGCGCCCATTGTGGTTGCGCGTCGACCCAGTCGACGTAGCTGTGCACCAGCGCCTCGATCCCTTCCTGCAATGTCGCGGCCGCCGAGAGGTAGCGCTCACGCAACCCGGCCTGGTCCTCCAGTGCGGCGAAGAACAGCGCCGCCACCAGCCCTTCCTTGTTGCCGAAATGGTGATAGATCGCGCCCACGCTGGTGTCGCACTCGGCGCGAATGGTTTCGATGGTCGTGGCTTCGATCCCATGCTCGTTGAAGCTGGACAGGGCCTGCGCGAGGATTGCGCGTTTCAATTCGGCCCGACGGCCCGGGTAACAGCGTTCGAGAAGATCGAGGTTTTCCATGGAAGCAACAACCTGAAGTCCGGTGGCAAGACAGCAATCATATGAAACAGGGGAGCGAGCTTGACAGATTTTCCGCAAACGGAATATTGTTCTTTTACAGAATAATATTCTGTAAACAGTCCATTCCCCAACAGAGGTACACCCTATGAGCCAGTTCCTGAACATGTTCACCAGCGTAGGTCCGGAAAAATTCAGTCAGATGGCCTGTCAGATGGCCCCTTATTTCAGCACCATCAGCCCCTTGATCAGTGAGCTGCGCGCCGGGCATTCGCAGGTTCTGGTACCGTTTCGTCGGGAAATCACCAATCACCTGGGCACCGTCCACGCCATCGCCCTGTGCAACGCCGCGGAACTGGCGGCCGGGGTGATGACCGATGTGTCGATTCCAGCGGGGGCGCGCTGGATTCCCAAGGGCATGAGCGTTGAATACCTGGCCAAGGCGAAGACCGACGTGCAGGCCGTGGCCGATGGCAGTGCCGTCGACTGGTCGACGGCGGGCGACAAGGTCGTGGCGGTGGATATTCGTGACGCGGAGGGCGTGCAGGTGTTCACGGCGCGGATCACCATGAACGTCAAGCTGGCGTGACCCGCTGAGCCGGTGGTGCGGCAGCCGATGTGCCATTTTGTCGCACCACCCACCACAATGACGGTGTTACATTCTGCGCCCATGAAACCCATCCAGTCCCTCCGACCGTCCAGACGCCGCCGCGCCGCTGCCTGGCTCAGCCTGCTGGCCATGCTGCTGGTCTTCGTCGGCCCGCTGATCGGGCAGGGACTCAGCCTGGCCCACAGCGCCGTCCCGGCGAGCACGGATATCTGCGGCGCGGTGCCCGGCCTGGGCCTGGCAATGCAGCAGGATGCCGCACCGGCGGATCATCACGGAACGATGATCTGGGAAAAATGCGGTTATTGCTCGCTGCTGTTCCAGCACCCGGCGCTGAGCGACTCCCATGCCTTGGCGCCGCGCCTGGGACTGACCCCGCTCAGTTTTGCAGACAATCACTTTAGCCCCGGGCAAACCTCGGCCCCGGTGTTCCCGGGGGCCCGTTCCCGTGCGCCGCCTCGCGCCAACGCCTGATTTTCCGCACCGATTCTTGTCGAAACGGCCGGCTGCCGATAAGCCCCGGGATCCGGGATGCGCCTCACTGTGCATCTGATCGGCAGCGCCAGCCGGCGACACAGCTCCATACGAAGGACAACAGAACATGAATGAATTGCTGACTCGCCGCCAGGTCGTTGCCGGCCTTGGCTTGCTCGGCCTCGGCGCGCTGACCGGTTGCGACAGCTCCAGCCGCCTGTCGTACAAATACGGCAAGGACCTGAGCGACCAGATTCTCGGACGGACCTTCAAGCTGAAGGACACTGCGGGCAACGTCAAAACCTTGTCCAGTTACCGCGGCCTGATGCCGATGGTGTTTTTTGGTTTCACCCAGTGTCCGGCCGTCTGCCCGACCGCGCTGGCCAGGGCGGTACAGGCGAAGAAACTGATGGGGGTGGATGGCGACCGCCTGCAGGTGATTTTCATCACCCTGGACCCGGAGCGCGATACGCCCAAGGTGCTCGACGCCTATGTGAAAGCCTTCGACCCGAGCTTTGTCGCGCTCTACGGCACGCTGGAAGAAACCGCCGCCACCGCCAAGGAGTTCAAGGTGTTCTACGAGAAGATCCCCAGCGGTTCGACCTACACGCTGTCCCATTCGGCGAGCAGTTTCGTCTATGACACACGGGGCGAACTGCGCCTGGGGCTGTCGCCGTCGCTATCGGCCAAACAGTGCGCAGAGGATCTGCTCACGGTGATGGAAGTCTGCTGATGAATACTCGAATCAACAAGGTCACTGCCATGAAACCCCTGAATACCCCGATGTTTGCCCTGCTCGCGTTGCTGAGCGTCCCGGCCTTGGCCGAAACTCGCGTGGACGACGCCTGGGTGCGCGCCACCGTACCCGGCCAACCGTCGACGGGGGCCTTTATGCGGATCACCGCCAGTGACAATGCCAAGCTGCTGGAGGCGAAATCGCCGGCGGCCAAGGTTGTGCAGATCCACCAGTCGAAGATGGAAAACGACGTCATGAGCATGCAGCCGGTGGACTTCGTGCCGCTGCCGGCCGGCAAGACCGTGGCCATCGAGCCCGAGGGCTATCACGTGATGCTGATCGACCTGGCGGGGCAGGTGAAGGAGGGCGATGAAGTGCCGCTGACGCTGGTGGTGGAAAACGCCAAGGGCGTCAAGGAGTCGATCGAGGTCAAGGCCCGGGCTCGGGCGCTGAACAGCATGGCCGAGCACGGTGACATGCACTGAAGCCGGTAGCTGGCAATTTGTAGGCGTTGCTCAGCCAGAGCAGGACGCAGGCCAGCACCGCAGGATGCAGATATCCGAAAACGGGGAGCCTTGGCTCCCCGTTCTTGTGTCAGGCGCTCACGCACTCAGTGAGGTGCGCGAATCGTCTTGAGCAGATCTTCAGGACTGATATGACCGACGATTTGCTGCACGCCACTACCCGGCAGCGGCAGGTCGAGGATATGCCCCTTGATCTTGCCGATCACGTGCATCTCGCAAGGCTTGCAGTCGAACTTCAGGGTCAGCACCTCGTCACCGTGTATCAGTTGCATCGGCGCGACCTTGGTGCGCACGCCGGTGACGCCCTTGGCCTGCTTGGGGCAAAGGTTGAAGGAGAAGCGCAGGCAATGCTTGGTGATCATCACCGGTACTTCGCCGGTCTCCTCGTGTGCCTCGAAGGCCGCGTCGATCAGCTTGACGCCGTGACGATGATAGAAGTCGCGGGCCTTCTGGTTGTAGACGTTGGCCAGGAACGACAGGTGTGATTCCGGATACACCGGTGGCGGCGTGGTCTCGGCCTTGCGTACACCGCGAGGGTGGGCGGCGATACGGGCCAGGGTCAGCGCTTCGATGACTTCGCGGCGCAAGGTCTTGAGCTGCGAATTGGGGATGAAATACGCCTGCGGTGCATCCAGCGTGATATTCGTGGCGTGGTACTGGGTGGTGCCCAGTTGCCCGAGCAGGTCCTGCAGTTGTTCCAGGGCCTGTTCCGGTTTGTTGGCGAGGCCGAACGGACCGTCCAGGGTGACGCTGACACTGACACCTTCTTCGCTGGTGGCGGTCAGTTCGAGGCGCTCCTCGCGCAGGCGAGCAGCCCAGCACAGGCCGATCCGGCGCTCGGCGGAGGTCTTGAGCAGGGCCTGTTGCCAGTTGTGGTCCAGGTTGCGGTTCAGCGGATGGTTCGGTCGCAGGCTGTGCAACCCGGCCGGCATCTCGTTGGGCTCCACGCGGTAGCGGTAGCGCTTCTCGCCATCTTCCTCGAATTCGCCCTTGGGCTCGGCGATGTTGGCACGGAAGCCCACCACCTCGCGTTTGACCTGGACGTTGAGCCCGTCGCCATTGGACAGCGGCTCATGGGTCACCACCTGCATATCGCGCTTGCCGACTTTCTCCACCATTCCCACCGGCAAGCCGGTGAAGGTTGGCGTGTCGAAGGCACCAATGTCGATCTTGCGATCGCTGACAAAGTAGTCGGTGCTGCCGCGATGGAAGGTTTTTTCCGGATCGGGCAGGAAGAAGTGCGCGGTACGGCCGCTGGACGCGCGTGCCAGGTCCGGGCGGTCTTCGAGAACGTCGTCCAGGCGCTGGCGATAGTAGGCGGTGATGTTCTTCACATAGCCCATGTCCTTGTAGCGCCCCTCGATCTTGAACGAGCGCACGCCGGCCTCCACCAGGGCGCGAATGTTGGCGCTCTGGTTGTTGTCCTTCATCGACAGCAGGTGTTTCTCAAAGGCCACCACGCGGCCCTGGTCGTCTTTCAGGGTGTAGGGCAGGCGGCAGGCCTGGGAACAGTCGCCACGGTTGGCGCTGCGGCCGTTCTGCGCGTGGGAGATATTGCATTGACCGGAGAATGCCACGCACAACGCGCCGTGAATGAAGAACTCGATTGCCGCCTCGGTCTCGTCGGCGATGGCGCGGATCTCTTGCAGGTTCAGCTCGCGGGCCAGTACCAGTTGCGAGAAGCCGGCCTGGTCGAGGAACTTCGCCCGTGCCAGGGTGCGGATATCGGTCTGGGTGCTGGCGTGCAGTTCTATGGGCGGAATATCCAGCTCCATCACCCCCAGGTCCTGGACGATCAGCGCGTCGACACCGGCATCGTAGAGTTGATGGATCAGCTTGCGGGCCGGCTCCAGCTCGTTGTCGTGCAGGATCGTATTGATGGTGGTGAACACCCGGGCATGGTAACGCCGGGCGAACTCCACCAACTCGGCGATCTCGCTCACTTCGTTGCAGGCGTTGTGGCGCGCGCCGAAGCTCGGGCCACCGATGTACACGGCGTCGGCGCCATGCAGGATGGCCTCGCGGGCGATCGCAACGTCGCGGGCAGGGCTGAGCAATTCCAGGTGATGCTTGGGTAGGGACATGTTTTTTTAGTCAGGCTTCACGGTCAAGGCGTGCATTGTAGCGGCGAAACGCCTGACCGGCACCCGGATACTGCCGGTCGGCGACCACGCGCTGGGCGGGGCCGCCAACCAGGGCCATGAACTCAGCCCCTGGCGGCCATCGCGGTCACTTCCACGCGCATGCCTTCGACCGCCAGGGACGCCACGCCCACTGCGGCGCGCACTGGCCAGGGCTTGGCGAAAAAGCGTTTGTAGACTTCGTTGAAGGCGGGGCGCTCGGCGATGTCGGTGAGGTAGATGGTCAGGTGCAGAACCCGGTCCATGGAACTGCCGGCGCGCTCCAGTGCGACCTTGAGGGCCTGCAGGGTGCATTCGCTTTGCACGGTGATGTCGCCCAGCTCCAGGCTGCCGTCGGCGCGGGTGGGGATCTGGGTGGAGACCAGCAGGCCGCCGAAACCGGCAACATCGGAGGAGATGGACTCCGCATCGGGGTCGGCGAGGAAGGTGATGTCTTGGTTTGCCATGGGGGCTTCCGCAGTGATCAGGGGCTTGTTTCAGCCACCCACCCGATATTCGTACGGGCTCTCAATGGAGGCTTGTACAGTGGACGGCTGATTTGACTGGGCAGCATAACATCCCGCTTGAGGATCGCTGCAAAAGCCTGGCAATGGCCAATGCGCTTGCGGGGGGACAGCCAAGCCGGGCACTTGGCTGCGCTGGATGCCCTGATCAAGTCAATCGCCCGGCTGGGAGGTTCCGGGCGCCGCGAGCAGCCTCATCGACTGCGTTCGAGCCGGTTGCGCACCGAGGCCAGGTAATCCGCACGGTACTGGCGCAGGATGTAGTCCTGGAAGTTCTCCTGTTCCAGCTCTCGCCAGGCCAGTTCCTTGGCTTCGACCGAGCGTTCGGTGGCAGCCACCGACATGTGCGCGTCAAATGTAAAGTTGGCCTCGGTCATGGGTTCATAGCCATATCGCAACATGAACTCCTTGGCCAGGGTCTCGATCATTTCGACTTCGTGGTGTTTCAACTGCCCCTTGAATTTATCAATGTTGCTGGTGATCGGCGAAAAACAGTTGGATGACCACAGCGCCGACATTTTTGAGATCTGCCGAGCTTCCTTTGACTCGGAGATATCCAGCATTTTATCGAGAAACTCAATGTCGAAGAAATTGCATATCTGCCGGAGCGTGGTTTCCTCATCAAGAAGAAAGTCCTCATAGCGTATGGTCAATACCCGCTCGGGGTATCGCTCGATCAAGGATTGCGCCGCGCGATGCGCAGCCACCCATGTCCGGGCGTTGATCAAGGTATCGAAGTCATGAATGATTGCGCGATTCATCGAGGCGACCTGCGCCCGTGGGTCCCGGACCACATTGAGCAGTCGCATGTCTGGGAAAAGCTGCATGAGTTCATGGGCGTAGTGCACATCGTCGAGCGACTTGTCCATCACCACCTGTGCTTGTTGCTGTTCAGCGGTGCACAACAGCAACTCCCAGGTAATTCGATGTACGCTGCGCGGCTCATGGCGAACCCGCTCGAAAATGTCGATCGGATCGAAAGCGCTACCGGGCCATTTGACGATGCTTGCGGCCTGCAGACCGACAATATCGACCACCATGCGAAAGTAGGCGTTGTCATCGGCAATATCACCGTACAGCGGGACAATCGGCATAAAGTCGGCGATGTGCAACGGATAAGGTGAATAGAACCGCGGATTGAGATTGAGGCGTAGCCGCAGTGCGTGACTGCCGCAGCGTCGCAACGGAATCATCAATACCGGCCGCGGACGCGCATTGCCAGTGGACACAGCTTTGTCGGTGACGGTCACATCGTTCTCCTTGGGAACACAGCGGGCTCGACCTGCGTGGATGGAAGTATTCAAGGCGGTTGCGGTTCAGGGTTCATGAAGGAGAGAGGAGGGCAGATAGTCCAGTTCGACCAGGGTGGCAATGATCAACTCTACTGCCTGGGCCGCGCTCATGCAGGCCGTGTCAATTCGTAGATCGGGATAAAGCGGTGCTTCGTAGGGGGCATCGATACCGGTCATCCCCGGTAGCTTCCCGGCCCGCGCCTTGGCATACAGACCCTTTCGGTCACGCCGTTCGCAAACTTCCAGATCCGCCGCTATGTATATTTCGAAAAAGGCCGTCTTGTGGGTTGCGGCCAGCTCCCGACAGACCTGGCGCGTGCTCGCATAGGGGGAGATACACGCGCATATTGCAACGCCGCCGGCTCGGGCAATCTCGATCGCCACAAAACCAATACGCTCGACATTGGCCTCACGGTCCTCTCTCGAGAATCCGAGGCCCTTGGAGAGGCTATGACGGACCACATCGCCATCCAGCAAACTCACGGTGCGTCTGCCGTCTTCGCGCAGTCGCACGGCAACGCCATTGGCAATCGTCGACTTGCCGGCGCCAGACAGCCCGGTAAAAAAGAGCACAAAGCCTTGCTGTTGTTTCGGACGATATGAGCGCCGCAGTTCGGCGACGATATCCGGCGTACTGAACCAGTCGGGGATTTCCGCGCCGCTGGCCAGCTTTTCCCGAACGGCGGTTCCCGACAAGCTCAGGACAGTGGCGCCGGCGGGTGCCTCTGAGGCTGGCGCATAACGTCGCTCCTCCTTGAGATACAACATTTCCTCGAAGGCCAGGATCTGCAGGCCGATTTCTTGCGCATGGGCCAATGCCATTTCCTGGGCGGCATAGGGGGGATAAAACGCGTTGCCGTGCTTGTCGTTGCCAGGGCCGGCGTGATCACGCCCAACGATAAAGTGCGTCGCGCCAAAGTTCTTGCGAATCAGCGCATGCCAAACGGCTTCGCGGGGACCGCCCATGCGCATGGCCAGCGGCAGTAACGACAGCAAGACCGCATCGGCGGGATAAGACTTCAAGGCATGTTTGTAACACCTGACGCGGGTGTAGTAATCGATATCGTCCGGCTTGGTCAGTCCCACCACCGGCTGTAGCAGCAAGGCCGCATCGGCCTGTTTCATGGCGCGAAGGGTCAGTTCGACATGGGCACAATGCATTGGATTACGGGTTTGAAAGGCGACGACTGCCTTCCAGCCGCGACGAGCTATCTCGCGCTTGACTTGAAGAGGTGACAAACGTAAATCAGCAAAATCATAGTGCGTTACCGAGTCAACTTTTTTTATGATTCCGCCGATGTTGAACGCATGTTGACGATATAAGGCCGCCACACCAGGGTGCGCCTTGTCCTGGGTACCAAACACCTGCTGCGCCTCAATCCGATGGTCCGGTTGGTAGATTGAATCAACTATCAGCACAGCTAATGTGAGACCTTCCGGATCCCGCAGGGCCAACTCGCTCCCAAGCACTAGCTGATCAGCCAAGGCTTGCGGAATATCCAGGGTGATGGGCATCGGCCAGAGGGCGCCGGAACTCAATCTCATGTTGTGAACAACACTGAGATAATCCTCCAGGCCGAGAAAACCTGCCAACGGCGAAAAGGCCTCGTTAACGATCAACTCCAGGTCGCAGAGTTGTTTCGCGGAGAGCACCCAGAAAGGCAGAGAGGATACTTTATGCTTTTCTTCGTAGTCTTCCATGGCACACCTCCCTTTGTACGTCCGAACTGATCCGATTCGGCGCACATCGTAAATCAAGATATCCAAAGATTCATTTGGGAGTATTTAAGAGCCTGACGCTTGCTTTCGAGCCGTAGCAACACCTGTCGCGGCACAAATGCATCAGTGTCAGCTGGTTTCAAATCAGGTTTTTTTCGGAGGGGGGAATTCGATTATTTCAGCATCCGTGCTCATGCGCTGACTCCTCAATATATAGATGGCACTACGCAAGCCAGAGTTAAGTTTGATCTCGGCGAGATGTCAATGTGATAGCATAGAACAAAACGGACTTGCGATTTTCGAATAAGGTTATAACGAATCGATCCTTGAGGCTAGACACTCCATCATGGTTGACCTGACCTCATGTGAAGATGGCCAAGTCGGCAGGCATAGGTGTTGGCAACCGTCCTTCATCCATGGATCTGCCGGGCTTCCTTGGCCGAGGCCTACCGTTCGTCGGCCAGGCCGGTATGGCTTTGTGCCCAACCTATGCTGCAGGCAACGCGAATGCGCTCAAATATAATTATAAGCAGGATGATGGTCGGAGCGATGGGCATGGACTTGTTGAAATGTGCGTGGCAAGTAAAGTTATCGCGAGCTGTAGCCCTCGCCGGTATTGTTTTTCTACAAGGATGCTCTTCCCAGGCGCCCTTTAACGCTATGTCAATATCTGAGGCGGTACCTCGCGATCATACCGGCACGCTGAGTACCGAGAGCCTGCTCAAGCAACCGTTTGCACCCCGTTACGCAGTCGATGGGCATTACTCCACTGTCGGTTACGTTGCGCAGTTGGCTGGCTATTCGAATGACAAGGTTTATAAACTATCCTGCTACTCCCAAACACCCGACCAGGAGGCACTTCACTATTCAGCCCCTTATGTAGCCATATGGGGAGTGTTTGATCCGCCTTTTCGCCATCAGGTGGTCAATGGTCTTCACTCCTTGCATGGTGGAGATGCCCGTGCCATTGAGGCTCGGAGAAACAAGTTGAAGTCTTTGATTGCTAAATCCATACATGATCAGCGTCCAGAATGGGAGCTGGGATTCCTTATACACGCCCTTGGCGATAGTTATGCTCACGTGCACAGTCGTGCAGACGGAGCGCATGCTTATGGAGAGTTTGCAGGGCACGCCATTGCCAATCTGCCGTGGGGCGAGCGCCCAGACTCAATTTTTGTCGATCATCATTATATAAATTACATTGAGTATGTGAACGCTTTATATGATGCCTTCGTCTCCGCTGACCTGACAGCGAGGGGCGACGCTGTATCGCTCAAGCGTTTCACTGATGAAATTGCACGGGAGGCTGCCAAGGGCGATGACGCCAAGAAAAAGGTCAGTTTTTTTATGAAGACTCCGGCTTTTGACGACACACAGGGTGACAGCGTACAGAAGTGCGACTCCTTGAATGCAAAATTGAATGACAAGGATATCAGGGTGTTTCTTGCCGGCTTGTCCCGCGCCCTGGACAACTAGACCGGCACACCACATGGACCCGGAGGAGGGGGCAGGCCTGCTGCCCCCGATTCAGCCGTTCCCGCAAACCACCCCGCAGGGATAATCGACAGTTTTCATGTATTCGAAGCGCATAGGCTACGTAAACAGCTCCTGCTGCGACAGGAACGGATTCAGGAACATCCCGTGGGGATCGAGCCGGCGGCGCAAGTCATTGAACTTTTGAAAGTTCTGATCTGGGTAGAGTGATTTCACTTTCACGTGTGGGACGATGTATTGCCAGTTTTTCGCCCAATGCGGGCGTCCATGCCGGGTTCCGATCCAGTCCGCCATCACCGTGTTGATCATGGCAAGGTGGGGAGCCATCGCCGCGGCCCGTTTGCCGGCATCCGGCTCGGATTTGGGATAGGCACTGAGGATCTCCATCCAGCAGACCCGATCTTCCGTGGCCGTCGAAAAAGCCGGGGAGAGCAGGGATTGGCTGGTTTTCGTAAAGCGCGCATGGAGACAGGTTGTCAGCGGAAAATCGCCTTGAAACTTGTAGGCGTAGTTGAGTGCCGCGTACCAGGCCCGGACGATATTGCCAACGTCCCATGTTCCCGCTCCCGTCTGGGGAATGGGAATGGCAACTTCAAGGTCGAGGATCGGAAAGGCCTGGTCTGCATAAAACATCACGCGTGGGGCAGGGGCCACGAAGCCGCCTTTGGCCTGGATAGCCTGCGCCCTGTCGTGGATCGTATTCCAGGCCAGCGAGAGGATCGGCGTCCAGAACAGTGGGTGGGTCGCTGTCCACTCCATGACTTGGGTCGCCATCTTGTCGACCCAGCCATCCGGCCGTAGGGGAACGTCGCGCGGCTCATCCTGGGTCCGATTGAATTTCTTGAGCCAGATTTGCCCGTTGTTGTAACCGCTGCCCGGGAACCAGAACAGTTCGACGTATTCGTTCTCGGTCAGCAGCTTGTGCAGATTCTCGGTCCGGATCTCTCCATCAGTCGCATTCGGGTTGGGGCCCATCACGCTTTCGGTAGCGGTGACGATTTCCTCGTCATGGAGATTGTAGAGCGGCTCGACCCTCAGCGTCAGCTTGGTGATGATTCCCAGCGTGCCGAGATTGACGCGGACGGCAGGCATTTCGGCAGGCGTGGTTTCCTCGGAAAAGACGTGCAACTGGCCATCGGCGCCGACCAGTTCGACCGCGTAGACAAGGTCGGATACAGTCTGCTGATTCCAGCCAGTGCCATGGCAGCCCGCCGCAACGAAGCCGGTGGCGTTAATCGAGGCCAGGGCTCCCGTTGACGACAAATACATCTGTGGCAGTGACGGATCCGGAGCCGTCAAGGCATCGCGAACTTCGGACCAGAGCGCCGAGGGCAGAAAACTGACAAGATCGAGCCCTTTGTGCTGCCACCGCCAGGCCTTTCGCGGACCGTCGACATAGCGTGACATTTCGACAAGGGTCTCGCCATTGTTGACGATCAGAGGGCTGAAGGAATGACCTGTACCTATTGTGCGCAGGGTGGTGCCGGCGGAACGTTTTACTAAAGCCTGTACCTCGGACAAACTGGTGGGACGGGTGATTTCATCCGGGACACTGGTCAGGTTGCCCGCCCAGTTGGTCCAACGGTTTTCATTGCCGTCGTCATTATCGTTCTGATCGTTCACGATACATCTGCTCCTTGATGTGCTGCGTTATTTTCCCCCAGGTGCGGTACCCACGGGAGTCGCATAGTCGCGGCTCCCGTGACCAGGGCGTCACTCCACGGAGATCAAGCCAAGGGTATTGCTCAGCGTGGTGCCGGTAATGGTGTAGTGGGCAACCACCGGGCTGCCTTTTTTGTAGATGAAAGACTGCCTTGCTTCATTGTCGGTGCCCCATACGACAAAGACATAAAGTGAGACAATACTTCCATCCGGAACGCCGAGCTTATCCGGGTCAACATCCTTGGTCTGACCAAGGAGAATGTCGCCGCTATTACCGGAAAGATGTTTTTCGCCATTGTCATCGAGATAAGAAACTTCGCCCCTTGCAACAAAGCCGCCGCCATTATGCAGTGTAAATTTACCGATCTCTTTCATAGCCATGAGTAGTTGCTCCTTTTAAGTAAGAAAGCACTCGCCATCCGAGGCTTATCAGCACGAACAGTGATTGAATAAAAGCCCTGCAATGTTTATGCAAGCCCGTTTTGTATAGTCAAGGTCGTATGACTGCGCAAGTCCTTTCAGCAGACTTTCCCGAGTAAATACGTAGCTGTAGTACGTTGTCTCAAAAAAATCAGCTATATCTTATGGGTATAAGATACTGCCCGATGAGGTCTCGGATGTGATCTTGCAGTTGGTCTCATTGGATCGTTTGAAGGGACGCTGCAGGTGCGGCTTCACGTCATTTGCAGCCCATATACGCTGAACGCTGGCCGGTGAAATACCGACGGCTCGCGCCATGCTTCGGCAACTCCAACGAGCCTGGCCAGGCAGTGGCTGAACCCCGTTCTCAAGCACTTGGATTATCGCCTCAGGTGACAAGGAGGGCTTGCGTCCGCGCCCGGGCTTGTCGATTAAACCGTCTAGCCGCCGATCTTGAAAACGCTGGCACCAAAGCCTGACCGCGCCAGGGGAAAACCCAACCAGGCGGGATATTTCCATCCGCGAACAGCCTTGAGCAGCCAACAGGATCACCCGGGCACGACGGCCATCACGCTGGCAGATAGTTGCAGACCTTACGCGGCGGCTGAGTTCGCTGTGTTCCGCAGGGCTTAGGACAATGTCTTGGGCTCTCATCTATTTGCCTCCATGGCGCGATGATCGACAGAGCATAGCCAGTTTTCAGGAAATTTATTTTAGAGACAGGGCGCCAGGCGGTTACCGCCGGAATGGGCTTTGACTGCGGTGGTGTGCCAATCGCGATTTGAGTGGAAAGCCCTAAAACCCAGCAATTCCTAACCCAAACCTTTCTCTTACGGAAATTAGTGGAATCCTTCGCGGTTTTTCCACTCAAGAAACAAAATAAATCGTGATTTTCCGCTCATTCATTTAAACCCAATTCGTGAATTTCCACTCATTGATTCGAACCATTTTCAGCGTCTCGCAGAAATCTGGCTAACGCCTGCCCCCATCCTCTCCTGTGTCTCCGCATGCGCCAGTCAGAGCAACTTGGCTGCCAAGATCCCTGTCAATACTTATATATTATTCACAGCGTTCTCCGAAAGAACTAAGGAGAAAATGGCAATATATCCATAATTATTTGGCAGTTGGATCGGTCTAGCATTTAAAAAATTTTTTCATCTAAATTTTAGATGGATTTTGGCGTTAAGTAATATTATTAAATTCAAATGACTAACTGGAAGTCCTAATCGGCTGTCAATATAACCATAAAGCTATGGGCGGTTTTCAGTAATAAAAAATATTCGAAAATTCTGGAGTGCCTGTTACTTAAGGCTTTCAGCGATTTAGTGCGGTAACGTAAATTCAGAAAAGTTTTTATTTTACATATATTGACACAGCCAAGGGGCGCTCTTGACCTTCAAAATGGATTTGGGTTTACTGCTCGGCATCCAATAGCTGGACAGTTACAACCCGCTCTTTAAAAAATCAAAAGTGGTCGATCTAAGGTCTGGCAAGTATTTCGTTAGCAATGTGAGATCTTTAGATCTGACCACGTATTAGAGGAATGGCAAATGCAAGATGTTCCTGAGCACATTTTGGAAGCTTCTAATGTGAAGCTGGATTCAACAAGTACTCTCGCCGAAATAAGACGGCATGAAGAGGCGGTTAGGCGGTACGAGATTCTCAAAGACTATTTGACAGGAACAATCAGTGCTGATGTAGCTATGGAGATTCTCTGCGTCAAGAAGTCTCGCTTTTACAAGCTACTGAAATACATGGCAGGAGCTAAAAGTTATAGGGCACTGGTATCGGATGTAACGGGAAGAAAGCCAGGCCTCACAGTGACAGATCCTGAGACACTGAAGCTGATAGAGGAGATGTTCGAGGAACACTACCCTGAGCACAAGACCATCGCGGCGGTATGGAAACATTGCCAAACGCAAGCTGACAATAGACGGACGCTCAGGCCGAGTTACCATACCGTTGCGACTTGGATCAAAGCCAAAACAGAGTCGCTCCTGTACAAGATGACTCACACGGGCGACCAAACCAAGCAAAGGTATGGGGCAAAGCCTGGTTATAAAGTTACGAAGAGGCCGTTGGAATGGGTGCAAATCGATCATACGGTTGTCGATCTTATGGTGGTGGACGAGGACGACAGAACAGTCGTCTTAGGACGTCCTTACATCAGTGTCGCGGTTGATCTGCATACCCGTGTGATATTGGGATTCTACGTCTCATTGCTTCCGCCAAGCGCTGTATCTGTGGCAATGCTGATGGAAAACTGCGCCTTGCCCAAAGTGGCATTCCTGCAAAGCCTAGGACTCCCAGAACACCTGCTTCCCTACTACGGACTCGCGGAAGTCATCCACACCGATAACGCAAAGGAGTTCATCTCTGACGTGTTCGTCCTCAACGCCAAGGACTTTGGCATTGACGTTGAGCACCGAGATATTCCCGAAAAGCACCAAGGCGGTCACATTGAAAGTCTGATTGGTAAGTTGATGCTCAACACGATGCATCCGCTGCCAGGCACTACAGGCTCCAATGCCCAGCAGGGTAAACATCTGAAGAGTAACAAGAAGTCCGCAATCGGGTTAGCCGGGCTACGGCGTATCTTGGCGTATACCTTACATGCTTACCATCAGACAAAGCACTCGGAGCTGGGGAAGACTCCTGCGGAAGCATGGGAAGGACATTTTGCTAAAAAGCCGAATAGCCGGGTTTTGGAAGCTTCCCAGTATGAAGACTTCAAATACCGGTTCTATCCAGAAATCCCGAAAAAGAAAGTTGTGCCGGGAGGCATTGAAATTTTCCGCAGGTTCTATTATGGGCGCTTTCTTAGGGATAGGGTTCGGGATGCGGTCACGGTAAAATATGACCCTTACGACTTGAGTTTCATTTACGTGAAATCAGGGGAGATCTTTGAAAAGATCTCTTGTGTACGTAATAGTTTTAACAGGAGTGCAGACTATGAAATGTACCGCTGGCAACGTCAGCAGAAGGGAGAGCGGGATGGCACCATGACGAAAGAAGGGGCGCAGTCGTATGGTGAAGTTACCAGGCAGAAAAACAAGGAGGTGAAATTAACCACTCAGGAAAAACGCAGGAGGAAGGCGGAAAAAGGCAAAGTTGACTATAAGAAACAAGCAGGCGTACACGGCAACAAGCCAGAAGACGACAGCTCTCTGAGTCGTACGACTCCGAACAAAAATAGCAGCAACAGCGAAAATACAATCAATACCACCGGCAAGACCAATAACACCAGCAAGTCATCTAAGAAATCTAATGTTTTTGACATTGGCAGTTTCTTCAAGAAAACGGAGGATGTTGACTACAACCAACCCCCGACTTTTTACGACAGCAACTGATTATACACTTATCTTGTACTTAACCTGAACGCATGGGGCTGGGTCTCTTTGTCTATTATTTGGACATCGGTCTAACGCTTGCTGATCAGAACTATCGAAGTGCCGATAACTTGAAGCAAACTTTGATAGTCTGCTGGTCGATATCTCAGGGGAATTCATGCGCTCATACTTTTGTGGACTACTATGACTGATTACTCTCACGTACACCCTGCATCCCACATCCACTTCAATGAGCCAGACGATGTTCGTCTTATCACCTGCTCCAACGACTTCTGGGTGCACCATCCTAGCGCCCAGAAAATCATACTAAGGATGGAAATGGCAATGAAGATGCGTAACAAGATTAACGCTCCAAGTATGCTTGTTACCGCTCCAGGAGGAGGGGGAAAAACCGCTCTGATTGGCGAGATGAAGGCTAGGAATGCTACGAACGAAAACAAAATGATCTTCGTGACCATGCACCAAAGCCCTAATGGCTACTCACTTAAGGATCTTATCCTGAGCGAACTTGGTCTGGGGGTAGGACGAAGGGCGCGGCAAGGCCATAACATTACTCCAGAACTTCAATACATCATTAGGACGGAAAACATTTGCGCCATTGTGATTGATGAGATTCATGATGCACTGACATTGACCGAGCTTCAGCAGCGCATCAACCTTTCGCTGCTGAAGAATCTGTCAGGCTCCACCTACGGCCTCTCGGTGTTTGCTTTCGGGGTGCCGGCAGCTGCGCGTGTGCTCCGTCAGGATCCTCAGCTTGAACGCCGATATCCTGTGGTGGCCCTTAACGGGTGGGAAAATGGGCCAGAGTTTCGAAACTTCGTGTCCAGCTATATCCACCATTTGCCGCTGAAGAACAAAACTAACTTTCAGGATCAGATGTTGTTCCTGAAAATTATGAACAAGGGGCAGGGTATCACCGATAACGTTGTGAAGATTCTGCAGGCATCTGCTATGGCGAGCATCATTGACGGCACCGAACACATCAACCACCGCCACCTCGATAACATTGACGACATTATGGCGAGTTTCAACTACGCGCTGCGTGGCGCAGAGATGCCATTAGAGGAGGAGCAGTAAGGATTAGATGAAGCGAAATCTGTCATTAAGTAAAAAGCGTCAGATTGCCCGCACGGTGCTGGAAGGTCTCCACGGATTCCAGCATCGCTGGCCTGAACGCACAAAGGTTAACGAAGCTTTGGATAGTATAGCTAAATCCGACGACGCCATTCTTGTGATGTTGCGGGGGGCTGCAGGAGCAGGAATCAGCTCAATACTCGAAGAGTTTTCTCTCAAATTTTATGACGAGGTAATCGTTGTGACGCCACGCATATACTCAACGAGGCTTAACATAATCGGCCAAGTACTCCACGCACTTTTTCCTTTTAGCAGCTTTCCCACCTATAAGCATGTGCCTGAGAGCTTGATACAATGCCGTCAGGCCGCCCGAAAGACTATCATCTTCGATGACCTGGATATCATTTCTAGTCAAAATAACATGGAAGAGGTGATTTTTGGCCAGCTCTATCAACTTGCGCGAAGCCGAGGTCGATATAAAATCATCATGTCTACGAGAAATAGGAGGTTACTTGAATATTACTCCAAGGTCATGGGGGTCACGAGCATGGTCATCCCAGTATCGGGGGTAATTCCAGCATTCGATGTAAGCACTGTTGTTCAAGGATTCTATGATTGGTGCAATCAGCAATACGGTACGGACGTTCAATCTCCCTGCATGTCTCGATTTAGCAAACTCGACCAAGACATGCCTATCGATCGTATCATCTACGCGTGCGAAACCCTGTACTGCTCAGAACTTCTGAAGACACATCTGAGGTTTAACGGCAAGACGATCAATTTTACGGACGCGCCTTTCACTTATGAATTCCCTGATCACTTTTCCGATCTTCGTCACAAAGTTGAACATAAAGCTTTCTCCTAAACCTCAATGCATACAAAGTAACCCTTATTATGCGCGCAGGGATCCTCAATACTCACAAGGGATCCTCAATGGCGGAGTGGCACTTAATAGCCTAGTAACTATTGAAGTTGCGGATGATAAATCAGCCAGTAACGCCCCTTCAAAAAAATGAGTAGCGACAGTGAAACCAGGAAAGCATACAGTACCGGAACCATTAGCAGGCGAAACCCTATCCTCATGGATGTGGAGAGTGAATTCAACAGCCCACATACCTATTATGTCCTATCAGAGATTCAGCTCGCCGGAGGGCGAGATCATAAGCCGTGATTCAATAGGACTCTGGGGTGAATGGTTTGCAGATCGCGACCTCTTGACTGAAAACGCTTTCGTCGAGTCCTTCAAGCAAGCATTCAACATCTCTCAAGCCTGGTTGAATAAACGATTCCCTAAATTCAGTCAACCCACCATACCGACTCAATTCAGAAGGGCGTTTTGCTCACAATGTTTTATGGAGTCCTTCCAGAAGTTCGGCATTCCGGTCAGTAAGGTTCAGTGGTGCTATCTGACTAAGCCGCTCTGTGAGTTACATGGTGTTCCACTTCACGATTCGTCGATTTTTTTTATAAATCATGACGATTACACAATTCAGGCATTTGTATCATACTGGGATGATCCGCAGTTCAAGGAAAATTGCGATTTGATTCGTGATGCTGGGAGGGTGAGAAATAGCCTGGCGCTAATGGCTCAACAGCGATTGCATAAGCTGACGAGACGAGCATCCAAATCTGGCCATAGTTTTGATGTGCAGATGTTCGTGCTGACCCTAATGAGGGCAATGATGATTCCCGTGCTCCATCACGGCTATCCCAAAATAGCATTCGATCATTGGGGTGGCAGCGACCACTATGCGGGTCTCGGGGTTCATGGCGATTTTTACAATGAAATCTATCGAAGCACTTGCTTGGCGCGGCTGTATGCTCTTTATTTCAGCGCAATTATTTTGGGCTGGATTACCAGTGAACAGGCACGCAAGACCCTTCATGAAGGTTATTTTTCCCCTTGGAATACTCACACGATATGGTCAAGACTGGATGATTCTCCAGGAATATTGAGTTTGCTTTTTTCGGAACTTAAGCTTTATGAAACGTCATACCTCAATCTCACTCGGATGGATATTCCTGAACTAATCCGGATCCGTTATGATGCATAAGATAAGTACAATATACTGGTTGCCGGGTTGCATGGTGCATTGCCCCGGTAGCCACTCATGCTCTCATTTTGTCGTCGCTTTACATGTAGATGTGGTTGCTTGGAAGATCTTGACTTACACGCTTCGGTTCAGAGAAGGACGTAATGGATTTTCTAAGCCGGCCTTGATCTACTTGAGGCACCCTAATCGTTTCTGGCTCTGGCAAGCAGATAGACGAAACTTGAAGGAGCAGACGGCTTCGATCATCCCGTCGCAGGGGATTACCAGGCTGGATTTTGATTCATTCGGCCCTTTCCGTGTCGTTCGAAAAATTCCAGCAGCTAAGTTAGCCCTCTTAACCAATAGCCTTATGAAGGCATTCTACGACTTAAGCTTCTGGCATCTCGGTTATCTCTATAACCCAATACGAATTCCTGACGCTCTCCTGCTCCAAAGAATCGGTAGTGCTATTGAATACGCTAACGGATTTGCAATAGCGAGAGCTAATTGACCTGTTGCCTGTCGACACTACAGAAAGTTTTCGCTTCAATCTATATAGTCAAAACAACTATGAAATTGCGTGAGCACTGACATCATGAAAGCAAGGTCGCGGCTTAGGGCGCAGTAAAACTGCTTCGTATGTTGGATGGTTCAAATCATTACGCGCCCGTTTCGTAGCATCGTAATAGCTCCGTGAACCCACCTTGTGAAAAATGGGCGGCGCGCTCAGGAAGCCTGGTGTTTGATTAAATCACCACTAGGACACTACGCCAGAGTTTGGAGCGTGAGCTCATGTGCTAGGGGTGAACACCTGATTATCAGCTCTTCCTCCAATACTCCCTCACCGACGTCAAAGCCAGCCCCAACTGCGCTGCTGCCTGCTGCTGCGTCGCACCTTCGGCTTTGAGTGCCAGTACCGCTCTCTCGTTATCTGCGTTTAGCGGTTTGCCGCGGCCTCGTTTTATGAGGTTACCGTCAGCATCGAACTGGTCGCTGAGCACCTTCATGCCACCTTCAGCTTCAAAGGCAGCCACGTCGGTCAATGCACGACCAATAACGGTGAGTGGCTGCTCACCCTGGCGGTGAGCAATGCAGAGGGTAAGCATCGCTATGGGATCGAAGCCAAGGGATTGCGCCAGCTCGTCAAATTGCTCGACGGTGATGCTGGTCTGCGCGTTCTCGAGAGCACTGACTTTACGTCGGTGGGTCGCATCCGAGACGTCAGCGTACTTGGCGCGCCGGACGAGGCGGAGCGCCCGAAGTACGCCTGCAAATGCGGTTCTCAGTTCCATGACTTTCTCAAAAGTCAGGATATAGCCATAACTGAGGTTTACGAATAAACGTCAATATAGTGTATTATCCGTTGAAGCGATGCCCCAGTGGGCCGCAAGCAGTGGTGTGAAGATAGTGGGGCATCACCAGAGCTGTCTCAAGGAGCATCAAGACCGCCTAACCCGTGATGGGTACTCCGGTTCAAGAGCCCTTTCTGGTGGTCATCCCTCAACGAAGACAGCAGATTTATTGACGGAGGTTTGAGATTGAGCACGCATAAAAAAGAAGGTGCTGAGGAGCTACTCGATGGCGATCCTGGCGTACCTCGCCAAGGTGTCGTGGATTCAGATGAGATTCTGATGGGGCTGGTGCAGGCCCTCTATCCCCGCAAACCGTATTGCTTAGTGGAGGACTGGACGATTTTTCGAGCCGAAGTCACCGAAGACGAGCTACAAAAAATCCACGCGGCGGGACAGCTCCCGCTTGTGTTGTTTGCTCACAATGTACGCTTCGACAGCCAGCGTCGTTTTGATGTCGGCGACTGGGTGCGCAGCACTTTTGCGGTTTCGTTTGAAGATGGATTTCTTTTCGAAACGAGGAACACTGTGTATGTCCTTTGTGGGGGCGGCCACGAAAAACCAGCGAGCCTCAAAACAATTTTTTCTTTCTTTTAGACGACGCGTTGCCCAGGCAATGATTTCCAACTGAGACAAGAATGTTCAGAACCAAAATCGAAGACATTGAGGGAGTACCTGGTATGTTCGGGGAGGGTCTCGCTCACTGGCATGGCATTTCGCGAGCGTTGAATATTCACTGGTACCACGTATGCGTTAGAGAGAGGCACGACGGTCGATTCGTAAACATGATTGAGATGTTGAATGACGAGACACGGCTGCTTGAGCTTCTTGAGTCGCAGAATGAAGACTTTGTCATTACTGAAATCCAAGCGTTGACACCCTCTTGGATGAATGGCGGCAAAAGTTGGCGAATGGAAATAATCAAGGCGATTTCCATCGGCCATGACCGTAATGGCTGCGTGATATGCGTGCTTGAGGTTGAGAGCGGCAAGATCTACACAGACACTCACGATCGCTCTTTCAAGCCGGAGGCGTTAACTAACGTCAGAAAAATTTACTGACGTTTTTACTCCATCGCTGGGCGAATACTGAATCGGAGAAAATTAATGAGCGACATCCACGAAGTCGATCTTCACTCAAAGCGTCTTACGGAGTTCCAGCTGCGTCGGATCGTTCGTGCAAGTGAATACGTCTATGACGCGCCGATCACTGCATGCTTGAGCGATGTCTTCGTATCAAATGGCGTGGCTGTTGGTGTGGTTTTTGGCCATACCAAGATGGATCGCTTTGGGCGTTTCGCGGATGGACATTTGATGCGCACATCCAGCATTCGCTATGCAAAAAAGGAGGGGAAGTTCTGGGTGTTGACGACCATGAATTCGCGATATTTGGTCGCTTCTTTCATGAAAGGGGTAGGGCGGCCAAGTTTCAGAGCTTTCATGCAACCCGCTACGAATGGGTCTCCCGTGTCACCGACTGTTCAGTGAGCACAGGGCACGCCAACGCAGCATGGGAATCTGGATTTGATATGGCTCGGGAAGACGACGATACCGTGTATTGCAATGTTCAAATGTCCCTTGCTAGTGGCAAGGAGCTGCGTCAGCTAGTAACAGCGCTTCGTGAATCGGGATCTCATCCGAACCTCGATGCTGTTTTTGCTCGTATGCAATTTGAGCTGACGATGACGATCGATATTGTTGAAAACCCACCGACGTGGGGTGCTGGAGAACCTACGAAGCACTGATTAGCCCAGGCAATTGTTCGCTGGCTGATGAGGACACGGTGAAGCTAGGCGCTTGCGCGAAGGAGCGATTCAATCGTCATGGTGCAACTTGCTCGCCTTTCACTGGCTCATATTTTTCCTAGCGCACCTAGCGAATGAGCTTGAGGAGTCACAGATGAAGGTTTACGTCCTTTCAGACCTACACCTCGAGTTTTCTGAATTCGTGCCGCCTCCGAACGACGCAGATTTGGTGATCTTGGCGGGAGACATCCACACAAAATGTCGTGGCGTGGAGTGGGCGAATCAGACGTTCGATCGTGAAGTCATTTATGTCTGTGGGAACCACGAATTTTACGGTGGCCACATCGATCACACCCTTCACAAAATGCGAGACGCTGCCGCACCCAATATTCACGTCCTGGAAAACCAGGTTTGGATTCACGATGAAATCCGGTTTTTGGTCACAACAGGGTGGACGGATTTCTCATCTACCGGGGACGTAATCGCGGCGACGTTGATATGTGGGCAATTGATGAATGACTTCAAGATGATTGCGACTGAGGACAACTTTCGCCGTCTATGCCCAGCAGATGTGATTGAGCGAAATCGCGTGGCTTTTGAATTTTTGAAGCGCGAGCTTAGCGAGCCATTTCATGGCAAAACCGTCGTCGTTACGCATCATTGCCCTGTCCCCGAAGCGGGCCGTGAAAACTATGACGGTCATCTCAGCGCCGCATTTTTCAACCGCTGGCACGCGCTTCTGCCGCTAGTGGACGTGTGGATTTTTGGCCACACGCATCGAGCGGTGGATATCTCGTTAGGTGGATGCCGAATCATTTCGAATCCCCGTGGTTACCCAGGGGGAAACGCGGATTTTGCCCCCAATTTGACTGTAGAAATCTGATCGCTGTAGAGGGGGACGCCCAAGTGCACTGGATCAAAACTTATGGAGCGGAGCTGTCTGACTTCCGGTTGTACAGGCTGCCGAAGGTCATTGAGCGAGCACGCAAAGCTGTTGCTGATCCAGACGTCCTTGGCTATTTGCTATGCGCATTGGAGCGTCCTCCGCGCATGACTGGGCTTTTGTTTTGCGATCATGCCAGGAGCTTTCCGGAAGGGTTGCCAATCCATACGCAACCCATTGCTGATCGACACAATCGAGATGGATACGAAGTCGTGATTGCAGCCGATGGCGGTAAGTATGTCGTAGCCCACTGGCTTTATGACAATGGCGCTTTAGACCGGTTTGATCGAGTTCACTGACGTCGGTATCGAATGCTAAGAGGGTTGATAGTTGGGATTCCCAAAGAGCGTGTTAGAGGCACAGGAAATTGATTTCGGTTTCCGGATCAGCGGATACATTTGCTTTGCTGAGATTCAGCCTCCGTGCATGACTGGAGTTGTTTTTTCAGAATCGCGGGGCCGATTTGTAGACGGCGGGAGAATCCGCACTTCCAGGATCGAAAGGGTGTTCGAGCTTAAGGGATATCGGGTTTGCGAGACACGTAATGGTAGTAGGTACGTGATCTGCCACTGGTGGTACCAAAACGGTGCCTTGCCCCTGGTCGATATCATCCACTGACTTGATGCAGTCATGCCCTCGATGATGTGAGTGCGATCCGCTGGCGAAGTGATTGCTTCAAAAGCTCCGCACATTGTCGCTGAACACTCCAAGGGCCTCTACGTGTTGGTTGTAGGCATCTAATTCCTCCCTGTTCTCTGCCAGCCATTCCTCGTGCCGCTCCGTACGCAGCGCCTCCGCTCGATTCCGCTCCATCATCGCAGAGAGGATAATGTCTTCCTGTTGGTGCATGGCCATCGCCTCTTCTGAATCGCTATCAACAAGATACCGGTAGCCGTGTTGCCGCAAACTGCTAGCCCCGGCGTTAGATTTTGGGCTCTGGTTTGTACTCGTCAAGCACGAAAACATGACTACCGCGCATCCTCGTCCTGCATCACCTCTTGGCTAAGCTACTGCGTGACAAGGGCAACAGCTTTCCGAAGGGGGAGAGTCCTTAGACGCATATGGGCCTGAGCCGATGGAAGCAGCTCGCATTCGACGCATCAGTTTAAAATTCTGAGTCGGGATTACTCTCCAACCAGATAAGGGCGTCGAGTTGAGCAATGTTTTTCGCTGGATAATCTTTCGCGCGCTCGAGCGCTATACGAAATAGGCGTGCACAGCGAATGTAGTTCTCGCCCTCGGTCGCGCCTCGTACTCTGTCTAGGCTTGAGTCTCGTAGCCAATCTCTGACTGGTTTATTGAGCACGTGGTATTGCTTCGGGAAGAATTGGCAGAGCATCTCTGAGAGGAGGGCGCCTCTGGTGTTCACGCCAATGTGGTGCAGGCGATCAATTTCTACCTTCACGACACGATCTCGGGATACTACCTGCGCGTCCAATATTCGCACCAGGCTTCTCGCAAGCTCTTGAAAATTACTACCTCGCCCGTGTCTTTCCCAACCAAGACCTTGGAACCGGCTTCCGGTATGGAGTGACCATAGCTCGTTTAGGTTGCCGTAAAAGTCTAGGTTGCGAGACGGATTCCATGCGCGGGCTCTCGCAGTCGTCCGGAATAAAGTTTCGAGGTCGGGCCTGACGCTTTTGAACAGGCGCATCTGTTGTCGTCGTCTGGCGAGAACGGCCGCGTAACGCTTGAGCGTATGGGGATCGGGTAGTATCAGCTCAAAGACAGCTCCATCATCTTCGCCTTCTGTTTCTGATGTATCTGGTGATTTCGGCTTCTTAGGTTGGATGGCCTCTCGGTAGCGACGAATCCAATTTTCGTCGAGGGTTACACACATGTTTGCGAGCTTTTCGATCCACTGTTCGGCGGCTTTGAAAGTCTCATCAGAAATCAGTGAGTAGCCATTAGCTTCGTAATTGGTAGAGAAAGCAGCTTTAGAGAGATTTGAAGAACCGACAAGCGCGTAGGATTTGCCATCCAGTTCTCTCCAAAAAACGGCCTTCGGGTGGAATCCGTCTATTGCTTCCGCGGCGAGAAAATCATCATGCCTGTCTGAGGGAAGCCATCGGA
Organism: Pseudomonas sp. MWU13-2105; assembly: GCF_023242315.1. GTDB lineage: Bacteria > Pseudomonadota > Gammaproteobacteria > Pseudomonadales > Pseudomonadaceae > Aquipseudomonas. The sequence continues at coordinate 388,846 of NZ_JALLIY010000003.1, forward strand.
GTACGTCCTCGCAAGCTGCCTTGCGGGTAATTCCAAAGTCTTTGCCAACTATGAACTTGAATGACTCGCACTGGTGGCCCAGGTCGCCCTTGATGTCCCAATGAGTCAGGTAAGCGCTGACGATGTACAGATGAGTCGATTCGCGAAGGGCGCGACGATAGACGTCTTGAAGCTCGGTGCCGGAACGTTTGGGAAGTAAAAGCAATTTCATGCAAAAAAATCCGCGTTGTTGTTGAGGTGGCGTCGCTGGGTTTGCCAGTGGCAGCGGTCAGGTCGAGGGTTACCAAAGTGGCCTTCGGTTAGCCCAATACAAACGAGCCCGGAATACGGCGAAGAAGCTGGTCTTCTGATTCGTTGTATAGCCCAATCAAGCTCGTGCAGTCTTCATCAAGTTCATCACCTTTCCAAATCGAGTCTTGGTGCTAAGCTGCCATCATCATCCGAGGCTGTTCGTGGTCTGAAACCGATCAACCAATACTTCGAAGGAATGAGATATGGGCTGGAAAGGAACGTTGCGTTCGATGCAGGCAGCTTCGCGTAAAGCTGATCGTAACGCCCAGCGTAGGCAACGTGAGCTTCAGTCACGCCAAAAAGAATACGCCAAGATGGAGGCGCTTGAGCAAGCAGCCTACGAAGTCGAAGTCTACGGAAACCTAATCGATGTTCTGCTCTCCGTGCATAAAGAATGTGGGGAGGAAATAGATTGGCAATCATTCGTTGATAGGGCTGAACCCGTAAAGCCCGCATTCGCAGATACGAGTGAAGCGCATGCTAAAGCTCAAGAGCAAACCTATAAGCCTGGTTTCTTCGCAAAGTTGTTCAAGCTCGAAACGCGCCAACGTAAAAACTTGGCTGCCGCCATTGAGACGGGGCGCCTACACGATGCTAAACAGCATGAGGCCGCTGTCGCGAAGTGGCGAGTCGAGCATGACTCTTGGCACCAGGAATACACTATCGCGCAGGGTGTCCTGAGCGGTACAGGGAAGGCGAAGCTAGAAGCTATCAAGCTCGTCGATCCATTCACTGACATTTCTCATCTCGGCACATCGATCAAGTTCTCAATAGGGGAAACGGGTCTAGTGGAGGCTAGTCTTGGCGTTCATGGTGTTCGCGTCATTCCAGCTGAGATCAAGTCCTTGCTGCAGAGCGGAAAGCTTTCAACGAAGAAGATGCCAGCCGGAAAGTACAATGAGCTTTTGCAGGACTATGTGTGCAGCTGTGTTTTGAGGGTAGGGCGCGAGCTTTTGTCGATGCTCCCTGATGACCTTGTGATCGTGACGGCCATCGACGCTGTGCTGAACTCAGCTACGGGGCATATAGAAGAGTTACCTATATTGAGCGTAGCGCTCTCCAGGCACACCCTGGAAGCATTGAATATGGATTCGATCGATCCTTCCGATTCCATGAAAAATTTCGTGCACAACACATCCTTTAAAAAGACGTCCGGTTTCCAACCTGTTAATGCGTTGGATGCTCGACAGTTCGTCACGAACGCCTAACAGATAGACGGTCTTGGCGAACCACCTTTGAAGGGGACTGCCCCCGGGAACCCGTTATAAGATGGCGATCATTTCCGGCGCCTACTTGCCGCGTTGAGCCCACTCACCATGCTCCGCGTTCATGTGCGCCACCATAGGCAGGATAGGGGAAGCGCATGAGCGCCTGCTTGATCCAAAAGATCGCCTGGGGCGGTGGCAACGCAAGCTACTGGACTTGTCGCTTCGCAATAATTTGCTCAACTTCAAGGCCGGGAAAAAGTCTCTGAAGCTCGAGTCTCCCGATCCTGCAGCGCTGGAAGATTTCCTGGCCAGCGGTAAAAAACTGAAATTGCTGACACGTCCCGACCTGATGGATGGGGCTGACCCACGTGACCAGGTACTGTACGAATTACGTGAGCGAGAAGATGTTCGTCGTCTCCACGCCCTGGACGCCTTGAAACGGAATGAGGTGTTTGTCGGCCTCTCCAGCACTGAAATGGAAGCACGGCTGATCGAACTCTATCGGGGAGCTCGAACTGCCTTGCAAGAAGGGGGCTCTAACACCCTTTACCTTGCTCTGGGTTTTCTCAGCTGGGAGCGAGCGGACAAAGGCGGGCAGAAGTACCGGGCGCCGCTTGTCCTGATCCCTGTGACGCTTGAGCGCAAAAGCGCGCGTTCAGGTTTTTCGATGGTGCTGCACGACGACGAACCTAGATTCAACCCGACACTCATCGAGATGCTTCGCCAAGATTTCGAATTGAATCTCGGGTCGCTTGAGACCGAGCTCCCTCGGGACGATTCGGGCCAACACGTAGACAAATGACTGAATCAATCCAGAGGAAAAGCTTATGCCTGTTGTACGTGTAACCTGGTTCGACGATAAAGACCAGGATGCCAAGAAGCACGTTGCCGCAGAGATCACTCAAACGCTGGTAAAACATACCGGGGTTGATCCCAAGTGGGTCTACGTTCTTTTTGAGGATGTCCCTGCCAGCAATTGGGCCGTAGCGGGGGAATTATTCGAGTCGGAAAAGTAGATCATGCGTCGACAGGCTACATAAGATAAGGACAGCTATCCCTCTACTCAAGGCTAGGGAAGCATCCGATTCGTGGCGGAGACCCCTAGCGCTGAGGCAGGTGATTTAGGACGTGGATGGCGCCGTTGGTGGGATCTCCGTCAGCGAGCATCTGTTTAAGGCGTTCACGTTCTTCAGTTCCAGGTAGTACACCAGAAGTCGTCGCCTCCATCACCGGGATTCCTTCTGCGTTAAGTATCCTGACTTCGGCTTTTGCGTGACCGCGTTCATCTACTTCAGTGATGAGCCAGTGACAGGTGATCTGTTCTTCCGCGTATACCGGTCGTTTAAACTCGAAACTCATTCCTGTTGCTAGCCATCCTATTTGCCCCCCAATCTCGGTGAGGAGGCTGGCTGTCAGCAGGCCATGAGCAATAGGCGCCTTGAACTTGCGCAGATCCGCGTAGCGTGCGTCGCAGTGAACCGGGTTGTAGTCGCGAGAAATCTGAGCGAATTGACGAATATCGTCCTCGGAAAAACAGCGGACTATCGTGAACCGGTCTCCGACCTCAAGACCTTCGGCAGCACGTTCTCTTGGACTTTTCATCACAACTCCTTGGAAGGTGAGGGGAGGCACCTAAAAAGTATGTTCAGGGCCTGGAAATGTTCCTGCATTCACCTCAAGCGCAAAGTCCCTCGCTGCCGTGTGAAGTACCGATCGAAGATCTGCGTACTGTTTGACGAATCGCGGCAGACATCCGCTGCGTAGCCCGGCCATGTCCTGCCAGACCAGCACCTGGGCATCGCATTGGTTACCTGCTCCAATCCCGACAGTCGGGATTGAAATGGCTTCAGAGATCGCTCGACCCACATCACCGGGCACCATCTCAATCAAAACAGCAAAGGCACCGGCGGCCTCAAGCGCTTTGGCTGCGTCTATCAAGCGCTGCGCATCTTCGCCCCGACCTTGGACACGGTAGCCTCCCAGTTGATGTTCCATCTGTGGGGTGAAGCCAATGTGCGCCATGACGGGTATGCCTGAACTCACGAGTTTCTCGACCTGAGGCAGCATTTCGATACCACCCTCGAGTTTGACCGCATGCGCTCCAGCTTCTTTCATGAAACGTACGGCTGTGTGGAAGCACTGCTCCGCCGAGGCCTGATAAGAGCCGAATGGAAGATCAGCAATTACCAGTGCTCGTTGTGTCGAACGGCTTACTGCACGAACCAGAGGGATCAGTTCGTCAACGGTAATGGATAACGTGGATTCATTACCGTAGACATTGTTGGACGCAGAGTCGCCGACTAGCAGGACGGGTATTCCGGCTTCTTCGAAAATAGCTGCGCTGTACATGTCATACGCGGTGAGCATCGCCCATTTCTGCCCCTCTACTTTCATCTGTTTCAGATGCGGAATCCGGATTCGTGGCGCCTTGGAGACTTGTGGAGCACCGCCATATGGTGAAGGTTGATCGGTCATGGTGTTTGCCTCGTTTAGAAAATGGATCAACCCAGCACCTGCTCGGTGAGCAGAACGACCGCGATGATGATCATAGCCGCGCCGGAGAAACGGCTGACGAAACGAGCCGCGACTGGACGCGCTTGCAGCACCACCTGCGAGCCAAATCCGACCAGCAGATAGATCACGCCGCAACTGACCGTGTGGATGAGCCCCAGGGCAATCATCTGCATCGGAACAGGCCAGGCAGCGGTGGCGTCGGTGAACTGAGGCAACAGCGCCAGGAACAGCAGGAATACCTTCGGATTCAGCCCGCTTACACAAAGCCCCTTGATCGCCCAGTGCTTCCAGGAACTCGACGCCTGAACATCATCAGAATGTGGTGTAGCGGGGTGGGCAAGCATATTTAGACCTAACCAAAGCAAATAACCTGCCCCGGCAACGGTCAGCACGGCCAAGGCAGTGGGGTGGTTGGCCACCAGCGTGCCGACACCACCGGCAACGATCATGGTTGCGATCAAATGGCCGGACAAGAGTCCGCCCACGGCAGGTATGACGACTCGGCCCTTTAGGCCCGCTGAAATCGCATAGGCCCAATCTGCGCCCGGCGTGATGACGAATAGAATCGACACGGCCCAAAAGGCAACAAAAACGCTCAAGGTCATGGTGCTGCCCACCTCAGTTGCTGGCATATCGCTCGTTGCATCGTCTCGCTCCAATAATTACTGATACGAGGAAGAATAATGAAATCTTGTTAGAATTTACTTCCAAAGATAATCATCGGATTGCTGCAGATGGGGAGATTC
>NZ_JALLIY010000030.1 GCF_023242315.1 Pseudomonas sp. MWU13-2105
CGGTGGCAGGCCCGACCTGCTGTAGAGACTGTTCCGCCGCCATCGCCGGCAAGCCGGCTCCTACAGGGGGCAGGTGTTCCAGCGCAGGGATAGCAGCGTGCCCGGCTTCTGTAGGGGCTGCCGGCGATGGCAGCCGCATGTCATCGCAAGGCTTACTGGCCCCATCGCCGGCAGGCCAGCCCCTGCACGCAGGCGTAGCCAATAAATCCCAGGTATAAAAAAACCACCTCTGCAGGTGGTTTTTTATTCGCGGTCAGATCAGCCAAAGCGCCCGGTCACGTAGTCTTCGGTCTGCTTCTTCTTCGGATTGGTGAAGATCGTGTCGCTCATCGCATGTTCGATCAACTCACCCATGAACATGAAGGCGGTATAGTCCGATACCCGTGCCGCCTGTTGCATGTTGTGGGTCACGATGATGATGGTGTACTGCTCTTTCAGTTCAGTGATCAACTGCTCGATGCGCCCGGTGGAGATCGGGTCAAGGGCGGAAGTCGGCTCATCCAGGAGCAATACCTGTGGCCGCAAGGCGATGGTCCGCGCGATGCACAGACGCTGCTGTTGGCCGCCCGACAGGCCTTGCGCGCTCTGCTTGAGCTTGTCCTTGACCTCATCCCACAGCGCGGCGCCACTCAGGGCCTGCTCGACGCGTTCATCCATCTCATGCCGGGACAGTTGCTCGTGGTGGCGCACGGCGTAGGCCACGTTGTCGTAGATCGACATCGGAAACGGCACGGGTTTCTGGAATACCATGCCGACATGGCTACGCAGGCGGTTCATCGAATAACCCGGGGCGAGGATGTTCTCGCCGTTGAGCAGTACCTCGCCACGCGCTTCCTGCTTCGGGTACATGGAGTAGATCCGGTTGAACACCCGCAGCAGTGTCGACTTACCGCAACCTGAAGGTCCGATGATCGCAGTGATGCGTTTCTCTGGAATATCCATGTCGATGGACTTCAGGGAGCGCTGGTTGTTGTAAAAAAACTCCAGGCCACGAACGCGAATTTTGGTTTTTTCGTTGCCAAGGTCACGGCTATTCATCAAGTCAACCTATTGCGCAAAAGGATCAAACGGGACAGAAGGCTGAGGATCAGTACGAACAAGGTCAGTACCAATGCCCCCGCCCAGGCCAGGGAGTGCCAGTCCTCGAAAGGGCTCATGGCGTACTGGAAAATGACCACGGGCACGCTGGCAATCGGCTTGAGCAGATTGCTGCTCCAGAACTGGTTGCCGAACGCGGTAAACAGCAGCGGCGCGGTTTCACCGGTGATCCTGGCCAGCGCCAGCAAGATACCGGTCAGCACACCGGCTTTCGCCGCGCGCAGGACGATTTGCAGGGTCAATTTCCACTGCGGGACACCCAATGCCAGCGCCGCCTCGCGCAGGGTGGTGGGTTGCAGTTGAAGCATTTCATCCGTGGTCCTGACCACCACCGGAATCACCAGGAGCGCCAAGGCCAGGGCCCCGGCGATCGCGGAGAAACCAGACTGGTGATTGGTCAGCAGGTTCAACGGCAGGATCACTGCGGTGTAGACAAACAGACCCAGCACAATCGACGGTGCCGACAGCAGGATATCGTTGATGAAACGGACGACGTTGCCCAGGCGCGAATGGCGTGCGAACTCCGCCAGCCAGATGCCCGCCATCAAGCCGATCGGCGTGCCGATCAGCAGGGCGATCGCCGACATCAGGGCGCTGCCATAGAAGGCATTGGCCAGGCCGCCTTCCACACCCGGTGGCGGTGTCATCTGGGTAAAGAGGCGTAGATTGAGCGCCTGAAAGCCGTTGATGATGGTGGTCAGCAGGATCCACACGAGCCAGACCAGGCCGAAGACCGTGGCGCCACAACTGAGCACCATCGCCAGCTGATTCTTGAAGGCGCGGATGCGATAGAGACGTTCGTTGCCGGTCATACACCCTCCTTGCGTGACAGCCGCATCAGCAGGAGCCGGGCCAGTGCCAATACGATAAAGGTGACGATGAACAGCAGGAAGCCCAGTGCGATCAGCGCGGAACGATGCAGGTCGGTATAGGCTTCGCTGAACTCGTTGGCGATGACCGAGGCAATGGAGCTGCTGGGCATCAGCAAGGAAGCCGAGAACTGTTGAGCATTACCCAGCACGAAGGTCACGGCCATGGTTTCGCCCAATGCGCGTCCCAGTCCGAGAAAAATACCGCCGACTACCGCGGAGCGGGTGTAAGGCAGGACGATGTCCCAGACCACTTCCCAAGTGGTGCCGCCCAATGCGTAGGCTGACTCCTTGAGGGGGGTGGGAACACTGCGAAACACCTCCTGCATGACCGAGGTGATGAAGGGCATGATCATGATTGCCAGGACGATGCCGGCGGTCAGCATGCCGATGCCCAGGGGCGGCCCCTGAAACAGCGAACCGACCAGGGGTAACGAACCCAGGTAGTCGTTGATCCAGGGGGACAGATGTTCGGCCATGAACGGACCGAACACGAACAGGCCCCACATGCCATAGATAATCGATGGAATCCCCGCGAGCAATTCAACCGCCGAGGCGACGGGCATCCGTAGCCAGGGTGGTGCGACCTCAGTCAGGAAAATCGCAATGCCAAAGCTGACGGGAACCGCAATCAGCAAGGCCAGGAAAGACGTCACCAGGGTGCCATAGATCGGTACCAAGGCACCAAAGTGGTTATTGACCGCATCCCACTCGGTGCTGGTCAGAAAGCCGAAGCCGAAGGTCTTGAGGGCAAGACTGCCGCCCCAGAGTGTCGACGCTGCAATGCTCGCCAGAAGCAGCAGCACCAGCATCGCCGCGCCCATCATGGAGCGCTTGAACCAGAGATCATGACGCTGATCGCGAGTCGCACGCGCATCACTCGTCACTTCGCCAGCATAAATGGTCATGCTCGGAGGTTGCACTATATCGTTCATCAGAAGTCTGCTCACAAACAAACCCCTTCACTCGGCAAAGACTGCCCGAGGAAGGGGTGTTTTAGCTATTGCTGGATCAATGGGCGAAGTCAGACTTCCAGTAACCTTCGATGCGCTTGACGAGGGAGTCAGGCAAAGCCACATAGTCCAGTGCCGAAGCCTGTTGCTGGCCATTTTCCAACGACCATTTGAAGAAGTTGAAGGCCGCCTGGCTCTGCTCGGCATTCTTCGGCTGTTTGTACATGATGATCCAGGTGGTCGCCGTGATCGGCCATGCACCGTCGCCAGGAGCGTTGGTCATGATCAGGTTGAAGTCTTTGGCGTTGGCCCAATCGGCAGTGTCGGCAGCGGCGGCAAACGCTTTGGCGTTGGGCTGGATGAATTTCCCGGCGGCGTTCTTCAGTTGCGCGTGGGTCATCTTGTTCTGCAGGGCGTAAGCGTACTCAACATAACCGATGGAGTTCTTGATCTGCTTGACGTAGGCGGAGACACCTTCGTTGCCCTTGCCACCGACACCGACCGGCCAAGGCACGGTGGTGCCGAAACCGATTTTGGATTTCCAGCCATCGCTCACTTTGGCGAGGTAGTTGGTGAAGTTGTACGAGGTACCCGAGCCGTCAGAACGGTGGACCACGGTGATCTTGCCGCCAGGCAGTTTCACGCCCGGGTTCAGCGCGACGATAGCCGGGTCGGTCCACTCGGTGATCTCACCAAGGAAGATTTTCGCCAGGGTTTCACCGTCGAGCTTCAATTGGCCCGCGGCGACACCGTCGATGTTCATCACCGGCACGATGCCGCCGATCACGCTAGGGAATTGACCCAGGCCGCCGGCCTTGAGGTCATCAGCCGACAACGGGGCGTCGGAGGCACCAAAATCAACGGTGGCCGCCTTGATCTGGGCAATACCACCGCCCGAGCCGATCGACTGGTAGTTGATGCGATTGCTGGAGTCTTTGCTGTAGTCCTGCGACCACTTGGACAAAACCGGATAGACAAAGCTGGAGCCTGCGCCGGTTACATCGGTCGCGTGAGCGACACCGCTCAGGCAGAGAGACGCCAGCAGGACAGACAGGCTTTTTTTAGTCAGCAACATCACGACAACACCTCAATGAAAGGGTTAAGTGGAGTGACCCACCTATAAAGAGACGTTACGATTTAATTCCTGAAATATTTCTGTCTGATGACTGTGGTGTGATTTTTGGTAATATTTTGAAATGAAGAATCATTCATTTGTCTGGGTTCCCTTGGGCGCCGCAAAATAGACAGCGCCCTGGTCGCACCTTCAGACCCTGAAACGTTTGACCAACAGCCCCAATTCCCGCGACAGTTGATCCAGCTCGACACACATTTCGTTGTTGCGCGTGGTGATGGCCTGGGTGTCGTTGATGTGCTGGCTGATTTGCGCCAGGCTCTGGTTCACCTCGGCGCCGATGCTCGACTGTTCTTCCGCGGCGGTTGCGATCTGGTTGTTCATGCCGTTGATCTCGGACACCGCATTGCTTACCTGGGCCAGGATCTGGCCAGTGCCGTTGACTTTGGTCACCGCCAGCTCGCTGCCACCGAGGCTGCTCTGCATGGTGCTGACCGCCGCGCGGGCGCCCTGTTGCAGTTGAGTGATCTTGGCCTGGATTTCCTGGGTGCTTTGCTGGGTACGCTGAGCCAGCGAGCGGACCTCGTCGGCCACCACGGCAAAGCCACGACCCTGCTCACCCGCGCGGGCGGCCTCGATGGCGGCGTTGAGGGCCAGTAGATTGGTCTGCTCGGCAATGCCGCGGATCACATCGAGGATGGAACCGATGGACTCCACGTCGCTGCCCAGGGTCTGGATATCCTGGGCGGCCTTTTCGATATCCCGCGCCAGGCCGCCGATGGCATCCACGGTGTCGTTGACGTTGGTTTGCATGGCCTGGGCCTGCTCATCGGTATCGCGGGTCGCCTGGGCGGCACTTTGCGCCGATTCCGCGACGTTATGCGTGGCCAGGGCCATCTGTTCCATGGCGTGGGTGACCTGTTCGGCATCGCGGGTCTGGCGCGTCAGCGCGTCGGCGGCATGCTGGGCGCTCTGCTTGAGCTGTTCGTTGCGCTCATGCAACTGCTGGGCGCAGCGGGCCAGGTCCAGCACCATATGGCGGATTTTTCCGGCGAACTGGTTGAACGCACCGGCCAGCTCGGCGGTTTCTTCATTGCCATCGACAGGCAACTGGCGGGTGAGGTCGCCGTCTTCGCTGGCCAGGTCTTGCAGGCTGCGGGTCAGTAAGCCGAGTGGCCTGACGATGCTGCGGGCGACATAAGCGGCGGCGATGCTGAGCACGATCAGCAGCACCCCCATGATGCCCCATTGCTTCCAGCGTAGGGCATCCATGGCCTGCTGCTGGTGTTGCGTTTGCGCGGCGATCAGGGCGTCCAGGCCGTCGACATAAAATCCGGCGCCGACGATCCAGTTCCATTTATCCAGGTAAATGGCGTAGGACAGCTTGGGGTAGGCGGTCTCGTCATTGCCGGGCTTGGGGAAGTAGTACGTGACGAAATCACCGCCATGTTTGGCGGCGGCGATCAGTTCTCGGATCAGATAGGTACCGTGGCTGTCTTTCAGGTCCCAGAAATTTTTCCCATCGTCTTTGCCGGCGGCCAGGAAAATCCTGTCGCCCTTGTCGTTGTAGCCGAAGAAATAACCGTCTTGCCCATAGTGAAGTTCGCGCAGTCGACGCCGGGCTTCCTCCTGGGTGGCCGGGCTCATGGCATCGGCCCCTTCATAAAGCGGCTTGATGGTGCTGTAGGCCAGGTCGAGGTAGTGCACCAACTCGTCCTTGCGGGTTTTTATCAGGGTCTGGCGCGTCTCCTCGATGCTTCGCTCGCCCATGGCCTGCTGTTCGGAAAAGGCCAGCAGTTGAATGATCAACGCCAGCAAGAGGGCAGGAATCACAGATAGCAGCAGAACCTTGTTGCGTATTTTCCACTTCATAGGAAATCCCGGGTCGAGGAGCAAGCTTGTTATATTTCTTGTATCGACTCACAGGCATGATCTTTCAGTCCTGTGAGTCGGATTTTTCAAGGAGCGTCGCTACTGGTGTGACGATATCCGCCCAGGAGGGCCGGAACATTGACTCAGGTCGACTGTACTCACGACCATGCATATTCTCTTTATTCAGCGGACGAGGCGATATGACTATCGACTGGCTTGACTTTACGCCGTGGTCGGCACTGGCCGGAGGCGCGCTGATCGGGCTCGCGGCGGCTCTGTTCATCCTTGCCAACGGCCGTATTGCCGGCATCAGCGGCTTACTCGGCAGCCTGCTGCAGCGCGGCAGCGAGGGCTGGGGCGAAAAGGCCTTGTTTCTGCTTGGCCTGCTGCTGGCGCCGTTGTTGTGGGGCGCGTTCCATGCACTTCCGACGATCCGGTTCGAGACTGGCGTGCCCGGCCTGGTGCTGGCGGGCCTGCTGGTGGGATTGGGAACCCGTTATGGCTCGGGCTGCACCAGTGGACACGGCGTGTGTGGTATTTCACGGCTGTCGCCACGCTCGATTGTCGCCACGCTGTGCTTCATGGCCGCGGGATTTGCCACGGTCCATATTCTTCGCCACGTGTTGGGAGTCTCGCTATGAACAAGCTGACGGCTTTTTTCAGCGGCCTGATATTCGGTATCGGCCTGCTGCTGGCGGGTATGGCCAACCCGGCCAAGGTCTTGGGTTTTCTCGATCTGGCGGGGGCCTGGGATCCTTCCCTGGGGCTGGTCATGGCGGCGGCGGTGGCCGTGGCGGCCTGGCCATTTCACTGGGCTGGCAAACACCGGCATTCGCTGTTGGGCGCGCCGATACAGCTACCGCTCAAGCGCGAGCTGGATGCGCGCTTGATTGGCGGCAGTCTGCTGTTCGGTGTGGGTTGGGGGATCGCCGGGATCTGTCCGGGACCGGCGGTGGCGATCCTGCTGACCGGGCATTGGCAGGTCATCGTGTTCGTGCTGGCCATGCTGGCCGGTATCCAGTTGTTTGCGTTGCTGGAAAAGCGCCGGGCGATGCGTTGAACCGGCGGCCTACTTGTCGTCTTCGCAGCCCAACCCTTGGCGTTGTCGTCGGCCAGGTCGCCGTCGATAAAGACTCCGGGTTTATCCAGTTTGTAGTGCTGTGGCTTGAGCGCGGCCACCAGTACTTGCTGGGCTTGCTCACGACTCAGGCCGTGGGGCTTGATCTGTGCCGGAGGCAGCGCCGAAGCGGCACAGGCCGAGAGGGTGGCGCTGGCCAGACCGAGTGCCAGCGACCCTGCGCAAAGGGTTTTGATCAGCACGCCAACCGTTCTTTGACCGTGGTGACGAAGGTGACGGCGCTGACGTTATTACACTGCCTGGGGGTCAAGATTATTCCCTTATATGACCTGTCGCTTCCATGGGTACCCGATAAAGCCGCGGACAGTATAGGGCAGCGCGGCGCCGCGCCGCATTCGATGCTGACACACCCTCGCCAGGCTCTCAGGTTTTCGCGGTGTCTGACGATACCCTGATTGGGATAACCCGAAAGTCCGCTATCGCGGGCTGGGTGTGTGTCTCAAGCGGTTGATCAAGCCTCTATGACTTTTGCCGCTACGCTTGGCAAAAGGTCGGGTTTTGCCTGCAATTTTGTACGATGCTGTAAAGTTGCTTGATGGCAAATTGCCGTTAGTTATTATCTGCGCGCGAAGGTGGCAGGGAAGCTGAACCCGCTCTGGTGATTGCCCACGGGCTCATCTTCTATCTCCCATGACAGGAATCTCGATGCTGGCGTATCACCAAAAAAACTTTCTTATCGTCGACGATTTCTCCGATTTCCGTAGTTCAGTCCGGTCCATGCTGCGGGAGTTGGGGGTCAAGGAAGTGGACACCGCCGACACCGGGGAGCAGGCGCTGCGTATGTGCGCACAGAAACGTTACGATTTCGTGCTGCATGACTACCATCTGGGTGATGGCAAGAAGAACGGCCAGCAGGTACTTGAAGACCTGATGACCGACAAGCTGATCAGCCATGAAAGCGTGTTTGTCATGGTCACCGCCGAAAGCAGCCAGGCCATGGTGCTATCGGCTCTCGAGCACGAGCCCGATGCCTACCTGACCAAGCCGTTCAACCGCGCCAGCCTGGCCCAGCGCCTGGAAAAGCTGGTGCAGCGCAAGAACCTGCTCAAGCCGATCATGCAGGCGCTGGACCGCGACAAGCCGGCCGAAGTGCTGGCCGCCTGTACCCGCCTGACCCAGCAGGACAGTCGTTTCGCCCCGTTGTGCCTGCGCTACCGCGCCGACGCGATGTGGAACCTGAATCAATTCGAACCCCTGGAACGCTTTCTCACCGGCATCCTCGCCGACCGCCCGCTGCCCTGGGCTTATGCGCGCATGGGGCAATTGCTGTTCAAGCGCAACCAGGTGGCCCAGGCCAAGGCGCTCTATGAGACCGCGCTCAAGGCCTTTCCGATGATGCCGGCGCTCTATGATGGCCTGGCCGAGGTGCTGGTGCAGGAAGGCGATACCCGGCGCGCGCAGAGCGTGCTGGAAGAGGCTGTACGTCTGTCGCCCCTGGCGGTACGCCGGCAGTCGTTGCTGGGCAAGCTGGCGCTGGCCAACGAAGACTTTGAAAGTGCCTCCCGGGCCTACCGCCAGGCCGTGTCCCAGGGCGAGCAATCGCGCTTCAAGGATCCGGAAAGCAATCTGGGCCTGGCCCATGCGCTGATCAGCAAGGGCAGCGAGCGCGGACTGGATACCCGCACCCGGCTGGAGATCAACCAGACCCTGAGCGCGGTGGCCAAGGAAAACGCCAACGACCAGGGCTTGCAGGTGCGTGCGCGCTTGATGAAGGCCACCAGCCTGCTGCTCAACGATGCCGAAACCGCCGACAAACTCACCGAGCAGGCCATGTCGCGCCTGGACGGCATGGAGAACTTCATGAGCGCCGAGGCCGCGCTGCTGGTGGCCAAGCAACTGCAGCAACTGGGCCAGGCCGACGCCGGGGCATCGATGCTCAAGAGCTGCGTGGAGATCTACGGCGACGATCCGACGGTGATGAAGGGCATCGCCAAGCTGACCGATGACCCGGAGATCCTCGGCAGCGGCAAGGCGGCCATCGATCTCAACGTACAGGGTGTGCGCAGCTACAAGGGCGGCAATCTGGACGAAGCCGTGGGCCTGTTCCGCCGCGCCCTGGCGCTGCAACCGAAGAACATCAGCATTGCCTTGAACGCGGCCCAGGCCTTGCTCGTCATTGCCCAGAAGAGCGGCGATGCGGCGGTACTCGAAGAGTGCCGCGGCTGTCTGAAAATGGTCGGCAAGATGCCGGACAGCGATCCCCGTTATGAGAGGTATCAGAAATTGCGCACCCGGGCGTTTGGCGAATGAGTGACAGTCACGAGGGGTTGGATTTTTCCACGGTGATCGCCTCCACCGTGCATGACATGAAGAACTCCCTGGCGATGCTGACACAGGCCCATGGCCAGTGGCTGGCGCGCTTGCCCGACGTGCAGCGTGATACCCCCGAACACAGTGTCATCGAGTATGAGTTCGCGCATCTCAATACCATGCTGGTGCAACTGCTCGGGCTGTACAAACTGGGGGTCAACCAGTTGCCGCTGCGTCCGGATTATCATGAGATGGACGACTTTATCGGCGCGCAACTGGCCGGGCGCCAGGAGTTGCTGAGCAGCCGCGGGATCGTCGCCAGTTGCGAAGTGGACGACTTCAGCCCGCTGGGTTTCTTCGACCGGGAACTGATCAGTTCGGTGGTCGGCAATATCATTACCAATGCCATCGGCTACGCCTGTCATGCACTGCTGGTCAGTGTCCGCGAAGAGGGCGAGCAGTTGGTGCTGAGCATCAATGACGACGGTCCCGGCTATCCGGAACAGATGGTCGAGCGCCAGGCCGATTATGTCCAGGGTATCAACCCGGCCACCGGCAGTACCGGCCTGGGGCTGTATTTCGCCGCGCGGATTGCCGGGCTGCACGAGCGCAACGGCGTGCGCGGGCGGATCGAGATCGCCAATGGCGGGACCTTGGGCGGAGCATTGTTCAGGCTTTACCTGCCTTGATCGCGATCGCCGGGGCAAAAGCTGGGTGCACTCGCAGGCTTTTCTGTATTCCCTGCTTGAAATTTTGAACGGGTGATGCGTATTTTGTACAGGACGCCGTTAGCGGCCCGTACAATAACAAGGATTGAGTCATGACGACCGATGGCCAGCGTTCACTCGCCCTGCGACTGACCGGCATTGATGAGATTGAGTGTGTCACCCCGGACCTCAATGGCGTACCCCGCGGCAAGGTAATGACCGCCGAGGGTTTTCTCGAAGGACGACGCCTGCAGATGGCCCGTGGGGTGTTGCTGCAGTGCATCATGGGCGGTTATCCGCCGGCGCGTTTCTATGGCAGTGACGACGGCGACCTGGCGCTCAACGCCGATCCCCAACAGATTCACCGCCTGCCCTGGAGCCGGCAACCGCGTGCCCTGGCGATCTGCGATGCGGACGAACTGAGCGGCGAAAGCTCCAGCCTGTCGACCCGGGGCCAGCTCAAGGCGGTGATCGCGCGTTATGCGGCCCGTGGCCTGGCGCCGGTGGTCGCGACCGAACTGGAGTTTTTCGTCTTCGCCCCCAATACCGATCCGGCCCAGGCGTTCCTGCCGCCGGTGGGCCTGGACGGTCGACGCGAGGACGGCCATTCGGCGTTCAGCGTCAGTTCCAACAACGGCCTGCGGCCTTTTTTCGCCGAGGTCTACGAATGCATGGCCGCCCTGGGACTGCCCCGGGATACCTTCATGCACGAAATGGGCGTCAGCCAGTTCGAGATCAACCTGCTGCATGGCGACCCGCTGCTGTTGGCCGACCAGACCTTCCTGTTCAAGCACCTGCTCAAGGAAGTCGCCCTCAAGCACGGCCTGACCGTGGTCTGCATGGCCAAGCCGTTGGCCCATACCCCCGGCAGTTCGATGCATATTCACCAGAGCGTGGTGCAGGCAGATGGCGGGGGCAATGTGTTCAGCGACGCCAACGGCGAGCCGACGGCGACGTTCCGGCATTTCATCGGCGGCCAGCAGGCCTGCCTGGCAGATTTCACGGCGCTGTTCGCGCCGAACGTGAATTCCTACCAGCGGCTCTGCCATCCCTTTGCTTCGCCAAACAATGCCTGCTGGTCCCATGACAACCGCTCGGCCGGTTTGCGTATTCCGGCCAGCGCGCCGGTGGCGCGACGTGTGGAAAACCGCCTGCCGGGGGCCGATGCCAATCCCTATCTGGCAATAGCCGCGAGTCTGGCGGCTGGCCTGTACGGGATCGAGCACGAGCTTGAACCGACAGCGGCGATCCAGGGTGAATTCGAAGTCCCGGATTCTTTGTCGTTGCCATGTACCTTGCATGCCGCACTCGAACGTCTGAAACGTAGTTCGTTGGCCAGGGAGCTGTTCGGCAGTGTGTTCATCGAAGGCTACATTGCCTCGAAGAGCCTGGAGCTGACCAGTTTCCTGGATGAAATCACCCCCTGGGAGCGTCGTGTTCTGGCCTCTCAGGCATAGCTGTAGCCGTCCCGTTCGGGCTATCTTGTCGGATAGCCCGATACCCTATTCAAGGAGCCGCTCGGAACGCCGATGCGCCAAATCTGGAAACCCTTTCGAGCGTTGTATTTCGCCTCGCTGATGATGTTGATCGGCTCCGGTCTGCTGAGTACCTATCTGGCCTTGCGCCTGGCTGCCGAGCACGTCGACAGCCTGTGGGTGGGCGCCTTGATGGCCGCCAACTATTTTGGCCTGGTGCTCGGCGGCAAGCTCGGCCACCGGCTGATTGCCCGGGTCGGGCATATCCGCGCCTATGCTACCTGTGCCGGTATTGTCGGCGCGGCGGTACTCGGTCACGGTTTGATCGACTGGTTGCCGGCCTGGCTGTTCCTGCGGATGATCGTGGGCCTGGGGATGATGTGCCAGTACATGGTCATCGAGAGCTGGCTCAACGAGCAGGCCGAAGCCAAGCAGCGTGGCGTGGTTTTCAGCGGCTACATGATTGCCTCCTACCTGGGGCTGATCCTCGGACAGATGATCCTGGTCCTGCACCCGGCCCTGGGCCTGGAGCTGCTGATGGCGGTGGCGATGTGCTTTGCCCTGTGTTTGGTTCCCGTGGCCATGACCCGGCGGATTCACCCGGCACCGTTGCATCCGGCGCCATTGGAGCCGCGCTTCTTCATGAAGCGGGTGCCGCAATCGCTGACCACGGTTCTCGGTGCCGGGATCATCGTCGGCTCCTTTTATGGTCTGGCCCCCTTGTATGCGTCCCAGCAGGGGCTGTCCACCGAGCAGGTGGGCCTGTTCATGGGCTGCTGCATTTTTGCCGGCTTCCTGGTGCAGTGGCCACTGGGCTGGATCTCGGATCGCTATGACCGGGCGCTGTTGATTCGCAGCATCGCCTTCATGCTGGCGTTGGCCTCATTGCCGCTGGCGATCATGTCCCATGCGCCGCTGGAGGTATTGTTTGCCGCGGGCTTCGTGGTGTCCTTGCTGCAGTTCTGCCTGTATCCGCTGGCAGTGGCCTTTTCCAATGACCATATCGAGGGCGATCGCCGGGTCTCGCTGACGGCCATGTTGCTGATGACCTATGGCATCGGCGCAAGTATCGGGCCCCTGGTGGCCGGTGTGCTGATGAAGCTGTTCGGCAGCCAGATGCTCTACGCGTTTTTCAGCTTCTTCGCGGTGATGCTGGTGTGGCGGATTCGGCCGGCGGCGGTGACCAACCGGCATCAGGTCGAGGATGCGCCGCTGCAACACGTGGTCATGCCGGAAGCCATGTCGCCTTTGGGGGCTGCGCTTGACCCGCGGGTCGACGAGCAGATCGTGCTGGACCAGATGTGCGACAGCGTCGTGCCCACGCCGCCCGAGGCCGAGGTGGCAGCCGAGGTGGACGAGTCGGACCCGGAGCCGGCGCACAAGTCGAGCAACTGAGACGTTAGGAATAAAAAAACGGGCCACCTGATAAGGGTGGCCCGTTTTTTTATGGCGATGGCTTGATCAGAAATCGTCGTCTTTATCGAAGCGTCGCGCTTCACGTTGCAGTTGGTAGACAAAACGCTCGACCTGGCGTTGGACCAGGCCGCTCATGTTGTGGAAGCGCACGCCGGCAAAGGTGGTGTTGATCCGTTCCTCGAAGTGCAGGTGACGCAGTTCCACGGGGGCGGTCATGGGGCCGAAGGGCAGGGCGGCAATGAAGCGCTCGTAGACCTGGCCCAGTTGCAGGCGGTCGGAAATATCGCCGTCGAAACGCAGTTTGCAACCGGTGGCGGAAATGTCCAGCAGCTTGCCGGTCAACGGCGCCTTGAGCTTCTCGCCGCCCAACTCGACATTGACCAGCGCGGCCAGCTTCAAGGCCGCGCGGAAGGCATTGCGGCGTTGGTGGTAGACCACTTCAACAGGCATCGAGCCGCGGTAGCAACCGTTGGTCTCGTCGATGGTCATGGGCTGCGGCTGTTCCCAGGCGATTCGCACGCCTTCATGGAAGCCTTCGACGCGGAAGGGCTCGCCGGCGGACAGGAAGCGCTCGCCATCGCGAGGCATCATTTCGTCCAGGGCCAGGGTGCCGGCTTCGCGGTTGACATCGATCACAAAGCTCTGGAAACGCTGGCTGCGCTCGTGAAAGGTGATGATCAGCGGGTCGTGACTTTCCTGCAGCATCCGCAGGTTGGCGGAAATTTCCAGGGGCGTGCTAAGCACCTTGGGTGGCTGCGGAGCATCTTCCGCGCTTGAGGCATTGGACACGGTTCATCAATCTCCAGACAAAATACGACTGCACGCAAAAGCTAGCATTTTGCCAGCATGTTGCGCGCCTTGATAGAGCACGCGCAAGGCCCGGCTCAAGCCTGACTGAGCGGGCGCGGTTTCATGGACATTGCCGTTGAACCGCGTGCGTCATAGAGGGCGGGGGTTTCGCCGCCGGTCAGGATCTTCAACTGGTTTGCGGTTGTCGCTTGCTGAACCTGGATATTGCGACCATTGAGCTCGTTGGCGGCTTGGCAATCGGCCAGCAATTGGGTCAGTACATCGCTCTGACTCAACAATTGTTCGCCAATGCTGGACTGCGCGGCGAGTTGTTCCAGTCCGGTACGGTTGCTGGGCAAATTGAGGCCGGTGAGCAACTGGCTGCGTTTGCGGCCATGCTGTTCCAGCAGAACGATCAGCGCTTGCTTGCGGGCCAGGATTTCTTCCAGCTCGAACATGTTGCGACCATGGAGCGCCAGGGATTCGGCGCGCAGCAACTCAAGCAGGTCTTGAGCTGGGGCAAAATCGTCGGTGATCAGTTGCAGCAGAGTGTTGTCGTGCATGGCTGGCCTTGGTTTTTAAGCGTCCAAAAGCCTGACGCAGGCCGAAGCCTAGCGCTGGGCTTCGAAGTTGAGCAGTTTGCTGGCTACGCGGTTGCTGTCGACTTTGTAGCTGCCATCGGCAACCGCCTGCTTCAACTCGGCCACGCGGGCACTGTTGACGACAGGTTGGTCGCGCAGCTTGTCAGTGACTTGTTGCAACTGCTGAGCCTCATTACTGAGGTGTACCGATTCCCCGCTCTGGCTGACCGAGGCGGCCGGAGTGCTCACGGGCGCGGACTTGCCGGAGCCGTCGGCTTCCTTGCCGGCACTGGTGCGCGTACTGCCTGTCAGTGACGGGGCGTTATTCAAACGACTGAAATCGATGACCATGATGAAAAAAACCTCTGGGTATTTGGACGCTTGCCTTGTTTTCGGCCATACCCGGGAAAACTTTAGGCTCATATGAGAATGAGTCTGCACGTGCCGACGGTGTCCCTGCCTGGACACAGTTTAGGAAAAGCTGCTGCTCAGCGCCAGTCTCTACAAGGCAACTTCCACTTGTCCCGGCGCGGTCACCCGTGCCTTGATCACCCGCTGCGAGTTCAGGTTCTTGATCCGGATCTGTTCGTTCAGGCCGCCGTTGGACAGGGCCTCGCCCGGCATCTTGACCACCAGGCCACCGCTGGTCGCACTGATGACCACCTGATCGCCCTTGCGGACCACCTCGGCCTGCTCCAGATGAACCAGGGTGATGACCTGATCCATGACCATTGGTCGGACAAGTTTCTGCCCGATGGCTTCGTCCGTGGTCGTCAGGAAACCCTGGTTGATCAGGCTGATGTCGCGTTCGCGCAGGGCGACATCGCCGGGTTCGATGATTCCGGCGCGTTTCAGCGGGCGCGTGGTGACCACCACATTGCGGAATAGCTTGACCTGGGCCGGTACGAACACGGTCCAAGGCGAGCTACCTTCGCAGCGGACCTTGACCGTAACCCGACCAATGGGTGTGGCGGGGCTTTCCAGGGTGGCTGTCAATTCCTTGTCGCAAGCGGCCATGCGCAGACGCGGATCGAGCTGGTTGACCTGGATTTCGTAGCGTCCTTCGGTTTGACTGGTGGCCAGATAGTCTTCTACCGTGAACTCAAGAAAGCCTTGGGTCACGCCGATAAGCTGGTCAGGCAGGGTCGCTGAGTCTGCAAGGGCAGGGCCGCCGGGGTTCAGACTGCATAAAACCGCCAAGACCCAGAGCAATCTGCGGTACTGTGATGTCAGGCGTCGAAAAAATGTCGTTTGTGCTTTCATAACAGTATAAAAAGCAAGGCTCGTGCCGTTTAGTGCCGAATGGGCGTCGGATCATGAAGCTTGTGTGAGAGGTGGCTGGCATGGCGGGTGTAATGGATTCGGTGAACCAGCGTACGCAACTGGTCGGGCAGAATCGCCTTGAGTTGTTGTTGTTTCGTCTGGATGGTCAGCAGTTGTACGGGATCAACGTGTTCAAGGTGCGGGAGGTACTGCAGTGCCCCAAGCTGACCCTGATGCCCAAATCCAGCCCGGTAGTCTGTGGCGTGGCGAATATCCGCGGGGCAACCATTCCCATCCTGGACCTGGCGATGGCCACCGGGTCGGGCGGTCTCAAGGATCAAAGTAATCCGTTTGTGATCATTACCGAGTACAACACCAAGACCCAGGGTTTCCTGGTGAAGTCGGTGGAGCGCATCGTCAACATGAACTGGGAAGAGATCCATCCGCCGCCCAAGGGCACCGGGCGCGATCACTACCTGACCGCCGTGACCCGGATCGACAACCAGTTGGTGGAAATCATCGACGTCGAGAAAATCCTCGCCGAGGTTTCGCCGACTTCCGAGTCCATCTCCCATGGGGTGGTCGATGTCGAGACCCAGGCCAAGGCGGTGTCGATGCGGGTGCTGACGGTGGATGACTCGTCGGTGGCGCGCAAGCAGGTCACGCGTTGCCTGCAGACCGTGGGCGTGGAAGTGGTGGCGTTGAACGACGGCCGGCAGGCGCTGGATTACCTGCGCAAACTGGTCGACGAGGGCAAGAAGCCGGAAGAAGAATTCCTGATGATGATTTCCGACATTGAAATGCCGGAAATGGACGGCTACACCCTTACAGCCGAGATTCGCAACGATCCACGCATGCAAAAACTTCATATCATCCTGCATACTTCCTTGTCGGGGGTCTTTAATCAGGCAATGGTCAAGAAGGTCGGTGCCGATGATTTCCTGGCCAA
Organism: Pseudomonas sp. MWU13-2105; assembly: GCF_023242315.1. Classification (GTDB taxonomy): domain Bacteria; phylum Pseudomonadota; class Gammaproteobacteria; order Pseudomonadales; family Pseudomonadaceae; genus Aquipseudomonas. The sequence goes on from NZ_JALLIY010000030.1 coordinate 16,433, forward strand.
GTTCCGTCCCGATGACCTGGCAGCACGGGTAGTCGATCGGATCAAGGCGGCAGAATAAGCGATCAGGAACCTCCGTTCCTGGCAGTACGAGCGATTGTAGAGGCGGCATCATTTGTCTACGGGTAATTTGGATTTCGAACAGTTCCGGGTCTTCCTGGAAAAGGCCTGTGGCATCCTGCTGGGTGAAAACAAGCAGTATCTGGTTTCCAGCCGTCTCAATAAACTGATGGAGCAGCAGGGGCTCAAATCCCTTGGTGAACTGGTCCAGCGGATCCAGACGCAGCCACGCAGCGGTTTGCGCGAGCAGGTGGTGGATGCCATGACCACTAACGAAACCTTGTGGTTTCGCGACACCTACCCCTTCGAGGTCCTGAAGAACAAGGTGTTGCCGGAAATGATCAAGGCCAGCCCCGGCCAGCGTCTGCGGATCTGGTCGGCGGCCTGTTCGTCGGGACAGGAACCCTATTCGATCTCGATGTCGATCGATGAGTTCGAGCGGAGCAACATGGGGCAGTTGAAGGGCGGTGCGCAGATTGTCGCCACCGACCTGTCCGGGCTGATGCTCACCAACTGCAAGAGCGGCGAGTACGACAGCCTGGCCATTGGCCGCGGCCTGTCGCCCGAGCGCCTGCAGCGATTCTTCGACCCCAAGGGGCCGGGGCGCTGGGCGGTCAAGGCGCCGATCCGCAGTCGGGTGGAATTTCGCTCGTTCAACCTGCTGGACAGCTATGCGAGCCTGGGCAAGTTCGACATCGTGTTCTGCCGCAACGTGTTGATCTACTTCTCCGCGGAAGTGAAGAAAGACATTCTGCTGCGTATCCACGGCACCTTGAAACCAGGTGGCTACTTGTACCTCGGAGCCTCGGAAGCCCTGAACGGTCTGCCGGATCATTACCAGATGGTGCAGTGCAGCCCGGGGATCATCTACCAGGCCAAGTAGGCGCCAAGCCCTACAAGAAACGGGAACCGACGGGTTCCCGTTTTTTTTGCGGTTTTTTTGCCGCTTTACCGGCACCCGGCGGAAATGCCTTGCCGCTTTTCTGGCATTGCCGCTCGCCACCTGCCCGCAAGCCCTTGATTTACCTGCATAGGGAAATTGGCATGGGCCTTGCTTTGTCACTTGTAACGAAAAGCCTGTTCCACAAAACCAGGTCAACCCGCTAAAGGTTTCCCGACATGAGCATCAACTTCGATAAAGCGCTCGGCATCCATGAGCAAGCCCTGGCCTTCCGCGCCCAGCGCGCCGAAGTTCTGGCGAACAACATCGTCAACGCCGATACCCCGAACTACAAGGCGCGGGACATGGATTTCTCCTCGGTGCTCGCCGAGCAGAGCGACAAGGCCAAGAACGGCAGTTTCGCGCTGAACACCACCAACACCCGCCATATCGAAGCCGAAGGTCTGAGCAACGGCGATGCCGCGCTGCAGTACCGCACTCCGATGCAGCCCTCGCTCGACCAGAACACCGTGGACGCGCAGATCGAGCAATCGAACTATGCCAAGAACTCGGTCGATTTCCAGGCCAGCTTCACCCTGCTGAACGCCCGATTCAAAGGGCTGGTTTCAGCCCTGCGTGGAGAATAAATCATGTCCCTAGCCAGCGTTTTCAACATTGCCGGTACCGGCATGAGTGCCCAGACCACTCGCCTGAACACCGTCGCCAGTAACATCGCCAACGCCGAAACCGTCTCGTCGAGCATTGACCAGACCTATCGCGCCCGGCATCCGGTGTTCGCCACCATGTTCCAGAACGGCCAGGGCCAGACTGACAACTCGCTGTTCCAGAGCCAGGACGGGGCGGGTGCCGGCGTTCAGGTCATGGGGGTGGTCGAGGACCCCAGCAACCTTGAAGCCCGTTATGAGCCGAACCATCCGGCGGCTGACGCCAACGGGTATGTCTATTACCCGAACGTCAACGTGGTTCAGGAAATGGCCGACATGATTTCCGCCAGCCGTTCGTTCCAGACCAATGCGGACATTATGACCACCGCCAAAACCATGATGCAGAAGGTCCTGACCCTCGGTCAGTGATAAGGGACGATTCCTATGACGGTTTCCAGCACTTCGTCGAGCGGCAATTCGACACTTGATACGATCATTGCCAACTCCCAGAAGGCGAGCACCGGCAGTACTGACGCGCTGGGCAATGCCATCAGCAGCGCCGCCGGCGGCCAGACCCTGGGCAAGGACGCGTTCCTGCAACTGCTGGTGACCCAGCTGAAGAACCAGGACCCGCTCAACCCTCAGGACAACAGTGCCTTCGTCGCACAGTTGGCGCAGTTCAGCAGCCTGGAAGGTATCCAGACGCTCAACACCAGCGTGAACAATATTGCCGGTTCCTTCACCTCGTCCCAGGCGCTGCAGGCCTCGTCGATGGTCGGGCGTTCGGTCATCGTGCCGACCAGCCAGGCGGTGGTTGATACCAGCAAGACCTTCAGCGGCACGGCAGTGATTCCGAGTTCCGTCAGCGACGCGACGGTGAAGATCACCGACTCCAGCGGCAAGGTGGTCAGAACCCTGACCCTGGGCTCTGAGCCGGCGGGCAATGCGGCCTTTACCTGGGACGGCAAGGACGATTCGGGCACCTTGCTGGCCAGTGGCACCTACACCTTCAATGCCGCCGCGACGATCAGCGGCACGTCGACGGCGCTCACGACCAACCTGCCGGCCACGGTCAGCAGCGTGACCCTGGGTCAGAACGGCGGTGAAATGATGCTCAACCTGGCGGGCCTGGGCAGTATTGCTCTGTCCAAAGTCCAGACCATTGGCCTGTAAGAGCCGACCAACACGAAGTAAGGAGTGAACCATGTCTTTCAATATCGGTTTGAGCGGTCTCTCTGCGGCCAGCAAGCAACTTGACGTCACCGGCAACAACATTGCCAACGTCAACACCACCGGCTTCAAGAAGTCCCGTGCGGAATTCGCCGACGTGTATTCGGCGACCAAGCTGGGCACCGGCGCCAAGACCATCGGTAACGGTGTGAACCTGGCCAACGTCTCGCAGAACTTCGGCAACGGCGGCATGGACAGCACCGGCAACGTGCTGGACATGGGCGTGCAGGGCAACGGTTTCTTCGTCCTGAGCAGCAACGGCTCGCTGAGCTACACCCGTGCCGGTACCTTCAAGACCGACAAGGACGGCTACGTCACCAACACCGACGGCACCGCGAAGCTGCAAGGCTTTGCCGCCGATGCCAACGGCAACATCATTCCGGGTGTGCTGACCAACCTGCGGATCGACACCTCGAACCTGTCGCCGCAGACCACCACCAAGATCGGTTCGACGATCAACCTCGACTCCAAGTCGACGCCGATCACCGTACCGTTCGATGTCACCCAGACCTCGACTTATACCAAACCGTTCAGCACCACCATCTATGACACCCAAGGTAATGCCCACTCCCTGGACCAGTATGCGGTCAAGACCGGTGCCAATACCTGGAACGTCTATTCGTTGATTGACGGTCGCAACCCTGATGGCACGGCGCCGACGGTTACAGTGCCTCCTGCTGCGCCAGCAGCCCCCGATCCTGTGCCTGTGCCCGTGGTATTTGACTCCGCGGGCAAGTTGCAGAGCATCGGCGGTATTGCTGGCCAGACCAGTATCGTGGTTACGGGTTGGATTCCTGGTGGGATGGTCGGTGGGGTCTGGACGCCGAACAAGGCTGGTGCGAACGCTGCGGGCATTGCCGTCGACTTTTCGAAAACCACCCAGTACAACGCCGATACCGCCCGTAGCGCCATCACCAACGACGGTTATGCCACCGGCCAGATCACTGATATCACCATTGATGCCACTGGTGTGATCTCCGCCAACTTCAGCAACCAACAGCACAAGGCGATCGGCCAGGTGGCCCTGGCCAGCTTCACCAACGAGCAAGGCTTGCAGGCGGTCGGCGGCACCAGCTGGAAGGAGACTTTCTCGTCCGGTCAGCCGGCCTTTGACGGCGGTACGGTCGGTACCAACGGTTCGATCCTTTCCGGTTCCCTGGAAGCTTCTAACGTCGACCTGACCAGTGAGCTGGTGGACCTGATCAAGGGCCAGAGCTACTACCAGGCGAACGCCAAGACCATCTCCACCCAAAGCACCATCATGCAGACCATCATCCAGATGGCGTGATACGGCTTAGCTGAAAATGCTTGGCAAGAGAGCCCCTTGAGTGGGGCTTTTTTGTGCCTGTGATATCGGCGGTACAGGTCTCTCTCCCGAACCTATTGCTGCTGCGTGAGGATCTTGCCGGCGACATCAATCCTGTAGGAGCCAGCAAGCTGGCTCCAGGGGATGTGGCAGGCCACAGAAGCTGGGCCGCGCGCCGATTTACACCACGCAAAAGAAAACCCCCGCCAGGCCCAAGGCCTGACGGGGGTTTCTCAACCCGCGCGGTAAGGCGCGGGTCTGGCTCAGCTTATTGGCAGGCTTCGCAATCCGGCTCGTCGATCGCACAGGCCTTCGGCACTGGCGCCGGGCCGGCTGGCGCGGTAGGGGCCGCCAGGACCGAATCGTCGCCGTGGTTGCCGCCGCTGGAAACAGCGTTCAACTTACCGGTGTTGATGGTCGACTTCTCGGTGCTGGTCGCGGCCAGGGCACGGAGGTAGTAGGTGGTCTTCAGACCACGGTACCAGGCCATGCGATAGGTCACGTCGAGCTTCTTGCCCGAAGCGCCGGCGATGTACAGGTTCAGCGACTGCGCCTGGTCGATCCACTTCTGGCGACGGCTGGCGGCATCGACGATCCACTTGGTTTCCACTTCGAACGCGGTCGCATACAGCTCCTTGAGCTCTTGCGGAATGCGTTCGATCTGCTGCACCGAACCGTCGTAGTACTTCAGGTCGTTGATCATCACCGAGTCCCACAGGCCGCGAGCCTTCAGGTCGCGAACCAGGTACGGGTTGATCACGGTGAATTCGCCCGACAGGTTCGATTTCACATACAGGTTCTGGTAGGTCGGTTCGATCGACTGCGAAACGCCAGTGATGTTGGCGATGGTCGCGGTCGGTGCGATGGCCATGATGTTGGAGTTGCGAATGCCTTTCTGCACACGGGCCCGAACCGGTGCCCAGTCGAGGCTTTCGGTCAGGTCGACATCAATGTACTTCTGGCCGCGGGACTCGATCAGGATCTGTTGCGAATCCAGCGGCAGGACGCCTTTGGACCACAGCGAACCCTGGAACGTCTCGTAGGCGCCACGCTCGTCGGCCAGGTCGCAGGAGGCCTGGATCGCGAAGTAGCTGACCGCCTCCATGGACTTGTCGGCGAACTCGACGGCGGCATCCGAACCATACGGGATGTGCTGCAGGTACAGCGCATCCTGGAAGCCCATGATGCCCAGGCCGACCGGACGGTGCTTGAAGTTGGAGTTCTTCGCTTGCGGCACCGAGTAGTAGTTGATGTCGATCACGTTGTCGAGCATGCGCACGGCGGTGTTCACGGTGCGTTGCAGCTTGGCTTTGTCCAGTTGGCCGTTGACGATGTGGTTTGGCAGGTTGATCGAGCCCAGGTTGCAGACGGCGATCTCGTCCTTGTTGGTGTTCAGGGTGATCTCGGTGCACAGGTTCGAGCTGTGTACCACGCCCACGTGCTGCTGCGGGCTGCGCAGGTTGCACGGGTCCTTGAAAGTCAGCCATGGGTGGCCGGTTTCGAACAGCATGGAGAGCATCTTGCGCCACAGGTCCTTGGCCTGGACGACCTTGAACAACTTGATCTTGTTGTACTCGGTCAGGGCTTCGTAGTACTCGTAGCGCTCTTCGAAGGCCTTGCCGGTCAGGTCGTGCAGGTCCGGCACTTCCGATGGCGAGAACAGGGTCCACTTGCCGTCATCGAAGACACGCTTCATGAACAGGTCGGGGATCCAGTTGGCGGTGTTCATGTCGTGGGTACGACGACGATCATCACCGGTGTTCTTGCGCAGCTCGATGAACTCTTCAATGTCCATGTGCCAGGTTTCCAGGTAGGCACAGACCGCGCCCTTGCGCTTGCCGCCCTGGTTGACCGCCACGGCGGTGTCGTTGACCACTTTGAGGAACGGCACGACGCCCTGGGATTTGCCGTTGGTGCCCTTGATGTACGAGCCCAACGCGCGCACCGGGGTCCAGTCGTTGCCCAGGCCGCCGGCGAATTTCGACAGCATGGCGTTGTCGTGGATCGCGCCGTAGATGCCCGACAGGTCGTCCGGTACGGTGGTCAGGTAGCAGCTCGACAACTGAGGACGCAGGGTACCGGCGTTGAACAGGGTCGGAGTCGAGGCCATGTAGTCGAAGGACGACAACAGGTTGTAGAACTCGATGGCACGCTCTTCGCGTTGCTTCTCTTCGATCGCCAGGCCCATGGCCACGCGCATGAAGAAGATCTGTGGCAGTTCGAAGCGCACGCCATCCTTGTGGATGAAGTAACGGTCGTACAGGGTCTGCAGGCCCAGGTAGGTGAACTGCTGGTCGCGCTCGTGGTTGATCGCCTTGCCGAGTTTTTCCAGGTCGAACTCGGCCAGGACCGGGTTCAGCAGTTCGAATTCGATACCCTTGGCGATATAGGACGGCAGGGCCTTGGCGTACAGCTCGGCCATTTCGTGGTGGGTGGCGCTGTCGGCCACTTCCAGGAAGCTCAGGCCTTCGGCGCGCAGGGTGTCCATCAGCAGGCGGGCGGTGACGAAGGAGTAGTTCGGCTCGCGTTCCACCAGGGTCCGGGCGGTCATCACCAGGGCGGTGTTGACGTCTTTCAGGGCCACGCCGTCGTAGAGGTTCTTCAGGGTTTCGCGCTGGATCAGATCGCCGTCGACTTCTTCCAGGCCTTCGCAGGCTTCGCTGACGATGGTGTTCAGGCGGCCCATGTCCAGCGGCGCGACGCTACCGTCGGCGCGGGTGATGCGGATCGACGGGTGAGCGTTGACCGGCTCTTCGGAAGGCGCGCGGATGGCGCGTTCCTTGGCCCGCGAATCACGGTAGATCACGTAGTCACGGGCGACTTTCTGCTCGCCGGCACGCATCAGGGCCAGTTCGACCTGGTCCTGGATTTCCTCGATGTGGATGGTGCCGCCCGAAGGCATGCGGCGTTTGAAGGTCGCGGTGACCTGTTCGGTCAGGCGGGCAACGGTGTCATGGATGCGCGACGAGGCGGCGGCGGTGCCGCCTTCAACTGCGAGGAACGCTTTGGTGATGGCGACGGTGATCTTGTCATCGGTGTAAGCAACGACAGTGCCGTTACGCTTGATCACGCGCAGTTGGCCCGGCGCGGTGGCGGACAGATCCAGATTCGAATCGGCGGCCTGCGGCACAGTGCCTTGCGGGTTCTCGCGAGTTGTGTCGGTTTGCATGGGTGTCTCCACGTTCTCTATGTTTGTTTGGGCACCACGAGGGCGCCCACCGTTCTGTCCTGAAGCACTACAACCGAGCGATGTCGGGCATAACCCCTTCGGGACAGAGGAAGAGGGCTTTCGGGCGCCGCTTCCATGCCGAAGTTTGCAAAAGCCGCGGGTCGTTGACCCTAGGCTGTATTCCTGATGGGTGACAGTTTTGTCCTGCAACACCCGTACCGTTTTCCCACGCAAGGGGGAGAACGGTTGCCATCCGCGTATGCGGTTTGGGCTTTCAAATCGGTGTTTAGTTCAACCCCGCGGATGCAAGAAAAGAGCTTGAGTTCCTGACGCGAAATGTGGTTGGGGATTTTGGGCGAAAACCCTACATGTTGGGTTTTTTTATTGCCGAGATACAAGATAATGCGTTTTGGGGGCCGATTGCAACGTGCTACCTGTGGATAAATCTGTGCGCAATTTGTGTATGAAAGCTTGAAAACGCGTGTAGGCCGCGGCAGGCCGGGATTGCACCGCCCGTCATTGTTTTTTACCGCCGCCAACTCCCCGCGCGGATTTTTGCGGGCGCGAACCCTATCACAAAAAAAACCCATGACCGAGCGCCAATCCAGGCATGTGTGCGAGGGCCAGGTCGTTGCTACAATCGACCGGCCCTAGCCTTTCTATATCCGCCAGAATCATGACAAAAAGACGGGCGGATTCTTTCAACGCTGAACATTCGCACGCAGAGGTCGCCCGTGGAGCAAGCCTGGCAGGTATTGATAGTCGAAGATGACCAGCGTCTGGCCGAGTTGACCCGTGAGTACCTGGAGAGCAATGGTTTGCGGGTCTCCATCGAAGGCAATGGCGCCCGGGCCGCCGCGCGGATTATCGCCGAGCAGCCGGACCTGGTGATTCTCGACCTGATGCTGCCCGGCGAGGATGGCCTTAGCATCTGCGGCAAGGTGCGCGAGCGCTACGACGGGGTGATCCTGATGCTGACCGCGCGCACCGACGACCTCGACCAGATCCAGGGACTGGACCTGGGCGCCGACGACTATGTCTGCAAGCCGGTGCGCCCACGTCTGTTGCTGGCGCGGATCCGCGCGTTGCTGCGGCGCGGCGAGCCGCTCCAGGGGCCTGCCGGGGAAAAGGTCCGGCGCCTGCAGTTCGGCCCGTTGCTGATCGACAATGCCTTGCGCGAGGCCTGGCTGAGCGGGGCGGGGATCGAGCTGACCAGCGCCGAGTTCGATCTGCTCTGGCTGCTGGTGGAAAATGCCGGGCGGATTCTTTCCCGCGAAGAAATTTTCAGTGCCCTGCGCGGTATCGGCTATGACGGCCAGGACCGCTCCATCGATGTGCGTATTTCGCGTATTCGCCCGAAAATCGGCGATGACCCCGAGCACCCACGTCTGATCAAGACCATTCGCAGCAAAGGTTACCTGTTCGTCCCCGAAGCGTGCGCAGACCTGCCGTCGTGAACTCGATCTTCCTGCGCATCTACGGCGGTATGTGCGCTGCGCTGGTGTTGGTGGCGTTGCTCGGAGTCCTGGCCTTGCACCTGCTCAACCAGGTGCGTGGCGAGCAATATCGCGAGCACCTGGCCCATGGCACCTTCTCGCTGATGGCCGACAACCTGCGGCCGATGAACGAAATCGAACGTCGCCGGGCCCTGGCGGTGTGGGAACGCTTGCTGGGTATTCCATTGGTCTTGCAATCGCTGGCCGATGTGCACCTGGATCTCGGGCAGCGGACCCGGGTACTGCGCGGCCAGGCCCTGGTGGAGCAGACCGGGCCGTATGCGGCGAAGATCTATCGGCTGGTCAGCGATCCGGAGCAGTTGGTGCTGACGGGTGAGGTCCAGCAGATCAGCGAGCAGTTGGCCCGGGCGACCATCTACCTGTTGGCCGACGAACTGGTGCGCTACCCGGATGCCGAGCAGCCGGCACGCCTGGCGGCGCTCAAGCATGACAAGGGCTTCGGCTTCGACATGAAGCTGGTCACCCTGGAGCAGGCCGATATGGATGAGGACCAGCGCCGGCGGATCAGCGAAGGCGACACGGTCATGGCCCTGGGCAAGGGCGGCGATTCGATCCGGGTGTTTGCCGGCCTGTCCGGTACGCCCTGGGTCCTGGAAATCGGCCCGCTGTATCAGATGAATCCCTACCCGGCGCAATGGCTGGTGTTGATTGCCGTGCTGGGCCTGAGCCTGATCGGCCTGATCGTCTACCTGCTGGTGCGGCAGTTGGAGCGGCGCCTGCGCGGGCTGGAGTCGGCGGCCACGCGCTTGGCCCAGGGCAATCTGGAAACCCGCGTGCCGGCCAGTGGCGCGGACTCCATCGGGCGCCTGGCGGCGGCATTCAATGGTATGGCCGAGCACCTGCAGCGGTCATTGATGATCCAGCGCGAACTGGTGCGAGCGGTTTCCCACGAGCTGCGCACCCCGGTGGCGCGCCTGCGGTTCGGCCTGGAAATGATTGGCGATGCGCAGACGCCCGAGGCCCGGCACAAATATATGGAGGGCATGGACGGCGATATCCAGGACCTCGACCGGCTGGTGGACGAGATGCTGACCTACGCCCGCCTGGAGCAAGGTACCCCGGCGTTGAACTTCCAGCGGATCGACCTCAGTGCCCTGGTCGACCAGGTGATCGGCGAATTGGCGCCGTTGCGGGTGGAGGTGCGGGTAACGCGCGGGCCGTGCTTTCCGCAGGCCGGCGGCGATGAGGTGTGGGTCGAGGCCGAGCCGCGTTACCTGCATCGGGCCCTGCAGAACCTGGTCAGCAACGCGATGCGCCACGCCCAGTCGCAGGTCTGCATCAGTTACCAGGTTGGCCCCTTGCGCTGCCGGGTGGATGTCGAGGACGACGGCCCCGGAGTGCCGGAAAGTGCCTGGGACCGGATCTTCACGCCATTCATGCGCCTGGATGACAGTCGGACCCGGGCCTCGGGTGGGCATGGCCTGGGCTTGTCCATCGTACGGCGGATCATTCACTGGCACGACGGTCGGGCGCTGATCGGCAAGAGCCAGCTGCTGGGCGGGGCGTGTTTCAGCCTGAGCTGGCCGCGTGCTCAGGACAAGAGCTGAGCCGAGGAGGCGTCGATCATCGACTTTGTGATCGACCGGTTTCCCCTGTAGGAGCCCGGCAAGCCGGGCTCCTACAGGGGATCGCGTTCAGCTTGGGATGGCGACCAGGCTCAGCAATTGCCCGTCGTGCACGCCGAACTGTGCCTGCAGTTGCGTGCCGTTGCACCATTCACTGGACAAGTCGGTCAGTAGGCGCAGGCGCACCTGGCCACTGATATCCCACTCGAGCACTTCGGCATGCTCGAAATAAAAGCGTTTGCGCACCAGCGGATAGAGCGCCTTGAACAGGCTTTCCTTGACCGAGAAGGTCAGGGTCACCAGCAGCGCGATCTGCTCGCTGGAGCCCGCGGCCATGCGTTGCAGCTCGGCCGGGATGAGGATTTCGCCGGCCAGGCGCTCGGCCCGTTCACTGCTCAGCAGCTCTTCCAGGTCCATGCCCAGGCCTTGCCAATGGCGTTTTGGGGCGACGATGGCGGCGGCCCGACCGCTGCCGTGGGTGATCGAACCGCTGACATGGGCCGGCCAGATGGGCGCGCGGTCTTCACCGATGGCCGGCACGCTGTCGGTACCGTCCAGTTGCCGCAGGGCCGCGCGGGCACAGAGGCGCCCGGCGAGGAATTCGGCTTGGCGCTTGGCTACAGAGCGTTGAATGCTCGCCGGCGGGTCGATGCGGCTGCGCTGGAAATCGTCCGCGACGAGCTGCGCTGGGTTGAACCGGGTGCTGAGCAAGACGCAATGCGGCACGCCCTCGGGCAACGGCCAGCGGGCGTCGAGGGGCGTGCAGCAGGCGGGCAGGGCAGGAAGGCTGTTCATGCCCGGTATTTTGCCGGGCAAGCTGGGATCAGCCAAAGATTTTCTTCAGGAACGCCTGCATATCCGCCCATGAGCTTTCATCGGCGGCCTTGTTGTAGCCGATATCCGGGCCACCATGCTCGCCGTGGCTCAGGCGATCCGCGTCCGGGTTGGTGAAGCCGTGCTTGGCGCCTGCCAGGCTGACGAAGCGGTAGTCGGCGCCGGCCTTGTCCATTTCCGCCTTGAATGCGCTGACGTTTTCCGGTGTGACCATGCTGTCCTTGGCGCCATGCTCCACCAGGATCTTCGCCTTGACGCTGCCCGGCGTGGCCGGTGTGTTGGTCGCCAGGGCGCCATGGAAGCTGACCACGCCGGCCAGCGGCACGCCCTGGCGCGCGGCGTTGAGGACCACGCCACCGCCGAAGCAATAGCCAATCGCGGCGAGTTTGCCCGGGTCGGTCTGCGGCTGCTTTTTCAGCAGGTCGAGCCCGGCCTGGAAGCGCGCGCTGGAGGCCGTGCTGTCGCGGCTCGCGGCCTGCATGAAGGCCATGGCGTCTTTCGGGTGTTCGGTGTTCTTGCCCTCGCCATACATGTCGATGGCCAGGGCGCTGTAACCGAGGGCGGCGAGGTCGCGGGCGCGGCGCTTGGCATAGTCATTGAGGCCCCACCACTCGTGCACCACCACCACGCCTGGCCGGGCACCCTTGATCGCGTCATCATAGGCCAGGTAGCCGATCATCCGCGTGCCGTCGGGGCTCTGGTAGGGGAGGGTCCGGGTCTTGATCTCAGCCTGGGACAGCGTGCTCAGGGTGAGTAGAAAAACAGCCAGTAGCAGTCGCATCGCAGGTTCTCCAGCAAAAAAGACAATACCGACCAAGCCTAGTCGATCCAATGTGTTCAGGGGGAGTTCAGGGCTACCTGTTTACTCTGTATCAATGATGATGCGCGAATCTGCCGCTGGCTGGCCGGCCGTGTCTTTCATGAAACACTTTGGTGGAACTGAGTTACCGTTATGGGCGAAGCGATGCCGGTAGCGTTGGGAGAGCACTATGAAATTGCTGGTGGTAGAAGACGAGGCGTTGTTGCGCCATCACTTGCAGACCCGCTTGAGTGACAGTGGTCATGTGGTCGAGGCGGTGGGCAATGCCGAGGAGGCGCTGTACCAGACCGAGCAGTTCCATCATGACCTGGCGGTGATCGATCTCGGCCTGCCGGGCATGGGCGGCCTGGACCTGATCCGCCAGCTGCGCTCGCGCGGCAAGGTCTTCCCGATCCTGATCCTCACCGCGCGCGGCAACTGGCAGGACAAGGTCGAAGGTCTGGCCGCCGGTGCCGACGACTATCTGGTCAAGCCCTTCCAGTTCGAGGAACTGGAAGCGCGGATGAATGCCTTGCTGCGGCGTTCCAGCGGTTTCACCCAGTCGACCATTACCGCCGGCCCCCTGCTGCTGGACCTCAATCGCAAGCAGGCCTCCCTCGACGAGCAACCCCTGGCCCTGACCGCTTATGAATACCGGATTCTCGAATACCTGATGCGGCATCACCAGCAGGTGGTGGCCAAGGACCGCCTGATGGAACAGCTGTACCCGGACGATGACGAGCGTGATCCGAATGTGATCGAAGTGCTGGTCGGGCGCTTGCGGCGCAAGCTGGAAGGGCCGGTCGGGTTCAAGCCGATCGACACCGTGCGAGGCCTGGGCTACCTGTTCAACGAGCGCTGCCGGTGATTCGTTCGCTGCGGGTGCGGCTGATGCTGGCCGCCACCCTCCTGGCGATATTGTTCATGCTGGCCTTGCTGCCGGCGATGCAGGGGGCCTTCAGCCTGGCGTTGCAGGACTCCATCGAGCAACGCCTGGCCTCGGACGTGACCACGCTGATTTCCGCGGCGCGCATCGAAAAACAGAAGCTGCAGATGCCCGATCTGCTCCCCGACGAGAAATTCAACCTGCCCGACAGCCGCCTGCTGGGTTATATCTTTGACCGCGAGGGGCGGCTGGTCTGGCGTTCGCGGGCGACCCAGGAAGAACACATCAATTACCGCCCGCGTTATGACGGGCGCGGCAATGAGTTCGCGAAAATCCGCGAGGACAACGGCAACGAATTCTTCGTCTACGACGTGGAGGTCAAGTTGCTCGGCGGCAAGAGCGCCGCCTACAGCTTTGTCGCCTTGCAGCCGATGCGCGAATACAACATGACCCTGGCCGGCCTGCGGGAAAAACTCTACCTGGGCTTCGGCGCGGCGTTGTCCGTGCTGCTGGCCCTGCTCTGGCTCGGCCTGACTTGGGGCCTGCGTGCCCTGCGCCGGTTGAGTCAGGAACTGGACCAGATCGAGAGCGGCGAGTTGGAAAGCCTCAGCGAGGAGCATCCGCGGGAACTGCTGCGCCTGACCGGCTCCCTCAACCGCCTGCTGCGCAGCGAGCGCGAACAGCGCAGCCGTTATCGCGATTCCCTGGACGATCTGGCCCACAGCCTGAAAACCCCCCTGGCGGTGCTGCAAGGGGTCAGCGAAGGCATGGCGCAGCGGCCCCAGGATCGCGAACAGGCCAGGGTCCTGCAGAGCCAGATCGAACGCATGAACCAGCAGATCAGCTACCAGTTGCAGCGCGCCAGCCTGCGCAAGAGCGGCCTGGTCCGGCATCAGGTCGAGTTACGCCCGGTGCTCGACAGCCTGTGCAGCACGCTGGACAAGGTTTATCGCGACAAACAGGTCTCGGTGGTCATCGACGTGCCGCAATTCAGCCATGTGCCCATCGAGCAGGGCGCCTTGTTGGAACTGCTCGGCAATCTGCTCGAGAACGCCTACCGGTTGTGCCTGAGCCAGGTGCGGGTCAGCCTGCGCCGGGGCTTGCAGGGCATCGAGGTGTATGTCGAGGACGATGGGCCGGGGGTCCCGCCGGACCAGCGTGCACGGATTCTGCAGCGCGGTGAGCGCCTGGACCGCCAGCACCCCGGCCAGGGCATCGGCCTGGCGGTGGTCCAGGACATTATCCAGAGTTACGACGCCGAGATGACCCTGGGCGATTCGACCCTGGGTGGCGCATCCTTCCGCATTCATTTCCCGCCACAATAACCGTCGGGGCCGTTTCTACAGTTCCTGGGCCCGATAGGCGCCGGGGGTCAGGCCGGTCCACTTCTTGAAGGCCCGGTGAAAGGCCGAGGGTTCGGAAAAACCCAGCTGTTCGGCGAGCTGTTGCAACGACAGTTCGCTACGGCCGAGGTGGTAGATGGCGATGTCCCGCCGCAATTGATCCTTGAGCTCCTGAAAACTCGTGCCTTCCTCGCGCAAATGCCGGCGCAGGGTCTGCGGGCTGCTATGCAGATGCTGGGCGACGGCTTCCAGGTCCGGCCAGCGACTGGCATCCCGACTGAGCAGGCGCCGCAGCTGGCTGCTCAGGCTGTCGCCGTCGTCGGGGCGGGCCAGCAGGTCGGCGGGCGCGCGCCCAAGGAACTGCTTGAGCGTGCGTTCGTCCTGCTGCAACGGCATGCCCAGGTACCGGCTGCTGAACAGCAGGCTGCTGCTGGCGGCGTCGAAGGTCAGCGGGCAAGGAAACAGCAGGTCGTATTCACTGGCATGCCCGGGCCTCGGGTAGGCGAAGCTCGCTTCGAGCAGGCGAATGCGCTGGCCGATCAGCCAGCTGGCCAGGCGGTGCCAGATCACCAGCAGGCACTCGCTGAGAAAGTGATCCGGGTCCCACAGGTTCGATGCGTCCAGGCTCAGGCGCACGCAGTCGCCTTCACGAGCAAGCCGCAGGCGCGGCGCATCGGGAAACAGGCTGTAGAACAGCAGGCCGCGGTTCAGGGCTTTTTCCAGCGTCGTGCAATGAATCAGCGCATGCATCATCATGGCGAAGGTGCCGCGCTGGCAGCGGCCCTGGCCGAACCCCAGGTATTCGTCGTCCAGCTCCCGCCAGAGCCCTTGCAGCAACTGGGTGAACTGCTCCGGCGCCAGGCGTGCCCGCGGTTCGTCGAGCCACTGCGCGGCGATGCCCAGCCGTTGCAGCAGTGGCGCACAGTCGTGACCCTGGCGACGTGCCCCTTCCAGGGCGGCGCGGGCGAAATGGCTGGCGATGCTGCGTTCACGCATGGGGCGGTTCCGTCCATTGAGTGGTCGATGTTAGTCACGGAACTGACGCCGGGACAAGGCGGATATCCGCCAAATCCTCGGGTGCTTTGGGGTGGATGGGCGGAAAACCGCCATCTATGCTGTAGGGGGGATGGCGCGATAAACCCCGCCAGGCATGATGGCTAAAGGCTTTGCCGCTATTCTGCAAAAGTGGCACGAGCTTTGCGAAGAGTAAGAGGTCTGCCCACGCAGTTCGACAAACAACAAAAATCCCTCCGGTGCAGGAGGGTTCGTGCTTCAGGTCCCATGACCGCTGATGGATAACGGGCGTGTGATCTCTTGAGGAACTTTGCAATGACGACTCGTCAGCCACTGTACAAATCCCTGTATTTCCAGGTGATCGTAGCCATCGCTATCGGCATCCTGCTCGGCCATTTCTACCCACAGACCGCCGTGGCCCTCAAGCCACTGGGTGACGGCTTCATCAAACTGATCAAAATGGTCATTGCCCCGATCATCTTCTGCACCGTTGTCAGCGGCATCGCCGGCATGCAGAGCATGAAAGCGGTCGGCAAGACCGGCGGCTATGCGCTGATGTACTTCGAAGTGGTTTCCACCATCGCCCTGCTGATCGGCCTGGTCGTGGTCAACGTCATCCAGCCGGGTAACGGCATGCACATCGACGTGGCCACCCTGGACGCTTCAAAAGTCGCCGCCTACGTCACCGCGGGTGCGGACCAGAGCGTGGTTGGCTTCATCCTGAACGTGATCCCGAACACCATCGTCGGTGCCTTCGCCAACGGCGATATCCTGCAAGTGCTGATGTTCTCGGTGATCTTCGGTTTTGCCCTGCATCGCCTGGGTGCCTACGGCAAGCCGGTGCTGGACTTCATCGATCGTTTCGCCCACGTGATGTTCAACATCATCAACATGATCATGAAGCTGGCGCCCCTCGGTGCGCTGGGTGCCATGGCCTTCACCATCGGCGCCTACGGCGTGAGCTCCCTGGTGCAACTCGGCCAGTTGATGATCTGCTTCTACATCACCTGCATCCTGTTCGTGGTGGTGGTGCTGGGTGCCATCTGCCGTGCCCACGGCTTCAGCGTGTTGAAACTGATTCGCTACATCCGTGAAGAGCTGCTGATCGTACTGGGGACTTCCTCCTCGGAATCGGCCCTGCCACGCATGCTGATCAAGATGGAACGCCTGGGCGCGAAGAAATCGGTAGTCGGCCTGGTCATCCCGACCGGTTACTCCTTCAACCTCGACGGTACCTCGATCTACCTGACCATGGCGGCCGTGTTCATCGCCCAGGCGACCGACACCCACATGGACATCACCCACCAGATCACCCTGCTGCTGGTGCTGCTGCTGTCCTCCAAAGGCGCCGCGGGCGTGACCGGTAGTGGCTTCATCGTCCTGGCGGCGACCTTGTCGGCCGTAGGTCACCTGCCGGTGGCCGGCCTGGCACTGATTCTCGGTATCGACCGCTTCATGTCCGAAGCCCGCGCCCTGACCAACCTGGTGGGCAACGCCGTGGCGACCCTGGTGGTCGCCAAGTGGGTCAAGGAACTGGACGAAGACAAGCTGCACACCGAACTGGCTTCCGGTGGTCGTGGCATTGAAGACGAACGCGTAGAGGACGACCTGGGCGTAGCCGAAGGCCCGGCGCCAAGCGTCAAGTAAGCTTCAGCGGTCATCAGAAAACCCATCTACGGATGGGTTTTTTTATGCCTGGGCATTTATGTCAGGAGCGCTGAGCGTTGGAGTGCTTGCCGCCGGAGGGTGGGCTGCCTACCCTGGAGCCTGTCGATCTGGAAGATGGAAAGCCCATGCACGGTCCGCTGGCATCACTCAAGGTACTGGATTTCTCGACACTGTTGCCGGGGCCGTTTGCCTCGCTGTTGCTGGCGGATATGGGCGCCGCGGTACTGCGTATCGAGTCACCCGTGCGCCCGGACCTGTTGCGGGTATGGCCGCCCCACGACGGCGACGTTTCCGCCAGCCATGCCTGGCTCAACCGCAACAAGCGCAGCCTGGCCCTGGACTTGAAGCAGGCGCAGGCGGTGGCGGTGATCCATGAGCTGGTGCGCGAGCATGACATCGTCCTGGAGCAGTTTCGCCCCGGGGTGATGGACCGGCTGGGCCTGGGCTATGAAGCCCTGAAGGCGATCAACCCACGGCTGATCTACGTGTCGATCACCGGCTACGGCCAGACCGGCCCCTACCGTGATCGTGCCGGCCATGACATCAACTACCTGGCGTTGTCGGGGCTGGCCAGCTACACCGGGCGTCGGGAAGGCGGGCCGTTGCCCCTGGCGATGCAGGTGGCGGATGTGGCGGGCGGTTCGCTGCATGGGGTGGTCGGCTTGCTGGCGGCGGTGATCGCCCGGCAGCAGACGGGGTTGGGGCAGTACGTCGATGTCAGCATGACCGACTGCGTCTTCAGCCTTAATGCCATGGCCGGGGCCGGTTTTCTCGCTTGCGGGGTCGCGCCTGCGCCCGAGGGGCAGATGCTCAATGGCGGCAGTTTCTACGACTATTACCGGAGCCGGGATGGGCGTTGGTTTGCCGTAGGGAGCCTGGAGCCGGCGTTTGTGCGGCAGTTGTGCGGGGCCTTGGGGCGAGCGGAACTGGCGGCTCAAGGGCTGTCGTCCGAGCCGGGGACGCAACAGGCGTTGAAGGAGGCGTTGCAGATCGAGTTCGAAAAGCGTGATTTCGCTGAGCTGTGCGCGTTGTTTGCCGGGCTGGATGCCTGCGTCGAGCCGGTACTCAGCCTGGGCGAGGCGGTCGAGCATCCACAGTTGCAGGCCCGAGAGGTGGTGGTGCAGGTGCCGCGCGGCGATGGTAGTACGCAGGCGCAGATGGCCTGTCCGTTGAAGTTTTCCCAGGGCTTGCCGCCGCCCAGGCATATTGGCGCACGGTTGGGCGAACATGCTGATGAGGTGTTACGCGAACTGGGCTACAGCGAAGAGCGCATAGCGGTGTTACGAGAGGCGGGTGTCATAGCCTGATGTAGTGGCGCCTGTTCCATCGCTTTCGCGGGCAAGGCCGGCATCGCTTGGAAAACTTACTCCACTCGCATTTCACCGCTGAACACCAAGGTGTTTCGGCAGCGCCGGCACAGATAACGTCGCCCCTCGCCCACCAGCCGGTGACGCTGGCCGGAAAACGCAAAATCACTGTCGGCGCATGGGCAGCGGTAGATATAGCGCGTCATGCGACGGCGCTGGACTTCATAGGTGTGGCAGCGATTGGGCGGTAGTTCGTAGACCCCGCGCATGATCAACTGCCATTCCTCGCCATGGGGCTGGATACGTTCGCCGAACAATTGATGGGCGATCAGGTGCGCGACCTCGTGGGCCACGGTCTGCTTGAGGAAATCTTCGCGATTTTCCCGGTACAACTGCGGATTGAAGCGCAGCAGGTTTTCATGCAGATGCGCCACGCCAGCTTTCTGGCCGCGCAGCTTGAGGCTGACCACTGGACGCTTGAAAGGGCGTTTGAAAAAGGATTCGGCTTGTTGGAAACAGTCTTCGACGCGGGTCTTGAGTTGCTCGGGCATGCTGTACGGATCTCCAGAGAGGCGAGTATGCCGTAAACCCGGGGATTTCCGAATCCGCCAGGCGCCGAATGGTCGTGGCGCGTTAAAAGGCCGCCTTGCGGCGGCCCGTGTTGGCAGTTATGGCTTTGTTTTATTCAGTTGGTGTACACCGGGCCGACGCCCAGGCCCCAGACAATCACGGTAAAGGCCATGATCGCCACCAGCACCACCAGGCCGACGGCCAGGACGGAACTGGAGAACAGGAAGCCTTCGTCCGAAGGGATGTTCATGAAGGTCGGCAGGCCGACGTACAACAGATAGACGGTGTAGCAGATGGCCGCCGTGCCGACGATCATCCCCAGCCACATATGCGGGTAGAGCGCCGCGAGGCCGCCGACGAACAGGGGGGTGGCGGTGTAGGTGGCGAAGGCCACGCAACGGGCCAGGCTCGGGTTGGCGTCGTAGGTGCGGGCCATCCAGTGGATGAACGCGCCCATTACCGCCACGCCGCCGAGCATGGCGATGTAGGACATGAGGGTCATCCAGATAGCGCTTTCCTGGGTCAGCATCACCGGCGCGCGGTTGCCGATGACCCAGCCGATCCGGGTGGTGCCGATAAAAGCCGAAATGGCCGGGATGGCGGCCAGGATCAGGGTGTGGGTGAGGTACATGTGGCCGATGCTTTCCTCTGCGTCGCCACGGATTTGTCGCCATTCCTGATCAGGGTGGGTGAACAGTCCGACTACGTGATGGATCATGCCAGTCACTCCTTTTGTTATTGCCATCGCCCCCCGGTGGAGCGCCTGCGGGCCAAGTGGCCGAAGTCAGGTCTGGATTTATATGCGACCTTATGTCGCAGTATAGGGAGTGGGAGAGGCACGCTTTAGAGCAAATCGAACTGTCGGGCGGGGCTGTAATCGCATTGTCGTATTTGTGTACTGGACCTGTGAACCTCTGGAACCTTTAGAACCTGTGGGAGCGGTGCTTGCCCACGAAGCTCTTTAGCGTTCTCAAGGGCCTCTTCGCGAGCAAGCACCGCTCCCACACAAGCAGCCCTCCCGCCACGGAGTCTTCGCCTGTCGTGGGTTTATAGGTAAAATAATCGGCTTTTCGACACTCCTCGCGCGGATTTCAAGGGTTAAGGCAAGAGCTATGGGCACTCTTTCGGTCAATCAGAACAAACTGCAGAAACGCCTGCGCCGGCAAGCCGGTGAGGCGGTCGCCGACTTCAACATGATCGAAGAAGGCGACAAGGTCATGGTCTGCCTGTCCGGCGGCAAGGACAGCTACACCATGCTCGACGTTCTGATGCACTTGCAGAAAGTGGCACCGATCAAGTTCGACATCGTCGCCGTGAACATGGACCAGAAGCAGCCCGGTTTCCCCGAGCATGTATTACCGGCCTACCTGAAAGAGTTGGGCGTGGAGTACCACATCGTCGAGAAGGACACCTACTCGGTGGTCAAGGAGTTGATACCCGAGGGCAAGACTACCTGCTCACTGTGTTCGCGCCTGCGTCGCGGTACGCTGTACACCTTCGCCGACGAGATCGGCGCGACCAAGATGGCCCTGGGGCATCACCGCGACGATATCGTCGAAACCTTCTTCCTCAACATGTTCTACAACGGCTCGCTCAAGGCCATGCCGCCCAAGCTGCGGGCCGACGACGGGCGCAACGTGGTGATCCGGCCGCTGGCTTATTGCAGTGAGAAGGACATCCAGGCCTATTCGGATTTCAAGCAATTCCCGATCATTCCCTGCAACCTCTGCGGCTCCCAGGAAAACCTGCAACGCCAGGTGGTCAAGGAAATGCTCCAGGAGTGGGAACGCAAGACTCCCGGGCGTACCGAAAGCATCTTCCGCGGCTTGCAGAACGTCGTGCCGTCGCAATTGGCTGACCGCAACCTGTTCGACTTTACCCACCTTCGAATCGATGAGACCGCCGCATCGCGCTTCGTCAACGTAGTGAACCTCTGAATGCGCGACTACAAATGGTTGCACGAGTACTGCCTGAACCGCTTTGGTTCGGCCGCCGCGCTGGAGGCTGAACTGCCGGTGCCGGCCAGTCCGGGGCAACTGCGTGCACTGCCGGACGATCGTTATCTGTCGCTGATCGCCTTGCGGGTCTTCCGTGCCGGCCTCAAGCACAGCCTGGTGGATGCCAAGTGGCCGGTGTTCGAACAGGTGTTTTTCGGTTTTGACCCGGAAAAAGTGGTGTTGATGGGCGCCGAGCACCTGGAGCGGCTGATGCAGGACGCGCGGATCATTCGCCACCTGGGCAAGCTCACGAGCGTGCCGCGCAATGCGCAGATGGTGTTGGACGTGGCCAGGGAGAAAGGCAGTTTCGGCGCGTTGATCGCCGATTGGCCGGTGACTGAAATCACCGGATTGTGGAAGTACCTGGCCAAGCATGGCCATCAGTTGGGCGGGCTGTCGGCGCCGCGTTTTCTGCGGATGGTCGGCAAGGACACCTTCGTTCCGACCTATGATGTGGTGGCGGCGTTGAATGCGCAGAAGATCGTCGACAAGGTGCCCACCAGCCTGCGCGACCTGGCGATCGTGCAGGACGCGTTCAACCAGTGGCATGCCGAAAGCGGCCGGCCGATGTGCCAGCTGTCGATGATGTTGGCCTACACCACCAATCATTGAAACGCTGGACTTCCGTGGCGAGCGAATACCTGTGGCGAGCGGGCTTGCCCGCGTTGGGGCGCGTAGCGGCCCTGGAACCGCTGCTTGCGGTGTATCAGGTAGAGCGAGGTGCCTGATTTTACGGCTGCTTCGCCGCCGAACGCGGGCAAGCCCGCTCACCACAGGTCGTCACTCGCCACAGGTACTCACTCGGCGCAGACACTTCTACGCCTGGCCTTCCCCGGCCAGCCGCCGGTTCAACTGATGACGCCAGCGCACATAGACCATTGCGCTGCAGAACACCGCCACGCTCGCGGCCATCTCCAGCACACCGAACAGCTGTCGATTGGGATCGAACGCCGCCAACGCCCCCTTGATGAAGTACAGGTTCACCACATAGCAGGTGAACGAGTGTCCTCGCGCGCTGCCCAGCAACATCCCCGGCAGCAGCAGCAGCAGCGGCACCAGTTCGATCAGCAGGATCACCCAGGGCCGTGCACCGTGCAGGTCGGCGAACACCAGGTAATAGAGGCTCAGAAAGACCATCAACCCGAGAAAACAGGCCAGCGCCAGGCCACGGCTCCAGCGCACGCGCGGTTCCAGCCAGGCCTGTGGCGGCAACACCTTGGGCTTCCTAGCCACGGCCGTTCTCCAGGCTCAGGGCGGTCTTCGCCAGACGCATGCCGAGTGCCCGGCACAGGGCGATTTCATGTTCGTCCAGGGCACGCTTGCCGTCGACGCCGGTATGGTGGCTGGCGCCATAGGGCGTGCCGCCACCGCGGGTGTCCAGCAGCGCCGACTCGCTGTAGGGCAGGCCGGTGACCAGCATGCCGTGGTGCAACAGCGGCAGCAGCATCGACAACAAAGTGCTTTCCTGGCCGCCATGCAGGCTGGAGGTCGAGGTAAACACCCCGGCCGGCTTGCCCACCAGGGCACCGGTCAGCCACAGGTTGCTGGTGCCGTCGATAAAGTACTTCAGCGGCGCCGCCATATTGCCGAAGCGGGTCGGGCTGCCCATGGCCAGGGCCGCGCAGTTCTTCAGGTCGTCGAGGCTGGCATACAGCGCGCCTTCCTCGGGGATTTCCGGCGCCACCGCTTCGCACTGGCTGGAGATCGCCGGCACGGTGCGCAGGCGTGCTTCCAGGCCGGCCTGCTCGACGCCGCGGGCGATCTGCCGGGCCATTTCGCGGGTGGAGCCGTTACGACTGTAGAACAACACCAGAACGTAAGGTGCACTCACGGCAGGATCTCCAGCACATGCTCCGGAGGACGACCGATGATCGCCTTGTCACCGGCCACCAGGATCGGCCGTTCCATCAGCCTGGGGTGTTCGGCGATGGCGGCGATCAGCTGTTCTTCGCTGAGCTGGCTGTCGGCCAGGTTCAACTGCTTGTACTCGTCCTCGCCGGTGCGCAGCAATTGCCGTGCACCGATGCCGAGCTTGCCCAGCAACGCCTTGAGTTGCGCGGCGTCCAGCGGGGTTTCCAGGTAGTGCACGACGGTGGGTGTGAAGCCACGGTCCTGGAGCAGTTCCAGCGCACCGCGGGATTTCGAGCAGCGCGGGTTGTGATAAAGCGTCAGATCGGTCATGTGCGGGTCGCATCTTGCGTAAGGTGGCGGGTATTCTACCTGCCTGACGGGTGCTGCTGAACCTTGTGAGGTAAAGGGTCGCAGTCAATGACTCAATTGATGGGGGATTGTGCGCATGGCAAGGCGATTGCTCGCCGCATTGGCGATGATGGGGGCGTTGCTGCTGAGCGGGTGCGGCAACGATTACGGCGTCGACCAGAACGGCCGGAAGGTCGCGTCCGAGCGCCTGGACAAGCAATGGAAGGTGGTCAACTACTGGGCCGAGTGGTGTGGTCCGTGCCGGACGGAAATCCCTGAGTTGAACAAGTTGTCCGAGCAGCTCAAGGGCCAGTCGGCGGAGGTGTTCGGGGTGAATTTCGATGGTTTGCAGGGCGATGACCTGCGCAAGGCCGGCGAAACCCTGGGCATCCGTTTCACGGTGCTGGCCCAGGACCCGGCGGACTTCTTCGACCTGCCACGCAGCGAAGCCTTGCCGGTGACCTACATCATCGACGACAAGGGCAAGGTTCGCGAGCAGTTGATGGGCGAGCAGACCGCGGCTGGCGTATTGGCCAAGCTCAAGGCCTTGCGTGGCTGAGTCTCAGCCTTCTTCCGACCACAGTCGCAGCGGTTTGCCTTCCTGCGGCCAGAAACGCACCTGCTCGATGGGCGAAATATCCCAGCGTTGGACATTTTCCAGCGCCTGGAGGAAGCGTTTTTCCTGTTCCATCAACGCCGGCGCGCAGCGCTTGCGGGTGCTGCCGACCTTGCCGAAGCTCAGGCTCGCGCCGTCCAGGGTGTAGGGCGCGAACCAGTGGTTGCAGCCGCCGGTGCCGTAGGCCCGGCCATCGTCGCCGAGGGTGATGGTCAGATGGCTGCTGTCGATCAGCGGACGTTCGCCGATCCACTCCAGCACATAGCTGTGATCCTGCTGCAATTGCACCTGTTCGCCGGCGCAGCCGCACAGGTTGGTTCCCAGCATTCCGAGCATTCCCAGAATCACCACGCGCTTCATTACTTTGCCTCCTGGCATCTCGGGCACAAGTGTTTCTCACCCTGTGTCGTCCAGCCCAACTCGGCGATACGCGCCGTGGCGGCCGGCGTTTGTGCGGGCTTGCCGAGCTTGGCGTCCACCGCGAATTCGAAGTCCAGCTCCTTGGCGCAGCTGTCGCAATTGACCTGCCACTGGTGGATCGCCAGTTCGCCGAAGACCGGCCCCTTGGCGACCGCGACCCATTGGCCCGGCGGATTGATCAGATGGCGAACGGTGTCCACGGTCAGGCGCATGGACAGGTCCTTGCTGCCCTTGAGGGTCACCAGCAGGACATCGTCGGCGCGGATCGAGCCACCGTTGCCGGTGACCTGATAGCGCCCCGGCACCAGGGCGCGGCATTCGGTCAGGGTGTGTTGCGGGTTCATCAGGCTGTAGCGGAAATCGTGTTCGACCATGGGTCCTCCAAATATGGCCGGTATGCTAGCACGCAGACGTCGCGCAAATGCCAGCGGTGTGTGACCTTCGATCCGCTTATCCGGGATCAGGCACTGACCCGGGCCTCGGCGGCCAGGCGGGCGATGGCGACGTCCAGTTCGTCCAGGGCCTGACGGGCGTTGGGCGCGTCTTGCTTGAGCAGGGTCTCGCTGCGCTGGCAGGCCGCGCGCAATTGCGGCACGCCACAGTAGCGGGTGGCGCCGTGGAGGCGGTGCACCCGCTCGATCAGGGCGTTGTGGTCGTTGGCGTTGCGGGCTTGGCGAATCGCTTCGCGGTCGGCTTCCAGCGAGGCCAGGAGCATCGCCAGCATGTCGGCGGCGAGGTCCGGTTTGCCGGCGGCCAGGCGCAGGCCTTCGTCCGGGTCGAGCACCAGCAGTGCGCTGCCGCCGCGGCTCTGTTCGCCGACCCGTTCCTGTCCCTGGTTGCGCAGGGCCAGGCCGGTCCATTTGAGTACCACCTGGGCCAGTTGTCGTTCGCTGATCGGCTTGGTCAGGTAGTCGTCCATGCCGCTTTGCAGCAGGGCGCGCTTTTCGTTGGCCATGGCGTGGGCGGTGAGGGCGACGATGGGCAACGGGGTGTTTTGCCGCTCATGTTCCCATTGGCGGATCGCCTCGGTGCTTTGCCGGCCATCCATGCCTGGCATCTGTACGTCCATCAGCACCAGGTCGAAAGCTTCGCGCTGCACCGCGTCGATCGCCGCGTAACCGCTTTCGACCGCCAGCACCCAGGCGCCCATGTCTTCGAGCAGGGTCTGCACCAGCAGCAGGTTGGCCGGGTTGTCATCGACGCAGAGTACCCGTGGCGCCCGGCTGCCGAGGGGCTCGATGGGCTCCTGGCGTACCAGCCGTGGGGTGATCAGCTCCGCCAGGGCGCGGCGCAATTTGCGCGTGCAGGCCGGCTTGGCCTGGAGCTGGCCGTGGGGGTTGGGCACGCAGAGCTGGAACAGCGTCTGCTCGGTGGTCGGGCAGAGCACCAGGACTTTGCAGCCGAGGTGTTCGAGGTCCCAGATATGCTGGCTCAGGCGTTCCGGCGGCATTTCCTGGGCGGTTACCCCGAGGACCGCGAGGTCGATGGCCTGGTCGGTCTGGTGTGCCCCGGTGACCCCGTTGGTCAGGTTCTGCAGGCTGTTGAACGGTGTGACTTCCAGCCCGCAATCCTCCAATTGGTGCTGGAGGGCCTGGCGGGACAGTTCGTGGTTTTCCAGCACGGCCACGCGGCGCCCGAGTAACGGCGGGGCGGGCAGGTCTTCGATATCGTCGCGGGTCTTGGGCAGGCTCAGGCTGATCCAGAACTCGGAGCCTTCGCCGGGGGTGCTGTCGACGCCGATCTCGCCGCCCATCTGTTCGATCAGGCGCTTGGAAATCACCAGTCCCAGACCGGTGCCACCGGGTTGCCGCGAGAGGGAGTTGTCGGCTTGGCTGAAGGCCTGGAACAGCGCCCGCACGTCCTGGTTGGACAAGCCGATGCCGGTGTCCTGCACGCTGATGCGCAACTGCACGCTGTCTTCGTGTTCTTCCTCGAGCATGGCCCGGGCGACGATGGTGCCTTCGCGGGTGAACTTGATCGCGTTGCTCACCAGGTTGGTGAGGATCTGCTTGAGCCGCAGCGGGTCGCCGATCAGCGACAGCGGGGTGTCGCGATAGACCAGGCTGACCAGTTCCAGCTGCTTGGCGTGGGCCGCCGGGGCGAGGATGGTCAGGGTGTCCTGGAGCAGATCGCGCAGGTTGAACGGAATGCTGTCGAGCACCAGCTTGCCGGCCTCGATCTTCGAGAAGTCGAGAATTTCGTTGATGATCCCCAGCAGGCTGTCGGCGGATTTCTCGATGGTGCCCAGGTAGTCGAGCTGGCGCGGGGTCAGTTCGCTTTTCTGCAACAGGTGGGTGAAACCGAGGATGCCGTTGAGCGGGGTACGGATCTCGTGGCTCATGTTGGCGAGGAACTCGGACTTGATCCGGCTGGCCTCCAGGGCTTCCTTGCGCGCCAGGTCCAGCTCGATGTTCTGGATCTCGATGGTTTCGAGGTTCTGCCGCACGTCTTCGGTGGCCTGGTCGATGCTGTGCTGCAATTCTTCCTGGGCGTTCTGCAGGGTCTCGGCCATGCGGTTGATGCCCGAAGCCAGTTGATCCAGCTCCTGGCTGCCGAGTGGCGGCAGGCGGGTTTCCAGGTTGCCTTCCTTTAGCTGGGCGACGGCTTGCTTGATCTTGCCGAGCGGCGCGTTGATCGTGCGGCTCATGCGCAGGGCCAGCAAGGCGGTGCCGAGCAGGCCGGTGGCAATCAGCAGCAGGCTGGCGAACAGGCTGCGATAGCCGCGCAGCAGCATGTTGTTATGGGACAGTTCCAGCTCGACCCAGCCGAGCAGGCGGTCGGCTTCTTCAGGCACGACTTCGCCGGAGATATTGCGGTGCCGGCCGAAGACCGGCAATAGATAGCGGGTGGCATCGTTGCCGGTGCGTTGCAACAGATGGCTGCTGTTACCGATGGGCGGCTGGTTGAGCATGCTCGGGCCGGCATGGGCCAGTTGCTCGCGGTTGGCGCTGAGAAAGGACACGGCGCGCACGTCGGTCTGTTCCAGGGACTGGGTGGCGATGCGTTCCAGCAGGTCGACATCGTTGTGGCCCAGGGCCGGCGCGACCAGCGGTGCGAGCTGTTCGGCGATCATCTCGCCGCGTTGCAGCAACTGGGTCTGCAGGTCGGACTGTTGCAGCCAGGTGAAATAGCCGCCCAGCACCAGCGCCATCAAGGTGGTCGGCAGCAGGGTGAGCAGTAGTACGCGGCCTTTGATGCCCAGGTTTTTAAGCACGCAACAGTCTCCGTCAGATACAGCGTCCAGCAGATACGCCCATCTTCGATTATCGGCGTGCGCATCCTGCGCCCGCTCCACTTGCGCAGTGTAGCCATTTGCCGAGGGGTAAATCTCGCAAAGTTCTCAGGGATTTCATGGGCCGCCGCTCTTCGGCGAGCCGTCCCTGGCCGATGGCCCGTCGGCCATTCTGGCAATTGAAGGTGACACGCTGCTTATGGCTTATATCTATAAGCCATAAGCACCATACTTTGCGTGATATGGAGCGCTGACATTTGCCGGTATGATGTCAGCCCCCGCAGTCTGGATTGCGAATACGCCATGACCTTGCAGTACCCCACCATCGCCGATTGCGTCGGCAACACCCCCCTGGTCCGCTTGCAGCGCCTGCCCGGCGCCACCAGCAATACCCTGTTGCTCAAGCTCGAAGGGAACAACCCCGCGGGGTCCGTCAAGGATCGTCCGGCACTGTCGATGATCACCCGCGCCGAACTGCGCGGGCAGATCCAGGCCGGCGACACCCTGATCGAAGCCACCTCGGGCAACACCGGGATTGCCCTGGCCATGGCCGCGGCGATCAAGGGCTACAAGATGATCCTGATCATGCCGGACAACTCCACCGCCGAACGCAAGGCGGCGATGACCGCCTATGGCGCCGAGTTGATCCTGGTGACCCGCGAGGAAGGCATGGAGGGTGCCCGTGACCTGGCCGAGCGCATGCAGGCCGAAGGCCGGGGCAAGGTGCTCGACCAGTTCGCCAACGGCGACAACCCCGAGGCGCACTACACCAGCACCGGTCCGGAAATCTGGCGCCAGACCCAGGGCACCATCACCCATTTCGTCAGCTCCATGGGCACCACCGGGACCATCATGGGCGTGTCGCGCTATCTGAAGGAGCAGAACCCCGCCGTGCAGATCGTCGGCCTGCAACCGATGGAAGGCGCGTCGATTCCCGGTATCCGTCGCTGGCCCCACGAATACCTGCCGAAGATTTTCCAGGCCGAACGGGTCGACCGCATCGTCGACATGGCCCAGGAAGAGGCCGAGGACGTCATGCGTCGCCTGGCCCGCGAGGAAGGCATCTTCTGCGGTGTCTCTTCCGGCGGCGCGGTGGCGGCGATGCTGCGCCTGTCCCGTGAAGTCGAGAACGCCGTGCTGGTGGCGATCATCTGTGACCGGGGCGACCGTTATTTGTCGACCGGCATCTACGACGCGCCCAACTGATGGCCAAGCATGAACGCGGCCTGCGTTTCCAGCCCACTGGCGGTAGCCGGGCCCCGCAGGTACCGACCGGCAAGAAGCAGCGCCTGACCGTCGAGCGGCTGTCCAACGACGGGCGTGGCATTGCCTTTATTGAAGGTCGCACCTGGTTTGTCAGCGGTGCCCTCGCGGGCGAAGAAGTCGAGGCGCGGGTACTGGGTACCCACGGCAAGGTGGTCGAGGCGCGCACCGAGCGGGTGTTCCTCGCCAGCGCACAGCGCCGTCCCGCGCCCTGCGCCCATGCCGGGCGCTGCGGCGGTTGCAGCGTGCAGCATATGCCCCACGGCGACCAACTCGCCCTGAAACAGAGCATGCTCGCCGAACAACTGTCGCGTGTCGCCGGCGTCGAGCCGCTGGAGTGGGCGGCGCCCCTGACCGGCCCGGAATTCGGCTATCGGCGACGGGCCCGCGTGGCCGTGCGTTGGGACGCCAGGGGCAAGACCCTCGAGGTCGGTTTTCGCGCCGCCTCCAGCCAGGATATCGTTGCCATCGACGATTGCCCGGTGCTGGTACAGGCCTTGCAACCGCTGATGCGCGAATTGCCGGCGATGCTGCGGCGCTTGAGCAAACCCCAGGCCCTTGGCCATGTGGAATTGTTCAGCGGTTCGGCGCTGGCGCTGTTGTTGCGGCATATGGCGCCGCTGTCGACGCAGGACCTGCAAGTCCTGCAGGATTTCTGCTCTGCACATGAGGCGCAACTCTGGTTGCATGGCGAAGACGGCCCGCAGCCGGTGGCCCCGTCGTTGTCCCTGGGCTATCGCCTGGAGACCTGGGATCTGGAACTTGCCTATCGGCCGGGAGACTTCGTCCAGGTCAATGCCGGGGTCAACGAGGCCATGGTCGCCCAGGCGCTGGATTGGTTGAAACCGAGGGCCGATGAACGTGTCCTGGACCTGTTCTGCGGGCTTGGCAACTTTGCCTTGCCGCTGGCCCGGCAGGTGCGTGAAGTGGTGGCGGTGGAGGGCGTGGCGAGCATGGTTGAACGTGCCGCCGCCAATGCCTTGAGCAATAATCTGCATAACGCGCATTTTTTTCAGGCCGATTTATCCCAGCCTCTGAGTGATGCCGGTTGGGCCAAAGACGGCTTTTCTGCGGTACTCTTGGACCCACCCCGTGACGGTGCGTTCGAGGTGGTGGGCAAGCTCGCCGCCCTGGGCGCCGAACGGTTGGTGTACGTGTCCTGCAATCCGGCGACGCTGGCGCGCGACACGCTTGAGTTGATCAAGCAGGGCTACCGGTTAAAACGTGCCGGGATCCTCGATATGTTTCCGCAGACCGCGCATGTCGAGGCCATGGCGTTATTTGAAGCGAGCTAGGATGCTCGTCTGGTCCGACTGACCGCCTCCGTACTCTGTCAGCCCAGCCAGGCGGCGGGGGCCATAACAGGTCAGCGATTTTGACGCATTGAATCTGCGTCGTAGGGAAGGTAAGCAAGATGGTACAGGTGAGAGCACACCAGCCGATCAACACCGACGGCAGTATCAATCTCGAGGCATGGCTCGATCATACGGTGAGCGTCGATATGGCGCTGGACCGTGAGGCCTTGAAACAAGCCTGCGAATACGCACGGCTTGCCGAACAACAGACCAACGCGGCGCAGAACCTCTGGCCCGAAGGCGGTTCCAGTTTCAGCACCGGTCTTGAGATCGCCGAGATCCTCGCCGACCTCAAGCTGGACCAGGATTCGCTGGTGGCGGCGGTGCTGTACCGCTGCGTGCGCGAGGGGCAGATCCCCCTGACCGCGGTCAGCCAGAAATTCGGCCCGGTGGTGGCCAAGCTGATCGACGGCGTGCTGCGCATGGCCGCTATCAGCGCCAGTCTCAGTCCGCGCCAGTCCCAGGTACTGGGCAGCCAGACGCAGGTGGAAAACCTGCGCAAGATGCTCGTGGCCATGGTCGACGACGTCCGCGTGGCGCTGATCAAACTGGCTGAACGTACTTGTGCGATCCGTGCGGTGAAGACCGCCGACGACGAGAAGCGCAACCGCGTGGCCCGCGAGGTCTTCGATATCTACGCGCCGCTGGCTCACCGCCTGGGCATCGGGCATATCAAGTGGGAACTGGAAGACCTGTCGTTCCGTTACCTGGAGCCCGAGCAGTACAAGCAGATCGCCAAGTTGCTGCATGAGCGGCGGCTGGACCGCGAGCGGTTTATCAGCGAGGTGATGAACCAGCTGGAAAACGAATTGCTGGCCACCGGGGTCAAGGCCGATATAAGCGGTCGGGCCAAGCACATCTATTCGATCTGGCGCAAAATGCAGCGCAAGGGCCTGGAGTTCAGCCAGATCTACGACGTCCGTGCGGTCCGTGTGCTGGTACCGGAAATGCGCGACTGCTATACCGCGCTCGGCATCGTCCACACCTTGTGGCGGCATATTCCGAAAGAGTTCGACGACTACATCGCCAACCCGAAAGAGAACGGCTACCGCTCGTTGCACACGGCGGTGATCGGTCCGGAAGGCAAGGTCCTGGAAGTGCAGATCCGCACCCACGCCATGCACGAAGAGGCCGAGCTGGGGGTCTGCGCGCACTGGAAGTACAAAGGCACCGACGTCAAATCCGGCTCCAATCACTACGAAGAGAAAATCTCCTGGCTGCGTCAGGTCCTCGAGTGGCATGAAGAGCTGGGGGATATCGGTGGGTTGGCCGAGCAGTTGCGGGTCGATATCGAGCCGGACCGGGTCTATATCTTCACCCCTGACGGCCATGCCATCGACCTGCCCAAGGGCGCGACACCGCTGGACTTTGCCTACCGGGTGCACACCGAGATCGGCCACAACTGCCGGGGCGCGAAGATCAACGGGCGGATCGTGCCGCTCAACTACAGCCTGCAGACCGGCGAGCAGGTGGAGATCATCACCAGCAAGCACGGTACGCCGAGCCGTGACTGGCTGAACCCGAACCTGGGCTACATCACCACGTCCCGGGCACGGGCGAAGATCGTCCACTGGTTCAAGTTGCAGGCCCGCGACCAGAACGTCGCGGCCGGCAAGACCCTGCTCGAACGCGAGTTGGCACGCCTTGGCCTGCCACAGGTGGATTTCGACAAGCTGGCCGA
Source organism: Pseudomonas sp. MWU13-2105 (assembly GCF_023242315.1). Lineage (GTDB taxonomy): Bacteria > Pseudomonadota > Gammaproteobacteria > Pseudomonadales > Pseudomonadaceae > Aquipseudomonas. The sequence continues at coordinate 48,006 of NZ_JALLIY010000030.1, forward strand.
CAAGGCCAACATGAAGACCGCCGAGGACATGTTCGCCGCCCTTGGCGCGGGCGATTTGCGCCTGGCGCAACTGGTCAATGCCGCCCAGCAACTGGTGGAGCCGGAGCGCGGCAACGAACAGCTGGAACTGATTCCGCGCAAGGCCACCGGCTACAAGCCGGGCAAGCGTGGGGATATCCAGATCCAGGGCGTCGGCAACCTGATGACCCAGATGGCCGGCTGCTGCCAACCGCTGCCGGGGGATGCCATCGTCGGTTACATCACCCAGGGCCGCGGCGTGAGCATTCACCGCCAGGACTGTGCTGCGGTGCTGCAACTGGCCGGGCGCGAACCGGAGCGGATCATCCAGGTCAGCTGGGGGCCGGTGCCGGTGCTGACCTATCCGGTGGATATCATCATCCGCGCCTACGACCGTTCCGGCTTGTTGCGTGACGTCTCCCAGGTGCTGCTCAACGAGCGGATCAACGTGCTGGCGGTCAACACCCGCTCGAACAAGGAGGACAACACCGCGCTGATGTCCCTGACCATCGAGATTCCGGGGTTGGATGCATTGGGGCGGTTGCTGGGGCGGATTTCCCAGTTGCCGAACATTATCGAAACCCGGCGTAACCGTACCCCATAAGACTGCTATCAAACCTGTGGGAGCGGAGCTTGCCCGCGAAGCTTTTTAGTGGCCTCAGGGGCCTCTTCGCGGGCAAGCTCCGCTCCCACAGGTTCGAGAGATGAGATCATCACCGATGTACAGCCTTCAAGACCTGCTCCATCTCATGGCCCGTCTGCGCGACCCGCAATACGGCTGCCCCTGGGATATCAAGCAGACCTACGCGACGATTGTCCCCTACACCTTGGAAGAGGCCTACGAAGTCGCCGACGCCATCGAGCGCAGCGACTTCGAGCATTTGCAGGGTGAACTGGGCGACCTGCTGTTCCAGGTGGTCTATTACAGCCAGCTGGCGCGGGAAGAAGGGCGTTTCGAATTCGACGGCGTGGTCGACAGCATCACCCGCAAGCTGATCCGCCGTCACCCCCACGTCTTTCCCACCGGTGATCTCTACGCACCCGTGGACCTGCCGCGCTTGAGCGAGGAGCAGGTCAAGTTGCGCTGGGACGAGATCAAGGCCCAGGAGCGTGCGGAGAACCACCGCGCCCCCGAGCAATTGTCCCTGCTCGACGATGTACCGGCCGCCTTGCCGGCCCTGTCCCGGGCGGCGAAATTGCAGAAGCGCGCGGCCACGGTCGGTTTCGACTGGCCGGATGCCTTGCCGGTGGTGGACAAGATTCGCGAAGAGCTCGACGAAGTGCTCGAAGCCATGGCCGACAACGACCCGGCGGCGATCACCGATGAAGTCGGCGACCTGCTGTTTGCGGTGGTCAACCTGGCCCGGCACCTCAAGGTCGACCCGGAAAATGCCTTGCGTGGCGCCAATGGCAAATTCGACAGACGGTTCCGTTTTATCGAACAGGCATTGCGCGACACCCACCGTCCCATGGAAGATTGCACCCTCGAAGAGTTGGACGCCTTGTGGGGCGAAGCCAAACGTCAGGAAAAGAATAGGCCCAGCTGCGGCTGAGCCGTTGCCCAAGTGAGTAAGCACCATGAGTCTTTCCCTTCGCGACCAGTTGCTCAAAGCAGGACTGGTCAACCAGAAGCAGGCCAAACAGGTCGGCAAAGAGAAACAGAAGCAGCAGCGCCTGGTCCACAAGGGCCAGATTGAGGCTGACGATACCCAGGCGCGCCTGGCCCAGGAAGCGCAGGCCGAGAAGGTCAAGCGCGACCAGGAACTGAACCGCCAGCAGCAGGAAAAGGTCGAGGCCAAGGCCCGCGCGGCCCAGGTCAAGCAATTGATCGAAACCTCGCGCCTGCCCAAGCTGACCACCGAGGACTACTACAACTTCGTCGACGACAAGAAGGTCAAGCGCCTGTCGGTCAACACCTTGATGCGCAACAAGCTGAGCAACGGCTCCCTGGCGATCGTCCATCACGGTGGCGGTTACGAGGTGATCCCGCGTGAAGCGGCGCTGAAGATCCAGGAACGGGCCCCTGAGCGTATCGTCCAGCTCAACATCCTGAGCGAAGCCCAGGTGCCGGATGAGGATGATCCGTACGCGGCCTACCAGATCCCTGACGATCTGATGTGGTAACCGGCTGAAAACAACGAACCCCGCTGAAAAGGCGGGGTTTGTGTTTGTGGGGCTTTGCCAATGGATTGGGTTGGGAGGGGGCTCTCTACGTGGACTTGCCCCTACCAGACCGGACACCAATTCCCCGTTAAATTGATGCAGCTGCCAAGCGCCTAAATTCTCTCGGCGACCTATATTTCAGCGCACTGTGCGGATGCTGCTCGTTGTAATGCTCGAAGGCAATCGTCAGGTTGCGCAATGCCGTTTCTCGATCCGGCTTGGGCATATGCGTTACGTAGTCCCGTTTGATCGTCTTCACGAAACTCTCTGCCATACCGTTGCTTTGCGGACTGCGTACCGGTGTGGTCACCGGTGCCAAGCCGATCTGGCGGGCAAACAGGCGGGTCTGCTCGGCGATATAGGCCGAACCGTTATCGCTCAGCCGCTGCACGGGCGTGTTCGGCAGTTGGTCGCCAAAACGCTTCTCCACGCTTTCCAACATCAAGTCTCGGATGTCATCGCCGCTATAGCCCGTCGGACTGGCAACCCAACCGATGGCTTCGCGGTCACAGCAGTCCAGGGCGAAGGTTACGCTCAACTTGGCACCGTCGTCGCAGCGGAACTCGAAGCCGTCCGAGCACCAGCGTGTATCACTGGTTTTCACGGCAATACGGCCTTCATGTCGGCGCGGTACGCCAGGCTGTTTGATGCGACGTTCAAGTAGCAGGTTGTGATCACGCATGACCCGGTAAACCCGCTTCACGTTGATGGCGGGCAGCAACTGGATTTCACGTGCGCGCCGCAGCAATCCCCAGACACGACGGTAGCCATAGCTGGGCAATTCGCTGACGTGTTGCTTAATCTCGGCGACCAATTCCGTATCGTTCACGAGCCGGCGTCGCCGTGCGACGGGCGATCTCGACTGCTTGA
>NZ_JALLIY010000031.1 GCF_023242315.1 Pseudomonas sp. MWU13-2105
ACCAGCAGCGGGTGCCATTTTCGGGAAACCGGAAGAACCTTGCCTGGCGCGACCCCACACAACTCATCTTCGGGCACATCATCGAGCAGAGGCCGAAGCAGCAGGTAGGCCATCGCTTTCGGGATTGGCAAGGTATGCAATACACCCTGATCGGCCTTCATGTCAGACAGCGCGGTCCATCCTTGAAACGTCCGGAACGCAGAGCACCTCACTGTGTCTTTGTAGGCGTACTCATCGACCTCGGTGCGGAAGGCTGCGTCCCAGGGATCGTATGAACTGAAGTTGTTATTGTAGATTTTGTCGAAGACTTTCAGGTACGCCGGGTGCAACCAGCGCTCCAAAGCACCTGAGTCGGTATGGGGTCCAAGCCCCTTTGAGTCTGTGCCTGGCGGACGACGGCGTACCCGATCTGGATAAAGTGCGTTGACATCCGGATTGAACCATTCCTGACCTTGAGAGTAGGTCGTCCACAGGCGATTCAAGAACGATTGTGCTGCGCCCATCCGCTCATCCTGACGGAGCTGCATTTGCGACTCAGACCAATAAATAGGGAAAATCTCGGGACGAGATGCCTCCAGGCTTCCGAAAAACTGGTCGGCAGGACCACGATAAACCGCATCGAATTGGTTTTTGTCCAAGTAATCCAGCAGTCCTTTATCCCACCCCAATACCTGTTCTCTGGGGAAATGGTTTCTGATGACGACACAGCCCCTGCGCTTGATCAGGGCCAACTGCTCTTCGGTGACCTTGTCTACGCTGATGTCTTCAAATTCCAGCACAGGCCATCCCGAGCCTGTGAGTGCCTCCTGTTCCTTGACTGAGGCGATTTCGACGGCAATGAATTCACTGACCTGTGCGAACAAGGATTCCACGTTTCCGATCTGCGCGCGTAATGCCCGCTTCATCTTGACGATGCTATCCCTGTAATTTTCCGGAAGCGTAGCGCTTTCAAAGGCCTGGTATTTACTCACGGGTTTACCTGCTGCTTTTGTTATTCATGCAGGTATGGAACCACTTTCAGTTACGGCAGCGGCAGCCTCATTTGAGGCGTCAGGTAGTAGGATTATGGCGTTCTGATCAGATAGTCCTGGAGTATTGATCTACTGAGCATGAGTCCTTTACTGAAAATGATGGCCGTGCTGTCGGCGAAATTCCGATGGTGTCAGCCCTTTCAGCGCCTTGAACTGGCGATTGAACAACGCCTGCGACGAGTAACCCACTTCCTCTGCAATCATGGATACCGTCAAGTGCCCCTGCATCAACAACGCGCACGCATGTCCTACCCGCAGTCGAACGATGTAGTCCAGAGCGGTACAACGCGTATGCCTGCGAAACATCCGATGGAATGCCGATACGCTGACACAAGCCATCTCGGCCAACGTGGGAATACTGAGTGCATGTGCATAGTGACCATGCACATACTCCAGGACTCGGTGGATGCGCGCGTCTTCGACGATGTGGCTGCCAGCCTTTGAGGCCAGTGCCGGCAGGATCCTGGTGGCATCGACGTCTCTTGCCAGCTTGTTGAGCACCGCAAGCAACGCGATTAATCGCTCGGACGGCTCCTGGTTGACCATTGCCTCGATGATTGGCCGTATTTCCCGAGAAACCGCTTCACTGAAACTCAAGGCGTGCTGAGCAGCCGCCAGTAATTGTCGAAGCTGTCCCAGCTCCGGAAACAACGTCACCAGCGACTCAGCCCATGCCGCTGAAAACCAGATCACCAGAGCAACATGCGGTTGTCCCGGATCAATGAGCTCCGCTGACGACCAGCTATGGGGAACATTAGGCCCCAGCAGAATCAGATCCCCATCATCGTAAGGCGCGACGTCATTGCTGATGTAGCGGTGGCCACGACTGTTCAACGTGAGCGTCAGCTCGTACTCGGGATGATGATGCCATTCGAACGGAATGGCGTCCGACAAGCGTCTGTTCAATAGCGCCCAAGAGGCATCCGCCTCCGTTGGCACTTTCTCGAAACTGGGTCTCATGGCGACGAATTCTGCTCTATAACTACCCTAACACGCCATAATCGTACCACTCAGTATCCATACACACACTGTCAGGCGATAAGCCGGAATCGGCCAAAAACGGACATTTTCCAGCTCACACTCGCACACTGGTATCCCATGCTTTTTCGCCTACATCCAGCGCTATAGAGGCAATGGCCTGTCCTGCACAACCCGCTTCATAACAAGCGTCGACGTCAAGCGCTGCACATTGGGCAATGTCGACAGGCTTTCATCATAAAGCCGTTGAAATGCGGGCAAATCCTGGGTGATGACATGCAGCAGATAGTCCGGCTCGCCAAATAACCTTTGGGCATCGAGCACCTGCGGGATGTCAACGAGCGCCGTCTCGAAAGCCTCGACAGCCTGCCTATTCCCCTCGCGCAATGTAGCAAACACCATGGCGGAAAAGTTAAGACCCAATGCGCCCGGGTCCAGTTGTGCTCTATAGCCGAGCAATACACCCGACTCCTCCAGGGCCCGTACTCGTCGATGACAAGGGGAAAGACTCAGCCCCACACGCTCGGCCAGTTCGGTGACCGAAAGACGACCGTCCCTTTGCAGCTCAGAAAGAATCTTTCGATCAATCCTATCCATTTGGAAGAATCCCCCTTATTGCACGAACAAAATGATTATCTTTGGAAGTAAATTCTAACAATAATTCATTATTCTTCTTCGCACCAATAATTACCGGAGCCGGACGATGCAGCACGCGGTGTGTCAGCAGCAGAGGTGGGTGACACCATGACCTTGAGCGTTTTTGTTGCCTTTTGGGCAGTGTCGATTCTATTCGTCATCACGCCAGGCGCAGATTGGGCCTATGCGATTTCCGCAGGTATGAAGGGCCGAGTCGTCATACCCGCCGTGGGCGGGCTCTTATCCGGCCATTTGATCGCTACCATGATTGTTGCTGGTGGTGTTGGCACGCTGGTTGCGAACCACCCCACTGCCTTGACCGTACTGACCGTTGCCGGGGCGGGCTATCTGCTTTGGTTGGGTCTAAATATGCTTGCCCACCCCGCTACGCCACACTCTGATGATGTTCAGACGTCAGGTTCCTGGACGCGCTGGGCGATCAAGGGCCTTTGCGTGAGCGGGCTGAATCCGAAGGTATTCCTGCTGTTCCTGGCACTATTGCCTCAGTTCACCGACGCCACCGCTGCCTGGTCTGTGCCGATGCAGATGATTGCACTGGGGCTCATTCACACTGTCAGTTGCGGCGTGATCTATCTGCTAGTCGGATTTGGCTCACAGGTGGTACTGCAGGCACGTCCAGTTGCGGCTCGTTTGGTCAGCCGACTCTCCGGCGCAGCAATGATCACCATCGCGATCGCTTTGCTCATCGAGCAAATGCTGGGTTAATCCATTTTTAAACAAGGCGACACCATGACCGATCAGTCTTCACCATATGGCGGTATCTCTGACGTCTCCCAGGCACCGCGTGTCCGGATCCCCCATCTAAAACAAATGAAAGTAGAGGGGCAGAAATGGGCGATGCTCACGGCTTATGACATGTACAGCGCAGCCATCTTCGAGGAAGCGGGAATACCCGTCCTGTTGGTCGGCGACTCTGCGTCCAACAATGTCTATGGTAATGAATCCACCCTATCCATCACTGTCGACGAACTTATCCCTCTGGTTCGCTCGGTCAGCCGTTCGACACGGCGGGCACTGGTGATCGCCGATCTTCCTTTCGGCTCTTATCAGGCCTCGGCGGAACAATGCTTCCATACCGCCGTCCGGTTCATGAAGGAAGGCGGTGCGCATGCTGTCAAACTCGAGGGAGGGGTTGAAACGCTGCCTCAGGTCGAGAAACTCGTTCAGTCCGGCATTCCCGTCATGGCTCACATCGGCTTCACGCCGCAGATGGAACATCAACTAGGTGGTTACCGTGTTCAAGGTCGGGGCGAAGATGCGCAGCGCCTGATAGACAGTGCCAGAGCGTTTGAAGCAGCGGGTGCATTTGCTGTTTTGATCGAGATGGTGCCGGGAGATGTGGGGCGAGCGATCACTGAAGCCGTTTCAATTCCTACCGTCGGAATTGGCGCGGGCAACCAATGCGATGCACAGGTGTTGGTCTGGCAGGATATGGCAGGACTGCGCACTGGTCGCTTGCCGCGATTCGTCAAACAGTACGCTGACCTTCGTTCAGTGCTTCACACGGCGGCAAGGGACTTTGCACTTGAAGTGGGGGCAGGAACGTTCCCAGGTCCCGAACACACATTTTAACTGCGCGGGAATCGTTATGAAGAGCCCCAGAGAACGCGCAGCTGAAGGTTTACAGATAGGCGACCGGTTCACGATATTCCGCTGTTTTTCAGATGAGGAGATTCGTCAATTTTCGCAAATTTCTCGCGACTACAATCCGGTTCACTGTGATGCACGCTATGCGCAACTGCGCAGGTTCAAGACGCCCATCGCCCATGGCCTGCTCACAGCCAGTCTCATCACTGAAATTGGCGGGCAAATCGGTTGGCTGGCGACGGGGATGAACCTTGCATTCAAACGGCCGGTTTACCCGGGAGAGTCGATCACCTGCCACTGGCTGATCGTTGGCATCGATGAGCGTGGTCATGCAAAAGCCGAAGTCAGGGTACTCAACGCAGAGGGCATCACCGTGCTGGAGGCGACCACAACTGGCGTGCTCCCCGGAACCGAAGAACGAGAATGCCTCAAACAGATGCTTTCTGAAGGAGATCCTAGCAACGGTGCTGCCGTCTCCATAAATTGATCGGGTGGGCGATCGTGTGTCGATTTCTCAACACACTCGCAGAACAAGTGTCCCTACTCGGTTCAGGTACTAAATTGAGCCTGGGCTGTCTGAATCAGCCGCTCAATCCCGCCCATCAAAAACTGCTCAACGGCTTCGTCTACCAGAAATCCGTCCTGAACCTTGCCGGTCACGCCGCCAATCACAATCTGCGGATAGACCACCAGTTGCGCCTGGATGGCCCACAGGGTTTCGTTCAGTTGTTGATGAGCCCGCACGCCCCCGGTGAAGGCCGGGGAGGCGGTAAAGGTCATCACCGGTCGGCCGCTCAGTACCGAATGGCCATGGGGGCGGGACAACCAATCCAAGGCGTTTTTCAACAACCCCGACATGCCGTGATTGTACTCCGGCGAACCGATCAACAGCCCGTCGGCCTCGGCCACCGCGGCACGTAGGGCGACCACCGCCGGCGGCGTGTGGGGGCCGTCGTGGTCTTCATTATAGGGCGGAATATCCTGCAGTCCATGCAGGCTCAGTCGCACCGAATCGGGCAACCTTTCGGCCACCGTACGCAGCACCGCCGTGTGCGCCGATTGCCGACGCAGACTGCCGGATAAACCCAGAATATTGATAGTTGCTGTCATGGATGGTATTCCTGGAGAATCGTTTGTACCCAGTCCCCAGCCAAAGCTCAGCGGACCAGGCCCTGCATAAAGACAGCGGCCTTGGCCACCTTGTCGGACTTGTTGCGCCAGGCATGGCGGGTGCCGTTCTGGATCACCACCTCACCGCTGCGCACCAGGCGTTCCTCGCCATCATCGAGTTCCAGCCACAATTCGCCTTCGATCAGCACCACATAGTCGATCGTCGGGGTGCGGTGCATGCCCGGCGCCTCGGCTTCGAAGCACTCGATCAGCCCGGGCAACTCTTCGAGCATCTCGCCAAACGCCCGTTGCGGGTCCAATGGCGCGGCCATCACCGCATCCGGCGGCAGGCTGATCATCAGCAAGGACGAACCGCCCGCCCCCGGCAACAACGAGCCGCCCAGCGTGCTCTGATCGCCGTCGCACGTCGCCCCACCGAGCCAGACCAAACTGAAACCATAACCCGGAATATCGCTGAAATCCTTGGCCCGGGGGGCACAGGCGTCGCTGATAAACACCGACTTGCCCTGCCCATCGTGACCGGTGACCACTCTACGTATCTGCATTGTGCTTTCTCCTGCCCTGCCCATGGCGAGGGCACGGAGCTATCCGCGCCCTCGCGCCATTCAAGGACGAATAACGAAGTTGCCGAAACCACCCTGGCGATTCTCGATCCCACTGATGGCCTGGTTGACGTCTTCCAGGGCAAACACGCTGTGCTCAAAGAATGACAGGTCCAGTGCGCCGGACTCCACCATATCAGCCATGTTCTGCCCTTGGCTGGTGGTGAACCAGGCCGAACCGCTGAGCTGGATATCGTTGTCCATCATCCAGTGCAGATCGAGCGGCACTTCACCCGCTACCGCGCCGATATTGACCAGATGCCCGCCGCGCCGAAGGCCGCGCATGGCGTCCACCAGGCCCGCGGCAGGAGCGCCGGGCCCAAGAGCATCGATCACCACATCCAGGCCTTCGCCGCCGGTGACCCGGTCGGTCCACTCGTGGGTTGGGCAGGAACCCAGGGAAAGGATTTCGATACGTCCCGGCGCAGCCAGGTCTTTGACCCGCTGGAACAGCGTCTCGTTGCGCGCGGTGCCGAGGATCTTGCGTACCCCCATCGCCAACGCCAGCGCCACGGCTCCCAGGCCCAGGGTGCCAGTGATGCCGTTGATCAAGATCGTACTGCCCGGACCGGCATTGGCCTTGATCAAGGCGCGGTAGGCGGTCCCCAGGTAACCCAGGCGCGCGGCGGTTTCGAAGCCCAGGTTATCCGGCAGCCGCACCAGGCTGTACTGCGGTGCAGGCATGTATTCGCAAAGGCCACCGTAAGGGTAATCCTCGAACATCCTCGGGCTGCGCGGGGTAAAGCCGAAATAACCGTTGAAGGTGTAGGCATTGCAACCGGTGGTATTGCCGGCACGACAGGCGCGGCACGAACCGCAGTAACGCGCCGGATTGACATAGACCCGATCACCGGGCTTGAAGTCGTAGACCTGATCGCCCACGGCTTCGATCACCCCGGCCGGGTCCAGGCCAAAGATCGCCGGAAGTTTCGGCAATGGCAGATGAGGGAACCAGGTAACCCAGTTGGTCAGGATATTGTGCAGGTTGGGCACGATGCCGCAGGCGGCGACCTTCACCAGCACCTCTGTGGGGCGAATGGCCAGCACCGGTACCTCTTCGATTTGCATCGGCTGGCCGCCTTCGTACATACGTGCTGCACGCATCATTTTCGGACTCATGACTTTCTCCAACGATTTTTTGTTGTTGTTCTCGGCGGCGGCCTGAATCAGACAGGCACGCCTTTTATACAGAATTCGTGGGACTCAGCGCAGGCCATCCTCGCCTTTGACGTCACTGGCGGCGAGACCGCCGATACGCGCGTGGATCCGCCCGCCGGTGGCCATGGCCAGGCCGAAGGCGATCTCGTTGCGGCGCGGACCGTCCCACAGACTCATCTCGGCCACGCCGAAGTGACTGCGCACATACGCCGCCTGGATATGCCCAAGAGGGATCATGATCCGCGAACCGGGCCCGGCGATGCTTTTTGCCGCCGGGACGATGGCCTTGGGATGGCCCAACGCTTCACGCATGGCCCAGCCACCCGCCTCGTGCCATACCGCACCATGTTCCAGCTCACCGTCCTCACCTACGATGGCGCCCTTGCCATAGGCCTGGACCCGCTCTGCACCGCCCAGGGCCGTGATCAGACGCCCGGACAACTCGCGGCCCAAGGCCCGCAGTTGTTCCATGAACGGCAGCAGGTTTTCTTCATAGCGCCCAGCATAGGGATTCGCCACGACTGCCACGGCCACCGCGATCAATAAAGGCTCGGCCACCACCGGGCCGCCCTCGTGATGCACTTCTTCTATATCCAGTTTGAATTTGCGGATCTTCACCAACGACATGCTTGATCTCCGGCAGGCACCCGCCTGTAAGAAGTTGCTTGGCGGGCTTCCATAATATGCATTTTGTAATGTATGGTGCAAGAAATTATGTTTTATGCACAAAAAAGGAAAAGCACTCCATGAAACTGATCTCCTATCACCATAACCAGCAAGCCTGCTTTGGCGCGGTGGTTGACGCCCAGGTCATCGACCTGGGCCGGCAATTCCCCGGAGTCGACAATCTGGCGGCACTGCTGGCCGATCCACAACTGCTGCTACAGGCCCGGGCCCGGGTCGCTGAAGTGGCGCCGGACTATCCCCTGGCCAGCGTGCACCTGGACCCGGTGATCCCGGCTCCGGGCAAGGTCATCTGCGTCGGCATCAACTATGTGGCCCATGCCGAAGAAGCCGGACGCAAGGTCGGCCAGTACCCGGTGATCTTCCAGCGTTTCGCCGAAACCCTGCTGGCCCATGGCGAGCCGCTACTGCGCCCGACCGTCTCCGAGCAGTTCGACTTTGAAGCGGAATTGGCGGTGGTCATCGGCAAAGGCGGCGCGCACATCGCCGTGGAAGACGCCATGGAGCACGTCGCGGGCTACACCTGCTTCAACGACGCCAGCGTACGCGACTGGCAGTTCCACACGCACCAGTACGGCATGGGCAAGACCTTTCGCAGCACCGGCGCCCTCGGCCCATGGCTGGTGACCGCCGATGAAATTGCCGACTATCGCGCGCTGCAAGTTCGCGGCATTCTCAACGGTGAACAGCTACAGGAGGGTTCCCTGGGCGACCTGGCATTCGATATCCCGACGCTGATCGCCTACGTCTCCAAGGCCCTGACTTGGAACCCGGGCGATATCCTGGCGACCGGCACCCCGAGCGGCATCGGTTTCAAACGTACGCCGCCAATTTTCCTCAAGCCCGGGGACGTCTTCGAGGTGGTGATCACACAGATCGGCACCTTGTCCAACCCGGTGATCGACGAGGCTTGAAGCCCGCTTCGCACAAACAATGACAAGAATCAGGAGCAAAGCATGAACACCCTTCCGCGCATCAACTTCACCCACACAGGGACCTTCTGCGCCGACCTCGACAACATGGTCGATTTCTATTGCAGCAAGCTGGGCTTTGTCGTCAGCGACAAAGGCGTGGCGTCCACCGGCCACCGCCTGTTTTTCATGACCCAGAATCCTGAAGTCCACCATCAATTGGTGCTGTTCGACGGCAAGCCGGTGGACCTGCCTTTCAACCCGATCAACCAGCTGTCCTTCCTGCTCGACTCCCTGGAAGACCTGCAGCGTTTTTACCAGTTCGCCAAGGCCAACGGCATCGGGCCCATTGACCAGGTTGACCATGGCAACGCCTGGTCCCTGTACTTCAAGGACCCGGAAGGCAACCCGATCGAGATGTACGTCGACTCGCCCTTCTATACCGCCCAGCCGTGCCGCGAACCTTTGGACCTGGAGCAAAGCACTGAGCTGATCCGCACCCAGACCCATGCCATGTGCCTGCGTCGTCCCGGATTCCAGACCCGTGCCGAGTGGATGCAATCCATCAGCGAGCGAATCGCCGAACAGCGCGTGCGCTGGTAAGCCTCCTGGCGGCGACCGGCGTCGGGCCGGTCGCCCACATATGCACTCAGAGCCATGCCATGCACAAGAATCTGATAGCGGGACAGTGGATTGAAGGCTGCGGAGTCAGGGAAAACCTCAGCCCCTCGGATATCCATGATCTGGTCGGGCTGTATGCCCTGGCCAGCGCCGAAGACGCGCGCAACGCCATCCAGGCCGCGCGGGTCGCGCAACCGATCTGGGCGGCCAGAAGCCCGCAGCAACGGGCCGATGCCCTGGATTTCGTCGGCAGCGAATTGCTTGCCCGCCGGGATGAGCTCGGCCATCTGCTGGCACGGGAAGAAGGTAAAACCCTGCCGGAAGCCACGGCGGAAGTGATGCGCGCCGGACAGATTTTCAAGTTTTTCGCTGGCGAATGCCTGCGCCTGCGTGGTGAGCACCTGGCCTCGGTGCGCGCCGGCATCGAGGTCGACATCCTGCGTCGGCCGGTAGGTGTGGTGGGGATCATCACCCCGTGGAATTTCCCCATTGCCATACCCGCTTGGAAAATCGCCCCGGCCCTGGCCTACGGCAACAGCGTGGTGTTCAAGCCCGCCGACCTGGTGCCCGGGAGTGCCTGGGCCCTGGGCGAAATCATCAGCCGCGCCGGACTGCCGGACGGCACCTTCAACCTGCTGATGGGCCGAGGCAGCATTGTCGGCCAGGCGTTTCTCGAAGCACCGGACGTCCAGGCCATCAGCTTCACCGGTTCCCAGGACACCGGACGCCAGCTGATGCAGGTCGCCGGCGCGCGCTTTGCCAAGCTGCAACTGGAAATGGGCGGCAAGAACCCGCTGGTGGTGTTGGCCGATGCCGACCTGGCCCATGCGGTTGAATGCGCGGTGCAAGGCGCCTATTTCTCCACTGGGCAACGCTGCACCGCGTCGTCGCGATTGATTGTCGAGAAGGCGATCTACCCGGCCTTTGTCGCTGCGCTGACGGAACGCCTGAAGGGCTTGCGAGTCGGCCATGCGCTGTCTCCGGACAGCCAGATCGGGCCGGTGGCGGACGGCTCGCAACTGCGTCAGAACCTGGAATATGTCGCCATTGGCAAAACCGAAGGGGCTACTCTGGCCTGGGGCGGTGAAGCCTTGCAACGTGGCACCGACGGCTACTTCATGAGCCCGGCGCTGTTTGTCGATACCGATCCCCAGGCGCGCATCGCCCGGGAGGAAATCTTCGGTCCCGTCGCCTGCGTGATCGTTGCCGATCACTACGAGCACGCCTTGCAACTGGCCAATGACACTCCCTTCGGTCTGTCGGCAGGGATCTGCACCACCTCGCTGAAATACGCCACGCATTTCAAGCACGAGGTACAGAGCGGCATGGTGATGGTCAACACCGCCACCGCGGGAGTGGATCACCACGTGCCCTTCGGCGGCAGCAAGGCTTCCAGCTACGGCCCAAGGGAACAGGGCAGCCATGCCGTCGAGTTTTTCACCACGGTCAAAACCGCCTACACCCAGGCCTGAGGCATTTCCCTATCGGCCTCAGCCGGGTAAAACAACAAGAAGATGGAGCACAACATGGATTACGATCTGATCATTGTCGGCATGGGCCCGGTGGGCGCCACGGCAGCCAACCTGGCAGGCCTCTGGGGCCTCAAGACCCTGGTCCTGGACAAGGCCCCCGACATCTATGAAAACCCGCGGGCCATGGGCTTCGACCATGAAGTCATGCGCACCCTGGACAATATTGGCCTGGCCGACGCCATCGCCAGCCACACCATGCCCTATCGCGCCTCGCACTACCTTTCCAGTGGCGCGCGCCTGATCAAGCGTATCGACGCGGCCAAGCCACCGCACCTGTTGGGCTGGTCGCCCAATTACGTGTTCTCGCAACCCCCGGTGGAACGGGCGCTGCGGGCGCGGATCGATACCTACGCCCATGTGAAGGTGCAGTTGGGGGCCGAAGTACTGGACGTGCAGTCCCAGGACCAACAGGCCGAAGTTCTGGTGCGTGACGCCCAGGGCCAAGAGCACCGCTACAGCGCCCGCAATGTGCTGGCCTGCGACGGTGGCAGCAGCCCGATTCGCACTCGCCTCGACCTGGGCATGGAGGACCTGACCTTCGATGAACCCTGGCTGGTGGTGGACGTGTTGCTCAACGAGGGCGCAGGCAGCGCCCTACCGGAAACCAATGTGCAGTACTGCGAAGTCGAACGCCCCTGCACCTTCGTGGTCGGCCCGGGCCGCCATCGGCGCTGGGAGTTCATGATCAACCCTGACGAATCACCAGCGGACATTGCCCAGCCCGAGTCGATCCGCAAGCTGATCTCGCGCTGGCTGCCGGCGGCGGACTACGAGATCTGGCGCGCCTCCAGCTACCGCTTCCATGCGCTGATCCTGCGCCAGTGGCGTGCCGAACGCATCTTCTTCCTCGGCGACGCCGCCCACATGACCCCGCCGTTCCTGGCCCAGGGCATGTGCCAGGGCATTCGCGATGCATCGAATCTGGTCTGGAAACTGGCCTTTGTCGGCCGTGACCTGGCCGGCCCGGGCCTGCTCGACAGCTACCAGGCCGAACGCGCGCCCCATGTACGGCGTACCACCGAAGTGGCCAAAACCTTCGGCCAAACCATCTGCGAGCGCGATCCACACAAGGCCGTGGAGCGTGACGAACGCCTGCTGGAGCAGATGCGCACCACCCCCGATGGGATGATCCGCCAATCGCTGATCCCACATCTGAATGCCGGGTTGATTGACAGCTCACCGGCTGCCGGAGAGCTGTTCCCGCAACCCTGGGTCAGCAACCGCGACGGCGAACAAGGTTTGCTCGACCGTTTCACCGGGCAAAGCCTGCGCCTGGTGCTGGCCGCCGACTTCGCCGCCGACAACCTGCTGCGGCACTTGCCCGAGGGTCTGAAACGCCTGCCGTTGCAGATCGTCCAACTGGTGGACAAGGCGCCCGTTGTCGGCGATTCAGCGAATCACTATCAGGAGCGAGAGGGCTTGCTCGGCAGTTGGATGGCGGAGCATGAGTGCAAGGTGCTGCTGGTACGTCCCGACCATTATGTGTTCGGCAGCGCCAGCAGCGAAGATCAGGCGCGGGCCCTGATCGATCGTCTACTGCTGGAACTGAACCGCTAACCCCATGAAAAACGCCGCGCCAGGATCACTGGCGCGGCGTTCTTTTTTTTGGTCCGGATTTATTGCAGGGTGGAATGCTGTCCCAACAAGGCATCGGTGACCCGACTCAGGGTTTCGGTGATATGGCTGTCGAGCAAGGCCACTGCCTTGTCGGTATCACGCGCCAGCACCGCGTCCATCAGGCGCTTGTGCTCGTTACCCTTATGCCGCTCGACCTTGCGTCGCAGGGCCGAGAAACGCCGGTAGCGTTCGGCCCGATCAAACAACGAATCGATGGTGCGCAGCAGCAGTGACGACTGGCAGGCGGAAAACAAGGCGAAGTGGAACGCCTTGTGCCGCTCCGACCAATCGTCATCCAGGGCCACAGGTAAGCCACTGAGCTTCTTCTCCACCAGGCTCAGGCGATGATAGGCGCCGAGCACATCGGCTTCCCAGGCATCGTCGCCGTGGGCGATAGCGTTGGCCAAGGCCTCGCGCTCCAGCAGACAACGCAGGTGAGTGATCTCACTGAAATCCGCCACCGACAATCCAGCCACGCGAAAGCCCTTGTTCTCGCTGGCTTCGACAATGCCTTCCTGGGCCAGGCGGTTGAGCGCCTCGCGGATCGGCGAACTGCTCAAGCCGTAAGACTTGGACAGTTCGGCGACTTTAAGCTTTTCGCCGGGAGCCAGGTCGCAGCAGATGATGGACTTCTTCATCTGCTGCAACGCCACTTCGATCAACGACCCGCTTTGATTACTGAGCATGTTCATGGACCTGATAGATATTGCACTGTTGGCAATTTTATGCGCAAAAAACACTTTGTGCAATTTACTCTTGAACTGAAAAGCCTCAGGACAGACGGAAAAATTGCAGGATATCGTGCAACTCCTGTCCCAGACGCTCCATGTCCTTGCTCGCCGAACCCAACTGCTGGTTGCTGGACAGGTTGCGCTCACAGGTTTCCCGAACCTTGAGCATACTCAACCCCACCCCCTGCGCCACCTGGCATTGCTCCTGGGTAGCATGGGCGATCTGCTGGTTGAGGCCATGCATGATGCACAGGTTATCGGCCACCTGTGCCAGGGCGACGCTGGCCTGGGCCGAGAGTTGTTGATTCAGTAGGGCCTGCTCCCGGGCAATTTCAATGTCCTGCACCGCGCCCTTGGTCTGGCATTGCAGGGACTGGGTCATGGTGCCGATCTGCGCCGCTGCTTCCTGGGTGCGATTGGCCAGATGCCGGACTTCGTCGGCCACCACGGAAAAACCCCGTCCCTGCTCACCCGCCCGCGCCGCTTCGATTGCAGCGTTCAACGCCAGCAGATTGGTCTGCTCGGCCAATGCATGAATAACCTCCAGCACTCCGGCAATGCGCCCGCTCTCTTCATCTAGGCGCCGCATGGTCTGGCTGGCACCCTCCATTTGCCCGGTCAGTTCGCGACTCTGTAGCGCCACTGCCGCGACGTCGCGCTCACCGGACTCGTAACCGCTACGGGCCGCATCCGCCGATTGCAGGGTGCGCTCGGTGTGCAGGGCCACTTGCACCAGACTGGCATTGACCTGCTGCATGGCTGCGGCCGTGCTGTCGGCTTCCCGCGATTGTTCCCGGGCGCCCCGCTCGGCGGCAGCGGTGGCCGAGGACAGCTCACCACAGGCTAGGGTCAGGCGGTGACTGCCCTGGCCAATACGACTCATGATCTCGTGCAGGCTACGGGTCATTCCCTGCATGGCCAACAGCACCTGACCCAGCTCGTCCCGGCGTGTCACCTCCAGGAACTGGTTCAGATTGCCCGCCGCCACATCGCCGGCCACCCGGGCGGTGTAACGCAGCGGCGCGATAATGCGCCGACGAATAAATACCGCCGCGCCGGCACTCAACACCAATGCCAGCAAGGTCATACCCAGCAACCCGGAATAGGCCTGCCTGTCCAAGGCACTTTGGTGCGCCATCACCTGCTGCTTCAAGGTCGTGAAATCCGCTAGCATCTGCTGTGCGAGGGCGTCCATGATCTGTTCGCTGACGCGGCTTTCCTGGGCCCGCAAGCGAAACTCTTCAAAGGCCTGACGATAGCCACCCAAGGACTCCAGAGCCGCTTCCAGGGTCTGATGTTGAACCTCTGCGGCGCCATTGGCCAGGGATTGGGTCGAGGATTTCAGGTCGCTCATCAGCAACAGCCATTGGTCGTAATGCACCGCGTCAGGTTGCCTGGCGAAGGCCCATTCACTGCTGCGCACGGCCATCAGCTTGCGCATCAAGGCCATGGCGTTATCGGCCTGAGTCACCAGATCAAGGTTGGCCTTGCCTTGACCAATGGTCACGCCCAAGGCTTCGAGTAGGTCCTGCTCCACCCCTTCAAAACCACCTTTGGCCGCTTCAGCCTGGCTTTGCATGCTGCCCTGGGTGGCCAGCGTACGCTCACGCGTGACGGTGAAACGCTCGAACTGGTCAAGGTATTCCTGGCTGGCCCGAAGCAATGACCGACTGTCGGCAAATCCTCCGTCAAGCACCTTGATCATCCCCCGAAGGGTGCTCAGCACCTCCTCCCGGGCGCCGTCCGCGCCCTCCACACGGTAGGTTTTTTCCGCGGCACGGGCACTCAGCACTCCGGCGTGCAGGTCGTTGACTTGCTCCAGCCACTCCTCCCCCTCCAGCACCGCCCGCAAGGCATAAGCCGCCGTGCCGGCCAAGACCACGGTCAAGCCGCATAAAAGGCTGAACCCCGTGATCAGCAAGGCGCTGATGGACAAGGGACGACGCAGGACACCGGGCAATTTTCGCATTGTTGTTTTTCCTGGGCAGATAACGGGAATCAAGGAAATCGCCTCTGGCCTGGTCGAGCCTGCGGTTTTCCTTGACTTTGCAAAACAGCGGATTTACTTTTTGTGCACAAATTCATTTTTAGGGCAAATTAAAATGAATAATGCACAAAATAATAATCCATGCAACAAAAGCCAGTTACCCACGCCTCAGGAGACCTGATCACCACCGTTCGCGCTTCACCGGAGCCGCTCCACCGCCAGACCGCTGTTCAGTGCTGCCGCACATCCGAATCGACTCGCTTAACAACAATAAAAAAGCAGAAGAGGTCACCATGAAAACACTCCACAGCCGCCCGGGCCGTCCACAGTACTTTGCCCGTGCCACCGGTACCGTCGGCGCTGCCATCGCCTTGTGCACCTCGGTCAACGCCGTTGCTTTTCAGTTCGATACCGGTATACCCGACCTCACCACCAGTTGGACCAACACGCTCAAGTACAGCAACGCCTTTCGCGTCAAGGGTCGCGAGGGCAGTGTCTCTGGCGGCCCCGGCACCTCGGTCCCGAACTCGAACATGGATGACGGCGACCGTAACTTCAGTACCGGCCTGATCTCCAACCGCCTCGATTGGCTGTCGGACCTGGACGTGTACTACAAGGATGTCGGCGCGCGCCTGAGCGGCGCCGCCTGGTACGACTCGGTGTACAACGAGAGCAACGACAACAATTCGCCGGGCACCGCCAACGCCCTCAGCGTGCCCAACAATCACTTCACCGACGCCACCCGCAACCTCCACGGACGCAAGGCCGAAGTGCTCGATGCCTTTGTCTACGGCTCCCGTGATGTGGGTGACACCCGGGTCTCCGGGCGTCTTGGGCAATTCACCCAGATCTACGGTGAAAGCCTGTTCTTCGGCGCCAACGGCATCGCCAATGCGCAATCCACCGTCGATCTGGTCAAGCTGCAATCGGTGCCCGGTTCGCAGTTCAAGGAAATCCTCTTGCCCACCAAGCAGGTGTCCGGCAACTGGCAACTGAGCGATAGCGTCAGCGTCGGTGCCTATTACCAATTCGAGTGGAAGAAAACCCGCCTGCCGGGCTCCGGCAGCTATTTCAGCGGCGGTGATTTCGTCGGCGCGGGGGCCGAAAGTGTCTACTTTCCCACCGGGGTCCTGGTGCATGACGGCAGTATCAATGCACGCAACTCGGGCCAGTTCGGTGCCCAGCTGAAATTCAGCGTCGACGATTGGGACTTCGGTCTCTACGCGGCCAAGTACCACGATAAAACCCCGATTTTCTACTTCCGCCCCGCTGCACTAATCCCCGGCGACAACGACACTTACGTCGACGTCTATGCCCAGGACATCAAGGTCTTCGGCGCCAGCTTCAGTACCCAGGCCGGTGAGGCGAATGTCGCCGGCGAGCTGTCGATGCGGGTCGATACGCCCCTGGCAGCCACCGGTGGCGTAGTGATCACCGGCATGGGGGCCGACAACGACAGGAATCCCGCATACCCGATCGGTAACTCGTTGCACGCCCAGGTGTCGATGATCAACGTCTACGGCGGCAATAAAATCTGGGATGCGGCGTCCTTCGCCGGTGAGTTGGCGTTCAACCGGCGCTTGAGCATCAAGGAGAACGCCGACCAGCTGGACCCCAACACCACACGCGACGCCTACTCACTGCGCTTCACCTTCGAGCCGCAGTACTTCCAGGTCATGCCCGGGGTCGATGTGCAATTGCCGATCAACGTCGGTTACACCCCTTACGGCCGCTCTTCGGTGACCCCGCAAGCCTTCTCTCCGGAACACGGTGGCGACATCACATTCGGGCTCAAGGCCGACTACCAGAAGACCTGGTATGCCTCCCTCAGCTACACCAATTTCTTTGGGGCCGGCGGGCCGATCATCGACTCCAGCAACGCTTACACCTTCAAACAAAACATGAAAGACCGCGACTTCGTCGCGCTCTCGATTCAACGCACGTTCTGATTCCAGTCATGCTCCGGAGAACAATTATGAAACAGCATGCCCCCCTTCTTTCCGCCCTGGCCCTGCTCAGCCTCGTCTCGGGCCAGGCCCTGGCCGCAGTGTCCGCCGAACAGGCCGCGACCCTGAAAACCACCCTGACGCCGATGGGCGCCGTGAAAGCCGGCAACAAGGATGGCAGCATCCCAGCCTGGACCGGCGGCCTTGCCCAGGACGTGCCCGGGCCGAAGTTCGGCGATGTGCCGGCCGACCCGTTCCCCGGTGAAAAACCACTGTTTCAGATCACCGCGAAGAATGCCGCGCAATACGCCGACAAACTTAACGAAGGCACCCGCGCCCTGCTGGAGCAGTACCCGGACACCTTCCATCTGGAGGTCTACCCGAGCCACCGCAGCGCCGCCGCGCCGCAGTGGACCTATGACAACACCCAAAAGAACGCCACACAGTGCCAACTGACTCAGAACGGCCTGTCGGTGCAGGGCTGCTACGGCGGCGTACCGTTCCCGATTCCGGCCAACGGTAACGAGCTGATCTGGAACTTCCTGCTGCGCACTGAAGCCGAGTCCATCGAACACGGCTACCGCAACATGATCGGTAACTCCGATGGCTCGCGGACCCTGGCCAGTCGGGGCGTGGAGAACTGGCAATACCCGTACTACTACAAGGATGGCGACGCGCAGAAGTGGTCCGGCCAATATGTACTGCTGCGTTTTCTCACCAACGAACCACCGTTCAAGGCTGGTGAGTCCCTCGTCACCCACGACAGCATCGACGCCGCCAACCCCCGTGAAGCCTGGCAGTACCTGGTGGGCCAGCGCCGCGTGCGCCGCGCGCCGACCGTGGGTTACGACACTCCCGACTTCGTCGCTTCCGGCGCCAACTACTTCGACGAGGTCCATGGTTTTATCGGCCATCCGGACCGCTACCAATGGAAGCTGATCGGCAAGAAGGAAATGTACATCCCGTACAACCTCAACAAGTTCCACGCCGAGAAGCCGGATGACGTATTCACCGAGAAAACCCTCAATTCCAGCAAGATGCGCTGGGAGCTGCACCGGGTCTGGGAAGTCGAAGCCAGCGTCGCCCCCGGCAAGCGCCATGCCGTACCGAAACGGCGCTTCTACATCGACGAAGACAGCTGGACCATCGCCCTGGCCGACGGCTACGACGCCCAGGACAAGTTGTGGCGCGTAACCCAGGCGCTGCCGTTCGTGGTGCCGTCGATTCCGGCCGTGGTGGTCAAGCCAGTGGTCATCTACAACCTGCAGGCCAAGACCTACAGCGTGGTTCAGGGCCTCAACGGCGAGACCTACAAAGTCGTGCCGCGCAAGCCGGAGAACTTCTTCACCGGCAACGCCGTGGCCTCGGGCTCGGCACGCTGACTCTGTGACGCAGCACATGGGGCCGGCACCTGGCGGGCCCCATTCCCGGATTGTCGAGGTAGAGATGTCCATGCACCTATTCAAACGCACTGTCCCCCACCTCCCCTGCACTGCGCTGGCCCTGCTGTTGGGCCTGACACCGCTGGCCCAGGCCGAATCCACCAGCGAGGCCGAGCTCTTTCAACGTCCGGCGCTGCACAGCGAGCTGGCTCCGCGCTCACTGATGCTCAGCGTGGCCCGAGCCGGTCAATCATTGGTGGCCGTGGGAGAGCGCGGTTTTATCCTGCGCTCCGCAGACAACGGCCAGTCTTGGCAACAGATGCCCTCGCCGGTGAGCGTGACCCTGACCCAGGTGACCTTTCCCTCCACCGATCAAGGCTGGGCAGTTGGGCATGCCGGGGTGATCCTGCACAGTGCCGACGGAGGCCTGAGCTGGACCTCGCAACTGGACGGTAACCAGGCCGCCCGCCTGGCGCTGGATGCGGCCAACCAGGCACTGGCCGAAACCCCTGGCGATGAGGCGCAACAGCGCGTCGACGACGCCCAACGGCTGCTGGAAGACGGCCCGGACAAACCTTTCCTCGCCGTGCACTTCTTCAACCCACAGCACGGCCTCGTTGTCGGTGCCTACGGCCTGGCCTTCGAAACCCTGGACGGCGGCCAGCACTGGCAGTCCATCAGTGCGCGTCTGGACAACCCGTCGGCGCTGCACCTCTACGGCATCCTGGACCTACAAGGCACGCTGTTTATCGCTGCCGAACAAGGCCTGCTTCTGCGTTCCACCGACCAGGGCGGGCATTTTCGTCGTATCGAGATCCCGGCCAATGGCACTCTGTTCGGCCTGCTCGCCAGCCACCAGAACCATCTGTTGGCTTTCGGCCTGCGCGGCAAGATCTACCGTTCCGAAGATCAAGGCGACAGCTGGAGCAACATCGCCAACAACCAACCCGTGACGCTCACCGCTGGCCTGGTCAGCGCCGACGGCAGCCTGTTGCTGGTGGACGAAACCGGGCGGGTGCTGCGCAGCCAGGATGACGGCCGCAGCTTCAGCGCCACCGCCCAAGGGCAGAACACCGCCCTCAATGGCCTGGTCCAGACCGCCGGCGGTGGCTTGGTAGCCGCCGGTGCCCATGGGCTTATCGCCTTTTCCCTCAGAGACAGCCAGCGGAGCAGCGCCCGTGAACAGTAAAGCGATCGACCCTCACAGCAACACGGCGCCTGAACCGCTGCTGTTCGACAAACGCTCCGGCAGCTTGGTGGAGCGCCTGCTGTTCAACCATCGCGCCCTGGTCGTGGCCTTGTGTCTGCTGATCAGCGCGGTGCTGGGGTATCAGGCCACTCACCTCAAGCTCAGCGCCGCCTTCGAAAAGATGATCCCGGTGGGTCATCCCTATATCGAAAACTACTTCAAATACCGTGGCCAATTGGGCGAAGGCGGCAACACCCTGCGTATCGCCCTCGAAGCCAAACAGGGCACCATCTATGATGCCGAGTACCTGGACACCCTCAAGCGCATCAACGACGAGTTGTTCCTCGTCGACGGTGTCGACCGGCCCTACATGAAATCCTTGTGGACCCCGGCCACCCGCTGGATTGGCGTGACCGAAGAAGGCTTCGACGGCGGGCCGGTGATCCCCGACGACTATAACGGCTCGGCGGCGAGCATCGATCAAGTCCGCCAGAACGTCGAACGTTCCGGAGAGCTGGGCCGCTTGGTGGCCTCGAACCTGCGCTCCAGTGTGATCCTGCTGCCGCTGCAGGACACCAGCAGCCAAGGCAGCGCCCCGCTGGATTACCACGCCCTGTCGCAACGCCTGGAACAACTGCGCCATCACTACGAAAGCGACCGTTACTCCATCGCCATCACCGGTTTCGCCAAGGTGGTCGGCGACTTGATGGACGGCCTATTGCTGATGCAGGTGTTCTTCGTCGGCACCCTGCTAATCTGTGCCCTGGTGTTGCTGTGGTACACACGCTGCCTGCGCAGTACCCTGCTGGTGCTGTCCTGTTCGCTGATCGCCGTGCTATGGCTGCTGGGCCTGTTGCCGACCCTGGGTTATCAGCTGGATCCCTACTCGATCCTGGTGCCGTTCCTGGTGTTTGCCATTGGCCTGAGCCATGGCGCGCAGAAGATGAACGGCATCATGCAGGACATCGGCCGTGGTGCCGACAAGCTGGTGGCCGCACGCTTCACCTTCCGTCGGCTGTTCCTTACCGGGCTGATGGCACTGATGGCTGACGCCGTGGGGTTTGCGGTGTTGATGATCATCAATATCCCAGTGATCCAGGACCTGGCGATCACCGCCACCCTGGGGGTGATGGTGCTGGTTTTGACCAACCTGGTGCTGCTGCCGATCCTGCTGTCCTTGACCGGCGTCAGCCGCCGCGCCGCCGAACGCGAAGCCCGGGCCGAACGCCTGGCCCTGAGCGACCTCCAGCACCGGCGCCATCCGTTGTGGGCGTTTCTCGACCGCTTCACCGAGTTGAAATGGGCCCGACGGGCGATTGCCGTGGCGGCACTGCTGGGAATCGCCGGCTTTGCCGTCAGCCTGCACGTCAAGGTCGGCGACTTGAACCCCGGCGCCCCGGAACTGCGTGCGGATTCGCGCTACAACCGCGACAACGCATTCATGGTCGGTAACTATGCGGCCAGCAGCGACAAGTACGTGGTCATGGTCAAGACCCCACCTTTCTACTGCGCCAACTACAACACCCTGGTCACCGTGGATGCCCTGGAAGCACGCCTGCAACAATTGCCTGGCGTGGTCTCCACCAGCTCCCTGGCAGCCTTGAGCAAACAGGCGGCGGCCGGCATGAACGAAGGCAGCCTGCGCTGGTATGAAATCCCCCGCAACCAGGGCTTGCTCAACGCCATCATCACCCGCGCGCCACGGGAGTTGTTCAACCAGAACTGCGACCTGCTGACGGTCAACGTGTTCCTCTCCGATCACAAGGCCGACACCCTGACCCGCGTCGCCAACACCGTCGAAGCCTTCGCCGCGACCCACAACACGGCTGAGCTGCAATTCATGTCCGCCGCCGGTAACGCAGGGATCGAAGCTGCCACCAACATCGTGGTCAAACGGGCCAATATGCAGATGCTGCTGGTGGTGTACCTGGCGGTGATCGTACTGTGCCTGATCACCTTCCGCTCCTGGCGCGCAGTGATCTGCACCGTGCTGCCGCTGATGCTCACATCGATACTCTGTGAAGCCCTGATGGTCGGCCTGGATATCGGTCTGAAGGTCGCCACGCTGCCGGTGATCGCCCTGGGGGTCGGTATAGGCGTGGATTACTCGCTGTATATTCTGAGCATTACCCTGGCCAACCTGCGGCAAGGTGCAAGCTTGTCCAACGCCTACTACACCGCCCTGCTGTCCACCGGCAAAGTGGTGGTGCTGACCGGTGTGACCCTGGGCGTGGCGGTAGCGACCTGGGTGTTGTCGCCGATCAAATTCCAGGCCGACATGGGCATCCTCCTGGCCTTCATGTTTATCTGGAACATGCTGGGCGCCTTGATCCTCACTCCGGCTCTTGCGCGGTTATTGCTCAACCCTGCTGAGGCCAAGCTCGGGGTGCCCTCATCCACTCATTAACCTCTGACCTGCAGCGCTCTGACCAAGCGCTGCAACATCAACACCAGCAAGGCGGCGTGCAAGGACCACCATCAGCCTGTGCGAAATGCCGGAGAAAGCCCATGAAAGTCACAAGACACCCTCCGCCGCTCCTCGTATATTTCTTCCGGAGCCCAGCTCTCCCCACCCGCGTTTATTTTTGAACGATGACGTTCATAAGCTTCGAACGATTTCAGGAAGCACGACAGCATGACAACAGAGAGCTGATTTCTGCAGGGTGCCACCGGAAACCTGGAAGTGTTCCTGGACAGACCGGCGGTGGTCAGAGCCAGTGCCCTGGTCTTGCATCCCCACTCTCTGTTGGGTGGAAACGCGAATTACAAGGTGCCGTTCACTATCATGCGTGCCCTCGCTAGCACAGGTGTTTGCGTGTATCGCCCCAATTTCCGTGGCGTGGGTAATTCGGCGGGGGGCTTCGACACAGGTGAACTGGAAACACAAGACACACTTTGTCTGATCAAGCACATTCGTGAAGCCGAAGGACCTCTTCCCACTGATATTGATAGGCTTCTCGTTTGGCGCCTATGTCGCAGCAAAAGCGGCCCTGGCACTGCACGCCACTGACGAGCCTTGCGATGATCTGCTGTTATGCGGTCTGCCCTATGGAGAAGTAAAGGAACGCCGAAATTACGACACACCCACCATTTCCGGTGCTTACCTCATACATGGCGAACAGGACGAAGATGCACCACTGCATAACACCTTGCGTTGGGCGGCATTGAGCAAGACCCCCATCATGGTCGTACCGGACGCGGACCATTTTTTCAGTGGAAAACTGGGTGTGTTCGGCGCATTGATACGCGACCGGGTGATCGCCAGATTGGCGAACGCAGGCTAAGTGTCACACCCAAAGCCTGGTTCACACCCAAGCACACTGTTTGCCCTTCATTTGTCGAGCACTGTCGAGGCAACGTTCCTCTTCCCGTCGATACTCATTGGGCGTCATATGGGTCAGCTTGCGAAACATGCTGATAAACGAAGAGGCCGTTTTGTAACCCAGCACCGATGCGATGGTTTCGACGGTCTGACCTTGCTGCAGCATCGCCAACGACTCCACCACCATTAAGCGCTGGCGCCACTCAAGAAACGTCATGCCCAAGTCTCGCTGGCAGCGCCGCGCCAATGTTCGCTCCGACAGGTTGAGCGATAGCGCAAAATCTGAAAAGGTCCGTTGATCATAGGGGTTCTGCTTCAATTGACTCAGCAATGAGCCAAATACCGGGTCAGCAGAATGAGGCAAGTAGCTGCCACTGCTCCTGGCATGCACCAACCTGTCGACCAGCACCCTGAGCAGGCGTTTTCCCACATCGTCCTGCTCATCGTCGCCGGTGCTGTTGAAGACCTGCGTCAACAACGCACGAAGTAGCGTATCCACCTCCAACGCGCAGTGTTCGCCGGGTAGCAAGGCGCAGAACATCTTCGGCAAATAAATGGAGATGTGCCTCGCATGCTGCCGATTGAAGCAGGAGCGCTGCTGCCCCGGCGGTAACCACACCCCATATTGGTGGGTCACGAGATAACCATGGCCACCCACGTCGACCTCCAGCAAACCGGAGAACGAGTAGATAAACTCCCCACGCGCCTCCAACGACCTGGAGGTGATGCTGTTCGCTGGCAACCAGGCTGATCGGGACAAAATCTGATCGTCTGCCTGGCCGGAAACAGCCTTACATTCGCCACCCATGACTTTGCCCTCTACGCCGCTCTGCTTTCCACAGCATTTCCTGCCCATGCCTCGCCCCCATCACTTGTCGATCAGCCTTTCGCACGCAGCCAGTAACGCGCAAGTACCAATCACTTGGGCGGCAATACTCAAATCAGCCAATCCTGGTGACGAAGGCGCAATGCGCAAGTGTTGGTCGAGCGGATCATCACCATGGGGATAGCATGCGCCCGCAGCAGTCAGGTTGACCCCGACCGCTTGTGCAAGCGCGACGGTTTGCCGTGCAGTCCCCGGCAGGACATTCAAACTGATGAAGTAGCCCCCTTTGGGTTGGCTCCAACTGGCGACCCCGAATGACCCCAGATGGGCATCCAATTGCTTGAGCACGGCGGCGAATCGCGGCGCGAGGAGTTTCCGATGCCCGTCCATCAGCGCCTTCAGCCCTTCAAGATCTTTCAGGTAGCGCACATGGCGTAGCTGATTCAACTTGTCCGGCCCCACACTCCTGACCGAAGCGTGACGCAGCCACCATTCGACATTTGCCTTGGAGGCGCCGAACAACGCGAGGCCGGCACCGGCGAAGGTCATCTTCGAGGTGGAGGCAAAAACCAAAGCGCGATCCGGATGCTCGTGACGCACACAAGCCTGGTACAGGTTGGCTATCTCGATGGAATCCGACGTCAGATGATGCAAGGTGTAGGCATCATCCCAAAACAACCGGAAATCTGCTGCTGCGGTTGGCATGGACGCCAGCGCTTCGATGACCTCGTCACTGTAAACAGTACCCGTAGGGTTGCTGTACTTTGGCACACACCACATGCCACGGATGCTTGAGTCTTCGGCGACCAGCTTGCGCACCAAGGCTATATCCGGACCATCATCGAGCAATGGCACCACAATCATCCGGACACCGAAGGTCGCGCACAGTGTGAAATGTCGATCATATCCGGGTACCGGGCAAAGGAACGCCACCCCATTAGGCTCCTGCTGCCAAGGCACGGCAGACTGCGCAAAGCCGTTGAGCATCGCGAACGCCAGGCAGTCATACATCAAGGCGAGGCTTGAATTGCCCGACACCACTGTTTGTTCAGCGGGGACGCCGAGTAATGGTGCAAACAACCTCCGCGCTTCGGGAAGCCCCTGCTGCCCCATGTAGTTGCGACAATCCGTACCGTCTTCAGCCCGATAATCGCCCGCCAACGACAGCTCCAGCAAAGGGTTGGAAAGGTCCAACTGTTCGGCGCTGGGGACCCCACGCGCCATATTGATAGACAGTTTGAGCGTCCCCAGACGCAGGTATTCAGCCTGGAGTTCGCCATGCAGTTGATCCAGCGCATCGATTGAATAGTCGGCGAGTTTCAAGTACGACCTCTCTATTGCCTAATGAACCCACAACAGCTGTTTGGCCATGCGAGTCAACATCTGAGTGATGGAAGCCCGTGACACCCCGACCGCACACAGCGAGGGAGCAGCACTGAGCATCGCCAAAAGACTGCGGGCGACAAGATCTACGTCAGGGGCTTTGAACAGCCCTGCCTTTACACCTCGCCTTATGATTTCACTGAGCTCATGGATATAGGCTTCACCCTGCTCCTGAATCCGGCTGAGTTGCGGCCCATGCAAATGGTGCGTCTCCAAATGAACCAGATGCTCTTCGCGGGAATGCTCCAGAACGTGCTGAATATGGAATGCAATGAACGCATCCAGCAGCTTAAGCACATCCACTCGCTTGGGTTTACGTGCCCACCAATCATCCAGACGCTGCTGCAACAGTGAATCCAGCACTTCCTCCAGCACATCCAGCTTGCTGGGAAAATGGTGATAGAGGCTCCCCGCATGCAACCCGACCTTTTTCGCGAGACTGCGCAT
Organism: Pseudomonas sp. MWU13-2105; assembly: GCF_023242315.1. Taxonomy (GTDB): domain Bacteria; phylum Pseudomonadota; class Gammaproteobacteria; order Pseudomonadales; family Pseudomonadaceae; genus Aquipseudomonas. The sequence goes on from NZ_JALLIY010000031.1 coordinate 25,723, forward strand.
GGACATGGCGGCAAAGCCGTTTTCAACCATCAGCTCCAGTGCAGCTTCAACAATCATCTGGCCGGCACCTACCGCCGACACCTGAACATTTACCTGACTCATCGCCTACCCTGCCCCGACACACTGCAGCTCGAACAAGGGTTGGGCATAACCGACAAGATCACCCTCGGCAGCCAGTACAGCGGCCACTCGCCCGGCACGACCAGCGGTTATTTCATCGAGCACAACACCGTTCTGAAGAAAGGCCAGCACCTGGCCTTTCTCGACATGGGCCCCAAGGGCGATATAGGGTTCGTCACGCTGGGGGTGACTCAGACGCAGGATGCCCATCCCCGGCGCCAGAACAACATCCTGGGTTTCCAAGGCAGAACGCGGTATATCCGATGCCCCCTCCAATGTTTGAGAAACGCCACCGAGGGTAAGGCGCAGGCAAGCACCGGCCTGTTCGAACTCAAAATGCGCCAATGAGTGCCGCTTCAACATCTGGACAATCTGCTCAATGAACTGCGGACTCATTTCGAGACCTCCTGATCCTGGTTGAGGTAACGTTCAAGGTGATGGATATCGAAACCACCCGCGACGAAACCTGGCTCATCCATCAAACGCTGGTGCAAGGGAATACTGCTTTTGATTCCTCCCAGGTCGGCTTCCGCCAAGGCACCACGCATCCGCTTAATGGCCTGCTCCCGATTGGCCCCATGAGCCAGAAACTTCGCCACCAGCGAGTCGTAATACGGTGGCACCCGATAACCGGCATACAGGTGCGTATCGATGCGGATACCCGGGCCACCGGGGGCCACCCAACGGGTGACGGTTCCCGGCGCTGGAGCAAAGCTGAAGGGGTCTTCGGCATTGATTCGACACTCGATGGCGTGGCCGCTCAGGCTGATCTGTTCCTGGCGAACCGACAGGGGCTTGCCCAATGCCACCAACAATTGCTCACGAACGATATCTACCCCAGTCACCAACTCAGTGACGGGATGTTCGACCTGGACCCGGGTGTTCATCTCGATAAAGTAGAACTCGCCGTTCTCATAAAGAAACTCGAACGTGCCCGCGCCGCGATAGCCGATCAGTTGGCAGGCCCTGACGCAACGCTCACCGATGGCCGTAATGGCTTGACGATCCACGCCAGGCGCCGGGGACTCTTCAATGATTTTCTGATGACGGCGCTGCATTGAGCAGTCCCGCTCGCCTAACCAGACTACATTGCCAAAACCATCCGCCATCACCTGAATTTCGATATGGCGTGGATGCTCAAGAAACTTCTCGAGATAGACTTCCGGGTTGCCAAACGCTCGGCCCGCCTCCTCCCGTGTCATCGCTACTGCTTCATCGAGCTCTCGGGGGTCATGTACAATACGCATGCCCCGACCGCCACCGCCTCCGGAAGCCTTGACGATCAACGGGTAACCACACGCCTCGGCCAGTTCCCTGACCGTCTCGGCATCGGCGGGCAGCGCGCCAGGCGAACCTGGTACGCAAGGCACCCCGGCCTCCAGCATCGCCTGCTTGGCGCTGACTTTGTCGCCCATCAGGCGAATCGAAGCCGAAGTCGGACCGACAAAAACCAATCCCGCCTCTTCCACGGCCTGGGCAAAATGGGCGCTCTCCGCCAGGAAGCCATAGCCGGGATGGATGGCTCCCGCGCCGGTCAGTTTCGCCGCTTGCAATAAACGTTGCGGATTCAGATAACTTTCACTTGCTGCAGCCGGACCAATACACAAAGCTGTGTCAGCTAACGCTACGTGTCGTAGATCCGCATCTGCTTGAGAGTGCACGGCGACCGTACGCAAACCCAGATCCCGCGCCGCCCGCAAAATACGCAGCGCTATCTCGCCGCGATTGGCGATCAGGACAGTGTCGAAAAGTTGCTCAGACATCACTTAATTCACCGCTTCGATAAGGAACAAGGTGCAGCCGGCCTCGATCATCTGGCCGTCACTCTTCAGGATCGCGCTCACCCGCCCGGCCCGATCCGCCTCGATAGGGTTGAGCATCTTCATGGCCTCTACAATGGCCAGCGTCTGCCCCTCTTCCACAGCATCACCCACCTCGACAAAAGGTGGTTTGTCAGGTGAAGGAGAACGATAAAAAATGCCCACAAGACTCGATGAAACCGGGTAGCCACTGGACGCGGCAGCGGCCTCGGGCATGGCCAACAGCGTTTCGCTAGCGGCATCCCCTCTTGTCACCGACACAGGGGCTTGGCGCGACACCGCCGGAGGAGCGGGCAACGCACGTAACCCCAAGCGCACCCGGCAATCGCCCTCGCTGTATTCCAACTCCAGAACCTGCGATCGCTCAACGAGCTCGATCAGGCTTTCAACGAATTCAAGTTTCATATCAACATCCGCTATGCCAGGTTGAGTTCAACGCCCTAGGTTCAAATGAAGCTGGCGATTGCAATGCCTTCGTCTTCCAGCGTTCGTCGTACGTGTGTCGCGATCCCGACGGCTGCCGGGGTGTCGCTGTGAACACAGATCGAGTCGATGGCACAGGGAATGAAACGCCCGGAAATCGTTTCGATCCCCTGTGCACGGACCATACGCACCACCCGCGCAGCGGCCTCGTCCGGATCATGGATGACCGCCTCCGGCAACTTGCGCGACACCAGGTGTCCTTCCTCCGTGTAGGCACGGTCGGCAAATATCTCCGAGCGCACCGGCAAACCCATCTCGGCGGCAATCCGAGCCTGATGCCCCATGGCGATCGCCAGGCAGATCAACGAAGGATCAACCGCCTTCACTGCCCGGCATACCGCTGCGGCGACCTCGGCATCGGTTTGGGTCAGATTGCCCAAGGCACCATGGGCCTTGACGTGGGTAATGGGGTGCCCGGCCCAGGTCGCCAGCGCTTGCGCCGCACCAATCTGGTAGGCGACCAGACGCTCGATTTCACCTGCCGAAAACGCCATATTGCGGCGCCCGAAGCCCCATAGATCGGGAAACCCCGGATGCGCACCGACAGCCACGTTGCGGGCTTTGGCCAAGGCAAAGGTCTTGGCCATGACTTCCGGGTCGCCGGCATGGAAGCCACAGGCGATATTGGCCGAACTGACAATGTTCAAGATCGCCTCGTCATCGCCCATGGTGTAGGCACCGAAGCCTTCACCCATGTCCGAGTTCAGGTCGACGCTAAAAGCTTGCTTTGACATGAATACGCCTCAACGATAAGTAACTTCAGGCTCGAGAAAATGCGCCCTGCATGGCCTGCCGCAACGCCATGAGCTCACGGTCCTGGTGCTCCTGGGCAGCCAGTGCTCCAGGGTGGTCAACCTCGACGAATCGAAAAATTGAACCGATGGGCGCCTGCGCCAGTCGCCAGAGGTCAGCGTCGATCACATTGGCGATCTTCGGATAACCTCCGCAGGTATTGGCATCGGCCAACTGAATGATGGGCTGGCCGGACGGTGGAACCTGCACCGTCCCCGGCAGGATTCCATGGGATAACAACTCCAACGGTCGCCTGGTTTTCAACTCGGGTCCAATCAAGCGCATCCCCATGCGGTTAGCCTCCTGACTCAGAGTCCAGGCCTGCTGGAAAAACAGTGCCCTTGTCGACTCGTCGAATTCGTAGAGCTCCGCCGCTGGAAGCACGCGTATCTCGATAACCTGACCCAGCTCGGGCAAAAACCAAGGCAAGGCTGCGCCCACACCGGAGCGCGGCTTGCAGTCTTGGCTGCCCGGGACCAGGCAATCACCACGCATCAGGCCACGCCCCTCGAAACCGCCGAACCCCGTTTTCAAGTCCGTGGCGCGCGAGCCCATGACCAACGGCACCTCAATGCCGCCGGCGAACGACACATAGCAACGTGCGCCCCGCCGAGGGGGCTTGATCAACAGTGTTTGTCCGGCCTTGCCGTTGCGGGCCCATTGGGGTGGCAGTGGCTGCTCATCCAGCAATGTATCGCCTTCGGCTCCAGTGACTGCAAAGCGGCAATCGCTCAGAATACGCAGCCGAAAGGGAAACAACGCGATCTCCAGACCGGCAGCACTCGCCTCGTTGCCTAATAAGGCATTGCCCATGGCAAGGGCCAAGCTGTCCATGGCGCCGGACTGACCGACGCCAATACTGAGATAACCCACACGCCCCGGGTCCTGAACAGAGTTAAGTACCCCGGTGGAGAGGATTTCGATCATGATTCGACTCCGGCAATGCTGAAGCGAATTCGATCACCCGGTTGCAAGAACGACGGCGACGTACCCCGGGCGTCGAACAAACGCACCTCGGTGCGACCGATCACATGCCAGCCCGACGGCGCCGAGCACGGCATGATGCCGGCCTGAGCCCCGCCGATGATCACCGCACCTTGCTCCAGGCGCATGCGTGGTACCGCGCGACGCGGCGTTGCCAGCCGCGGATCAAGCCCCGACAGATAAGGAAAGCCCGGCATGGCACCGACACACGCGACCTGATAATCCGCCTCACTGTGCAGCCGGATGAACTCATCGACCTCAAGCTGCGCAAGCGCCGCAATCTGTACTAGGTCATCATTGGCGTTGGTGCTGTAGATCACTGGAATGTCGATGTCCCTGCCGGTCGACTCGTCTGCCCCAACCTGTTCCCATAGAGCCAAGAGCTGCCCGCAGAGCACCGTCGGGGAGATTTGCCGAGGCTCGTAGACCACCAACACATTGTTCATTCCAGGCACCAGCTCCCGCACACCGGGTATTTGCCCCACGGCCCGAGCCAGCGCCAGTATCCGGCGCTGCACGGGTGTGCTGAATCGCGTCCCGGCAGCATCCAGGAACACTCCCCGGCTACCCGCGATACAGACTCTCGGCATCCCATCAAGGCTCGCCATGTTCAAGACTTCACTCGTTGACCGGGACGGTGTAGTTGAGGATCAGACGACCACCATCCGGATAGATGGTCTGCCCGATGATGTAGGAAGCATCATCACTGGCCAGGAAGGACGCGACGCTGGCGACTTCCGAAGCCTCGCCACAGCGCCCCATCGGAGTACGGGACAGCACGGTATGCCGCTGGGCCGGGCTGGACATGACCGAATTGAGGACCAGATCGGTGGCGATAGTGCCGGGGCCTATCGCGTTGACGCGGATGCCGTGACGAACCAGGCCTACCGCCATGACCGCGGTCAGTTGCTTAATGCCGCCCTTGGAGACGGCATAGGCCACCGAGTTGGGGATTGCCAGCTCGGCGTTGATCGATGACATGTTGATGATCGCCCCCTGTATGCCCCTCTCGATCATGACACGAGCCGCAGCCTGACCGATCAGGAACGGCGACTTGAGGTTGACCCGTTGCACACGGTCGAAAGCGTCTTCGGGGAAGTCGACAAAATCTGCGGTATGGATGATCCCGGCATTATTCACCACGATGTCCAGCGACCCGAAATGATCGACAGCCTTGGCCACGATAGCCCTGGCCATCTCCGAGGAGATTTCGCTCAAATCGGCGGCGTACCAAGTGGCGCTTTCGCCCAGTCGCTCAGCCTGTGCCCGAACCTTGTCGCCCTGTACATCGACCAGTACCACCTTCGCACCATCGGCCAGGAAACGCTCGGCACAGGCGAGTCCCAAGCCTTGGGCGGCACCGGTAACGAGAGCAACTTTATTGGCATGTTTCATATCGACTCCTGATTCTCATGGAAAAAAATGCGGTTAAACACCAAGGCTCAAGTACACGCGGCCCGTTGGGAAACCTGCGTACTGACAGCGACCCCAGGTGCTTTTCTCAAGACGCCTGGTGGTCAGTGGCCACCCAGATAGGCATTGCGTACGTCTTCGTTAGCCAACAGATCCCGCCCCGCACCGGTGAGGCGAATCTCGCCGTTGACCAACACATAAGCGCGATCGGACAGTCTCAAGGCATGATTGGCGTTCTGTTCAACCAGGAAGATCGTCATGCCACTGCTGGCCAACTCACGAAGGATCGAGAAAATCTGCTTCACCACGATCGGGGCCAATCCCAATGAAGGTTCGTCGAGCAACAGCAAGGAAGGACGACTCATCAGCGCCCGGGCGATCGCGAGCATCTGCTGCTCACCACCGGACATGGTCATGGCCCTCTGGTTGCGGCGTTCCCTGAGGCGTGGAAACAGCTCGAACATGTGCTGTATGTCTTCATTGGCATGCTTGTCGCCAATGGGGATTGTGCCCATCATCAGGTTCTCCTCCACCGTCATGTCGGGAAAGACCCGGCGACCCTCAGGCGACTGGGCAATGCCGTTTGAGGCGATGTAGTGCGACGACTTGTGGGTGATGTCGGTGCCGCGATAGATGATCTGCCCGACACTGGCCCGAGGCTGGCCCGAGGCTGGCCAAAGATCGACATCAGCAGCGTGGACTTTCCAGCACCGTTGGAGCCGATCAGGCTGACGGTCTCACCTTGGTTGATGTGCAGAGAGACCTTCTTCAAGGCCTGAACCGGACCGTAGTGCACGTCGATGCCTTTCACTTCAAGAAGCGGCGAACTCATACCAGTTCCTCCTCTTCGGCACCCAGGTAGGCAGCAATCACCTTTGGGTCGTTACGGATCTGCTCGGGCCTGCCATTGGCAATGACATTGCCGTGGTCGAGCACCACGATGTCGTCAGAGATACTCATTACCATGCCCATGTCATGCTCGATGAGGACTACCGTCATGTCGTGCTCGTCTCGCAGCAAACGGATCATGTCGCTCAGGGCTTCGGTTTCCTGTGGGTTGAGGCCAGCTGCCGGTTCGTCCAGACAAATGATCTCGGGGCGCGTGCACATGGCCCGGGCTATTTCCAGACGACGCTGCTGGCCATAGGAAAGCTCGCCGGCCAGGCGGTTGGCACAGTCCACCAGGTCCACCACTTCGAGCCAGTAGAACGCCGTGTTCAAGGCATCGCTTTCAGCCTTGCGATAACGGCGAGTGTTGAGGATGCCGGCGAGTAGACTGCGATTGACCCCCATGTGCTGGGCCACCAGCAGGTTCTCGACCACCGACATCTCCTTGAACAGACGGATGTTCTGGAAAGTCCGCGCCAGGCCGGCACGGTTCACCAGATGAGTGCCGCCAAACATCTTGTAATACAGCCGACTGACGAAGCTTTTCACCGAGACGAAATCGCTTGGCAGAAACGGCTCACCCAACAACTTGATCACGTTGGTCCGTTCGTCACCGGTATTGAGCTCAATCTTCCCGCCGGAGGCCTTGTAAAACCCGGTCAGGCAATTGAAGACCGTGGTCTTCCCTGCACCGTTCGGGCCGATCAGGGCAAAGATGGAATGACGTCGGATGGACAGGCTGACATCGCGCAAGGCCTTGATGCCGCCGAACTGCATCATCAGGTGCTCCACCGACAGGATGACATCGCGGCTCATGGCGCTACTCCTTTGCGCGGTTGAACGCCAATACGGCTGATACGAATCAGTCCTCGTGGGCGCCAAATCATCATCAGCACCATCAATACGCCGAACAGCAACACACGATACTCGGCAAAACTACGCAGTAACTCCGGGGCGACGGTCAACACAAAGGCGGCGATCACCACACCCACGGTTGAACCCATGCCGCCCAGCACGACAATGGCAAGAATCAGGGCGGACTCGAAGAAGGTGAACGAGGATGGGTTGACGAACCCCTGGTAGCTGGCGAAAAACACACCCGCCAGCCCCGCGGTGGACGCGCCGATGGCGAAGGCCGAAAGTTTGACCAGCACATGGTTCAAGCCCATGGCCCGACAGGCAATTTCATCCTCGCGCAATGCCTCCCAGGCACGCCCCATCGGCATCCGGGTCAAACGGTTCTTGATGTAAAGCACCCCCAGCACGACCAGGAATAGCACGGCATAGATGAAAATGAACTTCAGATCGGGGTTATAGGCGGTTCCCAGGAACTCATGAATCGGAATCCTCCCCTCCTTGGCGTTACGCCCAAACTCCAGGCCCAGAAAGGTGGGTGCGGGTACTGCCAAGCCATTCGGCCCACCGGTAAAGGACAACCAGTTATTCAAAATCAGTCGGATGATTTCGTCGAAACCCAGTGTCACGATCGCAAGGTAGTCACCGTGCAGGCGCAGCACCGGGAAACCGAGCAGGCATCCGGCCAATCCGGCAGCGATGGCCGCCAGCGGCAGCATTGACCAGAAGCCAAGGCCCAAATACTGGTAACCCAATGCCAGTCCGTAGGCACCAATGGCGTAGAACCCCACATAACCGAGGTCGAGCAAGCCTGCCAGGCCCACCACAATATTCAATCCCAGGCCCAGCAACACATAGATCAAGCCGAGTATCACCACCGTCATCAGGTACTTGTTGGCAAATACAGGGAACACAATGGCAATGACGATCAAGGCGGGAACTATCCAAAGCATCCGGGATTTGTAATCCGGTGCAAGGACATGCACGCCGCCATCACCGCCTTTGAACCGAGCAACGAAGGCAGCTCCACTGGCGGTCTGGGTCAACAGACTGAGCACCAGACGTCCCACCATCACGATGGCCGTCATCCATGCCACCCGATTGGGGTGCCAGTTGAAACTGTAGCCATCGAGCACGACACCGACGACAGGGCCGAAGACGATCAGCGCCAGTAAACCGGCCACCACTGCCTCGACCAGACTTTTCTTGACATCCAGCGCCTTGGCGACAGGCGTGGAAGCTTCCAGGGTTTTGTTCAAGGTCACGGACGACATGCTTACACCTTTGTCACGTGTGGACGGCCGAGCAGGCCTTGCGGTCGGAAGATCAAAATCAGCACCAGCAGCGAAAAACTGAAAACATCCTTGAAATCACTATTGGCCATGCTTGCGAACTGCGACTCGGACACCCCTAGAATCAATCCGCCCAACATCGCCCCGGGCAGTGATCCAATGCCGCCCAGGACCGCTGCGGTAAAGGCCTTGATGCCGATGATGAAACCGGCGTAGAAGTCGAACGTCCCGTAATTCATGGTGATCAGTACACCCGCCAGTGCCGCCATAGCCGCGCCGATGATGAACACGCTGGAGATGATCCGATCGGTATTGACCCCCAGGATCGAAGCCATCTTGCGATCCTGCTGAACCGCTCGGCACATACGCCCCAGGGTGGTGTACTGGATGAGATAAGTCAGCACGGCCATGCCAACAAAGGCCGCCGCAAGAATGAACAATTTGGTGTAGGTCAACTGCACGAACCCACTGCCCACGGTGAGTCTCAGAGCCCCTTCGAGCAATGTCGGCACACCCTGTTGGCGAGCGCCCTGGCTGAGTTGGACGTAGTTTTGCAGGATCAGCGACATGCCAATGGCACTGATCAAGGGTGCCAGGCGGGTTGAGCTGCGCAATGGTTTGTAGGCAATACGCTCGATGACCACACCATAAACACCAGTCACTACGAGCGTGAAAATCAAGGTCCCGAGGATCAGGAAGGGAAACGACTCAACGCCGAAGAACGACAATACCGCCAGACCAATTGCTGCCAGATAGGCAGAGACCATATAGACCTCGCCGTGGGCAAAGTTGATCATGCCGATGATGCCGTACACCATGGTGTAACCGATTGCGATTAGCCCGTACACCGAGCCGAGCGTCAACCCGTTCACCATCTGCTGTAGAAAGATGCCATCCACGATACGAATTCCGTCTGAGAATCAAGAAGCGCTAGCTGCCCCGGCCCGACAAACAGGTCCGAGGCAGTTTGAGGACCATTCAGAGCTGCTTGTATTTGCCGTCCGGCCCCCACTGGTACATTACGTAGTTGGAGATTTTGAGATCGCCGTTACTGTCCCACTCCTTGCTCCCCATCGCTGTCGGGACGGGATGACTCTTGAGCCACTTGGCCGCTTTTTCGCCGTCGGTGCCCTTGATCGCAGTGAACGCCGCCGCTAGCGCCTGTACCGAGGTGTAGGCATACAGGGTGTAACCCTCCGGCTCATAACCGCCGGCACGGAATTTATCGATGACTGTCTTGCCGGCGGGATTGTTGCGCGGGTCCGCGCCGAAGGTCATCAACACGCCGTTGGTGTATTGGGCACCGCCAGCAGCACTGACCAACTCATCCGTCACAATGCCGTCTCCGGAAATGAACTTGGCGGTCACGCCCTGCTCACGCAGCTGACGTACCAACGGACCGGCCTCCGGGTGTAAGCCGCCGAAATAAACGACGTCTGGATTCAATGCACGAACCTTGGTCGCCAGGGCGTTGAAATCTTTCTCGCCGCGGGTCAATCCTTCATAAAGCACTTCCTTGAGGCCCTTTTTGTTCAACTCCAGCTTGGTGGCATCGGCCAGCCCCTGGCCGTAGGTGTCCTTGTCATGAATGAGCACAACCTTCTTGGCTTTGAGCACATCAACGATATAGTCGCCCGCGACGATGCCTTGCTGGTCATCGCGACCACAGTTACGAAAGACCGTGGCAAGGCCACGTTCAGTGACCTGTGGATTGGTGGCGGCTGGAGTGATGGTCACTACCCCTGCGTCGGCATAGATTTCGTTGGTAGGAATGACCGAGGAAGAACAGAAATGCCCAACGACCGCCGACACCTTGTCGGAGTCGATCAACCGATTGGCCACCGCAACCGCCTGCTTGGGATCGCAGGCGTCATCCCCTTTGACCAAACGGATCTTTTCACCGTTGATACCGCCTGCGGCGTTGATTGCCTCCGCCGCCGCAGAAG